>NZ_LUTN01000013.1 GCF_002111595.1 Lonsdalea britannica
ACGCGCGATGAACTGAAGGATCTGGCCTGCCTCGGCTTCTCCGCCGATTTGGTGATGCAGTCATTCTGCCACACCGCCGCTTACCCGAAACCCGTGGATGTGCAGACCCACCATTCGCTGCCAGACTTCATCATGAACCGCGGCGGCGTTTCGCTGCGTCCCGGCGACGGCATTATTCACTCCTGGCTTAACCGCATGTTGCTGCCGGACACGGTCGGCACTGGCGGTGACTCCCATACCCGTTTCCCGATTGGGATTTCGTTCCCGGCAGGCTCCGGTTTGGTGGCGTTCGCCGCTGCGACGGGCGTGATGCCGCTGGATATGCCGGAGTCCGTGCTGGTGCGCTTCAAGGGCAAGATGCAGCCGGGCATTACACTGCGCGATTTGGTCCACGCCATTCCGTATTACGCGATTCAGCAGGGGCTGCTGACCGTGGAGAAGAAAGGCAAAAAGAACATTTTCTCCGGCCGGATTCTGGAGATCGAGGGGCTGCCGGAGCTGAAAGTGGAGCAGGCGTTCGAACTGGCGGACGCCTCGGCGGAACGTTCGGCGGCAGGTTGCACCATCAAGCTGGATCAGGCGCCGATCGTGGAGTATCTCAACTCCAACATCGTGCTGCTGAAATGGATGATCTCGGAAGGTTATGGCGATCGCCGTACGCTGGAACGTCGCGTTCAGGGGATGGAGAAATGGCTGGCGGATCCGCAGCTGCTGGAAGCGGATAAAGATGCCGAGTACGCCGCCGTGATCGAGATCGATCTGGCCGATGTGACCGAGCCGATCCTGTGCGCGCCTAACGATCCGGACGATGCTCGTCTGTTGTCATCCGTGGCTAACAGCCAAATCGATGAGGTGTTCATCGGTTCCTGTATGACCAACATCGGGCACTTCCGCGCCGCCGGTAAGCTGCTGGAGCAGCATAAAGGCCAGCTGCCGACGCGCCTGTGGATGGCGCCGCCCACTAAAATGGATGCGGCTCAGCTGACCGAAGAGGGCTATTACAGCGTCTTTGGGAAAAGTGGCGCGAGGGTGGAAATTCCGGGATGTTCGCTGTGTATGGGTAATCAGGCCCGCGTGGCGGATGGCGCGACCGTGGTATCGACTTCCACGCGTAACTTCCCGAATCGCTTGGGCGACGGCGCCAACGTTTATCTGGCCTCCGCTGAAATGGCGGCGATCGCTGCTTTGCTGGGACGTTTACCGACGCCGGAGGAGTACCTGACTTATATGGCGCAGGTCGACAAAACGGCGCTCGATACCTATCGCTATCTCAACTTTGACCGGCTGTCTCAGTACACGGAAAAAGCGGATGGCGTGATCTTCCAAAGCGCCGTGTAATTCACGGATGTAAAATCGCAAGCTAAGCGCTATAGTGCGCGTCGCATAAGGGGGCCTCTGGCCCCCTTTATCATGATGGGCGGTGCAGCCAGAGAAGATATAACGCGTGGAGTGTCTCTGACATAAGCCTTGTCGGTAAGACGACGAGGGCTGAATACCGTCGGTCTCTCGAACGGCGAAGGACATCTGCCTCACATCACGATGATGACACTGATAACCGGCTTATTCACAGGAGCGACGGGATGGACTATGAATTTTTGCGTGATGTCACCGGCGTGGTCATCGTGCGCATGTCGATGGGGCATGAGGCCGTAGGGCATTGGCTCAATGAAGAAGTTAACGGTCAGTTGGCGGTGCTGGATGAGGTGGAAGCCGGCGCGCGTTCGGTGCTCGGCAGCGAACGTCAGTGGCAGTTGCAGGGGCACGAATACT
This sequence comes from Lonsdalea britannica, assembly GCF_002111595.1. Taxonomy (GTDB): domain Bacteria; phylum Pseudomonadota; class Gammaproteobacteria; order Enterobacterales; family Enterobacteriaceae; genus Lonsdalea; species Lonsdalea britannica. The sequence continues at coordinate 1,771 of NZ_LUTN01000013.1, forward strand.
CCCTGTTGTTGGATGAAGAAGAGGTCATCATCCGCGCCAATCAGCTCTCTTTAACCTGCGACGAGATGGAAGAAGGGATGAGCTACTACGATGAGGAAAGTCTGTCTCTGTGCGGTCTGGAGGATTTCCTCGCGCTGCTTTCGAAATACCGGCAGTTTATACAAACGCGGTAAACGCGGGTTTCGCCTTCCCCATAAGCAGGGAGCCTGTCTGAGCGCTCCCTCCCTTCGCGTACGTTAACGCATACTGGCCGCCATCGCGGCGACGTTATGGCTGAATGCCGCCGTGTAGGTGGCTGCCGGACCCGTGGCGTCCGTCAGGGCTTCCGGATACAGTTCGCCTCCCGGCTCCGCGCCGCTGGCATTGGCGATCTGTTTCACCAGACGGGGATCGGTCTGGTTTTCGATAAAGTAGCTCTTCACGTGCGTTTGCTTGATCTGGGTGATCAGTTCAGCCACGCCTTTGCTGCTGGCTTCCGACTCGGTGGAATAACCTAGCGGCGCCAGGAATTTCACGCCATAGGCGGCGGCGAAATAACCAAAGGCGTCGTGGCTGGTCAGCACCCTGCGTTTATCCTGCGGGATGGCGGCGAAGGTCTTTCTGGCGCTGTCGTCCAGCTGTTGCAACTGCTGGATATAACGCTCGCCGCGCTGGCGATAGTCCTGCGCATTCTCCGGATCGGCTTGATCAGCGCCTCCAGAATATTGCGCGCATAAATGACCCCATTCGCCATGCTGTTCCAGGCATGAGGATCCGTGGCGGTTTTGCCGTCTTCGACCAGGGTTAACGGCGTGACGCCCGTTGAGGCGGTAACCACCTCTCCCTTATAGCCCGAAGCGGCGATCAGCCGGTCGAGCCAGCCTTCCAGCCCCAATCCGCTAACGAAGACCAGATCCGCTTTCGCCAGCGTTTTGCTGTCTTTCGGCGATGGTTCGAATTCATGCGGGTCGCCATTCGGCCCGACCAAATTGGTGACGTGGACGTGCTCGCCGCCAATCTGATTGACCATATCCCCGAGTACGGAAAAGCTGGCGACGACGCCGAGATCTTTCGCCATCGCTAACGGACTCATCAGAAAGCCGGACAGCAGGAGTAGTAAAGTAGAACGTTTCAATTTTTTTCCCTCAGTGTGTGACGCAATCATCAACGGCGCGTGCGTAACATGCCGCCGTTAGAGCCAAAAAATACGGAAATACAGAAGAGGAGGGTGGCGGTCAGAATCACCGCTGGCCCGGCGGGCAAATCGGCGTAATACGACCACAGCAGCCCAATCAGGCTGGCGATGCAGCCGATAGCGACTGACAACGCTAGCATCATGCTGAGACGTTGAGTCCAGAAGCGTGCGCAGGCGGCGGGGAGCATCATCATACCGACCGCCATCAGCGTGCCGAGCAGTTGGAATCCCGCCACCAGATTAAGGACCACCAGCGATAAAAACAGACCGTGAATGGCGGCGCGGGCGCGTCCCGACAGCATGCGCATGAAGGTGACGTCGAACGACTCCATCACCAGAGCGCGGTAGATCACCGCTAGTATCAGCACCGACGCGGAAGTAATGACGCCGATGGTCAGCAGCGCGGGAGCGTCGATGGCCAGAATCGATCCGAACAATACATGCAGCAGGTCGACGCTGGAGCCGCGTAGCGAAACCAGCGTGACGCCGAGCGCCAGTGATCCGAGGTAAAAACCGGCGAAGCTGGCATCCTCCTTCAGTTCGGTGCGGCGGCTGACCAGTCCGGACATCATGGCAACGGCCAGCCCGGCGACGAAGCCGCCGATTCCCATCGCGACCAGCGACATGCCGGAGATGAGATAGCCGATGGCGACGCCCGGCAGGACGGCATGGGAAAGGGCATCGCCGATCAGGCTCATTCGACGCAGCAGCAGAAAACAGCCCAGCGGCGCGGCCCCGAGCGTCAATGCAAAACAGCCGACCAACGCCCGACGCATAAACCCGAAGTCGGCGAACGGCTGGGTGAGCAGATGAATGAAGGTCACTGCACTCTCCTCAGCGGGGGAATGGACGAGGGCGCTGGCGACAGCAGTTCATGGCAGTCGCCCCAGCGGGGACCGTCTTCGTTCAGCATGACGACGCGGGGAAAGTGCTGCTCCACCTGTTCCAGATCGTGCAACACCGCCAGCAGGGTACGCCCTTCTTCGTGGAGTTGCCGGATGACCTGCCAGAGCATGCGGACCGTTTCGGCATCGATACCGGTGAACGGCTCGTCGAGCAAAATAATCGGGGAGCGCATCGCCAGAAGCCGGGCGAACAGAACGCGTTGGAGTTGACCGCCGGATAGCTGACCAATGTGGACGTGTTCGACGTCGCTCATCCCTACCGTGTCCAACGCCGCCCGGGCTTGCTGGCGCAGCGCGGGCGTCAGGCGTCCAAACAGGCCGCTGTCCGGTACGCAGCCCATCAGCACCAGATCGCCGACGCTGAGGGGAAATTGACGGTCAAACTCGGACAGCTGCGGTAAATAGCCTATCGGCCGCGTGACGTCCGGCGCGATGCAGACGCAACCGGACAGCGGCGGCATTAACCCGGCCAGCGTTTTTAACAGCGTGGATTTTCCGCTACCGTTAGGACCGATGATGGCGGTAAGCGAACCGGGCTCGAAGCTGCCGTTAATCGTCCCCAACGGCGCATGCCGGTGATACCCGTAGGTGAGGTGATGTAACGCGATCATGCGAGTGTGACCGCCCAGGAAATCAGTCCCCACAGCAGGGTCAGCACCAGAGCGGCGATGACGGAGCGGGTCAGTGTGGAAAAGGAATAAAGGCTGTGCATGTTCTCTCCCTTGAGTTTGACTATGTTATAACATAACAAACTTAGCGCGAGGCGTTTTAGACGTAAAAAAGTTTTTCAGAAAGTCTTGAGCCCATGTTGAGCGTGGCAACACTCGTCATAAACAAGTCAGGCCCGCGCTCTGGAGAGACGCGGGCCTGACTTGTTTATAAGGACGCCGTGCGGGGTGTTCGGAGGATTACAGCTGCTTGTTCAGCGGGTCGGCGACCGGCATACGGCGACGCGATGGCATCGGCGTCACCTTGATGGTGCGGCGGCGTGAGGGCTTGATTTCACGTTCATGATAAAGCTTCAGAACGATCACCACCAACGCCAACACGGCGGTAATGCCGTTAGCCGTCATGACAGGAATGTCCTGTACGTTGAAGCCGTACGCGGTCCACGACGTCACCCCGAAGAACAGAGCGGCATACATCCCAAGGGAGATACCGGTCGTGTCTTTATTGCGAATGATGTGCAGCACTTGCAGGAAAAAAGAGCCAGTGGTGACCCAAGCGGCCAGCGCCCCGAGCGCCATCGGCCAGCGATAAAGTATGGCAATCGCGGCAGCGGCCGCCACCATTGTTCCGGTCACAATCGTGATGTTCTTCTTCATATTATGCTCCTTCACTCACCGGCTGCAGCACCACGCGAACTTCTTCTACGGCGGAGCCCAGGTGGTCAGCTAATGCTTCATGACGGCGTAATGAACCAAACAGCGCGGGGTGTTGCGAGAACGCGGTCAGCGGATCTGCGGATGAGAAAATGGCGTCAAAGTCGACGCTGTCGATGGCGCGATCTTCATAGCTGAAGGGCAGTTCGCCAGCATGATGCTGCTGCATAAAGAGGAAAAACAGCGCGGGCAAGCGTAGCGTCGCTCGCGGGATTTCATTCTGGTGATAGCGGTCTTTCAACGTCGGCACGATAAATCCATGCAGTTTAGCGATGCTATCCGAAGAGACGCGGGCCACGGTGTCACGGACGCCGCGGTTGCCGAAACGCGCCAGTACGCTTTCGCACTCCTCTTCCTGTACGTGAGTGATGCCGCGGCTGCGAAGCGCGGGCAGCACGTCCTGGATCACGTAGTCTCGTATCCATGACGTGATCTGCGGCGTCAGACTTTCATCGATGTAGCGTTTGTCCAGCAAAGCGCCGGCCCAGGCGATGCCGCTGTGGCTGGCGTTCAGCAGGCGGATTTTCGCCTCTTCGACCGTCGTGACGTCCTCGACGAATTCGACGCCGACTTCTTCCAGCGGCGGACGTTCGCTCACGAAATGATCTTCGATCACCCAGCGAGCGAAACGTTCGGCGGAAAGCGGAGCCGCATCGTCGGTGATGCCCTGTTTTTCCAGACGGGCATAGAGCGCTTCGTCAAATTTCGGCGTAATCCGGTCGACCATGCTGTTGGGGGCGGAGGTGTTGTCTTCCATCCACTCAACCAGATCCTGCCGTTCCTTGGCGACCAGAAATTCACGCAGCCCCTGCGAGAAGCTATCGCCATTTTGCAGCAGGTTGTCGCAGCACAGTAAAGTCACCGGTCCGCTTTGCTGTTGTTGACGGGCGGTCAAAATCAGCGTCAATGCGCCATATAAAGTATTTATTTCACCTTCATCGCGAAGATCGGCCTGCACCGCGGGGTGCGTCAGATCGAGGTGGCCATCGTCGTCCAGGAAGTAACCTCCCTCGGTAACGGTGAAAGAAATAATTTTTGTCTCGGGAGCGGCGCCTACAGCCACCGTGGAGGCCAATTGGCTATCCCAAAGAATGATTTGATCGACTGCGTCTATGGTCTCGTAGGTATGTTCGCCGTCAGGGGAAATGGTTTCCAGCGTGTAGAGACCGTTCTGAGATTTGAGCTGCTGAAGCGTTTTTTGCGTTGAGCTATTGCGGATGTTGGATAGCGCCATGTGCCATCGCTTGTTGCCCTGCTTTCGCAGCTGGTTAAGGTACCAGGCCTGATGCGATCGAAAGAACGCACTTGCACCCAGATGAAGCCAGTTAGAGGAATCTGTCGTTGATATAGCCAAACCCTTTCCTTACTCCATTGGAGATAATTTATTCGATATTAAGGGTAGCACTTTTTGCAACATAATAAAAATATGTTAATTATCAGTCACTTGATGTTTTTTTCGAATAAAGGGGACAAGCCGACGACCGAGGGGAGACGATGACCTGAGGGTCAGCATCGACGTTTCCGCCCGACTCGCCGGCTGGGGGATTACTTGATGTTTACGCTCCATTTGGAGACTTTAAAGGTACCCGAGCCTTTATACACTTCGGTGCCGAATTCGATACTGCTGATGTACTTGGTGTTGCTCATCCACTGTGTCGATTTGACCAGATAGTCCGTGAAATTTTTGATATTGAGATTTGCGGAAGTCTGATTACTTTTGATGACAAAAGAATAGACGTTCCAGCTGCTGACCGTGCCTTTGTAGACATCCCAAGGAATGCCGCCGATGGTGACGGTATTCACATAACTACCGGCCGGTGAGGCATTGGTGCTGTTCATCCAGATCATCAGCTCATCTGTCGGGGTCGACCACCAGTTTGCATTGTTGTCTGAGTGGAACCAGATATCGTAAGAGACATTGTACGTGCCCGTTGCATTGGAAAAGGACCAGGCCGCGGTAGTATTAATGTTTTTGTTTTCGGACAGGCGAACCGGCAGTCCGGTATTGGTCCCGTATCCCGTGGTCCAGTGCCAACCATGAACGATGGAGGGGTAGCCTTTCACCGAGTTGACGTCGCTGGGCCATGACCACGACCATCCCATATCCGTCGCGCTGTTGACATAAATGGCTTGCTGCCCGTTAGGCACTGCGCTTTTTCCCCAAGTATTGTTGTAGACATAATCGATGCCGCTCGGTAGAAAAAGTTTGGCATTATCGCCAGAGGATGACGCCGCTAACGCGCCGCCGTTCGCCATGATCACCGCCATGGCAATAGAGGCAAAACCCACTGTCTTTTTCATAAACATGCTCCTTGTTTTATACCTAAAATAAATATGACCTGTTAACACCCATTGTCGTTGTTAACCGGTTTCTTTCATCGATTCCATTTCGTTCACGAATAGGGGTTCTGGCGTATATAATGAGTCGGTGTTAAATAAAATAATAAAAAATCAATTATTCGAGTAAAGACGATCTTACTGTGGATAATCAAGTTATTCCAAAGTTTCCATGAATAACTGGATGTATCGCTCATTTATTGAGTTTCATGGCTTTGTTTGCGCGTTAAAAGACCACTTCTTAAAATTGTTTTTTGTCTCGTTCTATTAAAGTTAATTGCGACATTATTGATGTGATATACATATCTCATATCGTCATTTTTGTGATGCATGAATAACCTTTCTGTCTATTTTTAGTAAATTAACTGACCTTTTTTGATCTCGTTTCCAAAAAATAAAACCAAGTTTGATATGAGGGCATTACATGTTGAATATGGGTTATATAATGAGATTATTCCCATCGACATTAATGCACGAATATTTTTCACCGATCGATATGCTTTTTTTCGATTTTTTCATTGTGCTGTTTAACTGCCATTGAATTATGGGCAAAGATAAACGGTTCTTCAATGGAAAAGACCAATTTATTGCTGATGCGCTTAATAAGTGGAAGCAGATAAAAGATATAATCTCAACAATTTCAGTGAGTTGATTGGGATAGTTAAAGGATTTTGATTATTTATTTTTTATTTTAATGTGAAATATAAGCGGTTTTTTGAGGTGATACGGTTATTTTTTAGTTCTTTTTGAGATATACATGTTGGGCTTTTTAGTATTCATTTATTATGAAGTTAATGATTGATATATTAATCAAGTGTTCATCAGTGGCTAAAATAGTTATATCAGCGGAATTGTTACGGTTGATATACTGATTTTTTCGAAGGAATGAGTTGGTCTATCAAAAATAAAAGGTGCCTGAAGATGACTCAGACACCTCAGAGGCACATAAATAAGTCAGCATCAGGCTGCTTTGTTTTTCATTGCCGAGCGGAGAGCAAGCTCATCCGGCGTTTTCAGGAAGGGCGTCAGTACAGCACTCAGAATATACAATCCTGCATAGATGCCTAATACGCCGCCGGCGCCGAGCGAAAAGTAAAGCAGTGCGTCGATGGCCGGGCGTATTGTCGTTTTTCCACATAAGGAAGGAGTAGGCGAATAGGAGATAACCGATACCGCGTACGGCATAAAAGGGCAGCCCCCAGGCTTGCTCGACGTCATCGCCGATCATGAATATGGTCAGGCCGATATAGCCCATGGTAGATTTTTAGGCAGTCCTGGTTTTCGTGATTTTTTATTTTCTCAAACATTTATCCCGGAATTGGAAAAGAAAGAGCGATTGCCTTATTTATCGATGATATCCTGGCGACGATGTCTATTTCTGATATTTCCCGCGACCTGAATGGCAGCGTTGCCGGTATTACCAATGTTTATAAATCACCGGGTTTACCATATTTCACGATCTTAAAATGAGTATTGCTAAGAAAGAGGTTAATTTGGAAGAGATTATCGAAATTCCCGTTATACATGACGCGGATCTTTATACTAATAAAGTCATTGAGATCACATCATTCAATTCTATTTTTTTCCTATAAGACAGTTTGGAAGCGATAAGCTGTCGTGTCATAGAATCCCTTGCACCGCTGCCGATTACCTTCCCCGTAAGGGGCGAAAATCATTCTCGCGGGCTGTGGGGGTTTTGGCGTCGTCTATGGGGATTTCAATCACAAGCCACTAAAATTGGGTGTATTTCCTTATGCGATCAGCGGCAGCCATAAATAGCTAATGAGCGCATCGCTAAAGTTGCCGGGAGATATTCTGCTGGCTGTTTCACATTCAGGTCAAATGACCGATAGTATTGATTGTGGTGGAGGAGGCCAACGCAAGAGGCGCGGAGTCCATTTGCCTGAATATGTATTCTTATCGCCTGTCAGGCGGCATCTAGGTGTTTTCGGTGATGCCTACTGGTAAATGATTTTCTAAACTCCACGCACTAAAAAACCCCGATATCTCGGGTTTTTTAGTGGATTTTTTAACGAATGAGTCGGGTTCAAATCAGAACGGGATATCGTCGTCGAAATCCATCGGCGGTTCATTGTTCGGCGCTGCCGGAGCGGTATTCTGCTGCGGGCGCGCTGCCTGTCCGCCGCCACTGAACTGGTTGTTCGCCTGCGGCTGCTGAGGCTGACCCCAGCCGCCCTGCTGCTGGTTGTTGCCGCCTGCAGGCGCGCCCGCCGGTGCGCCGCCGCCTGAACGGCCGCCGAGCATCTGCATGGTGCCGCCGATATTGACGACGACTTCCGTCGTGTAACGGTCGGTGCCGCTTTGATCCTGCCATTTACGCGTCTGCAGCTGGCCTTCGATATAAACCTGAGAACCCTTGCGCAGGTATTCTCCGGCGACTTCAGCCAGTTTGCCGAACAGCACAACGCGGTGCCACTCGGTTTTTTCTTTCTGCTCGCCGGTTTGCTTATCGCGCCAGCTTTCGGACGTGGCCAGGGTAATGTTGGCTACTGCGCCGCCATTCGGCATGTAACGAACTTCCGGGTCTTGTCCGAGATTCCCGAGAAGAATGACTTTATTAACGCCTCTGCTGGCCATGTGGGTGTCTCCTGATGGATCAATTTTTAAATAGTCTAAACGATGAATTCTAGCATGCTACACCGCCTTATAATACTCGCGATGCGCGCCGCATAATTTTTTCCTTTACGCGGTTAATTGACAACCACCACTGGTTATCCATTCAGTTTTATTTATGCCATAATCATTGGTTTCGTACTGGATTTCTCTCTGTGTGAGGGATGCAAAACAGCGTCAATGACGGGAAGTATGTGAATGGATAATATCGAAGTTCGTGGTGCCCGTACTCATAATCTCAAGAATATCAATCTGATAATCCCTCGCGATAAGCTGATTGTGGTCACGGGATTATCCGGATCCGGAAAGTCATCGCTGGCTTTTGACACCCTCTACGCCGAGGGGCAGCGACGTTACGTAGAATCTCTGTCAGCGTATGCCCGGCAGTTTTTGTCCCTGATGGAAAAACCGGACGTCGATCATATCGAAGGGTTGTCGCCGGCTATTTCCATTGAACAGAAGTCGACGTCGCATAACCCGCGTTCGACCGTCGGCACCATCACTGAAATTCATGACTACCTGCGCCTGCTGTATGCCCGCGTCGGTGAGCCGCGCTGTCCGGAACACAACGTTCCGCTGGATGCGCAGACCGTGAGTCAGATGGTGGATAACGTGCTGGCGCAGCCGGAAGACAAGCGGCTGATGCTGCTGGCGCCGATCGTAAAAGATCGCAAGGGCGAGCATACCAAAACGCTGGAGAATCTGGCGACGCAGGGTTACATCCGCGCCCGAATCGACGGCGAGGTGTGCGACCTGTCCGATCCGCCGAAGCTGGAGCTGCAGAAGAAGCACACCATCGAGGTCGTCGTTGACCGCTTCAAGGTCCGCAGCGATCTGGCCCAGCGGTTGGCGGAGTCGTTCGAAACCGCGCTGGAGCTGTCCGGCGGCAGCGCCGTCGTTGCCGACATGGATGACAGCAGTGTGGCCGAACTGCTGTTCTCCGCCAACTTTGCCTGTCCAATCTGCGGCTACAGCATGCATGAGATGGAACCGCGCATGTTCTCCTTCAACAACCCCGCCGGCGCGTGCCCGACTTGCGATGGGTTAGGCGTGCAACAATTTTTCGATCCGTCCCGCGTCATCCAAAACCAGGAACTCTCTCTGGCGGGCGGGGCGATTCGCGGATGGGATCGCCGCAATTTTTACTACTTCCAGATGTTGCGATCGCTGGCGGAACACTACGAGTTTGATGTCGACGCACCGTTCAACAGCCTGAGCGCGGACATTCAAAAGGTCGTGCTGTACGGTTCCGGCAAACAGAACATCGAATTCAAATACATTAACGACCGCGGCGATACTTCGGTGCGACGACACCCGTTCGAAGGGGTGCTGCACAATATGGAGCGTCGCTATAAAGAAACGGAATCAACGGCGGTGCGCGAAGAGCTGGCGAAGTTTATCAGCAACCGCTCCTGCGCCAGCTGCCACGGTACCCGCCTGCGCGAAGAGGCTCGCCACGTCTACGTGGCCGAGACCACGCTGCCGCACATTTCCGACATGAGCATCGGTCAGGCGTTGAGTTTTTTCCAGAATATTGAGCTGAGCGGTCAGCGGGCGAAGATTGCCGAAAAAGTGTTGAAAGAAATCGGCGATCGGCTGCGCTTCCTGGTGAACGTGGGTCTGAATTATCTGTCGCTTTCCCGCTCGGCGGAAACGCTGTCCGGCGGCGAGGCGCAGCGTATCCGGTTGGCGAGCCAGATTGGCGCGGGGCTGGTCGGCGTAATGTACGTGCTGGACGAGCCGTCCATCGGTCTGCATCAACGGGACAACGAACGTCTGTTGGAAACGTTGATCCACCTGCGCGACCTCGGCAATACGGTGATCGTGGTTGAGCATGATGAGGATGCGATCCGCGCCGCCGATCACGTGATTGATATCGGTCCCGGCGCCGGGGTGCATGGCGGCGAGGTGATCGCCGAAGGCACCGTCGACCAGATTATGGCCGTTCCCGAATCCCTGACCGGGCAGTTCCTCAGCGGTCAGCGAAAAATTGAGGTGCCGGCTGAACGCGTACCGGCCGACCCCACCAAGGTACTGAAATTGATCGGCGCCAAAGGCAACAACCTCAAAGATGTGACGCTGACGCTGCCGGTAGGATTGTTTACCTGCATCACCGGGGTGTCCGGTTCGGGCAAGTCTACGCTGATCAACGATACGCTGTTCCCGCTGGCTCAGCGGCAGTTGAATGGCGCCACCATCGCTGAATCCGCGCCGTATCGCGATATTCAGGGATTGGATCACTTCGACAAAGTGATCGATATCGATCAAAGCCCGATCGGCGTACGCCGCGCTCCAACCCGGCGACGTACACCGGCGTGTTCACGCCGATTCGTGAGCTGTTCGCCGGCGTGCCGGAATCACGTACCCGTGGTTATAACCCTGGTCGTTTCAGCTTTAACGTGCGGGGCGGCCGCTGCGAAGCGTGCCAGGGCGACGGCGTCATCAAGGTCGAGATGCACTTCCTGCCGGATATTTACGTGCCGTGCGATCAGTGCAAGGGCCATCGCTACAATCGTGAAACGCTGGAGATTAAATACAAAGGCAAAAGCATTCACGAAGTGCTGGATATGACGATTGAGGACGCCCGTGAATTCTTCGACGCCATTCCGGCGCTGGCGCGTAAGTTGCAAACGCTGATCGATGTCGGCTTGTCCTACATCCGTTTGGGCCAGTCGGCCACGACGCTGTCGGGCGGCGAGGCGCAACGCGTCAAGCTGGCGCGTGAACTGTCCAAGCGCGGCACAGGCCAAACGCTGTACATTCTGGATGAACCGACCACCGGGCTGCATTTCGCCGATATCCAACAGCTGCTGGCGGTACTGCATCAGCTGCGCGATCAGGGCAATACCATTGTCGTCATCGAGCATAATCTGGATGTGATTAAAACCGCCGACTGGATTGTGGATTTAGGACCGGAAGGCGGCAGCGGCGGCGGTGAAATACTGGTTAGCGGCACGCCGGAAACCGTGGCGGAGTGCAAAGCTTCGCACACCGCGCGTTTCCTCAAACCACTACTGGCGCGAGACTAAACGCGCGTTGTCTGAACCGTTCGTCCGCGTGGAGAAATCGTCCGCACGGACGAACCCGTCTGCCATGCTAGAGAGGCTGCATATGTGGATGCAACGAGACGTCGTTCTGAAGCCAAAAAGCCGCGGCTTTCATCTGATCACCCGCGACGTCCTTGCGGCGATACCTGAAATCAGACAGCTGCGGATTGGGCTGTTGCAGGTGTTCATCAAGCACACTTCCGCGGCGTTAACGCTGAATGAAAATGCCGATCCCACGGTGCGTCAGGATTTTGAAAGCGCTTTCAACCGACTGGTGCCGGAAAATGAGCATGACTACCTTCACTGCGATGAAGGCAGCGACGATATGCCCGCGCATCTCAAGTCCAGCCTGCTGGGCAGCAGCGTGCTGTTACCGGTCAGCGACGGTAGCCTGAATATAGGGATATGGCAGGGCATTTACCTGTGTGAACACCGTAATCACGGCGGGAGTCGTTCGCTGGTGCTGACGCTGCAGGGCGAATAGCCATGCAGGGCCGCCGTCTTCTTTAGAGCGGGGCAATGCTTCCGCTAGCGATATACTCCACCACCACGCGATTCCTACCGGTATTTTTTGCCTTGTATAAGGCGTTGTCGGCGGTCTTGACCGCCATGTCTAGCGGACACTGTTTCGGCGTAAAGGACGTTACGCCTAACGACACGGTCACGTGGCGGCACATGGGGAAGATCATGCGCTCCACGCTCTTACGCAGGCGTTCGGCGATGATGGAAGCGATATGGATATCTGTCCCGGGCAAGAGCATCAAGAACTCCTCTCCGCCGGTTCGACACATAATATCCATCTTGCGGGCGTTGCTGCGGATCTGTTGGCCAAGCTGGCGGATAACCTCGTCGCCGATGTCGTGGCCATAGGTGTCGTTGACCTGCTTGAAGTTATCAATATCAATCACCACGACCGACACCGATTTCTTTTCCAGCATGACCATTTCCAACCCTTCCTGAAGTCCCCGACGGTTTAACAGTCCCGTCAGCGGATCGGTATGCGCCTCCGAACTGAGGCGACCAATGCGTTTATGCAGCATCATGGTGCCAAGCAAAATCGCATCCTTGAGCTGAGCGGCTTCCACATACCAAGAGGGCACCGCGCGAATCTGGCTGATTGCACCCTGTTCGCTCATTCGGCTAGCCGTCATTGCCAGCTGGCGCAGCGGCCGGGCGATGAAGACGGCGAAGATCATCAAGACCAACAGTGTCAGCAGGGCGACCGGGGTAGCTTCTTTCAGCACGCTGTACATCACGTTATTCAAGGCTTTGTCCGTCACGGCGGAGGATTGCAGGGTGATGACGGTCCAACCCGTTTTATGCACTTTGGCGAAGCCGGCCAATACCAGATTGCTTTGTTCGTCGGGCATCATGAAAGAACCGGTGTCCTGACTGGCGGTGGCTTTCTTCAATTGTTGATCGTTAATGTGCTCGCCTAACGGGACTTTGTTGTTGTAGTGATAGATGGTATTCCCTTCATTATCAATAATATAAACCATTGATCTGTCGTTATTGAGCGGTGTGAATTCATCCATGATGCGCAATTTGGTCAGATGAATGGCGCCGCGAATATCTCCCAGGTGTACGCCTTGTTCACTGACTATGGGCGCTGACAAGGCGATCGCGTAGTCGTTTTCGTTGGTTTTATAGGGGAGACTGGCGGCGACGTTGTCGGGTTGGAGGGGAGAGAGGCTGGTATCTGCGACCAGTTTATTGACCTCCTGCACATTACTATCCGGGGAGAACGCGACCAGATTGTTATTATTATCGACGATAATGACCGAATTAAAATTTTGGCTTAATTGAAAGATACGATCGGTCTCTTCCTGAATTTGGCTGGTGTCAGGAAAATATTTTGAGATGAAGCGTGCGCTGTAAGTCATCTGTTTTTTTGAAATAGATAATACGTTCTCCACGCTCGCGGCCAGACGTGAGGAATAATCTATATTGATTTTGGCTAACTGATTAGCGAACAACTCTTTATAGACGTTATAGATAGAGAGATAACCATTTGTCAGTGTGACCAACATGCTTGCTATTGAGATGGATAGAATTAGCCCCCGCAAATTGATCTGAAATATCTTCTTTATTTTCATCCAGTTCCAACCGGTTTTTAAAACTTTATCATGGTGGAGGTAATCACAAAGTCATTGTGTTAGCGTGCGAACTATTTTTATAGGGTTTAGAGTTTCTGGTGTTATTTCTAATTAAAACTTATTACGTGAAAATAGCAAAAAAATATCCAAAAAGTTAGTGGTAATAATAATTTTTATTATTTATGAATGGATGGTGTCATTAATTCTTATAGGAGTAAAAAAAGTATCTTGTCTTTTATTATAAGGAGGGGCATTAAATAAAATTTATTATCTAAATGGTAACCGGTTTCTCTTTTTTTCGTCATCCCAGATTGCAGCGGTGAGACAAAATGATAAGAAATGATGCGATTGTGGTGATGGGTTTTGGGTGTTTTTGTGTAATAGCCCTTTGTCTAAATAGTAGACTTTGCAGGCAGTGAGCTTGCGGTTATGTGTAAAGATGGCGATTAATATGTAAAGTTGTGGCATTTGTGGCCGATGAAGAGCACACACGACTGTGTTGTTGGCAGGGCTCGTTGGAGGTCATTGGGATAATTAACGCGGCGATAATCGTTGTCATTTATCCAAAATTTCCTCTGGTATTTTCCACTCTGTTTTAAATTCGGCACGGTTAATTCGGCTCTCTTCCGTTTTGTCGGTAGCGCGATATCGGGGGAATTATCCCATTGCTTGATGGCGGTCATGAAAATTTAGCATGAAAGATGCTGTCGGCGGTGCGTTGTCGTGGCGCACCGTTTTTACATGGCGTCACTGTTGAATAAACGTCAGGTCATCAGTCAATGGGCTTAGAGCCTATCCCATATAGGTCGAGTTCTCTGGCCGCAGTGGTTTGAGAAAGTACTCGTTATCCCACGTATTTCGCCTACGTGTCGGATGAGTATTGTGCTCGCACAGGTTGACCGGATGTCGTCGACACAAAATGCCAGACGTTTTTTCTGCGTCGCCCGTGTCAGCCTCGCCGAGTCAATAACGCCTGCTGGGATAGGCTTTTTGTTTTTTCCCCGTTTCGTCATCTCGCTTAACTCTCCGTCATTCGTGAGGAGCGCTGATTTTGCGCTGTGAAAATAGACATCTCCCACGGTCTTTCATGTTGTCACTGCGCAATGTGATTCATGTTAGTGATTATTTAGTCAGAAAATATTCACTCTGGTTTTTACTGTTATGGTTTTTCATTTTTGTATAAAAAAGGGAACAAGATTATGCGTTTATCTGATTGGAAAATAGGCTATCGGCTTGCCGCCGGATTTGCCGTTTTAGTGTTAATGATTTGCATCGTCAGTTTCGTCTCTATTTCCAGACTGTCGGACTTTCACGAAGATGCGCGCGGCATCGTAACGGATATTTATCCGCAGACGGTACAATCGAATAACTTGATTGATAACGTCAACGCCGTTGTCCTCGCGTATCAGAAACTCCTTCTGGTGCAGGATGAAGAAAAAAGTCGCGTCGTCATGAACGAGATTGCCGATCAGGCGAAGAAAATCACCGCGTTGATGCAGGATATCGACAAAAACGCCGAACAGCTGAACGATGAGGGTTCCAAGCGCATTATGGATAACATCCATGCGATCCGCGGCGAATTCCTGATCTCGGGAAGAAATATCATCGACCGAATCAAAGCGGGCGATACGGCGGGGGCGACCATTGAATTCAATACCCATCTGGATGTTATTCAAAGCCAGTACCGCGCAGCCGTGGCCTCGCTCATCGACCATCAGGACGATGCCATGGGCAACACGATGCACCAAATGGAAGACACCTATAACTTCACGCGTTGGTTGCTGCTGGGTATTTTGGCCTCCTGCGTGGTGTTAGTGGTCGTGATTGCCCGGGTGTTGACCGGCAGCATTACTTATCCCATCCGTCAGGCGCTGGATCTGGCCGAAAGCGTGGCCAAAGGCGATCTGACCTCTGAAGTGCCGTCTTCAGGCAAAGATGAAATGGGCCAACTGCTGCGTTCGTTGGAACACATGAACGTCAGCCTAAGCCAGATTGTCGGTCAGGTGCGCGACGGCGCGGAAAGTATCTCCTCTGCGGCGTCACAGATTGCGGCCGGCAACCAGGATCTGTCCGCACGTACGGAAGAGCAGGCGAGCTCTCTGGAACAGACGGCGTCTTCTATGGAAGAGCTGACGTCGACCATCACCAATACCGCAGAAAATACCCGCCATGCGACCAGTATTGCCGATCAGGCTTCTACCGCGGCGAAGCAGAGCAGCGACGTTATGCTGTCTGTGACGCACAAAATGCGCGGTATTCGCGACTCGTCCCAGCGTATGGCGGAAATCATCGGTGTGATCGACGGTATTGCCTTCCAGACCAACATTCTGGCGCTGAACGCGGCGGTGGAAGCGGCGCGTGCCGGCGAGCAGGGCAGAGGTTTTGCGGTGGTTGCGGGTGAAGTTCGTTCTCTGGCGCAACGCAGTGCCACGGCGGCGAAAGAGATCAAAGAACTGATCGACGACTCCGTCAGCAAAATCCAGGAAGGCATGCAGCTTGTGGACTCCGCAGAAGACAACATGTCCAGCCTGACCACGCATGTGCAGGACGTGAACGAGATCATCAGCGAAATCTCTCAGGCCAGCGGCGAGCAGAGCGATGGCATCAACCAGATCAACATCGCGGTCGGCCAGATTGACTCCACAACGCAGCAGAACGCCGCGCTGGTGGAAGAGTCCGCCTCGGCGGCGCTGTCTCTGCAGTCGCAGGCGACGATGCTGACCGATGCGGTGAGCACCTTCAAATTGAGCCACAGCTTTGTCGCCACAAGCGGCCGTCAGCAGCCACAGGCGTCCGCGGCGAGCGCGCTGCCCGTAGCGAAAGCGGTTAAGCAGGAAAAAACGCTGCCAGCGACGGCTGCCGCCAGCTCTGAAGACTGGACGTCGTTCTAAAACGTCACGGCTGGCGGCGCATTGCCGTCGGCCCCAGATATCCGCCTCGGCGGATATCTGCATGTCCCTCCGGCGGTCGCTGAACTTCGGCGGCCGTCGTCCCGCCTGAACAAATCTCAAAAAAAGCCCAAAAAAAAGCCTGCCGTTTGATGCCGGCAGGCAGTATGAGCAAACGATGTTATTGCACGGCGGCGAATGCCGCGGCAACCCTTTGTACATTGCTGTGATTAAGTCCGGCCATACAAACGCGACCGCTGGCGATGAGGTAAACGCCGAACTCCTCGCGCAGCCGATCCACTTGTTCAGGGCTAAAACCCGTGTAGCTGAACATTCCACGTTGCGTCAGCAGGTAGTCGAAATTACGATCGGGCAGGGCTTGCTTCAGCGCATCCACCAACGTTTGACGCATCTCCGAGATACGTTGACGCATCGCCGTCACCTCGGCATGCCATTCGGCGTTCAGCGTTTCATCGTTGAGCACGTGAGAAACCAGCTGTCCGCCGAAGTTCGGCGGGCTGGAGTAGTTGCGGCGCACCGTGGCTTTCAACTGACCCAATACGCGCTCTGCGGCCTGACGGTCTTCACAAATGACGGACAGCCCGCCGACGCGTTCGCTGTATAGCGAGAAAATTTTCGAAAACGAATTGCTCACCAGCGCAGGCAAGCCGGAGCCCGCGATGGCGCGGATGGCGTAAGCATCGTCGTCCATGCCAGCGCCAAATCCCTGATAGGCGATATCCAGGAAAGGGATCAGCTTGCGTGACAGCAGCACTTCAATCATTTGATCCCATTGCGCATGGGTCAAATCCGCGCCGGTCGGATTGTGGCAGCAGGGATGCAACAGAACGATGCTTTGTGCTGGCAGCTGTTTCAGCGCGTCGAGCATGCCCTGGAAGTTCACGCCGCGGCTGTCGTTGTCGAAGTAAGGTAGGTATGAACCTGGAAGCCAGCGCCGGAGAAGATGGCGATATGGTTTTCCCAGGTCGGGTCGCTGACCCAGACTTCAGAATCAGGAAAATAGCGCTTCAGAAAATCGGCGCCGACTTTCAGCGCGCCTGAGCCGCCTACAGTCTGGATCGTGGCGATGCGCCCGGCGCTCAGCGCGGGGTGGTGATCGCCAAACAGCAGCCGCTGAATCGCGCTGCGATAAGACGCCAATCCTTCCATCGGCAGGTAGCTGCTCGCATGTTTGAACTGATCCGTCAGTTGAGCCTGTGCGGCGCTGACCGCTTTCAACTGGGGGATCACCGCGTGCTCGTCGTAGTACAGCCCGATGCTGAGGTTGACTTTATCGGCTCGGGGGTCCTGTTTAAATTGTTCCATCAGCGACAGAATGGGATCGCCCGCATAGGCGTCAACATGTTGAAACACAGTCACATACTCCTGGATTAGTCGATATCTCGCGTAGTGATAATGCCGATAGTCCTAAGACGTTACACCGCGTAGCGTCCGGGGCGGTGATTCATGGCAATAATCAGATTCAGGATGGTTGCTCCCATGATAGAGGCAACCAGCATGGGTATGCTTACCACGAACAACGACGCCAGCACAATAATCACATCCACTACCATTTGAAATTTCCCGGCCCTGATTCCACTTTTATCCTGTAGATAAAGCGCAAGAATATTCACGCCGCCCAGGCTGGCTTTGTGGCGGAACAAGACGATAAATCCCAACCCCATAATCACATTGCCGAACAGCGTCGCATAAAAAGGATCCAGCCGGTCGATATGGATGAAGTGTCCGTGCAGGTCGGAAAATACCGAGACCAGCGCGACAGCGCAGAAGGTCTTGAGCGTAAAACGCCAGCCCATACGGCGGATCGCCAGATAGTAAAACGGCAGGTTGATCAGGAAGAACGCGACGCCGAATGAGAGATGAAGCACATAGTGCAGCAAAAAGGCCATGCCTGCGGTTCCCCCGGTCAGGGCGCCGGACTGGCGCAGCAGCACGACGCCAAAAGACACCATAAGTGTACCGATAAGGAGCGCGATCATATCCTCTATGGGGGTGTGCGACAGATCGTCGTGGCTGATGACACTATCCATAAGAACAGTACGTTAGTTGATTGAACGATAGAGAATAGGAAGCAAAAAGCGCACCAGGCTACGCCAGTCCGGAGTAGTCTGGGTGATCTGCAAACAGTTTCAAGGCTAACGTATTGAAATCGCGGAGGGTTAATTTTGCACGAAACGCGCGTTAAATGAGGTTTTTTTCGTTGGGGTGTGAGAAATATCCTTCACTGGTGCGTAATCTGACTGATCCATGTGCACCATAATAAAGCCTTATGCCCCAATTTGGGGCAATCAGACCGTTGCCGCCATCAGCCCATTTTCCTTAAGACGATTGAGGACCACCGAGGTTTTCAGGTGCGCCACGCTCTTGTTCTGCGACAGGATATGACTGATCAGTTCGCTCAGCCCGGGCAGATCAGCCACCGCGACTTTCAGCAGGTAGTCGGCGTCGCCGGTCGTTTTATAGGCGTCGATGATGGCATCCACTTCGCCCAGCATTTGGTGGAAGCTGTCCACGCATTCCGGGGTGTGATTGATGAGGCGTACTTCGATCAATCCCAGCGTTTCCAGCCCCATCGCGTCCGGCGCCAAGCGGGCGTGATAGCCCAAAATCAGCTGTGCGTGTTCAAGAGCAATGCGACGACGCGAGCACTGCGATGCGGACAGCCCGACCAGCTCGCTGAGCTCCTGATTGGTCAGTCGGCCGTTGGACTGCAGTAGCGTCAGAATTTTCAGGTCAAAGTCATCAATGTTGTACATGGCGATGTTTACCGGGCAAAAGACGGTCTTACAGACTAACAGGTTTTTACCGCTCGGAAACCCTGCGGCCGTCCCGGCGAGAGGCGTCTGAACGACAACGCGTATTAAGCGCGCTGTAATGCGGGAATCGGCATGCGATCCACGAGCGGTTTTCGGGCGAAAATCTGGAGCATTATGCCAAGGACGCTGAGTTTGAAAGCGCAGGATAGTGGATTGCGCTCTAACTGTTGGTGCGCCTGTCGGGATGTGTCATAAAGAGTGAAAAATTATCACGTCGGCGCAAGCACGACGTCGCTCAACGTCAATAGTAAGGGTGAAATGAATGAAGAAATGGTTCCCGCTGACTCTGTTGCTGGCTTCCGGCGCCGCAAGCGCCGCATCCCATCTGGATAGCGTGCAGCAGCAGGGCGTGCTGAGAGTCTGTACCACCGGCGATTACAAGCCTTACAGCTTGCTGCGAGAAGACGGCGAATACGAAGGGATCGATATCGATATGGCGCACTCGCTGGCCGCCAGCCTCGGGGTGAAGGTCGCCTGGGTGAAAACGACCTGGAAAACGCTGATGCCCGACTTTCTGGCAGGGCAGTGTGATATCGCCGTTGGCGGCATTTCCGTGACACTGGAGCGACAGAAAAAAGCGTTCTTTACGAACCGAATCGACGTGGATGGCAAAATCCCGCTGGTGCGTTGCGAAGACAAAGCGAAGTATCAGACGATCGACCAAATCAACCGTCCGTCCGTGCGTTTGATTGAACCTGCCGGCGGCACCAATGAGGCGTTTGCGCACGCTCATTTGCCTCATGCGCAGCTGATGCTGCACGATAACGTCACGATCTTCCAGCAGCTGGCGGACGGTAAAGCCGACGTCATGATTACCGAAGCCTCGGAGGCGTTGTACCAGCAGAAACACTATCCCTCGCTGTGTGCGGTCAATCCGGAGCATCCGTTGCAGTATGGAGAAAAAGCCTTTTTACTGCCGCGGGATGACTCAAGCTGGAAACAGTATGTGGACCAATGGCTGCACTTGACAAAATCCACCGGAGAGCACCAGCAGATTATGGGGAGATGGCTTTCCGTAACAAAGTAATAATCCATTAATGGGTAAGTATTAGGTGATTTAGGCTAAAATAGCCTCACTTAACCAGATTTCACGCGATCGCATCGATAGCTAAAAGGAACAATATTTTATCTATCGGTGCTTTTTTTGTTCATATTTTTTGAACGTAGTCACCAAATTAACCCAATTTTAACAGCGCCGTAACTGGACTATGATTATCCACATCGAAGACAGACATCGTCTTCCTAATAATCATGTGAAGGATATTTTATGAAAATGCTCAATACCGTTATCGCCGCTGTGGTACTTTCTACCGCTTCATTCGCCACGTTAGCCGCGACCGAAGTCAACCAGTCTCAGGATTCGTCCATCGGCAGCGTATCCGCCAAAGCAAGAAACCTGAGCGATCTTCAATCCAACCTGTCTTCCGCGGCTGATGCCTCGGGTGCGAAGTCATTCCGCATCATCTCCACGATGGACAGCAGCAACCATATCCGCGGTGTCGCTGAACTTTATAACTAATTTTTTCTGTGGGGCATCTTCTTCATAAGGTTGGCTGCTCATGAAACCTATCGATGATAAGACACCCGATAAAAAGGCCCGCAATGTGATTGCGGGCCTTTTTTACGTCTGCGTCGGGACGATCAATATTTAGAACGGCTCATCCGTATAAGCGATATGAGTGCGGGACGTCAGGCGCGTCAGCAGCTCATAGGCGCTCACGTCATTCATCGCGGCCACGCTTTCGACTGGCAAATGTTTTCCCCACAGCTCGACTTCATCGCCGACCCGATCCTGCGCGTCCGGCCCCAGATCCACCGTGATCATATCCATAGAGACCCGACCCGCCAGCGGGACGTTACGTCCATTGATCCACACCGGCGTGCCGCTTTTCGCGCAACGGGGATAGCCGTCCCCATAGCCCATGGCGACGACGCCGAGTCGCGTATTACGCGTGCTGGTCCAGGCGCTGCCGTAGCCGACGGGCTCACCGGACTGGTGTTCGCGCACGGCAATCAGGTGGGAAACGAGGCGCATTGCAGGCTGTAGTCCCCAGCGGGCGGCGTTGTCGCCATTGAGTGGGGAGACACCGTAGAGAATAATGCCGGGACGAATCTGGTCGCGGTGTGACTGCGGCCACAGCAAAATGCCGCCGGAGGCGGCGATGGATTGCGCTCCCGGCTTACCCGCCGCGACGGCGTCGAACGTCGCCAGCTGACGCTCGGTGACGTCGACGTCTGGCTCATCTGCACGGCAAAAATGGCTCATGATGTTCACCGGTTGCACCACATTGTGGCAACGAGACAGGCGTTGCCAGAAAGCGTCTGCCTGATCCGGACGGACGCCGAGACGGTGCATGCCCGTATCCAGCTTCATCCAGACCGTCAATGGACGCGCCAGCGTCGCCTGCTCCAGCGCTTCCAACTGTTCAATGCTGTGGACCGCAGTTTCCAGCCCGTTGGCCGCCAGCACAGGCAGATCTTCCGCGGAGAAAAAACCTTCCAGCAGCAAAATAGGGTGAGTGATACCCGCGTCGCGCAGGGCCAGAGCTTCGCTGAGGCGGGCGACGCCGAACGCATCGGCGTCGCTCAGCGTACGGGCGGTTTCCAGCGCGCCATGCCCGTAGGCATTGGCTTTGACGATGGCCACCAGGCGGCTATTCGGCGCACGCTGGCGGATGACTTGCAGATTATGTCGCAGAGCGCGGCGATTAATGACGGCGGTTGCCGTTTGCATGCTCGTTCCCTTATCGCATTATTCATCATCGTACTGTGGCCCGGCGTAGTTATCGAACCGCGACCACTGCCCGTTAAAGGTCAGGCGTACCGAGCCGATGGGACCGTTACGCTGTTTCCCAATAATAATTTCAGCGATGCCTTTCAGGTCGCTGTTCTCGTGATAAACCTCGTCACGATAGATAAACATGATCAAGTCGGCGTCCTGTTCGATGGAGCCGGACTCACGCAGGTCGGAGTTGACCGGACGTTTATCGGCGCGCTGCTCCAGACTACGGTTAAGCTGGGACAGTGCGATAACAGGCACTTGCAATTCTTTCGCCAATGCTTTGAGCGAGCGTGAAATTTCTGCGATTTCCAGCGTTCGGTTTTCCGACAGCGACGGTACCCGCATTAACTGCAGGTAGTCGATCATGATGAGGCTGAGGCCGTCATGTTCGCGGAAGACGCGACGCGCGCGGGAACGGACTTCCGTCGGCGTCAGGCCGGAGGAGTCATCGATGTACATGTTGCGCTTTTCAAGCAGCAGCCCCATGGTGCTGGAGATACGCGCCCAATCCTCGTCGTCCAGCTGACCGGTACGAATACGGGTCTGGTCGACGCGCGACAGCGACGCCAGCATACGCATCATGAGCTGGTCGCCGGGCATTTCCAGACTGAAAATTAGCACCGGCTTTTCCTGCGTCATGGCGGCGTTTTCGCACAGGTTCATGGCGAACGTGGTTTTCCCCATGGACGGTCGGGCCGCCACGATAATCAGGTCGGATTTCTGTAGACCGGCCGTCTTCTTATCCAGATCCTGATAGCCGCTGGACACCCCGGTCACCCCGTCGTGCGGGCGCTGATAAAGCTGCTCGATACGGGAAACGGTGTCTTCCAGAATGCGGTCGATACTTTTCGGACCTTCGTCCTTGCTGGCGCGGTTTTCCGCGATTTGGAAGACGCGGGATTCCGCCAGATCCAGCAGATCTTCGCTGCTGCGGCCCTGCGGATCGTAACCGGCGTCGGCGATCTCGTTGGCGACGGCGATCATTTCACGCACGACGGCGCGTTCGCGCACGATATCGGCGTAGGCGCCGATGTTCGCGGCGCTGGGGGTGTTCTTCGCCAGCTCGGCCAGATAGGCGAAGCCGCCGGCGGATTCCAGTTCGCCTTTCTGCTCCAGCGACTCTGACAGGGTAATCAGGTCGATGGGTTTGCTCATCTCCAGCAAACGCTGCATTTCGCTGAAAATCAGCCGATGAGCGCGATTAAAGAAGTCATTGGTGACGACGCGTTCTGCTACGTTGTCCCAGCGCTCGTTGTCGAGCATCAGTCCACCCAACACAGACTGTTCCGCTTCCAATGAATGTGGGGGGAGCTTTAGCCCTTCGACCTGACGGTCGCGAGGTTCTGCGGATTTATTGGTGGATCTTTTCTTCTCTGCCATGAAGCGCGTTCTTACGGGTTGATTTACCAGAATGGAAGGGGGCATTGTATCTCTGAAAAGCGGGAATGACACCCGCTGTCACCGTGAACCCCTAAATTGAGAAAGAATCTGGAGAGCATATGGCTAAGCGCATTCAATTCAGCAGTCCCGGCGGACCTGAGGTGCTGGAGCTGGTGGACTATCTCCCCGCCGAACCGGCCCGGGACGAGGTACAGATCGAAAACCGCGCCATCGGCGTCAACTTCATCGACACCTATTTCCGCTCCGGGCTGTATCCCGCGCCGTCCTTGCCCTCCGGTCTGGGTAGCGAAGCGGCAGGCGTGGTGACGAAAGTCGGTGCCGACGTCTCGGCATTGCAGGTAGGCGACCGCGTAGTTTATGCGCAGGGCGGGCTGGGCGCTTACAGTCAGGTGCACAATGTGTCCGCGGACAAAGTGGCGAAGCTGCCGGATGCCATCAGTTTCGAACAGGCGGCGGCCAGTTTCCTGAAAGGGCTGACGGTATACTATCTGCTGCGTAAAACCTACGACGTGCAGCCGGGCGAAACCATTCTGTTTCACGCGGCGGCGGGCGGCGTTGGGCTGATCGCCTGCCAGTGGG
Source organism: Lonsdalea britannica (assembly GCF_002111595.1). Classification (GTDB taxonomy): domain Bacteria; phylum Pseudomonadota; class Gammaproteobacteria; order Enterobacterales; family Enterobacteriaceae; genus Lonsdalea; species Lonsdalea britannica. The sequence continues at coordinate 25,833 of NZ_LUTN01000013.1, forward strand.
CTAAAGCGCTGGGCGCTCGGCTGATTGGGACGGTAGGGTCCGCGCAGAAAGCCGAGCTGGCGCAAAAGGCCGGCGCATGGGCGACCATTAACTACCAGCAGGAAGACATCGTGCAGCGCGTCGTGGCGTTGACCGATGGCAACAAGGTCGGCGTGGTGTACGACTCCGTCGGGAAAGCCACCTGGGAGGCGTCGCTGGACTGCCTGCAACGCCGGGGATTGATGGTGAGTTTCGGCAACGCCTCCGGGCCGGTCACCGGCGTCGATCTGGGCATCCTCAACAAGAAAGGCTCGCTGTACGTCACGCGGCCGTCGCTGTTCGGCTATATCACCCATCGAGAAGAGCTTGAAGAAGCCTGCAATGCGCTGTTTTCCCTGATCGCCAGCGGCGCGATTTCGGTAGACGTACCGGAGGCGCAAAAATTCGCGCTGGCCGATGCGCGACAGGCGCATCTGGCGCTGGAGGGGCGTCAGACTCAAGGCTCTTGCCTGCTGATCCCGTAAGACTCCGCGTGTTCTGAGCCAGAAAGCACAACGCCCGCGAAGCGGGCGTTGTTATGTGTCAAGCCGGATGGGCTGCCCCGCTGGCGCCGGGGGAGGCTGTGAGGTTTAAATCTGGCGTGGGTGGATGCGCCCAACCGCCCGGTAAAAGGCGACGGTCGCGCGGCGGATTTTCATCGCGCTGTCTTGTAGGGTACAGCGGCTTGTCGGGAGAGGAGCCTGTACGGCGTCATTGTTATGGGTCCCGACGTTGATGAAAACAAGTTGTCGCCTGTGCGCGGTTCGGGGTGAAACGCGCACAGGCTGACAGACCCAAAGAGTACCCGTCTGATGAATCAAAAACTCATCGTTCACGCACAGTTTTGACGATGTGTTTCTCCCGCTCCCTCTCTCCGCCTGGCACGGGTCTACCGGTAATAGCGCTGGCGCTGTTTTTGCTGGTAGCAGCGCCATATCCAGACCGCGGCGACGGCCAATAGCAGCCATGGCAGCACCTTGAGCGCCATGACAAACAGGCCGCCGAGCAGCATGAAAACGGTGGCCGCCAGCAACGCGGCGAGCACGCCCAGCAGCGACAGCCCGGTCATTAACAGCATAATGAAGAAACCGACGACGAAGAAAATCTCAAACATGGCGTACCCCTGTCAGTGTGATGCCGGACATGGTCCGGCGAAAGTGGCGATCAACGCCTGACAGGAGGTATTACAAGAAGCGTGCCAATGCGGGGTTGGCTTAACCCTTGATTTCACTCGCGGGGTGAGAGGTCGGGGACGTTACGCCCCGGCGAGAATCACTAACTATTAGCGGATTCCACCGCGTCACGCGGCACCAGCAACAGCGCCTTCTCGACGACGGACACATCCGCGCCCGGACGATGGGCGTTTTCACTCAGGTAGCGACGCCAGCGTCTGGCGCCCGGCACGCCCTGGAACAGCCCCAGAATATGACGCGTGATATGGCCGAGATACGCTCCCTGCGATAGCTCGCGTTCGATGTACGGATAGAGCGACTCCACCACGCTGAACGGATCGGGCGCGGTGTCGGCGCCGAACAGCTCGCGGTCGACCTGCGCTAGCATACCGGGGTTCTGGTACGCCTCGCGGCCCACCATCACGCCATCCAGATGCTGCAAATGTTCACGGGCTTCGGCCAGCGTTTTAATCCCGCCGTTGAGGGCGATGGTCAACGCGGGAAAATCCTGTTTGAGCCGATAGACGCGCGGATAATCCAGCGGCGGGATCTCGCGGTTTTCCTTCGGACTCAGGCCCGACAGCCAGGCTTTACGGGCATGGACGGTAAAATTGTCGCAGCCGCTGCGCGTCGCCACCGTATCGATGAAGTCGCACAGGAACGGATAACTGTCCTGTTCGTCGATGCCGATGCGGGTTTTTACCGTCACGGGAATGCTGACCACGTCGCGCATGGCCTTGACGCAATCGGCTACCAGCGCCGCATCGGCCATCAGGCACGCGCCGAAGCGGCCGTTCTGCACGCGGTCGGACGGACAGCCGACGTTCAGGTTAATTTCGTCGTAGCCGCGGGCTTCGGCCTGTTTCGCGCACTGCGCCAGCGCCGCCGGATCGCTGCCGCCCAGTTGGAGGGCCACCGGGTGCTCCTCCTCGCTATACGCCAGATAGTCCCCTTTACCGTGAATAATGGCGCCGGTCGTCACCATTTCTGTGTACAGCAGCGCCTGACGACTCAGCAGACGGTGAAAATAGCGGCAGTGGCGATCTGTCCAGTCAAGCATAGGCGCGACGGAAAAACGGCACAGCGGATAGGCGGCCTGTGCATCGGAGGACGGACGGGGATCTAACGAGTTTTCAGCTTTATTGTCTGGGTGCATGTCTAAACTTTCTGGCGTGTGGAGCTGTCTCAGCGCGTCGGTAACGGCGTTCGACCCCGGGCCGAACGTATGTTGCATTAATATAACATAAGGTCGCGCAAACTCGCGGATGCCGAACGCAGAGAACGTGTAGGATGGCGGCAGCCCCGGAGCGATATTGCATAAAACGCGACGCGGGACGGCGCGGAACGCCGAAGGCATTGCTACACTTGCTGCGCCGGAGTCATGCGGGCAATACACGTTTTCAGAACGGTTTTTCATGCACTTGGGGGAATTATGCAGTGTGATTTAATACTGGACGCCGGATTTTACCGTCATCTCTCGACCTACCTCGACGGTCTGCCGTTTCATCTGTTGCAACATAATTTCACTTACGGCGTCTTCTCAAGCCGACAGGACGAGGCGTCTGTCGCCGCCGGTTACGAAGTCTATCCCTATAAAGACCTGTCTCAGGAACGCGCTGCGCTCCACGGACAGCTGGCGACTCGGTTCGCCGACGCGGACGTTTCGACGCTGGTCCTGTGGGCCGATCTGGCGTCGCCCGGCAGGAAATTCTGCTGTATGAAATTCTGATCTGGCTGGCAGATACGCGCGCGGGCGATAAGATCGCCTTGCGCTGTGTGGATCTTGCAGAGCTGCCCCGGCCTGCGTTTCAGGAAGGCACGCAGGCCTACTATCAGCGGATTTATCGTGATTTCTCGTTGCCGCAAAATAACAATCCCATCACTCCCGAGCTGACTGCCGGCGCACGAAATATGCTGTCGTCGCTCTATCACGCCGGGCACCTGATCGTCAGACATCAAGACGTGCTGGCGGCGCTGCCCACGCACTTCTTCGACGACATTATTGTGTCTGTCGTGAATGCGCACTATCAGCCGGTCAAGGTGCTCACCGCGAAGGTGATGCTGTCCCTGTGGGCGAAAGGCTACGCCGAGGTGGAGGATGTGGTGATTATGTCGCGCATTCTGTTTCTGGCCAGCCACGATCCCCGCTTACAGGTGCGTAAAAACATCTTCGATCAGAATCTGATTTCCAACGTTTATATCAAGCTGAAGTGACGGCAGTGTCCGGCGCGTTCGACGCACCGGACACATTGCGTGTGACTCATCCCTGACCGAGCGTCTCTTCGCCGTCGATCAATCGCTGCAAGCGGTCGGGAAACGCCTGTGCAAACCGTTGCAGGTGTTCGGTCACGGTATCGACCAGCGCAGAGGCGGGGCGGTGCAGCGGGCGAATCAGGCTGACGGTAAAAGGGACGTCGATGCTGAAACGGCGGACGACCACGCCGTGACCCGAGGCGGCGTAGTCCGCGGCGGTCAGCGGATTGACGATGGACAGGCCCACGCCAGCGCGCACCATCGCGCAGACCGAGGCGGCGCTGTGCGTTTCCATCACCATACTGCGCTCCACGCCTGCTTCCTGAAACAGATGGTCGAGCCACTGACGATAGCTGTCCGCGCTGGACAGGCTAATAAACGGCTGGTGGCGAAAATCTTCCGGCGTCAGCACCGGCTTGCTGGCGAGCGGATGGCGGGACGGCAGCACGCACACTTCGCTGAGCTGCATCAGCGTCTGACGCTCGGTGCCTGCGGGCGTCGCGCTGTTTTCGGTCAGCCCCAGATCGTGACGCTGCGCGGACAGCCACTCTTCAAGCAGCGGCGACTCCTGGGGAATAATATGCAGATTGAGCGTCGGGTATTCCGCCAGCAGCGGCTGACACACTTCCGGCAGCAGGGACTGGGAAAAGACCGGCAGGCAGGCGATGGACAGCTGCGCCTGCTGAAAGCGCCGGATATCATCGGCGGCGCTGACAATCCGGTCGAGTCCGTAATAAGAACGCTGGACCTCTTCAAAGAGCTGTAGCCCCTGCGCGGTCGGATGCAGGCGGCCGCGCACCCGTTCGAACAACGCCATCTGCATGAGATGCTCGAAACGCGCCAGCTCGCGGCTCACCGTCGGCTGCGACGTATTGAGCAGGCTGGCGGCTTCCGTCAGGTTGCCGGTGGTCATCACGGCATGAAAAATTTCGATATGTCGCAGGGAGATGGCGGCCACGGTAGACACCTCGCTTGGGGATAAAGCCATATCATAAATGAATAGACTCTGCGTAAAAGGATATTTGTCTCCCTCGCGGGGGATTTCGCACAATGCAGACATGATTTGATTGATCAGGTTTTGACCCTATGCCGCACGATCTTAATACCGCTTCTCACGCACTCAATGCAGACAGCCTGCGGGCGCTGCCGTCACGTTTCGGCTGCCCGGTCTGGGCCTACGATGCCGACACCATCGTCAGCCGCATCGCCCAGCTGCGCGACTTCGACACCATCCGTTTCGCCCAGAAGGCGTGTTCCAACATTCATATTCTGGCGTTGATGCGCCAGCACGGCGTCAAGGTCGACTCCGTCTCGCTGGGCGAGATCGAGCGTGCGCTGGCCGCCGGATTCCAGCCGGGAACGCCGGATCATGAAATCGTCTTTACCGCCGATCTGCTGGATCACGCCACGCTGGAACGGGTGGCGGCGCTGAACATTCCCGTCAACGCCGGTTCCGTGGACATGCTGCATCAGCTCGGCGCCGTGTCACCGGGGCATCCGGTCTGGCTGCGCGTTAATCCGGGCTTCGGTCACGGACACAGCCAGAAAACCAATACGGGCGGCGAAAACAGCAAGCACGGTATCTGGTACGGCGATTTGCCGCTGGCGCTGGCGGCGATCGAACGCCATCAGCTCAAACTGGTGGGCATGCACATGCACATTGGCTCCGGCGTGGACTACGGTCATCTGGAACAGGTGTGCGATGCGATGGTGCAGCAGGTGATCGACTTCGGTCAGGATCTGGACGCCATCTCCGCAGGCGGTGGTCTCTCCATCCCTTACCGTGACGGCGAAGAGTCGATCGATACGCAACACTATTACGGGCTGTGGAACGGCGCGCGTGAGCGTATCGCCGCGCACCTCGGCCATCCGGTCACGCTGGAGATCGAACCGGGTCGTTTCCTGATGGCGGAAGCGGGCGTATTGGTGGCGGAAGTGCGGGCCGTCAAGGCAATGGGCAGCCGTCACTTCGTTCTGGTCGACGCCGGGTTTAACGATCTGATGCGCCCGGCGATGTACGGCAGCTATCACCACATCACCTTATTGCCGGGAGATGGCCGCGCCGTGGATGGCGCCGCGCTGCGCGACACGGTCGTAGCAGGGCCGCTGTGCGAGTCCGGCGACGTCTTTACCCAGCAGGCGGGCGGCGGCGTCGAAACCATCGCCCTGCCGGACGCCAACGTCGGAGACTATCTGGTTTTCCACGACACCGGGGCCTATGGCGCGTCGATGTCGTCTAACTACAACAGCCGTCCGCTGCTGCCGGAAGTGTTATTCGAAGACGGCGAGCCGCGCCTGATCCGCCGTCGACAGACGGTGGAAGAGCTGCTGGCGCTGGAACAGCTGTAATCCTTCTCTCGCCTCTCCCTGCATCAGGGAGGGGCGTCATCTCTTGGTCTCATCGCTCCTCACGTCTGTGATAGGTCTCTCCCCGTCTTGTCTTTCCACACGGTTTTCTCCGTGATTTCCCGTGCTTATTTTGTGTTTGCGCACATAGGTGAATACCACCGCCAGCCCTAAAATAAGGGCTATCAAATCGTGGCTTTACCTTATTGGCGCCCGTCGTCGCAACACCGTTTCTCTACCCTATGCAACAGATATAACAATAAAGAGGTCATACTATGAACGGCATGGAACCCCTTGGTTGGTATGGAGCTTTAATCGGTCTATTCATTGCCATCTTCTTGATTCTGAGAAAAATAAATCCTGTCTATTCGCTGTTTTTCGGTGCCATCGCGGGTGCCGTGATCGGCGGCGCGAGTCTTGATCAGACGCTGGCTTTACTGACCACCGGGACGCAAAGCGTGATGGGGACGGTCATCCGCGTACTGGCCGCCGGGGTACTGGCTGGCGTGATGATGGAGTCCGGCGCGGCGGAAACTATCGCTCAGGCGGTGGTGAAAAAAATGGGCGAGGGCAAGGCGATCCTGGCGCTGGCGTTAGCCACTATGATCATCACCGCCGTCGGCGTGTTTATCCCGGTCGCGGTGCTGATCGTCGCGCCCATCGCGCTGTCGGTCGGCAATAAAATGGGGATCTCGAAGATGGCGCTGCTGTTGGCGCTCTCCGGCGGCGGCAAGGCGGGCAACATCATTTCCCCGAATCCGAACGCCATTGCGGCGGCCAACGGTTTCCACATCACCTTGAGCGATGTGATGATCGCCGGTTTCATTCCCGCTGTGGGCGGTTTGCTGATGACGATCCTGATCGCGGGTTTGTTGAAAAACAAAGGCGCCAAGGTGACCGAAGAGGAAGTCGCCGCGCTGTCCGCGCATCAGCCCGCGGGCGACAAACGCTACCCGCCGCTGCATCAGGCGATCGTTGCGCCGCTGGTGGCGGTGATCCTGCTGATGATCAATCCTATCGGCTCGATCCTGCATATCCCGCTGCTCTCCGAGTGTAAGCTGGATGCGCTGTACGTCCTGCCCATCGCCGGGATCGTCGGCCTGCTGGCGATGGGACAGCATCGAAAACTGATCGCCTACACCGCGTCCGGGCTGGAGAAAATGACGGCGACGGTCCTGATCCTGATCGGCGCCGGGGCGATAGCCGGTCTGATTGCGGCGTCGAATCTGTCGACGCAGGTGGTGGCGATCATCAACCTGATGGGGATCTCAGGCACGTTCCTGGCGCCGATTTCCGGGATCCTGATGGCGGCAGCGACGGCGTCGACGTCCACCGGCGTCATTCTGGCGACCGGCACGTTCGGCAGCGCTATCGCCAACGTCGGCGGCAGTCCGATCGCCTCCGCGGTCATGGTGCACACCGGGGCAACCGTGATCGACTCTCTGCCGCAGGGCAACTACTTCCACGTGACCGCCGGCAGCATGAACATGGCGCTGCGCCAACGTATGTCGCTCATTCCTTATGAAGCGATGGTGGGCGGCACCATGACGATAATCGCCACCGTGCTGTACGGCCTCCTTTAACCCGTGACGAGATGATTCCTATGAAACATGAAACCTTTGTACTGGCGCCGGATTCATTCAAAGAGAGCATGACCGCGAAAGAGGTCTGCGTGGCGATGGAGAAAGGGCTGCGCAAGGTCTTTCCCGAAGCGAACTACATTCATGTCCCGATGGCGGACGGCGGCGAAGGCACTGTGCAGTCGCTGGTCGACGCCACCCAGGGCGAGCTGTTTCACCTGTCGGTGACCGGGCCGCTAGGTACGCCGGTGGACGCGGTCTACGGCATCATGGGCGACGGTGATGTGGGGGTGATTGAAATGGCCTCCGCCAGCGGTATCCACCACGTCAATGCGCAGACCCGCAACCCGCAGGTGACGACGACCTACGGCACCGGCGAACTGATCCGCGCCTGTCTGGATAAGGGGATAGAAAAAATCATCCTCGGAATCGGCGGCAGCGCGACCAACGACGGCGGCGCGGGGATGGCCGAAGCGCTTGGCGCTCGCTTCTTCGACGGCGACGATAAACCGCTGCCGCGCGGCGGCGGGGCGCTCGGACAGCTGAAGCGCATTGACGTGAGTGGACTGGATCCGCGTCTGGCGCAGGTCGAGATCATCGTGGCCTGCGACGTCACTAATCCGCTGTGCGGCGAGCAGGGCGCTTCCCACGTCTTTGGACCGCAAAAGGGGGCGACGCCGGAGATGGTGGCTCAGCTGGACGCCAACCTGTCTCACTATGCCGACGTGGTGTTACAGCAGTTGGGCAAATCCGTGGCGACGGCGCCGGGGGCGGGTGCCGCAGGCGGACTGGGGGCGGGGCTGATGGCTTTCACGCGCTGTGTGATGCAAAAAGGCATTGATATCGTCATCGAATACAGCGGCCTGCGGGACACGTTACGGGGGGCGGACTACTGCTTGACGGGCGAGGGGCGCATCGACAGTCAGACCCGCTTCGGCAAAACGCCTTATGGCGTGGCGAAGACCGCGCAGGCGCTGCAGGTGCCGGTGATCGCCGTGTCCGGCTGCGTCGGCGACGGCATCGAATCTCTCTATGAGGAAGGGATCGATGTCATCTTCGGGATGATCCCCCGCGCCGATCCGCTGGCGTCCTTGTTGCAAGAGGGGCCTGCGAATATGGAACGGGCCTGTGAAAACATCGGCCGCTTAATCCGTATTTCCCAGGCGAGAGCGGCGTCCAGAAGTTAGCCCCGGCATTTCGTCGGGGCGCGATCATGCTAGGCTGAGTGTGCAGGCGAGCGCGGTGATGCCGCTCGTCTGCGTCACCGTCTGGAGAAAAGACATGTCGGATTACCATTTTGACGCCACGCTGGCCGGTGCCATTGTCGCGCGCACGATGCAGATCATCGAATGCAACGTGAACGTGATGGATGCGACGGGGAGAATTATCGGCAGCGGCGACAAGGAGCGTATCGGCGAAATTCATGAGGGCGCGCTGTTGGCGCTCACGCAGGAACGTATCGTCACCATCGACGACGCGTCCATGCACATCTTGCAGGGCGTGAAACCCGGCATCAATCTTCCTCTGCGGCTCGACGGCGTGATCGTCGGGGTGGTGGGCTTAACGGGTCAACCGGACGGACTGCGCCAGTATGGCGAACTGGTCTGCATGACGGCGGAAATGATGCTGGAGCAGGCGCGGCTTATGCAGCTGCTGGCGCGCAACAGCCGTCAGCGCGAAGAGCTGGTGTTGAACCTGATCCGCAGCGATACCTACTCCGAGACGGTCAGCGAATGGGCGCGGCGGTTGGGGATAGACCTGCAAAAACCGCGCGTCGCACTGGTGGTCGAGTTGGACAGCGGCCAGTTGGGCGTCAGTACGGCGATGACCGAGCTACAGCAGTTTCAGAACCTGCTGACGGAGCCGGGCATGGCGTCGGAGCGGGAAGAGGGGCTGATGGCGATAGTCTCTTTGACCGAGATGGTGGTGTTGCAGCCGCTATCCGAGCATGGCCGCTGGGATCCCGACGCGCATCTGCGGCGTATCCAGCTGTTATACCAGCGTCTGCATGATGAAAGCCCCCTGCGGGTGCGGCTGGCGTTGGGCAACTTTTTCCCCGGCGAAGGCGGCCTGCAACGCTCCTATCAGACGGCGAAGACCACCATGAAAGTGGGCAAACAGCGTCAGCCTGACGCGCATTGCTACAGCTATCAGGATATGGCGCTGCCGGTGCTGCTGGACAGCCTGCGCGGCGGCTGGCAGGCCAATGAGCTGATGCAGCCGCTAAGACGGCTGCGGGCGATGGACGGCAACGGGATCTTTCGCAAAACGCTCTACAGCTGGTTCTGCTACAACCTGCAAAACACGGTCACGGCCAACGCGCTGTATATCCATAAAAATACGCTGGAATACCGTTTGCACCGTATCTCGGACATTACCGGACTGAACCTCTCCCGCGTCGACGACCGCCTGTTGCTGTATATCGCGCTCCAGCTGGAAGACGGGTGATTCGCCGAGCCGATTATGGATGGGCGGCGGGGGCGTAAGGTCCGGGTCGGACGGAATCGCGAATTTTCAGCTCGCCGGTGAACGGCGTCAGCGGGGCGGCTTCCTCGCCGGAAATCAGACGTAGCGCCTGCTGAATGGCGGCGCTCATCATCTCTTCGATCGGCAGATACACCGTTGACAACGACGGACTCAGAAAGGCGGCGTTCGGCTCATCGTCAAAGCCGAACAGGGACAGATCCTCCGGCAACGTTTTGCCTGCTTCGCTGAACGCCTTCATCGCGCCGATACACATATCATCATTGCTGGAGAACAGCGCGCTGAACTCGACCCCGCGGGCCAGCAGGGCATGCGCGGCGAGATAGCCGCTCTCCACGCTGCTATCGCCGTGGACGATCCGCAGGGGATCGATCGCCAGACCGTGGTGACGCAGTGCGGCTTCATAGCCGGAGAGGCGAGCCTGTGAGGTCGGCGTGGTCATCGGTCCGGTGATGCAGGCGATCTCGCGGTGGCCTTGGGTGATCAGATAGTCGACGACCTGAAACGCCGCGCGCTGTTGTTCAAAGACGACGCTGCGATCGCGCCTCTGCGGCAAATCGCGGTTGATGACCACAATCGGGACACTGGACTCCGCCAGTAGCGTCATCAGCTCCTGCTCGGACATGTGGCGGGTATAAAGAATGATGGCGTCGCAGCGACGGTCGGCCAGCAGTTGAACCGACTGGCGTTCGTCTTCCGGCGTATCGTGTCCGTCGGTGACGATCAGGTGTTTGCCGCTGCTTTCGGTCAGTTCTGCGGCCCGTCGCAGCAGGCGACCGAAGTAGGGGCCATCGAAGTGGGAGACGACGAGCCCGATGCTGTTGGAACTGCGATTGGCCAGCGAACGCGCGAGAAAGTTAGGCCGGTAGCCCAACTCGGCCATGGCCTTGAAAACGGTTTCCCGCGTGCTGGCTTTGACCTGGCCGGTGCCATTAAGCACGCGCGACACGGTCGCTTTCGAAACACCGGCGTGGTGAGCCACATCAAGCATGGTTTTCATGGCGTTATACCCGTTTTCAGTTGATCGGTCTGAGTTCGCATACTATCACAAGGGCGAAAAAGCGCGCACAGGGTGCGGGCGCGCGACGGCGTTTCAGGACGACGACGCCCCTCGTTAGAGCTTGGAAATAGCCCTAATCACCCGACGTGATTACATGGCGGGTCAGAATTTTACAGATGGTTGCACTTCGTGCAGTTATCTTGCGATTCGCGACTAGAGAATAAATACCCGACTCTCTAGAGTGAAAGTCCCAGAGGTATTAATGGGTGACAAGTGGATGTGATGTTCACCATGAACCATATTTATTTCACCAACCTACGCGGATGCGTAGGTTTTTTTTTGCCTGTCGTTTACTCCCGTTTGAGACATTCTGTCCCTTTCGCTGCGCGCAAATCCCTGCCTGAATCGACCCTTTAGCGTCCGCCGCAGTCATCCCTGTTACGCGATTCACCTTCTCCTCCTGGTTTTCGGCCGCGGTATCGTACCAGTGCTCGTCGTAAAGACGCTTATTCTGGTGGCAATGGGTTGGCTATAGTATTTTGTGCCATTAAATTCGTTTAAAACCCCGCGCAAACGTTGCGCCGATGGTGTGCCAGCGAGGGGGGTTACCTAGGGAGATGGGATGATTTATAACGCACTACGCTGGCTGTTGCGTCGCCTGTACCGTATCGAAATCACCGGGGATGATCGTGTCTTCCGGCAGTCAAAACTCCTGATTACGCCGAATCACGCGTCCTTTATGGACGGCGTGCTGCTGGCCTTGTTCCTGCCTCTGCAAGAAAAACCGATTTTTGCCGTCTACTCCACCATCGCTGACCGTTGGTTTATGCAGTGGACGAAGAAGTTTGTGGATTTTGTGGCGCTGGACCCGACACAGCCAATGGCCATCAAACACCTGATCCGCGTGGTGGAGCAGGGGCGGCCGGTGGTGGTGTTCCCGGAAGGGCGCATCACGGTGACCGGCGCTCTGATGAAAATCTACAGCGGCGCGGCGTTTGTGGCGGCGCGTTCAGGGGCGACCGTCGTCCCGGTGCGTCTGGAAGGACCGGAGTTCACGTTCTTCGGCCGTCTGCGCGGCGTGGTGAGGCGGCGTCTCTTCCCGCAGATCTCCCTGCATTGGCTGCCCGCCGTGAAGCTGCCGATGCCGGATGCCAGTAGTGCGCGTGAGCGCCGTGAGCTGGCGGGCGAGCATCTGCACCGCATCATGATGGAAGCCCGGATGGCGGTGCGACCTCGCCATACGTTATATCAGGCCTTTTTGGCCGCCTGCGGCCGCTATGGTTACGGCTCCTCCAGTATTGAAGACGTCGCCATGCAGGAAGACAGCTACCACGGCCTGCTGAAAAAATCGCTGGGGGTATCGCGGATCCTGCAACGCTTCACGGCAGACAAAGAGCACGTCGGCCTGCTGCTGCCGAACGCGACTGTCACCGCCGCCGCTATTCTGGGCTGCTCCCTGAGCGGCCGTGTCCCGGCGATGCTCAACTACACCGCTGGGACGAAAGGGCTGCAGAGCGCGATTTTGGCGGCCAGCCTCAAAACGATCGTGACCTCGCGCCAGTTTCTTGAAAAAGGCAAGCTGACCCATCTCCCCCAGGAGGTGAAAGACGTTAACTGGGTCTATCTGGAAGATCTGAAGGGGACGGTGACGATCGTCGATAAGCTGTGGATCCTGTTCCATCTGCTCTTCCCCGCGCAGGCGATGGTGCCGCAGGAGCCTGACGATGCTGCGATGATCCTGTTTACTTCGGGTTCTGAGGGGCACCCGAAAGGCGTGGTGCATACGCACAGCAGCCTGCTGGCGAACGTCGAACAGATCCGCACGGTGTCCGACTTCACGCCGCAAGATCGTTTCATGTCCGCGCTGCCGCTGTTTCATGCTTTTGGGCTAACGGTGGGGTTGCTGACGCCGTTGATGACCGGCGCCAAAGTGTTTCTGTATCCCAGTCCTTTGCATTACCGCATCGTGCCGGAGCTGGTGTATGACCGTAATTGCACCGTGCTGTTCGGCACCTCGACCTTCCTGGGCAACTATGCGCGCTATGCGCACCCATACGACTTCACCCGATTGCGTTACGTCGTCGCCGGGGCGGAAAAACTCTCGGATACCACGCGTGATCTGTGGCAGGAACGTTTCGGCATTCGCATTCTGGAAGGTTATGGCGTCACGGAATGCGCGCCTGTGGTTGCGATAAACGTGCCGATGGCGGCCAAACCCCATACCGTCGGACAACTGCTGCCGGAGATGGAAGGACGCCTGATCCCGGTGCCGGGAATTACCGCGGGCGCTCGTTTGCAACTGCGTGGACCGAACGTGATGAAAGGGTATCTCCGCGTCGAACAGCCCGGCGTCCTGGAAGCGCCTGCCGCCGAAAACGCGCAGGGTGAGCGGGAAGACGGCTGGTATGACACCGGCGATATCGTCACACTGGATGAACAGGGTTTCTGCGCCATCGTGGGGCGCGTGAAACGGTTCGCTAAACTGGCGGGCGAAATGGTCTCGCTGGAAAGCGTGGAGCAGTTGGCGTTGCAGGCGTCCCCAAACGCGCAGCACGCGGCCAGCGCGCGTAGCGACAGCAGCAAAGGGGAAGCGCTGGTGCTGTTCACCACCGACGCCGATCTGACGCGTGACCAATTGCAGGTGCAGGCGCGCCAGCACGGCGTCCCAGAGCTGGCGGTGCCGCGTGATATTCGCTATGTGAAGGCGTTGCCGATGTTGGGCAGCGGCAAGCCGGATTTCGTCACGCTGCGTCAGATGGCGGAAGATCAGGAGCGCACCGCATGAACCCGGTCTCAACCCCAACGACGCCGCTGCTTTCACGGGGCATGATCGCCGTGATGGCAGCGCAGTTCTTTTCCGCCTTCGGTGACAATGCGCTGCTGTTCGCGACGTTGGCGCTGGTGAAATCGCTGCTGTATCCCGACTGGAGCCAGCCGTTTCTACAGATGGGATTCGTCGCGGCCTATATCCTGCTGGCGCCGTTTGTCGGCCAGTTCGCGGACAGCTTCTCCAAAGGCCGCGTCATGATGCTGGCGAATGCCTGAAGCTGGCGGGCGCGCTGCTGATTTGCGTGGGCGGCAACCCTTTCCTGGGCTATACGCTGGTCGGTGTTGGCGCGGCGGCGTATTCGCCCGCCAAGTACGGCATTCTGGGCGAAATCAGCCACGGCGATCAGCTGGTGAAGGCCAACGGCCTGATGGAAGCCTCCACCATCGCCGCCATTCTGATCGGTTCGGTCGCGGGCGGTATGCTGGCGGACTGGCATTTGGGCGCGGCGCTAGGCGTCTGTGCGCTGGCCTACGGCATTGCACTGGCGGCTAACCTGCTGATCCCGCGTCTGAACGCGGCGAAAAGCGGCAGTTCATGGCATCCCCGGCAGATGGTGGGCGCTTTCATCCATGCCTGCCGCATGTTGTGGGCGAACGGTGAAACGCGGTTGTCTCTGCTGGGCACCAGCCTGTTCTGGGGCGCGGGCGTGACGCTGCGTTTTCTGTTGGTGCTCTGGGTGCCGCTGGCGCTGGGTATCAGCGACAACTCGACGCCCACGCTGCTGAACGCGATGGTCGCCGTGGGGATCGTCTTCGGCGCGGGGGCGGCCGGGCGTCTGGTGACGCTGAAAACCGTGCGCCGCTGTTTGCCAGCCGGGGTGATGATCGGCGTGATGGTGGTGTTCTTCACGTTGCAGCACAGCCTGTTCGGCGCCTACACCTGCCTGCTGATCCTTGGTGCGCTGGGCGGTTTCTTCATCGTGCCGCTCAATGCGCTGTTGCAGGAAATCGGCAAGGCCAGCGTCGGCGCGGGCAACGCCGTCGCGGTGCAAAACCTGATGGAAAACGGCGCGATGCTGCTGATGCTGGCGCTGTACTCGCTGGTCGTGAAGCTCGGCGTGCCGGTGATGGCGATCGGGATTGGCTTCGGCGCATTGTTCGCGCTGGCGATTGCCGTCCTGTGGGCATGGGGACGCGTTAAGCGTTGATGACGTGCGTGAGGAGTGTGGCGACGTGATGAAGACGGTGGAGTGGCATGACTGGGGCGTCGACGATCTGACGGTACAGACGCTGTATGACGTGCTGCGGCTACGTAATCAGGTGTTTATTGTGGAACAAACCTGCCCGTATCAGGACATCGACGGGCAGGATCTGACGCCGGGCCATCGCCATATCGTCGCCTGCCGACAGGGGCAACTGCTGGCCTATGCGCGTTTATTGGCGCCGACGCCTGAGCGCGACGCGGTCGCCATCGGCCGCGTGATCGTCTCCGCCGAGGCGCGTGGACAGAAGATGGGGCATCAACTGATGGCGCAGGCGCTGTCGGCCTGTGCTCGTCACTGGCCTCAGCGTCCGTGCTATTTGTCGGCGCAGGCGCACCTGCAAGACTTCTACCGTCAGCTGGGTTTTGTCGCCGTCGGCGAGGCCTATGAGGAAGACGGGATACCGCACGTTGATATGTTCCTCGCGTCTCTGCCTTCCGCGGATTGATCATGTTCCCGTTCAGCGCGTGCGTTGCTGAACGGGAAATCCTCTCGTTTTGCCTTTCCTTCCCTTCAGTTATTTCTGCTCGCGAGCCGCAGTGCCGCAGCGGTCGAAGTGAATGCGTACAAACAATAAGTCGGAGAAAATCAGGCGCAGAGGCAAAAACGCCCCGAGCGTGTGGATAACGCTTGGGGCGATGTGCGCCTGGTGCTTTAAGGGTTTAGCTGGCGGTACGGGAGATGGAGCTGCCGAGCTTCTGAACGTCCTGACCAAATCCGCGCGTGGTGTTACAACCGCTCAGGACAGCGGTCATCAACAGTACGGCCGTTAGTATTGTGATGTTTTTCATCGTGGTTTACCTGCTATCTCAGTCTCAGTCCTGTCTGCACTTTGTCATATTCTCGCCTGCGAGTTCAATGCGCTTTATCGCGTCGCCAGCGATTTTTATGCGGCATGACGACGGGCGGCGAATCAGTCGGCGAGAAAGCCTTCCAGCAGCGTATTCAGGAACAGTTTGCCGTGCTCGGTGATCTGCCAGTGGCGGTCGGTTTCGGTCAGAAAACCTCGCGCCAGCGCCGCGTCGATCTGCGGGCGGATCGCCTGCTCCGTCAGTCCAGTATAGTCCGTGAAATCGGCGCGTGGCGCAGGCTCCAGCAACCGGAAGCGGTTCATAAAGAATTCGAACGGACGGTCATTTAACGGCACGTCTGTCGTTTGATGCAGATACTCGCCCCGCATGTAGCCGCGCGGATGGCGGGTTTTGGCGGTGCGCACGATGCGTCCGTCCGCGAACGTCAGCTTGCCGTGCGCGCCGCAACCGATCCCGAGATAGTCGCCGAAGCGCCAATAGTTCAGGTTGTGCTGGCACTGGTAGCCGGGGCGGGCGTAGGCCGAGGTTTCATACTGCTGATAGCCCGCGGCGCTCAACAGCTCATGGCCGGCGCTGAAAATGTCCCAGAGCGCGTCGTCGTCCGGCAGCGTCGGCGGGCGGGAGCCAAACAGCGTGTTGGGTTCGATGGTGAGCTGATACCACGACAGGTGCGGCGGGTTCAGCGCGATAGCCTGACGTAAATCGTCCAGCGCCTCTTCCAGCGACTGCTGCGGCAAGCCGTGCATCAGGTCGAGGTTGAAGCTGCGCAGGCCCAACTGTTCGGCCAGTCGCGCGGCGCGTTTCGCCTCTTCCGGCCCGTGGATGCGGCCCAGACGCTGGAGTTTGTCCGGGCTGAAACTTTGTACGCCGATGGAAATACGATTGATGCCCGCCTGTTGGTAGCCGCTGAAGCGGTCGGCCTCGACGGTGCCGGGGTTGGCCTCCATCGTGACTTCGGCCTCGGGCACCAGTTCCAGTCTGGCGCGCACGCCGTCCATCAACTGCTGCATCGCTTCGGCGCTCAGCAGGCTGGGCGTGCCGCCGCCGATGAAGATCGAATGCAGCGGACGCCCTTGCGCCATCGCTAGATCCGCATCCAGATCGGCCAGCAGGTGATCCACATATTCCCCGTGCGGCACCTCGCCTTTGAGCGCGTGCGAGTTGAAGTCGCAGTACGGACATTTCTGCACGCACCAGGGAATATGGATGTAGAGGCTGAGTGGAGGCAGCTTAAGCATTGCGCAGGGCATCCAGCAATTGGCGAAGCGCTTTACCACGGTGGGAACGGCTCAGCTTTTCGCTGCGGGTCAGTTCTGCGGCGGTGACGCCTGCGTCCGGCACGAGGAAAATCGGGTCATAGCCAAAACCGCCGCCGCCCGCCGGTTCACGGGCGATAGTGCCTGCCAGCTGCCGTGACACACCAGCGGCGTCGGGTCGTCGGCATGCATCAGGAACACCAGCACGCAGTGAAAACGGGCGGTGCGTTGGTCATCCGGCACGTCCTGCAGAGCGTCCAACAGCTTGTTGAGATTCTGCTGGTCGTCGGCGTCTTCGCCCGCATAGCGCGCGGAGTAGATCCCCGGCGCGCCAGCCAGCGCATCCACGGCCAGACCCGAGTCGTCGGCGATGGCGGGTAGCCCGGTGATCCGCGAGGCGTGACGGGCCTTGAGGATGGCGTTTTCAATAAACGTCAGGCCGGTCTCTTCGGCGGAGTCCACGCCCAGATCGGTCTGCGCCACGATGTCCAGCCCGAAATCCGCCAGCAGATCGGCGAGCTCACGCACTTTACCGGCATTGCCGGTGGCTAATACGACTTTTTGCATCAGTTATTCAGTCCTGAGAAGGTGAAGCGATGAGTTCCGCGACGTTGGCGGGGATCGTCTGGGGATCGACGATTTTGATCTGTTTATGCCGACCCAGCTCGCCTTTTTCAATAATCACTTTGCTTTTGGCGACGCGAAACTGCTTGGAGAGAAATTTGACCAGATGCGCGTTGGCCTGACCGTCGACCGGCGGTGCGGTGATCGCCACCTTCAGCTCTTCGCCGTGCAGGCCGACAATCTGGTCGCGGCTGGCTTTCGGCTGTATGTACAGCCGAATCACCAGTTCGTCCCGATCGTAGCTGACTGCACTCACAGCAGGAACCACAGTCCGGGGAACAAATCCATGCCGAGGTAGTTCAGCAGATACAGGATCAGGATGACGACCATCGCGGAGAAGTCGAGGCCGCCCATCGCAGGCAGTATGCGGCGGATCGGCGCCATCAGCGGCTCCGTCAGCTGGTGGAGCAGGTAGTCGACCGGGCTGCGGCCCTGGCTGATCCAGCTCATCAGCGAACGGATGATCACCATCCAGAACACCAGATAACCTGCGGATTTGACCAACGACAGCAGCCCGACCAGCAGATTCATCGGGCTGAGCGACAGCGCGCCGACCTGAATCAGCAGCAGCAGCGGGTATTTCAGGGTCGTCAGCAGAAACGCCAGCAGCAGCGATGCGCTATCGATAGGGCCGAGCGAGGGGATGATGCGGCGCAGCGGTCCGACGATCGGCTGGGTCAGTTTGACCACGAACTGCGACAGCGGATTATAAAAATCGCTGCGCGACCACTGCATCCAGATGCGCAACAGCAGCACCATCACATACAGGTCGATTAGCGTTTTGACTAGAAACGTCAGAGTAAGCATAAATGCAACGGTTCCTTTCGGGTCAGAGGATGAGGTCGTGTGTGGAAAAGGCCACGATTAAAACAGCTTTTCCATTTCTTTGGCGCGAGCGACGGCGGCCTGCATGGCCTCCGACACGGTTTCAGCCAGATGCTGTTCGTTGAATACCCGCAGCGCTTCCGCCGTGGTGCCGCCCTTGGAGGTGACATTTTCACGCAGGGTAGACAAAGCTTTGTCCGGGCTGGCGGCGACCAGCGCGGCGGCGCCGGTGGCGGCCTGCTGAACCAGCTGGCGTGCCGTTTGGGCATCAAATCCCTGACGTTCGGCTTCCCGCTGCATGGCTTCCATAAACAGGAAGAAGTAGGCCGGGGCGCTGCCCGCGGCGGCGATGACGCCGTTAATCTGCGCTTCCTCATCAACCCAGCAGACTTCGCCGACGCTGCTCATCAGGCTGCTGGTAAAGTCGCGGTCAGCCTTGCTCACGTTATCGGGCGCATACAGTCCGCTCATCCCCTGACAGACCAGAGAAGGCGTGTTAGGCATGATCCGGACGATATTCAGCGGCTTGCCCAGCAGCGACTGAAAACGCGCGACGCTGACGCCCGCGGCGATGGACAGCACCAGCTTGTCACTGAAGTCGACGCTCGACGCCAGCGATGAGCACACGTCCGCCATCAGCTGAGGTTTCACCGCCAGCACCACGACGTCGGCCTGTTGCACGCAGTCGACGTTGTCGCCGGAGCTGATGACGCCATACTCTCTGGCCAACGCATCGCGACGCGTCGCCGTCGGGGCGCTCACGGCAATGTGTGTGGCGGGATAGCCGCCGTCGATTAAGCCGGCAATGATGGCCTGCGCCATGTTACCTGCGCCAATAAAGGCAATTTTACGGTGTTCCATCGGATTCTCGCTGTAGTCGGGTGTCTGTTAAGCGTCAGGCGGCGGAATAATCTCTCGCGCCAAAAATCGCCGTGCCAATGCGCACCAGCGTGCTGCCTGCGGCGATAGCCGCTGGCATGTCGTCAGTCATGCCCATGGAAAGGGTATCCACCTGAGGATAGCCGCTCCTGAGTTGCTGAAAAAGATCGGACAGCTGGCGGAAAACGGCGAGCTGTCGCTCATAGTCGCTTTCCGGCGCGGGGATCGCCATCAGGCCGCGCAGGCGCAGGCGGGGCATCGCCGCGACGCTGGCGGCCAGCGCGGGCAAGGCGTCCGCCATCATGCCGGACTTGCTCGCTTCCTGGCTGATATTAACCTGTAGCAGGACATTGAGCGGCGGCAGCCCGTCCGGACGCTGATCGTTCAGGCGCTGCGCAATGCGCAGGCGATCGATAGTGTGGCACCAGTCGAAGTGCTCCGCCACCAGTCGGCTTTTGTTGGACTGCAAAGGACCGATGAAGTGCCATTCCAACGGCATATCGGGCTTCGCGGCGCGGAAATGCAGGATTTTATCGACGCCTTCCTGGACGTAATTTTCGCCGAAGGCGCGCTGTCCGGCTTCGATCGCCGCTTCGATCGCGCTGAGGGGTTTGGTCTTGCTGACGGCCAGCAGCGTGACGTCTTCGGGAAGGCGTCCGCAGCGTTCGGCCGCCGCAGAAATTTGCTGCCTGACGCCCTGTAGATTCTGCTGCACCGTCTGTGTCGTAAGGTTCGTGCTCATAGTCATTCAGGAGGCTTATGTGTGATTTGAAATATCGGTTCGGCAGATAGTGTAAAACAGAATGACCTGGATCTGCACCTTGAAGGGTAACCTGTCCGGCGGACTGAGTTCCCAACTGCATAAAAAAACCCGCGTTTGGAAGAGTTTGGTCTAAGCTAACACCCAGCCAGCTGAACGGGTTCGGCGTCAACCTGCCAGTTTGCTAAGTTCGACAGTTTAAAAGGTGACCGCTATATACATGGAATTTTCAATGAATAAAAAGAAAACAATCGCGACCGTCGGCGTCGCCTTGCTCCTTCCCTTCATGCTGATTCAGCCCGCGCCGCCGCTCCTTCGTCCCCCCCTATCGGCAAGATTTGCAAAGCGACCACCTCGTTAATTTTTGGACGTAGTACCCAGATCATGAACCTTGACGCCGTCGAAAATGGTATCGCCTATGTGCATTACTTCCGACCGGGCGACCGCTCTCGCTGGGCGATCAAATGCAAACTGGCGGACAACCGCGTGCTGTGGGCCAGTAACAATCCCGATAGCATTGGACGCTGGCGCAACGACCCCGCCGATGAAATTATCACTTATCGCATTCATGGCGATGCGCTCGACATCAGCGAAACCTACTCCGATGGCTCTCAGGAACAACAGTCTTATTCTCTGAGCGCGCTGTAACGCCGAAAATCGCTCGCCTTTCCGGACGGGGCCAGCCCGCCCGGAACGCGGGATTAAGCGTAGTCGATGCGCTCGGGCGTACGACGCATGATCACCTTACCGTGGCGTATGGACACCAGCGCTTTGGCCTGACGACGCACGGCCTCGTAATCATTTTCCGCATCCAGAATCAGCAGATTGGCGGGTCGGCCGACGACCAGACCGTAATTTTCTCCCAGATGCATCGCTTTAGCGCTGTTATCGGTCACGAAGTCCAGGCAGCGCTGTAGATCTTTGTAGCCCATCATGTGACAGATATGCAGACCGGCATCCAGCACTCGCAGCAAATTGCCGTTGCCCAGCGGATACCACGGGTCTTTGATGGAGTCCTGCCCGAAACAGACGTTCATCCCTGCGCGGTCCAGTTCGGCGACGCGGGTGATGCCGCGCCGTTTTGGGAAGGTGTCGAAGCGGCCTTGCAGGTGAATGCTTTCCGTCGGGCAGGAGACAAAGCTGATGCCGGAACGTTTGAGCAGGCGAAACAGCTTGGAGCAGTAGGCGTTATCGTAGGAGCCATCGCCACCGTATGGCTGGCGGTGACGCGATCGCCCATACCGCGCACGCGCGCTTCTTCGGCCAGCACTTCCAGAAAGCGTGACTGAGGATCGTCGGTCTCATCGCAGTGAACATCCACCAGACATCCGCGACGCTCCGCCAGATCCATCAGAAACTTCACTGAGCTTACGCCCTGTTCGCGGGTGTTTTCGAAGTGCGGGATCCCGCCTACGACGTCGGCGCCCAGGTCGATCGCCTGTTCCATCAGTTTGAGGCCATCGGGGAACGACTCGATTCCTTCCTGCGGAAACGCGACGATCTGCAAATCGATCAGATCGCGCGCTTCCTCTTTGACTTCCAGCATGGTCTTCAAAGCGCCCAACGTAGGGTCGGTCACGTCGATGTGGGTGCGAACATGCTGGATGCCGTGATCCCGCAGCAGGCCGATGGTGCTGTGCGCCCGGCACTTGGTGTCTTCGTGGGTGATGGTGGCTTTGCGCTGGCTCCAGCGCTCAATGCCTTCAAACAGCGTACCGCTCATGTTCCACTCCGGTTCGCCGGCGGTCAGCGTCGCATCGAGGTGAATGTGCGGCTCGACCAGCGGCGGGATCACCAGACGCTCGCCCGCATCGATGTCCTTGGGCGCCGCCGTCAGCGGACCGCTTTGCGGCTCGATAGCGGCGATCAGGCCGTCGTGAAAGCTCAGCGTGTAGAGGCCCGGCTGATGGCGAAGGGCGGCATTGATAATCTTCATAACAACTCCTGTTGTTGTGCATTGGACATACGCCAGACCAGCAAAGCGACCGACGCATTCAAGCGAAACTGGGGATCGCTCAACGCGTTCCCCGACTGTTGTTCGATGCGCTGCAAACGCTGGTGCAGCGTGTTGCGATGGATATGCAGCCGCTCGGCGGCTTTGATCAGATTGCCGTTTTCCTGTAGCACGGCGTCGAGCGTCTCCACCAGCTGATGCGGATGTTTGCGGTGCGGCTCGAATAGCATCCCCAGCGTTTCCTTCATGAACTGCGTGACCAGCTCGGGCTCTTTGACGGCGGTCAGCAGTTTAAGCACGCCCAGCTCACTATAGTCGCACTGGCCCTTGTCCGGCTGCATGCTCTCCGTGACATCCAGCGCGCGCCGCGCTTCGATCAGTCCCTGCCGGTAGTGCGCCGCCGAGATCACCGGAGATGAGATGCCGCTGAACAGGCGCAGGGGACGGATCTGAGCGTCGATCGTTTGCTGAAGGTGTTGCAGCCGCTGTTTGCTGCGCCGGAATGACTGATCGTCATCGGACAGCAGCAGAATAAACAGTTCACCCAGGACGATCAGCGGCAGTCCGTGGTCGTGGCTGGCCAGATCCGCCTCCAGCTGCTGTTGGATCTGCTGGCGGGCCGACTGCAACTGCGTTTCGGCCGCCACGGGATCGCACGCATTGAACAACGCTTGAGTGCCGCTCAGCCGCAGCGCGGCGATCCGACGCGGCTGCTCCAGCGCGAGGTGGAGATGACTGGCGCGCTGGCTGGCGATCGCCAGGCTCGGATACTCGCCGGTCAGCAGCTGGATCAAAATGTCTCTTTGAGATCGCAGCGTCGCTTCTCGCTGGACCAGCGCGGTGCCGACCCACTGGGTGACGATCACCATCTTCAGCGAATAGGGCTGCTCTATCAATGGAATGCCCAGCGTGTCCGCGAGCGCGATAACGGCGTCGGGGATCGCATGAATAAACGCTTCTCCGGTGAGGATCACCATGCCCGCGATACCGTGCTGGTGTCCTTCACGCAGTAGCTGCAACAGGTTTTCTTCGTTGCGCGGGTGGTTGATCCCGGTGACGAAGACCAGCTCTCCCCCCATGATCCACTCGGCGATCCCTTCATTTTCCGCCACGTAGTACCAGCGCACCGCGCGATGAATATTGTGCGCGCCGCCGCGTAGCTGCAATGGCTCCAGCCCCGGCAGCGACAGAATTTCACTGATGGTCAAACTCATGGCAGCTCCTCGCGTTGCGTCAGGGGCGCGCGGCGTCCGCTCAACAGCGTGAAGAGCATGTACAGGCTGGCGGAGGCCGCGATGCCGACCAGCGGAAAGGCGACGCCCAGCTTGCCGCCCGCGAACATCGTTGCCGTAAAAAACGTACAGCTGAACAATACCATTGAGATCGAGAGCAACCCTTTGCGCTGATTTTTGGGTGTTTCACTCAAGGGAAACTCATTCCGTTCTGACATGGCGGTGGCCTCTGTTTAACGTAGGGAAGGGGAATACCTGAGTTAACAGAGCAATTAACGTGCCCGTTTTTTGATTCGGAGAAAGTAGGCGGTGGATACGTCAAGTATTGTGCAGTTTGCCCGGTTTTTGCGTCTTTATTTCCCGTAACCGCTCTATGATTGTGCGTTTTGCCCGATAGTTGCACTGATATCGACAGGCGTGTCGTGAGGACTCGAGGGGCGTTGCGATGGAATGAGTGAGGGCGGGGCGATAAAAGGTCGCCGCCGCGAATACGGCGACGACGGTCGGGGATCAGGGCAGTAGCGGGAGCTTATCGCCGATGCGGAACATCGCCATCGCGTCCACCAAGTGGCGGGATTGCGCTTCCAGCGATTCGGTCGTCGTGGCGGAAGCTTTCACCAGCGCGGCGTTCTGCTGAGCGACCTTGTCTATCTGAGTAAAGGCGATATTCACCTGCTCGATGCCGTGGTGCTGCTCTTGAGACGCATAGGAGATTTCCTTCATCAGGCTGGTGATGCGGTTGATCTCGCCGGATACCTCGTCCATGGTCTCGCCCGCCTGTGAGGCCAGCGTCAGCCCCTCGGTCACGTGGGTTTGCGAATCCATGATCAGCGTTCGAATTTCCTTGGCGGCCTGTCCGCTGTGCTGGGCCAGATTTCGGACCTCGCTCGCCACTACCGCGAACCCTTTGCCCTGTTCTCCGGCGCGAGCCGCTTCCACCGCCGCGTTCAGCGCCAGAATGTTGGTCTGAAATGCAATGCCGTCGATGACGCCGAGGATGTCGCTGATGCGTTTGGCGCTGTTGGCGATTTCCTGCATTTTCTCAATGACGTAGCACACCGATTCGTTGCCCCGGTCGGTGGTGTCCGAGACTTTATCGGTTAACTGATGCGCCAGCGTGGCGTTGTCGGCGTTGTGTTTGACCGTCGCGCTGAGCTGTTCCAGGCTGGCTGCGGTCTGCTCGAGTGCGGCCACTGAGGCTTCGGTACGCTCTTCGAGGTGGCGGTTGCCGGACGTGAGTTCATGGCTGCCGCGGTCAATGTGAGTACTGGCGTCTCGCACTTGTTCGACCGACGCCAGCAGCGCGAGCTGCATGCGCTCAATGGCGTCGCTCAGTCGGCCCAGCTCATTATCGCCGCCCGCCGGAATCCGCTGCGTCAGATCGCCCGCCGCCACCTGTTCCAACTGGTCAACCGCCCGGTCGAGCGGCTTAAGCAGCATATGCCGCAGCGCCATCCATCCAAGAAACACCAGCAGCAGCGATAGCAGGCCCGCTACGCTAATCAGCAACAGCATGACGCGTTCGTTATGTTCGGCGTCCTGAATACGGTCAACCGCCTGCTGCTGCGCATAGGTTCGAAACGCTTGAATCGCGCTGTCGAACGCCATCGACAGCGGCGTCAGATTGCTTTCCAACAGCGTGTAGTACTCGTCCGTATACTGTTTTTGCAGCGATTCCACCATCGGGTTGAGGCCCTGTTCCA
Organism: Lonsdalea britannica; assembly: GCF_002111595.1. Classification (GTDB taxonomy): domain Bacteria; phylum Pseudomonadota; class Gammaproteobacteria; order Enterobacterales; family Enterobacteriaceae; genus Lonsdalea; species Lonsdalea britannica. The sequence goes on from NZ_LUTN01000013.1 coordinate 50,762, forward strand.
GATAGCGTTGATAGGATGTCGCGACGTTCTTCGCCAGCGTGAGTCCTTCCTCCGCCGCATTGTCGGTCTGGGAAAACTGCTGGATAACGTTTGTGGCGCTTTGGACCTCGCGGGTCAGGCGTTCGGTTTCCTGCGCGCCGATATCGAGCAGCCCCATCTCGATTTTCCGGACGGCCAGCGTGGCCGAGGCTCTCGCCTGCAGCGTGAGGTTATAGCCGCTCATCAGGCCGCCTAGCTGTAGGCCCTGAATGTGATTTAGCGCGCCGAGCGATTGTCGGCTTTGATTAATGGCGTGAATGCCCATACCGCTGACGATAAGCAGCAGCAGGGTGATAAGCGTTAACAACGATAAAAGACCGGTACGAATGGAGAGGTTCTTCAAACGCATGATGTCGATTCCCTGTGTGTAGAAAAATCACGGGCGGCATCACTGCAACGCCGCCGGACGTTGCCTGCTATAAATAAGAATCTGTCCCTGACTGACCCTGTTGAATCTGGGCAGTGCTCGGTACCCTGACGTACCCTCTGTACGCTCAGGTGGGTGCGCACTGTTCGTGTTCGAACGAGGTGTACTCATGGGATAAGGCCACAAGAAGAGTGGAATCAGAACATATCAGAAGAGCGATGAGGGCAGGAAACAGGATTCCCTTATCTTATGGCGGAGCCAAAAGAGGGCAAAATGAAGTGAAATTGTCGTTAAACGTTAAATAATTGGCCTGATGTTTGCCGCTGGTTTATTATCTGCTGATAAAAAATGAGCATGTAGTGTGAGATGCCGTTTACGATTGTGTGGTTGCGTAGCACGGCGGGGAACCTGAAAGCACGGGGCGGCTTCCTCAGCGACACCCGAAAATGTCCCCAGAGGTGAATGTGCAGTTAACACGTTTTACGGATTATGGCCTGCGAGCGCTGATCTATCTGGCGTCGTTGCCGGAAGGAAAAATGACCAGTATTACCGAGGTGACCGACGTTTACGGCCTCTCACGCAATCATATGGTCAAAATTATCAATCAACTGAGCCGCGCCGGGCTGATTAACGCGGTCCGTGGAAAAAATGGCGGCATCCGACTGGGCCGGGACCCGGCTACCATCCGCCTCAGCGACGTATTGCGAGAACTGGAGCCGCTGACCTTGGTCAACTGCGATCGCGATGCGTGTCACATAACTTCCGCCTGCCGTCTCAAGCAGGCCCTTCATCAGGCAGTGCAGAGTTTCCTGCAGGAGCTGGACAGTTACACGCTGGCTGATATGGTGAAAGAAAATCCGCCGCTATACCAATTACTTCTGGTTGAATAAGCAATCCGTTCAGCCACCTGCCGATGACAACGGAGGAAACTTAATGTCACAAGACCCATTTCTCGAACGAGAAGCAGAAAAGTACGAATCACCGATTCCTAGCCGAGAATACATTCTGGCGCACCTCGCCAAGCGAGATACCCCTATCAGTCGTGAAGAACTGGCCAAAGATCTGGAACTGACGTCTGACGAACAACAAGAAGCGCTGCGTCGCCGCCTGAGAGCGATGGAGCGTGACGGCCAGCTGGTCTTCACCCGCCGTAAATGCTACGCCCTGCCTGAAAAACTGGATTTGCTTCGCGGTACGGTCATGGGCCATCGCGACGGCTTCGGTTTCCTGCGCGTCGAGGGTCGCAAGGACGACCTGTACCTGTCTGCCGAACAGATGAAAACAACGATACACGGCGACGTCGTACTGGCCCAGCCCCTCGGCGAAGATCGTAAAGGCCGCAGAGAAGGACGTATCGTCCGCGTTCTTGAGCCGCGGACTAGCCAGATCGTCGGCCGTTACTTTACCGAAGCCGGTACGGGCTTCGTGGTGCCGGACGACAGTCGTCTGAGCTTCGATATCCTGATCCCGCCTGAGGCGGTATCCACCGCCCGTATGGGATCGGTCGTGGTGGTCGAGCTGACGCAGCGCGCCACGCGTCGCTCCAAGGCGATCGGTAAGATTGTGGAAGTGCTGGGCGACAACATGGGGACCGGGCTGGCGGTGGATATCGCGCTGCGCACCCATGATATTCCGCACGCCTGGCCGCCCGAAGTGGAAGAACAGGTCGGCGAATACAGCAGCGAAGTGCCTGAGAGCGCCAAACAGGGTCGCATCGATTTGCGTCAGCTGCCGTTAGTCACCATTGATGGCGAAGACGCCCGTGACTTCGATGATGCCGTTTTCTGCCAGAAGAAACGCGGCGGCGGCTGGCGTCTTTGGGTGGCGATTGCGGACGTAAGCTACTATGTACGCCCGGAGACGCCGCTTGATACCGAAGCGCGCGCCCGCGGCACGTCGGTTTACTTCCCGTCTCAGGTTGTGCCGATGCTGCCGGAAGCGCTTTCCAACGGCCTGTGCTCCCTGAACCCGCAGGTGGATCGTCTGTGCATGGTGTGCGAGATGACCATCTCCGCGCAGGGACGTCTCTCTTCCTACAAATTCTACGAAGCGGTGATGAGCTCTCACGCGCGTCTCACCTATACCAAGGTGTGGAACATTCTGCAGGGCGACAAAGCGCTGCGCGCGCATTACCAGCCGCTGGTCGGCGCGCTGGAAGAGTTGCACGAGATGTACAAAGTGCTGGATAAAGCCCGTGAACAACGAGGCGGCATCGCGTTTGAAACGGAAGAGGCGAAGTTTATCTTCAACGCCGATCGCCGTATCGATCGCGTGGAAGCCGTGGTGCGTAACGATGCGCACAAGCTGATTGAAGAGTGCATGATCCTGGCGAATATCGCGGCGGCCAAGTTCGTTGAGAAACACGAAGAGCCTGCGCTGTTCCGCGTCCACGATCGTCCTACCGAAGACCACGTTCTGGCGCTGCGCAGCGTGCTGGGCGAGCTGGGCCTGACGCTGAAAGGCGGTATGAAGCCACAGCCTCAGGACTATGCGGAGCTGATGACGCAGCTGGCCGACCGTCCGGACCGCGACATGTTGCAGACCATGCTGCTGCGTTCGATGAAGCAGGCGGTTTACGATCCGGAAAACCGCGGCCACTTCGGGCTGGCGCTGACTTCTTATGCGCACTTCACCTCGCCGATCCGCCGCTATCCCGATCTCTCGTTGCACCGGGCGATCAAATATCTGTTGAGCGACCGTAAAGCGCGTTCCACCGCGACCGGCGGCTGGCATAGCGATATGGCGGAATGCCTGCAACTGGGTCAGCACTGTTCCATGACGGAACGCCGTGCGGATGAAGCGACGCGTGACGTGGCCGACTGGCTGAAATGCGACTTCATGCAGGATCATGTGGGCGAAGTCTTCACCGGCGTGATCTCCAGCGTTACCGGGTTCGGCTTCTTCGTCCGTCTCAACGACCTGTTTATCGATGGGCTGGTGCACGTTTCGTCGCTGGATAACGACTACTATCGCTATGATAATATCGGCCAGCGTCTGATTGGCGAATCACGCGGTCAGGTTTACCGCTTGGGCGACGTAGTCGAAATCCGCGTCGAAGCGGTGCATATGGACGAGCGCAATATCGACTTCGCACTGGTCTCTTCCACGCGCAAAGTGCGCGGTGAAGGAAAAACGGCGCGTGACCGGATGAAGCAGGGCGACGGGAAAGACAATAAATCCCCTCGTCGTCGTAAGCCTGCCAACAAGCACGTCAACTTTGAGCCGGACAGCGCGTTCCGCAACGATAACGACGGCGTCAAGAAAGCTGACGGCGGGAAAAAAGCGCCGTCCAGAGCCAAAAAGAACGTGCAGAAAACGCGTAAGATCGCCGCCGCCACCAAGGCCAAACGCGCAGGCAAAAAGCCCGCCGCGGAATAGGTCTGACGCCTGGCGATCAGCGCAGCGTCGGCGAGGGGAAACTTGGCTGATGGGCGTGTCGTCAGGCGCAGCGAAGCGTCTCCATTATCAACATCGCGGGCGGTTTACCGCCCGTTATATCTGTCAAAAGAGTATCAATGAGCGAAATTATTTACGGTATCCACGCGGTTAAAGCCCTGTTGGAGCGCGACCCACAGCGTTTTCTCGAAGTCTTCATTCTGAAAGGTCGGGAAGACCGTCGTCTGCAGCCGGTTGTCGCCGAGCTGGAATCCAACGGCATCGCCGTGCAGGTCGCCAACCGCCAGTGGCTCGACAGCAAAGTCGAGGGTGCCGTACATCAGGGGATCATCGCCAACGTTAAGCCGGGGCGACAGTTTCAGGAAAACGATCTGCCTGAGCTGCTGGCTGCCCACGAAGCACCGTTCCTGCTGGTGCTGGACGGCGTGACCGACCCCCATAATCTGGGCGCTTGCCTGCGTAGCGCAGATGCCGCGGGCGTGAACGCGGTGATTGTTCCGCGCGACCGTTCCGCACAGCTGAACGCCACGGCGAAGAAAGTCGCCTGCGGCGCAGCGGAAAGCGTGCCGCTGATTCGCGTGACCAATCTGGCGCGTACGCTGCGTTTGCTGCAAGAGCACAACGTGTGGATTGTGGGAACGGCGGGCGAGGCTGACCATACGCTGTATCAAAGCAAGCTGACCGGCCCAATGGCGCTGGTAATGGGGGCGGAAGGTGAAGGAATGCGTCGATTGACGCGCGAGCATTGCGATGAGCTGATCAGCATTCCGATGGCGGGCAGCGTCTCTTCGCTGAACGTGTCGGTCGCCACCGGCGTATGCCTGTTCGAAGCGGTGCGCCAGCGCAGCTAAGACGGGGTGTGATGGCGGGAGCAAGCTGGCTCCCGCTGGATGATTCGCTTATTTGGCGGCGGTCGACGAGGCTTTGGCCGCGATGCGCTGTTCTACCGCGTTACACCACAGTACAGAGGTTTTGTTCGGCCAGGATTTCGCCGCCAGCTTACTCTCTACGGCCTGTTGCCAGGTCGTCGAACCAATCTGCACGCTGATTTGCGATTGGCCGAGGATATTCAGTTCGGACTCTACCCATAAATTCCATTCCAGGCTGCGGCAGGGCGCGGTGGCTGCCGTGGCGGAACCCGCACTGAACAGCAGAACGGCGATGGCCAATATTTTCTTCATTACATCCTCTCAATCGGGTGGTTTCAGGGTTTCTGGACCGCCGGCTGCCTGTATAGCACGGCAAAGGCTCTCCAGACGCCGGGGTTGAGCGCTTCGCTCTCCATCCGGCTGACAATCCGGTAATACTGCGCGCCGCGCTGATTAGCCTGGCGCCTCACTTCTCGGTCCGCGTCATCGGGACTCCCCCGCACGATAACAGAAAGCGTGTCGATTCTATCCAGTGAAAAGCTTTGCTGCCGTGTGATTTCAATCGCCTGTTGACCGGGCGGCGGCGCGGGTTCTGGCGTGTTCAAGCCGCAGGCGGAGAGTAGCAGAGAACATGAAAATATCGCCAGTCGCTGACGTGTCCGTTGTAATGCGCTGCGCGCCAAAAAGAAAATCGCTGAACATTTTCGCTGAAAAGGCTGAGGCTCCGTCAACAGCATCTTCGCTGCCTGCTGGTGCGTGGATGACTCTGCTGGTTTTTCGCCTTTTGTGTGGCACTTTTCGCTGGTGGATTGACTAATGGCTGTCGTTTTTTGCTTGCCAATTGCCTTATCGCAGTCGTAATATTCTGCTGTTTCCATTTCCACTCACCTATCGCATTGCAAAGGAGGTTCAGTATGACTTATTCACATTCAACCCTTTGCAGGCAATGTCAGGATTAATCACCGCAGTTTTCTGTTTCTTTGCGTCTTGTTCCGGCTTCTGCCTGCCCACGAAATCTTTTTCAATTGATCATTAGGATTGATCTATGGGCAATACAATTCGCTCTATTTCTGCGTGCGTGAATGTGATCGCGTCGCAAAACACCTGGATTGATGATACCGCCATTCAGCAATTGACCGCTACAGCCGGTCTGCCGGATATGGCGCGGGTGTCCGGCATGCCGGACCTGCATCCGGGGCGCGGCTATCCCATTGGGGCCGCTTTTTTCTCTCTCCGCCGTTTTTACCCTGCGCTGGTCGGTAACGATATCGGCTGTGGCATGGCGTTATGGCGCACCGGCTTATCTGCCGGCAAAATTTCTCTGGATAAGCTGGAGAAAAGATTGGGCAATATCGATGGTCCGTTGGACGACGTGCCGGACCTCGACGACGATATGCTGCCGCACCGGTTTTCTCTCGGCACCCTTGGCGGCGGTAATCATTTTGCCGAGCTGCAACAGGTGGATCAGGTCTACCAGCCGTCACTCTTTGAAGAAATGATGCCGGACGCCCGGCGACTCTTGCTGCTTGTGCATAGCGGGTCGCGAGGGCTAGGTCAGGCCATTTTGGAGCAGCACGTCCGAAAGCACGGGCATCAAGGTTTGCGGGAGGGGACGCCCGACGCTGATGATTACTGGCGGCAGCATCAACAGGCGCTGCGCTTTGCCGAGGTTAATCGGCAGTGCATTGCCCTGCGTATGTTGCAGCGGTGGCACACGGACGGCGAAGCCTGCTGGATGTGGCTCACAATCTGGTGACGTCGACCACCATCGACGGCGAGGCCGGGTGGCTGCACCGCAAGGGCGCCACGCCGTCCGATGCCGGTCCGGTCGTCATCCCCGGCTCTCGCGGCGATTACAGCTATCTGGTACAGCCGCGGCCCGATGCAGTCAGTCTGTACTCATTGGCGCACGGCGCAGGCCGCAAATGGATGCGTACCGAATGCAAGGCGCGCCTTGAGCAGCGCTACAGCATGCAGGATCTGGCGCGTACCGCGCTGGGGAGTCGCGTCATCTGTCAGGATAAACAGCTGATGTTTCAGGAGGCGCCTCAGGCGTACAAGTCGATTGATACGGTGATCGCGTCTCTGGAAGGGGCGGGACTGATCACGCCAATCGCGCGTTTGAAGCCGTTGTTAACGTATAAAACGCGGGGAGGTGCCGCATGATTTTTCTGCAACTCTCCGCCGCGCAAGGGCCTGATGAGTGCATGTTGGCGACCGCCAAGGCATTACACACGCTGACGCGCGAAGCGCACGCGTTGTCCGTCACGCTGGAGATGGTCGAAAGCGAATCCGGGGACCGGCCGGGAACGCTGAGATCCGCGTTGGTTCTACTGCAGGGCGACGCCGAGGAAGCGCTGGCGGACGCATGGTGCGGGACGTTGCAGTGGGTTTGTCCCAGTCCCTGGCGTAAAGGTCCCGGGCGTAAGAACTGGTTTATCGGCGTGCAGCGTTTCACCCCACAGCAAACGTTCACTGACGGAGAGATCCGTATCGAGACGCTGCGCTCTTCCGGTCCCGGTGGCCAGCACGTCAATAAGACGGAGTCCGCCGTCCGCGCGACGCATGTCGCCAGCGGCATCAGCGTACGGGTGCAAAGTGAGCGTAGCCAGCATGCCAATCGCCGTCTCGCGCTCCATTTGATTGAGTGGCGCTTACGGCAGCAGCACCAGCAGCGGACGGCGGCCTTGCGGGAGCAGCGACATCGTTGTCACCAACAGGTTGAACGTGGCAATCCGGTGCGGGTGTTCAAAGGCGAGCGCTTCGAACCCTGTGGTTAGCCATCCGCCAGCCGTCACGCTTTGTCGTTTTTTATCTATGGTTGGGGGGATTTCTTTTTATCCCTCAGGTGTGTTTGGCGCTATGGTATGGGGAGTAAACGCGCTGGCGACGGCACTGGCGGCGTAGATGAACGAAAAGGGAGGTGACACTGATGGTCGATATTTCGGTAACCACGATAAACGGCGTTGAGGCGTTGCACGCTACGCCATCAGGCAAACAGGCTGCGTCTCTGCCCACCGTTTTCTTCTTTCACGGTTTCACCTCCTCGAAAGAGGTCTATTCCTACTTCGGCTATGCGCTGGCGCATGCCGGATTTCGCGTGGTTTCCCCGGATGCCCCGATGCACGGCGCCCGCTTTGACGGTGACGACGCGCGGCGTTTGCATCATTTCTGGGATATCTTCCAGCAGAATGTCCGGGAGCTGCCGGAGTACGTGGCGCATTTCCGTCAGTTGGGATTGATTGAAGACGGGCGCATTGGCGTCTGCGGCGCTTCATTGGGGGGGATGACCGCGTTAGCGTCGATGACGCAGTATCCGTGGATCAACGCGGTGGCGGCCTTTATGGGATCGGGCTATGTCTCATCATTGTCGCGCTCTTTGTTCCCTCCGGTCGCGCCGGATGAACCGCAGAACGCGCCGCAATTCGCGTCGCTGGCAGAACAGCTTGCGCCTTACGATGTGGGGCATCAGCTGGAAAAAGTGTCTGACCGACCGCTGCTGCTGTGGCATGGGCTGGCGGATACGCTGGTACCGGCGGACGAGACTGAACGTTTGTATCAGGCGCTTGCCAAACGTCAGCTGGACGCGAACGTGACTTATCTGACGGAGGCGGGTATCGGCCATAAAATCACCCCCACCGCGCTGCGGGCGGGCGCCCATTTTTTCCGTCAGCACCTCTGAGTGGCGGACGTTTTCCTGTCGTCAATCACATCATTGACTCTAAGGCCGCGTCTTTTTCTCGCGGCCTTTCTGCTTTCCCGGCCACATTGTCGCTTGTGTTACCTGTACGGGGCACTTATAATTGCGCGTCATTTTTTCGGCCGCACACAACTACGTTCCTTGCTTCCATGGGCCGCGGCTGACCCTGACAGGAGGCTGAATAATCCGTAAGGAGCAATTCGATGCGTCATTACGAAATCGTTTTTATGGTTCATCCTGACCAAAGCGAACAGGTTCCAGGTATGATCGAACGTTACACCGGTGCTATCACTGGTGCTGAAGGTACGATCCACCGTCTGGAAGACTGGGGCCGCCGTCAGCTGGCTTACCCGATCAACAAACTGCACAAAGCTCACTACGTTCTGCTGAACGTGGAAGCTCCGCAGGAAGTGATCGATGAGCTGGAAACAAACTTCCGCTTCAACGACGCCGTTATCCGCAGCATGGTTATGCGCGTTAAACACGCGGTAACTGAAGCTTCCCCGATGGTAAAAGCGAAAGACGAGCGCCGCGAGCGTCGTGAAGATTTCGCAGAAACCAGCGATGATGCTGAAGCTGGGGATTCTGCAGAGTAATTTGCCGTGATGACGACTAATCGACTGGTACTGTCCGGCACCGTGTGCAAGACGCCCATTCGAAAAGTCAGTCCTTCGGGTATTCCTCACTGCCAGTTCGTGCTTGAGCATCGTTCTTCGCAGCAGGAAGCCGGATTTAACCGGCAAGCATGGTGCCGTATGCCCGTGGTTGTCAGTGGACACCCGTCACAAGCATTAACTCACAGTATAACGGTCGGCATGCAACTCACCGTTCATGGTTTCATTAGTTGCCACCAAGGGCGCAATGGCCTGAACAAGGTTGTTCTACATGCCGAGCAGATTGAATTGATAGATTCTGGAGACTAGCCAAATGGCACGTTATTTCCGTCGTCGCAAGTTCTGCCGTTTCACCGCGGAAGGCGTTCAAGAGATTGACTATAAAGACATCGCTACGCTGAAAAACTACATCACTGAAAGTGGTAAAATTGTACCGAGCCGTATCACCGGTACGCGTGCAAAATATCAGCGTCAACTGGCCCGTGCTATCAAGCGCGCGCGCTACCTGTCTTTGCTGCCGTACACCGATCGTCATCAGTAATCGGCTGCTGTCTATTAACAAGACTTTAAGAGGATAAGGTAATGCAAGTTATTCTGCTTGATAAAGTAGCAAACCTGGGCAGCCTGGGCGACCAGGTAAACGTTAAAGCGGGCTACGCTCGTAACTTCCTGGTTCCGCAGGGCAAAGCTGTGCCGGCAACCAAGAAAAACGTTGAGTTCTTCGAAGCTCGTCGCGCTGAACTGGAAGCCAAACTGGCTGACGTTCTGGCCGCAGCTGAAGCTCGTGCCGCTAAACTGAACGAACTGGCTAACGTCACCATCGCTTCCAAAGCGGGTGATGAAGGTAAACTGTTTGGTTCTATCGGTACTCGTGACATCGCTGATGCGGTTACCGCAGCTGGCGTTGAAGTTGCGAAAAGCGAAGTCCGCCTGCCGGATGGCGTTCTGCGTACTCTGGGCGAACACGAAGTGAGCTTCCAGGTTCACAGCGACGTATTCGCTAAGCTGAACGTGGTTATCGTTGCTGAAGCGTAATTTACGCTGATGTTAACGTCGTAAAACGCTGGCCTTGTGCCAGCGTTTTGCATTTCTGGGGGGAGTGAATCGATAATTCACCTGGGTGGGTAACAGGCCCTTTCCGCTGACAGAAAGCGCCCGCTTTCTTTTTGACTTTCCTATCCGTGACTCAAACGCCACCTAGCGAGTGCGAACAAACGCGCCGTCCTGCTGACGGACGAACTGCACCGTCTGGTTATCCGTTGTATCAATCTCTAATTCCGACACCACGTCCTGCGCATTCAACCGCAGTCTGACCTTTTGTCCCGCATGAAGACTGCTGAGCGGTTTGTCGCTGCCTTCCACCTGCGCCATGGCGAACACGTCGTTAACCGGCAGGTTGTGATCGCGAAAAAGCTGCGCCAGCGTTTGTCCTGAGGCTATCTGGTAGTTTTGCCACGGTTTTTCCGTTGCTGCGGGAGCCGCTTCTGCTTGTTCCGGCGCAGGGGCTGAAACAGTATGCGGCGTTGGATTGACCAGCCTGGCTTGAACCGGAGCGGGCTCTGACGCCAACGGAACATTTGTGGGGCTGGCGACGTTCGGAGACTCCGGCGTTGGAGAATAGGGCCAGAGCAGCACAATCAGCAGCAAGGTCGCCGCAATCAGCAACCCGCGACGATGCGGATAGGGCAGCGGTTCCATCCACTGGAAGCGGTCCGGCACATGCCAGAGCTGACGTAGCAGCGGCGAGATTCGGCCATAGGGGATGCGACGTGCGGAGGCTGACGCGGACGGTCTGCGGCCTGGCATTTTATCGGCGATGCGGAACTGCCAGGGACGTTGACGCCACAAGCGCAGGCAGGATTGCCATAGCATGCGGGAATCCCTGCGAGTTTTACTTCTCCTGGGCGCGATTCTGCCATGATGACCTCTCTTGCTACCGTGTAAGGTAAAACGCCTTGAGTATATCGGTAATCCCTTAATGATAGCCAGTAAGTCAGAACGCTTTTGGGGCGGAGTCCACGCTATCGGTCACAAGGTATGTCAGCGCGCGTCCGGCGGGGCTGGACAGAGAAAATTTTACCCATAAACCTCACGCTGTTATGCTGCACGTTCGCTATTTTTACAGAAAAAAGGAACATCAATGACAACGCCTTCTTATGACAGCGTAGAAGCCCAGGCAAGCTACGGCATCGGCCTGCAGATCGGTCAACAGTTACAGGAATCGGGTCTGGAAGGGCTGCTTCCTGAAGCGCTGGTCGCTGGCCTGCGTGATGCTCTTGACGGACAGGCGCCAGCCGTACCGGTCGACGTCGTTCACCGTGCGTTGCGTGAAGTTCATGAACGTGCGGATGCGGTACGCCGCGAACGTCAGCGCGAGCTGGCGGTAGAAGGTCAGCGTTTCCTGGAAGAGAATGCGCAGAAAGAAGGCGTGAGCAGCACCGAGTCTGGTCTTCAGTTCCGTGTGTTGACTCAGGGCGAAGGCGATATTCCTGCCCGTCAGGACCGCGTACGTGTGCACTACACCGGTCGTCTGATCGACGGTACGGTCTTCGACAGCTCCGTACAGCGCGGCCAGCCGGCGGAATTCCCGGTCAGCGGCGTTATCCCAGGCTGGGTTGAAGCTCTGACCCTGATGCCGGTCGGTTCCAAGTGGGAACTGTATATCCCGCAGGACCTGGCCTACGGCGAACGTGGCGCTGGCGCGTCCATCCCGCCGTTCAGCGCGCTGATTTTTGAAGTCGAGCTGCTGGAAATCCTGTAAGTCAGGAAACCGTCAGACCGTCGACGGGCGGTCTGACATCTCGCCTTACCACGAGAGCGACTGCCTCGTTAGAAGTTATACCCCACCATGGCGTAATATCCCCATCCGGTCGATTTGATCGGCCCCTGCGGCGTGCCAATCTCCGCCCCATCCTGCCATTGTCCGCCGTGATGGAAATAGCGCGCGACGAGCGCGTAGTGCCAGTGATCGTAGCCCAGCGACAGAATGTGGCTGGAGGCAATAGAGTTGCTGGTGCGTACTTGCTTACCGTTACCGTCTACCCAGTTGCTGTCCTTGGCCAAATCGGAGCCAAAGTCGAAGTTGGTGAAACCGATGTAGCTCAAGTTGCCGCCCCACAGCGGGGTCAGCGGAACAAAGTATTTCACCTTGATGCGATAGCCGTCCCACTGGTTTTCGTTGGCCGCCTGATAGTTTTCCCACTGATATTTAGCGTATACGTTCAGCGACAGGTTGATCGGCAGACCGGTATCGATGTCGGTGCCAAGCCCCATGTACCAGGTATTCTGACGTCCGTCGGCGTTATGCCCGAGGTCGTAGATATAGTTATTGGCGAAGTACCACTGCTTGAAGGGACCGAAGCTGAGATCGGTGCCGGTCAGGTTATCGAGGGAAACGCGGGGTTCGATTTCCATAAACAGCGGAGAGCCTTTGTCCCAGATGCCGCTGTCGGGCGTGTTGCCGACGCCAAAGAACTTGGGAACATCCACATAGCCGTAAAAGTCGAGTAAGTCTGTTTTGGCGAAGGCTTCGTATTCCAGATAAAGGTCGTTATTGAGCTGTGGTCCAAAGCGGGTATGGTAGCTGCCGACGACGTTGACGCTCTGATGCCACCAGTCTGAGGCATACTGACCGTCGGCCGCGGCCGCGCTAAAAGACGAAGCCAGCAGCGCACCGGCGGCAAAGGCGATTTTCTTCATGTGTTTCCTCGTTAAAACAAAGAGCGTTTCCTGCTCGTTAAAGGTGACGGCGTGCTGAAAACACGCAGCACCAAAATCGTGGAAAGTTAAGCGTGTCTGGCGGCAAGGGCTGTCATCCCTCTCTGCCGCGTTGATTCACCGTGTTCAGAACGGCATAACGGTGGGGCGCAGGTCTTTCAATCACGGCATGGCCGAGCCTGATTCTTTCCTGAGCCCTTTGACCTCTGCCGGTCAGAAGCAAATGACATACCAGAAAACGTCGGCTTCCTTTCCGCCTTGCGTTTTGTTACCTGATGCAATACCTGGAGGATGTTGAAACGGAAAGTCCGTTCAATACCTGCGTATTTCGCCTCTTTTTGGTGAAAGACAGGCGGTGTATGCACCAGCGAAGAGCCGGACATCGCCGATGGGGCCGGCCGTCAACGGCGGGCTGTAGTATCAACGGAACGATGGCGGGAAAGTTTGGTCTGCATCAGTTCTTAGCCGGTTTTCTCTTCTGCGATGTGCTTGCACCTAATGTTTATGCGCCTAATTCGTTGAAAACCGCCTATATATCGATTTTTAATAAGTTAAACCTATCGTTTTAGACGAAAGTTGGTACGCGGCTTGCGTGCAGGTGGATGATACCTCCACCACACCAAGGAATGCTGCTGATGAAAGAACACTGTTCCGGTCCCACGTTTTCTTTGACTCGTTTGGCTCTGGCCGTTCTGATGGTGGGGGCGACGTTGCCGGCTGTCGCTCGCGCTGAAAGCACGTTACGTATTGGCATGACGGCGGCGGATATTCCACTGACGTTGGGCCAGCCCGATCAGGGGTACGAAGGCAACCGCTTCACCGGCATCACGCTTTATGATTCGCTGACGCAGTGGGATCTGTCGCAGGGCGAAAAGCCCAGCGGACTGATACCCGGTCTGGCGACGGGCTGGAAAGTGAACCCGGACGATCCTACACAATGGACCTTCACGCTGCGTCCGGGCGTCAAGTTTCATGACGGCACGCCGTTCAATGCCGATGCGGTGGTGTGGAATGTGGATAAGGTGCTGAACAAAGCGTCTGTTCAGTTCGCGCCCGCGCAGATCGGCACGACCGCGTCGCGTATGCCGACGCTGGTGTCCGCACGCAAGATTGACGATTTGACGGTAGCGCTGGTGACGACCGAGCCGGACGCCGTCCTGCCTTATAACCTCACCAACCTGTTTATCGTCTCGCCCACCGCGTGGCAGCAGGCCTTTGACGCTGTGCCTGCTTCGGTGACCGACCGAGCGGAGCGCGCCAAGCAGGCCTGGACCGCCTTTGCCGCCAAAGCGGTGGGGACCGGGCCGTTCAAAATGAATAAGCTGGTGCCGCGCCAGCAGCTGACGCTCGATAAAAACCCCGACTATTGGGACAGCAAACGCGTGCCGAAAGTCGACCATCTGATTTTGGTGCCGCTGCCGGAAGCGAATGCCCGCACGGCGGCGTTGTTGTCCGGTCAGGTGGACTGGATCGAGGCGCCCGCGCCGGATGTGATGGAACAGATCAAGAGCCGCGGCTTCAAGATCTACGCCAATGCGCAGCCGCACCTCTGGCCGTGGCAGTTTTCTTTCGCGCCGGGCTCGCCGTGGTTGGATAAACGCGTCCGTCAGGCGGCCAACCTGTGTATCGACCGTAGCGAACTGAAGTCGTATCTCGGCGGTTATATGCAGGAAGCCACCGGCATTTATGAAAAGGATTCGCCGTGGTACGGCCATCCGCAGTTCAAGATCCGCTATGACGCGGACGCGGCGCGCAAACTGATGCAGGAAGCAGGGTACAGCGAGAGTAAACCGTTGTCGGTCAAAGTTCTGGCCTCCGCTTCCGGTTCCGGGCAAATGCAACCGTTGCCCATGAACGAGTTTATTCAGCAAAGCCTGAAAGCCTGCTACTTCAACGTCAATATTCAGGTGACGGAGTGGAATACGCTGTTCAGCGGCTGGCGACTGGGCGCGAAAGATCCGGCGGCGCAGGGCGCCAATGCTGTCAACGTCAGCGCGGCGGTGATGGATCCGTACTTCGGCATGATGCGTTTCGCCAGCGAAAAAACCTTCCCGCCCGTCTCCACCAACTGGGGCTATTTCTCCACGCCGCAGATCGAGGCGTTGATTACCAAAACCCGTAATGCCTTCGAACCCGCCGCGCTGGATGCCGCCGCGGCCGAACTCCACACCGCGATAGTGGATGAAACGCCGTTCCTGTTCGTGGGGCATGACATGGCGCCGCGCGCCATTTCACCTGCCGTGACCGGCGTCGTGCAGGCGCAGAGTTGGATGATCGACCTGACGCTGCCCGCCAAGAAAGCGGAGTGATACCGTCTGGCCGCCCTTCTCGGGCGGCACCTAACCCCATCGCGGAGGAGCCATGTTTGTCTATCTGATCCGTCGTCTGCTGCTGGCGACGCCCATTCTGCTTGGGGTTGCACTGGTGTGTTTCATGCTGGTGCATATGACGCCGGGCGACCCGCTGGTGTCGGTCATGCCGCCGGATGCCTCGGAAGCGCTACGCCAGCAGCTGATTCGCGACTATGGTTTTGACCGGCCGCTGCCCGTGCAGTTCGGGCTCTGGCTGTGGCACGCCGTGCAGGGCGATTTAGGGATGTCGATTGCCAGCGGTCGGCCGGTGTTTGTCGAGGTGATGAACGCCGTCGGCTATTCGCTGCGTCTGGCGCTGCTGGCGACGCTGATCGGTTTTCTGCTCGGCAGCTTCTTCGGCTTCGTCGCGGGCTATTTTCAGGATAGCTGGCTGGACCGACTGGCTTCCGTGCTGTCGGTCTTCGGCGTCAGCGTACCGCACTATTGGCTGGGGATGCTGCTGGTCATCGTGTTCTCCTCTCAGCTCAACTGGCTGCCTGCGACCGGTGGCGGTCCGTTAGGCGAGGGCGGCTGGGCGTGGGACTGGGCGCATCTGCGGTTTATGCTGCTGCCCGCGATGACGCTGTCGGTGATCCCGACCGGCATTATCGCGCGCACGGTGCGGGCGCAGGTGGCGGAAACGCTATCTCAGGAATTTATTGTCGGGCTGCGGGCGAAAGGCATGAGCGAACTGACGCTGTTTCGCCATGTCGCCAAGAATGCCGCCCCAACCGCGATGGCGGTGATGGGCCTACAGGTCGGCTATCTGATGGGCGGTTCCATTCTGGTTGAGACTGTCTTCTCCTGGCCGGGGACCGGAATGCTGCTCAACTCGGCGATTTTTCAACGCGATTTGCCGCTGTTGCAGGGCACCATTTGGGTTTTAGCGCTGTTTTTCGTCGTGCTGAACCTGCTGGTGGATGTGCTGCAAACGCTGATCGATCCGCGCATCAAGAGGGGATGAGCATGAGTGTGAATATCGGCGTTGCGCCCTCTCCGGTGGTTGAGACGGCGCCGATCGACCGCGCTTCCGGCTATTGGCGGGAAGTCGGAAAACGTATGGCGAAAGATCCCACCGCGTGGTGCGTCGGCAGCGTGATCATGGTGTTGCTGCTGCTGGCGATCTTTGGTCCCTGGCTGGTGCATGGCGATCCCTATAGCACGTCCATGTTTAAACGGCTAAAGCCCATCGGCACGCCCGGTTTCCCGCTCGGCACCGACGAGCTGGGACGAGACATGCTCTCGCGCCTGATGCTCGGCGCGCGGCTGTCGCTGTTTATGGGGATTACGCCGGTGATCCTCGCGTTTTTTATCGGCTCTGCGATCGGCGTCGTCGCCGGGTATGCGGGCGGGTGGCTGAATACGCTGATCATGCGGACTATCGACGTCTTCTATGCGTTTCCTTCCGTGCTGCTGGCGATAGCGCTTTCCGGCGCGATGGGCGCGGGCGTCGGCAACGCGCTGCTGTCCCTGACGCTGGTGTTCGTGCCGCAGGTGACGCGCATTGCGGAAAGCGTCACGACCCAGGTGCGCAATCGCGACTATATCGAAGCCGCGCGCGCGTCCGGCGCTTCGGCGTGGGTGATTATCCGCACTCAGGTGTTGGGCAATGTGCTGGGACCGATTTTTGTGTTTTCGACCGGGTTGATCTCGGTGTCGATGATCCTTGCCTCCGGCTTGTCGTTCCTTGGTCTCGGCGTGAAACCGCCGGAGCCGGAATGGGGGCTGATGCTGAATACGCTGCGTACGGCGATCTATACCCAGCCGTGGGTATCGGCGCTGCCCGGCGCGATGATCTTTATCACGTCGATCTCTTTCAACCTCCTCGCCGACCGACTGCGGATCGCGATGGCGATAAGGAGCTGATGCGATGAGTACTCAGGATATTGGCGGCCCCGCTCAGCCGCTGCTGATCGGCACCGATCTGGTGAAGCACTTCCCGTTAAAGGGCGGATTGGGCAAAGCGGAACGGGTGCGCGCGCTGGACGGTATCGCGTTCAGCGTGATGAAGGGAGAAACGTTGGGCGTTGTCGGCGAATCCGGCTGTGGAAAATCGACGACGGCCCGCGTGTTGATGCAGCTTATCGCGCAGGATAGCGGCGAGCTGATTTTCGACGGGCTGACGGTCGGCGGCAGCCAGCTGTCTTTGCGCGACTACCGGCGACAGGTGCAGATGGTGTTTCAGGACAGCTACTCCTCGCTGAATCCGCGTCTGACGATGCAGGCGGCGGTCGCCTTCGGGCCGTCGGTTCACGGGGTGCCTGCCGCGGAGGCGAAACGACGCGCGCGCGATTTGCTGGAGAAGGTGGGACTGGACCCCACGCGCTTCGCCGGGCGTTATCCGCATGAGTTGTCCGGCGGCCAGCGGCAGCGCGTGAATATCGCTCGTGCTTTGGCGGTCGAGCCGCGGCTGGTGATTCTGGATGAAGCGGTCTCGGCGCTGGATAAGTCCGTTGAGGCGCAGGTCATCAACCTGCTGTTGGATTTGAAAGAGAGCATGAATCTGACCTATGTCTTCATCAGCCACGACCTCCACGTGGTGCGCTATCTGTCCGATCGCATCATGGTGATGTACTTGGGCGAGGTGGTGGAGGTCGGTCCCGCGGAAAGTCTGTTCGAGCGGGCGCGTCATCCTTATACGCGCGCGTTGTTAAGCTCGATGCCGTCGATGGACCCTGGCGCCCGAACCCAGCAGGCGCCGCTGAGCGGCGATCCTCCGAGTCCTATTCGGCCGCCGTCCGGCTGCCGTTTCCATACCCGCTGTCCGCACGCCGAGGCGGTGTGCGCCCAGCGAAAACCCATCATGTCATCCTGCGGCGACGGGCATCAGGTGGCTTGCCTGATGGCGGAAACGGATGCCGGGCATTCGCACAGCGCCGCCGCGCTCACTACCGAGGAGGTCTGAATGACGACACAATCTTTAATGGCGGTCGACGATCTGCGGGTGACGTTTCGCCGTGGCAATCAGACGCTATCGGCGGTGAACGGCGTGAATCTGGCGCTGGGGCGTGGAGAAGTGCTGGCGTTGATCGGCGAATCCGGCTCCGGAAAAAGCGTGACGCTGCGTGCGTTAATGCGCCTGCATCCGGCCCGAACCACGACGATTGATGGTCAGATTCGTATCGCCGGTCAGGATGTGATGTCGCTGTCTCCGCGTGAACTACGGGCGATGCGTGGACCCACGGTCGCGATGATTTTTCAGGAGCCGTTACTGGCGCTCGACCCGGTTTACACCATCGGTCAGCAAATCATGGAAACCGTTCGCAGACACCGCGCCGTTTCCCGTCGGCAGGCGCGCGAAATAGCGCTGGACGCACTACAGCGGGTCAGAATCCCCAGCCCGGAACAGCGACTTAACGCCTATCCGCATGAAATGTCCGGCGGGATGCGGCAACGCGCCATGATCGCGCTGGCGCTGGCTTGTCAGCCACAGCTGTTGTTGGCCGACGAACCCACGACGGCGCTGGATGCCACGGTGCAAATCCAGATTCTGATCCTGCTGCGCGAATTGCAGCAACAACTGGGCCTGTCGATCATTTTCGTGACGCACGATATCGGCGCGGCGGTCGAAGTGGCCGACCGGGTTGCGGTGATGTACGGCGGACGCATCGTCGAGCAGGCGCCGTTGGCCGAGCTGATGCAAAGCCCGCGTCATCCCTATACGCGCGTGTTGCTCGGCACTCGCCCGCAGGGCGGACTGGAAAAAGGAAGCCGTCTGGTGAGTATCTCCGGCGCGCCGCCGGATCTGGCTAATCTGCCCGCGGGCTGCGCGTTTGCGCCGCGCTGCCCGCAGGCCAGCGAAACCTGTCTGCGCCAGGTGCCGACGGAGAGTCGGGTCGCGCCGTCGCATCAGGTTTTCTGCCATCACTGGCAGGAGAACTAGGCCGATTTGCCTGAATGGGCCGGTCGTAGCGGCCTTTTTGTGGCCGGAAGTGCTGCCGTTAGCGGAATAACAGGAAATTAGCCATTTTCTGATAGAGCGTGTGTCAGATTCCCCGTATACCGTTGCCATACGCCGCATCGCGGTGACGTAGAGGGTATGATGATGATTAAACCGCTGTTATTCGCTGCTGTTATGGCAGGAGTGGTCTATACGATGCCCGCCGCGCAAGCTGACAGCCTGAGTCTGTCGTTGCCGGGGGTGCAGCTGCACATTGGCGATCGCGACAGACGGGGCTATTACTGGGACGGCCGCTACTGGCGCGATCCTGATTATTGGCGCGAACGCCATCACTATCACAGACCGCCGCCGCCGCCGCGTCATTACTATGAGCCGCCGCCGCGCGTGATCGTCGTGCAGCCGCCGCCGCGGGTCTACCGCGAGGAGCGCCACCACCGCGGGCCTGACCGGGATTGGGATCGTCGTGACCGCGATCGTGGACACCATCATCGTGACGACGATCGTCATCGCTAATCGCCCGTCAGACGGCAAGAGGAGGCTCGCTTCCCTTGTTGCGACACCAGGCTGATTCAGCACCGTTTTCTTCTCAAGGGATGCCAGCAAGCGCGGCATCCCTTGTCATTTCAGGCATTGGTATCCTACGTTGAATCTCTGGCGAAGCCCGTTTGACCTGTCCCGGTACGGTAACGGTCCACACCTGCGTTTGGGGTCATCAACTGTCGGGGACGTCATTTCAGGTTTCTCAGGATCATGTTTTGCACTGCGCTTTTTGCCCTGTTCTCTGGTGCGGCCGTCTCGAGAAGGGAATGCGCTTCTTCGCCCCATGCCTGCCGGTGTCTCTTCGTGCGGTGTTTGGACGGGGTGGTAGTGGAGGGGATATCTCATATAATCAGGGTTAACAGATGAAGTATCATCCCCTATAAGCGAAGGGCGTGCAGACGCGGTCATTGCCTGTAGCATCATGGCCGACTCATCCCTTTTCAGCGTTATCAGACGGGGCATCAGGCGGCCTCGGCAACCGGTAGAGAGGAGACACCATGCTAGATCATATTTGCCAGCTAGCGCGTGAGGCGGGCGACGCCATCATGCAAATTTACGAGGGACAGGCGCCGGTTGAGGTCAAACATAAGCAGGATGACTCACCGGTGACCGCGGCCGATATCGCTGCGCACAAGGTGATTGCGCGGGGGCTGACGACGGACTATCCGGCGATTCCCTTGCTGTCTGAAGAAGATCCGCCGCAGTGGTCAGAACGCCAGCGCTGGCAGCGTTACTGGCTGGTGGACCCGCTGGATGGAACGAAAGAGTTTATTAGTCGTAACGGGGAATTCACCGTCAACATCGCGCTGATTGAAGACGGCAAACCGGTGCTGGGCGTGGTGTACGTACCGGTGACCGGCGTGATGTACGCCGCCGCGGATGGCAAAGCCTGGAAAGAGGAGTGCGGCGTCCGTCTGCCGATTCAGGTACAGGACGCGCGTCCTCCGCTGGTCGTGGTCAGCCGTTCCCATGCGGATGCGGAGCTGCAGGACTATCTTGCTCAACTGGGCGATCATCAGACCGTCGCTATCGGTTCATCGCTGAAGTTCTGTCTGGTGGCGGAAGGAAAGGCCCAGCTTTATCCACGGTTTGGACCGACTAGCGTATGGGATACCGCCGCAGGACACGCTGTGGCGCTGGCGGCGGGCGCACAGGTTAACGACTGGCAAGGCCAGCCGCTGTCTTATCTCCCTCGCGAATCCTTCCTCAACCCCGGATTCCGCGTTTCCCTGTATTAATCCTGTCAGCCTATTCTCCGGGCTCATGTCCTTGGCCCGGAGCCCTTCAGAGGCTGTTCTCGCGCTCTCCCTTTCTGTAACGCCTTAAAGTTTTATGAGGATTGTCCGAAACTTTTAAGCGCCGTCGTCATTCCGTCATACAAGGACGGTATAACACCGCACGGCCTCAATGATTTGGCTGAAACGGCGGGAGACGCCGCTGGCAATTGGTGTTCTGTATTACCCTGGTATTTGAAGGTTTATTCTGATTTATCAAATTTTGCGTTTTTCTGTTCCGTAAACTAATGTAAAAGCGATAAATAATGCTGGCTTATAGGGAACTTCCCATTAAATATCGACCCTAAATGTAGGATAAAGCTTGGTGCGTCATACACCCTGTACCGGGTTGGTGGCAGGAGGCGCACTACTGGAACAACGTAAGGAGAGGAAGTATGAGGATCTTCGAACGCTATAATCCCTTTAAAGTCGCCAAGTACGTGAAGACACTGTTTCGCGGCCGCTTGTATATCAAAGGGGTTGGTGCTTTTGAGTTCGATTACGGCAAAATTTTACTGCCGAAAAAGAAAGACAAGCAGCATCTTGAAGTCATGTCTGAGGTAAACCGTCAGGTCATGAAACTGCAGTCAGAGCTGGCATAACGCCGCTTATCGCCCTCGAAATAGGGATGTTGGAGACGGCGGACCGAACTGTTGCGACACATGCAATGAATTGATGCACGATGTGTAAAAAGAACAGGTTCGGATCTGCGCCGGTATGAGGGTGACCGGTACGCCCTGCGGTTATCCAGCGTCAAAAAAAGGCCCGTTAACGGGCCTTTTTTAATGGGTGAAACACCGTTTTATGGCTGCACGATGGTGACATCCGGGGCCGCGCTTCCCGCCGGTTTGTCTTCCAGTCGAGTGACCAGCAGCTGGTCTATCTTGTAGCTGTCGATATCCACCACTTCGAACTTGTAGCCTGCGAAACGCACGAAATCAGTTCGTTTAGGGATTTTTCGCAGGGTGTACATCATGAAACCGCCGATGGTTTCGTAGTTGCCGGAGTGTGGGAAGTCGTCGATATTCAGTACGCGCATCACGTCGTCGATCGGCGTGCCGCCCTCGATCAGCCAGGAGTTGGCGTCACGCGCCACAATCTGTTCTTCCAGCCCCTGACCCACTAAATCGCCCATGAGCGTCGTCATCACGTCGTTAAGGGTTATGATGCCGACCACCAGCGCATATTCATTCAGAATCACTGCGAAGTCTTCGCCCGCGGTCTTGAAGCTTTCCAGCGCCTCGGACAACGTTAGCGTATCCGGCACGATCAACGCAGGACGAATTTGTACGCCGCTGGTCAGTTCCAGGCTCTGATTTCCCAGCACGCGGTTCAGCAGGTCTTTGGAATCGACATAGCCGACGATCTGATCGATATGGCCGTCGCAAACCAGGAATTTAGAGTGCGGCTGCTGGGCGATTTTATCCTTGATACTTTCCTCGTCGGCATGTAGGTCGAAAAACACCACGCTTTCGCGAGAGGTCATGGAAGACGGTACGGTGCGGGATTCCAGCTCGAACACGTTTTCGATCAGCTCATGTTCCTGCTTACGCAGTACGCCAGCCAGCGCGCCAGCCTCCACCACTGCATAAATGTCGTCTGAAGTGATGTCGTCCTTACGCACCATCGGCAGCTTGAGCATCCGGAAGATCATGTTCGCCAAGCCATTAAACAGCCAGACCAACGGCCGGAATATCAGCAGACAGAAGCGCATGGGGTTGATGATCCGAACGGCAACCGTTTCGGGGGCGATCATGCCTATGCGTTTCGGCGTCAAATCGCCAAGCAGGATAAACAGGCTGGTAACCAGCACGAAGGAGCAGATAAAACTGACACGCTCGGCCATTTCCGGCGACATCACATTATCGAACAGCATGTTGAAGTAGGGGGAGAAGGCGGCGTCGCCGACGACACCCGCAAGAATGGCGACGGCATTAACGCCAATCTGAATCACGGTAAAGAAAATACCGGGCGTCTCCTGGAGCTTCATCACGCGTGCGGCGTTTTGGTTGCCCTCGTCCGCCATGAGTTTGAGCTTGATTTTGCGCGATGCAGCCAGGGAGATTTCAGACACGGAGAAAAACGCGCTAACGGCGATAAGAAAAATAATTAATAACAAACTGTTTAACATAGTTTTTTCGCTTTGCCTCAATAGACAGGGCGATCCTCAGGAAGGAAAATAATCATGAACCGACGGCAGGGAGCCGTGGACAAGGCCGGTTATCAGCCTCATGCCCGCGGCATTATAGCAGGAGCGGTCAAAGAACCGCCAGCACTGGCGTGAGGCGATCAGTGGGCCGCTAAAACGGCGTTTTAACGAGGAAAAAACGCCGTCGGTTTTAACGCGACGGCGTTCGGTAAAATCAGCGCTGCGGCGGCAGGCAAACGCCGATGCCGCCGAGTCCGCAGTATCCTTCCGGATTTTTGTACAGGTACTGCTGATGCTCATCTTCGGCATAGTAGAACGGCCCGGCCTCAGTGATTTCGGTGGAGACCGTTCGCTTGTCGCCTGCCGCTGCCATCGCCTGCTGGAAACGTTGCAGGCTCTCTTTCGCCGCCTGTTCCTGTTCCGGCGTCAGCGTATAGATCGCTGAGCGGTACTGCGTGCCGATATCGCCGCCCTGACGCATCCCCTGCGCCGGATCGTGATTTTCCCAGAACACTTGCAGCAGCTTCTCATAGCTGATGATGGCCGGATCGAAAACGACCCGCACGACTTCGGCATGACCGGTTTTGCCGGTGCAAATTTCCCGATAGGTCGGATTCGGCGTGTAACCGCCGCTGTAGCCGGAAGCCGTACTGTAGACGCCCGCTTGTTCCCAGAACAAACGTTCCACTCCCCAGAAGCAGCCCATAGCGAAAATGGCGACGTCCATGGTGTCCGGCACATGCGTCATCGAGTGTTGGTTGACCACATGGAGCCGGGCGACAGGCATCGGCGTGGAGCGGCCAGGCAGCGCGTCGGTCTGACTTATCGGCTGCGTTTTATCAAAAAGTGAAACCACGTTGAGCTCCCGTTTGCTGATTGAATCATCATTATCGGTTACGGTTCCGGTATCGTCCGGGCAGGATAAAAGGGTGTGCGAGCGAGTTTCCCCTTGTATACACTATATTTTAGGCTTTACCGGCTAATATCTATGGCTAAAGAGAAACAATTTAATTCTATAGGGTGATCAGGGAGCGCAGTGGCGATTTTTACATTGAAGAGGAATTTTTATCGCACCGGCGGCCTCCGCCTGTGCCGTGCGATAGGTGTGTGCGGATTACTGCTGGCGAGTGCGTCTGCCAGCGCCGCTTCCAATGTCCGTCTGCAGGTCACGGGACTGACGGGCGACCTGCAAAAGAACGTGCGAGCGCAGCTGTCGACCATTACCGCCGATGAAGTGAGCGCAGATGGACGTTTCCGTTCCCGCGTCAACACGGCTGTTCGACAGGGTTTGCGGGCGCTGGGCTACTACGATCCTGAGATCGACTTTCAGTTCTTACCCGCCGTCAATGGCGGCCGTCCGGTGCTGATGGTCAAGGTGACGCCGGGAGAACCGGTGAAAATCGCCGGTGTGGACGTCGATATTGAAGGGCATGCTCGTAACGACGAGGATTTCCTGAAGCTGAAGAAAGAAAAAACGCCTGCGCTGGGTACGATCCTTAACCACGGCGATTATGACGATTTTAAAAGCGACCTGAACACGCTTGCCGTCAGCAAAGGCTACTTCGACGCGCACTTCCTCAAAAGCCAGCTGGGGGTGATGGACTCGACCCATCAGGCCTTCTGGGACATCGACTACGACAGCGGCGATCGCTATCGCTTCGGCGCGCTGAGCATCGAGGGATCGCAGATCCGCGAAGAGTACGTCCGCGCGCTGCTGCCTTTCCACGAAGGCGATGACTACACTTCTGAACAGCTGGGCGAATTCAACCGCCGACTCTCGGCCACCGGATGGTTTAACTCCGTGGTGGTGTCCCCCGACCTTCAACGCGGCAGAGAAAACAAAAATAAAGAGCTGCCGATGGAAGCCCTGCTGTCTCCGCGGACGCACAATACCGTTGAAACCGGGGTCGGCTACGCGACGGACGTGGGTCCGCGCGTGAAAACGACCTGGAACAAACCCTGGGTCAACTCCAGCGGCCACAGCCTGCAAAGCAGCTTCAGCGTTTCGGCTCCGGAACAGCAGCTCGATCTGAGCTACAAAATCCCGCTGCTAAAAAGCCCGCTGGAGCAATACTACCTTTTGCAGGGCGGCTTCAAGCGTGAGGACCTCAATGATACCAAGGCGGACTCCACCACCCTGAATGTGGCCCGTTACTGGAACTATTCCAGCGGTTGGCAGCGTTCAGTCAACTTGCGTTGGAGTCTCGATCACTTTACTCAGGGGTCGGTGACCGACACGACGATGCTGCTTTACCCCGGCTTCAACGTGAACCGTACCCGTCAGCGGGGCGGTTTGATGCCGACGTGGGGGGACTCGCAAAGCTACTCCATCGACGTGTCCAATACCGCCTGGGGATCCGATATCGACTTCTCCGTCTTCCAGGCGCAGAACGTCTGGATCCGTACGCTGGAAGAGAAACACCGATTCGTCGTGCGCGGCAATCTGGGCTGGATTGAAACCGGCAGCTTCTCCCGCGTGCCGCCATCCCTGCGTTTCTTCGCCGGGGGCGACCGCAGCATTCGCGGCTACAAATACAAATCTATCTCTCCTCGCGATGGCGACGACAAGTTGACCGGGGCCTCCCGGCTGGCGACGGGCTCGCTCGAATATCAATACAACATTACCGGCAAATGGTGGGGCGCGGCGTTCATCGACAGCGGTGAAGCGGTCAACGACTTCAAGCAAAGCAACTTCAAAACCGGGGCGGGGGTCGGCGTCCGCTGGGCGTCCCCGGTTGGGCCTATCAAGCTGGACATCGCACGACCTATCGGCGATCCGGAAAAACACGGTTTACAGTTCTACATCGGTTTGGGGCCTGAATTATGAGTAAGTTGAAAAAAATCGGGATCGGCCTCATTGCCGTGGTATTAGCGCTACTGGTGGCGTTGACGTTGTTGGTGACGACGACGCCCGGGCTGCATTTCATGCTCAGTTCGGCCACGCGTTGGGTGCCGGGATTGGCTATTGGGAAGGTAGACGGCGGCTGGCGCGACCTGACGTTACAGGACTTCAGCTACCAGATGCCGGGCGTGACGGTGAAAGCTTCCCGTCTGCATCTGGCTCTGACTCCGAACTGCCTGTGGCACAGCCGACTGTGCATTAACGACCTGTCGCTACAGGGGCTGGACGTGGTGGTGGACACCAAGGCCATGCCGGCCGCCGCTCCGGAGAACACGACCGCCAGCGAGCCGACCACGGAAATCTCTACGCCGGTGACGCTGGATCTGCAACATTTCAGCCTGCAAAACACCCGCGTGACGGTGGACGATGTCGCCATCTCGCTGGCGGAATTTCAGACCGGCATGCTGTGGCAGGGACGGTCACTGACGCTGCAACCGACCCGTATCGCTTCTTTACTGGTCGCGCTGCCTAAAACCCCCGCGGGACTGGTCGTCAAAGATAACGTGACGGCGGGCGACGTCGCGCAGACGCTGCCGCAGGTGGCCAAAGCGTCTCAGGATAAAGAGGCCGGAGACGCTAAAGCGGCGTCGGCGGAGAAAGCGCCCGCCGAACCGCCGTTAGGCGAGCGTCTACAGGCGATGTTTGCCAAGCCGCTGCTGAACGACATGCCGGACATCACGCTGCCGCTCGATGTGACGATCGCGGATATCACTGGCGAGCAGCTGCGTGTCACCGGCGATCAGGATGTGACGATCAACCGTCTCCAACTGCAAGCCTCCACGCTGAAACAGGCCGTCACTCTGCAAAAGTTCAGCGTACAGTCCCCGCAGGGATCGCTGTTCGCCAACGGCGCGGCGACGCTTAACGGCGACTGGCCGGTGACGTTTAACGCCAACGGCGCGCTGAACATCGACCCGTTGAAGGGGGAACGCCTGAAGCTCACCGTCGACGGCGCATTGCGGCAGCAGCTGAAGCTGGCGATGAATTTGTCCGGTCCGCAGCGCGCGCAACTGAATATCGACACGGCGCTGGCTGAGACGGGCCTGCCGTTGACGCTGAAACTGCAAAGCTCACAGCTGCGTTGGCCGGTGACCGGCACCGCGCAGTATCAGATGAATAACCTGCAAGTGAACTTTGGCGGTAAAGCGACGGACTATGCGCTCAACGTGAAGGGCGATATCCGTGGCAGCGCCGTTCCGCCCGCGTCACTGCGGGTCGAAGGGAAAGGCGATTTGCAGCAGTTCGAGCTGGCGCACCTGCGGCTGGATGCGTTCGAGGGCTACGGCGATATCACCGCGAAAGTCGACTGGCGCGACGCCGTCAACTGGAGCAGCGCGCTGACCCTCAGCCGTATCAATACGGGGCGGCAGTGGCCGGATTGGCCGGTACGCCTTAACGGCAGCATCAAGGCTAACGGGCAGGTCGTCTCCGGCAGTGACTGGACGCTACAGGTGCCTCAGGTGCAGATGGACGGCAGCATCCGTCAGAACAAGCTGACGGCGAAAGGTTCCCTGAGCGGTAACGCGGCGGGGCAGTGGAACGTGCCCGGACTGAATCTGGCGCTGGGACGCAACCAAATCAACGTGAAGGGAAAACTGGACGACCGCTGGCAGTTGTTGGCCGATATCAACGCGCCGGAGCTGAATGGCATGTTGCCGGGTCTGGGCGGGCACATCCTCGGCAATCTTCATCTGGACGGCCGTCGTGACGCGCCTCAGGTGCGCGCCGACTTAACGGCCTCTGGGCTGCGCTGGCAGGAACTTCGGATTCAGCGTATCGACCTGAAAGGCGATGTTCGCTCTGATCAGCAGATTCAGGGGACGCTGGCGCTCAAGGTGGCCCAGCTCACTCAGGGGGCGCTGAAGATCAGCTCGGTTGACCTGGCAGCGGGCGGCAACGAAAACAAACATCAGCTCCAGCTCACCGTGAAAGGCGAGCCGGTTTCCGGCCAGCTTGCGGTGAATGGCAGCTTCGACCGCGCTCAGCAACGCTGGCGCGGCACGTTGAACAACACCCGTTTCGATACGCCGGTAGGCGAGTGGCGGCTGACTCAGGCAATGTCGCTGGATTATTTGGCGGCGGCGCAGAAAATCACCGTCGGCACCCACTGCTGGGTGAATCCGCATGCTGAAGTGTGTGTACCTAAACCGATAGAGCGGGTCCGAGCGGACAGGCCAGCGTGCGGCTCAACCGCTTCGACCTGGCGATGCTGGAGCCTTTCCTGAGTGAAGATACCGTGCTGAGCGGGCGTTTCACCGGCGATGCCAATGTGAGCTGGCAGGCAAACGGCGGACTGCCGCAGGCCAAAGTCACATTGAACGGCGATGGTGTAAGCGTACGCCAGCAGATGCAGGGCGGCGCGCTGCCGGTCGTCTTCGACACACTGACGCTGAACGCCGGTCTTGACCGCGGTCAGGCCAAAATCGGCTGGCGGATGGCGATTCGCGGCAACGGCCGTCTGAATGGCGACGTGCTGATCAGCGATCCGCAGCAGCGCCGTAACCTGAGCGGTACGGTCACCATTGATACGCTGTCGCTGGATATGCTCAATCCGGCGTTGCAGCAGGGCGAAAAAGCCGCGGGTATTCTGAACGCCAATCTGCGGTTAGGCGGCAACGTCGAACGTCCGCAGATCTTTGGTCAGATGGTGTTGGAAAAACTGGATATCGACGGTAACTGGATGCCGGTCGATCTGAAAAATGGCCGTCTTGCGGTGTACTTCAATGGCATGTCCTCCACGCTGCAAGGCTTCCTCAAAACGACGCAAGGGCAGGTCAACCTGGCCGGGGGGGCCGACTGGTCGCAGCCGGATGCCTGGCGCGCGCGCGTGGCGGCGAAAGGCGATCGTATGCGAGTGACGGTGCCGCCGATGGTGCGTCTGGATGTGTCGCCCGACATCGTTTTCGAAGCCACGCCGCAGCTGCTGGCGTTGAACGGGTCAGTGAATATTCCGTGGGCGCGCATCGTGGTGCATGACCTGCCAGCCAGTTCGGTGGGCGTTTCGTCGGACGAGGTGATGTTGAATGAAGAAGGAAAACCGACGCAGCAGAAATCGACCTCGATTCCGATCAACAGCAACCTGACTATCCATATCGGCGACGACGTCAAACTGGATGCTTACGGCCTGACCGCCAATCTGGCGGGCGATCTGAAAGTCGCGCAGGACGAACGTGGTTTGGGGCTTAATGGCCAAATCAATATTCCCAGCGGGCGATTCAAGGCGTATGGTCAAGATCTGCAGGTTCGCAAAGGTCAGCTGTTATTTGCGGGACCGCCGGGACAACCGATGCTGAATATCGAGGCTATCCGTAACCCTGACAACACGGAAGACGATGTCACGGTGGGAATTCGCGTCACGGGCTCCGCGTCGGCGCCCAAGCTGGAGGTCTTCTCCGATCCGACCCTATCGCAACAGGAAGCGTTGTCCTATCTGCTTCGCGGTCAGGGGCTGGATAGCAGCGGAACCGATAGCTCAATGATGACCTCAGCATTGATCGGTCTGGGGGTTGCGCAGACAGGCCAAGTTGTGGGTAAAATCGGCGAGGCTTTCGGCGTAAGCAATTTAGCTCTGGATACACAGGGCGCTGGCGACAGTTCGCAAGTCGTCGTCAGCGGTTACGTCGCACCGGGCCTGCAAGTCAAATATGGCGTGGGTATATTTGATTCACTGGCAACGTTAACGCTGCGTTATCGTTTAATGCCGAAACTATATCTGGAGGCGGTGTCTGGCGTCAGTCAGGCATTAGATGTGCTCTATCAGTTCGAGTTTTAGCGATGCGAATTATTGTCTATGGCAGTTTACGACGCAAACAGGGAAATAGTCATTGGATGACCAATGCGCAATGGCTAGGCGACCATCAGCTCGAAGGCTATGAGCTGTATGATTTAGGTCACTATCCGGCGGCAGTGGCGGGTGAGGGGGCGGTCTACGGCGAAGTCTATCGCATTAGTTCCTCCATCCTGACCGAATTGGATGCTTTAAAACGAGACGGCGGCGAATATAAGCGCAAGCTGATATTCACCCCTTACGGCAGCGCCTGGATCTATCTTTACCAGCGCTCCGTGACCGGTCTGCGGCGCATCAGTAGCGGCGACTGGTCCAAACGCGACGAGGAAGCGTAACCGCTTTTCATCGTCCTCTCGGCGGCCCCGATGCCCGATGTCGGGGCAGGCATTGAAGCCGGGAACATCGTTTTTCAGTCTGCATCAGTCAATAAAAAACACCGCCCGTTGCGGTGTTTTTTTTATGCCTTCATCAGAGGCATTCCACCCTGTTTGAGCGCAAAAAAGCGCGCAGACAACGGCCTGCGAATTTTAACGCGTGAGACGCGCCGCTGGACGTCAGAAACAACAAGGGGGCTGAGCCGTTAAGCTCAGCCCCCTTGCAGGGTCAGGTGATGCGCGGATAGGAACGTCTTCCCGCTACGCTGTCACCATCAGGATTACTTGTTTTTGGCGCGTTCGAAAGAGGCAACGATTTCCGCTTTAGCCGCTTCTGCGTTGTCCCAGCCTTCCACTTTCACCCATTTGCCTTTTTCCAGATCTTTGTA
Organism: Lonsdalea britannica; assembly: GCF_002111595.1. Lineage (GTDB taxonomy): Bacteria > Pseudomonadota > Gammaproteobacteria > Enterobacterales > Enterobacteriaceae > Lonsdalea > Lonsdalea britannica. The sequence goes on from NZ_LUTN01000013.1 coordinate 81,131, forward strand.
GTGCTCAAAGAAATGGCCGATCTGCGCACGCAGCAGTTCAGGCAGGTCGTTCACATCCTGAATGTGCTCGTACTCTTTGCTCAGCTTGCTGTGGGGTACGGCAACCACTTTGGCATCTTCACCGGATTCGTCGGTCATTTTCAGTACGCCAACCGGACGGCAACGGATCACAGAGCCTGGCTGCAGCGGGAACGGGGTCGGAACCAGCACGTCGACCGGATCGCCGTCCAGCGACAGGGTGTGGTTGATGTAACCGTAGTTGCACGGATAGAACATCGCCGTAGACATGAAGCGGTCAACAAACAGCGCGCCGCTTTCTTTGTCTACTTCGTATTTGATGGGATCGGAATTCGCGGGAATTTCGATGACTACATAAATATCTTCCGGAAGCGATTTGCCTGCCGGCACCGTATTCAAGCTCATGTCGGTTTCCTTCTCTTTCAAACCAGAAATGGAGTGGCGGTCATTATAGCCAACTCGTCGTGAAAGTCGCGGTTTTTAGCAGTGCGGACGCCGGTTCGACGCGTCGCAGGGCCGGGACGGCTCCCGTTAGGACTAACGTTATGGAGGTGGTGGCTAGCAAGCTAACCATAACCACTATAATAATTAATTTAATTGAAGACTAAGGGTGATGATCCGATAAGAAGGGGGCTTCTTTAATGAGATTTATCTATTTTTTATGGCTTTTTCATTAAGTTAAGAGGGATTTTTGGATGTTGAAAAATATCACGGTGAAGTCGAGCCTGATTGTATTGCTGAGCGTCATGGTGCTGCTGCTGCTTCTGGTCAGCGGTATCGGCGCCAATGCTATCAGCCAGGGAAATGCGTCATTAAGCTCGATCGATAAAATACAGGGGAAGGAATTGGGGACGCTGGCGGCGAGCTATACGGCGACGCTGCGAGCCCGTACTACCGCCTATCAGGCCGCGCGGCAGTTGGATGAGGGCAACGTCACCCGGGCGAAGGAAACGCTGTCACGCGTTGAAAACTATCTGGCGCTTTCTCGTAAGGACATGGATGAGTTTCTGGCGTATGGCACGGTGACCGCCAAAGGCGCGATCCTGGCCGAGCAGATCAAAACCAGCTATGAAAGCTATCGCAACCAGGGCATCGCTCCGATGATGGAAGCGTTGAAAAAGGGCGATACCGTCGAGTTCTACAAAATCACACAAGACGTTGTCGTGCCTTATAGCATGGCGATGGATAAAGCCATCAACGACTTCCGCGTCTTCGCCATCATGGTGGGAGACAACCTGCTGACCAAGGCTGAAGAGCTGGCGTTAAGCGTCTCTCAATTATCGGCCTGTCTTGCGTCCTGACGCTGCTGCTGTCCGGCGTCGCCTGGGTGGTGATCAAGCGTCTGATCCTGCAACCGTTAGATCGCTCCGTTCATCAGTTGGAAGTCATTGCTGGCGGCGATCTGTCCCAGCATATTGAGGACGGCGGCAAGAACGAAATCGGCCGTCTGATTCAGGCGATGAAGACGATGCAGGATGCGCTGGCGACCGCCGTCGGGCGTGTACGCGATGCGGGAGGACAGATTGAAGTCGGCACGCGAGAGCTGTCCGCCGGCAACATTAATTTGGCCGCTCGTACCGAAGAATCTGCGGCGTCACTGGAACAGACCGCCGCGAGCATGGAGCAGCTGTCCTCTACGGTGAAACTGAATGCGGAAAGCGCCGATCAGGCTATCAACTGTCGCAGAACGTTGCCAGCATCGCGGACAAGGGCAGCGACGCCGTACGTCGGATGCTGGAAAAAATGGAGCTGATCTCGACAAGTACGGCGAGCGTGGCGGATATTCTGGCCATGATCGACGGCATCGCTTTCCAGACCAACATTCTGGCGCTGAATGCGGCGGTTGAAGCGGCGCGGGCAGGCGAGCAGGGACGTGGTTTTGCTGTGGTGGCTGGCGAAGTGCGTAGTCTGGCTCAGCGCAGTGCGCAGTCTGCCAAAGAGATCAAAACGCTGCTGGAAGACTCGCAGGTCCAAGTGCGTGAAGGTACGGAGATCGCGCAGGTCGCTGGTGAAACCATGAAGGACGTGTCGTCCGCCGTGGTGCAGGTGACGACGCTGATGGGCGAGATTTCCACCGCGACCCGCGAGCAGAGCAACGGCATCGATCAGGTCAATACCGCCGTGTCGCAGATGGACAGCGTGGCGCAGCAGAATGCCTCGTTGGTCGAAGAGTCGGCTTCGGCGACACGTTCGCTGGAAGAACAGGCGATTGAACTGGCGGCCAGTATGGAACTGTTTAAGCTGGACAATGAGCCGCTGGCTGCGATTGGCCGCAGCTAAACGAGAGTAAGAGAGTAACGCGGCGCTGCGAATCAGCGGCGTCGTGAATCACGCGATGCAGGTTATTTCTGTTCGGAGGATGAGGAGGAGTTCCTGCGTCGCTTTTTCCAGATTTTCGTTTCCTGACCGCGCCACAGACGCTGAATATTATCGTGGTGACGGACCAGAATCAGGCAAGACAGCATGGCGACCGGGAAGGTCAATTGCGGTTTAAACCACCAGACGTAAAACGGCGCGATCAGCGCGCTCACAATAGCGCCCAGCGACGAATACCCGCTCAGCAGCACGGTCAACAGCCAGGTTCCCGTCATCAATCCCGTTAAATCCCAACCGATAGGCGCGATGGCGCCGAATGCGGTCGCGACTCCTTTGCCGCCGTGAAAGCGGAAGAACAGAGGATAGATGTGCCCCAGACAGGCGGCGATGGCGATCAGACCGAGATAAAACGGCGTGACGCCAACTTCATAAGCGCCCCAAACGGGCAGCATGCCCTTCAGGATATCGAAAACCAGCACGGCCGCTGCCGCGCCCTTACCGCCGACGCGCAACACGTTAGTGGCTCCGGGGTTTCCCGAGCCGTTTTCGCGTGGGTCTGGCAATCTGGCGATCCTACAGACCAGAATCGCACTGGAAATCGAGCCGCACAGGTACGCGAGGATAATCATTCCTAGCGCGGTAGCACTCATAGTATGCGTCCGTCTAATAAAGGTCGTTTTAATATTAGCATCCAAGGATAATACGCATATTCGGCCGGAAGTGGTATCCGGCAGCCGCAAAAACAGAGGGTAAGGTAATGGATATCGTATTTATCGAAGAACTTAGCGTGATTACCACGATCGGCGTTTACGACTGGGAACAGACCATCCAGCAAAAGCTGGTGTTCGATATTGAAATGGGATGGGACAACCGCGCCGCCGCCGTCAGCGATGATGTCAAAGATTGTCTAAGCTATGCGGATGTCAGCGAGGCAGTGATCGCGCTCGTCTCCACACAGCGGTTTGCGCTGGTTGAACGTGTGGCTGAAGACGTGGTCCAAATGCTGATGAAACGATTCGGGATACCGTGGATGCGTCTCAAAGTCAGCAAACCGGGTGCAGTCGCTCAGGCTCGTGCGGTCGGCGTAGTGATCGAGCGGGGAATGAGATAATTCCGTTATGCAATGATTAGAGACCCTTCCTAAGGTCATTAGCCCGTAATCTCATTATTTTAATGTCGTTTCATATGCAGCGGCTCGCGTGCAGCGAGGCCGCTTTTTTATGGTTACGGTTTGATGGAGCTGAACAGGTAATGACAGATTCATACACGTTGCTGGTGGCGTTTATCCTTGGGATCGTCGAGGGGCTGACGGAGTTTTTACCCGTCTCGTCGACTGGACATATGATCCTTGTCGGTCATTGGTTGGGATTTGAGAACGATCTGTCGAAAACCTTTGAGGTGGTGATTCAGCTGGGGTCTATCCTGGCGGTGGTGGTCGTGTTCTGGCGGCGGATGTTTGGGCTGATTGGCATTCATTTTGGTCGCGAACCTCATGATGGCGTCAAGCCTACCGGGCGTTTGACTCTGGTGCATATCTTGCTGGGCATGGGGCCGGCGGTGGTGTTGGGGATGTTGTTCCATGACGCCATCAAAACGTTGTTCAACCCGCAGATGGTGGCATGGGCGCTGATCGCCGGCGGTATTTTACTGCTGATTGCCGAGAAGTGGCGTCCTAAAACTCCGCGTGCGGAAGGGCTGGATGATATTACCTATCGTCAGGCGTTCTACATCGGGTGTTTTCAGTGTCTGGCGCTCTGGCCGGGATTTTCCCGTTCCGGCGCGACGATCTCCGGCGGGATGTTGACGGGCGTGAGTCGATTTGCGGCGTCCGAGTTTTCTTTCATCCTGGCGGTGCCGATGATGTTGGGAGCCAGCGGGTTGGACTTGTACAAGAACTGGCACCTGATGAGCCTGTCTGCGCTGCCGATGTTCGCCATCGGCTTCATTACCGCGTTTGTGGTCGCGATGATTGCGATTAAAACGTTCCTGGCGGTGATCAAACGGATGTCGTTCGTGCCTTTCGCCATTTACCGCTTCATCGTCGGCGCGGCGGTATATGTGATCTTTATGTAACACGCTAGGGGGCTCCCCTAAACGGGGGCTTTAACTGTGGTGTTAAAAACGGCCTTTCCTCTGCGGCAACGCATACGGGAAAGGCCGTTTTTTTTAGTCAGCGCTCTGCTGGCTATCTTTCCAATCTTGCAAGGCGCGACGACGACGCCAGTGCAGTTCGTCGCGGATCGCCGCATTGCGGAATCCATCGGCCACGACCTGCGCGCTGGTGACGCTGCTGGCGACCTTGAAGGCTTCGCGTAGATAGTCGCCCTGCGGATAAGGCTTGTGCTCAAAGCTAGTTCGCCCACGCGCGTCGGCCTCGCTGGTCAGAATCAGCTGATCCAGACGATGCGGCTTGCGCCAGACGTCGATGCTGTCGAACAGCTTCAACAGGGTCTTAGGTTGCAAGATGGGTGCGGTATGCAGCAGATCGTGGTATTCCGCCACCAGCTTCGCCAAATCGCGTATGTGGTTAGGGATCCGCAGGCGCTGGCACATCGCTTCAATCAGCTTGATGCCCGCAGGACCGTGTCCGTGATGACGCGGCCACAGCGACGGCGGCGTCAGGCCTTTGCCGACGTCGTGACACAATGAGGCGAATCGAACGTCGATCTCCGGACTGAGCTGCGCCGCGATGGCCAGCGTCATCATGACATGAATGCCGGTGTCGATTTCGGGGTGCCATTGCGCGGGGGCAGGGACGCCAAACAGATTGTCGATTTCAGGGAACAACACCTGCAATGCGCCGCAGTCCCGCAGCCGCTCAAAATAGACCTGCGGCGAGTTCGAACCCAGCGCCTTTTCGGTCTCTTTCCAAACGCGTTCCGGCGTCAGACTGTTGAGTTCGCCGCTGTCCACCATCTGACGCATCAGCGCCAGCGTTTCCGGCGCAATCGTAAAGCGAGATGAGCGTAGCGGGCGGCGAATCGCGCGACACGCAATACTCGCAGCGGATCTTCGCCGAAGGCGTCGGAAACGTGGCGCAGCAGTTTTGAGGCGAGATCGCGTTGGCCGCCGTAAGGATCGATCAGGCTGCCGTCTTCATCTTGCGCGATGGCGTTGATGGTCAGATCGCGGCGCAGGAGATCGTCTTCCAGCGTCACGTCCGGACTGGCGTTGCAGACAAAACCGGTATAACCCTGCCCGGATTTACGTTCCGTTCGGGCCAGGGCGTACTCTTCGCGGCTGGTGGGGTGCAGGAAGACGGGGAAATCCCTGCCGACCTGCTGATAGCCGAGTTTCAATAGTGTTTCGGGCGTAGCGCCGACTACCACCCAGTCTCGCTCGGTGACGGGTTGATGCAATAAACCATCGCGCACGGCGCCACCCACAAGGTAAATCTTCAAACCCAACTCCTGAATCTACGGTTTCTTAATGACGATGGCTCACTATAACCTTTATTGATGTTCAGTGCCGGGTTTGACGATGGGCAACGGGTTAGCCCATCCAGCGATCGTTTTTCTTGCGACGCGGGATCAGATGCGGCAACACGAGCCCCAACAGCAGACCTGCGCCGGCCACGCCGCCGCCGTACATAAACCATTGCAGGATTAAAGTGCGCTGTTTGTCATCCAACTGTACGTTGGCGGCATTGACCTTCTTCTGCGCGACGACCAGCTGATTTTTCAGATCCTGATTTTCGCGCTGCAGGCCGGTGATCACGTTATCGCTGGCGGCGACCTTCTGCTGCATATCGGCGGTACGCTGGTTCCAGCTCTGGTCGATATTGGTCAGCTTGTCGGTCAGGACTTTCACCTGATTCTCCAGATCCGGCACGCGGGTGCGCAGGCTGGGCGTCTGGCTCAGCTGATCGAGCGGGATCCAGCTGGCGCGACCTTTGCTGTCGCGGATCTGGGCATAGCCCGCTCCGTCGTTGACTTCAACGACGGAGACTTCTTCACCGGCTTTCAGCGTGCCGACAATACGGTATTGGTTGCCCGGTCCGCTGTGGATGTAGGTGATAAGTTCATCGGAGATATAGCGTTTTTCTTCCGCCTGGGCACCAAAGGTGATGGCAAGGCCAACGAGGCCGGCAATAATAAAGCGTAATTTCTGCATAAGATCATCAGGTTGCGTGAATGAATGTGAAATATTCGTCGGATAAGTCTGACGACGAGGGGGACAAACCTAAATGGGAACTGTCTTACTCTTGTTTGTCAGCCGAAGACGCAGGATAACCGATGATGGCGGTGGTCGCACGTCTGGCGGCAGGGGATGGCAACGGTGGCAAGGTAGCGTAAAATGTTATTTACTGACGAAATTCCCGCAGCATCCGGTGTAGCTAACGATTATGAGTGAAGAGATTGAACTGAAATTTATTGTCCACCCTGACACCGTGCCAGCCCTGCAAGCGCAGCTGAATGAGTGGAAGAGCGACTACAGCCACAGCAAGCATTTACATGCGCATCAGTTGGCGAACATCTATTACGAAACGCCGGACGGCTACCTGCGTCAGCATGGGATTGGGCTGCGTATTCGTGGGGAAAACGGTCGCTACGAAATGACCGCCAAAACGGCGGGCAAGGTGGTCGGCGGCCTGCATCAGCACCCGGAATACAACGTCGAACTGGCGGGGCCGCAGCTGGATATTCGTCTCTTGCCGGACGATATTTGGCCAGAGCATTGCGACCTGGATGTGTTGGCGGCGGAGTTAACGCCGTTGTTCAGCACCGATTTCCGTCGTGAGGTCTGGGTGGTGTCTCATCATCAAAGCGTCATCGAGATGGTGCTTGACCGCGGCGAGGTGGTGGCCGGCGATGTGCAGGAGCCGATTTGCGAGTTGGAGTTAGAGCTGAAGGTCGGGCAGCGCAGCGACCTGCTGGAATTCGCCAACGAGCTCTCCGACGTAGGCGTCTGCGACAGGGCTATTTGAGTAAAGCGGCCCGCGGTTATCAGTTGGCTAAAGGCAACCCGCCGCGCGAAAGACATGCGCTGACGTTCATGCCGGTCAAAGGCAAAATGACGCTCGACGAGGGGATTGAGGCGGGTCTGGAGTTCGGGCTGGCGCACTGGCAGTATCACGAAGAGCTGTGGGTGCGGGGCGATCGGGCCGCGCGCGACAGCATGCTGGAGGCGGGAACGCTGCTGCGTGAAATGCTGGTGTTGATCGGCGGCGTGGTGCCGCGCAAAGTGACGTCAGAATTTCGCGGCGCTTTGACGGCGCTGGAAGCGAAGGCTTCGACGGATCTCGACGCGGAGACCGTCTGCTTCGATAAGGATTACCTGAAAAGTAAGCTGGTGTTGACGACCTGGCTGCTCGAAGCGGGCTGGCGTCGCTATATGGATAACCGTGAGCGCATGCGTTTGCAGAGTTCCTATAAACGCTTCGCCGATATCATGCTGAGCCGGAGTTTGGCGGAGCTGAAGTCCGTCTTTGCGCATTCGCTGACGTCGCTGCATTACGAACAGCAACTGCCGCGTCTGGAACGTGGACTGAGCGCTTTTATGCTGCTGGGCGGTTTTTATCCAGAGGAAGAGGCGGGCGATTATGTTGGCCTTTGGCGCGAGCTGGCGCAGCAAATCGCGAAGCTTAATGTCCACCAACCGGTGCCTGTCGCGTTGGATGATATCCGTAAGCAGGCGATTACCTGTCCGCCTTTCTGGCTGAACAGCGGACAACCATGATGCAATGAACCCAGCCGCCTGTCGTCGGAGCAGGCGGCGGTGTGAGGATAGGTCGATGAGCAGCACTCCTGCGCCCCGTTTCCCATTACCCGCCTCGTTACTCTCTCAGGCCCAGCATGCGGGGTCCCGCTGGCCCTCTTCTCCTGCGCTCACGACGTTGACGGCGGAGGAGCAGGCGGCGGTCGCGATGAGCGATTTCATCAGCGATGCGTTGGCTCGCTACCCCGACTGGCTGCATGACATCAGGCAATCGCCGCCCGCACCCGACGAATGTCGAGGCTATGCGGACGCGCTGCGACGGGTGCTCAACGAGGTGCAAGACGAGGCGGCGCTGATGACGGCGTTACGCACATTTCGGCGTCGCACGCTGGTGCGCATCGCTTTCGCGCAGGCGTTGGGATCGTGTAGCACGGAGGAGACGCTGCGCCAGCTCAGCGAGCTGGCGGAAGTGTCCGTCATTGCGGCCCGCGACTGGCTCTACGCCGCCTGCTGTCAGGAGTGGGGAACGCCCTGCAATCAGAATGGCGATGCGCAGCCGCTGCTGGTGCTCGGCATGGGCAAGCTGGGCGGTCGGGAGCTGAACTTTTCCTCGGACATCGATCTGATTTTTGCCTACCCCGAAAGCGGAACTACGCGCGGCGGACGGCGGGAGCTGGACAACGCTCAGTTCTTTACCCGGCTGGGTCAGCGGCTCATCAAAGCGCTCGACCACATCACCGAAGACGGCTTCGTCTATCGGGTGGATATGCGCCTGAGGCCGTTCGGTGACAGCGGCCCGTTGGTGCTGAGCTTCACCGCGCTGGAAGATTACTATCAGGAGCAGGGGCGCGACTGGGAGCGCTACGCGATGGTGAAGGCGCGTCCGCTCGGCGAAGCGGATGCGGCGTATCGTCAGGAGCTGAATCAATTACTGCGTCCGTTCGTGTTCCGTCGCTACATGGATTTCAGCGTCATTCAGTCCCTTCGCAATATGAAAAGTCTGATCGCGCGCGAAGTGCGCCGTCGGGATCTGCGTAATAACATCAAACTGGGTCCCGGCGGTATCCGGGAAATCGAGTTCATCACTCAGGTGTTCCAGCTGATTCGCGGAGGACGCGAGCCGCAGCTGCAGTCGCGATCGCTGTTGCCTACGCTGCAGCAACTGGGTGAGCTGGGCGTGCTGCCCGTGGAACAAACGTCGCGGCTGCGGGAAGCCTATCTGTTCCTGCGTCGGCTGGAAAACCTGTTGCAGGCGATAGCCGACGAACAAACGCAGACATTGCCGGACGACCCGCTCAATCAGGCTCGCCTGTCCTGGGGAATGGCCTGCGACAGTTGGCCGTCGCTCTGCGAAGCGTTGACGCGGCATACGCAGGCGGTGCGCGACGTTTTCAACGAACTGATTGGGGACGATGCCCCTGACGGCAGCGATGACCCGGCTCATGAACACTTCCGCAATCTGTGGCAGGACGGGCTGGATGATGCCGAACTGGCATCGCTGACCCCGCATCTGCCGGAAGAGAACCGGACCAACCTGTTACGACAGTTGCAGGACTTCCGCGCCGAGCTGACCCGCCGCACCATCGGTCCGCGTGGCCGGGACGTGCTGGACCAACTGATGCCCGCGCTGCTGGCGGAAGCCTGTCAGCAGGAGCAGGCCGATATTATCGTCTCGCGGATCACGCCGCTGCTTATCGGCATCATTACCCGAACAACCTATCTGGAGCTGCTGCTCGAATCGCGCCCGGCGTTGAAGCACCTCATTCGTCTGTGCGCGGCCTCTCCGATGCTGGCCAGCCAACTGGCGCGTTACCCGCTGTTGCTGGATGAGCTGCTCGACCCTGCTACGCTTTATCAACCGACGGCACAACATGCCTATGCGGATGAACTGCGCCAGTATTTGATGCGGGTACCGGAAGATGACGAAGAGCAACAGCTGGAGGCGCTGCGCCAATTTAAGCTGACGCAGCAGCTGAGGATCGCCGCCGGAGATATCGCGGGCGCGCTGCCGATTATGAAAGTCAGCGACCACCTGACCTATCTGGCCGAAGCCATTATCGCCGCCGTCGTGCAACAGGCCTGGCAGAGTATGGTGACGCGCTACGGTCAGCCATCGCACCTGCAACAGCAGGAAGGGCGCGGATTTGCCGTGATCGGCTATGGCAAACTGGGCGGCTGGGAGCTGGGCTATGGCTCGGATCTCGATCTGGTCTTTTTGCACGACTGCCCGGCGAACGTGATGACCGATGGCGAGCGCAGTATCGACGGCCACCAGTTCTATCTGCGGCTGGCCCAGCGAGTCATGCATCTGTTCAGCACGCGCACCTCGTCCGGGATTCTGTACGAAGTCGATGCGCGGCTGCGGCCCTCCGGCGCGGCGGGGATGTTGGTCAGCACGGTTGGCGCATTCGACGATTATCAGCGCCATGATGCCTGGACGTGGGAGCATCAGGCGCTGGTGCGCGCGCGTATGGTTTACGGCGAAACCGGCGTCCAGCGTCAGTTCGAGGCGACCCGTCGACATATCCTCTGCCGGGAGCGCGACGGCGAAGCGCTACGCGCCGCGGTGCGGGAGATGCGGGAGAAGATGCGGCGTCACCAGTCCCGTCGGGATCCGGACGCGTTCAATCTGAAGGCGGATGCCGGCGGCATCATCGACATCGAATTCATCGTGCAGTATCTGGTTCTGCGCTATGCGCACGCGCAGCCGGCATTAACGCGCTGGTCCGACAATGTACGTGTTCTGGAGATGATGGCCCAGCACGGCGTGATGGAAGAAGACGAGGCCAACGCGTTAACGCGGGCTTACATCACATTGCGCGACGAGCTGCATCGCCTGGCCTTACAGGAACGCTCCGGACGCGTGAGCCAAGCGCTTTTCCGCGCTGAGCGCGAGCAGGTGGAACGCAGCTGGAAAAACTGGCTGGGCTGAGAAATTGTATGCAAAATCGGCGACGCCGCCGCGGATTTCCCCCGTGGAGGCCGTGCCGTCTGGCGAGCTGTGGTAGTATAGCGCGCGATAAAAATGAACCCTTTTTGGAGCAGGGAATGAAAGTTACGCTACCTGATTTTCGTCAAGCCGGTGTCCTGGTGGTGGGCGATGTCATGCTCGACCGTTATTGGTATGGTCCGACCAGCCGTATTTCACCGGAAGCGCCGGTGCCGGTGGTCAAAGTCGACACCATTGAGGAGCGTCCGGGCGGCGCGGCAAACGTGGCGATGAATATCGCGGCGCTGGGCGCCGGTTCGCGTCTGGTCGGCCTGACCGGGATCGATGATGCGGCCCGGGCGTTGAATGCCAAACTGAACGAAGTCAACGTGCAGTGTGATTTCGTCTCCGTCCCGACGCACCCGACGATCACCAAACTGCGGGTGCTGTCCCGCAATCAGCAGCTGATCCGTCTGGACTTCGAAGAAGGGTTCGACAACGTTGACCCGGAGCCGATGATCGAGCGTATTCAGCAGGCGCTGCCGAAAATCGGCGCGCTGGTGCTGTCCGACTACGCCAAAGGCGCGCTGGTCCACGTGCAAAGCATGATTCAGACGGCGAAAGCGGCCGGTGTGCCGGTGCTGATCGATCCGAAAGGCACGGACTTTGCTCGCTATCGCGGCGCCACGCTGTTGACGCCAAACCTGTCGGAATTCGAAGCCGTCGCTGGCCGCTGCCGCGACGAAGACGATCTGGTCGCGCGCGGTATGCAGCTGATGGCGGATCTGGATCTGTCCGCGCTGCTGGTCACCCGCTCAGAGCAGGGCATGACCCTGTTGCAGCCGGGTAAAACGCCGCTGCATCTGCCGACGCAGGCGCAGGAAGTGTATGACGTGACCGGGGCCGGTGATACGGTCATCGGCGTCCTGGCTGCCGCTTTGGCCGCCGGTAATCCCATAGAAGAAGCCTGCTTCCTGGCGAATGCCGCCGCGGGCGTCGTGGTCGGCAAGCTGGGAACCTCCACCGTTACGCCGATCGAGCTGGAAAACGCGATTCGCGGTCGCGCGGAAACGGGATTCGGCGCGATGGACGAAGCACAGCTGAAAGCGGCGGTCGCGCAGGCGCGTCAGCGCGGCGAGCGCATCGTGATGACCAATGGCTGCTTCGACATTCTGCATGCCGGCCATGTGTCTTATCTGGCGAATGCTCGCAAGCTGGGCGACCGTCTGATTGTGGCTGTGAACAGCGATGCGTCGACCCAACGTCTGAAAGGCCCGACACGTCCGGTCAATCCGCTGATGCAGCGTATGATCGTGCTGGGCGCGCTGGAAGCCGTCGACTGGGTGGTGCCGTTCGAAGAAGACACTCCGCAACGCCTGATCGCCGACATCCTGCCGGATGTTCTGGTGAAGGGCGGCGACTACAAGCCTGAAGAGATCGCAGGCAGCAAAGAAGTCTGGGACAACGGCGGCGAAGTCAAAGTGCTGAACTTTGAGGACGGCTGTTCGACCACCAACATCATCAATACCATCAAGGCCAGCCGCTGATCGATGTCGTTATGTCAGAGAAAGGGTTTACTCCATTGAATTCACAGTCTGTTGAAGCACGTCTTGAAACGCTGCGCACCCAACTCCGCTATCACGAGCACAAGTATCACGTGGAGGATGCGCCGGAAATTCCCGATGCGGAATACGACCGTCTGATGCGTGAGCTAAAAGCGCTGGAGCAGGAACATCCGGCGCTGATCACGCCTGACTCGCCGACGCAGCGAGTGGGGGCGGAGCCGCTGGCGGCGTTTGAGTCGGTGCGGCACGAAGTGCCGATGCTGTCGCTGGACAACGTTTTCGACGAGCAAAGTTTTTTGGCGTTCTGCAAGCGTATCAACGACCGCCTGAAACATGCGGACGATCTCTCATTCTGCTGTGAACTGAAACTGGATGGATTGGCGGTCAGCCTGCTGTATGAAGACGGCGTGCTGGTACGCGCCGCCACTCGCGGCGACGGGGCGACGGGGGAGAACATCACCTCGAATATTCGCACCATCGGCGCGATCCCGCTGCGGCTCAGCGGGGACGCTATCCCGCGTCGGCTGGAAGTGCGCGGCGAAGTCTTTATGACGCACAGCGGCTTTGAGGCGCTGAACGAGGACGCGCGTCGTACGGGCGGCAAGGTGTTTGCCAACCCGCGCAACGCCGCCGCCGGTTCGCTGCGTCAGTTGGACCCGCGTATTACGGCGAAACGTCCGCTGACCTTTTTCTGCTACGGCGTCGGGTTGATTGAAGACGGCGAGCTGCCTGACTCCCACTGGGAACGACTGCAACGCTTCAAGTCCTGGGGACTGCCGGTCAGCGACCGTATTCGTCGATGCTGCGGCAGCGATGCCGTGCTGGACTTTTATCGTCAGGTGGAAGAGACGCGCAGCGATCTGGGATTCGATATCGACGGCGTGGTCATCAAAGTCGACGATCTCGCGCTGCAAGAGCGTCTTGGCTTTGTTGCCCGCGCGCCGCGCTGGGCGGTGGCCTACAAGTTTCCGGCGCAGGAGCAACTGACCTGGCTGCGCGACGTGGAGTTTCAGGTTGGCCGCACCGGGGCGATTACGCCGGTTGCGCGGCTGGAGCCGGTGGCCGTCGCGGGTGTGATGGTCAGCAATGCGACGCTGCACAACGCCGATGAAATCGACCGTCTGGGCATTCGCATCGGCGACCGCGTGACGGTACGCCGCGCCGGAGACGTCATTCCGCAAATTGTCAGCGTCGTGCTGACGGAACGTCCGGAAGAAACGCAGCCTATCGCTTTCCCTGACCAATGTCCGGTCTGCGGTTCCGACGTCGAGCGAGTGGAAGGCGAAGCGGTAACCCGCTGCACCGGCGGCCTGTTCTGCGGCGCGCAGCGTAAAGAGGCGCTGAAGCATTTTGTCTCCCGCCGGGCGATGGACGTCGATGGTATGGGCGACAAGATCATCGATCAGCTGGTGGAAAAAGAGTACGTGCATACCCCTGCGGACCTGTTCCGCCTGACGGCGGGCATCCTCACCGGGCTGGACCGCATGGGGCCGAAGTCGGCGCAGAATTTGGTGAACGCGCTGGAGAAAGCCAAGTCGACCACCTTCGCCCGTTTCCTTTATGCCTTGGGCATCCGGGACGTCGGCGAGGCGACCGCGGCGAGTCTTGCTGCGCATTTCCTGACGCCTCAGGCGCTGTCTGATGCCGATCTGGAGGCGTTGCAGCAGGTGCAGGATGTCGGGATTGTCGTCGCGACGCGTGTCCGCAATTTCCTGGATGAAGAGCACAACCAGCAGGTGATCCGGGAGCTGATCGACGAGATTGGCATTCATTGGCCCGAACCGGTTGTCGTCGATGTGGACGAATCTTCCAGCCCGTTCGCCGGTAAAACGCTGGTATTGACGGGCTCGTTAAGCGTCTTGTCGCGCGACGAAGCGAAAGATCGCCTGACGGCGCTCGGTGCGAAGGTTAGCGGCAGCGTATCGAAAAAAACCGATATGGTGATCGCGGGCGAAGCGGCGGGGTCGAAACTGACCAAAGCACAGTCGCTGGGCATTCCGGTGATCGATGAGGCGGAAATGATGCGCCTGCTGGAGCAATAACGATGGAAAAGGCCGACCTGCTGGCTATCGCCAATACGACTATGCCGTTTGGTAAATACAAGGGCCGGGCTTTGATCGATCTGCCGGAGGAGTATCTGCTGTGGTTCGCGCGTAAGGAGATTTTCCCCGAAGGACGTTTGGGGGAGCTGCTGCAACTGACGATGGTCATCAAAATGGAAGGTTTGCAGGGGTTAATCAAACCCCTGAAAGACGCCTCAAACGGCCGGTCTGACTGACCGGCGCGTTCCTCTTCTCGCTCGCGATTACACGTAGACGTTAATCTGGTTATTGGCGGTCGGACGATTAATGCCGTCCGCCAACGCCGAGAAGCTGCTGGTCTGCGAGCTGCTGTCGCTGGAATAGCTCTGCGCCTGCGCCGATTGCAGCTGGGAAATCTGGGCTGCCAGCGCCTGAATCTGCGCTTCAATCATCTGAATCTGCATTTGAGCGCTTGAATCTTCACCGCTGCTGGACGTGGCCTGACTTAGCTGTTGTGTCAGCTGCTGTATCTGCTGTTGCAACCGGGCAATCCTTTGTGTGTTATCACGGTTGCTGGACGAATCGCTGAATGATGTCGACGCTATTGCGCTGATTGCGGCCATGATGTCTTCCTCCATTTGTCAGCCTTGGTAGGCTATGGAGTGATTATAAAACAAGTGAGTTGGGTGAATATTTAGCACTTTGTCTGAAAAAACGCAGAATTTTGCTGCAAAGCGTGGGAAAAACGTAAAGAGGCGCTTCATGGCATGATGCGCGGGGCTTGGACCGTCTTGGCGTCAGGGGGAGTAGGGCTGAGAACGCGGCCGGCCATCAAGGCCCGACCGTGGGTCAGTGTTCAGGCTAACGCGAAAAGCGCCGACCTTGCAGGTGACCGTCAGATATAGATGTCAATCTGATTGCTGTCGGTCGGCTGATTAACGCCTTCCTTTTTGCTGCTGGCTGTGGACGCATTGCTGTTTTCAGCGATACTTTGCTGCTGCTGGCTTTGCTGCGTCTGCGCCATTTGCTCCTGAGCCTGTTGGTTTTGGAGCTGCTCAATCTGAGCTTCAATCATCTCAATCTGTGCCTGCAACATCTGCGTTTGAGTGGCTTTCGTCTCTGCATCCGCGCTTGAATTAGACACATCTTTCAACTGCTCAGTGGCCTTTTCCAGTTTCTGGTTGAGCTGATTGATCTTCTGCGTGTAATTGGTCGAACCGCCAGAAGAGCTGCTGCTGACGGAGGTGACCGAGCTAATACTAGTCATTTTCGCTCCTGAATATGTGTGTAAAGCCGAGATCTTCACCCCTTACCCGATGCGAAGCTACGCAGGGGTAAGATCGTGTTTTCGGCGAATTTTTATCATCTTTTAATACTTAATCAGTATAAAACATTCGCCGTTATTCGTGGATCTTCGTTCCGCGTTAGCGCCCGTAGACGTTGACCGCTTCCGTCAGACGGATCGCCTGCTGGTTCAGTCCTGCGGCAACGCCTGAGGATTGGGTGACCATCTCGCTGTTGCTCTGCGTCATTTGCTCGATCTGAGCGATGGAATCGTTGATCAGCGCCAACGCCGATGTCTGCTCCCGCGTGGCCAGGCCGATCTCGTGGATCAGGCCGCTGACCTGTCCGACGTGCTCCACGATATTGGAAATATGTTGATCGGCCTTTTCTACCATATGGCTGCCGTTCTTGACGTTGGCGACGTTATCATCAATTAACGCCTTAATCTCTTTGGCGGCGGAAGCTGAGTTTTGCGCCAGCTGGCGGACTTCGGCCGCGACGACCGCGAATCCTTTCCCCTGACTGCCTGCGCGGGCGGCTTCCACGGCGGCATTCAGCGCCAGAATGTTGGTCTGGAATGCAATGCTGTCGATGACGGAAATGATATCCACCACCTTGACGCTGGTCGCATTGATCGCGTTCATCATCTTGACGGTCTGTCGCATGATGTCGCCGCCCTGCTGCGCGGCCTGAGTCGTCACGTCGGTCAGTTGGATCGCGTTCGCCGCCGTTTCAGCGCTTTGATGGACGGCTGATGTGATCTCTTCGATCGCCGCCGCCGTTTGCTGCAGGTTGCCCGCCGTCTCTTCCGTGCGATGGCTCAGGTCGACGTTGCCGCCCGCCAACTGTTCGCTGACGCTTTTCATGCCCGCCACCTGGGTACTGACGTCGTCTACCAGCGAGTTCAGATTGAGCGAGAACTGATTGACCACCCGCAGCAACATGCCGACTTCATCCACGCGGTTGAACCGCAAACTATCGACTTTCCTCCCCGAGACTACACGCTGCGCCTGACGCAGTATGGTTTGCAGAGGGCGTGCGATTTGCTGCTGTAAAAAGACGTCCAGCAGCAGCATGGTCAACAGCGAAGCCATGGCAAGTGGCAGGAGGCCTGCGCCGGACAACGAAAACAGAAAAGGAATGATACCGCCCGCCAATACGGCGCAGCGCAGGCGCCAGCGTACCGACATTTTTTGAAATACGGAGAGAACAGAGAACAGACCGGTTCTGACCACCAGCCCTTTATAAAACTTGCGGCGGCCGGCCCGCTGTTTGTTCACCGCTTCATACAGCGCGGCGGCGGCTTTCACTTCTTCCGCCTCGGGCGTATTGCGAACGGAAATATAACCAGAAAGTTTATCGTCGTGATAAACCGGCGTGACGTTAGCGCGAACCCAATAATAATCACCGTTTCTGCGGCGATTTTTTACCATGCCGGTCCAACTGTCTCCCCGTTGCAGGGTATACCACATGTCGGCAAATGCGGCGGGAGGCATATCCGGGTGGCGTACAATATTATGCGGTTGGCCGACAAGATCTTCCGCATCAAATCCACTGACCCGAATAAAGGCGGAATTGGCATAGGTAATATGGCTTTTAACGTCGGTGGTTGACATTAACGTAGTATTCGCGCCCAGCGAATATTCTTGTTGGGTGACAGGTGTATTAACCCTCATAACAAAACCCCGAGTGTGTGTCGTCTTAAAAGAAATAAATGAAAAATAATTAACCGATTGAATACTGAAATTTATTAAAAAGAATGGCGTTTTATTATTATTGGCGGTGGTTTGTGAATAGGACTGCCTTATATATGGCCGTTGCCGTCTATTCAGGGGGTATTCCACCAGGCTGGGGATTATCCGGTAAAGAATGATATTGTCAATTTATTCGTGATGTTAGAGCATAGGTAATTATCATTCTCGCAAGGATGATTATTTTAAGTATAAAGTCATTTAATGATTTTAAATAAGTATGAAACGAGAATTAAAAATAAATCGTGTGGGGATTGTTAAAACGATAACGACTTATTTATTTATCCTGCTCAAGGCGTTTACAAAGCCGATAAAATAAAATGACATTATTTCCCCCTTAAAGAGGGAAATAATGAAGGTATTTTGTTAATCGGAAAGGTATTGTCTTGCGGCCTTTTCGACATGGGCCATTTCGTCCAGCAGCTCCAGCCATTCCGGCTCTAAGGCCTCCGCCGTGACGCCGCGCCGCAACTGCTGTTCCAGATACGCGCAATGCTGTTTGAGGCGAGGCACGCCGCTATAGCTACAACTGCCGTGGAGTTTGTGAATGGTATCCAGTAGCGATTCCTGATGCTGTCCGTCCAGCTGCGATTCAATTTGCGGACGCACCTGAGCCAGAAAATCCAACAGCATTTTCAGCAAATCGCGCGCCAGCTCCGGTTTATTAGCAGCCTGCTGCTGCGCCAGCGCCCAGTCGAGCGACACGGCTTCTCCGGCGTCGTCGGCCGGGGTGATCTCCGGCTCGCGCACGTGCCTGCGCAGCACGCTGTACAGCATCTTTTCATCAATCGGTTTGGACAGATAGTCGTCCATACCTGACTGGAGAAACTGTTCCCGTTCGCCGTGCATGACCTGCGCGGTAACCGCGATGATGGGCGTCTCCTTGTGATTCGGCAACTGGCGGATCAGCTCGCTGGCATGCAGACCATCCATCCCCGGCATTTGGATATCCATCAGTATCACGTTCAAATCGTTTTGCCTGGCTTGCTCTACCGCTTCCGCACCGCTTTCGCACAGGATGATGTCGTCCACCAGCTCTTCCAGCAGCGTGCCGATCAGCTTGAGGTTGGCCAGATTGTCGTCCACCGCCATCACCCGTAACGGTAGTCGCGGCGTTTCCTGTTTAGGACGAAGCTCCAACTCGCTACTGTTCGCATAGCTGCACTGGAACAGGTTAGTGTCCTGCAACAGCGGCAACAGACGTGCGGAGGTGATGGGTTTGCTCAGGCAGGCATGGACGCCCAGCGATTTCAGCTGTTCCGCATCCATCTGCGCCAGACTGGGCAGGGCGAGAATGACGCAGGGCGCGCGACGGCAAAGGTTGTGGATCTTGGGCGTGAAGTCCAGCAGCGTATTGCGATAATGGACGGGAATGCCCATCAGCAGAATATCGAACTTTTGCGCTGGCAATTGCTCGGTCGTGGGGCTGTAGCTGACGGCCAGCGGCGTTCGTCTCAATACATCCAGCGTCGCCTGCGCGGCGGCGGAGTTGGCTTCGACATAGGCCAGTTTTTTCCCTTGCAGCATATCGAAGTAGTTGTTGAGCACGGCGGGGTGCGGATTGAGCTGCAGATTCAGCGTACACCAGAAGGTCGACCCCTTATCGGGCACGCTGTGAAAGCGAATATTACCGCCCATTTCCTGCACCAGCCTCTGGGTAATCACCAGACCCAGCCCCGTACCGCCATGTCGACGGGAAATGCTGGTATCAGCCTGTCGAAAGGCTTGAAACAGCTGGGTTTGCTGCGTTTCATCAATCCCGATGCCGGTATCTTTGATCTGGATTTCCAACTGCGCCTGCTGGTGTAGCTGGGATCGTTTTTCCACGCGAATATCAATGTTGCCGCGCTCCGTAAATTTAATCGCGTTACCCAGCAGGTTGGTGACGATTTGCTGGATGCGCAACGGATCGCCGATAAACTGCTCCGGCACATCGCGCTGAATATTCAGCGTCAGCTCCAGCCCTTTCTCGTGCGCGGTATGTGCGAGCAGTATCACCATTTCATCCAGCGTGTTGTGCAGAGAGAAAGGGATGTGCTCCAGCACCAGCTTGCCGGCTTCCAGTTTAGAGAAGTCCAGAACGTCGTTGATGATGTTCAGCAGGTTGTTGGCCGAGCGTTCAATGGTGTGCAGGTAGTCTTGCTGCGTAGGCGTCAGCTGGGTTTTTAGCGTTTGCCGGGTGAAGCCGATCACGCCGTTGAGCGGCGTGCGCAGCTCATGCGACATATTGGCGAGAAACTCGGACTTGATGCGGGCGGCTTCCTGAGCGCGCTTCTTGGCCAAATCCAGCTCGACGTTCTGGATTTCCATCTGTTCCAGCGTTTCTCTCAGGTCGTAGGTAGCCTGATCGATATTCTGCTGCATCTCTTCATGGTAGGCGGTCAGCGACATCGCCATGGAGTTGATGCCGTTTTTCAGCATATGCAGCTCGCCGAGCATTTTGCCTTCTACCCGGCTGTCCAACTGGCCGCGGCGGATACGGTCGACGGTATCCACCATATTGCCGATGGGCGTGGTGACGTCCCGCATCAGGCGATAGGCGAAAAGCAGCGCGCATCCCAGACTCATCAGCAACAGCAGGGTCGCCAGACCAATTTCCCGGTACTGCTGCAGTTCGATGTTGTCCAGATTCAGCGCAATAGCGACGTAGCCGACCGGCGCGAAGCGGCCACTATTGTGGGGGAGCGCCGGGGCCAATTCTTCCTCTGTCAGCAGCGGCATTCGCATGATGAGATGATTGTCGCGTTCGAAAATCTGTAGCGTATCCGGCACCGGCGATCCTTCCGGCAGCGCGAGAATATTGTTGATATCGCGGGAGTAGGTGCTGACTAAAGGGTGGTGATGCGTATCGAAAACGCTGATGGCGCGAACCACATCGGCATGGCGGCGATGCAGTCGATGCACCAGCTGGCGCAACGTTTCCGGTTGATGCTGGGCGATCGCGAAGGCGCTGTTGATCGCTAGCGGTTCAATAATGCTGCTGCCGGCTTCCGTCAGCTGATCCTGCAATTGATTATAACGGTGAATAATGAAGAAGCCGCTGAGCAGCAGTCCCACCAGTAGCGTGGGCGCCAGAATCAGAATCATCATTCGTGCACGCAGACTGTATTTGGTCATGGGGGTCCAATGTGGGAGAATTGAGGCTGATTAATCCGTTAATACATGACATCACACTTATATGGCGCAATTCTACTCCCCAAAACGGCGTGTGACGACCCGTCAACGCATCACCGTGTCGGTCAATGACCTCGACCCGTTCGGTCAAGGCGTGGCGCGTCATCAGGGGAAAACGATCTTCATCGCCGGCGCGTTGCCGGGGGAACAGGCCGAAGTCCAGGTGACCGAGGATAAAAAACAGTTTTCCCGGGCGAGCCTGAAGCAGCTGCTGAGCAAAAGCGAAGAACGGGTCGATCCACGCTGCCCGCATTACAACGTCTGCGGCGGCTGTCAGCAGCAACATGCCAGTCAGTCGTTGCAGGAGCGCAGTAAATCCAGCGCGCTGATACGGCTGATGGAGAGAGAAACAGGGGGGACCGTCCCCTCTCCAGACGTCATTAGCGGCCCGGCCTATGCCTACCGACGTCGCGCCCGGCTTGGGTTATACTTTCAGGCTAAATCACAGCGATTGCAGATGGGGTATCGCCAGGCGGCTTCGCACGATCTGGTGGATGTGCGTCACTGTCCGATACTGTGCTCCGAGCTGGAAGCGCTGCTGACGCCGCTGCACGAGTGCCTTAGCGGTCTTCAGGCCAAAAGACGCCTCGGCCATGTCGAGTTGGTGCTCGCTGACGAAGGGCCGCTGGTGATTCTGCGTCACCTCGACCCGCTTGGCGACGCAGACCGTCAGGCGCTGCTGACGCTAGCGCGCGAGCGGTCAATATCGCTGTTTCTCGCCGGTGAGACAGACACGCTGGAGTGTCTGCACGGCGACATGCCGTCATACCGAATTGACGACCTTTCCCTGGCCTTCAGTCCGCGGGACTTCATTCAGGTGAACGACGTCATCAATCGGCAAATGGTCAGTCAGACGTTGTCCTGGCTGGACGTACAGCCGCAGGACCGCGTGCTTGACCTGTTTTGCGGTATGGGCAATTTTACGCTGCCGCTGGCCCGGCGGGCCGCCGACGTCGTCGGCGTGGAAGGCGTGCCGGCGTTGGTGGCCAAGGGACAGGAAAATGCCCGACGCAACGGTTTATCCAACGCCGAATTCTTTCATCATAACCTGGAAGAGGACGTCACCCGGCAGCCGTGGGCATCGCAGGGGTTCAACAAAATTGTGCTCGATCCGGCCCGCGCCGCGCGCCGGGCGTGATGTCTCACATCGTGAAACTGGCGCCTGAGCGCGTGGTCTACATATCCTGCAACCCGACCACGCTGGCGCGAGACAGCAAAGTGCTATTGGCCGCTGGCTATCGCCTGGCGCGGATAGCGATGCTGGATATGTTTCCACACACCGGGCATCTTGAATCCATGGCGTTGTTCCTGCCCGGCGCCGGTGATCGGTAAAGAAAGGGAGAATTTATGGTTGCGGTAAGAAGTGCACATTTAAATACCGAAGGCGAATTCGAACCCGATGTGTGGATCGCGTCTTTGGGGATCGCCAACCAGCAGTCATGCGAGCGCCTGAAAGAAACCTGGCGCTACTGTGAACAGCAGACGAAAGATCATCCGGATGCGCTGCTGTTGCTGTGGCGCGGCATCGAAATGGTGGAGATCCTCTCCACCCTGAGCATGGATAACGATAGCCTACGGGCGGCCATGCTGTTCCCGCTGGTGAAAGCGGACGTCGTCAAAGAAGAAACACTGAAAGACGCGTTCGGCCAGAACATTGCCAATCTGGTGCACGGCGTCAGAGATATGGATGCAATCCGCCAGCTAAAGGCGACGCAGCACGACTCCGTCGCCTCGGAGCAGGTGGATAACATCCGGCGGATGCTGCTGGCGATGGTGGAAGATTTCCGCTGCGTCGTCATCAAACTGGCGGAACGCATCGCCCACCTGCGCGAAGTGAAGGATGCCCCGGAAGAAGAACGGGTGTTGGCGGCGAAAGAGTGTACCAACATCTATGCGCCGTTGGCGAACCGGCTGGGCATCGGTCAATTGAAGTGGGAGCTGGAAGATTTCTGCTTTCGCTATCTGCATCCCGAAGAGTACAAACGCATCGCCAGCCTGCTGCATGAGCGGCGCATCGATCGCGAACAGTATATTGACGATTTCGTGACCAGCCTGCGTCAGGCGATGGAAAAAGACGGGCTGAAAGCCGATGTCTACGGCCGCCCGAAACACATCTATAGCATCTGGCGCAAGATGCAGAAAAAATCCCTGTCGTTCGACGAACTGTTCGACGTCCGCGCCGTGCGGATCGTGGTGGAGCGTCTGCAAGACTGCTACGCCGCGCTAGGGATCGTACATACCCACTATCGCCATCTGCCGGATGAGTTCGACGATTACGTGGCGAACCCGAAACCCAATGGTTATCAGTCCATTCACACAGTGGTGCTGGGGCCGCGCGGTAAAACGCTCGAAATCCAGATCCGTACCCGCGACATGCATGAGAACTCCGAGCTGGGCGTCGCCGCGCACTGGAAGTATAAAGAAGGCGCATCGACCACCAGCCGATCGGGTTACGAGGGGCGGATCGCTTGGCTGCGTAAGCTGCTGGCCTGGCAGGAGGAGATGGCGGATTCGGACGAAATGCTGGACGAAGTGCGCAGTCAGGTCTTCGACGATCGCGTCTATGTCTTTACGCCGAAAGGCGATGTCATCGATCTGCCAACCGGTTCGACGCCGCTGGATTTCGCTTATCACATTCATAGTGATATCGGGCACCGCTGCATCGGCGCCAAGGTGGGCGGCCGCATCGTACCGTTTACCTATCAGCTGCAAATGGGCGACCAGATAGAAGTTATCACCCAGAAACAGCCGAACCCGAGCCGGGACTGGCTGAATCCGAATCTGGGCTATGTCACCACTAGCCGCGGGCGTTCCAAGATCCACAACTGGTTCCGTAAACAGGATCGCGATAAAAACATCCTGGCGGGCAAACAGATCCTCGACAACGAGCTGGAAAATCTGGGTCTGAGCCAGAAGATGGCGGAGAAGCTGTTGCTCCCGCGTTACAACATCAATTCGATGGACGAGTTTCTGGCCGGGATTGGCGGCGGCGACATTCGCCTGAATCAGGTCGTCAATTTCTTGCAGTCCAAGGTTAATCAGCCGAGCGCGGAAGAGCAGGATCGTGAAGCGCTGCGCCAACTCACCCAGAAGACGCCTGCGCCGACGCGTGCCAGCAAAGACAATGGGCGTGTCGTGGTGGAAGGCGTCGGCAACCTGATGCATCACATCGCTCGCTGCTGCCAGCCGATCCCCGGCGACGATATCGTCGGCTTCATCACCAAAGGACGCGGGATCTCTATCCATCGGGCGGACTGCGAACAGCTGGACGAGCTGCGTGGTCATGCGCCGGAGCGCGTGGTGGATGCGGTCTGGGGGGAAAGTTACTCCAGCGGATACTCGCTGGTGGTGCGTGTCACCGCCAACGACCGCAGCGGCTTGTTGCGCGACATCACGACGATTCTCGCCAACGAGAAGGTCAACGTGCTTGGCGTCTCCAGCCGCAGCGATGTCAAACAGCAGCTCGCGACGATCGATATGGAAATCGAGATCTACAACCTGCAGGTGCTGGGCCGGGTTCTGGCCAAGCTGAATCAGCTCCCTGATGTGATTGACGCGCGTCGTCAGCAGGGCAACTGAGCCGCAGTCCGATAACCTGGGCGGGCCCGTTGCCCGCCCATTTTTTGCCTTAACCAGGAAACGTTATGTCCTCATCCATCTCCCGACTGCTCAACGTTATGACGCAGCTGCGCGATCCGCAGAGCGGTTGCCCGTGGGATCGCAAGCAAACCTTCGATTCGATTGTTCCCTATACGCTGGAAGAAACCTACGAAGTGCTGGACGCCATTCGCCGTAAGGATTTCGACGATCTGCGCAGCGAGCTGGGCGACCTGCTGTTTCAGGTGGTGTTCTACGCCCAGATGGCGCAGGAGCAGGGGCTTTTCGATTTCTCCGACGTTTGCGACGCTATCAGCGACAAACTGGAGCGGCGTCATCCGCATATCTTTGCCGGGGCCGACGCGCCGACTGCGGATGACGCCCTGAAAAACTGGGAGCAGACCAAGTCTAAAGAGAGAGCTGAAAAGGCGCTTCATTCACAGGTCGACGACATTCCGGAAGCGTTGCCTGCGCTGATGCAGGCGCAAAAAATTCAGCAGCGTTGCTCGGCGGTCGGGTTTGACTGGAAGACGCTGGGCCCGGTTGTCGATAAGCTGTACGAAGAGATCGATGAGGTCATGTACGAGGCGAAACAGGCGGTGGTGGATCAGGATCGCCTGGGGGAAGAGCTGGGCGATATGTTCTTCGCCGCGGTCAATCTATCGCGACATTTGGGCCATAAAGCGGAAATCACACTGCAGGACGCAAATCGTAAATTTTGCCGCCGTTTTCGTCAGGTAGAGCAAATCATTAGTGAAAAAGGGAAAACACTTTCTGAAGCCAGTCTTGAGGAAATGGAGGCCGCCTGGCAGCAGGTAAAA
Organism: Lonsdalea britannica; assembly: GCF_002111595.1. Lineage (GTDB taxonomy): Bacteria > Pseudomonadota > Gammaproteobacteria > Enterobacterales > Enterobacteriaceae > Lonsdalea > Lonsdalea britannica. Next base: position 106,265 of record NZ_LUTN01000013.1, read on the forward strand.
CGTGAAGAAAAAGGACATTAAGGGATTTTAGGTCTGAAATGGCTGATAATTCACATATTTTGATTTATCAGTATGATTTTTCAGGAAGATGTTTCGCCGCTATTCCGCAAGGTAGCGGCGGTCATGGACAGGATGTCTATCCGATATTTGGCAAAACGAACATTTGTGGCGCCCATCAGGTTCGGGTATACTACTTTCCCGTCTTGGTCTTCCATCATCCTTAAACCTAAACTCTCAGGTTCAGCATGACAACTAATTATATTTTTGTGACCGGCGGGGTCGTATCCTCTCTGGGTAAAGGCATTGCCGCAGCCTCTCTGGCGGCTATTCTCGAAGCCCGCGGCCTCAACGTGACCATCATGAAACTGGACCCGTATATCAATGTGGATCCGGGGACAATGAGCCCTACGCAGCACGGTGAAGTGTTCGTCACCGAAGATGGCGCCGAAACCGATCTCGACCTGGGCCACTATGAGCGTTTTATTCGCACTAAAATGACGCGCCGCAATAACTTCACCACCGGACGGATCTATTCTGACGTCCTGCGCAAAGAGCGCCGTGGTGATTATCTGGGTGCGACCATTCAGGTTATTCCCCATATCACCAACGCGATCAAAGAGCGCATCATCGAAGGCGGCGAAGGCCACGATGTCGTGCTGGTCGAAATCGGCGGTACGGTGGGCGATATCGAATCCCTGCCGTTCCTTGAAGCGATTCGTCAGATGGCGGTGGAAGTCGGCCGTGAACATACCCTGTTTATGCATCTGACGCTGGTGCCTTATCTGGCGGCCGCAGGCGAAGTGAAAACCAAGCCGACGCAGCATTCAGTGAAAGAACTGCTGTCCATCGGTATTCAGCCGGATGTGCTGATTTGCCGTTCCGATCGCACGGTTCCCGCGAACGAACGCGCGAAAATTGCATTATTCTGCAATGTGCCGGAAAAAGCGGTGATATCGCTTAAAGACATTGATTCCATTTATAAAATTCCGTCGCTATTGAAATCGCAGGGGCTGGACGATTATATTTGTAAACGATTCAGCTTGGACTGCCCGGAAGCGAACCTGTCAGAATGGGAACAGGTCGTTTACGAAGAAGCCAACCCGGGCGGCGAAGTGACTATCGGTATGATCGGTAAGTACGTAGAACTGCCGGATGCCTATAAATCCGTTGTCGAAGCGCTGAAGCACGGCGGTTTGAAAAATCGTCTGACCGTGAATATCAAGTTCATCGACTCGCAGGATGTGGAAAGCCGCGGCGTCGAAGTCCTGAAAGATTTAGACGCTATTCTGGTGCCGGGTGGTTTCGGCTACCGTGGCGTGGAAGGCAAAATCATGGCCGCGAAATATGCTCGTGAGAACAAGATCCCTTATCTGGGTATCTGTCTGGGCATGCAGGTCGCACTGATGGAGTTTTCCCGTAACGTGGTGGGCATGGAAGGCGCAAACTCCACCGAGTTTGTCCCGGAATGTAAATACCCGGTCGTGGCGCTGATCACCGAATGGCGTGATGCCGAAGGCAACCTGGAAGTGCGTAGCGAAGAGAGCGATCTCGGCGGTACCATGCGCGTCGGCGGGCAGGAATGCCATCTGACCGAAGGCAGCCTGGTGCGTAGCCTGTATGGCGAACCGACGATTATTGAGCGTCATCGTCATCGTTATGAAGTCAACAACATGTTGTTGAAACAAATTGAAGCGGCGGGATTACGTGTTGCTGGTTATTCCGCCGACCGTCGACTGGTAGAGATTGTTGAAATCCCTGATCATCCTTGGTTTGTGGCGTGCCAGTTCCATCCGGAATTTACGTCCACACCGCGTGATGGACATCCGCTGTTCGCCGGCTTTGTGAAAGCCGCGGGAGCGTACCAGAAACGTCAGGAAAAATAGGGTTTTGTCAGCAACGCGCGTCCCAAGGTCGCGCGTTGTTCGTCTGAGGTTTTAGTTTAACTTGTACTGAGGAAAATCTAATGTCCAAAATTGTTAAAGTCATTGGCCGTGAAATCATCGACTCACGCGGAAATCCGACCGTTGAGGCTGAAGTTCACCTGGAAGGTGGTTTCGTAGGTCTGGCTGCTGCACCGTCAGGTGCTTCTACGGGTTCCCGCGAAGCGCTGGAACTGCGTGATGGCGACAAATCTCGTTTCCTGGGTAAAGGCGTGACCAAAGCTGTTGCCGCTGTTAACGGCCCGATCGCACAGGCTGTTCTGGGTAAAGATGCTAAAGACCAGGCTAACGTTGATCAGATCATGATCGATCTGGACGGTACTGAAAACAAATCCAAATTCGGCGCGAACGCTATCCTGGCCGTTTCTCTGGCTTCTGCTAAAGCTGCTGCCGCTTCTAAAGGCCTGCCGCTGTACGCACACATCGCTGAACTGAACGGCACTCCGGGTCAGTACTCCATGCCGCTGCCGATGATGAACATCATCAATGGTGGTGAGCACGCTGACAACAACGTCGACATCCAGGAATTCATGATTCAGCCTGTTGGCGCGAAAACCGTTAAAGAAGCCATCCGCATGGGTTCTGAAGTGTTCCACAACCTGGCTAAAGTTCTGAAAGCCAAAGGTATGAACACTGCAGTCGGCGACGAAGGTGGTTATGCACCGAACCTGGAATCCAACGCTGCTGCGCTGGCTGCCATCAAAGAAGCCGTAGAAAAAGCCGGTTACGTTCTGGGTAAAGACGTGACTCTGGCTATGGACTGTGCCGCTTCCGAGTTCTACAACAACGAAACCGGTAACTACGAACTGAAAGGCGAAGGCAAAACCTTCACTTCTCAGGAATTCACTCACTACCTGGAAGAACTGACCAAACAGTATCCGATCGTGTCCATCGAAGATGGCCTGAACGAATCTGACTGGGACGGTTTTGCTTACCAGACTAAAGTCCTGGGCGACAAAATCCAGCTGGTGGGCGACGACCTGTTCGTGACCAACACCAAGATCCTGAAAGAAGGTATCGACAAAGGCATCGCTAACTCCATCCTGATCAAATTCAACCAGATCGGTTCTCTGACCGAAACTCTGGCTGCAATCAAGATGGCGAAAGACGCTGGCTACACTGCCGTTATCTCTCACCGTTCTGGTGAAACTGAAGATGCGACCATCGCTGACCTGGCTGTAGGTACTGCTGCTGGCCAGATCAAAACCGGTTCTATGAGCCGTTCTGACCGTGTTGCTAAATACAACCAGCTGATTCGTATCGAAGAAGCGCTGGGTGCTAAAGCGCCGTTCAACGGTCTGAAAGAAGTGAAAGGCCAGGCTTAATCGCCCCCTTTCTTCTCAGGAGTCTGACGCCGAATAGCGTTCAGACTCCGGTAGGATTGAAAATAAATCCGGAAGCGTGTCATGCGCCTCCGGATTTTTTTTTGCCTGTGTCAGAAGCCCGCTTGGGCACGAGATGTTTTCGCCGATCGGCTTTCCTGAACAAAGACTTCCTCTTTCATGCCTTTCTCAACGCGATAACCCGCCGCTGTCGTCATGCCGTCAGCCTTGAGTAAAGGAGCGAATGAAAAGGTGAAGAGGAGGAGGGGGGATATGGCAGGGAGAGCGTACTCCCTGCCGTGGCGTCGTATTACTGTCCTGCCAGCCCGGACAGACTGTAGTTGGCCGGAACCCAGCGATAGCCGTTCGGCTTGCCATCACTGTCTTTCAGCACTTTGACGTGGCCCAGTCCGGGGAAGCTGATGTGCGCGCCCGCGACCCAGTAACCTTTATCAGCGGCATCGGCCAGAATGGAAGCGCGATTTTTCGCAGCGGTATCCATATCAGAGTCGAAGCTGATCGTGGTTGCCGGCAACGAGAACTGAACGGCGGCGGCGTGAATGATATCGCCCCATACCAGCAGCTTGGCGCCATCGCTGTCTACCCACAGTCCGGAGTGTCCCGGCGTATGTCCGGCTAGCGGCAGGGCGGTGATCCCCGGCACGATCCGATCGTTGCCGCTATACACTTTCATTTTCTTCGCGGCATTGATGACCTGAAACGTATTTTGTGCCAGCTGGAAAGCCTCTTTGCCGTCGGCTGGCGCTTTTTGCAGGTTCGCTTCACTCAGCCAGTAATCTCTGTCTGTTTTGCTGATGTAGACCGCGGCATTGGGGAAGGTCGGTTTGCCGTTGGTCAGCAGCCCGCCGATATGATCGCCATGCAGGTGAGTCAGGATCACGGTATCGACCTGATCCGGACGGTAACCGGCGGCTTTCAAATTACCCAGAAGGCGGCCCACCGGCGCGCCTGCTTTTTCGCCGTTGCCGGTATCGATCAGAACCAGATTTTTGCCGGTATTGATTAGGAAGGTATTAACGGACGTTTCGACGGCGGAGGCGTCCAGCGCGTCATCTGCCAGCTTTTGTTTAATGATATCAGCCGGAGTGCGAGCCAGCAGCGTTCCCATCGGCATCGTAAATGTGCCATCCGAGAGCGCAGTCACTTCAAATTGCCCCAGCATCAGTCGGTAGTAGCCCGGCTGGGTTTTCACCTGTGGGACGGCTTGGGCATTCACCATCGCGGGAACGGCGAACAGCGTCATTAAACACAACGTCAGAGATTTCAGCGAACTCATGTCTTTCGTTCCTTGTAGTTTTCGGGTTTTTACTGGGTAAAGCCTAGCACTAAATGGCGATTATTAACCGGACATGAGCGATGACTCAATCGAAACCTATCCGGCTCATGACGACGGTTGTTTGGCGACGCATCGACGATCTGCGATAATGATCTTTTACGCAACCGCTACAGTGGAAAAACATGCAGTACCCGATTAACGAAATGTTCCAGACCTTACAGGGAGAGGGCTATTTTACCGGCGTTCCCGCGGTGTTTATCCGTTTACAGGGATGCCCGGTGGGGTGCAGCTGGTGTGATACCAAACATACCTGGGAGAAGCGCCCGGAGCGGGAAATTCCGCTAAAGCAGATCGTCGATAAAACGACGGAGAGCGATGCCTGGGGCTCGGCCAGCGTGGAGGATATCGTTGGCCATATGACGCGGCTGGGCTATACCGCCCGGCATGTGGTGATCACCGGCGGCGAGCCTTGTATCCACGATCTGACGACGCTGACTCAGCGACTGGAAGCGTTGGGTTTCAGTACACAAATCGAAACCAGCGGGACGCACGAAATCCGCTGCTCAACCCACTGCTGGGTTACGGTCTCTCCAAAGGTAAATATGCGCGGCGGAATGGTCGTCATCGATCAGGCCCTGCAGCGGGCGGATGAGATTAAACATCCGGTGGCGCGGGAGCGTGATATCGAAACGTTGGATACGCTGTTAAACCGGTTGGATGATGATAAGGCGCGGGTCATCGCGTTACAGCCTATCAGCCAGAAAGAAGAAGCGACTCGGTTGTGCATTGCTACCTGCATAGCGCGCAACTGGCGTTTATCCATGCAGACCCACAAGTACCTGAACATAGCCTGACGACGACCTGACCGGTGCGTCCGTGCGGGTCAGGCGACGATTATTCCTCTCCCCGATATACGCAGCCCGCTGTACAGGTTTCTTTGACCCGGACGGCGGTCAGCAGCGGCAGTATCGGTTTCAATCTCTGCCAAATCCACTGAGCCAGAATTTCACTGGTCGGGTTTTCCAGCCCAGGAATTTCATTCAGATAGTGGTGATCTAACTGCTCCCAGATCGGACGAGAGATGGCTTTCAGTTCGGCAAAATCCATCACCCAGCCGGTATAGGCATCGACTTCGCCGGTAATTTCCAGTCGAACCATAAATGAGTGGCCATGCAGCCGGCCACATTTGTGTCCGTCTGGAACATGGGGAAGCCGATGAGCGGCTTCAAACTGAAAATCTTTAAACAGCATGGTTGGCATGACGGTGAATCTCATATGACCTGAAAAAACCGACGCATACTACCGGAAAGTGCGCCTTTGCGCTATTTTCCGCCGCAAAGAAGCGTAAATAGTAATTTTTATCATTTGGTTTTCGACGCCGGCATTGGTTTTTTATTGTTAACAATCAGATGCTTATTCTATTTTTCGGCCTATATCACTTTTTGTGGTAAAGCGTATATAAAAAACCCTTTAGTCATTTTGGTTATTTGATATTTCCATCATTTCTTTAATTGTTAAGATGGGGGTCGCTACCTTAATAACCCATTCAACTTTGTACCGCACCAAATCGGCATTGGCGCCAGCGACCTGAACAAGGAAAACGTATCACAATGACTAATCCGGTTTCTCCGACTTCGCTACTCCCTCTGAGCGCGGAGCAACTTGCGCGCCTGCAGGCGGCAACCGGTGATTTCTCACCCACCCAGCTTGCCTGGTTATCCGGTTATTTTTGGGGGATTTCTCAGCAGCCCGCAGGCGTTTCTACCGGCGCGATGGCGACAGCCAGCGCACCCGCCGCTGCTCCTTCGGCGATCACGCTGATTTCGGCGTCTCAGACGGGGAATGCGCGTCGGGTTGCTGAACAGACGCGGGACGATCTGCTGGCGGCCGGGTTGCCGGTCACGCTCGTCAACGCGGGCGATTACAAATTTAAGCAAATTGCTCAGGAGAAACTGCTGGTCGTTGTGGCATCGACGCAGGGCGAAGGTGAACCGCCGGAAGAAGCCGTGGCATTGTATAAGTACTTGTTCTCCAAAAAAGCGCCGACCTTAGATGGCACCGCATTCGCGGTCTTTGGCTTGGGGGACTCCTCGTACGAGTTTTTCTGCAAAGCCGGTAAAGATTTCGACAGTCGTCTGGCGGAACTGGGGGCGGAACGCCTGCTAGACCGTGTGGATGCTGACGTGGCCTTCCAACCTGAGGCGGAGCAGTGGCGGAAACGGCTGACGGAAACGCTGAAGTCTCGCCATCAGGCGCAGGACGCGGCCGCTGTCCAGACAGCGGCAGTGGGCGCGGTGGATGAGATTACCGCGAGCCCGTACGGCAAAGAAACGCCTTATACCGCCGCGCTGTCGGTCAATCAAAAGATCACCGGCCGCGGCTCGGATAAAGACGTGCGCCACCTGGAAATCGACTTGGGTGAGTCAGGTTTGCGCTATCGTCCCGGCGATGCGCTGGGCGTGTGGTACGAGAATGATCCGGCGTTGGTTGAGGAATTGCTGGGGCTGCTGAAGCTGAAAGGGGACGAAACGGTGACGGTGTCTGGTGAGACGCTGCCGCTCGCCGAGGCCCTGCAACGGCATCTGGAGCTGACGCAAAATACGGCGCCGCTGGTAGAGAAATATGCCGTGCTGTCGGGACATGAAACGCTTCAGTCACGGGTCGGAGATAAGTCCGCGCTACAGCAGTATGCGCAGCAGACGCCGCTAGTGGATATGGTGCGATCGGCACCCGCCGAACTGACGCCGGAACAGCTGGTTAGCTGGCTGCGTCCGCTGACGCCGCGTCTCTACTCTATCGCCTCATCGCAGGAAGAGGTCGACAATGAAGTGCACATCACGCTCGGTGTCGTCCGTTACGCCTATGAGGGAAGGGAGCGCACCGGCGGCGCCTCCGGTTTCCTGGCCGATCGGCTGGAAGAAGACGGCGAAGTTCGCGTCTTCATTGAGCATAACGATAACTTCCGCCTGCCGGCGAACCCGAATACGCCGGTCATCATGATTGGTCCCGGGACGGGCATCGCGCCGTTTAGAGCCTTCATGCAGCAGCGTGAAGCGGAAGGCGCCGAGGGTAAAAACTGGCTGTTCTTCGGCAATCCGCACTTTGTTGAAGATTTCCTATATCAGGTGGAGTGGCAACGGTACGTCAAAGACGGGCTGCTGACCCACATCGATTTGGCCTGGTCGCGCGATCAGGCGCATAAGATTTACGTTCAGGATCGCATCCGTGAGAAGAGCGTGGAAGTCTGGCGCTGGATCCAGGATGGCGCGCATATTTACGTGTGCGGCGACGCCAACCGAATGGCGAAAGATGTCGAACAGGCGCTGTTGGCAGTGATTGCCGAGCAGAGCGGGATGGATGCCGAACAGGCGGATGAATTTTTAAGCGAGCTGCGGCTTGAGCGGCGCTATCAGAGAGACGTGTACTAATGAGCGAGAGATATTCTGGCCCGCTGGTGGTAGAAGGCAAACTCACCGATGCGGAGCGTCTAAAACAGCAGAGCAACTTTCTGCGCGGTACGATCGCAGACGATCTTAACGATGGCCTGACCGGTGGTTTTACCGGCGACAACTTTTTGCTGATCCGTTTCCACGGGATGTACCAACAGGATGACCGTGACATTCGCGCCGAACGCGTCGCGCAGAAGCTGGAGCCACGTCATGCGATGATGCTGCGCTGCCGTCTGCCGGGCGGCGTCATGACGCCAGAGCAATGGCGGGCGATCGATGACTTCGCCAAGGCCAAGACGATTTACGGCAGTATCCGTATTACCAACCGTCAAACGTTTCAGTTTCACGGCATCCTGAAATCCAACCTGAAATCGGCGCATCAGCTGCTGCATGATGTGGGGCTGGATTCACTGGCGACGGCGAACGACGTCAACCGTAACGTGATGTGTACGTCCAACCCCGCTGAGTCCGAGCTGCACCAGCAGGCGTACGACTGGGCGAAGAAGATCTCCGAACACCTGTTGCCGAAGACTCGCGCTTATGCCGAGATCTGGCTCGATCGGGAAAAGATTGCGACGACGGATGAAGAGCCGATTCTGGGATCGAACTACCTGCCGCGAAAATTCAAAACCACGGTGGTGATCCCGCCGCAGAACGATGTGGATCTGCACGCGAATGACCTGAACTTTGTCGCAATCGCCGAGAACGGCCGGTTGATTGGCTTCAACGTGCTGGTAGGCGGCGGTTTGTCCATCGCTCACGGCGACAAGGCGACCTATGCGCGCACTGCCAGCGAGTTCGGCTATATCCCCGTCGAGAAGACGCTGGCGGTCGCGGAAGCGGTGGTCACCACGCAGCGCGACTGGGGCAACCGCACCAATCGTAAGAACGCCAAAACCAAGTACACGCTGGAGCGCGTCGGCGTCGACACGTTCAAGCAGGAAGTGGAACGCCGCTCTGGCGTCACGTTCGAAGAGATCCGTCCGTATGAATTCACCGGCCGCGGCGATCGCATCGGCTGGGTGAAAGGCATCGACAATAAGTGGCATCTGACGCTGTTTATCGAAAATGGCCGCATCCTCGACTATCCGGGCCGTCCTCTAAAAACGGGGCTGAACGAAATCGCGAAAATCCACAAAGGGGATTTCCGCCTGACCGCCAACCAGAACCTGATTGTGGCGGGCGTGGCCACGCGCGATAAAGCGAAAATCGAAGCGCTGGCGCGCGAGCATGGGCTGATTGACGATTCGGTCAGCGAACAGCGTAAAAACTCGATGGCCTGCGTTTCGCTGCCGACGTGTCCGCTGGCGATGGCGGAAGCCGAACGTTTCCTGCCGCAGTTTGTCACAAAGGTAGAAGGGATCATGCAGCAGCACGGCGTCGGCGATGAGCACATCGTCCTGCGAGTGACCGGCTGCCCGAATGGTTGCGGACGTTCGCTACTGGCGGAGATCGGGCTGGTGGGAAAAGCCATCGGCCGTTACAACCTGCACCTCGGCGGCAACCGGGAAGGGACGCGCATTCCGCGTATGTACCGGGAAAATATCACCGAAGCTGACATCCTCAGCGAAATCGACCAGTTGGTAGGGCGTTGGGCGCAGGAGCGCGAAGCGGGCGAAGGATTTGGCGATTTCGCCATTCGTGCCCACATCATCAAACCGGTGCTCGACCCCGCTGTCGATTTCTATGACTAAGAGGAGAGCCTGATGTCTGCACTCAATCTGGGGGCGCTCAACGCGTTGCCGAAGCCGGAACAAGAGTCTGAGCTCGCGGCAATTAACACCGAGCTGGAAAGCCTGACTGCCGAAAACCGAGTCGCATGGGCGCTGGAAAATCTGCCGGGCGAGTTCGTGCTGACGTCGAGCTTCGGGATTCAGGCGGCGATTTCTCTGCATCTGGTCACCCAGCAGTGTCCGCAAATCCCGGTGGTCTTGACGGACACCGGCTACTTGTTCCCGGAAACCTATCAGTTCATCGACAGCCTTACCGATCAGTTGAAGCTAAACCTGAAAGTGTTTCGTGCCGAGCTGTCGCCCGCGTGGCAGGAAGCGCGCTATGGCAAGCTATGGGAGCAGGGCGTTGAGGGGATCGAGCGCTATAACCAGATGAACAAGGTGGAGCCGATGAACCGGGCGCTACAGGAGCTCGGTGCGCAAACCTGGTTTGCGGGCCTGCGCCGCGAGCAGTCGAACAGCCGTGAAACGTTGCCGGTGCTGGCTATTCAGCGCGGCGTATTCAAATTCCTGCCGATCATCGACTGGGATAACCGACAGGTCTATCAGTACCTGAAGGCCAATGGCCTGAGCTATCACCCGCTGTGGGATCAGGGTTATCTGTCGGTGGGCGATACTCATACCACCCGCAAGTGGGAGCCGGGCATGAGCGAAGAAGAGACACGATTCTTCGGGCTGAAGCGTGAGTGCGGCTTGCACGAAGGCTGACCCGAAGCCCCTCGTTTGAGGGGCTTTCTCTTTTGGCGGCGAGATTCCCCCTTTTCCCTTTGCCGTTTAGATTAAGTGACCCTTTTTCAGCCTGAACGCGATGTTATGTACAGATGGCGGCAACTTGCTGATGCAAAGAGAGAAGTTCATTGGGTAGTGTATTGATGCCCACGGTGCGACAGACTATGTTTACCGCCATTTGCAGAATGGGACCGTGTGAGTGATGTCTGAAATGAAGAAAGTATGGTGGCGAGACATCGACGATCGAGACGGCGTCTGGCAGGGATTAGCGCTGGAAAGTCCTTCCGGCCAGCGACCGGCGGGAGCGCTGCAACTGCTTGTGGGCGCGCAGGGCAGGGCGCAGGCGATTTGCGGAGATGAAACTTTATTCTGGGCGTCAGTGGCGGTGAATGGCGCCGAGGCTAGCGTGCTTTGTCCTCGCAAAGATATCCGCCAGCGGTCATTACTCAGTCCGATTCGGTCCGCTGACGTCATGCGCGCTGAAGCCTTGCAAACGTCCACTGCGCGTCAGGCAGGGTGGTGTCGCTTCTTTGCCGAGCGCCTGCTCTCTTCGCCTCAACCGCTGCTGAACAATGGCCAATGGCTGCTGCGGCCGATGCCGTATGTGTTGCCTTCTGCGCCACGCACTGCCCAGCCGCAGCCGATAAACGCGTGGCGTTTTATCGCGCCCCAATCCGCAGGCGACTATTGCCCGCGTTGGGATCTGTTTGGGGAAGACATCCCGGATCTGACCGTGTCAGACTCGGTCTTTCTTATCGACCGGTGGTGGGACAGCACGCAACTCCTGCCGCTGTCCGTGGTTGACCCCACTTCATCACGGGTAAAATGGTGGCGTAAAAAAGCGCGGGAGGGAGCATTGCCGCCCGTCCTGCTGTGGTTTGTCTCGGGGCTGGGCGCTATGTGATTTTAGATGGACATTCCCGGCTACAGGCCGCGCGAGAGGAAGGTATACCGCCGCTGTTTATCGTGTTGAGCGGGCTGTATCACCAGCGCTGGAAGCCGGATGTTGCCCAGCAGCAGCGGGTGGTCGATGCGTTGGCGCGTCAGCAGCGGTCGAATCCTGCGCTGAATCAGGACGCAATAAACCAGACGTTAATTAATACTTATGATGACCGTGGCGCGCTGGCCGGAATGACATATAGCCGAGTGACGTCGCTGGACGAACGTTGGCAACGGAAGGTTAAGGCGTATCTGCGCCGCTATTCACTGACGGAACATTTGGCTCATTTCGGGATCACCGACTGAGGCCAAGTGACCGCGTAGGCGGCATGAGTCCGCTTTTTACGACTTGTAGAGTGGTCCTTTATTCCATTACGGAACTTATCATGCGAATTCGGCATTTCAATACGCTTACCCCCTCGATTTATAGTCCCATTATCACTTTTTTATCTTAGTAAAGGCATCTGTGAACTATCTCCCTGTATTTGCCGATTTGCGGCAGCGCCCCGTGCTGGTGGTGGGCGGCGGCGAAGTAGCCATGCGTAAAATCACGCTGCTGCTGCGGGCGGGCGCAGAGGTTCGGGTGGCGGCGCGCGAGCTGTGCGTCCCGCTTGATGCTTTGCGGAACGACGGAAAAGTGGCCTGGATTGCCCGTGAGTTCAGTCCTGAACAGCTGGACCCGGTGTTCCTGGTCATCGCGGCTACCGATGATGCTAAGCTCAATGAAACGGTCTCAGAGGCCGCGGATCGTCGGCAAAAACTGGTCAATGTGGTCGACGATCAGCCGAAATGTTCCTTCATTTTTCCGTCGTTGATTGACCGGTCTCCGTTGATGGTGGCGATCTCATCCAGCGGCACTGCGCCGGTACTGGCGCGTTTGCTGCGCGAGAAGCTCGAGGCGTTGCTGCCTTCCCGTTTGGGGCAGATGGCCGAGCTGGCGGGCAACTGGCGTAGCCGCGTCAAACAGCAACTGCCGACGATGACCGGCCGACGTCGGTTCTGGGAGCGCCTGTTCGACAGTCGCTTTGCCTCACTGGTGACGTCGGGAAAACTGGCTGAAGCCGAGGATGCGCTGGAAGAACAGCTGATGGCACCTCAGAACCAGCAAGGCGAGGTGTCGCTGGTGGGCGCCGGTCCGGGCGATGCGGGTTTGCTGACGTTACGCGGACTTCAGGTCATCCAGCAGGCGGACGTGGTGCTGTACGACTATCTGGTGAGCGCGGACGTGCTGGAGCTGGTACGACGCGATGCGAGATGATTTGCGTCGGCAAACGCGCCAGCGCGCATCTGATGCCGCAGGACGAGATCAACCAGCGGTTGGTGACGTTGGCGCAGCAGGGCAAACGGGTCGTTCGCCTAAAAGGCGGCGATCCCTTTATTTTTGGCCGCGGCGGCGAGGAGCTGCAGCATGTGGCGAAGGCGGGCATCCCCTTCCAGGTGGTGCCGGGCGTGACGGCCGCGGCGGGCGTCACCGCCTACGCGGGGATCCCGTTGACGCATCGGGACTATGCGCAAAGCGTGGCTTTCATTACCGGACATCACCGCGTCGACGGCAAAGCGCCGGACTGGTCTACGCTGGCTCGTGAGCGGCAGACGCTGGTGATTTACATGGGCACGATGAAAGCGGCGGATATTAGCCGTCAACTGATAGAAAACGGGCGATCCGCAGAAACACCGGTCGCCGTTATCAGTCGCGGGACCTGCCGGGATCAGCAAGTGCTGACCGGTACATTGCAACAGTTGGAACCGCTGGCGCGGCAGGCGGCTACACCGGCATTGCTGGTGATTGGCGAGGTGGTGAATTTGCATGAGCAAATCGCCTGGTTTGGAGATCATTCGCGGGTGTCGGCCTCAGAACGTCGGCCAACAGTGGTGAATTTGGCTTAAGGTACGATTTTATGGACGAGAAAAGACTGACGCATCTGCAACAGCTTGAAGCAGAAAGTATTCATATCATTCGCGAAGTCGCGGCGGAGTTCAGTAACCCGGTGATGATGTATTCCATCGGTAAAGACTCCTCGGTGATGCTGCATCTGGCGCGCAAGGCGTTCTACCCCGGCACGCTGCCATTCCCGCTGCTGCACGTCGATACCGGCTGGAAGTTTCGCGAAATGTACGAGTTTCGTGACCGCACGGCCAAGGCATACGGCTGCGAGCTGCTGGTACACCGCAACCCGGAAGGGGTCGCGATGGGGATCAACCCGTTCGTACATGGTAGCGCGAAGCATACCGACATCATGAAAACCGAAGGGTTGAAGCAGGCGCTGAACAAGTATGGCTTTGATGCGGCCTTCGGCGGCGCGCGG
>NZ_LUTN01000014.1 GCF_002111595.1 Lonsdalea britannica
GCCCACACCATTCACTAATGGATTCAACCGTTGGCATATCCATGTTGTTCAGGGTCTCGATCATCTTGTTGCCAGCAGATGCTTCAGCCTGGGGCAGTTCTGGAGTTCCAAAAAATGACTGGTACATTTTTTCAGTAAGCCAGCCCGCATCTTCAAATCGATTATCGTTAAGCAACCCCTGGTGGATATCCGCATAGTCGCCACCTTCTGGAAATTTATTCAAAAACCAGCGATATCCATCAATGCATGCTTCCCAATTTTTTACCTGCTCTTTGGTGATTTTCATGTTTATTCCTGAAATTTAGGCGTAAAAAAAGCCGCATATAGCGGCGTGGTTTCCCGGTGTTGGCGACAATTCGCCGTTAATTCATTCGAATATCAGCTCCCACAGATAGAACGCTGTGGCGGTGATTACTGACAGCCCAGCGAGGACCGCCATAGCTAGAAGAATTTCCATAACAGCCCTCGCTAGGTTGATTAGATTAGTGGGATGGATTTCCCTTTGAACTTCTGCGTTCCGCGACAGGTGATGTTCTCGCATTTGCGATGGCCGGCAGCGTAGATAGCGACGTTAGGCAGACACTGTCCGGCGGATGGCTGAACCTTCTCAGTGCGAGCTGGCTTCATCTTGCCTTCGATGGTGCCGATCGCCTTATCAACGCGGCCTTGCGCCGGTTTGCACTCTGCGCCAAACACCGCATCAATGATCCCGCACAATGAGTCACGTTCGATTGCGGCTTCCCGGCGGCGCGCCTGACGACGTGTCTTGGCGTTACCGCGTGGTGATACTGATTTGCTGTAGATAATCGTTGCCATGATTTCCCCCTCAGATGGTTTTGGTGGTGTGGTGTAGCGGCTGGCATTGCCTAATTCGCTGTACCTGGTGTTGGCGTCACCACACCCCAAAAACATCTTGGTAATTTCGCGCTTTGTCAGCGCATCAGATTCTTAATGAGCATCCCGTTGCCGGGAGCGGCTGGTTGTTTCGTTTGCCGCGTCGCTGTTTCGTTGCGATGAATAAACAATACCGCAAGTATTAATCATGATCAATACCGCAAGTAATAAAAATATTACCGATAGTATTAATTTGGTGATTTCTAAGGGAATTTAATTTTTGCGGCGGGCTTGGGTTGCGAATGCGTGTAGGGGAGGGCGGGTGGTTAACGATGTCATCACTGGTCAACGGTTAACCAAGCGTGACATCGTTAACCTAAATATTGGATCGCCGACAGGATCAGGCTACATGCGGGTTTGCAGAGGATTTATAGCGAAAATTGTACGTGCGGTGGATCACCAAAAAACCCGGCGTGGCCGGGTTGGATGAAATTAGGGCTTAGAAATTTGAAGTGGCTTGAAGGCTTCGATTAATTTTTGTGCATCGTCTTTACCGCCCGCAAGTAAATTTGCCTTTTTGAGTATATATGGAGGGAACTTTGTAGGGAGATACTCGTGCCTAAACCACCTTCTAAACTCCGGTAGAGATGAGTTCGGATAAGCATTGATAATCTGAGGATTTGATTTTGCTTGGGCAAAATCATCTGGGTAAAAATGCTCACAATCTGTGGCATCCCCAAATTTGGAGCTAAGAGAATTTTTTTTCCAAAAATTTGCCCAGCATGAGCCTACGCTTCCGTCAGGTACGGTATGCGCGTTTACTAATAACCCTGCTTGTATCAAGTCTACCATCATACCTGATATTTCATTGAAAATTATGTAGAATCCGTCAGGAACAGATCCCATTTCTTTCAAAATTGAAACGCGATCATGATAATGTTTCCAGGGGTCTTCTGGTTTATATTTCAGTGCCTCATAAATATATTCTTTGAGGCCTTTCTTCGCTAATTCTCTATAAGATCTTAGGGCTGTTTCCGATTCTGCCTGCTTCGACTCGAATGCGTAATATTCAATGATAGCCATGCATACAACGTCAGGATATGCATGATTCTCTGTTCCTTTTTTCATCACTGGGATAAAAAGCTTAGGTTCTGCAAAACCTTCCCTTAGAAGGTAAGAACCAATAAACGTCATTTTCCCTTTTTTAAAAATTCCAGACTCAACAGAATCATACCATTCGTCTGTTATTTCTTTGATTCTAAGGCGTTGAACACCACAAACTGTAGCCAGCCCACTCTGTGTTAGATACGGTATTCCATTGTCTAGGACTCCCATTTCAACGCCATGGATTACACCTTCTTGCTTTATATCTAGGTCTAAAGGGATGGTGTGATTAGAGGGCGATCTCTGCGACTTCTTTTTTTCTGGTAACGACATGATAATTAATCCTTTATAGGGGGTTCCCCCTCATATTCCCTAGCAAACATATTACGACCCGATCTATTGTCAGGTTCGCGCTGTGTGTAAATAATCGGCAACTGCTGAAAAAAATTAGGCCGCATTTCTGCGACCTGTTTCTGTCAATGTATCCACGTTTTTACTAAACAAACCGCATCTTCGACTCGACGGCCACGCCGATTATCTTGCAGTTGCCGTTTATCGGAACGATAGGCCAGTTTGGGTTCAGGCCTTTCAGGTAGCGATGTCCACCTTCGATCACCAGTTTCTTAAACGTAGCTTCGTTGACGTCAGACATCTTGGCGACAACTAGGCTGCCGTTCACCGCTTCGCGGCCCGTGTCGAACAACACATAGCTCCCCTGCGGGACGCTGACACCTGTGGGCGCCGTCATAGAATCACCCTCGACCAAAAGCCAGAAAGCTTTACCTTGAATATGCGCGTCAGACTCAAGCCACGTCGATATCTCATGGAGGGTGTAGGGTTCGATAGCCTCCGCCCATGCTCCGGCCTGTATGCTGCTTATGACGGGGTATTTGGGGGATTCTTTATGCCGTCCTGCGTAAGTAAAGTTTTTTTCTATAGACCCTGCGTACTGCGCTGCATCTTTCGCAAGTGACGGGCTGAACTCTGCTATTGAAGCCTTGAGAGCGTTAGCGAATGCTGATGCAACAGCAACGTTTAAAGCGTTCCGTCCATTCAAGTAATGACCCACCGCCCCCTGAGTTATATCAAGAGCATCAGCAATCGTCTGTTGGGTGACGCCCAACTCACGCTTTTTTGCCTCATACAAAGACTTTAAGCGCTTAGCGTCATCGATCTGTTCTTGTGAAAGCTTCTTTTTCTTTTCCATGACCTGATTGTAATACCTGAGTTATTTAAATATGAAATACCGCAAGTATTGATATAAATAATACTCGTGGTATTATTGTCGTATGCGTAATCACATGGAGCAGAAGATGGAAAAGATTCCATTAGCTGATTACGTCAGGGAGAACGGGCAAGCCAAAGCGGCTAGCGAAATAGGCGTTCACCAGACGGCAATCAGCAAGGCAGTTCGCGTTGGCCGGAAAATCTTCATTACCAGAACTCCGGATGGAAAGGTTGAAGCAGAAGAACATCGACCTTTCCCAAGTAACAAGCATTTAGCCGTATAGCACCACCGCTCTTTACCAATTTGCACCGCCGTCAACGCGGAACACTACACAAGCGACAGCATCGGCTGATCGCTCAATTAACAATGCAATATTTAACTAGGGAAATTATCAAGTATGGAAAGTGCAACTCAAAGCAAAAACGCGAGACGTATCGAATCCGCGCTGCTTAACAAATTAGCTCTCATGGGCCAGAAAGCTTTTGCTGCTGCAATGGGGGTTCCTGAGTACCAAGTAAGCCGCTGGAAGAACGGTTTCTTCAGCCAAGTGAGCCTGATGTTGTCCGTGCTGAATTACGGCATTGATGACGATGAGATGGCGGAATTAGCCAAGCGGCTGGTGGGGTATCTCGAAAATGAAAAAACGCCGAGCTGCGGTAACAGCTTCGACGCTTAACGGAATTACTGGATCAATTCACAGGAGAGATTATGCACCTAGAACCCATTGAAAGGCAACCTGACGTATTACAAGAGATGCCAATGCCGGCCAATTTTCGCATGGCGGGATGGGTGTATGTGCTTAGCAACGAATTCATGCCGGGTATCTACAAAGTAGGAATGACGACAACTAGCCCTGAAACAAGGGCTAAGGAGCTTTCATCTGCAACGGGTGTTCCTTTTCCGTTCGTAATCGAAGCTGCTTTCCACTGTGAGGACCCTGCATCTTCTGAGCGAGCCATACACGAAGCTCTTAAGGATTGCAGGGTCAGCCAATCTAGGGAGTTTTTCCAATATGACCTTGAAGGCCTAATTGATGAATGTAGGCAGCACTGTGATGCCAAGGTTGGAGATGAAGTTCAGATTTTAGCAATGGACTACGACGTCATCTCTTTTGAAAGCCTGAAAGGCCTTGATTTGAATGATCTCTTTGAAGATATCGGAATCAATATTTTTGGTGACAAGTTGGCTGTAGCCGAACGTCTAATCAGGTTCGGTGCTGAATTCATAATCAACAGCTTGAACACCAAAAACATCTCTGCTGTTTTTTTCGAGAATAAAGCTTATGCCGTCGAAAATGCCGAAGCTGCATTTGTCAGACGGCATGAAGAAGAACTTAGGGAATGGGAAGAACAGCAAATCGCAGCAGGAATATACGGCCCTCAGCAACCCCCGATTGACGAGCCATTACCTTTCTAATCCGGACTAATTATGAGCATGAATTTGATGGCCAAAGCCATGAACATCAGAGTTGGCAACCCATTGAGGAAGCTTGTGCTGATCAAGTTGGCTGATAACGCCAATGATAAGGGTGAATGCTGGCCTCTTACCAGCATATTGCTGATCAGTGCGAAATAGGACGATCAACGGTAAAAAGCCACATAAGAGCACTTGAAACATTAGGGCTCTTGCGAAGGGAGTTCCGCAGGAATGGAGAATTAAACCAATCAAATCTTTTTTATCTCACGCTAGACAATTCTTGCATAAAACGAGTTTCCGAGGGTGGGGCAGGAGCTGCCCTAGGGCATGAGTTGCCCGAGGGTGGGGCAGGAGCTGCCCTAGGGGGTGGGGCAGGAGCTGCCCCCAGAACCAGTCACTCTTTTGAACCAGTCATAGAACCTAAACAAACACCAGTCGCATCCGCTCCTTCTGATAAGTCAGTTCAATCTTCAAAATATTCTTTTGAAGGTAAAGTCGTGAAGTTAAATCACGATGACTTTCACAAATGGGCGACTCTCTACTCCAGCATTGATTTGGTGTATGAACTGCAAAAACTAGACATTGAGTTCAGCCGTGAAAAACCTAAAAACTGGTTCGTTACGGCAAGTCAGAAATTGAGCTACCAAAATAAACAAGCGATTAATCGCGGCATAAGACCCGGATCTGTAAAACAATCTCCACACTGGAACAGCCCTGAATCGTGGGAGGAATTCCTATGAGTAAACGCCTGATGTCGGTTATCCAGAATCGCGATGGCAAGTCCCTCGCAGCGATGTACAGCGGTCATCCAGCCAACGTCCAGAACATCGTCAATCCAGAGGCTGAGAAGCTGGTTGACGCGTTATTTCGCCAGTTGAGGCAAGTATTCCCCGCGGCTGGGAATACCAATCTACGAACCGAGGCTGATGAAAGCGCGGCTAAAAAGCAGTGGATAGCCGCATTCGCTGAGAACGGAATCCGAAGCAGAGAACAGCTTTCGGCAGGAATGCAGTACGCCCGAGCCAATTCATCACCGTTCTGGCCGTCTCCTGGGCAGTTCATCGAGTGGTGCCGCCAGGGTGAGGTTAGCAAGTACGGATTACCGGGTTCTGACGAGCTCTACCTGATGGTCATGAAATACAGCGCAGAACGGGGATATTACGAAAGCCCGGAAAGATATCCGTGGCCCAGTAACGCCTGCTGGCTGATGGTCACCAAGCTCTACTCGCAAATGCGGTCGTTCAACCTCACGGAATCAGAGCTGAGAAAACGATGTGAACGCGAGTTGAAAGATATGGCTCGCCGCGCGGCAAGAGGTGAAACGTTCCCGGCGCCAGTGGCTCAGATACCGAAGCTGCATATCCCGGTGAGCGGCGAGAAGGGGTTAGACAAGATCGCAGAGATTCGACGCAAGCTGAAAATTGGTAAAGCAGGAGCACAACATGACAGTTGATTTTAATCAGGCAGAGATTTCAGTCCTTCTCGAAGCAATCGAAGGGGCGCTTAGCGAAGGTTGGGCAGACGATGAGCTGGAGTCAGCATTCGAAAAGCTGAAAGAAGCTGAGGAGCAGGATGATGAGCGATAAAACCATTTACGTAACCAAGTACGCCCTGACGAAAGGTCCGTTCGAGGTAGAGGCTGAAGTTCGCGATGATGGTAAAAGTGCATATTGGCGTGATAATTATCATACGAATTCCGCATACGGCAAGGAGTTCTACGCCACCAAAGAGTCAGCCATTGCCGACTGCGAACGTAGACGCAAAGAAAGGCTGGCGTCACTCAAGAAGCAGATCGCCAAGCTGGAGAAGATGGAGTTTAAGTTATGAGCAAAATGAATTTTGAGCAGCGGGAAATCCGGCGTGCAATGACTGGGCGTAAGTACGTTTCTGACATAAATCACCCTGCAGAAATAGCTGTAACAGTTTTTGACGTAAGGAAAGCCGGCCGCGGTCTTTCCGTATTGTTCCATATCGGGCAAACGTCTGACTATCTTGGCCTACGCGAATTCCTGCGCCGCTACCCGCACATGATTGAGGATTGAGTTATGAGTGATTGGATTAAGTGCAGCGAGCGGATGCCTGCTGTGAGTGGTTATTACCATGTTATTTGGAATGGAAAACATATAAGCATGGCACCGTTCTTGTTTGGGTCGTTTCAGTGTATCGACCCAGAAAAAATAACCCACTGGATGCCACTCCCTGAGCCTCCAAAGGAATAAACCATGATCACAACCTACAGTACTGAACTAATCACGGGCCTGATAGCGATATCGGGCCTTATTTTTTGGAGCTGAAATGGAAAAACTATCAACAGCCCGACAAATCATCGAGCACACCGACTTTGCTGAATTCCCGGAGACGGTGACCCACGCGAGACTATGCGCCGCGTTTGCTCGACTGGATGGTCGGTCGATACCCAAGGCGTTGCGTGCTTTTGCTCAGGCGCGGGTAGAGCGCGTGAAAAATGCCGACCTTAAGCGATCGCTCAGGGAAATGAGCAAGAGCATGTTTCCAGAAGGTGACATCAGCCGGATCAAAGGCTGCATCAGCCGAATGGAAAGCTTCGTCGCCCGCGAATTGGGGGTGAGGAAATGACCTATTTTTTTATGGTTATGGTTTTGTCCAGCCAGTCTATGAATATGCAGATTGCACCAATGGAAAGCATGGAGCAGTGCCAAGCAGCAATCAAGGCGACTGAAGTTGCAAGTGATCAGCGATCGTGGAGTGAAACATCACCTCGGGTCAACAACATAAAATGCGTGGAGGTTGAACGATGAGCACAGAGCAGATGCGGGAAGAGTTTGAGCGTTGGGCAGAATTGGTTGGTGCGTTGCCATGGGGCCATATGAAAAAACAGCGAACGCCGAGCGGTGGCTATTCGGTTCAAGTGTACGGCTACATGTGGACAGCATGGAAGGCGAGTAGGTCTGAATTATTCGTTGAATTTCCGTCGCAAGAAAAATACGACGATCCGCTATCAGCACACGACGCAATTAACGACTGCAAAGACATTCTCAGCGCAGCCGGAATAACAGTGAAGGAGTGAGCTATGAATGAGCAAAATTCGCGAGTAAAAATCGCGCTTGATGCCTTGGGAAGAATGATGTGGCACCACGACGAGTGGGTAGAGATTGCCAGAAGGTATCGGTTTGTCCCTGGTGTAAAAGAAGCCAATCGGCAAGCCCTCCGTTGCAAAGCGCTGGGTTTGGTTTTTCACGACAGGATACTTAACAGAAGGCCGCTATGACTAAACAGGTTTACTTCCTCGTAGACCAGCCAAGAAAGCAGAACGCCATCCAGTATATCCAGCAGTTACCCACCGATCCGAAGAAACCCCTCACCATAACAATCCAAGAGAAGACCAGAAGCCTTGAGCAAAATGCTCGGCTCTGGGCAACCCTGCGCGACATCAGTGAGCAGGTGGTTTGGTATGGGCGAAAGATGGACTCGGAGAGCTGGAAGAATGTCTTTACTGCCGTACTGAAAAAGCAGGAGACGGTGCCGGGGTTAAATGGCGGTTTTGTAGTGCTGGGTCAGTCTACGCGCAAGATGAGCGTTCGTGAAATGAGTGACCTCATTGAGCTAATGAACGCATTTGGTGCCGAGCATGGCGTTCGGTGGAGCGAAGAATCCCGGCAGGCCATCGAATGGTCAATCCGCTGGGGAGAGCAGAACAAAGAGGTGAAAAAATGATACGAGACGAGGTGATCAAGACCCTGTCAGATAATGGAGAAATGACGGGGGCGCAGATTTGGAGCTACTGCAAACACTACGGGCATAGTTATCCGGGTGTGTATGGATGCATCAAACAAATGACGCAGGAAGGCGTGATTATTCGGTCTGGTGAGCAAGGTGGGTACACATACCGCATGGCGCCGCGAGTCGACACTGGCAGTCGCCGATTCGATACCCGCTCACACAATCCGCTGGTCCTCCTGTTCGACCGCCGCATCCGCGAGGTAAGGGGGATCCATGAAGTCTGCATGGCAGCGCATTGAGAACAACGCAATATTCGCCGTACCCCGCCGCAGAAATAAGCTGAAACGAACCCCAGCCGCCAATCAGGTAAAGACATTTGACTATGTCCACGGGCTGCTTACGCGCAAATTTGACCGATTACGGAGCCGGAAGTATGGAAGACCAACAAAACAATGAGGCCAAGTGCCAATGCTGCCGGCAGCCGATCCCCAGCACCTGCACCCATGTTTGCCCGAAATGTGCTGACGTGCTGATCGAGGGTGAGGTGGCGGAACGGATAAGGAGCGAGGATGGCGACTGAAAAGAAACGACCCCGACGGCGATGCAAGGTCTGCCGCGAGTGGTTCCACCCTCGATTCCCTAACGAGCAGTGGTGTAGCCCGGAACACGGCGCAAAATATGGATTAATGCTCAGGGAGAAAGAAAAGCTCAAGGCAGAGCAGCGAAGGCGAAAGGAAGCACAGCAGGAACGCAGAACAACAAAGATTCGAAAACTCGAAGTTCAACCCCTCAGTTATTTTCACAAGAAAGCCCAGCAAGCATTCAACCAGTTCATCCGGGAACGAGACATTGACCAGCCGTGTATCAGCTGCGGTCGATTCCATGACGGCCAATGGCACGCAGGACACTATCGCACCGTCGGCGCATCACCTGAGACCCGGTATGACGAAACCAACTGCCATCGGCAATGCGCCCCCTGCAATAACCACCTATCCGGA
Organism: Lonsdalea britannica; assembly: GCF_002111595.1. Classification (GTDB taxonomy): domain Bacteria; phylum Pseudomonadota; class Gammaproteobacteria; order Enterobacterales; family Enterobacteriaceae; genus Lonsdalea; species Lonsdalea britannica. The sequence continues at coordinate 9,280 of NZ_LUTN01000014.1, forward strand.
AATATCGAAAACTACACGCCGAACCTAATCGCCAAAATTGGCCAGGCTGCTTTCGATCGCCTGATGGGCCCGCATAAGCCGAAAAAATGGACGCGGGAAGAATTGCAGGAGTTGGCGGCGGAATACCGGAGAAAGACGAGAGAGCTCATTAAGCAACGGGAGGAGTCATGAAGCTCACCAAAAAACAGCGAAGCTTGTTGCGCATGAAATTCGGCGGGAATTGTGCGTACTGCGGATGTGAACTGCCTGAGAAGGGGTGGCACGCAGATCACGTCAAGCCTGTCTACCGTAAGCTGGAATTCGGCGAAAGACAGCCTAACGGTCAGAGAAAAATTGTAGCGACGGGCGATCATTGGGTGCCGGAGAATGACACCTTTGAAAACCTTGTTCCGGCATGCGCTCCCTGCAATCTGTTCAAATCGGTATTCGACATCGAGGAATTCAGGAACCAGATATCACTACAGGCCGGTAGGGCGCTTAAGACATCGGTAAATTTCAGAACGGCGGAGCGTTTCGGGTTAGTTCAGGTTATCGAAAAGCCGGTGGTGTTTTGGTTTGAAACGTACAGCCAGGAGGAGTTATGACCGCCTATGAAGAGCACACACTGAAGGAGCTGCGTCAAAAGGAGATTGATCAGGCCAAAGCGTTAAGCCTAACTCAGGAGCGCATCAGGGAGATCGTCAACCGGCACAATCTGAACAAACAGCGGGGTGATTCATGAAAGCGTGGATAGCGAATCTTCTCCGGCACTTCCGGCCCATTAATCCGGTAGTCCATCCGCCTCACGTTCAATCGTGGGACTGCAGCCCGAGGAAAAGGAGAAAGCAGTGAGACTCGAAAGCATCCCGAAGTACTTCTCTCCCAAATCTCCGAAACTCTCCGATCAGTCCCCAGCAACAGCAACAGAATCTCTATCAATCAGTGAAGTGATGGCCGCAATTGGTATGACACACCAAGCGGCCGGTGTTGGGCTGGATTTGTACTTGGCAAAGGTTGGCATATCTTCGCCGGATAAAGCAGTAGAAGGCTTGTTCGAAATCGCTAAGCGCCTGGCAGGGCGCCATAAAGCAATCTCACAACTTGAGGAGGATATTAAACTAAAGCTGCTGCAAGTCATCGCAACATTCGCGTATCAGGACTACTCGCGTAGCGCGGCCAGCGTTAAGCGATGCCCTGATTGCGATGGTGGCTTTGTCGACCTGGAAGTGTTCACCATGAAATCAGCAATGGGTAGGCACCCTGGCCCCGTCACGAAGATAATGCGGGTGGATTCACCCAAGGATATCTACAAGCATGCAAGTGTGCGCGAAGTGGTGCGTACGCAGTGCCAGACCTGTCTCGGGAAGGGGGTGATAAGCAACTCATGCCGGTGTCATGGAAAGGGCGTTGTGGTGGACAAGGAAAAGACAGAAGCCAACGGCGGCGCTCCGGTATTCAAAGAATGCCCTCGGTGTGCAGGGAAGGGGTACGCCAGATTGCCAGCAGAGAACGTCAGGCGGGCGATTTGCTCGGTGGCTATGGATTTGCCCGAGACAACATGGCGACGCACTTACAAGTCGTTCTATGAGCTGCTAGTAACGGAGTGCCACAAACAGGAGGCTGCGGCAGATATTGTTATCTCTAAAGTCACTAAGTAGAGAATTATTTTCTATGTGAAATTGATTTTGTAGAAGATAGTTATTTACAGGCTGGCGATAATTGGTTAGGATGCCACCAATGATGGGCGCTTTGTGAGTGTTCATTAGATAACTAGCCAAATTCGAAGCCTCGGCCACCCGCCGGGGCTTTTTGCGTTTGGGCTGTAAGCTCATTTGGTATGAGCAAGCCCCTCATAAGGGCGAGGCAGGCAGGTTCGAATCCTCCACGGCCCACCAACTTCAAGGCTGCGCGAATGCGTGGCCTTTTTTATTTAGCGACCAGGCAATCACTATCATGACTCCCCCTGTCAACTCTGGCCTGAGTCGCTAATCCCTAATCAACAACACACAGCGCCAACCAAGCAATTAGTCGGGAGGCGGAGCTATGCGTATGCAAAACAACGACTACGGCTTTTGGGCGGATATTGCCAACGGCCTGAAGAATTCATGGCCTCAGCTTTTTGGGGCCATCCTCGCCGTCCTCATCCGCTACGGGATGCTGATTTACAACGGAACGGAGAAGAAAAACGAATGGATTGAAGGGTTGGTGTGCGGGCTGTTGACGCTAGCTATCACAAACTCTCTCGATATGTTCGGCCTTCCCATCACTGTGTCGCCAGCGATTGGCGGTGCTGTCGGTTTTATCGGTGTTAAGAAGCTGAGCCAGATGGCGATCAATGCGTTCAATAAGCGATTTGGTGGTGGCGATGAAGATAAGTGATTCTGGTGTTTCATTCCTGAAAAAGGAAGAGGGCGAGCGCCTTGTCGGTTATTCCGATGTCCGAGGCATACCAACTATCGGGGTCGGTCATACGGGCACCGTTGATGGCAATCCTGTGACGGTTGGAATGAAGATCACGCAGAATCAGTCAACCAAGCTGCTGCTTGATGATCTGGCGTGGGTATCCACTGCTATAGATAAAAACGTCCGTGCTGAGCTTAACCAGAATCAGTACGACGCGCTCACCAGCTTAATATTCAACATTGGCGCAACTGCTTTTCGTTACTCAACAGCCCTGAAAAGGCTAAACGCAGGTGATTACACCGGCGCAGCAGATGCTTTCCTTATGTGGAAGCGAGCGGGTATCGACCCAGATCGATTGCTTGGCCGGAGACAGAGAGAGCGCGCTCTGTTCTTGTCATGAGTCGGGTTATTGCTGGTGGCGTCGCTTGATGTTCATTTTCCTTAGCCTTCTATCCATGCTTTCCCTTCACTTGTACGAAGAATATCAGGGAGAGAAATCGCGGGCTGAACGCGCTGAGCAATTAGCGGACGCAAAACAAAAAGCGATCGACACATTGCAGGAAAGGCAACGTGAAGTTGCATCCATTGACCAAAAGTACACGCAGGAGCTTGCAGATGCGAAACAGACTATTGCTGACCTGCAGCGCGATGTTGATTCCGGTGCTAAGCGGCTGCGCGTCAACGCAACCTGTCGTCGTGTGTCCAGCGCCACCCCCACCGCCGGCGTGGCTGATGAGCCCCGCGCCGAACTTACTCGAACCTCTGAGCGGAATTATTTCACCCTCAGAGAACGAATCGCTACAGCAGAAAAGCAAATAGCTGGGCTGCAGGGGTACATAAAAACCATCACCTCATCCTCAAATGGAGAAATCCGATGACTTTAATCGAAGCTGGCATGCTGTACTTCAGCACTGCGGTTGGCGTGCTTTACCTGGTGTCTGGCGGCTACAAGTCAATTAAGGCTTACGTCGAGAAGAAAATCGACGCAGCTGCCGCTGCTAAGGCGTCCACCAAAGCAGAGTAGGCATTGCAGCGGATATTCACCGAGTGTCCGCGATAATGCCCACTACAGGTAACGGATTATGATTCACGAAGAACAGACCATCACCATTGCAATTCTGGCGGAACAGCTGAGGGAGTTACTGGCGCTGCAGGGTCATGACATAAGCCCGGCGGCGAGCCGAGACCTCATTGAGCACGCAGTCACACAGGGCGTCATGCTGGCGATCGCCTAAACACCAAACCAAATATCGAGCCTCGGCATAGTCCGGGGCTTTTTTGTATCCGCATTTCACCGCGCATTCTCCGCGCAATCACCAAGGGCCTTTCGGGGTAGAGCTTGAGATAGGGCAGTGGTTATCGCTGACCGCTCTTGGGCTGCCTACATCTGGAGAACAGGCTCTACCACCAAAAGGTATCAGCGAATGGCATATCCAACAGTAAACAGCGAAGTCTCCATGACTAGCTTGGACTTTCTGAAAAGCATCATTAATCCAGCCCGCGCCGAGTACGGGGAGTCAGAAGTTGAAAATCGGCACTTCCTTTCTCGCGTTGAGGACGAAATTGATGATTTGGGGGTCGCGGAAACTTTTTACGTGACCACCGAACAGGGCGCCAGTCGCGCCGTAAAAGGCTACATGCTCAACATGGAGCAGATGACCTTAATCGGAATGCGGGAGTCAAAAGCCGTACGCCGTACTGTGCTGGCTAAATTGAAAGTGATGCATGGGCCTCAAATCCCGCAGTCTCTTCCCGAAGCGCTTCGCCTTGCCGCTGACCTTGCAGAACAGAAAGCGCAACTGGAGACCAAGCTAGCTATAGCGGCGCCAAAAGCTGAGTTCGTAGATAGCTACGTCGAGGCATCCGGCAGCATGGGTTTTCGTGAGGCGGCAAAGCTCCTTAAGGTTAAAGAGAATGATTTCCGAGCATTCCTGCAAGACAACGAGATCATGTATCGCCTGGCCGGAAAGCTAACCCCTTACGCACAGCACATTACTGCAGGACGGTTCGTGGTAAAGACCGGTGAGGCTGGCAATGGTCATGCATTCACTCAGGTGAAGTTCACGCCGAAGGGAATTCAATGGATTGCCGGACTTCTTGCTGTAGCGAATATGGATAATGCGGCGTAGCCAGCAAAAAATGCGCCACCGTAAAATTAATGAATTAGAGAGCCACTTTCACGACGGCTCTTAGCGATTCCCCAGGGGCCGTTCAGTCCCCGTCCTATGTGTTAGCGATGACACGCAAATTCCCCGTAGAGCGCACATAGCGAATCAAAAACTGGAATACGCCGAGTTTTACCAGCGATTTCGACTCACATGGCGGTCGGCCCGAACCGTGGCGGAAGAATCGGGCTTATTTTATGAAATTCTGCAAAGAGCATTCTATGAGTGCTTTTTACAGAACAAACATACTGAATCCTCGGGTGGCGGTATTGCCTTTCCCCGGGGATATATCAAACAAACCAGCAGGAAATATTATTTATGGCAATAAAACCCGACTGGGAGGCTATCGAATCGGCTTACCGGGCTGGTTTGTTGTCTATCCGCGAAATTGCATCACAGCACGGCATTACCCATGGCGCCATCAATAAGCGAGCAAAGCGAGATGGGTGGGAAAGAGACCTCAAGGCGAAGATTAAAGCAAAGGCTGATGCGCTGGTATCCAAACGAGAGGTATCCAGCAAGGTATCCACTGAAACGGCTACCAGCGAACGGATACTGATTGAGGCTAATGCTGAAGTCATTGCCACAGTCCGTATGGAACATCGCGGAGACATTCGCCGGGCAAGAAATCTCGCTAACTCACTGTTTGATGAGCTGGGTGCTCAATGTGGCGATGTGTCGGCACTCGAAAAGCTCGGCGATATCATGTTCGACCCTGACGACAATGGGCGCGATCGCCTCAATGAGCTTTATCACAAGGTCATTAGTCTGCCGGGGAGAGTTAAGTCGATGAAAGACCTCTCGGACACCTTGAAGACGCTTATTGGCCTTGAGCGCCAGGCTTACGACATCGACGGGCCGGAAGGCGACAACTCCGTTAAGAAACTATCTGACCTGATGGACTCCTTGTCTCAGGGGGCCTGATGAAACCTGAGCACCTCAAGCTACTGGCTGATAAAGACTGGCGGCTCAATAATCTCTATTGGATCACCGACAAAGAAGGTAAGCCGACGCGCTTCAGGATGACGCCAGAGCAGCGTGAGTACTTCGAAGGTATCCACACCCGCAATATCATTCTCAAAGCGCGTCAGCTCGGTTTCACGACTGAAGTGTGCATTATCCAGCTCGACGCGGCGCTGTTTGAATCTGCAAAGTGCGCGTTGATCGCCCACACACTGAATGATGCAAAGCGGCTGTTCCGCGAGAAAGTGAAGTTCGCCTTCGACAATCTTCCTGAAGAAATCAAAGCGGCCAACCCGGCCAGTAATGACTCTGCCGGGGAGTTGGTATTTAAAAAGGGCGGATCGCTATACGTCAGTACGTCATTCCGTGGCGGTACGCTGCGTTACCTGCACGTTTCCGAGTTCGGGAAGATATGCGCCAAGTATCCGGACAAGGCCCGTGAGATTGTCACTGGTGCGTTTGAGGCGGTATCAACCGGATGCTTTGCCACTATCGAGAGCACGGCAGAAGGGCGGGCTGGTTACTTCTTCGATTACTGCCAGACTGCCGAAAAGGCATTATTGCAGGGGAAAACGCTTTCCCCGCTGGACTGGAAGTTTTTCTTCTTCTCCTGGTGGAAGAATCCGCAGTACGCAATTGACCCGGTAGAGGCGTTACCGCAGCGCCTGATTGATTACTTCGATGAGATGGAAGCCAAGCACGGCGTCACCCTCGATGAGCGCCAGAAAGCGTGGTATTGCGCCAAAGAAAAGACTCTCGGCGATGACATGAAGCGTGAGTATCCAACGATACCCGCTGAAGCATTCCAGCAGTCAGTCGAGGGCGCTTACTACGCCAAACAGTTCCGCTGGCTCTACACCAATAATCGTATCGGTGAGCTACCGGACAACTCACATCTTCCCGTCCATACGTTTTGGGATATCGGCGTAGGTGATTCAACGGCCATTTGGTTTGTTCGTGAGGTAGGTGAAGAGTTTCACGTCATCGACTACTACGAGAACTCAGGCGAAGGTTTACGACACTACATGAAAGTGCTGAAAGACAGGGGTTATGAGTACGGCGAACATTGGGCGCCGCACGATATAGACAACCGGGAGTTTGCAGGCGATGGAAAAAGTCGCAAGCAAATAGCCGCCGAGGGGTTTGAAATCGATGGGATGAAATACTCCATCAGATTTAAGGTGGCCCCAAAGCTTGGGGTAGACACAGGCATTGATTCGGTGCGTGAAATTCTCCCTAAATGTGCTTTCGACAGCCACAAGTGCGAGCTTGGTATCTCACACCTAGAAGGTTATCGAAAAGAGTGGGACGACAAGCGCGGTTGCTGGAAAGACAAACCCCTTCATGACTTCACCTCTCACGGATCTGATGCATTCCGGTATTTCGCTGTATCCAAGAATAACCACAAATCTACAGGCGCAATCTTCTTCTGAGGGCTAATCAGTGAGTAATTCAAACAACGAGGTTTCATTCCTCGTCAATGCCGTTGCTGATTTAGTCGGACGGCAAAGAATGCTTTATGCCGGGCAGTTCAACGGCAACACGAAGCGAACCAAGTTATGGGACGAATTCGGTTATCCAGACTCGGTAGACTTCGGCATGCTCTACCGCGCTTACCGGCGCAACTCGGCGGCATACGCCGGGGTTCATAAGACGCTGGACTCATGCTGGGTTGACAAGCCAGTTATTATCGACGGTCCGGAAACATCCGAATCGAAAGCCACCAACGAATGGGAATCCACGGTAACGCGCTTGCTCAAGAAGCACTGGTCAAAAATTAAAGACGCCGATCGTCGGAACCTAATTGGTCGTTACTCAGCGTTGCTTCTGCAAATCAAAGATGGCCGTGACTGGGATCAGCCAGTTGATACCGCGTTAGTTAAGCGCCTGGGCGACAGCGCTCTGGTGAAGATGATACCGGCGTGGGAGTCTCAGATTAAGCCCGGCAACATCGACATCGATACTCATTCGCCTACTTACGGGCAGCCAGTAAACTATCAGTTCAATGAGCAGCCGGTGGGTAATGACGGAACGTACGGACACGTTCGCCATGTCACTGTGCATCCCGACCGCGTAATCATCCTGGCTGAGGGTTCAGAGGACGATAACATCCTGTCAGGAATCCCGCTCAACGAGGCCGGTTATAACGACCTGCTGGATATCGAAAAAGCGAAGGGTGGTAGTGCGGAAGGGTTCCTGAAGAACGCCAGTCGTCAGCTAGGCGTGTCGTTTGACTCAAGCACGGATATGACCACGATTGCTCAGCAGGCGGTTGCAGCTGGATATAAAGATCTAGGTGAGGCGATGAACGATAAAATCGCCAAACTAAATCAAGGCTCAGATTCGGCACTGGTGACCCAATCAGGTACCACATCTGTGCTTTCTGTAGCTGCCGCTGACCCCACCCCTACGTGGACGGTTTCAGCCAACAGCTACGCCTCAACCATCAGATGCCCGTTCAACATTTTGTTCGGTAAGCAGACAGGCAACCTCGCATCCACTGAGGATAAAAAAGCATGGGCCGCTACTTGCAACGAACGGCGTGCAGGTTTTCTTTCATGGTTGATTGGCGCTGTGACTGAGCGATGGTGGGCGGTAGGGATAATTGACCCGCCCAAGAGCGGAGAAATGTCGGTAGTTTGGTCTGACCTGCTAGCTCCTGGTGATAGCGAGAAGCTCGATAACATGAGCAAGATGGCCGACATCGCCTTGAAAACCCAGCAGGCCTATGGCACCCCAGCCGTTGATGCTAACGAGGTCCGCATGGCCGGTGAATTAGACCCGATTCAAGAACAGGACATCCCGGAGACGCCACATGTTGACCCTCTCACTGGAGAACAAACAACCGACAATCCGGACGCCGATAGTACCCAGGAATAAAACAGACCCGACCCAATCCTCTCGCGCCGTTGGCAAGATGCGCAAAGATATCCGTAACCGTTATTACCGGATTAAGCTGGCGTTGAAGCAGGTTATCGACCAGAGGATGACCGGCAGTGATTCCGCGATAAACAGTCAGTCCAGCTTCTCGTTACATGGCAATACTCTCTATCAGGTCAACGCCGGAGCGTACATCTACGACATGTCAGCCGCGCAGTTGGCAAGCCTGCTACAGATTGTTCAGACTATCCTTGATGACCACCTTTTGGACGGCGGTAGTAATAACCTGTGGGCGCTAGATTATGTCGCCGCTGAGTACAATCGGGGGACACTAGCAGCATTTACTAATTTATCAGTGCAATCACCCATCTACGCGTCGCAAACAACGCTGTCGGCTCTCCTGTCGTCTCCTGCATATCAGAATCAGGTTGCTGCTGCGTATGTATCGACCTACAGCGACTGGAAAGGCATATCCGACCGGGCGCGGGCAGATCTAGCTAACGTCATTGCTGATTCGATTGGCCGAGGCATCAACCCGAGAGAGACTGCAAAGATAATCAGTCGCCGCTTGGATGTTAGTCAGGCATCCGCCGAGAACATCGCGCAAACAGAGCAGGTCGGCGCGCTGCGCAAGGCTCAGTGGCTTGAAACGGATTGGGCAAAAGATAGGCTCGGCCTGAACACAGCCGTAATGTGGATATCTGCTCTCAAGCCCACAACACGCGCATGGCATGCATCTCGGCACGGGAGAACGTACCCCACTGAAGAGGTGGAGGCGTTCTACGCCGAACGCGGGAATCGCTATCGGTGCTACTGCTCTCAAATCCCCGTAGTTCTCGACTCCGCGGGTAAGGTCGTTAATCCCGGACTTGTTGAAAGACTCGAGTCAGAACGAAAGAGCTGGTTCCAGCAAGAGAATTAATCACCATCAACGAGGACACAGCATGAAGCGCAATCGCGTTAACGTGCTGACCGTCGTCAACTCCGCTTCAAACATCACCACTGAAACCATCGACGGCAAGCCACATATCGTGGTTCGCGGCATCACGCCTGTCGTAGATGACATCGTGATGAATCGGAAGTTGTACCCGGCAGCAGAAATTGGCAAGGCCTACAACACCCTTGAGCGCAACCCGATGCCTCTCGGCCACCCTAAAGTGGATGGCAAGCACGTATCAGCTCGGGATGTGCGGGCGGTGAACAACTACCACGTCGGTGCGTGGCTACAGAACGTCAATCACACCGACGGCAAGGTCACCGGCGACATGTACGTCGATCGCCAGTACGCAGAGTCTAGCGACAAGGGCAAGCGACTAATCAACCGTCTGGATGAAATGATTGCTGGTACCAATGCAGAGCCCATCCACATTTCGACCGGCCTCCTGTATTCCGGCATCGCGGCCAACGGTGAATCGAAGGGCAAAAAGTACAACGAAATCGCCACCAACATGATGTTTGACCATGTTGCGGTGCTTCTGGATGAGCCCGGCGCGGGAACCCCAGAAGAAGGCGTTGGTATTTTCGTTAATGCCGATGGTGACGAGCAAGAAATCGAGATTGCGAACCTGTCGGATGGCTACGACTGCACCCGCGAAGGCGCTCTGAATAAAGCCAAATTCTTTTTCACCAACGCTTCAAATTTCTCTTTCGATGATATTCAACGCGCCCTGAGCGACAAGCTCAGAGAAGGCCGCACTGATGACAATTGGCTGTGGCCTGAGTCTGTATGGCCCGACACCTTCATCTACCGAGACCAGTCCCGATATTTCAAGCAAAAGTACCTCATCGATGATGACGGCAAGGCTGTTTTTGTCGGCGAGCCACAAGAAGTCGTGCGCAAACCAACTGAGTACGAAGTTAAAACCAACGGAGAAACAGACCCGATGAAAGACCTGATCGTTAACGCGCTCAAAGCTGCCGGCAAACCGACTGATGGCAAAACCGATGCCGAGCTGATGGACGCATATAACCAGATGGCAGCAGAAAAGGCGGTTAAAAAAGACGAAACGCCTGAAGAGAAAGCCGCGCGTGAGAAGAAAGAGGCCGACGAAAAGGCGGCGAAGGATAAAGCAGCTAAAGACGCCGCAGCTAATGCAGAAGAGGTTCCGGCATGGGCCAAGTCTCTGGCTGAGCGCGTTGAGAGTGTTGTTAACAGCCTGAACGCCAACGCAGACAAAGAGAAGGGCGAAAAACGCGCTGCCGTTAAAGCCAAATTCGGACTTGATGACCTGGCGGTGAACGCGCTGGATGGCGCGGCACTGGATGGCCTCTTTGCTCAATGCGCTACTTCACGGGGTTTGAGCGGTGCGTTTAACCACTCAACCGAACAATCCATTTCTGAAATGCCGGAGTAATGACTGATGGCGATTAAAGACGGTAAACACGTAATTCACGCGGGCGGTATTTTCCCTAACCCGTTACTCAATCGCGAAGGCGCAGCGGCAGCGGCAACCACGCCAGGCACTGTTGGCCACTTCGTATCCGGCAAGTTCACCGCCTCCACCAAAGGCGATGATGACGCCGTTCTGTATGTGGCGAATATGGACTACTTGCGCTGCAAAAACGTAGATGAAGTCATCCCGGCCAATGAGCTGGTGGTCGGCATCCAACCTTTGCAAGGCATGTTTCTGAACGTCCGAGCAGCTGCTGGCACCTACACAAAAGGCATGGCGGTTGCCGTAGTCGACGGACAGATCACCCCAGTGACATCAGAAACTGCTACCCCGACCTTTGGCTACGTCGAAGAGTCATCCATCACCGCAGCCGCTGGCGACCTCGTCCGCATCGTGTTCAAGTAAGGAGACACAATGTTAGTTTTCTCTAAATCAATCGGTGAAAAGACCGGTAACCTGGCGGTAAATAGCTATCAGTTCGCGCAGCTGGCGCAAGAGCGTCAGGCGGCAGTCAACCACCAGGGCGTTAACGTGATGCAGGAAATTTCTGATCGCGTTAACACAGCAGCTCAGCTTAACGGCATCAACGCTGTGCGTTCCCCGGCAGACCTGTACAAAACCTTTGATCAGACCGTTCTGCGTCAGTTTGAGAACAAAGATGAATTCACTTTGCTGAACGACCTTACGCCGCTGTCTCGCTCTGTCCGCATCAATGCGACGGTCTACGAATACGCTAAGTCCGGCGGCAAAATGTGGGGGCACACCTCCATGAGCGGTCAGATCGGCGCGGCGCTGGATGCCACGGCTTACGATTACGACGGCACGATGGTTCCGGTGCATGACACTGGCTTCAAATTCAACTGGCGCGACCCCCGGTTGAACAACCCGGACGCATTTGACGTTATTGCCGATGCGCAGGCTGAATCTTCAGCTCAGGTTCGCCGCACCTACGTCGATTACATCTTCAACGGCTTCCGTGACGACAGCGGCAACTATGCGCAGTTTGACGGCAAAACGTGGAAGGGTATCAAGAACGACGAGCGCGTCGCTCAGGTCACATTGATCACCAACCTCGCCACCTCAACCGATCCGAAAGCAATCCGCGCACAGTTCATTGCGCTGCGTGACGTGGTTCGCGTGACCAACATGCAGTACGGCGACCAGACCTGGTATGTATCTCAAGAGATCATGTCAAATCTGGAGCAGGACTACAGCGACAACTACGCCGCGCCAACCCTGTACGAAAAACTGCTGAAGCTGTCCGGTATCTCGGCAATTAAGGTCGACTCTCAGCTGTCCGGAAACGAAGTGATCATCATCGCTGTCTGCTGGCGTAGTGGCTCCGATTGTCGGTCAGGCGTTCGGCACCGTTGCCGACCCGCGTCCGTTCTACAACAGTGATTACGTATGGCGCACATGGGGCGCTGCTGGTCTGATGGTTAAGACTGACATCGCCGGTCACTTCTCCGTTGTCCACGCTTCTGGCGAGTAAGGGGATATATGGCACTGGTAAAAGTTATCGCAAATAACCTATTCGCCGGTGCCAATTTCCAGAAGCTGGAGGTTGGTGGCCAGGTTGAGGTTTCAGACGATGTTGCCAACCGCTGGGTGAGTGCAGGGCTGGCCGAGCGAATTGGCAATGTTTCTTTCGAGGTGGCAACGCCATCAAAACGCGGAAGAAAAAAGCGGGGCGAAAATGGTGAAGATAGCGATTGATGACGTAAAGCCGATGATGGCTGAGCTGGGATTCACGCTGCCTGATGCTGTTCTGCTGCTTCTCATTGATCAAGCGAATGGCGTATCTGAATGTATGGACGGGGCGGGGTATTCAGACAGCCTAAAACAGCTGCTGCTTATCTACGCCGCTGTGCGGCTTGCCGCCCTGTCCGGCGCCAGAAAGATATCTTCTCAATCTGCCCCGTCTGGGGCTTCACGCTCCTTCGCTTACGATTCCTCCGGTACTGACTATCTCTACAAGCAGATTCAGGCATGGGACACGCACGGGTGCCTGTCTGGCCTGCCGCTGTCTAGTAAGTCGGTCGGCTTCTTCGACGTGGTAGGAGGGTGAAATGGAATGGATTTTACCTTCTGTGCGCACCCCGAAGCCTTATGTTCGTGTCTGGCTTGTAACTGACGCCGGCATCCAGACGACGGGGTACGTCAGTGGTGATGGTTCATGGGTGTTCCTGTGCAAGCGGGTAGCAGCCACCAACCCAACAGTAGCGAGGTGGAGAGAGTGAGCAGCGTCGCTAACTGGTCATATACCGCCAAGGCAACCATATGGAGAAAGCTGGAGGGGGCCAATGAGTATGGCGACCCAATGGGTTACTCCCCGCCAGAAGTGATCCTGTGTGATTACGAGGGTGGATTAAGCAAGCGAATAGGTAATATCGGCTCTGAGGTGGTAATCAAGAACACCGTATGGACTGAATATTCTGCCATTGGAGCAGGTGATTACGTTCTTATTGGTGAATCATCCGAACCTGACCCGATATCCGCTGGCGCTGATGAAGTGATGCAGGTTATCCGCTATTCCGACACCTTCGAGCGAACCGCTGATGATTGGGCGATCCTTACGGGAGTTTGATATGGGGATAAAGGTCAGAGGCGTTCGTGAAACCCATATGAGCGTCAACGAGTTCATCAGCGACGTTAGGGGAAAGAGGGCCATAAGAGCAGTTCAGGCTGCGATGTTAATCGGAGGGTCGCAGGCCGCGCTGTACACCCCGATCGACACCTCAACTTTGCTTAATTCCCAGTACCGCGAACTGGGCTTAAATGGAACAAGGATCACCGGGAGAATCGGTTATTCAGCCAATTACGCCGTCTATGTTCACGACCCTAACATTCCGCAGAATTTCCGCAGGGCCACCGCCCAGAAAGAATTCCTTAAGAAAGGTGTTGATGACGTGAAAGAGCAAATGGTTGCAGCAATCAAAAAGGAGCTGATGCCATGACCCCACCAATGCACACCAGGGTTAGAAATTACTTCCTTAATGCCGGGCTTGCTGATGGTTTTGTTGTCCAGCTTCTTATGTGGACAGACACGCCAAAGAAGAATGAAAGGATGATGGTTTTCCGTCCTAACGGAGGTACGTCAATCCGTAATGGGTTGGGTTCGCAACACTTCGTGATAGTTGATGTGATCGGCGCCAAGGGTGGCAATCCCGCCGTAGACGCCGCAGTGCAATCCATCATTGACTACGTCCAACAGAATCCAATGGCTGACGACTGTGTCGGCTACCTGGAAAACCTCGGAGGCATCCCCGCCCCCGTTCTCACCGAAGAAGGCCGGTTAGTTTACAGGCTCCAATTCGTCGCCACATTCGGCGACTAGTCAAAACACAGAGGACCAAATATGGCTAATTGCCAGAATAGCAACGAACGTTTGTTCGGTGGCGCCGTCGTGCTTGAAGTTGCCGACGGTTGCAGCGATACGCAGCCGCAGGAATCAGAATGGAAAGCGCTGGCCGCCGGTACGAGCAAGGGGTGGGACTTCTCGCCCAACACAGTGACATCTGACGCTGACGACGGCGGCGGTTATGTCGAAAGCATCATCACCAACTCCGACTTCACCATGAGCTTTGAAGGCGAAGTCCGCAAGCAGGACAAGCTGGACCAGTACGGCGTAGGCCGATTCATCAAGTACTTCGCTGCGGAACTGTCGGCGCGGCGTCAGCCGGGGATCTGGGTTCGTATGGAGTACGGCCCGGTCACCTTCATTGGCTACATGGTGGTCACCGCGCTGAGTTCTGATGGCGGCACTAACGATATCGTCACCCTGAGCACTGAGTTCAAAGTTGGCGACGCCAGCACCATTCAGGTTATCGACTCCGACGAGACGGTAGCTGCCACCGGCGTAACGGTATCACCGGCCACCGCCTCTGTCGCTGTGGGTGCCACCACTCAGCTGACGGCTACGGTCGCACCATCCACCGCTTCCAACCAGTCTGTAACTTGGGCGTCGTCTAACACGGCGATCGCTACGGTCAGTTCCACTGGTCTGGTTACCGGCGTTGCCGATGGCACCGCGACTATCACGGCCACCACAGCTGACGGCGGCTTCACGTCCACGTCCGAAGTCACGGTTGCGTGATCATTACAAGGGGTGGCGTGCTGCCCCTGATAATGATTACGGAGAACATATGACGCCTCACAAAGATATCGGAGAGTGCCTGATTTCTTCAGGTGATAGGGACTATTTCTTTCGGCCATCATTTGCGGCCATGACAAAAATCGGGACGCCGGAGGAAATCGTCAGGGCGTTCTATGTGCTGCACAAAGATGAGCTTGCGCCGCTGATATCGCGCATCAAAAAGGTATACCGGGTGACACCACCGTGCGTGTCGAGGTTCATCACCAGACCGCAATTGATAAAGCCAGTCCTGTATGCAGCTATGGATGTGATTCAGTCCTGCTGTGACGAAGATGTAACGCCGCTGGTGGGCGAGATTATCCCTTCACGAACCGGCAAATGGGCCTTTGTTTATCGCCCAGGGAGAATGAGCTTTAACGACATGGTGATTATCGCCAGATCGCTAATTACCCATGGCATTATCGGCAAAGCCAAAGTTCGTCAGTTACAGCGCAATGAGGGCGGCGGTGCCACGACGGAGTTTAACGCTTTCGAATACATCACCTCGGCGCGTACGCATTTGAATCTCAGTCGTGAGGAAGCTGAACGGCTGACCATGACAGAGTTTCAAATGCTGCTGGCGGCGAAATACCCAGACCAGAAAGGATTCACCCGCGAAGAATACGACCAGGTCGCAGATGACTACCTGGCTAAGAAAGCCAAGCGAATTGCCAATGCAGGCAAAAAATAAGGACGAAAAACCATGAGTAAAACCGAAATGACATCAGAAACCACAAAGGGTGGATATATGAATTTTTATGAAATCCCAGAGCCGATTCAAGCCATCATGGCAGAAACGCTAAAAGAGGCGCTCTTGACGGGCAGTACAAAAGAGCCAGAGGAAGTGGCTCTTATCATCAAACGTGCCTTCGAAAAGCTAATGAGTTAGTAAATCCCGCCCTGTGTTTGAGGGTACTTCTCAGTTAAATGCTTCTCAATGATGTCGTAAATGCGTAGAAGCTCCTCCGCATTCATTTCATAGCCGGCATCAATCTTGCCGGCTCTAATCAACTCAATAACCAACTGTTGAGCGGCTAATTCTGGGTGTGCCTTAGGATTTATGATGTCCGTCATTTTTAACTCCTTTTGTGTGTGAGCTAACAACTTACCCTGAGATTCCGAACGATCCCATCCTGATATATAAACAGCACTAACCAATCACCTTGAGGGCCTAGCTAGTTGTGATAGGATTGTTCTGATTGCAATCAAAGGGGTAGAGATATGAAGAAGATTTTATTGGTCACTGCTATTTTTTTATCGCTTAACGCTGCCGCGTCAACAAGCTATACAAAGGAGCAGCTCAACTCCATGGACGCATCAGGGCAGTATCCAGAGCAAGAATCTCCCGTAACAAAAAGCGTAGAGAACGTAGATTTCAAAAGCTGTAGAAATAGCACTTATGGTGTCTACAGCCAGATCTTGGGGAACTATCCCGCAAAAGAGATTGTCGATACTGGAATCCTTTATGTCGTAAAGCTTTGGACTAATGATGGTGTAATTACAGTTTCCTGTTCTGAGCCTGACGGCAAGAAAATCGTAACTCAATCGTCTTATAAGTAAGGAAGATGTGGTGTGTAAGCATTTTACTAGGATTGCGTGGTCATTTTCTGATGAGGGATAGCGCTATGAGAAATGGAATTTTTGTTTTCTATTTGGCGATTTTATTGCCATTTATGTCCATGGCAGAAAACCGGTCTAGTGACATGTTGGACCAGCTACATAACGGTGTTTGCAAAGAACATCCAAAACCAGAGCTTTGCAAAAGGGTTGTCGGGATAATAATGAAAAGCGTCCAGCAGAACGACACACTTTATGGTGAGTGTGTGAAAAATAAACCGACCTCGCCGGAAGAGGCAATGTATTGCCAAGATTCAAAAGATTTAAGAGAAAAAATAGCAGCATACAAATGACAAGATAAATTTGTATCGGATCATTAGGTTGATAAAAGGCCCACTCAGGTGGGCTTTTTTCCCTTAGGCACAAGTTCATAAATCTCTAAAAGTCCACCTATAGCTGCCTCAGCTGCGTCTTTAGCTATCTGTTCTGAAGCATCTTCGATTATCCCTTTGGCAGCATTTTTCAGGAATTCGTTTAGCTCTGAAGAGGTAATTGTTATTTCCTTATCAGGATCATAAGGAAATTGTTCTATGGGTTCGTTGGCTATATCGCCAAAAATGGAATCTTTGATTAGCGCATCCTGCAGTATCTGCACGATCTCCGAGTTCATTGAACGGCCATGAGCCTTTGCTCTGGCAGCTACAGCGTCACGCATCCCGTCAGGCATTCTAACCGTGAACCTTTCTACGAAAGCTGGATCTTCTTTTTCCGTCATTTTTTTGAACCGTAATAATATATACAAAACAAAGTAGCATCATATTGACATTATCTACAATGACATCATAATGGTGTCAGGCATCAAAATGATGTCATCACTATAAGGGGAAGTAAATGCAAGACGTACTTTACACCGGGCGTAAGAACGATAGTTTTCAACTGCGTCTACCTGAGCGCATGAAAGAGGACATCCGGCGCATGGCTGAGATGGATGGAATATCGATTAATTCTGCGATCGTGCAACGTCTGGCGCGTTGTCTTCGTGAGGAGCGTTCAAGTGGGAAGTAAAAACGACGAAACCCGGCAGTGCGCTAACACCAGCCGGGCCTCTATCGAACGTAACCTTGCGGGAAACATCGACATGAATAGTTTAACTAATTACGAGCTGAAGTTCCACAACACCACTTTTCATCCTGTAGTTGATGGCGGCTCTATTTGGCTGACATCTACCGAGTTGGCGAAAGCGCTAGGATATGCTGATACAAAGGCTGTAAGCATCTTATATAACCGTAATCAGGACGAGTTTACACCCGGAATGTCATTGGTTATCAATATGACAACCAACGGTATAAACAATAGCTTACGTAAGAAAAAGGTTCGTGTATTTTCAATTCGCGGCGCTCACCTCATCGCCATGTTTTCTGATACCCCGGTAGCCAAAGAATTCCGTCGATGGGTGCTCGACATTCTGGATCGTGAAGTTGCGCACGGTAACGTACCGTCAGATTTCGATTTCCATAATGCTGCGAATGCAGCGCGATCTATAAACCATCTTCTTTCGGAGATTAAGGATATTTGGAGGGGTGGGTTAGAGGATGCCTTGAGGCTGATGGAGTACAAAAGCCGTGGCGATATTAGTGATCGCTTGGCTTACATGACATTCATTACACTGCCGCTTGAAAAGGCGCTGGTTAAGGAAGATAGAAAAGGAAGGATTCACTGATAGGCGTATGGGATGGCGCAAAAAGAAAAACCGCCAGTGGACGCTGGCGGCTTACATCAACTGTTGACTGGAGATTCTAATGCAACAATCAACTGCGTTAAATGTAGCAAACCCCGTTCTTAATGTCGATCCTGACATGTGTCCAGTTATTGAGTGGTGCGGCGTCCGCGTTGTCACCACTGAGACTCTTGCAAAAGGATATGGTACGGACGAGGTTAATATCCGCGTCAATTTGAAGAATCACCGAGAAAGATTCAACGAGGGAGTTCACACCTTTACTATCGAGGGTGAAAATCTTCGAAATTTGCGAGTAAACAATGTTAACGCACAAATTTCCAGCAAAGCTCGCTCGTTAACACTGTGGACAGAGAAGGGCGCCGCCCGCATGTCCAAGATTGTAGACACAGATGAGGCTTGGGGATTCTTTGAGAAACTTGAGGATTCATATTTTCGGCCGCAGGAATTTAGCGCATTGCCACTGTCGTATGAGCAAGCGCTTGAAGACCTTCTTTCTAAGGTTAAGGAAAACAGAATCATCGCCCAGCAGCGAGATTATGCCATCGAAACTAAAGCGTGGATTGGTAAAAGACGGGAGGCTACTGCGATGGCCACCGCTTCAGTGGCGACACGAGAGAAGAACAGGTTGGCTGAGCGGTTGGGCGAAGGCAAAAATTACGCTGCAATTATCCCTGTAGAGAAAAAGACAGGCCGGGAATTCAAATGGCAGCCGTTGCGTAAATGGTGCCGTGATAGCGGTGTTGAACCAAAAGAAGTTGATGATAAACGTTTCGGCACGGTCAAATCATGGCCTCGTGATGCGTGGATGGCTGTTTATGGAATAGATATTAAAAAACTATTTTAGATTAACGACTAACCCGCCACGGCGGGTTTTTTATTGCCCGGAGAAAGTGATGAGCGAAAACCTTGGCGGGATTTACATCGACATTGAGCTTGAATCAGCTCAGCTTCTCGATGGAGCAAAAAAGGTTAATGAAGCACTGTCTGGCATGGGCTCCAACGCCGGTAAAGCGTCAGGAAATTTCGACGGTGTCGGTAAGTCTGCGAATAGCGCCGGTAAGTCGATAGCCAGATCGGCAGATGATGCGAGTCAGGCTGCCAAGATGATGGAACGGCTTGGTAACGAAGTCGCTATCCTCGAAGAGGCAAACGAAAAAGGCGCCCGCAGCGCCGTTGTGCTGGCGGCTCAGCTACGTGCTGGCTCAACTGCTACATCTGCGCAGACGAAAGAAATCGGTGAGCTCGCCGGAAAACTGTACGACATGAAGACGGCTCAAAATCAAGTCGCCACATCAGCATCAGCATCCACCTCCGTTCTTACCGGTCTGTCTAGGGTGGCAGCCGCAGTATCAGCTGCGCTTTCAGCTCGTCAGGTTTCGGCGTATGCCGATGCATGGACGACGCTCAGCAACAAATTAGCGAATGCCCGCCGAGCAAGCGAGAGCGCGGCAGACGTAACTGATCGCGTCTTCAATATATCACAGCAAACACGTTCCAGCCTGGAAGGTACGGCGACAATCTACGCTAGGCTTGAGCGAGCCACCCGCAGCTATGGGACCAGTGTCAGTGATCTGTCCAAACTGACTACCATCATCAGCCAAGGGCTCATCGTATCCGGAGCAACCGCTAGCGAAGCGGAAGGAACGATGATTCAGCTTTCGCAGGCGCTGGCATCAGGAACCCTTCGCGGACAAGAATTTAACTCAGTTAACGAGCAGGGAAACCGGCTTATCGTAGCGCTTGCTGATTCAATGGGCGTGTCTGTCGGGCAGATGAAAGCACTGGCAAATGCCGGGAAACTCACCACGGATGTGGTTATTAATGGATTGTTGTCTCAGGGTTCAAAAATAGGGCAAGAGTTTGCCAGAACGACGACGACCATTGGGCAGGCAATGCAGACTGCCAGCAACAATATCACCAAATTTGTTGGTTCATCGTCCACTGCCAAAACCGGAATCAAGATCTTTAACGATACCGTAATCACGCTGAGCGAAAGCCTAGATGCCGTTTCTAATATCGTACTCGCCGTCAGTGCGGTTATGGGGTCTCGATACCTTGGCGCGCTAACCGCATCAACAACAGAAATGATCAAGAACGCAGCAGCGGCATACAAGGCTGCCTCGGCGCAAGGCGCGATGACGGCAGCAGTCACTGCGGCCAAAGGTGCGTTTTCTCTTGTAGGAGGACCAGCTGGTGTGGCAGCACTCGCGGCCAGCGCGATTTTCTATTTCTATGAGAAGTCCCAGCAGGCTAAGCAAGAAGCCATCGACTTTGCTGACAAACTTGATGGCGTGATCGCCAAAATGCGGCAAATGAATGATATTCAGCTGTCCGGCACAATCGCCGACCTGAATACATCCCTGCGCGCGCAGCAAGATCGCCTATCTGAATTGAGCGCGGCGCATCAAGAGAACATCAACGGCCTGTACAACGCACAACAGGCAATGAAGAACTCCACGGCTGGGTCGTGGGCGTATCAATCAGCATCAAAAGCCGTGTCTGAGTGGCAAGATAAGGTGGCTCAGTCAGCGCGAGACACAGATGATGCTGAGACAAAGCTAAGCAAAACAAAAAGCGCTCTCGGTATGGCCCAAGCTCAGTTGAGTGGGCAACTTAAAGAAGGCGTTGAGTTACTGGCTAAAGATGCTGAGAACGCCGGTGTGGCTGCGGGGATGATGAGCCATCTAGCAAGATGATCGATATTGCATCTGCCGCCAAGGAGAACTTCAACTCATCAAGCTTGCAAGTGCCAAGAAATGAAAAGGGCGATAAATACCTCGAAAAAATCAAGGAAGAGAATGACCTCCTGGCGATCACCGACAAAAGGGAGCGTGCGATAGCCGAGGCCAGGCAAAAGGCGCTCAATGATGGAGTGGGGCTTTACTCAAACCAGATGAGGCAGATTGAAGAAGCTGCCGCGAAGAATTACGACCTGAAGGAGTCAGAGAAGGGAAGGGATAAAGCCACCAGAGACGCAGCGGCAGCAGGTAAGAGCGCAGAGAAGCAGGCGGAAAGAAACGCCCGTGTCTTAGAGGATTATCGCCAAAAAGCTGAGCTGAGCGCTGACTCAACGAGTGACTTGTCAAGAGAGCAGACGATACTTGCCGCAAAGAGCAAGCTGATTAACCCGACGCCGGAGCAAGTGGCTACCGTTGAGCGAGACGCCGCCGCCGCATGGGATAAGGCAGCGGCGCTCAAGGCGCAAAGCTCTGTTCCTGAACTGAAAGAGAATGCCGACTATTCCAAGCAAAAGCAGCAACTGGAGCTTTTGAAATCCGCCAAGGACTCGCAGGGCAATTTGCTCATTAGTCAGCAGCAATATAACCAGCAGTCCGAGCAGTTAGAGCAAGACCATCAAACCAAACTGGCGGAAATAAGGGCTAATCAGGCAGTCACTCCGCAACAGGATGCCGCCGCTAAGGTTGACCCTGTTCAGCAGCTGGCTAATGAGAACGCGCGAAAGCTGGCGCTAATTCAGCAGTTCGAAGCCAACAAAACATTAACCCACGACCAGGCTGAAGCGTTACGGAATGCGACGGATACCCAATACGAACAGCAGCGCATCGCTGCCCAGTGGACTATCTACCGAAACCAGAGCGTGGCAAATGAGCTATTGGCTTCTTCCATTGAATCATTCAGTAGCGGGGCATCTAGTGCCATAACTGGCCTGATCAACGGGACTCAGAGCCTTTCTGAGTCCTTCGCGAACCTAGGAACCTCTATCTTAAACGGCGTTGTCAGCAGCCTTGTTCAGATGGGGACGCAGTGGGTTATGTCCACGCTCATGGGGCAGGCGGCGCAGGAGAGCGCAATAGCTGCAAATCAGGCAACATCAATTGCAGCCTTAGCAGCTTCGACATCCGCAGGTATCGCATCGGCATCTGCTCTTTTAACCGCATGGTCCCCGGCCGCTATGGCCGCGTCAGTTGCTTCGTATGGAGGTGCGGCGACCGCAGGCTTAGCTGGCTACACCACGGCGATGACTGCGGCTCAGACGATGTCTATTGCTGGAGCGAGAAAGAACGGCGGCCCTGTATCGGCCGATTCCATGTACCGCGTCGGTGAAGGCGGCAAGCCTGAGATATTCAAGGCGAGCAACGGCAACCAGTACATGATCCCCGGCGACAACGGCTCTGTTATCAGTAACAAGGATATCGGGGGTTCCGGTGGAGGTGGTGGAGGGGTGGTTATGAATGTTGCGTTCAATATTCAGACGTCGGGAGGAATTGATGATGCCACCCAGAAACAGATGGCAAAGACCATGGAAAACGTGGCCATGAAAGTAGTTAAAGAGCAAAGCTCTAGGCCGGGTGGCATTCTACAGCCGAGAAAATAGACGGTGCGAGTTCGGCCTTAGTTACTCGAACGCCTTAGTTCCAATCTCTATAATTTCTTTAACTTTGATGTGCATTTCTTTCATGTACTCCCTGATTTCATCATCTTCATCAGGGTCGGCGATAGCAGGAGATGCACAATTTGCCAATCCTTTCAGTAGTTCTTTCTGCTCATTAGTTAGCACGGAAATCACGAAGTGAAGCACTGTTTGCGCCGCTAATGAATCTATAAGCAATTCTTTATTTTCGGACATATATATCCCCATTTGTCAGAATTTTTTAAATCTAATTATAGACAGGATCCACCAAATGCCAGAAACATTCACATGGAGTCCCCAAAAGGGCTTCACGGTTACCCGTACGCCAAATGTATCTGTCGTGAGTCTTGGCGACGGGTATGGACAGCGGCAGGTCAAGGGAATTAACCCTTTGATGGACAGCTACTCACTGACTTTCGTTGGCGTCGATGGACTATGTGGCAGGGCCAACATCGCGAAGGATGCCGAGGCGTTCATTAAGGCGCGTGGCGCCGTTGAGTCATTCTACTGGACGCCATCAGATACCGGCATTCAGGCTCTTTTTGTGTGCCGGTCATGGACGATGACAAAAACCGGGCAGAAATATGATCTGTCCGCCACGTTCGAGCAGGTTCCGCGATGAGAGACATACCAGCAGAGCTAATCATTGAGAGCGTTGATGCCGGAGTTGGCGCAATGCTTGACCTCTATGAGGTTGACCTACAGAGCTTCGGCGGTGATGTGATCCGGTTTCACTCCGGCACTAACGGTTACTTCGGTGATGTGGTGTGGCAGGGCCGTGTTTATTCTGCCTACCCGATCGCTGTAGAAGGGTTTGAAACCAAGTCGGAAGGGACATATTCACGCCCTACGATGACGGTCGCCAACATATCCGGGCTAATCACCGGTATAAACCACGATTTCGATGATGCATTAGGCGCGGTGGTTACACGGCGTCAGGTGTTGGTAAAGCACCTTGATGCGGTGAACTTCCCAAACGGGAACCCTGAAGCAGACAGCACGATGGAGGCGGTTTCACGTTATGTCATCGAGGAAATGGCGGAAGAAACTTTCGAGACGGTTACGTACAACCTCGCGACCCCTGTTGATTGCGACAACGCTGTCATCCCGGCCAGAACCATTCTTGCCGACGTGTGCCAATGGCAATATCGCGGGGAGGGGTGTGGATATAGCGGCGGCGCCGTAGCGGACGAGAAAGACGCGGCCACTTCGGACCTGTCCAAAGACAAATGCTCAAAACACCTATCCGGGTGCCGGCTGAGGTTCCCTAAGCCAAACTCATTGCCGTTTGGCGGCTTCCCAGGCTCGTCTAAGGTGTCCTGATGACTGATATCGAAAGCGAATGCCTTAACTATGCTGCCTCATCAAGCGATGAGGTGTGCGGGCTGATTATTGAAGATAGTCGGTTGTTCAGATGCCAAAATATTCACCCTGAACCAAGCCTGCATTTCCGGATAGACGACAGGGAATGGATGGCGGCGGAAGACCTTGGCGAGGTAACGGCGGTATTTCACTCCCATCCCATTGATAAACTTGTTCTGTCTGGCGCCGACCGTGTGGCACAAATTTCTACCGGAATTCCTTGGTGGCTGGTCAGCGCAGGGAGACTGAGGAAATTTAACCCCGTCCCGCATCTTTTAGGCCGGTCTTTTGTCCACGGAACAATGGACTGCTACACGCTGTTCCGTGACGCATACCACCTCGCCGGGATAGACCTGCCCGATTTCGAAAGGGCTAATGGCTGGTGGGTGAGGGGAGAAAACCTTTACATCAAGAACGCGGTAGCCACTGGGTTTCACGAGGTTGGATTTGCAGATATACAACCTGGTGACGTGATCATCCGCCGCGCCTTCGCAGAGTCCGACCCATGTCACGCCATGATCTACCTCGGCGATAACATCGTTCTTCACCATGAAAACGCAGGTCGTCTCAGTAGAAGAGAGCCATGCCGCCCTGCCTACATCAAGTTAACCCATTCCATTTGGAGGCATGAACAGTGCTCAAATTTAGATTTGCGGGGAATTTACGACGACATTTCCGCCAAATTGAGTTGAATGTTGAAACCGCCGCGCAGGGACTGAGGCTTTTGTTGGCGCAGTGTCCTGAATTCAAGCGTGATTTCTACAAGACGAAACTCCGCATCAGAATGGCCGGTGATGATATTCACCCCGACCAAATCGACTTCCACATGAACCGTAAGTTGCGAGACGGTTCGACGGTCCTGCTTGCTCCTGTAATTGAGGGTTCTATCGGTACATCCTCACCTATATTTTCGGCTATAACGATGGGGCTTTTGGTTGGGGCTTACTCCTCATATATGGCGGGGAAAGTCAAGACATCTGCCGAATCAGATTCAGAATCAGACTCGATAACCAACAACTCATTCACAAGCGCTGATAATCGCGTAGGTCAGGGACGCCCTGTACCCTTGCTGTTGGGTGAAATGGTGGTCGGTAGCAATGTGATTAGCCTCGGGATCGATACATCTAACAATGCTGATTGGGAAATATCGATCAGCTAACCCCCAATTTTTAACGAAAAAATAAATAGCCGCCTTCGGGGCGGTTTTTTTATGGAGAAAGTCATGGCATCAGGCGGCGGAAGTTCCAGCACGGCCACGCTCGTAGACGACAACCTAAAGTCAAAACAGTTTTTGCGAGTATTGGATTTGGTCTCGGAGGGGCCAATATACGGGCCTGTAGACCAAGAACACCTTTCATCATTTCTACTCAACGACTCCCCAGTTACAGATTCTTCAGGCAATACCAACATCAATGGCGTAAGCGTCGCGTGGCGGCCTGGTTCGGGCACCCAAGCGGCGATAAACGGCTTTGACGCAATCGAGGCGACGACGATAGTGAACAATGAGGTCGCGTACGACACGCCATTGGTTCGCACCGTCACGGACTCGGAAGTAGACCGGGTAAGAGTTAACCTTGGGGTCTCAGGGCTGTTATCTCAAGACTCAAAAGGCAACCAGAGCAATACATCAGTGACGATGGTTATCGAGACACGAACCAACAACGGCTCGTTCTCTATTGCAAAAACGGTCACGATCACCGGGAAAATTTCGGGTGAGTACCTGGAAGCTCACACCATTGACGCCCCAGAAACAAAGCCGTTCGACATTCGCGTACGTCGTACAACCCCAGACAGCACCAGTGATTTATTGACTAACGGCACCGTCTGGAACAGCTACACAGAGATTTCTGACTACAACCTTTCTTACCCATATGCCGCTATTTGTGGGGCGGTTATCGACCGTGATCAGTACACGGACACCCCGACAAGGACCTACCACTTACGTGGATTGATCGTAGACGTTCCTGATAATTACGACCCGATAAACAGGACTTACTCAGGCCTGTGGACTGGTGGCTTCAAATCTGCGTGGACGAATAACCCGGCATGGATATTCCGTGCATTGGTGAAGAATGAGCGTTACGGCCTTGCGAGACAGGCTGGGTATATTGATGTAGACGACGGCAGCTTATACACGCTATCGCAGTTCTGCGATCAGGTGGTTGATGATGGATTTGGTGGTGAGGAGCCGCGATTCACTTTGAACGCCTATGTCACAGAGCAGACGAGCGCCAGAGACATTCTGGATGATATTGCTGGAATGTTCAGAGGGATGGCCTTGTGGGATGGGATGCGTTTCACCATCATGCTGGACAACCCACAGGACGCGGTGGCCGCAGTAACAAATGCTAATGTTGTTAATGGCGTGTTCAAGTACAGTGCATCCAAGCGTTCAGAACGGTACAACGCCGTGGTCGTGTCTTGGACGGACCCTAATAACGGGTGGTCAGAAACGAAAGAGTTTGTATCAGATGACCAGCAGATCGACCGGTACGGGTACATCGAGACAACCCTGGAAGCGTATGGATGCACCTCGCGAGGGCAGGCATACCGCGCTGGAAAGTGGATGATTGAAACGGCTAAGCGAGAAAGCCGCAGCGTCAATTTTCAAATGGCTCGTGATGCGATTGCGTTCATGCCTGGTGACGTTATCGAAGTCATGGATAACAAGTATGCTGCCGCCCGCCTTGGCGGCCGAATTATCTCTCATTCGGGCGCGACCATTGTTGTCGATGCCGATGTTTCTACTGTCGCCTCTAATGGTGACTCTATGAAAATCATGGGTTCAGACGGCAAGATGGTTAGCTATGAAATTTCTGCCATTAACGGCGCTAAAATCACACTCAGTTCAGCACCTGCATGGGTTCGAGATGGAACTGTTTTCGTAATATCTTCAGCTTCCGTAGCCACGCGTTTATTTAGGGTGATGGGTATTGCTGAGGATGAAAACAACTCAACTTACACTATCTCGGCAACTCTACACGATCCAAACAAACAGGCCATCGTTGACGAGGGCGCCGTATTTGAAGCGCCGAACGATACGCTAAATGGTTACCGAGTCCCGAACGTTGAAAACCTCAAAATCACCAACACCAATAGTGAGACCGTGCAGGTAACAGCCTCATGGGAGACTGCAACAACGACCCGGAATATCCGTTTTGAACTTCGCGTTTATAACGAGTCCGGGCAGGTGGTCAAACAATATGAGACTGACCAGTATCGGTACGAATTCTACGGCCTGGATGCCGGGACATATAACCTTGGCGTCCGGGGGCGTAACGATAATGGGATGAAGGGCTCCGAAACCCAGGTCAGCATGGTGATTGGCGCGCCGTCGGCCCCCACCTATATACAGTGGACACCTGGTATATTTCAGGCAGATATCGTCCCAGTGATGTCTGTGACGGCCACGACTGACACAACATTCGAATTCTGGTACAGCGGTGAAACTCAGATCGCCAGCCTTAACCAAGTTGAAGATCAGGCCCAGTATCTTGGCCGGTCCAATCAATGGGTAATCAATGGGCTAAAAGGCGACACTACTTATTACGTCTATGTTCGAACGAGAAATGCGTTTGGTTCATCTGCGTTCGTTGAGGCGTCAGGTCAGGCGTCATCTGATATACCCGGCATGATTGATTACATTGATGATGCGATTAGGGAATCAGAGTCATTTGAACGTCTCACTTCCAACATTGACACAAACATTGAAGGAATATTGCAGAATGCGATGAATCTCGACGCATCTGTCGATCATCAATTTGAGGCGTATGGGCGCAATCGAGCAGATATCATCTCTGTCCGTCAGACCGTTGCCGACAACGATAGCGCATACGCACAAAAGTTTGAGCAAATCCAATCCCAGTCAGACCAAAACACCTCATCCGTTCAACAAATATCAAGTGCATATGCAGATCTTAGCGGCAAGCTATCGGCTCAATGGGGTGTAAAGGTACAGGCTGACAATAACGGCAACAAATACGTTGCCGGGATGCAGTTAGGTGTTGAAGGAAATGGCGGCACTACGCAGTCATACGCCTTATTCAGCGCAGATAACTTTGGTATTTACAACACCAATAATGGAACTTACCAGCTTGCATTCACCGCTGTAAATGGACAGGTGTTTATGAGGGATGCTTTTATTGATTATGCATCTATGACTTTGGCTAAAGTTGGATCTTGGTATTCATCTAATTATGTGGCAGGAACTTCCGGTACAATAATGAAGTCTGATGGCACCTTTGAAGTTAATGGCTCAAGTAGCGGCGAAGGGAGGATGTATATTACAAATAAGAGAATATCTGTGTACGACGAAAATGGTAATATAGCTGTGGTTATGGGTAAGAAAATAGAATTGGAGGTAAAATGAGTTACGGAATACAGACTTTTATAAATGGAACCTCATTTGATGCTATTAATAGTATTGACTTCAATTACGTAATAGACTCGTTTACTGTTAGCTCGTCAGGGTCTAAATCATATTCATTGCAATATGGAATGCAAATGAATGCGGTAATATTCAACGAAAACACTCCTACAAATAAGGAGCTTGTTTTCAATATATCGGTGTCTGGCTCAACATTAACATGGAGCGTCAATGCAACCGTCACGATAATAGTTTTTGTGAGTTACTAATGACATTCTCAGCGCAGATAATGAAAAATGGACGACTGGCAATTGCTCCCACGTTTACTCCAATGGTGCTTGTTCAGGTAATTGATGTTGCTGCTGGGGCTGGAGGTATACCCACCATCGTACCATCATCAAGCCCATTCATGGCGTTCCATAGGAGTATAGAATCGTCCATGGATGGGATCAATTGGGTTGTAGATAGTTCGGGTGCATACGTTGTTCTTAACTTTAATTCGGCGGCTATGAAGTCAACTTCCGGTCGTATTTATATATTCTCAAACTTTGTAGTGAATGTTCCTGAATACGGTCTTTATGTATACAGTGAGGGGAGGGTCGTTTATCACAACAACTGTCTTCCTTTGAAAGTTAACACTATATCTTATAATCAATCAGAAATAACATCTTCGGCACCTTTAGCAGTGTGCAGTTGCGTAACTGAGGTGGTTGAGGAATTTTATCCTGATCCGGATCCATATAGTGCTAAATTTCAGGTCATTGAAAGAAGGAGGGCTTCGGCAGGGTATGAATCTGGTAGTTACAAGGTCACCTTTATGGGGGTTCTTAGCCATGTTGAGAATTTAATAAATCACGATATAGATCCGCCAACTTATCCGATAGTAAATATGTGGAATGTTAATACTATAGCATATATAGAGTGCTCTTTATATGACCAGTATTATAAGCAGGCATTGGGATATTAATTTCCGGAGATATATATGTCATCAGGTACGATCACATTAACGAATAACTCGGCTGTAGTGAGTGGTTCGTCAACATCTTTTTCTTCAGATTTAACTGCTGGTGATTTTATTGTGTCCGTCATCGGTGGAGTTACTTACACGCTGCCGGTAAAGACAGTGGATAGTGGCACTCAGTTAACACTGATTAAGGCCTATAATGGGCCATCTACATCAGGGGCCGCATGGAACGCCGTACCAAAAGACACAATGACGGCGATCACGGCACAACTGGCCTCTCAGGTTACTTATGCCATCAGGGGATTGAACCTAGACAAGAATAATTGGCAGCAAATACTGAGTGGTTCGGGAACTGTGACCGTTAATCTCCCTGATGGAACAACATATTCAGGACCAGCCTGGAAGGGCGTAACTGATCAGATATCTGCAATAAACATCTCGTTAGCAGCGGTAAATTCGGCAAAACTGGGGATAGCTAATAACCTTTCTGACTTGGCGGATAAAGCAGCAGCAAGAACCAATTTAGGTGTAATACCGTCCAGCGGAGGAACCTTAGCCGGCCCTTTAAACTGCACAACAGGATTTCCCCTGACTGTCCCATTCAACGGAGATTCATCTGGTTATGGAGTTTGTAAAGGAGTGGATAATTTCCAAGCATCTTACCAGTACTATATTTCATCAGGAAATTTTCATAGCGCGAGGATACTTCTTCAACAAACATCATCAGGGACTAGTTATGTTTGGACTTTTAGAAATGATGGTAACGCATATTCTGGTGGTAGCTGGGTAAACGGATCGGATGAAAGACATAAGACAAATATCAAGGTAGTAGATAATGCCCTTGAGTCTGTTGTCGGGTGGCGGGGGTGCACATATAACAAAAAAGACGGGGTAGCTGAAGTTGGGCTAATTGCTCAGGATGTGGAGAAAAATTGTCCAATTGCTGTTTCAGAATCACCCAGAGAATTTAGTGACGGAACGGTAATTGATGATTTTAAATATTTGAACACATCTGGAGCGGCCGCCGCGTATCACACGGAGGCGATAAAGCAGCTACTGGATCTGATTGAGGAGTCTATTTCCAACCCCGAGTCAGCATTGGCTAAAATAAAAGAAATAAAGGGTGGTGACTGAAAATAACATGGGTTTTTATTATAAAATTACACATGTTATTAACATGATATAACCAATATGCTGTAGCAAGCATGCGAACTCAACCCTATAACGAGGCAATCCTCAATGTTCGCCCCGCGTGCCACGGACGGCTCTGATTCACTCACAAAATTTCATCAATCCAATCAGCCCACCACTGCATCATTTTTCTGCGTTTATCAAGATATAGTGCGGTGGTTTTGCAAGTCGCGCTGGTGGGTTGGGGCTAGATATTAGCCGTCCGCCCGCCAGTCCGCCCGCCCGCCAAGTCAAATCACATTCCCTCTCATGCTCTCGTAACCTCTGACGATTCGCGAAATCGAAGTAATAAAAGACTTAAATATAATGTGTACATCAAAGTGTGCCTAATTTGATATCTTTGTCTTTGTATAAAGATAATTGCATGATAATAAATGAAAAAATATTTATTATATAAGTCTTATCTGAGAGCATACCATTCCTTATGTTTCAATGGGTTGGTCATCGCACCCCAGATATCAGACAGCACGCCAATGGAAGACACCATCATACCGATCACCATCACGCCTGCCGAAATCGCGGCATAGTCCTGCTGGCGGATGGCGTTCACCAGCCAGCGTCCCGCGCCCGGCCAGCTGAACACGACTTCGGTGATCATCGCCAGCGTCAGCATGGCGGAAAATTGCAGCCCCAGCTTGGGCACAATGGGCGGCAGCGCGTTGTGCAGCAAATGACGACGGATGATGGTCGTGCGCGATAGCCCGCGCGTGTAGGCCGCCTTGATGTAGCTTTTGCCGATAATTTCGGTGGTGCTGATCCGCATCAGCCGGAACACTTCGGTCGTGGGAGCGACGGACAGCACCGTTACCGGCAAAATCAGGTGGCGGACGGCGCTCATCATCATCTCATCCCGGTAGGGGGACTTCGCCAGCCAGGCGTCTATCAGCGAAAATCCGGTGACGCGCGGCACCTGATAGAGCAGGTCGAAACGGCCGGATACCGGTAGCCAGCCCAGGTGCAGCGAAAAGAATAGGGTCATCAACAGCGCCAGCCAGTAGACCGGCAGTGAGAACCCCAGCAGCGCCAGGCCGCTCAATATCTTGTCCTGCGTTTTGTTTTGCAGAATACCGGCGGTGATCCCCAGCACGATGCCGATGACCAACGCCAGCGAAAAGGCCAAAACACACAGTTCGATGGTGGCGGGCAGCACCTCTTTCAACTGCTCGCTAACGGGCTGTCCGTTGATGCTGGACAGGCCAAGGTTCCACTGGAACAGGCCGACGATATAAAAACGGTAGGCGTCAAACAGCGCCACGCCGCGCAGCGGTGCGTGGGGCGTGAAATAGAGCAGGCTAAAGCCGACCAGGGTCAGCAGAAACAGCGTCACCACCAGCAATAGCAAGCGGCGCAAGGCATAGATAATCACGGCGCGACTCCTTCCGTCGGCGGCGGTTCCGGCAGTTCGGGCGCAGCAGGCTTCGGCGCATCGCTTTCGCGGTAGACCCCGGCGAAAGAGGTATTGCCGAAGGGACTGAGCACCAATCCTTTCATGTCGTAACGATAGGCCTGCATACGCAGCGACGACGCCAGCGGCAGCACCGGCAGCTGGTCGGCCAGAATCTGGTGCGCTTGCTGATAATAATCAATGCGTTTGGAGAGCTGTTGTGACGACAGCGCGTCCTGTAACACCTGATCGAATCCGTTATCGCACCAGTGGGCATAGTTGGTTTGCGAGCGGATGGCGGCGCAGCTTAACAGCGGACGGAACACGCTGTCCGGGTCGTTACTGTCCGTGGCCCAGCCCGCGAGGGTCAGGTCGTGATTCATTTCCATCAGACGCGCTTCCTGAAAGCGTCCCTCAACCGGTATCAGCGTCACTTCAACGCCGACCTGAGCCAGATCGGCCTGAATCAGCTCGGCGGTTTTCACCGGGCTGGGGTTGTAGGACTGTGACGTACTGGGCACCCACAGCTGAAGGTGCAAATTATTCACTCCCAGTTCCTGAAGCATCCGACGCGACTTATCGGGATTGTAAGCGGTGATCTGCGCTTCGCTGTTATAGGCCCAAGAGGCGCGCGGCAGAATGGACGCGGCGGTCTCCGCCGTACCGTAATAAATCGACTGCATCAGACGGTCGTTATTAATCGCCAGCGCCAGCGCGTGGCGGACGCGCGGGTCGTCCAACGGCGGTTTTCGCACGTTGAACGCCAGATAGGCGACGTTCATGCCCGGACGCAGCGACAGACGCAGACGCGGATCGTTACGCAGGATGCTGAGCTGACTGGCGGCCGGATAGGCCAGAACATCGCACTCGCCGGTCAGCAGCTTGGACAGGCGTCCGGTCCCGCCCGCGCCGAGGTCGAAGACGACCTGTTCCATGCGCGGCTGGCCGCGCCAGTAGTCGTCATTACGCTGTAGGCGCACAAACTGCCCGTAGCGGTATTCGTTCAGCATATACGGGCCGGTGCCGACAGGCAGGCGGTCGATCAGCTCCTCTTTGTCCTGCTGTTGCAACTGCTGGGCATATTCCGCCGACAGGATGGGCGCGTAGTGTGTTGCCAGATGCCACAGGAAGGAGGCATCGGGTTTGTTCAGCCGGATCTCGACGGTGTAGTCGCCGATTTTGCGAATACTCTGCACCGTGTCGGCGAACTGCAGACTGTCGAAGTAGGGATATTCGCCGCCGTTGATGTCGT
This sequence comes from Lonsdalea britannica, assembly GCF_002111595.1. Classification (GTDB taxonomy): domain Bacteria; phylum Pseudomonadota; class Gammaproteobacteria; order Enterobacterales; family Enterobacteriaceae; genus Lonsdalea; species Lonsdalea britannica. The sequence continues at coordinate 42,384 of NZ_LUTN01000014.1, forward strand.
GGAACGGGTGGTGGGCATCCAGCATTCTCTGGAAGCTGAACAGCACGTCGTCTGCGTTCATCGCACGGGTGGGCGCAAACCATGCCGTGTGCTGAAACGGCACATCGTGGCGCAATGTGAAGCGATAGGTCGCGCCGTTATCCAGAACTTCCCACCGCTGGGCTAGCTCGGGAACCAGTCGATAGGTATAGGGATCTACGCCCAGCAGGCGGTCATACAGCTGTGCGGCGAGGGTATCCACCATCACGCCGCTACGCGCCATCTGCGGGTTGAACGTCGTCAGTTCATCGTTGACGCAATACACAAAGCCGCTGCTGCGGATATCTTCCGGCGGCGTCGGGCTTGGCGTGGGCGGCAACGGTGCAGCCAGCGCGGAACCGGTTAACCAGATCAACGCTAGCGCAAGAGTATATTTTCCAGACATACGGGAGTTTTCAGGCAATATGCGATAGACAGAGTGTAACGCACTCTGCGCCTCGCCCCAATTTCTTGTCGCCAACCGTTGCCTTTTTCACCATCAGAGACAAGCGTCCCTGCGTTATATCGTCCCCGCTGCCATCATCGCCGTGTCTTAATTCAGACCTCATTCACGCTGATGGCCTGTTTTTTCAGCAGTCCGCGTAGCTGGTGGTAGCTCAGTCCCAACAGCTCGGCGGCCTTGCGCTGATTAAAGCGCGATTGAGTCAGCGCTTGCTGCAACAGTTGTCGCTCCTGCTGGCTCAGCCAACCGCGCATATCCAGCGGCAATGCGGGCAGGGTGTCTGATTTGGCGTCCGGCACCGTCGGCGTGGCTGAGGGTTGAAACGGGTTGATGATGATATGGTCCAGCGGCTCGCTACTGGTGCCGTGGCGATAAACGGAACGTTCCACCACGTTTTTGAGCTCGCGAACATTCCCAGGCCAGCTGTAGTCGAGCAGGGTGCGCTGCGCCCGCTCGGTCAGGCCGGGGAAGAGGGGAAGTCCCAGCTCCCGGCACATCTGAACGGCGAAGTGGTCCGCCAACAGCATGATGTCCTGCTGACGTTGGCGTAGCGGAGGAAGCTGCACCACGTCGAATGCGAGGCGGTCCAGCAGGTCGGCGCGAAATTTTCCCTGCGCCGCCAGCGCGGGCAAATCATCGTTGGTGGCGCACACCAGCCGCACGTCGACCTGCAACGATTGCCCGCCGCCCACGCGTTCCAGCACGCCATATTCAATGACGCGTAGCAGCTTTTCCTGCACCAGCATCGGCGCGGTCGCCAGCTCATCCAAAAACAGCGTGCCGCCGTCGGCGCGCTCGAAACGGCCGAGATGCCGCTTTTGAGCGCCGGTGAATGCGCCAGCCTCATGGCCGAACAGCTCCGAATCCAGCAGGTTCTCATTCAAGGCGGCGCAGTTGAGTGAAATGAACGGCCCCTGCCAGCGGGGAGACAGATAATGAAGGCGGCTGGCGATCAGCTCTTTACCGGTGCCGCGTTCGCCGATCACCAATACCGGTTTGCTGAGTTGCGCCAGTTGAGACACCTGCTCCAGCATTTCGAGGAAGCTGTTGGCTTCCCCCAGCAGAGAATCTTGTTCGTAAGCCACGAAATCACCTTGTCATATTGACTAACTGTTAGCGAGTTTAACCAGCATAGCAGCCGGGCATCATGACGTAAAAAAGAATAATGCTTTTAAATTCAGTTAATTATTTTATTTTGCGACATTGGCACGGAGATTGAATTACCTCATGGAGATAACGTGACCCGATACGCCGGGGCGGATCCAACGGGCGTACCAAGACGCCGGAAATCATTAAGAGGATAACACTATGGGTATTTTTTCTCGTTTTGCCGACATCGTTAACGCCAACATCACCTCCTTGCTGGACAAGGCGGAAGATCCCCAGAAGCTGGTTCGGCTCATGATTCAGGAAATGGAGGACACGCTGGTTGAAGTGCGCTCCACCTCAGCCCGCGCGCTGGCGGAGAAGAAACAGCTGGCGCGTCGCATCGTGCAGGCGCAGTCTCAGCAGACGGAATGGCAGGAAAAAGCCGAACTGGCGCTGCGTAAAGATAAAGAAGATCTGGCCCGCGCCGCTCTGATTGAGAAGCAGAAGCTGACCGATCTTATCGTCGTACTGGAGCAGGAAGCGGAGAACGTGGATGAAACGCTGGAACGCATGAAGCGTGAAATCGGCGAGCTGGAAAATAAACTGACCGAAACCCGCGCCCGCCAGAAAGCGCTGACCCTGCGTCATCAGGCCGCCAGCTCTTCGCGCGATATTCGCCGTCAGCTGGATAGCGGCAAGCTGGATGAGGCGCTGGCGCGCTTTGAGCAGTTTGAGCGCCGCATCGACTCCATCGAAGCGGAGGGTGAAAGCGTGGGTTTGGGCAAACAGAAAACGCTGGACCAGCAGTTCACCGAACTGAAAGCGAACGATGAAATTGACGCGCAGCTGGCGGCATTGAAAGCTAAAGTAAAACCTACGGAGTAACCGCTACGGGCTGTCGCCATCGGCGGCAGCCTGAGATACGCATCATGATTATTAAGGAGAGAAAATGGGCGCCTTGGTTCTGACGATGATACCGCTGACCATTTTTCTGCTATTCGTCGCTCCGCTTTGGCTTTGGCTGCATTACAGTCAGCGAAAAAACCGTGCTCAGTTGGGGACGGCGGATATGCAGCGGCTGCACACATTGACGCAAGATGCGCAGCGTATGCGCGAACGTATTGAAACGCTGGAAGAGATTCTGGATGCGAAACATCCGAACTGGAGACAATCCTGATGAGACTGAACCGGAGTTTTAAAAAGCTGTATCTGATGCCGGAAGAGGGCATGATCAAAGGCGTTTGCGCCGGACTGGCCCACTATTTCGACGTGCCGGTGAAGCTGATCCGCCTGATTGCCGTGCTGTCGATCTTTTTCGGCCTGTTCTTCTTTACCGTGGTGGCGTACATCGTGCTGAGTTTTATGCTGGAGCCGGCACCGCCTGACGCCTACGGGACGCCGGACGCGTCTCCCAACCAACTGTTGGATCAGGCGGATGCGCAGCTGATGGAGAGCGAACGTCGTCTGCGTGATATCGAACGTTATATCACCTCTGACACTTACGGCGTGCGCAGTCAGTTCCGCCAGATGTAATCCCCTCTGCCACGGTCAAGCCTGCGCCGACGCCGTGGCACGTCTGTTACCCCGGCACGTGCGCTTTCGCATTTTGCTATCGGGCACCATAATAGCGTTTACCCACCATCACCCTCTTAAACGACACACAGGGAAAGGAGAGTCATGGCAAATCCCCTAAATCGATTGCAGCAGGACATCGGCGCGCTGGTGAATCGCGGCGTCGATCGTCATCTGCGTCTGGCCGTCACCGGCCTGAGCCGCAGCGGCAAAACGGCATTTATCACCGCGCTGGTCAATCAACTGTTGTCGGTACACAACGGCGCGCGTTTGCCGCTGTTCACGCCCGTCCGGGAAAATCGGCTGCTGGGCGCGCGGCGCATTCCTCAGCGTGACCTGGGCGTACCGCGTTTCGCCTACGACGAAGGCATGGCCTCGCTGTACGGCGAGCCACCCGACTGGCCGACGCCGACGCGCGGGGTGAGTGAGATCCGACTGGCGCTGCGTTACCGCTCCAATGATTCGCTGCTGCGGCATTTCAAAGACAACTCCACGCTGTATCTGGAAATCGTCGATTATCCGGGGGAGTGGCTGTTAGATCTGCCGATGCTGGAGCAGCGCTATCTGGACTGGTCCCATCAGATGAGCGGGTTGTTGCAGGGAGAACGGCTGACGTGGGCGCAGCCTGGCTGACGCTGTGCGAACAGCTGGACCCGCTGGCACCCGCGGATGAAAACCAGCTGGCGGCGGTGGCTCAGGCTTACACGGATTATCTGTTGCGCTGCAAACGGGAAGGTCTGCATTTTATTCAGCCGGGCCGACTGGTGTTGCCCGGCGATCTGGCGGGGGCGCCGGTACTGCAATTCTTCCCCTGGCCGCTAAAGCGCGATGGGCAGGAGTCCGCGCTGGCGCAGGCTGACGCCTCGACCAATATCGGCATGTTGCGTCAGCGTTTTGACTACTACTGTCAGCATGTGGTGAAAGGTTTTTATAAGCAGCACTTTGTGCGCTTCGACCGCCAAATCGTGCTGGTGGATTGCCTGCAACCGTTGAACAGCGGCGTTCAGGCTTTTAACGATATGCGTCTGGCGCTGACGCAGCTGATGCAGAGCTTTCACTATGGCAAACGTACGCTGTTCCGCCGTTTGTTCTCTCCCTGCATCGACAAGCTGATGTTTGCCGCGACCAAGGCGGATCACATCACCACCGATCAGCATGCCAATCTGGTGTCGCTGTTGCAGCAGTTGGTGCAGGACGCCTGGCAAAACGCGGCGTTTGAGGGCATCAGCATGGAATGTGCCGGGATTGCCTCCGTTCAGGCCACGCAAAGCGGTCTGGTCGACCACCAAGGCAGAAGATCCCGGCGCTGAAAGGCCATCGATTAAGCGATGGCGAGCCGCTGACGGTCTATCCCGGCGAAGTGCCGTCACGATTGCCGGGACCGGCATTCTGGCGGGAGCAAGGGTTCCATTTTGATGCGTTTCGACCGCCGGAGATGAGCATCGATACGCCGCTGCCGCATATTCGCCTGGATACGGTGATGGACTATTTACTGGGGGACAAATTGCGATGACTGAACCGCTGAAACCGCGTATGAGCTTTGAAGAGGCGCCACCGATGGACTTGCCGCCGACGCTGCGTCCCAACGTGACTTTCGACGAGCAGGCCGCCCAGGAATTTACGCCCACGCTGGCGGAGAGCGAGCCAGAAGAGGGCGTAGCGGAAGCGGCAGTGAGCGGCGCGTTGCGCCCACGTCGCAGTTTGTGGCGACGCATGGCGATGGCGGGCGTCGCGTTGTTCGGCGCCAGCGCCGTCGCGCAGGGTATCCAGTCGCTTCACCATGCGTGGCTGAGTCAGGACTGGATTTCTCTTGGCGGCATCGCTGCCGGAACGTTGATCGTCGGCGCGGGCGTCGGGTCGCTGGCGATGGAGTGGCGTCGTTTGTACCGTCTGCGTCAGCGGGCGGAGGCGCGCGACCGCGCCGCCGAGCTGTTGCACAGTCACGGGATGGCGCGGGACGTGCGTTTTGCGAGCATCTGGCGCGGCAGGCTGGACTGGACCACGGACACCCGGCGATGCAGCGCTGGCTCGCCTCGCTGCATGAAACCCACAACGATCGGGAAGTGGTGGCGCTGTATGCCGAGCTGGTGCAACCCGTACTGGACATACAGGCGCGGCGCGAGATCAGTCGATCAGCGGCCGAGTCGGCCTGATGGTCGCCGTCAGTCCGCTGGCGCTGGTGGATATGGCGTTTATTGCCTGGCGTAATCTGCGGTTGGTCAATCGGATCGCCGGTTTGTACGGCATTGAGCTGGGTTATTTCAGTCGGATTCGCCTGTTTCGTCTGGTGCTGCTCAACGTGGCTTTCGCCGGCGCGTCTGAGCTGGTGCGTGAAATTGGTATGGACTGGATGTCGCAGGACCTCGCAGCCCGTCTGTCCGCGCGCGCCGCACAGGGGATGGGGGCGGGACTTCTGACGGCTCGTCTCGGCATCAAGGCGATGGAGCTGTGTCGTCCGCTGCCGTGGCTGGACGATAAGCCGCGCCTGGGGGATTTTCGTCGCGAGCTGGTAGGCCAGTTAAAATCAACGCTCGCTGCTAAAAAATAATTCGCCTGACCCGATGTCGCCCACGGTGATCGCAGCAGGGGAAAAGCGTATATTGCACTCACGATAACACCAGGCTGTCCGCCTTTTCATGTGATGCCACTATGCGTAATAACCGACTGCGGTTGCCGCTTTTAATCCTGTTCGCTTTGCTTGCCCTCGCGCTCAATCTGCGCAGCCCGCTCACCGCCATCGCGCCGGTTATCGACCAAATCCGCACCGATTTAGCCATCAACGTCACCGTGGCGGGACTGCTGACCACCATTCCCGTGCTGTGCTTCGGCTTGCTGACGCCGTTGGCCTCAATACTGATCTCCCGCATCGGCATCGAACGGGCCATTATGGTGTCGTTGATTGGCGCGGCGTTAGGGACGCTGTTGCGTCCGGCAGGCGGCGTCACGATGGCGCTGGTGGGGACACTGGCGATTGGCGCGTCACTGACCGTCGGCAATATCGTCTGTTTGATGGTGATCGCCCGGGACTTTAATCAACGCCGCAACATGGCGACTGGACTTTACACGGCGGCCATTAACGTCGGCACCATGCTGACTTCCGCGCTGACCGCGCCGTTGGCGCTGCTGTTTGGCTGGCGAGTCGCGCTGGCCGTCTGGTGCGTGCTGGCGATCCTGGCGCTGGCTGTCTGGGGACGCGTCATTCAACGCAAACGCGGCGCGCGTCATAATGAAGAGGGCGCGCCGGCGGCGCTCAAGGTTCAGATGAGCCTGTCGCCGTTGCCCTCGCTCACATTCTGGCGGCAGCCCATTTTGTGGTATCTGGTGACGGCCTTTACCGTCCATCTCTTTATTTATTACGGTATGACCGCCTGGCTACCGGCCTACCTGACGCAAGAAGCAGGAATGAGTCTCGCCGAAGCCGGATTGATTGCCTCGGTATTCCAAATCACGGCGCTGATCGGGTCATTCGGCGTACCGCTGGTGGCGTCGCTGTGGCGTGTGCCGCGGGCGCTGTTGCTGGCTATCGTCGGCATATTCTGGATGCTGACGCCAGCAGGCATGTATTACTGGCCGCATCAATGGCCGCTCTGGTCGTTGGCCAGCGGTATCGCGCAGGGCGGCGGGTTTACCGCCATTTTCATGCTGATCATGGACCATGCCCGCGATCTGGATGAAAACCGGCGTTTCTCCTCCGCCGTGCAGGGCGTCGGCTATACGCTGGCCTCGGTCGGGCCGCTGGTCACCGGCGGGCTGCATACGCTGTTCGGCAACTGGGCCGTCAGTTTTCTGCTGCTGTCCGCGCTCGCCATTCTGATGCTGGCGATGGGGATGGCTATCGGTCTGTTGAAGCGGAACGTGCCTTCCCCAGCCGAAAACCCGACGTCAGACTAAAGTGTCAACTTTTGCTGACACTCTGCTTCATCCGACGATGGCGAATAGGGTATCATTCGGTTTTCGTCCCCCCCGCGCGCCTGATGAAGAAGGTATGTTGATGCGTCTGGAAGTTTTTTGTAAAGACCGTATGGGCCTGACCCGTGAACTGTTGGATCTGCTGGTGCTGCGCAACATCGATCTGCGCGGTATCGAAATTGCCGCCGCCGGACGAATTTATCTCCACGTTGATTCGCTGCGCGTCGAGGATTTTCAGGCGCTGATGGCCGACATCCGGCGGACCGAAGGCGTCAGCGATGTCCGTACGGTGGCGTTCTTGCCGTCCGAACGCGAGCACCGGGCGTTGAAAGCGCTGCTGGAATCTATGCCCGAAGCCGTGTTTTCCGTTGATCTGAAAGGTCACGTCGAAATGATGAACGCGGCGGCGCTGTCCCTGTTTGGACAGACAGCGGAAAAAGTGCCTCAGTTAAATATCAGTCAGCTGGTCGGCCGCTATGCCTTCAGCCGCTGGCTGGAGCAGGGCGCTAAACCGGAAACGGAGCGGGTGGTAGTCTGCGGCCGGGACTTTCTGCTGGAGGTCACGCCGTTCTACCTGGACGATGACAGCGGGGAAAAGGTCGCATCGGGGGCGCTGGTGATGCTCAAATCCACGGCGAGAATGGGGCATCAGTTACAGAATTTGTCTGCGAACGACGACCGTGTTTTCGACACGATCGTGGCCGTCAGTCCGACGATGCGTCAGGTGATGGAGCGGGCGCGTAAGCTGGCGCCGCTGGATGCGCCGCTGCTGATCGTCGGCGAAACCGGCACCGGCAAGGACATGCTGGCGCGCGCCTGTCACTTACGCAGCCATCGCTCCGGGCAGCCATTTTTGGCCCTGAACTGCGCTGCGCTGCCGGACGACGTGATGGAAAGCGAGCTTTACGGCCATGCGCCGGGCGCCTACCCGAACGCGCTGGAAGGTAAAAAAGGCTTTTTTGAGCAGGCGAACGGCGGGTCGGTGCTGCTGGATGAAGTCGGGGAAATGTCGCCGCAAATGCAAACCAAACTGCTGCGTTTCCTCAACGACGGGACATTTCGCCGCGTAGGCGAGGAGCATGAGCTGCACGTCGACGTGCGGGTCATTTGCGCTACGCAGAAGAACCTGATGGAGCTGGTTCAGCGCGGCCAGTTCCGGGAAGATCTTTATTATCGTTTGAACGTGTTGACGCTGGAACTGCCGCCGCTGCGCGCATGTCCGGAAGATGTCATGCCGCTGGTCGAGCTGTTCGTCGCGCGCATTGCGGACGAACAGGGAATGCGTCATCCGCGCATCGCGCCCGAAGTTCGGCAACTCCTGCCTCAGTACGGCTGGCCGGGCAACGTGCGGCAACTGAAAAATATTATCTACCGGGCATTGACCCAGTTGGAAGGCGACGAGCTGACCTTGCAGGACATCGACTTGCCCGCCTTTTCTTCCGCGCTGGCGCACAGCGAAACGCTGTTGGAAGGCTCACTGGATGACATCACCAAACGGTTCGAACGCTCCGTTCTGACTCGACTCTATCAGAGCTATCCCAGCACGCGTAAGCTGGCTAAGCGGCTGGGCGTCTCCCACACCGCCATCGCCAACAAGCTGCGCGAGTATGGGTTGAGTACGCGTAAAGCGCCGAGTGACGAAGAGTCCTCGTCTTAAACCTTCAGTTTTAGCGTCGGGCCGTTGTCGTCATCCTCTGACGGCTCGCCGCTGTTCTATGCGTGCATCACGCAACCTCCGACGCAGACGTCAGCACCTCGCCCGGTTTTAGCCGCGCGGTCGCCTTGATTTTCATACATGTTGATTGCGGAAAACGACGCGACGAGGTAGTCACGTCGTTTTCTGGCGGTTTAACGCGCGGGGATCAGCGAGTAAACGGCGGCGTCGGTCGGTTGGCCGTGGATGACCAGACGGTTGTAAGCGATACCTTCAAAACGCGCGCCCGTTTTTTCCGCTATGCGGCGGCTCGGCAGGTTGTGTTCAGCTGCGATGATCTCCAGTCGGGTCAGGCCCAGCTGTTCGAAACCGAAGGCGGTGATGGCCTGCACGGCCTCCAGCGCGATTTGCTGCCCCTGCTCTGACTGACGTACCCAATAGCCGATATTTCCCATCTGATAGCCGGACTGAATGCTGTTGATGCCGACGGAGCCCATCAGCCGCCCCGATGTTTGTTCGAAGATGCCGAGATCGTACGCCATGCCTTCATGAATTCGCAGCGCGCTCTGAGCCACCCAGTGCGAAATCTCGGGAACGTTGTATTCATCCGTACACCACGACAGCCAGCGTCCGATGGTCTCTCTGGACTCTTGAACCGCCTCTGCGATCTGCGGAATATCGCCCGCGGTGAATGGGCGAATAAAAAATCGTGGCGTGATTAACGGAAACATCGGGCGTTCTCCTGCTTTTCAAAAGGGGCAACCAGTACGGCTCAGACGGGGAAATCCAACTGAGCCAGTTTTTCCAGCGTCTGTTTATCCTGCTCTTCCGCAGGCATATAGACCAGCATCCGATCGCCATTATGGCTGGCTGTCCACCAGTTAATCTGCCGCAGAGAAATGACGCCCAGCCGCGGGTGCTGAAAACGCTTCACCTTATTGATCACGCCTTGGATCTCGTAGCGTTGATGCCACAATTGCCGGAACTGCTCGGATTCATTCAGACAGCGCTGCAACAGCGTGTCCCACAGCGGTTCGCCGCTATGTTCTGCCAGCCGCGCTCGGAACATGGCCACCATGTTGGGCAGAAATTCCTGCAAGTCCGCCAGTCCTTTCTGCCAGTTCGGGTGCGTAAAGGCGAGATAGATGCAGTTGCGATCTTCGCGAGGGATATGATTCAAATCGATATTGAGCAGCCGACACCAGGACTTATTGAAACCCAGAATGCTGAAGCGGGCGTTAACGATAACGGCGGGATAGGGATTGAGCTGGTCCAGGATCGTCTGGCTATCTTCGTTGATCTTCTCGCAACTGGCGCGCACTGTCGGCGAAAAAGGCAGTTCCGCCAGCATGAACAGATGCCGGGTCTCCACTTCGTTGAACTGGAGCGCCTTGGCGATCGCCAGCAGCGTTTTGGCCGACGTTTTGATCGGGCGTCCCTGTTCCAGCCAGGTGTACCAGGTAATACCGACATCGGCCAGCAGGGCGACGTCTTCGCGACGCAGTCCCGGCGTACGCCGTTTGCGCGGGGTAGACAGTCCCAGTCGCTCCGGGTCCAGACTCTCCCTGCGTGTGCGCAGAAATTTCCCCAGCGTGAGCCTGCGATTTTGTTCGGTATTGTCGAGAGGAAGGGCCGTCGTAAGTTCCGACATATCAAGGACTCCGAGCCAGGCAGGTGGAATTTATACCAGGATAATCAAGAACTGGTACCCGTTTGAATTAACCCCGATGCTAGCGCTCGTGGATGATGATTACAATGGGTGTACATAATGAAACAAGGTTCACTAACACACGGGTTAAGTCGTATTGGTCTGGTGGTATTACTGGCCGGACAACTCCTGCCTATGATTGATTTCTCCATCGTTAACGTCGCGCTGGAATCCATTACCCACTCGCTCTCCGCGAGTCCCGCTGAACTCGAATTGATTGTCTCGGTTTACGGTGTGGCCTTCGCCGTCGCGCTGGCGATGGGGGGACGTCTGGGCGATAACCTGGGGCGGCGGCGGATTTTTATGGTGGGCGTCGCCGTATTCGGCGTGGCCTCGCTGCTGTGCGGTATCGCTCAGTCGGTATGGCTACTGCTGTTTGCGCGGGCATGGCAGGGGATTGGCGCGGCGCTGGCTATCCCGCAAATTCTGGCGACGATCCATGTCAGCCTGAGCGGACGACGGCATGCCCGGACGCTCGGCATTTACAGCGCCATCGGCGGACTGGCTTTCATTATCGGGCAGGTTCTGGGCGGGACGCTGCTGAGTCTGGATATCGGCGGATACGGCTGGCGTAGCGCCTTCCTGGTGAATTTACCGTTCTGCCTGCTTATTTTGATCTGCGCGCCGTTTTGGGTACCGGATACCCGCAGCGAGAAGCGTAAGGCGATTGATTTACCGGGCACGGCATTGCTGGCGCTGGCCTTATCATGCCTGCTGTTTCCTCTGGCGTTGGGGCCGCTGTGGCACTGGCCGCTAAGCTGCGTCGTCGCATTGTTGGCCAGTTTTGGGCTGTTTGCGCTGCTGTGGCGGGTCGAACGACGACAGGAAAAACGGCAGCAGGCGCCTTTGCTGCCGCCGGCGCTGTTCCGACTGCCGAGCGTTCGTTTCGGTTGCGCCATTGCGCTGCTGTTCTTCTCCAGCTGGAGCGGCTTTATGTTCATCGTCGCCTATGCCCTGCAATCCGGCGCGGGATTTTCGCCGCTAGCGTCAGGCAACAGCTTTATCGGATTGGGGGGGGCTTATTTTATCTCATCGTTGCTGAGCGGTCGGGTCACGGAGCGCGTGGGCAACATTCCTACCCTGATTATCGGCTGTGCGATCCAGATGAGTGGTCTGCTGCTGCTGATGGCGACGCTGGCATGGGTCTGGCCTGCGCCGACGCTGTGGACGCTGTTGCCTGCGACCTGTCTGGTCGGGTTCGGTCAGGCGTTCATCGTCAGCAGCTTTTATCGCATCTTTTTATCGGATGTGCCGGTTTCTCATGCCGGATCGGGCGGCGCGTTGCTGTCTACTTTGCAGCAAACGGCGATGGGCATGGGCCCCATCGTATTAGGTTCCGTGCTAGTTCATCTTCTGCATTCCACGGAGGGGCGTTACGACATTGCGCTGATCGCCTCGTTGGGCGTGGAGTGGAGCCTGATGTTGCTATTGGTGGTGGGCGCATGCTGGATGCATCGTCGCCACGTGCGGTCTAAAGCCTATCAGGGGAAGGGGGCGGTTCAGATCGTGAGTGAGTGAGGAAGAACAACATCCCGGCGCCGATGGCCGGGATGTTGTGGCAGGGAATTCCACTTATTTCAGGGAAGCCAGCGCCTTATCGTAGTCCGGTTCGGTCGTGATTTCGTCGACCAGTTCGCTGTGCAGCACAACGTCATTTTCATCCAGCACGACGACGGCGCGCGCCGTCAGTCCTTTCAGACCGCCCTCGGCGATAGCCACACCGTAGTTTTCTTTGAACTCCGCGCCGCGCAGTGTAGACAGCACTTCCACGTTGTTCAGCCCTTCAGCGCCGCAGAAGCGCGCCTGAGCGAAAGGCAGATCGGCGGAGACGCACAGTACGACGGTGTTGTTCAGCTCAGAAGCCAGCTGGTTGAATTTACGCACGGAGGTCGCGCAAACGCCGGTATCAATGCTCGGGAAAATGTTCAGGATTTTACGTTTGCCCGCGTAGTGGCTCAGCGGAATATCAGAAAGGTCTTTTGCCACCAGTGAGAAAGCCTTGGCCTTGCTGCCTACAGCGGGGAATTCGCCGGAAACCGGTAGCGGCTGACCTTGGAAGTGTACATTCTTTGACATCATTGCGTCCTTTATTACAGGTGGTTAACAAGGCGTTCAGTGTAGGGCAACATTATCAACATTGGTATAAAAAAATAAGGCGACTTAATTCGACATAAGTCTCGGTTAAGTCACGCTTTAGCCTCCTTCCCGGTGGAATCACCGACTGACATTACGGCATACGCCTTCGCACGCAGTCCACGCACGATGCGGGCTGGCGCCGCATCGAAGAATGTCTGTTTTTGGCGTCATTCCGATAGGCAAAATTTGATTTCAGGCTATGATAATGCATCGCCCGGAAGGGGGTTTTATGTTGCTTTTTCAGAGGCATCCGTACAGAAAATACCGTCATAGAAGAAAGATTAACCTCAGTGCTTAATGACGGAGGTTTTCAGGATCGTTGGGCCGGTATTTTTTTGCGGCTCGCGCAGCAGCTATTTTAAGGAACGAACACATGATGCCATTTCGCTATTCCGCCCTTTGCGTCGGACTGCTGGCTGCGCTGACAGGCGCCGTCAATGCAGCCCAGGTTCCCGCCGGAACCGTGCTGGACGCCAAACAGGACGTTGTCCGCCATATCAAAGATGAACCCGCCTCTCTGGACCCCATCAAAGCCGTCGGCCTGCCGGAAATCCCGGTCATTCGCGATCTGTTTGAAGGTCTGGTGAATCAGGATGAACACGGTAATCCGGTCCCCGGTGTGGCAGAACGCTGGCAGACCAGCGACAACCGCACGTTCACGTTTATCCTGCGCGAGGACGCACGCTGGTCGAACGGCGACCCGGTGACCGCAAAAGATTTCGTTTACAGCTGGCGTCGTCTGGTAACGCCTGCCAACACCTCATCCTTCAGCTGGTTCGCCAGTCTCGCCGGGATCGTCAACGCAGACGACATTCTGGCAGGTAAATTGCCGCCGGACCAACTGGGCGTCGTCGCAATGGACGACCACACGCTGAAGGTGATGCTGAGTCGACCTGTGCCGTACTTCGTCAACCTGATGGCGAACTTCAGCCTGTTTCCGGTTCATCAGGCTACGGTCGAAAAGTACGGTGCTGACTGGACACGCCCCGGCAATCTGGTGGGCAACGGCGCGTTCAAGCTGGATGAGCGCGTGGTCAATGAAAAGCTGGTGCTGACGCCAAATGCGCACTATTGGGATCATGCTCACACGGTCCTGCGTAAAGTCACCTATCTGCCGATTAGCCAGGAGTCGAACGCGACCAAACGCTATCTGGCCGGCGATATCGATATCACCGAATCGTTTCCTAAAAATCAGTATCAAAAACTGTTGAAGACGCTGCCGGGCGAGGTGTATACGCCCGCTCAGCTGGGCACCTATTACTATGCATTCAACACGCAAAGCGCGCCGACCAGCGATCAACGAGTACGCAAGGCGTTGTCGTATGCGATTGACCGGCAGGTGATTGCTCAGAAGGTCTTGGGGACGGGAGAGAAACCGGCCTACCGTTTGACGCCGGACGTGACCAGCGGATTCACGCCGGAGCAAAGCGAGCTGGAGCAGTATTCGCAGGCTGAACTGGATGCGCAGGCCAAAGCGCTGATGGGCGCGGCAGGTTATGGGCCGGGTAAACCGCTGAAACTGTCTCTGCTGTATAACACGCAGGAAACTAACAAACAGGTGGCTATCGCCGTCGCCTCCATGTGGAAAAAAACGCTGGGAGTTGAGGTCAAGCTGGTCAATCAGGAGTGGAAAACCTACATCGACAATCGCAACAGCGGTCATTTTGACGTTGTCCGCGCCTCCTGGGTGGGTGACTACAACGAAGCGTCGACGTTTTTATCGCTGCTGACCTCGTCGCACAGCGGTAATATCTCGCGCTTCCACAATGCGGAGTACGATCGGCTGATGAAGGACACCGGCGGTCAGACGGACAGTCAGCGGTTGAATCAGGAATACAACCAGGCCGAACGAATACTCACCAATGAAGCGCCCATCGCACCGATTTATCAGTACACCAACGCCCGCTTGATTAAACCCTGGGTGAAGGGCTATCCCATCAATAATCCGGAAGACATGGCTTACAGCCGCATGCTCTATATCACCAAACACTGATCTCATGCACCAGCCGCGGCACCTGTGCGCCGTGGCTGACCGCCACGCTGGCGTTGCCGTTATGGTCAGAAACGCTAAGATAGTGCTCAAAGGGGAGTCAATGGGAGAAACCCGTGGAAACAGACGTGATTAATGGAAACGCATTACAGCGTACAGGCGCCGTATTTTCCTATCAGTTGGATGGGAAAGGCGGCGTCGTTCCCATCAATGATGATGAAATCGTCAACAATACTCAGCCTTGCTGGCTGCATCTGGATTCGACTCATCCTGAAAGCAGCCGCTGGCTGCAAGAAACCCGGCTGTTGCCGGATACGGTGCGCGACGCGCTGTCAGGAGAAAGCGCGCGGCCCCGCGTGAGCCGGCTGGGCGAAGGTACTCTGATTACGCTGCGCAGCATTAATTACAACGGAGACGCGCGGCCGGATGAGCTGGTGGCGCTGCGCATTTACATCACCGATAAACTGATTGTCTCAACACGCCGCCGCAAAGTGGCGGCCATTGATGCCGTCATGAGCGACCTGAAAGAGGGCAATGGCCCCACGGACAGCAGCAGCTGGCTGGTTTCCATCGCTGAGGCGCTGACCGACGATACCAGCGAGTTCATCGACCAGCTCCACGAACGGATCATCGATCTGGAAGATGCGTTGCTGGAGCAGGAGATGCCGGCGCGCGGCGAGCTTTCGCTGATCCGCAAACAGCTGATCGTTCTGCGCCGCTATATGACGCCGCAGCGCGACATTTTCTCTCGTCTGTCGGGAGAAAAGCTGTTCTGGCTACAGGATGATGACCGTCGCCGGATGCTGGAAATCGCCGAACGGTTGGGGAGAGGGTTGGAAGACCTGGACGGCAGCATAGCCCGTACCGCGGTCATCGCGGATGAGATCAACACCCTGATGGCGGAGTCGATGAATCGGCGGACGTACAACATGTCGGTGCTGGCGATGTTGTTTCTGCCGACAACCTTCCTCACCGGCCTGTTTGGCGTCAACCTTGGGGGGATCCCCGGTTCAGGCAGTTCGATTGGATTTATCTCTTTCTGCATGATGCTGGTCTTTATGGTGCTGATGGTTGCCTGGTGGTTAAAGCGAAGTAAATGGATGTGAGGACCGCCGATTTTTCAAGTAGGGAAGCGCGATTTTGCCGTCCGTTGATAAAAAAAACCGCCCAACTTTGAGCAACATCAACATTCCCAAACGGTGTATACAGCAAAATTCCGTTCGCAGGTGAATGCAACGTCAAGCGATGGGCGTTGCGCTCCATATTGTCTTACTTCCTATTTTGAATTACTGCATAGCACACTTAATTCACACCAAGCCGGCAAAGTTATGCCGGCTTTTTTTTCGTCCGTACCACCGCCTTCCGAGCGACAAATAAAAAACGACCGGTACTTAGACCGGCCGTTTCAGATATCTTCTCGCCTTTATTTGACTTCGACGACGTCCAATCGCTGATCGGCGGGAGGCGCTATCTCGTCGTCCTCAGGCTGCCAGCCCAGCGGCTGTAGCGGGATCGTTTCTCGATCAAACGCCAAATCGCCGCCGTCCACCACTTCACTGTTGTGGGTGATGGATTTGAAATCGAACAGCTTTTCGTCGGCTAGATGGGACGGTACGACGTTCTGAATGGCGGTAAACATGGTTTCGATGCGTCCCGGATAGCGTTTATCCCAGTCGCGCAGCAGATCTTTAATCACCTGACGCTGCAAGTTAGGCTGTGAACCGCACAGGTTGCAGGGGATGATGGGGAAGTTTTTCGCCTCGGCGAAACGCTCGATATCCTTTTCCCGACAGTAGGCCAACGGACGGATCACCACGTGTTTGCCGTCGTCGCTCATCAGCTTGGGCGGCATACCTTTGAGCTTGCCGCCGTAGAACATGTTCAGGAACAGGGTCTGCAAAATATCGTCGCGATGGTGTCCGAGCGCAATTTTGGTCGCGCCGAGTTCGGTGGCGGTGCGATACAAAATGCCGCGGCGCAGGCGTGAGCACAGCGAACAGGTTGTTTTACCCTCAGGGATCTTCTCTTTGACGATACCGTAGGTATTCTCTTCCACAATTTTGTACTCGACGCCCAGGGTGTCGAGATACTCCGGCAGCACATGCTCCGGGAATCCCGGCTGTTTCTGGTCCAGATTGACGGCGACCAGCGAAAACTGAATCGGCGCGCTCTGCTGCAGGTTGCGCAATATTTCCAGCATGGTGTAGCTGTCTTTGCCGCCGGAGAGGCACACCATGATGCGGTCGCCGTCTTCGATCATGTTGAACGCGGCGATGGCCTCGCCGACGTTACGGCGCAAGCGCTTCTGGAGTTTATTCAGGTTGTACTGCTGTTTGGGCGTCACCGATTGAATTTCTGACATTTCACTGTGGCTCACGTTCAAGTTTGGGCAGGGTTAGGGCATAAAGCTTATGGCGGGCAAGTTTATCATCAAGCGTCGCCACAATCGCTATCTCATTGCTGTCACCCTGATGGCCTTCACGCCGGTCGGCGATTTTCCCAGCATGTTAACGCGGAGAACGGCCGGTTCTATGTGTTTTTCTCGCCGTTTTTCTCATTTCGAAAAAAACTTTCACGGCTAACGGCTTGCTGGTCTGCTATCACGCAATAAACTGTGGTAAATAGGATTGGGACTAATTGGGTGATGAGGGCGGGACATGAAACTGCGGCAGGGGATGTTGGCGGGATGGGTACTGGTGCTGGTCGGATGCGGCAGCAGCAGTGAAAAAGCGGCGGAAGAGAATACGGTTGTGCCAGCGGAAGCCGTCAGGTTGTCCGCTCAGGAAATGACGGCCTGGCAGGGTAAGGATTCGGCCGCCGCTTCCTGTACGCTGGCTGGGGGTAAAATAGGGCTGGCCCGCCAACTGAACGGCGCCAGCGTGGGCACCTGTCTGCTGACCAACGGACGTCGCTGCGACGCCCAGTCGCTCGAAGATGGCTCCTGCCTGGCCGGTGGATTCCGCTAGCGGATCGGCAGCGACGTTATGTCAGCGCGAACGGGCAGTCTTCGCCCAGGCTAATTTGACGCAGGCTTTGCAGCGTCGTGCCCGCAATGCTGGTCAGCGCTTCCTCCGTCAGGAACGCCTGATGGCCGGTGAACAGCACGTTGTGGCAGGCGGACAGCCGACGGAAAATATCGTCCTGAATGACGTCGTTCGAGTTGTCGCTAAAGAACAGCGCGCGTTCGTTCTCGTACACATCCAGCCCCAGCGCCCCCACTTTTTGCTGTTTGAGGGCTTCAATCGCGGCCTGTGAATCAATCAGCCCGCCCCGGCTGGTATTGATGACCATCACGCCATCCTTCATCTGCGCAAAAGCGGCCTCGTTGAGCAAGTGATGATTTTCCGGCGTAATGGGGCAGTGCAGGGAAATCACGTCCGATTCCGCGTACAGCGTTTTCAGATCGACGTACTCCGCTCCTAGTTCTCTTGCCTGCGGGTTGGGATAAGGATCGAACGCCAGCAGGCGCATACCAAATCCTTTCAGAATGCGTAGCGTCGCCACCCCGATTTTCCCTGTGCCGATAATCCCCGCCGTTCGCCGATGCATATTGAAGCCGATCAGCCTTCCAGTGAGAAATTGGCATCGCGGGTGCGCTGATAAGCGCGGTGAATTCGTCGATTCAGACTCATCATCATGCCGACGGTATGTTCCGCCACGGCTTCGGGCGAGTAGGCGGGTACATAAACTACCGAGATCCCCAGCGCTTTGGCGGCGTCAAGATCGACGTTATTGAAACCGGCGCAGCGCAGAGCCACGATCTTGATGCCAAACCCGGCCAATTCGGTCAGCACTTCGCGCCCACCGTCGTCGTTGACGAAAATACATACGGCATCGAATCCTTCAGCGGTTTTCACCGTTTGCGGACTCAGCATGAAGTCGTAGTACTCCATCTGGTAGCCGTAGTCCTGATTGACCCGATCCAAATATTTACGGTCGTACTGTTTGGTACTGTAGACAGCCAGTTTCATTATCGTTTACCCCGCTATTTCTAGGTTAGGCTAGCATAAAATAGTGAGCGTGCCGGAAAGCCACCGCCTGACGTCTGTTTTGCGTGGTGATAGCGCCCATCGGCATCAGGGGTGTTTTCGAGGAGTGGAGAGACAGCATACCTTTATCCTACGGTCGGCGTGAAGGGTGGTATCTGTCACGTGAGGGGACTATTATGCAGGCCGATGAATGTTCGCTGTTTTTCTCAGCGTGAGTCGTTGAATAGCGGAATGCTGCTACTGTTACAGGTGCGCTCACCCCTGCATGGCGAGGAAGGTATCGCCGTGCTCACCAAGACTGATATGCATAATGATGGCGAATGATTAAACACTTTTTACCTCGTGTCGGCATTGGGCTGGGCGCTATCGCGCTGGTAATACTGCTAGGCGGGTTAACGTTGCCGCTGTGGCTGCCTCGTCTGCTGACCTTCCTGGCGCCGCCGGGCGTCACGGTGACGTTGGATGAACCTCCTGCCTGGCAGCAAGGCGGACTCACCGTGCCGGGCGTTTCCATACACTTACCCCAATGCCAACTGCTGAACGTCGATCATGGCCGCCTGACGAGACAAGACGGCGGCTGGCGCGTTCATATTGCGAACGTGGCGCTGGACGGAAGCTGCCTCGCGCAGTGGCCGCAAAGCGCGGATTCGGCCTCAGAGACGTCAACCAGCCTGTCCGAATGGCAGCGGCGTCTGCCCGCAGGTGAGGTGATCATCGATCGCATCACGCTGACGCCGTGGCTGGATGACGTCAGCGCGCTGCATCTCACTTCCCGAGACGGGAAACAATCACTGAACATCAACAATAGCCGCCTGCAACTGCAGGCCGATCTCGACGGTCGGGCGTTAACGCTGCGCCGCGCGGAACTGACCGCGCTGCCCGATCGGCCGCCACTGTGGATACAAGGCGAGGTGCAGCTGTCAGATTCGCTGACGAGCCTTCCGGAAACGGGACGTTTGCAGATCGGCCGACTGCCGTTTGATTTACCGGAGCCGGTGATAGCGACGCTAAACTGGCAGGATTCGCAGGGCGTGATGAGGCTGGCGAAAGACGCGGACGCCCAACCGCTGCTGAACCTGCCGTGGCGCGTCAGCGCGGACGCCATCACCGTCAGCGAAGGTCGCTGGTCATGGCCATACGGCGCGCAGCCGGTTTCGGGCGGATTATCGTTGACGCTGCACGACTGGCGTCAGATTCACGGGCAGCCCCAGCTCGAAGCGCGGGTAAATATGTTAACGCAGGGCCATAACGGCCGTGCCAATGCGGTGTTGACGTTAGGGCCTGGTTCGCTCGGGCTTAGCGACAGCAATCTGCGTATTCAACTGGCCGGACAGGCCAATCTGGCTAATCTGTCGTTTTCCGCCACGCTGCCGGGCATGTTGCGCGGCGCATTGTTGAACCCCGATCTGGTCTTGCTGCCCGGCTCGCTGCTGCGCGCCTGGGGACAGCCCCAGTCCGGCCTGACGCTGGAGGATGCCCGTTGGCCGCTGGCAGGGATTGTCGTGAATGCGCAGGGCGTGAGCGGACGTTTGCAGGCGATTGTCAAAGCCAACGACGCCTACTGGGGACGTTTCAGTTTGCATATGGACGGCAAGGCGGAACGCTTCTGGCCGGATAACGGCCTCTGGCACTGGCGCTACTGGGGTAAAGGTCAGCTGCCGCCATTGCAGGGTCGGTGGGATATTGCTGGTCGCGGGCGTGGGAAGACGCGCTGCTGGAAGTCAGCACGTTATCCAGCGGGCTGAATCAGCTGCGCTACGGCGCGATGACGGTCGCTAAACCCCGTCTGACGTTAGTGAAACCGCTACGCTGGCAGCGGGATCAGACGCAGGATGCGTTTGACGGCGCGTTTCGGCTAGTCGCCGACCGGGTGGCATTCACCGGTGCCGGCGCGTTACCGCCCGCTGAGCTGAATGTTCAGGTGCAGGGCGAACATCCCAACCATTTCGTATGGCGCGGCGCTTTGCAGGCCAAAGAGATCGGCCCGGTGAAACTGGTCGGTCGCTGGGACGGCGAACGCCTGCGCGGCAGCGGCTGGTGGCCGCCGCAAACGCTGCGCGTATTCCAGTCGCTATTGCCGCCGGATTGGAAAATCAAGCTGCGCCGCGGGCAATTTTATGGACAGGGCGCGTTTTCAGCGGCACGCGGACAGGGCTTTCAGGTGGGCGGACACTGGGTCGTGAAAAACGGCAGCGCCTGGCTCAACGACGGCGAGGTTAGCGGCGTGGACTTTGTTCTACCGTATCGTTACGCCGAGCCGCGTTGGCAGCTGGGTATTTCGCGACCGGTCTCGTTGCGCATCGCCGAACTGAACAGCGGATTTCGGATACAAAATATCCGGGCGGATGTGTTCGGCGCATATCCTTACAGCGATCGACACCCGATGACGCTGGCTGGGGTAGAGATGGAGCTGCTGCGCGGTAAAGTGTCTCTGACGCCGCTGCGTTTCCCACAGCGCGACGCGGCGTTGTTGAGGATGGAAGGGATTGAGACCAGTGAACTCATGACCGCGATCAAAGTGAACAAGGTGGCGTTATCCGGTCGCGTCAGCGGCGTATTGCCGATCAATTTCAATCATCCCACGATGCTGGTGCAGAACGGCCGCGTGACCAACGACGGCGCGTTAACGTTGAGACTGGATAAGGATCTGGCGGATGAAGTGGCGCAGAGCAATATGGTCAGCGCGGCGCTGGTACGCTGGCTGCGCTATCTGGAAGTCGACCACTCTACGGCGACACTACAACTGAACAATCAGGGGGACCTGTTGATGGAGTCCTTTATCAGCGGTCATAATTCGCCGCGAGATGCCCGACAGCAGGTCGATCTGAACTATCGTCATCAGGAGAATCTGTTCCAGCTATGGCGCAGCCTGCGCTGGGGCGACACGATACAGAACGCGCTGGAGCAGCGGTCAACCCAATAAGGAACCACACGATGTATGACAGACGAGCCGTTTTATGGCTGACCGCCATGGTGCTGACAGGCTGTACGCCGCGCATTGAAGTGACCGCTCCGGAAACGCCGATCACCATCAACATGAATGTGACGATCGATCACGATATTCACATCAAAGCCGACAAAGAAGCCACGCAACTGCTGGAAAAGTCGGATACCGACGTCGCGGAACAGATAAAAAAAAGCGCGCCTAACGGCGCGCAGCAAGAGTAAGTACAGCCAAAGAACTAACACGTACGAGGGTAGAGTGCGCTTACGCGTTGGCGAGCTGAGTGAGCTGGGCTTTCGCGTCCTGCAAGGCTTTTTGAGCGACTTCCGGGCCGTAGCCAATGCCTTCGGCAAACACGAATTCGACGTCGGTGATGCCGATAAAGCCCAACATCAGCGTCAGATAAGGCGCGACCAGATCGCTCGGGGTATCTTTATGGATGCCGCCACGGCTGGTCAGCACCAGCGCGCGTTTTCCTTTCACCAGACCTTCCGGACCTTGCTCGGTATAACGGAACGTCACGCCTGCGCGGGCGATGAAATCGAAATAGTTTTTCAGCTGCGTCGAAATGTTGAAGTTGTACATCGGGGCGTTAATCACAACGATGTCGTGAGACTGCAGTTCGTCGACCAGCGTATCGGATAACGTCAGCGCTTCCTGTTGGCGCGGCGTCAGCGGCGTTTCTGAAGGACGAAAAGCCCCGACCAGTTCACCGTCCAGAACGGGGATCGGCTGTGCGGCCAAGTCACGAACGGTGATGGCGTCGCCGGGGTGCGCCGCCTGCCACTCCGCAACAAAATGGTCAGCCATTTGGTTAGACTGGGAGTAGTTCGCCAGAATGCTTGATTTCAGCACTAATACTTTGCTCATTGCCTGTTCCTTGTCTCGGAGAGTCAGTTTGTGGAGTCACCGCGGCGTCAATCGCCGATGAATTTCATCATAAGCAGCCTAATAGAGACGCGATAGCGTAATATTTCGAGAACCTTGTTCGATTTAATTGAACAACGTGACGGGGAGGCAGGTTATAGCCTGCGGCGTCAATGTGATACCATGCCCGCCGCCAAATCCAAGCGTGGCGGCCAGTCTCTTCGCCACGTCTGCCAGACGTATTTAAGGAACCAACCGTGAAATCACAGCTCACCGCATTTTATCCCCACATCAATGCGTTAATGCTGCGCGACCAGCAGCGGCTGCGTCGCCGGGTTCAGGGCGCCCTGAAGGTGAAAAATCCTGAAGCGCAGGCGGCCATCGTCAGCGAAATCGAAGCCGACGTGGCGACGGCCCGCCAGCGGGTGGAGAACCGTCGCGCTTCGCTGCCCGCCATTCGCTATCCCGAAGCCCTGCCGGTCAGCCAGAAAAAAGACGCCATCATGAAGGCGATTCGCGACCATCAGGTGGTGATTGTGGCCGGGGAGACCGGTTCGGGTAAAACGACGCAGCTGCCGAAAATGTGTCTGGAGCTGGGTCGTGGCGTGACGGGCTTGATCGGGCATACCCAGCCGCGTCGCCTGGCGGCGCGTACGGTCGCGGATCGTATCGCCGCCGAACTGGAAATCCCGGTTGGCGGCACGGTGGGTTACAAGGTTCGTTTTAACGATCAGGTCGGCGACAACACGCTGGTCAAGTTGATGACGGATGGGATCCTGCTGGCGGAAATTCAGCAAGATCGGCTGCTGATGCAGTACGACACCATCATTATCGATGAGGCGCATGAACGCAGCCTCAATATCGACTTTATCCTCGGCTATCTGCGCCAGCTGCTGCCTAAACGGCCCGATCTGAAAGTCATCATCACCTCGGCGACGATCGACCCGCAGCGCTTTTCTCGTCACTTTAATCATGCGCCAATCATTGAAGTCTCCGGCCGCACCTTTCCGGTGGATGTGCGTTATCGGCCGGTGGTGGAAGAGGCGGAAGACAGCGACCGCGATCAGCTACAGGCCATTTTTGACGCGGTGGACGAACTGAGTCACGAAGGTCCGGGCGATATCCTGATCTTCCTCAGCGGCGAGCGCGAAATTCGCGATACGGCGGATGCGCTGACGCGACGCGATTTGCCGAATACCGAAATATTGCCGCTGTATGCGCGGCTGTCCCATCAAGAGCAAAACCGCGTCTTTCAGTCGCATCACAGCAGACGTATCGTGCTGTCCACCAACGTGGCCGAAACCTCGCTGACAGTGCCGGGTATTCGTTATGTGATCGATCCCGGCACGGCGCGTATCAGCCGTTATAGCTACCGCACCAAGGTGCAGCGCCTGCCGATTGAGGCGATTTCTCAAGCATCCGCCAACCAGCGTAAAGGGCGCTGCGGACGCGTTGCGGCAGGGGTGTGTATCCGCCTTTATTCGGAGCAGGACTTCCTGTCGCGCCCGGAGTTTACCGATCCGGAAATTCTGCGCACCAACCTGGCTTCCGTGATTTTGCAGATGACCTCGCTCGGTCTGGGCGACATTGCCGCATTTCCATTCGTGGAAGCCCCGGACAGCCGCCATATTCAGGACGGCGTGCGGCTGCTGGAAGAGCTGGGCGCGATACAGACGGCGGACAACGGCCACTATCGCCTTTCTCCGCTGGGTCGACAGCTGGCCCAGCTGCCTATCGATCCCCGATTGGCGCGCATGGTGCTGGAAGCGCAGAAGACGCGCTGCGTACGTGAAGTGATGATCGTGACCGCCGCACTGTCGATTCAGGATCCGCGCGAACGGCCGTTAGACAAAAAGCAGGCATCCGACGAAAAACATCGTCGTTTCGCGGACAAAGACTCCGATTTCATGGCTTTCGTCAACCTGTGGAACTACCTGCAGGAGCAGCAGAAAGCGCTGTCGTCGAGCCAGTTCCGTCGTCAGTGCCGCACCGACTTCCTCAACTATTTGCGCGTGCGCGAATGGCAGGACATCTACACCCAACTGCGTCAGGCGGTGAAAACGCTGGGGCTGCCGGTCAATAGCGAGCCTGCGGACTACCTCAGCCTGCACTGCGCGCTGTTGACCGGACTGCTGTCTCATATCGGTCAAAAAGACGTGGAGAAGACAGAGTTCAGCGGCGCGCGCAATATGCGTTTCTCCATTTTCCCGGCGTCCGGCCTGTTTAAAAAGCCGCCCAAGTGGACGATGGTCGCCGAGTTGGTGGAAACCAGCCGCCTGTGGGGACGCATCGCCGCCCGCATCGAGCCGGAGTGGGTCGAGCCGCTGGCGCAGCATCTGATCAAACGCAGCTACAGCGATCCGCATTGGGAAAAAGCCCAGGGTGCGGTGATCGCGCAGGAAAAAGTGACGTTGTATGGCCTGCCTATCGTTGCCGCGCGTAAGGTCAACTACGGGTCGATCGATCCCGTGGTCTCGCGGGAGTTATTCATCCGCCACGCGCTGGTCGAGGGCGACTGGCGCACCCGCCATGCGTTTTTCCGCGCCAATCTGAAACTGATGGCCGAGGTTGAGGATCTGGAAAACAAATCCCGCCGCCGCGACATTCTGGTGGACGATGAAACGCTGTTCGCTTTCTACGACCAGCGGCTGCCGCACGATGTGGTGTCTTCCCGGCATTTCGACGTGTGGTGGAAAAAAGCGGAGAAGGAAAACCCCGATCTGCTTAACTTCGAAAAAGCCATGCTCATCAAGGAGGGCGCAGGCAGCATCAGCGCACTGGACTATCCGAACTTCTGGCAGCAGGGCAACCTCAAACTGAAGCTGAGCTATCAGTTCGAGCCGGGGGCCGACGCCGACGGCGTGACCGTGCATATTCCGCTGCCGATCCTCAATCAGGTTCAGGATGAAGGCTTCGAATGGCAGATCCCAGGCGTGCGTCGCGATCTGGTGATCGCGCTCATTAAATCGCTGCCGAAGCCGATTCGCCGCAGCTTCGTGCCTGCGCCTAACTACGCCGAAGCCTTCCTGGCTCGGGCTAAACCGCTGGAGCGCGGGCTATTGGAAGCGTTGGAGCGTGAACTGCGTCTGATGACCGGCGTCACCATCCCCCGCGAAGAGTGGCACTGGGAACAGGTGCCTGAGCATCTGCAAATGACGTTCCGCGTGGTGGATGAAAAGAATCGCCCGCTGCGCGAGGGGAAAAGCCTGACCGCGCTGAAGGATCAGCTTAAAGAGAAGGTACAGGAAACGTTGTCCGCCGTGGCGGACGACGGCATCGAGCAGAGCGATTTGCATATCTGGAGCTTCGGCGATTTGCCTGCACGCTATGAACAGAAACGCGGCGGCTACTCGGTCAAAGCCTATCCGGCCTTGGTGGACGAAAAGAACAGCGTGGCGATCCGGCTGTTCGACACGCCGCATCAGCAGCAGCAAACCATGTGGAAAGGACTGCGCCGGTTGCTGTTGCTGAATATCCCGTCGCCGATCAAATACCTGCACGAAAAACTGCCGAACAAGGCGAAGCTGGGGCTGTACTTCAACCCTTACGGCAAAGTGCTGGACCTGATTGACGACTGTATCGCCTGCGGCGTGGACAAACTGATCGCCGAAGCGGGCGGCCCGGTGTGGACGGAAGAGGGCTACGAGCGACTGCACGACAAAGTTCGCGCGGAGCTGAACGACGCGGTGGTCGATATCGCCAGTCAGGTTGAGAAGATCCTCACCGCGGTATTCTCCATCAACAAACGTCTGAAAGGGCGAGTGGACATGGCGATGGCGCTGGGACTGAGCGATATCAAAAGCCAAATGAGCGGTCTGGTGTTCCGTGGCTTCGTCACGGAAAGCGGCTGGCAGCGTCTGCCGGACGTTCTGCGCTATTTGAACGCGATCGAACGGCGGTTGGATAAGCTGGCTCAGGATGTCCACCGCGACCGGGCGCAAATGTTGAAGGTAGAGCAGGTGCGTCAGGCATGGCAACAGTGGCTCAACAAGCTGCCGCCGGAGCGGCAGGAAGATGATGAAGTCAAAGCCATCCGCTGGATGATCGAGGAGCTGCGGGTTAGCTACTTTGCTCAGCAGCTGGGCACGCCTTATCCGATTTCCGATAAGCGCGTGCTACAGGCGATGGAGCAGGTGGCGGAATAACGCGACGACTCACCGGACGCTAAGCGCCAGGCAGGCTTAGCGTCAGGTTTTTGATGCCCTGATAGGCCGTTTTGACCTCCTCTTCCCCGTATTTCAGCTCCAGACGTTTGACCGTGAAATGCCCTTGGCCATATTTTGATAATGCCGGGTGAAGAGGGTATTGATCGTCGCGCCGCTGGCCGCGCCGATCACCGGTACAATCTGCGCCGCCATTTTTTCCGTCAGCGTGACGCCAAACCGCGCGGCGACCGCATCAATCACCTTAGCTAAAATCGACGCGGCATGGCGAGAACTCACCGTACGCGTCGACCCTTTCTTACTGACCAACGCCATTAACTCGCGCGACGCATGGCGAGTGATGTCGGACAGAATAGCGCGAGAGGCGTAATAGCCCGAGTCTGTCGGGTCCAGCGTTTTCTCTCGCCCCCCCAGCGCGAAGACCTCGACACAAGCGCTTTTGACGTCTTCATCCGCCAGTGAAAATCCTTCGCTGCGGGCGATATCGGCGACGGCGCGCATCATGATGGCCGTACTGATGGGCAGTTCCACCAGCAGTCCGGCAATGCCAAAGAATCCAGATACCGCGCCGGACGTGGCGGCGGCGATCCGGTGCAGCCCCTGTGACGGAGCGTGGTGCGGGTCATCTTCCAGCGTATAGAGCGCGGCATCCACCGCTTTGTGCAGCGCGGCTCTGACGCTCTGCTGGATTTTGCGTTGCAGGCTCTGCGGCAGTCTCCCAAGACTCCAGGTCAGCGGCTTTCCAATCACATCGGCAATTTGCAGCGTTAGCGCCGGGGCTTCGAGTAGGGTGACGGCCCGCTGGAGCGCACGCAGATCGTCGGGGTGTTCTATGAGGGTCATGAGCAGCTCGCATAATAGCGGAGAGTGATATAGGTGTAATAAATGATGCTGAAATATGCAACGTGAAGACGGTTGTTATCTGTCACGACTCAAGATAGGCTGGATGTTTTTAAATGCAATTAAAATGCATGAATATTCACTCACCACAGGAGTCATTCTATGATAGTCAGAACCTGGCACGGCTGCGTTCCCATCGAACATGCGGAGGGATTCGCCCGCCACTTGCAGCGCACCGGCGTCGATCATGCGCGAAGTGTTCGCGGTAACTGCGGGGCGGAAGTGCAGCAGCGAAGTCAGGGCGCGTATGAGCATTTCTTTCTGGCGACCTACTGGAATGACCTGTCCGCGATCAAAATGTTCGCGGGCGAAGATTACCCGGAGGCCGTCACCTACCCTGACGACGA
This sequence comes from Lonsdalea britannica, assembly GCF_002111595.1. Classification (GTDB taxonomy): domain Bacteria; phylum Pseudomonadota; class Gammaproteobacteria; order Enterobacterales; family Enterobacteriaceae; genus Lonsdalea; species Lonsdalea britannica. Next base: position 70,133 of record NZ_LUTN01000014.1, read on the forward strand.
ACAGTTCGGGTTGATCTCCGATCCTCTGGTGCTTCACCATGAGGTGGTGGCCATCCAACCGCTGTTGCCGTCAATCTGATCACGGAGCCGGCCGTTGGGATAATACATCGAGCGACTGGCGGATGGCTGGGACGGCGACCGCCTGATTATCCGCCCGATCCCGCTCGCTGGCGTCTGGCGCGGAGCTTTGAATCGCCACCAGCGCCCAGCTATCTCCGGTTTTCAGCAACAGCGGCGAACCGCTGTCGCCGGGCAGCGTGTCGCAGCGGTGCGTCAACACCGCCTGATTTTTCCAACCGGTGACGAGGCAATCCTGATGCCGATATAGCGTGTCGGGATGATCTTCAGGATAGCCCGCCTGTGTCACCTTGCGGCCTTCCAGTTTCAACGCCGATTTTAGATCCTGCGCATTCCCTTGCCATAGCGGGAGAGGCGAGATGCCCGGCGGTGTTTTTTCTAGCCGAATCAGTGCATAGTCCAGCGGCGCGGCTGAAGGAGGAACGATCCAACCGTCGCCATCCGCTTTGAGCTGTTTCGCCAACTGCTTATTCACCATCGCTTCCAGCTTGTGCGTTTCATATTTCCATCCCGACGGCGTGGCGTGAAACCGCAGCGCCACCGGCTTGTCGGCGACGCCAGGCGGCGCTAGTACGCAGTGTCCGGCGGTCAGCGCAAGGTGCGGAGATATTAGCGTCGCGGTGCAGAGATTACCGCTGGCGGTTTCGACCTGACCAATGGCCTGCCACGGCCACTGCGCGGTATCCGGTACGGCATCGCGGTCATCATGGTTAAAAAACAGAATGCGTTGCTGCTGAAGGACGTCTTTCGGCGGGGTGGCGTTGACGCCCGTCGATAACAGGGTGAAAGAACAGAGCAGCCAGGCCGATATGCGCATGAAATAATTCGCCTTTAACAAAAAATTTTCTGTTAACAGTATGGTTAAGTTCCCTGATTTTGGAAACGACGTACAAAAATTCTGTGCTGAGCGGGATGACGGTGTTTTCGGCGTTGGCGGACGGGCGGGGTGGAACGCGCTATCGTGGTGTCGAAAACGCTATCGAGCGATCGAACGTTAGAGAAAAAACAGCATGATGATCAACGCGCCGAGAAGCAGAAGCGATAATACAATTTCAAAGGAGTAACGACGTAACATCATCCTGGCTCCATGAAATCGACGCCCGTGAGAGGGGGGGTCGGACAGTTGATAAACGCGCAGTTGACTCAACATGATAAAGCCGCTCTTTCAGGAATCTAATTTTGTATCAGACGGTTATCGTAAAATAGATCCCCGCTCGCGCGGGGATTGAGTCAGGTAATGTCGTGAGACGTATGACTTATGCAGCCGGAGTCGCTACGGCTTTCTTGGCTTTCTTCACGTGTTTTTTAGCGGCCTGAGCTTTCTGCGCAGCCGGTTTTTTCACGTGTTTTTTCTTGGCAGCCTGCGCTTTCTGAGCCGGCGCTACCGCTTTTTTCTTAGCCGCTTTTTTTGTGGACTGTGCTTTCTGCTCAGTTTCTTTCTTCGCCTGTTTTTTCACGTGTTTTTTAGCGTGATCGGCTTTGGTCTGAGTGGTGGTCGTGGTCGTTGTGGTCGGTGCGTTTGCCGCAGGCGCGGTGGTGGTGTCAGCAGCAAAAGCTACAGAGGACAGACCCAGTGTTGCGCCAGCGATCATCACTAATACTTTATTCATCATCAATTCCTCATTGTCCGTTTACGTTTCGAGCCACAGTGGTGGGCCGATGTAAGGAGCATAGGGAATGATGCGCTAGCGGTCTGTGAGTGTTTGGTTTCCGCGTGTAACCGTTTGTACAACGTTGGATGTTAAGCTGTCTGCCGATGCTGCGCTGGTGACGATGGGCCAGAGGAAGGTCATTTTGGCGCCCCCCAATGCGCTGGACTCCGCGCGGATGGTGCCACCGTATGCGCGGACAATCGCGTGGACGATTGCAAGTCCGAGACCGCAACCGCCGCTGCTGTTCTGCATGCCGGCTTCCAGACGCACGAACGGCTCGAAGATGCTCTCACGGTCCTGCGGCGCAATGCCGGGGCCGTCATCCTCTATCTGCAGACAGGCCACGCCGTGATCGAGCGTCAGCCCCACACGAATGCGCTGTTGGCAAAAGCGCAGCGCGTTATTGACCAGATTATTCAGCACTCGTTCCATCAGCCGAAGGTCCAGATAGCCGAAGTGCTGATGGCGGGGCACGTTCAGTTCCAGCGTTTTGTCGGCATGTACCAGTCGAAAATCGGCGATGCGCTGCTCCAGCCACTCGGACAGATCGATCTCTTCAAGATGCAACGTGACCTGCGGGCGGTCGAGCCGGGCGTAGGTCAGCAGTTCGTCGATCAACGATTCCAACTGGCCGATATCGCGATTTATCGCCTCTTGCTCCTCTTCCGGCAGGTTTTCGCTCATCGCCAGGCGGTAACGCAGGCGCACCAGCGGCGTGCGCAGCTCGTGCGCGATGTTGTCGATGAGCTGCTTTTTACTGGCGATGAGCTGATTGAGGTTGTCGGCCATCAGGTTAAACGCCACGCCCAACCGAAACAGACTGGAGGTATTGTCGAAGTGGGTGCGCTCCTCGAGGTGACCGTCACCGAGCCGTTGCGCCGCGGTTTCCAACTGCAACATCGCTTTCCAGTGCGGCCGCATCCACAGGAAGACCGGCAGCGCCAGAGACAGTCCGATAATGACCAACATCAGCAGGTTTAGCATCCGCATCTCATGCAGGAAAAACAGGTAGGGGATCGGACCTACCGCCAGCACATAGTGGCTGCGGGGAATGCGCTGAATGAAGGTGTATTCGTCGTCCAGCGCGATGATTTCGCCCTGCGTCAGACGCTGCTGCGCCTTTGTGCTGAGCTTGTATTTGTTCATCGGCTCAATGTGCATTTTGAACGACAGATTGAGGTCCAACTGGCTGATGGTCTTGTGCCACTCACGCGGCGGCAGGGTGCGCAGTTCGTTGCGGATCAGATAGAGCGAGCTTTTCATCAGGTCGTCCATCGACTGACGTCCCGCACGCTCCGCCGTGGCCTTGTAGACCAACCCGACCAGCAGCGTCATTACCAGAAAGCTGGCGAACAGCAGGAGAAAGAACTGAATGAACAGTTTTTTCATGGCGCGTGGGTCTCCCAGGCGTTGGGCGCGAACAGATAACCCTTGTTGCGAATGGTTTTGATGCGCACTGCTTCCGGCGCCGTGTCGTACAGCTTTTTCCGCAGGCGGGAGATCGCCACATCGATGCTGCGGTCCATACCGTCGTAGCTGACGCCGCGCAGGTTTTTAAGCAGCGCGTCGCGATCCATGATTTGCCCGGCATGGGTCGCCAACTGCCACAGCAGGTCGAAATCGGCCGTCGACAGGGTGATGTCCTCGCCGGCCAGCAGAACCTGCCGGTTGACCGGATCGATGCACAGCAGACCGAAGTTCAGCGACTTGTGTACCTGTACGGCCGCGCTGGCGTCGAGCGTCGGCTGCTGCGGCGTGGCGTATTGCCGAAAATGCAGGCGAAGACGCGCCAGCAGCACGGCGGGCGGAGTCGTTTTCAGGATGTAGTCGTCGGCGCCCATCTCCAGGGCGAGAATATGGTTCATGTCGCTATCGAGCGAGGTCAGCAGCACGATAGGCCCGGAGAAACAGGGGCGTAGCTCCCGACATAGCGTCATGCCGTCCTTGCCCGGGAGCATGATGTCCAACAAGACCAAATCCGGTTTCTGGTGCTCAATCACCGCCAAGGCGGTGTCGCCGCGCGGCTCAATGTGCACATCAATATCGTGTTTGCCCAGATAGGCGGCAATCAGTTTTCCCACTTCGGGATCGTCTTCAACAAAAACAATCTTATACATACCCGCGAGCTCTTTTTATTATTCGGATACAGCATAGCGCGCGTCACCTTTTGTCTCCATGAGTCAAGCGTAAGAGGGTGTTAAAAGCCGCCGGGTGATAGGGAAGGAACGAGCGCAACGAACGGGTTATCGGGAGCAAAACAGAGAGGGGACGTGACAGCGGAGTGGCTTGAGAAAGATACCGGCCAGCCTTGCGGCTGGCTCGGTAATCAGAAGACGGCGATTAGGCGGTCATCGGAAGCGGCGTTGCTTCAAGCGCTTGCTCCAGCGTCGGATAGAACGCCAGGCGGTTTTCTATCGGCACGACGTTGGCGCGGGCCAGCGTTTTCAACGGCTGGAACGGGATGTCGGTAATCACCAGCCGCTTTTCTGGCGGCAGCAGTTCGGTGAAGCGTAAGAGCGCGTTCAGTCCGCCCGCATCCAGCACCGGCACTGCGTCCCATTGCAGGACGATGGTCTGATACTCGTTGCTGCGAACCAACAGCTCGCCAAAGATACGCTCGGCGGCGGCAAAGAATAGCGGGCCGTTGATGCGAATCACCAGACGCTGCCCTTGCACCGTGGCGGGCAGTTCGCTGAGACGTGTCATTTTCGCTATCCGGCGCATGAACAGGATAGAGGCGAGAACGATGCCGACGGTAATCGCAATCACCATATCGAACAGCACCGTCAGGGCCAGACACAGCACCATCACAATGATGTCGTCTTTCGGCGCGTGGCGCATGAGGTCGATGACCTTGCGCGCTTCGCTCATGTTCCAGGCGACCAGCAGCAACAGCGAAGCCATCGCCGCCAGCGGCAGATAAGACAACCACGGCGCGAGCACCAGCAGCGCCAGGATCACCAGCAGCGCATGCACCACGGCGGAAATCGGCGACGTGGCGCCGGCGCGGACGTTGGCGGCAGAACGGGCGATAGCGGCCGTCGCGGTGATGCCGCCGAAGAATGGCGTCACGATATTGCCGATGCCCTGACCGATCAGCTCGGTATTGGAGTTATGTTTACGTCCGGTCATGCCGTCGAGCACCACCGCGCACAGCAGGGACTCAATCGCGCCGAGGATCGCCATGGAGAAGGCGGCGGGCAGCAGGGCGGAGATAGTACTCCAGCTCAGCGGCATGACGCTGCCGTCGCTCCCTGGCATATTCCACGGCAGGACGAACTGAGGCAGGATTGGCGGAATACCGTGTCCCGCGGTGCCGTCAGCCAGTAGGTAGCTAAAACGTGAACCGATGGTGGCGACGTGAATGTCCAGCAGCGACAGCACCCCCATCACCATCGTCCCCGCCAGCAGCGCGGGCAGATGGCCGGGCAGGCGAATGCCAAGTTTGGGCCAAATGACCAGCACGGCCAGCGTGACGATACCGATCAGCGTGTCGCCCAAATGCATGGTCGGCAGTGCGCTGCCAAGCGCCAGCACTTTTCCGATGTAATGCTCCGGCATCACCGGAATGGTCAGACCGAAGAAGTCTTTCACCTGCATGGTGGCGATGGTGATCGCGATACCCGAGGTGAAGCCCAACGTGACGGAAACCGGGATATATTCAATCAACCTCCCCATACGACAGAGTCCGAGGATGAGCAGGAATACCCCGGAGAGCAGCGTCGCGATCAACAGGCCGGAAAGACCGAACTGTTGGGAGACCGGATAAAGAATGACGACGAAGGCCGCCGTGGGGCCGGATACGCTGTAACGCGAACCGCCGCATAATGCGGTGATCAGGCCAGCGACCGCAGCCGTATACAGACCAAATTGAGGAGGAACGCCGCTGGCAATCGCCAATGCCATCGCCAGAGGGATCGCAATAATGCCGACGGTAATACCGGCGACAAAGTCTTGGGAAAAACGTTTGAAGGTATATTTTTCCCGCCAGCAGGCGTCAAGAAACGCGCTGAACGGTTTAATGCCGTTAAATAGGTATGATTTCATCTAAGACTAGGACCAACAAAATGAAAACAGATGGCGGGTCGGCAGGAGGCCCGTCGCGGGTTAAAGTATTACGATACGCCCATTGTTCAACGAAGATCCAGATGTAAATCAATAGAAAAGCATTATGTATTACCTTTCAGTTTCCGATGTAACCTTGAATCGGTGCGAACGCTAACATGTTGAACAACTGTCATAATTTCTGACCGACGCGTGGCTGGAAGGTCGTGAATAGGCCGAAAAACAGCAAGTTGGCCGCCGCTGCTGCGCTTATCCGAGGAAAACAAAGGAAACCGGGAGGGCCGAAGCCAAAAAAGTCAGAAGGAAAAGGGCATCGACCTATCGCGACGATGCCCTTAAAGAAGGGATTACAGCATGATGGTCATGATGTAAGCGGCGAACAGCGCCAGATGCGCGCTTCCGTTAAGGACATTGGTGCGCCCGGTGGAAAACGAAATGTGGCACAGAACCAACACAGTTAACATCACCACGATGTGCGGCATATCCAGCGCGAAATCCAGCGTATTGCCCGTGATCATGGCGATCAGCGTGACGGCGGGGACGGTCAGGGAGATTGTCGCCAGCACGGAACCAAAGAACAGGTTCATCGCGCGTTGCACCTGATTTTTCAGAACGGCTCTGATCGCACCCAGACCTTCCGGCGACAGAATCAGCAGCGCTACGAGGAAACCGGTGAACTGGGACGGCGCGTTCATGCGTTCAAGCAAGGTCTCCAAGAGCTTGGAGTCCATTTTGGTCACGCTAATTACAGCAATCAGGTGGATCACCAGCCATACCGCATGCCACAGGGAACTGTGCGCCGACGGTTTGCCGTGTTGACTATCCCCTTCGCCGTCACTCTCATCTTCGTGATCATAAACGAACAGGCTCTGGTGCGTGCGGGTCTGAATTTTCAGGAATACGCCGTACATTGCTGCCGAGATCAGCGCGATGATCAGCGACTGCGGCACGGAAAAGTTACCTGCCGGTAACGCGGCGGGAAAGACCAACACCAGAACGGCAAGGGGAAAAATCGCCATCAGATACTGCTTGATACCGCCCAGATTGACGTACTGCGTGGCGAATTTCCGTCCACCCAGCAGCAGAGCGAATCCCACCAGACCGCCGGTCACGATCATGATGATGGAATAAAGCGTATCGCGCATCAGATGGGGACCCGCATCGCCCGTCGCCATCAGGGCGGAGATCAGGCTGACTTCCAGAATGACAACGGACAAGCTGAGGATTAGTGAGCCAAAGGGTTCCCCCAGACGGTGGGCCAGCACGTCGGCATGACGCACCACGCTGAAGGCGCTGGAAAGGATCCCGACCAGCGCCAGCGCGTTGATAGCGATGATGCCGCCCAAACTGGTGGTGTCGCCCCACATGACCAACACCAGCAGCGTGAGGAGAGGAAGAACAAGCGTGTATTCATGGTGACGGGTTTTCACCGTCTCGGCGGAAGAAGTCATTCTTGAAGGTTCCTTATTTGTGTCGCGAGCTTGCTGATAGAAATAACGTATAACGTCGTTATGGAATATTCGCCATGCCAAACACCAAGCGCCACTAAAAGCCCTTAACTGCGATTAAATCCATGCACTTTCTGCATAAATATATCCGAATTAATTATTTTTATATTTTTACTTTTATCTCTCTAATAATAAACGAAATTGCTACAATTAGTCACTATTTAATCACTCGCTGCGAGCGATTAATGTGCATTTTAGGGTGGTATTTCAAAACCAACCGGCATAAAAACGTGTAAAAAGCGGATTTAATTGCATTTTCGTTAATAATTGTAGGCAGTACAACAAAGAGACCGCGTAAAGTGGTCAGCGGCGCGAAGTCGAAGTGGCTTCGGCGTTGAGGGTTGTTTCCTAAAAAGAAAACGGAAAATGACCATTTTGCGTCATCATGTTAAACACATTGGTAAGCAAGGTGAACGTTTCCGTCGCGCCGGGAAAATAATCAACGTGCGCGTTGATTGTACGGTTCATGATCGTTCAGAATAGCCGGGTGACGCCATTCAGCAGGAAAGCGTGTAAGGGGTGAGGAAAGAGAACTTGTGTTAACGCGTGATTTTTTACAGAAAGCCGATTGCCGGACGTCGTTCGGCCATATCGAAGAGCATTTATTGCTTACCCCGCAGCAGCGAGCAGACTCTCTGGAAACCACTTTATCCTGCCGTCCCCAGCATGAGGGCGTTTGGATCTTTGGCTACGGTTCTCTGATGTGGAATCCTGCCTTTGATGCGACCGAGAGTTGCCTGGCCACGCTGAAAGGCTGGCAGCGCGCGTTTTGCTTACGTTTGACCGCCGGGCGCGGCACCACGGCTCAGCCGGGGCGAATGTTGGGACTCAAACCGGGAGGAGAAACGACGGGACTTGCCTATCGTCTTCCGGAAGACAGCCTGCGCGAAGAGCTGGCGCTGCTGTGGAAACGGGAAATGCTGACCAGCTGCTATCGTCCCCTGTGGTGTGAATTGGAGTGCGCCGAAGGCGGTTACCTGACGGCGCTGGTTTTTGTCATCAATCCCGACCATCCGCTGCTGGAACAGGATACCTGCATTCAAAGCGTGGCGCCGCTGATCGCGCGTGCACGGGGGCCGCTTGGCACGAACGCGCAATACCTTTTTTCCCTGGAGCGCGAACTACAACATTATGGGATGCCGGACGACAATCTGATTGCGCTGGCGCAAAGAGTCAGAGAGCTTTTGGACGCGTCACCTTCCGGCGAATAATTCACCTCATTTTTCCATATATAATATATAGTTATATCCATATCACTGAATATAATTTCAAACGCTTTTGTCATCTCGCCTACACTCCGGGCCTTATTTTTACTCGGCAAATGAGGGATAGCGTAGTGCGTACAATTCATGGACACCTCCGTGCCGGGTGGCAACGAACCGGAACTGTGCTGAGCAGTCTGCTGGCGCTGGCCATCACGCTGCTGGGGCTCCTGCTTTTCACTTTCTTACTGACTCATCTGGCGCCCATCGATCCGGCGCTGCAAATTGCGGGCGATCGCGCCAGCGAGTCGACCTATCTGCAGGTCCGGCAGCAGTTAGGTCTGGACCAACCGCTATGGGTTCAGTTCTGGCATTACCTGACGGCGCTCGCTCACGGCGATCTGGGCATTTCCCGCAGCACCTCTCAGCCTGTCTTCGATGATTTGATGCGCGCGTTTCCCGCGACGCTCGAGCTGGCGACCTGCGCCATTATCATCGGCTTTGTCTTTGGCGTGACGCTGGCGTTGCTGTCGGTCCTGAAGCCCGGCAGCCTGCTGGATAATGCGGTGCGGATGATCTCGCTGGTGGGGTATTCCGTTCCCATTTTCTGGTTAGGGCTGCTGAGTTTGCTGCTGTTTTATGCGGTTTTGCACTGGGCTGGCGGTCCGGGACGACTTGATGATATCTATCAATACACGCTGGAGCCGCGCACAGGGTTTGTCCTGATCGATACCTGGCTCAGCGGCGATCCGGAGATGTTTCGCAACGCCATTCGTCATCTGTGGCTTCCCGCCTGCGTGCTGGGTCTGCTGTCGATGGCGGGGATAACCCGACTGTTGCGAGCGGCGATGCTGGACGAATGCCATAAAGAGTACGTGTTACTGGCTCGCGCGAAGGGCGCCGGTCAACTGCGCATCTTGCTTTGCCATGTATTGCCCAATATTCGCGGCGTCATGGTCACGGTACTGATGCTGTCGTATGCCAGCCTCCTCGAAGGCGCGGTGCTGACCGAAACGGTCTTCTCATGGCCCGGCGTGGGGCGTTATCTGACGACCGCGCTGTTTGGCGCGGATATTCCCGCCATTCTCGGCTCCACTCTCCTCATCGGCCTGTGCTTTATTCTGATGAATGCGTTGGCCGATGCGCTGATTTACCTCACTGACCCTCGGACACGATGATGCGATTGACTCTCTTTAAGGGCCTGCGTTCGCAGCCGCGCGCCCGACGCACTTTTTGGCCTGCCGTGAACAGCTTGAATATTGGCTGCGTTCTCCTGTCTCTGTTAATCGGGATTGCGTTGCTTGCCCCGTGCTTGCGCCGTATGACCCGAATGCGCAGTTCATCACCCAGCGTTTGCTGCCGCCCTCCGCCGAGCATTGGCTGGGAACGGATGGGTTCGGCCGGGATCTGTTGTCCCGGGTGCTCTATGGCGCGCGGCCCACGCTATTACTGGTTTCGCTGATCCTGATCCTCACCGTGCCGGTCGGTCTGCTGGTCGGCATAAGCGCGGGTTATCTCGGCGGTTGGTTTGAAAAGACGCTTATGCGGCTGACCGATATCGTCCTGTCTCTGCCGGGGCTGGTGATCGCGCTGGCGATGGTGGCGGTGCTGGGGCCGGGGCTGATTAACGGCGCTTTGGCGCTGGCGCTGACCAGCTGGCCCCAGTTTGCCCGTCAGGCCCGCGCAGAGACGCTGGCGCTGCGCCGCAGCGACTATTTGGCCGCCGCCCGTATGCAGGGCATTACCGGCCTGCGGCTGATGAGCGGACATATCTTGCCGCTGTGTTTGCCGGGCGCGGTGGTGCGCGCTGCGCTGAGTCTGGGGGGGATTATCCTTGCCGCCGCCGGACTGGGCTTTCTGGGAATGGGCGTACAACCGCCGACCGCTGAATGGGGTTCAATGGTGTCGGAAGGGAGCAAAGTCATTTTCGATCAATGGTGGGTGGCGGCCGCGCCGGGCGGCGCAATCTTGTTCGCCAGTCTGACGTTTAACCTGCTGGGCGATGGCCTGCGCGACAAACTGGACCCGCGACATGAAAAATAGTGAAACCACGTTGCTGGACGTCAACCAGCTGTCCATTGGATTGGCGGATGACCCGTCAGCGCTGCTGGTGCATCCCTTGTCGTTCCGTCTGGGGCGGGAGCGTGTCGCGCTGGTCGGCGAATCGGGTTCCGGTAAGTCCCTGACCGCCAAAGCTTGATGGGATTGCTGCCGTCCGCGTGCCGAATTCATAGCGGCGATGTCGTTATGAACGGCCAGTCGCTGGCTTCGTTAAGCGAAAGCCAGTGGCGGCAGTGGCGCGGCGACCGGGTGTCGATGGTCTTGCAGGACCCGAAACATGCGCTGAATCCGATGCGCCAGGTGGGTTGGCAGGTGGAAGAGCCGCTGAAGCTGCATACCTCGCTATCCGCGCGCGAACGGCGCGAAAAGGTGTTGGATATGCTTAACGCCGTCGGGTTGGCGGATCCCAAACGATTGTATAAGCAGTATCCGCATCAGCTTTCCGGCGGGATGGGACAGCGTGTCATGCTGGCCATCGCGCTAATTACTGAGCCGGAGTTGCTGATCGCCGATGAGCCGACGTCCGCTTTGGATCATGAACGACGCGATCAGGTGCTATCGCTGATCGATCGGTTGGTGGAAGAACGCAATATGGGGCTGTTGTTGATCAGCCATGATCTCCCGCAGGTGGCGCGTCACTGTGAACGCGTGCTGGTGATGTACAAAGGGCGCTTGCTGGATGCCCTGGCGGCGGAAGCGTTGCCGCAGGCCACTCATCCGTATACCCGCACGTTGTGGAACTGTCAGCCGAGTCGACACACCCGGGGGCAGGTGCTGCCGGTATTAGATCGTGTGTTGCTGGAGTCATTGTCATGAGTCGTCATGCTGTTGTACTACGTCATTTAAGCGTGTCACACCCGCAGGGAGGCCACGCTAATAGGGTCGTTCATGACGTCGATCTGACCATTCCGCGCGGCGAATGTTTTGGGCTGGTTGGTCCGTCCGGCTGCGGCAAATCGTCGTTGCTGTGGGCGCTGGCGGGCCTGAATCTGCACTGGCAGGGGGAGATGACCTTGCTGGATCAGCCGGTGAAACCGCATCAGGCCTTTACGGGAGCACTGCGTCGCCGGGTACAGATGGTCTTTCAGGACCCATTCGCTTCATTGCATCCCCGTCATCGCCTGAGGCGCACGTTGTCCGAGCCGCTTAGACTGCTCGGAGAAACGGATATCGACGGACGGATTGAACGCGCGTTTCAGCGAGTCGACTTGCCGCTAACGCTGCTGGATCGTTATCCGCATCAGCTTTCGGGCGGTCAACGTCAGCGTGTAGCGATCATTCGGGCGCTGCTGCTCCAGCCGGAGCTGTTGCTGCTGGATGAACCGACGTCCGCGCTGGATATGTCGGTGCAGGCTGAAATTCTCAATTTGCTGAATGAGCTGAAATCGGCAGGCGATCTGACCTTGGTGCTGGTCAGCCATGACGGTAACGTGATTGACCATTTATGCGACCGCGCGGCGGCGATGTCGCAGGGGCGTTTGCAGCCGTTCTGACCTGATTAGCGTAAACGGTTATATCAAAGCAGTTTATGCCATTAGCGCAATCACCGGTCTTTTCTCTAGACTCTACCCATCATTCAATTTGTGTCATGGAGACAATATGAAAAAGTGGCTTCCCGTCATGCTGGCGACGGTTTTGCTGGCCAGCCCGTCGCTGCGAGCGGCGACACCGCCGAATACGTTGGTGGTGGCGATCTCCCTTAACGGCATCATTAGCCTGGATCCGGCGGAAAGTTTCGAAACGGTCAGCACCAGTTCGCTGGATGCGCTGTATCAGGCGCTGGTGAAGAGCGATCGCGTTAACCCGACGCAGCTTAATCCCGATCTGGCGACATCCTGGCAGGTCGGTGCTGACGGACACAGTCTGGTTTTCACGCTGGACCCTAAAGCGACTTTCGCCTCCGGCAATCCGGTATTGGCGGATGACGTGATTTATTCATTTACCCGGGCGGTGAAGCTGAATAAAACGCCGGCGTTTATTTTAAACGAGCTGGGCTGGAAAGCGGAAAACATCGACGCGCAGTTTAAAAAGCTCGACGATCATCAGCTGGAAGTCCGCTGGACGGCGGATATCGGCAGCGATCTGGCGCTCCGGTTGCTTTCCTCTGGCGTCGCCTCTGTCGTCGATAGCAAAGTGGTTTCCAGCCATGGCGTGAACGATGATTTCGGCAGCGGCTGGTTGAAAAATCACTCTGCGGGCAGCGGTGCTTATCAGCTTCGCAACTACATTCCGCAGCAGGCGCTGGTGCTGGAAGCCAACACGCATGGCGTGAAGCAGCCAAAATTGAAGCAGGTGATTTTGAAAGATGTGGCCGATCCGGGCGCGCGTCGTCTGCTATTGATTCAGGGCGATGCGGACGTGGCGTACGATCTGGGGGCGGATCAGTTCAGCGCACTGGCGAATCAGCCGGGCGTCAAGATCAGTACGTCGCCGGGCGGCAAGATTTACTATCTCGGATTCAACACGCAGGATAATAAAGCGCCGACGCTGGGCAACCCCGCATTCTGGCAGGCAGCACGCTGGCTGGTGGATTATGAAGGGATCTCGAAGAACCTGCTCAATGGCCAGTTCATCGTGCATCAGAATTTCCTGCCGGAAGGGTTTGATGGCGCGGCGAAAGAGCAACCCTTCAAACTCGACGTTGATAAAGCGAAGAAGATCTTGAGTGACGCCGGAATCAAGCCGGGCACGCGTTTCGCGCTGACCGTCATTAATCAGCCGCCGTACACCGATATCGCTCAGGCGTTGCAGGCCAGTTTTGCCCAAGCCGACATCCATATTGACGTACAGCCAGTGGTGGAAAGCGAGCTGTGGACGAAAATGCGCTCGCGTAATTTCCAGTCGATTTTTGTTTACTGGGGACCGGACTACATCGACCCGAATACCAACGCCAGCACCTTCGCCTATAACGTGCCGAACGGTCCCAAAACACTGGCCTGGCGCGTAGGTTGGGATATTCCGGAACTCAGTCAGCAAACGCAGGCTGCGGCGGCCGAGCGCGATCGCGCGAAGCGCCAGGCGCTGTATCAAACGCTACAGAAGGAGATCCGTGAGCATTCGCCGTTTGTGGTAATGCTGCAAGGTATGCGTCTGGTGGCGGTGCGCGACAATCTGAAAGACGTGAAACAGAGTCTGGCTAACTCCATGTTGTATTACGATGACATTGGCAAGTAGGGCGACAAGCCTTCCCGGCGTATCTTTTCGCCGGGACAGATGTCGTTAACTCGGCGAGCAAGCCGCAAAAGAAAAAACCATCGACTGCAAGGCCGATGGTTTTTTTATGTCGCGAGCAGAAGGTTCTCTCACGATAGTGTGGAACGCGTGGCCTTACCAGCCGACGCCCAGACCCAGTGAGTACAGGGTATCGTTGACGTTGCCCTGAACGCTTTGCGTCCGGTTACGCGCCACCTGCATGCTGACGGAGGACCAGTTGGTGAGCTTATAGCGCAGACCTGCACCGGCTTTGAAGTACAGCTTGGTGGTGTTGTCGAAGGAACGTCCGACTTCGCCCGTGGTGAAGAGCTGTGTTTTCTTACCGGAGAAGTAACGGCTGTAGTCCCATTTCAGACCGCCGGCGAAGAAGTCGTCCTGACCCTCTTCCTGATAGACGAACTGCTGGCTACTCACCAGCGCAGTGACGGAGAAGGCGCCCAGATCGTTATCCCAGAACTGATAACCCGGACCGGTACCGATTGAGCGGCTGATCTTGATCTCTTCCACCCAGTCGCGTTTGTATTGGTAACGGCCCTGCCAGAACCAGTTTTCATCGATGAATTTGTCCAGCGCATATTCACCGCCGACGTTTTTGGTGCTGTCTACGTCGTCTTCTTCGGCCATGTGGTAGCCCGCGTCCAGATTATGACGCCAGGTGCCGTGCAGAAGTTTGGTGCTCAACACCACATCGTGGTTGTTGGTCGTCGTCGAACTTTTCTTGTGCGACAGGCTGGCGTCGATGTTGCCTTTCCAGGAGAGATCCTGCACCAGCGGTTTAGGAACGATCATGGAGTTGATGTCGCTCAGCGCCAGCGTGCCTTCGTTCGCCGTTCCCGCCTGATCGCCGCCATCGCTCAACGGCTTCTGAACCACAATCCCGCGGGTTTCCGCCGGTTTAATGGCCGGGTAGAGCACACCCTCTTCATAACGGTGACCCTGAATGACCATCGCATGGTCGGTCTGGAAGGTTTTGACCTTGTCCCAGGAAACGGACAGCGTATCGGCATAGTCCGTTTTGATGAACAGTTTGCCGCTGTCCAGCAGAGTAATCTGTCCAGTGACTTTGTCACCATTGGTGAGCCAGAGGGTATCGGCGGCGTAACTCGTGGAAACACCCGCGACACTCAGGCCGACGTACAGGCCGAGAGTGGATAGTGCAAATTTGGAATGTGTCATGTTGTGAGATAAACAAATGGTGACTGATGTTGAAAGACGTCCTTGAGACGTTCGGCCGTTAGAACACCGGTTGGAACCGGCGCCGCAAACATTAACAGGAAACGAGTCGTGTCTCTAGGCATAAGTGAGTATCAATTAGAATGTAAATCGTTATAACCGAGGTCATTAATGATTTACCGGTATAACAGTGTGGGAAGCCTGAGCTTCCCACGGCGAAACGATTAAGCTGCGCTGCTCGACTCCGTGAGTCGGCGGCTCAGAAAGCGGTCCGTCAGCGCGTTGCGAATGCGCACCACAACCTGTTCCTGAAATATGACGCACAGCGCCACCGTCGTTAATAGGAAAATGCCGTAACCGGTCATGGAGAGCTGTACCTGGCCGGCCGTCACGACGCACTGAGACCAGTGAGTGAAACAGGTCATGGGATTGGCCCGCACCAGCTGCTCCAGCGTTCGGTAAAGGTTAAATAATGGCACATGCAGCGCAAAAATGGACAACGAGGCGGCACCCAGACGTGGAGACCATGTTCTGATCCACTCGCTGCGGGGATCGCGGGCTTGCGCCGACAGGCAGACTAACAGAACCTGTGAAGGCAGCAAAAGCCCGTTATGCAGCAGGAAGTACCAGTGAGCGCGGCCGCGGGTAAACAGGACGGTGGCGATAATGAAGCAGACCACGATAAAGGCCACCAGCCCATTGCGCTGACGGGCGGTCAGCGCAGGCACCACACCGTCTTTATACTGCCGGAAAATCGCATAGCCGAGGATACCGGCCAGAAACTCCGGTAATCGGAAAATAGGACCGCGTTGGAGAAGACCGGTATACGGCATGCCGTACAGCTTGTGCCAGACCACCCATACCGCAGGCAGTAAATAGAGCACAAAGATGAACGTTAACCATCGGCGCGGATAACGGCTGTTCATCAAGCGTGGCGCCAGCAGCGGGAACAAAAGGTAGAAGAAGAACAGGGTAGACAGCGACCACAACGGCGCATTGAAGGTTAGAAAATAAGGATTCCACGCCTGTAACAATAACAGTTGCAGCACGCTGTTGAACGTCAACTGGGCGTTATCCATGTAGTGGCGCAGCGACGCCGGGTCGACGCCGGGCTGGTTGCTGTCATAGATCACGAAACGCGCGCTGGCGACTTGTCCTTCCGGGGGAATAGCCAGCCACTGCATCAACATGACGACCAGGATCGAGCTCACCAGACCGATGATGTGAATGGGGTAGAGATTGAACAGCCGCTTGGCCATGAAGCGCCGGGCCGGTTCGCGCAGCTGGCCATTTCGAATATACACGTGAGCGAGCAAGAAACCGGACAACACAAAGAAGGTGCTCGTCGCAAAGAATCCCATACTGGTTAACTCATCCAGAAACGGGATGTTGAATCGCTGGGGATAGACGTGCAGCGTGTGGTAAACCATAACGTAACATCCCAGCAGAAAACGGAGCCACTCAAGTCCGATAAACCGCTCTTTACTGACTTTCATCTCTATCCTCCGTGTGCCTGGCTGCTGAGGCCTTAACAGTACAATTACTCAGTTTAGGAAAAGAATGCGGAAATATATCTAGGAATAGGGTGATAAATGCTTTGGATACAACGCTAAGTCACTTTTTATCACCGGTTAAAGCGTTACCGCCAAAGGGATGGACGCAGGACATAGAACCAAAATGCGAGAACGCTATTAACCAATAAAAAGGTATTCTGGTCTAGCCGTTTTTTTGTGATTTGATGTTACTTTGCCGCCGTCTGGGGCGGCGTGAAGCCGGCTGAAAACCGAGTATGGTCAACAAACCAGCAGTCAGATGCGTTAGACGTTGCAACGTGGAATTTTGGCTATACTTAACCTCGGTTTTGATTCGAGATGGGTCATCAACAATCAAACTGCGATCCATTTTAATGGGCAAACAGGTCAGTCACTAACGAGATGAGGTAGGTATGGGCATTCTTTCATGGATTATCTTCGGGTTGATCGCGGGTATCCTCGCCAAGTGGATCATGCCGGGGAATGATGGCGGCGGTTTCTTCATGACGATACTGCTGGGCATCATTGGCGCCGTCGTCGGCGGATATATCAGTACCTTCTTCGGCTATGGCCGTGTAGATGGTTTCAACTTCGGTAGTTTCATCGTCGCCGTCATCGGTTCCCTGGTGGTGCTGTGGATTTATCGTAAGATTCGCAGTTAGCCCATTGCACGGGTTGTCCGCATCTCATCGGTGCGGACATGAATATATTCTCTTTCTCCCTCTCTTATTTCCCACCACGCCTTTTTTCATTACCCTCATTTACTTTTGTTACTTAAATTTATTATTTTTTTTTACTAGAATAATCCGCGCAGCGGTAAACTCCCCGTCACTCAACGCTATCACGGGGATCCTCGTGGTCTTCCAGTCTGTTTTGATGCCCTTCGGGATTCGAAAGAAATTATCATTTCTTTAACAATCTCGTGCCGATAATTGACTCCCATCATAATAACCCCTTCAATCGCTCTAGGATCGGTAGGTTTAAGTTGTTTTAAATCAATTTAACTCGCGTATCTCGGTGATAGGATTGCCGTCAGTTAACATTTAAAATCAATGGATATGGTGAAACCTCATGAGTAGCGCATTTTATATTCCGGCAGTAAACCTGATGGGAGAAGGCTCTTTACAGCAAGCCGCTAAACAGATTCAGGCGCAGGGCTTCAAACGAGCGCTGATTGTGACCGACAGCGTATTGAACAAAATTGGCGTCGTGGCCTCTGTTCAGACTCTGCTGGATGAGCATCAGGTTTTCAGCGCTGTTTATGACGGCGTGCAGCCTAACCCGACGGTCAAAAACGTGGACGAAGGGCTGCAATTGCTGAAGTCCAATGACTGCGACTGTATCGTTTCTCTGGGCGGCGGCTCTTCACATGACTGTGCGAAAGGCATTGCGTTGCTGGCGACCAACGGCGGCCAGATTGCCGATTACGAAGGCGTTGATAAATCACATCGTCCGCAGCTGGCGCTGTTTGGCATCAACACCACGGCGGGTACGGCTTCTGAAATGACACGTTTCTGCATCATCACCGATGAAGTTCGCCACGTGAAAATGGCAATTGTCGATCAGAACGTCACCCCGCTGATGTCCATTAACGATCCTGCTCTGATGGTGGGTATGCCGGCTTCTCTGACGGCGGCGACAGGTATGGATGCCTTGACGCATGCGATCGAAGCTTACGTTTCTACGGCGGCGGACCCGATCACCGACGCGGTCGCCATCAAAGCGATTGAGCTGATTCGTGAGCATTTGAGCAATGCGGTCCACGACGGTAAAAATATGGAAGCGCGTGAGCAAATGGCGTACGCGCAGTTCATGGCGGGGATGGCGTTCAACAACGCATCTCTGGGCTATGTACATGCAATGGCTCACCAGTTGGGTGGCTTCTATAACCTGCCGCACGGTGTTTGCAACGCCGTGCTGCTGCCGCATGTTGTACGCTATAACGCCGCTGTTGCCGCCGCTCGCCTGAAAGACGTGGCGAAAGCCTGGGTGTTGACGTCGCTAACCTGAGCGACGCCGATGCGGCCGAAGCGGCGATTGCCGCTATCGTCGCACTGTCTCGCGACATTGGCATCCCAACCGGTCTGAAAGAGCTGGGCGTAAAAGAAGAAGACTTCAACACGCTGGCGGACAATGCGCTGAAAGATGCCTGCAGCCTGACCAACCCGAGACAAGGAACGCACGCTGAAATCGTTTCCGTCTTTGCGGCCGCGATGTAATTCAGGTTTCAAGTAACCGAAAGGGCGGCGAAAGCCGCCTTTTTTTATGGTGAAGAAACGTGGGCGAAACGATTGCGGGCCGAGAGCCCGGCTCACGACATCGCCTGAAAGCGGTTTTCAATGGCAACCTGACGGCACGTTTGTCGCGATGGACACGGAGCGCTGGCGCGAAACAGGACAGCGGCCATTTTCGCACCAGTCTGACCGCCTTACATCAAGGCGGTTGTTGGGACGGGAATGGCGGACATTAATGTGTCGTGATCACATCCAATGCACGCAGATTTTCCGGCATCCAGGACAGTTTCACACCGGTCCCGACTTTCCAGGAAGGGTCCACATCGCTCGCCGGCAGTTTGACCATAAACTGGGATTGTCCTGCGACGTCCGTCATCATCCGCACGTGGTCGCCGAGATAGATAAACTGACTGATCCGAGCATTCACCTGTTGAGCACCGGGCTGCAGGGGGTCGGCGTTGATTTTGACCCGTTCCGGACGGATGCAGACCGAAATGGTTTTACCTGGGGAACTGGGGCGTACCTTCAGCGCTTTCAGTACGGTGCCATCACCCACCGTCACGTTGTAATAGTCGCCGTCACTGCCTGACTGCGTTCCGATCAGGGTATTGTTCTCACCGATAAATTGCGCCACGAAAGCATTTTGCGGCCGTTCGTAGATATCGCTTGGGCTGTCCATTTGCTGGATGATGCCGTCATTGAATACCGCCACCCGGTCTGACATCGTCATGGCTTCGCTCTGATCGTGGGTCACGTAAACGACCGTCAGGTCCAACGCGCGATGCAGCTCTTTGATCTCCAACTGCATATGTTCACGCAGCTGTTTATCGAGCGCCCCCAGTGGTTCGTCCATCAGCACCAAGCGCGGCTCAAACACCAGCGCGCGCGCCAGCGCCACACGCTGCTGTTGTCCGCCGGACATCTGCGCCGGATAACGATCGGCGAGGCTGGTCAGTTTTACACGGTCCAGCACGCGGTCGACTTTTTCTTTGATATCGCTGCGATTCAGACGACGAATGGAGAGCGGAAACGCCAGATTTTCCGCCACGGTCATATGCGGAAACAGCGCGTAGTTTTGGAATACCATACCGATCCCACGTTGATGTGCAGGCTGATTATGCAGCGGAATATCGCGCAGCAATATTTCGCCCTGCGTCGGGGTTTCAAATCCAGCCAGCATCATCAAACTGGTGGTTTTACCTGAACCTGACGGGCCGAGCATCGTCAAGAATTCGCCTTCCTGAATATCCAGGTTCAGGTTTTTGACTACCAGCCGATCGCCATCATAGGTCTTTTGAATATTTTTGAAGCTGACAAAGTTTTTCATTAAGCCACTCTCTCACTGTGTCTGTATTCCACTGTCCATGCATAAATCATGCCTGCATGAAAAATATGGGGTGATATGGCGAGATCGTCGCGGTGAACATGTTACCGATAGGCGCTGCGCGGGACGGTTATCTTAGGGTTACCACGCGCAAAATAAGTGAGCGAAGTATCTCCATTCACCGATGAATGACTGGGCAGGTTGAACAGTTTTTCGACTGACTCAGCGGCCTATTGAAAAAAGTGATGCCTCATAATGGTGAGGGCGATCGTGGGCGAAGGCACCAAAATAGTGCCCCGACGATGGCCGTTAAGTCGGCGTTGAGGGCGTGCGCATCTCCTTCATACAGTTCACGATAACGGAGAACGCTTGCGCCATGTCCTCCTCTTTGACGCAGGCGTATCCCAGCAGCAGCCCGCGCTGTGGGCGAGGGCGGAGATAGTAGCTGGAGAGGGGTTTCACCATCACGCCGCGTTGGATTATGCGACTACTGAGCAGCACGTCGTCGGTCGCGTCGGGCAGCCGTAAAATCAGGTGCAGGCCCGCGTTGCTGTTATAGCCCAGATAGTCCTCGCCCAGATGCTCGACGATCAGCTCGCTGAGCAACGTACGCCGTCGGCCATACAGCAGACGCATCCGGCGAATATGGGCGGCATAGTGGCCCTCGCGCAGAAACTGGCTCAGGGTAAGCTGCGTCAGCATGTGGCCGCCGCGATATAGCTCGTCGTGACCGGTTTTCAGCTCTCGCGCCAGATGCATCGGTAGGACCATGTAGCTCACTCGCAAACCCGGATAGAGCGTCTTGCTAAACGTGCCGATATAAATCACAGGTGGCTGATTCTTTAATCCCTGTAGCGCCGGGATTGGGCTGCCGGAAAAGCGAAATTCGCTGTCGTAATCATCTTCGATAACCCAGCTGCCATGCTCTTGCGCCAGCGCGAGCAAGCGCTGACGGCGCGCCAGGCTCATCACTGCGCCCAGGGGATACTGATGCGATGGCGTGACACAGATAAGGCGCGGAATAGACTGGGGCGAGATGGTTTCTGGCGGCACCATGCCTTGCTCATCCACCTCGACAGGCGCAATGCGCAGCCCGTTGATGGTCAGCACATTGCGCATTCCCCAGTAGCAAGGTTCCTCCAGCCAGGCTAAATCCCCCGGATTGCAGAGCATTTTCGCCAGCAAATCCATCGCCTGATGCGTGCCTTCCGTAATCAGAATTTGCTCAGGACGGCACTCAACCGAACGCGCGACGCGCAGGTAGTCGACCAGCGCCTGTTGAAGTTCAGGGCTGCCGCCTTTGGGGGAATAGGAGAGCTGTTCCGGCTTCATTCGACGGGTGATACGCGTTTGCAGCCGCCGCCATAAATCATGGGGAAAACAGGTGATATCCGGGATCCCCGGCATGAATGCCCCCCACTGACGGGCCGAGGCGCCGGTATAACCGAGCAAATTCATACCGCGTCGCGACAGCTCTTGCAAGGCAGGCCGCACGGCGCTTTCGCTATTATCTCGCAGTGGGGGAACGGCGACGGACGGCAATTGTTCGGTGACGTAGGTGCCGCTGCCGGTACGCGTCTCGATATAGCCTTCCGCCAACAGCTGTTCGTACGCGGCGATCACCGTATTGCGTGACAACGACAGCTGCTGCGCCAAATCCCGCGATGATGGCAGACGACAGCCGGGCGCAATGGCGCCTTCGAGAATCGCCAGCCGAATGGCATCGTTCAGCCGTTTGTTCAGTGTCCCTTCCTGCTGGTTTTCCAGCCCCTGCAAGAGCAGGTCTGTCAGTAGCGAGCGCAAATTGGATCCCTCAAATTTTATAAACTGGCACTGGATTATAGAACCATGCAGGAGGTAAATAGCAACAACAGACGTCAATCGTCAGCCGCAAGCAATGCGTAAGTTCATCGAATCGGAGCAAACAAAATGAAAAATAGCGAACTCAATCAACGTCGTTTGGCGGCTACACCGCGTGGTGTCGGCGTCATGTGTGATTTTTTTGCGGCCAAGGCGGAAAATGCGACGTTGTGGGATGTAGAAGGTAATGAATACACTGATTTTTCTGCGGGGATTGCCGTTCTCAATACGGGGCATCGTCACCCCAAACTGCTGGCGGCGGTACGCGAGCAGCTGGAATGTTTCACGCATACCGCTTATCAAATTGTGCCTTACGGCAGCTACGTCACTCTCGCAGAGCGCATCAACGAACTGGCGCCTATCGACGGCCCGGCTAAAACCACTTTTTTCACTACCGGTGCGGAAGCCGTTGAAAATGCGGTGAAAATTGCGCGTGCGCACACCAAGCGCCCGGGTGTTATCGCTTTTGGCGCCGCTTTTCATGGCCGTACGCTGCTGACGATGACGCTGACCGGCAAAGTGGCCCCTTACTCAACGGGTTTCGGGCCGTTCCCCGGATCCATTTTCCATGCGTTGTATCCCAATGAACATCAGGCATTAGCGTCGAACAGGCGATGGAAAGCATCGACCGCTTGCTGCACACGGACATTGCCGCCGATCAGGTCGCAGCCATCATTCTTGAACCGATTCAGGGTGAAGGCGGCTTCAACGTAGCGCCGCCAGAATTCATCAGTGCGCTGCGCCAGCTGTGCGACCAGCATGGCATGTTACTGATCGCCGATGAAGTGCAAAGCGGCTTCGCGCGAACCGGCAAAGTGTTTGCGATGGAATATTACCAGGACAAAGCGGACCTGATTACGATGGCGAAAAGTCTGGGCGGCGGCTTCCCGATCTCCGGCGTCGTGGGGCGTGCTGAGGTGATGGATGCCCCTGGCCCGGGCGGTCTGGGCGGGACTTACGCGGGGAATCCGCTCGCTGTCGCTTCCGCGCTGGCGGTGTTGGACGTTATCGAAGAAGAGCAACTGTGCCAGCGTGCGCAGAAGCTGGGCGCTACACTGGTAGAGACGCTGGAACAGGCGAAATCGCACTGCCCGGCAATCGTGGATATTCGTGCTCGCGGTTCAATGGTTGCAGTGGAATTTAATGACCCACAGACGGGCAAACCGAGCGCGGAAATCACCAAAAAATATCAGAAAGCGGCGCTGGATCAGGGGCTGCTGCTGTTGACCTGCGGCGTGCACGGCAACGTCATCCGGTTCTTGTATCCGCTGACCATTCCCGATGCCCAGTTCAACCAGGCGCTGACGCTCCTGTCCCGCGTTCTGACTCAGTAAAGGTGGCTTCATGCAATTAAAAAATAAAGCGTTGTTTCGTCAGTCATGCCTTATAAATGGCCAATGGCAGGACAGCCTGAGCGGTGAAACACTCAGCGTCAACAATCCGGCAACCGGTGAGACGTTGGGCACCATCCCGCTTGTGACGGCGGAACAGACTCAGCAGGCGATTGACGCGGCGGACACTGCGCTGTCGTCATGGCGTCAACGCACGGGCAAAGAGCGTGCTGCCGTACTGCTCGAATGGGCGCGTCTGATTCGTGAGAATCAGGCCGATCTGGCGGCATTGTTAACGGCCGAGCAGGGGAAATCCCTGGCGGAGGCGTCCGGTGAAATCGGTTATGCCAATACGTTTATCGAGTGGTTCGCGGAAGAGGCTAAACGCGTTGAGGGCAGTGTTCTCCAGTCTCCGCAGGCCAATCAGCGCCTGCTGGTGCTGAAACAGCCCATCGGCGTCACGGCGGCTATCACGCCGTGGAACTTCCCGGCCGCCATGATTACCCGTAAAGCCGCGCCCGCGCTGGCGGCAGGTTGCACCATGATCGTCAAACCGGCCGAACAGACGCCGTTTACCGCCTTGGCGCTGGGTGAGCTGGCCCTTCAGGCTGGTATTCCCGCGGGCGTCTTGCAGGTGATCACCGGCGAAGCGCCAGCGGTAGGCAAAGTGCTGTGCGACAGCCCGGTGGTGCGCAAGCTGAGTTTCACCGGTTCGACAGAAGTCGGCCGCATTCTGATGGCGCAAAGCGCGCCGACGGTGAAAAAGCTGTCTCTGGAACTGGGCGGCAACGCGCCGGTCATCGTGTTTGACGACGCCGATATCGACGTCGCGGTGAAAGGCATTATGGCCTCCAAATTCCGCAACAGCGGCCAGACCTGCGTTTGCGCTAACCGAATCTATGTACAGCGCGGGATTTATCCTGCGTTGGCGGCGCGGTTGGTCGAGGAAGTGAAAAAACTCAAGGTCGGCGACGGTACTGAGCCGGGCGTCACGCAGGGGCCGCTGATTGATGAACAGGCCATCGACAAAGTGCGTCAGCACATCGATGACGCGTTGACGAAAGGCGCTACGCTGCTGCTGGGCGGCAAGTCGCACGAGCTGGGCGGCACATTCTTCACCCCGACGGTGATTGGCGATGTTACGCGCGATATGCGGTTTGCACGCGAAGAGACGTTCGGTCCTGTCGCTCCGCTGTTCCCGTTCACGGACGAAGCGGAAGCCATCGCGATGGCGAACGATACTGAGTTTGGGCTGGCGGCGTATGTCTTCACGCGTGACGCGGTTCGTCAGTGGCGTGTGCCTGAAGCGATTGAGTACGGCATGGTCGGCATTAACACCGGCTTATCTCCAACGAAGTCGCACCGTTCGGCGGCGTCAAGCAGTCCGGACTGGGTCGCGAAGGGTCGCGCTTTGGCATCGAAGAGTATCTCGAGATGAAATACCTCTGCGTGGATCTTACGCCTTCAGCCTGATGACGCACTGACACGGCGATCCCGTGTCATCTCCTCGTAACATCGTGGTGCATTCGAACTGTTCGAGTGCACCATGCTAAAGCAAATTATCCCCCTCATTTTCCCCTGTAAAAACGTGCGTGCTGCACATATTCGCGTTATGTCCTTATTCCACCGTGTGCCGTCTCATTTCCCTGTTTTCACGCCTAAAGTGGCACGAAATATGCTTTTACAAAGAGGGGATTATTCATCACAGCAATGACTGTTCTCACAACTCTAAAGTGCCGCCGTTTGGCAATGCGTTCACACTTTTACCAGGAGCCAGATTATGTTGAAAAAATTTGCTTTATCCGCGCTGATTGTCGCAATGAGCTCTCAGGCCTGGGCCGAAAACCTGACCGTGATTTCCTTTGGTGGCACCAATAAGGACGCGCAGGATAAAGCGTTCTACAAACCGTTTATGGCCGCGGGCAAGGGGACGATCGAATCCGGCGAATATAACGGCGAAATGGCGCGCTGCGTGCCATGGTGGAAACCGGCCAGATCAGCTGGGACATTGTCGAAGTCGAAGGCCCGGAGCTGCTGCGCGGCTGTAACGAAGGGCTTCTGGAGCCGCTGGACTGGAAAAAACTGGGCGATCCATCTCAGTTCGTCAAAGGATCTGTTTCCGAATGTGGCGCCGGGATCTTCGTGTGGTCGACGGTGCTGACCTACAATGCCAACAAATTGAAACAGGCGCCGACCAGTTGGGCCGATTTCTGGGATGTACAGAAATTCCCCGGCAAACGCGCCTTACGCAAAAGTGCCAAGTTTACGCTGGAAATCGCCCTGCTGGCCGACGGCGTGAAGCGTGAAGATCTGTACAAAGTGCTGGCAACGCCCGCCGGCGTGGATCGCGCGTTCAAGAAACTCGGTCAAATCAAATCTAACATCCAGTGGTGGGAGTCCGGCGCCCAGCCGTTGCAGTGGCTGGTTTCCGGCGATGTCGTGATGACGTCCGCCTACAATGGCCGAGTGGCGGTCGCACAGAAAGAAAAGCCGGGCATCAATATCGTCTGGAAAGACAGCATTTACGATCTGGACAGCTGGGCCATCGTTAAAGGCTCCAAGCACAAGGCGCTGGCGGAACAGTTTATCGCCTTTGCCAACCAGCCGGAAAACCAGAAGGTCTTTGCGGAAAACATCGCCTATGGTCCTACCAATATCAAAACCAACGAACTGCTGCCTGCCGCCATCCGTACCAACTTGCCGACAGCGCCGGAAAACCTGGAACAGTCTTTGGCAGTGGATACCGAATTTTGGATCGATCACGGGGAAGAGTTGGAACAGCGCTTTAATTCTTGGGCTGCCCAGCAGTAATCCCGTGACGGTCTGAAAGAGTAAGGAGAAAATCGATGACCCAGAGCGAAAGGGTGGCCGCCGCGCCACCGGCCGATCACCTGGAAAACGCCAGCCTGAAACAGCAGCTGCGTCATGCCCAGTCGCGTTATAAAAAACGTTCACTGCTGCTGATCGCGCCGCTGTTCCTGTTTATTTTGGCCAGCTTTCTGTTTCCCATTTTTTCGATTCTGGGCAAAAGCGTATCCAATCCTGAACTGCGTACCAATATGCCCACCACAGTGGCCGCGATGCAGCAGTGGTCGGGCAATGAAGTGCCCGATGAGGAAGTGTTCAAAGCGTTGGTCACCGATCTCCGCCAGGCTCGCAGCGGCGGGCAGGTGGCGGCGATCACCAAACGTTTGGGGTATGAAGATGGTCAGTACCGCACCTTAATCAACCGCACGCTGCGCAAAATGCCGCCTGCGGACTCTGACTCGGTACGTGAACAACTGATCGCCGATCAGCCGCTGTGGGGTGATCTGAACACCTGGAAAACCCTCCAGCGCGCTTCTCGTCCGTTTACCAGCTATTACCTGCTGGCGGTGTTTGACCATCGGGTCGATTCGCAGACGGGCGAAATTACGGCACAGCCGCCGGAACAGTCCCTGTATGTCGATGTGCTGTTGCGCACGCTGAAAATGGCTGGCGTGGTGACACTGTTATGCGTGGGGCTGGGCTATCCGCTGTCGTACTGGCTGGCTAAGCAGCCGTCTAATCGCGCTAATTTGCTGATGATCCTCGTGCTTTTGCCATTCTGGACTTCATTGATCGTCCGCACGGCGAGCTGGATTGTGCTGTTGCAGTCCGGCGGGCTTATCAACCGCTCGCTGCTGGCGTTGAATATCATCGACCATCCGCTGGTGTTGGTGTTCAACCGCGTCGGGGTTTACATCTCGATGACGCATATCCTGATGCCGTTTTTCGTCTTGCCGCTCTATGCGGTGATGAAGGGGATTTCGCCCAACTACGTTCGCGCCGCCATTTCGCTAGGCGCGCATCCGTTTATCGCTTTCTGGCGCGTTTATGTACCGCAGACCTATGCGGGCGTGACCGCCGGCGCGCTGCTGGTCTTTATGATGGCGATAGGCTACTACATCACGCCCGCGCTGTTGGGCGGGCCAGGGGATCAGATGTTGAGCTACTTCGTGGCGTTCTTCACCAATACCACCATGAACTGGGGGATGGCGGCGGCGCTGGGAACGCAACTGCTAGTGATCGTGACCTTGTTGTATGTGGTCTATATCCGTGTGACTCGCACCAACGCTGAAATTGCCGCGCAATAACTGGAGGACAGGGAAATGAGACAACAAGGCGCGCTGGTTATCCGTTTATGGAATGCGTTCTTTAATTTTTACGGCGCTGCGATGCTGCTGTTCCTGATTGTACCGGTGCTGGTGATTGTGCCGCTGTCGTTCAATGCGGGATCGTTTCTGAGCTATCCGCTGGCTGGTTTTTCGCTGCGCTGGTATCGCGAGTTTTTCCACTCCAGCGAGTGGCTCAGCTCTCTCGGCAACAGCCTGCTGATCGCGCCGCTGGCGACGTTGTTGGCGACCGTGCTGGGCGTCCTCGCGGCGGTCGGGCTGGTGCGCGGTGAATTTCGCGGCAAATCGCTGGTCATGGCGGTATTGATCTCGCCGATGATTGCGCCGGTGGTGATCGTCGCCGTCGGGATGTTTTTCTTCTTCGCCAAACTCTCGTTGCTTAACAGCTACTTAGGATTGGTGCTGGCGCATGCGATGCTGGGTGTGCCGTTCGTGGTCATTACCGTCACGGCCGTATTGAAAAACTACGATCAAAACCTCACCCGCGCCGCAGCGAGTTTAGGAGCGCCGCCGCTGTTGGCGTTCCGCAAGGTGACGCTGCCGCTGATTGCGCCCGGGGTGTTTTCCGGCGCGTTGTTTGCCTTCGCGACGTCATTCGATGAAGTGATCGTCACACTGTTTTTGGCGAGCCCGCGCCAGCGCACGTTGCCGCTCCAGATGTTCGCCGGGATCCGTGAAAACCTGGACCCGACTATCGCCGCGGCCGCGTCGATGATGGTGGGAGCCGCGCTGCTGTTACTCATTGTGATGGAAGTGCTAAGACGCCGTGGGGAAAAACTCCGTGGCGCACAGCATTGATCATGCCTGACCGCGCATCCACAACGGAATGGAGTTAGCTCAGGTCGCGGTATGCAGGCGACATAAAAAATAAAACCCGAGCGTAATGCCCGGGGCTTTATTTTTTGAGCACGGTCTATTCGGTCGGTGGAACTTGGGGCGGGTAGTCAATGCCGCCGTTAGGGGGCTGACAGCGCAGCAGTCGTGCGATGGCAAGCTTCCAACCAGCGATGGTGCCGAACCGTCTGATAGAGATAAGTGCGTAGGCAGAGCAAGATGGGTGGAAACGGCATCGATCTCTGACCTTGGCGGGTGCAAACCTCCGATACAACAGGATCAGCCTTAGACTCAAGCCACGTAGCTTCATCAGCGCTCTTTTCTGAACGTGATGACATAATGGTTTACGACACCGATCTTACTCGGCCCGAAGCAACCAGGCCGTTCTTCGATGCCAATGGTATCGACTCTCTGAAACTCCCATCCGTCCTGTGCATAGTCGTTAACCACATCTTCGAGATACTGAGCGGCGATGCCTTGCTTGTTGTCTTTGGCTTTTACCGAGATGTTTGGAGGGATCTGAACCATTTTGTATTGAAACATCGTTATCATCCTTAATGTTTAATTTTATTAACACTATCATTGGGTTTGTGAAAAAAGAAGCGAATGCTTATACATAAAAGTGCTAAAAAAACATGCAGTTGAATTTTTATTTTCAAGAGTAAGTTAAGTCGGATGATGGGAGTGATGTGTTTGGCTAATGTATTTTGGCTATCTGCTGGCAGTTGATGTTCGCACCAGCAACTATTGAGCATAGGCCAATAGGTTTCGCGTTTGATAGAGCGGCAGGCTCAGCGTCTGCCGCTCTATTGCCGTCAGGCATCCGGGGTGGTGACGTAGTCCGAATTCGGGGCGTCGTCGTTGTGAATGATGGACTCAAAGCTGCGCAGACGTTTGTAAATCGACATCAGCTCCACGATGGTGGTCCAGGAGTTGATTAGATACTGGAACGAGCCGCGCACCTGATCGAACACGTTGCTGATCTGCGACATCAGACCTAACGTCAGGGTCCCTGCGACGATGGACGGCAGCAAAAGGACCAGCCCGAAGATGTTGTCCACCTGGAGATATAGCACACGGACAATGTTGAAGTAGGTGTAGTGGAAATAGAGCCGGAAGTAGTTTTTTCGCACGTTGGTAAACAGCTCGCGTACGGTCGGCGGCGTTGCACGGTCGGCATTGTCTTCGCCATAGACGAGTTCTTTACGATAGGCCGCCTCGACACGCTGATTATTAAACTCAAGCCCCGGCAGCTTAATCCCAATCACCGCCAGCAGGCCGGTTCCGGCCAACGACCACACGAGGGCGGCGATCAACAGCGCATACGGCAGATGGCCGATAAGCGGCAGCTCGGTGACGTGGGAGGAAAGAGTAACTAACACCGGCAGGAAGGCGATCAGCGTCATGACCGACTGAATCAGATTCACCCCCAGACTTTCGATGGTAGAGGCAAAACGCATACTGTCTTCCTGAATACGCTGGGAGGCCCCTTCGATATGGCGCAGTCGCGGCCAGTGCATCATGTAGTAGTCGTTCATCGCCGTGCGCCAGCGAAAGACGTAATGGCTGACGAAAAACATATTCAGGACGCCGACGATCACCGCACACAGCGCGATGCCGAGAAAGACCGTCAGCTCTTGATAAAACGACTCGATCGCCACGGCATGCGGGGTGCCCAGCGCTTTTTGGATCAGATCGTAAAACGGCACATACCAGGCATTGACCGCGACGCCGACCTCGACCGAAAAGTATGTCACGAAGACGATCAGGCTGAACCCAAAATCGACCAGCGCTGCCAGCGGTGCGGGCTAAAAATAAACCAGCAGGCGGCAAACAGCCCGACGGAGAGCGCGTAGTAGCCGTAAAACCACAGAAACTCCCGACTCACGAAACGGGCCGCGCTGTGCGGCAGCGGATGCGCGGCCAGATTCAGCAGGTCGGCGCCCAGCGGACGCGCAAACGCGTACCAAATGACGATGCAGATCAACGTCCAGATCGCGGCGGAAGAGAAGAACAGTTTGGGATGAGGAAAAAACGATTTGAACATAGAGGTTGTCTTACCTATTACACGCCGAAGCGCAGAGTCTTTTGCCTGTCGATCAGACCGTCGTGGCCGTTGCCGGGGAGGCGATTCTGCGCTGAGTTCAATGAATTACCATGCTTTGAGTAATACCAGATAGTGAACGGATGTGCAGGATTATATTGAAACTATTTCTAAATTTTTACCGAATTAAGCGGCATGACCTCGCGCTGGGCGGACGATGATGTTCGTCCTGTTGGCGGGCGAAGGCTACCTTATGGGCGCGTTATCCCAATCGGTCACCTCTTCTGGATTGGCCGTGTCTTGCTCCAGCTGCCGCAGCATCCGATAAACCTGGGCAACGGCCTGCAGGGTATCTCTTGGAATGTAATGGCCTTCCGGCTGGCGATACAGCGTACGGGCGAGCCAGACGAAGCGAATCACCGGAATCTTGGCCTGATGCGCGCGGGCGATAAGCTGACGCGCCTCCGCCTCTTCGCCTTTGCACAGGATACGCGGCAGCGGGGTCTGTCCGGGGCGGTAAAACAAGGCCACCGCGTAGTGGGTGGGGTTGACCAGCAGTAAATCGGCGTCTTCGACCTTGCCAGCCGGACGCGGTTTGGCGGGGGCATTGAGTATGTCGCGCGCCATCGATTTACGCTGTCCTTTCATATGCGGATCGCCCTCGGCATCCTTGTGCTCGTTGCGAAGATCTTCATGACTCATCCTTTGCTGTTTCATGAAGAAGTATTTCTGTAGACCGAAGTCGAGCACGGCCAGCGCCAGCAGCGCCGCCAGCGTCGTGCGCGCCACGCGCTGGAGCACCGCCGCGACGCCGTGCCAGAAACCGTCCAGGTTGCCGTAAGCCAGTTCGACCAACCACTCTAACTGCGGAACCACCACGCGGTAGAAAATAATGCCGATGGTGACGGTCTTCAAAACGTTGGTCAGCATCTCCGTCAGCTTACGCGTAGAAAACATCTGCTTGATCTGATTGACGGGATTTAGCCGATTAAAATCCAATTTGAGCGCTTCAGGCGCGAATAACGGGCCGTATTGAAGCCAGGCGCCGACGATTCGCATCAGTATGGCGACCGCGATGGTCAACAGACAGAGCGTCGCCAGCAGGCTCAGCGCCTCGCCGACGATCTCGTTGACCGCATGCCCAAACGGATCGGTGAGGCGCTTTAACGGCAGCTGCATCAGCATTTCGAGCTTTTCCATGCCGTTGTTCACCAGCGCCAGGATCATTTCCAGCAGCGCCGCGCTGATCAGCAGTTTGGGAATGTCCTGACTTTGGCCGACTTCGCCTTTGCGCCGCGCATCACGCAGTTTTTTCGGCGTCGGTTTTTCGGTTTTTTCGCTCATGCGTCAGCCTCGGAGAGTCCGTCAGGAAAGTGCGGGGAAAAACTGCGGCAAAACGTGCTTCAGGTCCGGCAGCGCCTGAATCCGGCCCTCCGCAAGATATTGCAGCACCGGCAGATACACGATAAAGAACGCCATTCCGGCGAGGCATTTTGCGGGTACGGACAGCACGTAGACCTGCAACTGCGGGCTATACAGGCTCAGCATCGCGATGCTGAATTCCAGCAGCAATAACAGCGCCACCAGCGGCCCGGCGAAAATCACCATATGCGTGAAGGTGTCGGCCAGTAGCCCAAGATAGGCGTGGAAGCCGCTTTCGCTGAGCGGCGGCAGCCAGACCAGCGCGGGCCACAGGCGATAACTGTCCCAGATCAGTTGCGTCAGCCCGGAAAGTCCCAGCGTCAGCAGCAGCATCAGCGTTAATAGCTGCTTCATCATATGGCCGAGGGGCGTGGCGTCGCTGCCCAGCGCGGGGTTGAGTTGTCCGCCGATCAAGGCGCCGCGCTGGTTATCGAATAATGCCCCTACGGATTCGAACAGCCAGAAAGGCATCGCCAACACGCAGCCTACTAGCAGACCGACCGCCAGCTCCTTGAGTAACAGGGCTGGTAGCAGCGG
The DNA here is from genome assembly GCF_002111595.1 of Lonsdalea britannica. Classification (GTDB taxonomy): domain Bacteria; phylum Pseudomonadota; class Gammaproteobacteria; order Enterobacterales; family Enterobacteriaceae; genus Lonsdalea; species Lonsdalea britannica. The sequence continues at coordinate 102,357 of NZ_LUTN01000014.1, forward strand.
CCAACTGAGCGTCGTGTTTTGCATCTGCTGTTGGATGGCGGAGGCCGGCACCAGCGCCAGGGCCAACACAATGGCATTTCTAAGCAGGCCTTTGACCAGCGTGAACGAAAACAGCGGCACCAGAAACAGGCAGGGATAAAGTCTGGCCATGCCGAGCGTCAGGGCAAAAATGAAGTCGTACAGGCGTTCGAGAGTATCAAGGGTCAGCATTATGGCCTCATGCGCGAATCTGTTCGATCATGTTGAAAGCCAACAGGGTCAGCTGGATCAGCTCGACGCCGATCCAGCGACCGGTCATGGCCAGCACCAGCCCGACCGCCACCAGCTTGATGGCGAAAGGCAGCGTCTGGTCCTGTAGCTGCATGACGGCCTGGAGTAGCGAAATCAGGACGCCCACGATCACGGCGACGACCAGCGGCGGCGCGGACAGCATCACGACCAGCACCATGGCCTGTCGAAACAAATTCAAAATTTCCACATTGGCCTCACAGGTAGCTATAAAACAGGCCGTCGAGCAGCCGGGTCCAGCCGCTGACCAGCACGAACAGCAGCAGTTTGAGCGGCAGCGACAACGTGGTCGGCGCAACCATCTGCATCCCCAATGCCAGCAACACGTTAGAGACAATCAGGTCAATCACAATGAACGGGATATAAATCAGGAAACCGATTTTGAATCCCGCCTGCAACTCCGAGAGTACAAACGCCGGGATCACCAGCAAAATATTGTCCGGCGTCACTTTGTCGGACAGGGCGGCGGGCCACATGCGCAGGCTATTCTCATGCAGGTGGGTGAGAATATCGGGATCGGTATTGCGGGACATAAACTTTTGCAGGGGTTCGATACCGTGCGTCGCTGTGGTTTCCAGCGTGCCGAGGTCGCTCATATCCAGCGGCGTATCCTGAACGCGTTGTTTGATATCAGCGAAAACCGGCGCCATGACGAACAGGGTAGCGGCGAGGGCGATGCCATACAGCGCCATGTTCGGCGGCACCTGCTGTACTCCGATGGCGTTGCGGGTAATCAGCAACACGGTGGCGATTTTCAAAAAGCAGGTACAGACCACCATCATTAACGGAATGAGCGATAGCGCCCCCAACAGCAGGGCGAACATGACGGGATCGAATGCGCCCGCCGTCATGACTGCGGCTCTCGAACCGGCTGCAACGCGCCGAGTCGTTGGGTGATCTGCAGGGCCAGACGTCCCGCGACCTCCACCAGCTCTCCCCGGGCCAGCGGCACCTCGCCGTGATACAGCATCGCTTCGCCCGGCAGCGCCTGCTGAACGGGAATCACGCTGCCGCAGGACAACTGCTGGAGTGCCTTAAGCGTCAGGGAAAGATGCCCGCAGCGGACCGTCAGCGTCAGAGGCAGCTCGGGCAGCGGCGCGTCATAAGACGTTGCGGTCGGCGTTATTTCGTCGACAAAGGCCATTTCATGCGTGGGTGAGGCATCGAAAGCGTCATTCACCGGACACTCCTTTTGTTCAGCGATAAGAAAGTGGGTCGGCGTCAGGCCATCCCATTGGAACTGGCCCTGAAACCGTCGCCCGCCGAGCGAAATGAACCCCTCGCCGTGCGGGGAAAAACTACAAATAGGTGGATAGATCAGGTCACCCGGTTCCAATGTGTCGATTTCTTTCGGTGACAATGTCACTTTGGCCAGCGTTAACGGCATGGCTATTGGCAGCGTCGACGGCAAGGGTGGTGTGGAGGAAAACCACCCCGGCTGACGAAGCCATAACAGCAGCTCGTCAGCGCCGATACGCAGCAGACTCCGGGCGCGTCGCGCGTCAACCTGAACGTCCAGCCACAGCGAAACGGCGTCTGTGGCAATGTCGTCATTGAACGGCGTCAGCGGCCCCAGCAACGTATAAAGCGGGGGGCTGAGGCCATCATTAAACAGCGCCCAGAACCACGCGGTCGCCGTCGGGTCTTCCTCCTGCGTCGGCAATAGCGCCGGGCAGTCGGACATCAGCGACAGCACGGGCTCGGGGTCGCTGAGCGAGAAGCCACCTGCTGCACTTTGCCAGCCATGGTGGGGCGCTGCGGGTGCCTGCGGTGGCGCCAGCGTCAAACGCAGCTCTCCTTGGCGACCGTCGTTGAAGTGGAACGCGAAGCGGCAACTTTCCGCCAACTGCTGAGACAATCGCGCCTGCAACGGCGTCAGCGAGCGCAATTTGACGGGGACTGGCGACATCGAGGTCTTCATGGCTCCTCCTGAACTTCAAATTCAAGCCGAATCGGGCAGTCGAGCGCCGTAGACAGCGCGCGTCGGCAGTTTTCTCGCTGGCGGCTAACTTGCGGGTAAGCCGAACGTTGAAATCGCAACATGACCTCCCAGCCAAGGGGCGGCAACGTGCTTATCCGGACATCGACATCGCCCAACTGCGGCAGTTGCAGGCTGAAAGAGAACGGACTGTGAGCGGTAAGATCGTGACGCGCGGCCAGCTCAGCATGCAGCGTTGCAGTGAGTGACGTTGTCACGCATTCGGCGTGCGAAGGTGATAAATAACCCGTTGAACCTGCGGATGGGACGTCGGCCTCTGCGGCGGTCACATCGGGCGTGTAGAAATCCAAAGGCGGTGCAGACAGCAAAAGTTCGAAGTCCGAAAGACGGTCAGACGTCTCTGCGCCGGAGGGGGCGTTGAGTCCCCGCGAGCGCGACAGCGACTTTTCCGCCGGGGGTAAGGAGGCCTCGCGCGATGCGGACGAGACGGTGGCGGGCGGGAGAGAGGCGCTCATGATGGCTCCTGATTCAGCGTCAGTATAAATTCCAGTTTTTCGACGGCTTTTTGGCGCTGGCGCAGCCGTGCGCGTTTGTCGGTGACCTGCTGCCGTTGCTGCTGGCAAAGCGCCTCGCCGTGTTCACACTGCTGTTGCTGTTGTCGCAGGCGGCCAATCTGTCTCTGCGTTCGCTCGCGCTGCTGTTGCAAACTGTCCAGCGACAGCGCCTGTTCTTGCTGGCGCTGGCGAAAATCCTGTTGCTGTTGCCGGTAATAAACCTGCTGCGTCTCTTTTTCCTGGCGCAGCAGGCCGAGTTCGGCTTCCTGTTGCGCCAGCGACTGCGTGGCTTCCCGCAACTGTGATTCGGCGCGGCGCAGGCGCTGACGACGGATAGGCAGCAGTTGCTGGAGCGTGGCGTTTAGTGAAGGCATGGCGCGCCTCCGGTCGTCGGCGATAGCGTATTAGACGTTGGCATAGCGGCTGACCTCGTTGAGCCGAGCGGTAATTTCCGCGAAGGTCTGCGGTTCGCGCATCGGCTGTTGCAGGAAGGCGTTGATGTGCGCATGGGCGGTGACCGCCGCATCCGTCAGGGCATCGTGTCCCGGCTGGTATTCCCCGAGCCGAATCAGCATATCCACCTGCTGATAGGCGGCCATCAGCCGACGCAGCCCTCCGGCGTCGCTGAGGTGCGCGGTGGTCGCTACACTGCTCATGGTGCGGCTGAGACTCATCAAGACATCGATCGCGGGATAGTGATTACGCTCCGCCAACCGTCGTGATAACACGATGTGGCCGTCGATGAGCGATCTCACCTCATCCGCGACCGGATCGTTCATGGAGTCCTGTTCGATCAGCACCGAGTACAGCGCGGTGATCGCGCCCTGACGGGTTTGTCCGGCGCGCTCGACCAGCCGCGGCAGCAGGGTGTAAACCGACGGCGGCAAGCCGCCCCGGCCCTGAGGTTCGCCGAGCGCCAGCCCGATTTCACGCTGTGCGCGGGCAAAGCGGGTCAGCGAGTCGACGATCAGCAGCACCTGCTTGCCTTCGGCCCGGAAGGCTTCTGCAATCGCGGTGGCCGTGAAGGCGGCGCGAGCGCGCTCCATGCTGCTGCGATCCGAGGTCGAGCACACCAGCACGGTGCGTCGGCGCAGCGCATCGTCCAGTTCGTGGTCAAGAAATTCGCGCAGTTCGCGGCCGCGTTCGCCGATCAAACCGAAGACGATGACGTCGCAGGGCGTGTTGCGGGCCAGCTCGGCGAGCAGCGTGGTTTTACCGCAGCCTGCGCCGGCAAAAATCCCGACGCGCTGGCCGCGACCGATGGTCAGCAGACCGTCGATGGCGCGCAGTCCCGTCGGCAGCGGTTCGCTGATGCAAGGGCGCTCGGTCGGCGGCGGTGCATCGCCGATCACGGGAATGGGATGGGGACAATTCGTGCCGGGTTCGACGAACGCTGAATGACTCTCCGGCGTGAGCGGTCTGCCGAAACCGTCTAATACGCTGCCCAACAGATCGTCGGATACCTGTACGCAATGCGGCTGATAGAGCGGCGTCACTACCGCGCCTTGCGCGATGCCGTCCAGCGCTCCCAACGCCGAGAGAAACACGTGTTGCGGACTGAAGCCGACGACTTCGGCCAGCACCTGCGTCCGATCGTCACGTTCGATGCGGCACAAATCGCCGATTCGGGCCTGCGGCAGGTAGATTCCAGCAGGATGCCGCTGATCCCCGTAATGCGTCCCCGCAGCCGAACCGGCGCGTAGTCGGCCAGATGCCGCCGCTGCGCGGTCAGCCAGCGCTCTAGCAGCGGATAGCGCCCCGATTCGTCGATCGATAGCATTGCCATTACCAGTTCACCTTAATCTGCTGTTTGCCGTTGAACTCAATCTGATGGTTATCGATGCCAACCAGCCGAAGTCCCTCCACCTCGTCGCCGACGAACAGACGCCGACCGTCGGCTGTGACGATGTTGGCCTGTGCTCCACTGGTCACCTGAATGATGCGGAACGGCAATGTATCGCCCTTAACGCGGGTATGATTTTCGATTGGCTGAGTGACACGGTAACGTTGCTGAAACCGGACCAGCATCCGGTTAATCATCGGCAGCTGGTCCGCCGCCAGCGCGCCGCTGAGGATGATGCGATCCGGCTGCTGAACGACCTGCACGTTGCCCAAATCACGATCATTCAGCATCGTTTGCAGCGTAGCGGCGGATTGCGCCGGGGACGTTATCGGGATGCGCGTATCGGACGGCGGCGCTGACGGCATCGCGACGCTGTCCTGCATCAGCCAACTGCCGGTGAGCATCACCAATAGTCCGATGAGCAGCAGATAGCTGCATTTCGCCCATAGCGGCAGGCGGGCTTTGGGCTCAGCACTGGGCGTTTCGGCGGGGGCCTCGACCGGCGGCGTTGGCGGCGGCGCGTTCATTGGCTCCGGTAGGGGGATGGATGCGTTCACCTCCGCCTCCTCCTGCCACGGTGTCTCCGCGCTGACCACGCACAACCAGATGGCGCCCGCGGCGAACGGCGTTCCCGGCAACAGAGTGAGCGACGTCTCAACCGGATGGCCCTCGCTGTCGCTCACCGTGCCTTCCCGCGCGGAGAGGATCCAGGTCTCCCCCTGTTTTTCCAACAGACAGTGATCGTCGCGAATACCGGGGTCATACAGCACCATATCCGCATCGTCGGCGGCGCCGATATGACACGTGAGTCCGTTTAACGGCAGGGCGGCTCCCCGATGCAGCCCGGTCAGGACGCGCAGTTCAAACATGGTTCTTCTGCCTTCTTATGTATGAGCGGTGGCGGTCATATCATGCAGGTCGATACGGCCCACCACGTTGATAGACAGGTATGACTCCAGCTCGGTGAATGAAAGCACCGGCAGAGGGTGAAATTCGTCCTGTACCAGCGCACGAAGCGGGCTGCGTAAATCCTGCGCCACCAGCAGCAGGGACGACAGCGGCTCGGTCGGCGGAAAGCAGTCCCGCAATTGAGTCAGCAGCACGGCGGCATCGTGCTGCGCCAACGCGAAAAACGTGTCGTTCTGGGTTTGGCGCAGGGCGTCGCGCAGTAGCTCCTCCGTCTCTGGCGTCAATAACCAGACGGACAGGCAGTCGTCCCGGCTGTATTGGTGACAGATTTGCGCTTTTAATTGCAGACGAACGTAATCCGTCAGCGCGTTAACGTCGCGTTCATGCTGGCCGACCTCGATCAGCGCTTCCGCTATCGGGCGCACCGCGCGCAACGGTATACGTTCTCCAGCCAGCTTTTGCAGCACGCTGGCGAAACGGGAGAGCGGCATAATGCGCTGCAGCTCCTGCGCCAGTTCAGGCTGTTCGCTTTCGAGCCAGCCGAGAATGGACTTGGTCTCCTGCAAGCCGATGAATTGAGCCGCGCTCCGATGGATGGCGTTTTCCATCCGCGCCAGAATCAGCGCTTCTTCTGTCTGGCGAGCCAACGTTTCTTGTCGCAACAGGGGATGATCGGCGGGCAGCCACAACCAGTGCGCTTCATCGCGGGCGGGCTGGCCTGCGGACAACTCAGCATGATCAAAGGATTCCTGCGGCACGTCCTGACGAGCGACCGCCTGATGGGCTGTCCCGAAGGTGGCGCGCAGCAGGGGGATTTCATACACGCAGAATTGAAACTCGTCCTGTGCGATGTCCGGGGTGAATTCAATGTCGAACGAGGGCAGCGTAAAGCCGAACTGATACACCAGCCGATTGCGCAGCCGACGAATATCCTGCACCAGCAGCGCGGCATGCTGAGCGTTGCGGCACTCGGCGTGGAAACGCAGCAGGTAGGCGCGCGTGGGGTTGAAGCGGCGCAGATCCTGATAGCCGTTCTGCTCTGCCGGCAGGTTGTCCGCCGCCAGCGCATGGCATTCAGCCAGTCCGAGCTGCTTGACCCGCCACAGCTGAAACAGTCCGCTAGATAGGGAGAGCAGGCTGATGAGCAGGAAGACCATCGTCGGCATACCCGGCAGTAGCGCAAAGCCGAACATGCCGATGGCGGAGATAATCCAGGCCTTTGGCTGGCTAGTCAGCTGCTCGGCGATCTCGCGGCCGATATTGTTATCCACTTTTTGGCCGTCGGCGGAAACGCGCGTGATGATCATCCCGGCGGTCAGGGAGATCAACAGCGCCGGGATCTGCGCGATCAGGCCGTCGCCGATGGTCAGCACCGAGTAAACGTGCATGGCGTCGCCCGCCGCCATATGGTGCTGCATGACCCCAATGGCGAAGCCGCCGATCATGTTAATGAATACGATGACCAGACTGGCGATGGCGTCGCCTTTGACGAACTTCATCGCGCCGTCCATCGCCCCAAACAGCTGGCTTTCTTTGGTGAGATTTTCGCGCCGCTGGCGGGCCTGTTGAGCGTCAATCAACCCGGCGCGCAGGTCGCTGTCGATGGACATCTGTTTGCCCGGCATCGCATCCAGCGTAAAACGAGCCGCCACTTCGGCGACGCGTTCTGATCCTTTGGTGATCACCAGAAAGTTCACCACCGTCAGGATCAGGAAGATCACCAGACCGACCGCCAGATTGCCGCCCACTACAAAGTTGCCGAAGGCCTCTACCACGTGACCCGCATCCTGTTGCAGCAGAATCTGCCGGGTCGTCGAAATAGACAGGGCCAGCCGGAACATGGTGGTCAATAGCAGCACGGCGGGAAAGGTCGAAAAGGCCAATGGCTTGGGCAGATACATCGCCAGAACGATCAGCAGCGAAGAGATGCAGATGTTGAAGGCGATCAGCACGTCAATCAGCCCTGTCGGCAGAGGAATGATCATCATGAAGACGATGGCCATCACAATGACCGCGCCCACGATTTCTGAACGTTGCATCGCGCTGATGGCAATGCGATTGAGCCAGGCGATCAGCAAAGTCATTGGCTTACTCCTTGCGCGGCGCGGCGGCCTGTTCGGCCGCTTCTTGCCGGGACAGATCGCCGATCAGACCGCGGATGAGATGCAGCGCAGTGTGGCGATGTTTGCTATCCCGCCATAACGTCTGCGGCAGGGTGCCGACCAGCCGCAGCAGGCCGTTGAAAAACAGCAACTGGCGCTGTGCATGTTGTCCGGCGACTTCCCGCCCCAGATTGTGTAAATCGCGGACATAGGCCCCATTGGCGCTGAGGCCGATCAGCCGTCGCGTCAGTTCCACCGGGCCGAGCGTTGCGGCCGGGAAGCGATGGGCGTCTTGCTCCAGCAACTGCTGGCAGGACGACAGCGTATGGCTTAGCTGGCGCGCATCGTTGAGATGCTTCAACATCTGGCTCAGCGCGGTCTTCGAAATGGAGGAGGCCAGTGAGGCGATGTCGTCGGCGAGCGCCCGTTGCAGGGTGCGCAGACCGGCTGCGAAGTGCTGGGCGTCAAAGCGTTCCAACAGGCGTCCAGCAGGGAACTTGGCGACTGCTGATGAACGATGCGCTCGTAATAAAGCTCGCGCAGGATCTGTTTCTGCTGCGGATCGGTGCTAAACAGGGAGATCGCCGCGGCCGTATTCAGCCCGGCGCGCACCTCGGGACCTTTTTCCTGATGCAACCGTTCCAGATTGTCTCGTGCGGCCTGTTCTAGCCCAGGATCGCGCTGTTCCCGGGCCTGCGCCAGTACATGACGCAAGACGATATCGCCGCGCGCGGCATCTCCGCCCGCCGCCTGTATCAATGCCTCGACCGACGCTGGGGGCGTTTGCAGCATGAGCCCTGCATTCTCCGCACCTGTTGATCCAGCGTCGGTTGTCGGGGATTTTCCAGGAGCTGGAACAGCTCGGTCAGCTTCTCTATCCGCTCGATATTCGCTTCCATGCGGCTTTGCGTCTGGGTGATTTGCCGACGATTCAGCGATTTGCTCTTGCTTTCCATCTGTTCGCCGAAAGCGGCCGACACTTCCTCCATGCTGTCGTGAAGCGCTTTGTCATGAGAGCCTTCGGCGCTGGGGATTGGGCGGGTGAGGCGGTTGACGCCTGTTCGTCTGCGGGGCGCTCAGGGGTGTCGTCGCATTGGCAATCATCGATGAGAGAGGGGGGATGGCAACCATATTCTGTCCTGCCTGAATCCATCTTTTTATTAAAGGTATGCGGTTATGTGGCGTTAAGAGGAATCGGGTTCCCGCTCAGTGGCCTTATCGTTTTTTTATCCGTAAAAAGGCGGTCCAGCGATGACAGTTTGATTGCAATCGTTTGCATTTCAGTCGATTCACTTTGGCAAAACGTGGCACGAAAATGCCGTTTATGAAAATTTAAATAGAGTAAAAACAGTATATTGAGTCGGATTTGTTCGCTGGCATACGCCTTGCTATCTCCTTTGCGCCAATCACGGCAAACCCAAGGAGAACCAGCAAATGGAAACAATCGTATTGTCATCGGAAAAGGACTGCTCGTTTGAATCACATCCTGAGGCTGTAGACTGGGAGCTGGTCTTTCGGCAGCATGGCAAACGCCTGCAGAATTTCATTCGTAAACGCGTGGCCAACAAAGAGGATGTCGAAGACTTGCAGCAAATGACCTATCTGGAGGTGTTGAGAAATCGCGAAAAATTCGCCGGCGCATCGCGCCCGGAAACGTGGGTCTTCGGCATTGCGCTTAACCTTGTCCGCAACCACTACAAGCATGCAAAATCCCACGCTTGCGAAGTCAGCGAGGACGAATTGGCAACGCTTTCCTGCGACAGCGATCCCAGCCGAATCATCGAATGGGGCCACGCCCTGCATCGTGTGCTGGTGGCGAGTACGCATTTACCGGATGACACCCGCCGTATGTTGGTGATGCTGATTGACGCCGATGCCAGCTATCAGGATATTGCCGCACGATTAGGTATGCCGATCGGTACAGTGCGATCGCGCCTTTCCCGTGCCAGAGGCTTCCTCCGCCAGGCTGTCGACGCCTGAGCCTATCTTTGACCTCGCGGCAAAAGAGAACAACTTGTCATTCAGTTTGATTACCCGGTTACAGGTCATGTCGTCAGGAGATGACGGTAACTTCGTACTGCCCGTGGCGCCAGTCAGGGTCCGGGCAGGTCTGCGACAGCATGGAGATGGCTATGTTATACCCCCCAAGGTCCCCTCAATCCCTTCGTTCCGAGGAGGTCCCGCCGATGGAACTGGTCTCGTTCGCGTTCAGCCGCCTTAAAGACGCGATCTATATCGTCAATGAGCACAACCAGTTTTGTTATGCCAATGCCGAAGCCTGCCGGGTGTTGCATTACACCCCGCAGGAGTTCCAAACGCTGTACATCCGGGATATTGATCCTTGCAGAAGCGCGGAGTTGATTCGCCACAGCTGGCGCGATGAGCGCGGCTGGAAGCGTGGGCTCACGTTCGAAACTCAGCACAAAAGCCGATACGGCGCGATTATTCCGGTCGAAGTCAGCGTTAACCACTTCAAACACAAGGGCAAAAAATACAGCATGTGCGTGGTACGCGATATTCGGGAGCGCAAACAGATTGAACATATCGCCTATACGCGCGAACAGGAGTTCCGGGCGTTAGTCGAAAACACGCCGGATCTGATCATCCGATTTGGTCCGCAAATGACCTGCCAATATGCGAATCCGGCTACGCTGGCCCATCTGGGATTTACCGCCGATCAACTGCTCGGCCAACGGCTGACCGATCTTCTGCCCGACGCCCCCTGCGCGCAGCGCATTCAGCAGCTAGTGCAGCTGGTCATGGATACGCAGAGCAGCGTGGAAGGGGAACTGGAAGAGAGCACCCAGGACATCGGCGATAGACCGCGCGCGGTTCACCATATTCGCTGCGTGCCGGAATTCGGCCAGAACGGCCAGCTGTCCTCGATTCTCACCGTCGGCCGCGATATTTCCGCGATTCGTTATGCGGAGAAAAGGCTGGAGGAGTCCCACAGTCAGCTGCGGCTCCTGACGCGCCAGCGCGAGATTTCCCGTGAGGAGGAGCGCAAGCATATCGCCCGGGAGATCCATGATGAGCTGGGACAGCATCTCACCTCCATGCGCATCAGCCTGTCTTTGTTACGCATGCAGTTCGCCAAGGAAAACCCGTCGCTGCTAACGCCATTACAGAATCTGATGGCGCTATCCGATAAGACTATCCAGGTTGTGCGAGATGTGGCGACACGGCTGCGTCCGAACGTGCTGGATATGGGGTTAACGCCCGCACTGGAGTGGCTGCGGGATGACTTTGTCCGCCAATACGGCGTTCAGTGCCAGCTGCAGGCGCCGGAGCCAGACGTTGTGATGAACGACGAGTGCGCGACCGCCGCTTTTCGCGTGGTGCAGGAGTCGCTGACCAACATCGCTCGCCATGCCGACGCCAGCGAGGTCGTCATTGCGCTCGAAAACCGGGAGGGCCTGATTGTGCTGAGCGTGCAGGACGATGGCAACGGTTTCGACGCCCGGGAGCAAAAGCCCAACACGTTCGGCCTTATGGGCATGAAAGAACGCGGAAGAATGTTGGGCGGCGAAGTGACGATCACAAGCCAGCCCGGCGGCGGTACGTTAATCCGCATGACGTTCCCGCAGCGCGCCGTCGTGCGCTAAATCCGCACAGAAGGACAGTAGCGAAACTACGGTCATCATCTTGGGAGATACACCGAATGAAACTCATCCGATTAATGATCGCCGACGATCACGTCATCATGCGAGAGGGGTTAAAACAGATATTTGCGTTGGACGATACGTTGCAAGTGGTGGCGGAGGCGGGAAATGGAGCGCAGGTGATCACCACGCTGCGAGAGGTCGATATCGATCTGCTGCTGCTGGACATGAGTATGCCGGGCATTTGTGGCGAGGAGCTGATTATCCGGGTCTTGGCGCAGTACCCGAACCTGCCCATTCTGATTCTGAGCATGTACAGCGAACCGCAGATTGCGCGACGAGCGCTGAAAAGCGGCGCTCTGGGCTATATCACCAAAGACAAAGATCCGGAAGCGTTGCTGACCGCCATCCGCCGAGTCGCGCAGGGCGCGCGCTATATCGACCAAACCATTGCCGAGCAAATCGTCTTTGCGGACTATCTGACGGACGATTGCCCTTGCCACAGCGTGCTGACGGCGCGGGAACATCAGGTGATGGTCATGTTGGCGCAGGGAATGGGCGTGAATGCGATCGCGGAGGCGCTGGCGATCAGCAACAAAACGGTCAGCACCTATAAGTCGCGGCTAATGGAAAAAATGCAGTTTACGTCTAACGTCGATATCGTCAAATACGCCTTAAAACAACGGTTGATCCCGTAACGCAGTGCTGAATGTCCAGCCTAAAAATACCCACTCAAAACCTCCGGGTAAGGATTTTCCTACTTTTATATCCATTATTCTTACAGCAACTTCAGCAGTTGACTGATGGCTTCTGATAGCGATGGCGGTAATGCTTTAGCGTCTTCATCAAATAACCGTAAGTTATTACTTTTTTTTGTACGTTAACCGTTAAGAAACTGTAAGCATAATAATGAAGCCACGGGCTAAACCATTGACAGTGGTTGCCTAGATAAGGATAGCCCGCAAGGGTACAGGAGTTGTCATGAGCATCAGAAACCGTAGTGTATCGAGTCGACATCTTCCCTATATTGATTGTGAAACCTTTTTCGAAAGCCAGGAAGACGACATTCATGCCGGATTAGGCGCCTTAATCAGTGATATTGCTCCGCTGAATGTCGACATCATTCTTGAAGGGGAAACGGGGACGGGAAAAGATACGCTGGCGCGGCGTATTCATCAGCTCTCCGGGTGTTCCGGGCCGCTGGTGGCGGTCAACTGCGCCGCGGTCCCGGAAAGTCTGGCGGAAAGTGAACTGTTCGGCGTGGTGTCCGGCGCTTATACCGGCGCCCACCGCTCGCGCGCCGGCTACCTGGAAACCGCAGATAAAGGCATTCTGTTTCTCGATGAGATAGACAGTATGCCGTTGACGTTGCAGGCCAAGATGCTGCGTGTGCTCGAAAATCGCGGCATCGAGCGGCTCGGCAGTACCCAGTTCAAGCCCGTCGACATGCGGGTGATCGTCGCCACGCAGACGCCGCTGAACAGGCTGGTGGAAGAAGGGCGATTTCGTCGCGATCTCTATTTTCGTCTGGATACCGTTAAAATTCAGCTGCCTACGCTGCGCTCCCGCAGCGACATCATCCTACCCATGTTCCAGCGTTTTACGCGCGCCGCCGCCGAGAGGCTACAGCGCCCGTCGCCCGCTCTGTGCGCGGAGGTGCACGAGCGACTGCTGACCCATAGCTGGCCGGGCAACCTGCGCGAGCTTAAAGCCGCCGCCGAACGCTGGGTTCTGGGGCTGTCCCCGTTGGCGTCACACACCCAGGCTGAAACGGCCCCGACCCAGCTGAAACATCGGCTGCGGCGCATCGAAAAATTTCTGATCCAGGATGCATTGCGGCGTAACGGCCATTGCATTGACGACGTGGTGACAGAACTGGGGATCCCCAAACGCACTCTTTATCACCGTCTTAAGCTGCTAAACGTTCCGTCGCGGGGTTTTTGACGGGCGGTGGACAGGTTTGCGGCGAAAAAAGGGTGTTTATCCGGAACCGTTGACGGCTATCTCCTACTTAATGAATGAACACGATGACGGGATCGTCGTCATCCGGTTCATCACACTCTCAACGGACTTATATATCACTGGAGATAACACCATGTTTGGACTTTCAAATGCCGCATCCCTGGCCTCAATGCAGACGCTGGACAAAACCATGGCGGAAACCACGGCCATGACCACGGCGGCGCAGAGCCAGAAAATGAAAACGGATGCGATGAACTCCATCACCGACATGCAGATGGACTCTGCATCGAAAGCGATGAATGCCAGCACCAAAACAGCGAAGTCGATCCAGTTCTGATTGCAGGTGACAGACTGTCGAATGGCCGGGGGATTCCCCCGGTTTTTTATGGCTGGAATTTCATCGCTAAGAGGCAGGAACAGCATGAAAATTTCTCAGGTTTCAGGCGCGAGTCACGCGTTTTCGGGGTCGGGTGGACCCGACGCGACGACAGCGCCCGCAGCGGAAGATGTGTCATGGTTCAGCGCGGCGATCTCGCCGGGCGCGGCGGCGAATGAGCCGGGACAAGGCAACGCCGTCTGGATGGAGGCCTTGGCCGGTCGCTCCGGTCACCTCGACGGGCTACGGCAGAAAGCTGAACGACAGGTCGGCAAAAGCCTCCATAGCAACAATCCCAAGGATGTGATGGACGCCACGCGCACGCTGTCTTCGTTTTATCTCGAAAGTTTGCTGAACGCGAAAGTGGTGGCTAAAAGCGTACAAAGCCTTGAAAAACTCACCAACTTACAGTGAGGGTAGAGCAATGCGTCACGGTGTAATCAAACGCTGGCTTCCCTTGCTGCTGGTCTGGCTTCTGGCGGGATGCGGCGACCGCGTGGAGCTGTATCGCAACCTGTCGGAAAGCGACGCCAACGAGGTGATTGCCCAGCTCGGCAGTTATCACATTGATGCGGAGAAAAGTATCGATAAAACCGGCATTTCACTGCTGATAGACGCCAGTGATATCGAGCGCGCGGTGAATATTTTGAATGCCGCCGGGCTGCCGCGGCAGAGCAGAACCAATCTGGGTGAGGTCTTCCAGAAAACAGGCGTGATTTCAACGCCGTTGGAAGAGCGCGCCCGCTATATCTATGCGCTGTCGCAGGAGGTGGAGTCCACGCTCAACCAGATCGACGGCGTTCTGGTCGCCCGCGTTCATGTCGTGCTGCCAGAGCGCATTGCCCCCGGCGAGCCGATACAACCCGCTTCGGCGGCGGTGTTCATCAAACACCGGGCTGAATTGGATCCGGACAGCATCAGGCCGCGTATTCGGCGCATGGTCGCCAGCAGCATTCCGGGACTGAGCGGGAAAAGCGACAAAGAGCTGTCGATCGTTTTCTCGCTGGCCAAGCCCTATCACGACAGTGTCCCTACCGTCTCGGTGGGGCCGTTGACGCTGACGCCGCAGGGGGTCAATCACCTGCAGTGGGCCGGCTCGCTTCTGGCATTGGCGATAGCCGGAGGCGTGGGGGGACTGATGGCGAAACCGTGGTGGCGGCAGCAGCAAATGCGTAAAAAGCCGCCGACGCAGGGATCCTGACCGATGTCGCCCCTCACGGAGATGAGTCGGGAAGCGCAGCTCACATGGGCCCGCTGGTGGGCCTACGGTTGCGTTCTGGAGGCGGATCATAGCTGGCAGGTCGATGTCGCTCTGGCCGGCGGGCGAGCGGCGCTGGAAAGGCTGGCGCCCTTGCAACACCGGTTGTTGCGCGTGCGCTGGGGCCTGCCAGAGGGTCTGCCCGAGTTTCCCTCGGAGGCGTTATGGCAGTTGGTTACCTTGACGCCGCCTCAGCGCATTTGGGCGCTCGAACTGATTGCGGCGGTGTGCCGGTCGCCGGATCAAGCGCTGCCGTCGGAGCCGTCGCTATGGTGCCGTCGGCTGGCGAAAGCGCTGCGTCCGGGACTCTGGCTACCCGATAACCTGAATTTTACCGTACGCAGACAGAGCGACGCGCTCTGTCTGCTGCGCCATTGTTTATCCGCAGCCGCCTGGCCGCGCGTTCGACTGCTGTTTCCGCGTTCGTGGATCGCCGGTGTGGAGGTGGCGCCCGCCGTGGCGTTGCCCGCTAGTCGAGTGAATGTGCTGTGCGACGCTGCAATATGGAAAGCGCGCCTTTGCGCTGCGCCGGACGACGATGACGTCGGCGTGTTTGTGAGTCAGAGAAGAGAGTCATGAGTTTAATGGAAAAGAGGGAGTCAGGATGCTGACACGAAAACGATTGAAGCTGGTTACCGGTACGGAAACCATGGAAGACACGGTAATTAAAGCGGTCCGGTTACAGCAACATCACCGGGGACTTGAGGTGATTGAGACGGCCGAACGGCAGGCGAAAGATCTGCTGGCGGAAGCAGAGAGCCGGGCGCAGGAGGCGGCGGGGCGAACGGTTCGTCAGGCCGAAGCGCGTTTTCTGCGTCAGGCGGACGATATTCTGCGCGGATGGCAACAGGAGCGAGCGTTGATGGAAGCCTTTGTCGCCGAACAGGCGGGTCAGGTGCTGAGCGATGCGATGCGCCAGCTGGTGCAAGATATCCCGGACGAACAGCGCACTTCCGCATTGCTGCGTCAGCTGTTACGCAATCAGAGCGGAGAAGGCCGTGGCGTGCTTTATTGCCATCCTGAGCAGCAGCCGCAGGTGGCGGACTGGCTGAAAGAGCACGCGCACCTGGGCTGGCAGTTAGCCATCGACGACGTGCTGGGTGAAGATGAACTGCAACTGATGACGCCACAAGGCGTGATGAACCTCAGCTGGCGCCGCGCGGTGGAACAGCTGATCCCAGCGCCTGCTTCTACGCCTTAGCCGCCCCGAACGTCGCGTCATCTCCGATGGCGACGCTCCGCGTTTCACCTTCAGTCCGCCTGATCGGACTGAAGGAATGCCAATGCTTTAGGACCGGCGTTGACTCGACTTTCCCTCCTGATTGCTCGCCGCGAGTCCTCCTGAGTACGAACTTTCACTTTCCCCGGGAACCGCCGCCTGTGAACTGGCCACCTAAAAGGCAGGTTCAACAACTCACAGGGGTATTCATCATGTCTTCATCGGTGGGATTACAGCGTCGGCTGGATAACGCATTTGTAGATGC
>NZ_LUTN01000015.1 GCF_002111595.1 Lonsdalea britannica
CAGTCTCAGCTCATGATTGAGCGTGCTCGCGCCAAACGCGAGGAAAAACACCTGTGGTTCCGGATCGGTCATCACACGGGCATTTTCGCGCGCGGCCTGCAACAAAACGGATTTCACCTTATCCAAATCCGACCCGTAGGCTACACCGATGCTGATGATGACACGCGTGATGGTGTCAGACAGCGACCAGTTGATCAGACGCTCCGTCACGAAGGCCTTGTTGGGAATGATCACTTCTTTACGGTCAAAATCCGTTATCGTCGTCGCTCGAATTCTTATCTTGCTGACCGTTCCCGAAAACGTGCCGATGGTAATGGTGTCGCCGATACGCACCGGTCGTTCGAAGAGAATGATCAGACCGGAAACGAAGTTGGCGAAGATCTCCTGCAAACCGAACCCAAGCCCGACGGATAACGCCGCGACCAACCACTGGAGTTTGTCCCACGATACGCCAAGCGAGCTGAGGGCGGTCACCGCGCCGACGGAGGTAATCAGGTAGGTCAATATCGTCGTGATGGCGTAGGACGTACCCTGCCTCAGCTGCAGTCGGGAGAGCACCAGCACTTCCAGTAGCCCCGGCAAGTTGCGCGTCATCACGTAGGCAATCACAATCACCGCCAGCGACAGCAGCAGGTTGCCGAGCGTGACCGCTTGCAGGACATTGCTGCCGCCCACGGATGCGTTGTAGTGCCAGAGCGTGACGCTATCAAGGTAGGAGAATACCGTTACCAGATCTGCCCAAATCCCATAAATAGCGCCACAGAAGACCATCACCAGAACCATGGTGGTCAGCCGCAATGACTGCTGGCTGATTTGTTCCAGCGCCAGCGGCGCTTCAGGCACCGGCTCGCTCCCTTCTGCCCCTTCCTTCACCATATTCTGCCGTCTGGCCAGCGCACGACGATAAGCCAGACGTCGCGCGGCGACACTAAGACCACGGATCGTCGCCATATAAACCACATTCCAGATAATTAGCAGATACAGACTTTCGATCCAGCGCCCGGACAGCCGCAGCGTGGTATAGAAGTAGCCGCTAAACATCAGCACGATCAAAAACGGCGGCATCAGGGCGATCGCCGTGACGACGATCAGACGCATCGTGTGGCGATCCTTATCCCGCCAGCTGTCGCGGCAAAGCGGAAAGACCAACACGGACAGCAGTACCAAATTGAGGACGATCACCAGTTGCCCGATAACGTCGTCCACCAGATAAAGCGGTATCTGTTCGCCGATAACAGACCAAAAAATCAGCGGCAGCAGCGCACAGCCCAGTCGTAGCGTCTGTCTGCGATAGTGAGCGCTTAACGAAGGCGCCAAATTGAAGTGCCGTTCGAACATTCCCTCGGGCTTCAATCCCTGCCAGGCCAGACCGAAGACGAGCCAAAACAGCGCCAGATCCTGGCTCAGCAGCCAGGCGAATTCGCCGAGTTGCCCTCCAGAACGCTCCAGCCACAGCCCCACGCACATGATCATCAGCGTGACGGGCAGCACCTTAATCAGCAGTAGCAGAATCGTTTGCGGCGTATGTAGTTGGCTGTCTCGCTTAAGCTGCCCAACGTCTTTGGATAATTTGTCGAGATAGTGATCGATCGATCGACGACGCCAGAAGATCAGCCCCACCAACAGCATGGCGGGGAGCACATAAAGTAAGGACCGTAAAGCCCCCTGAACCAGCTGTTCCGATTTAACCCCAATGTGGAGGCCATGCAGTTGCTGTTTGAGCGAAGAAGGGAATTCTTTCAACCAGCTCCAGCCCATCGGCTTGTTGCTGTTCACCCAGAAGATCTGCTGAGTCAGCGTCCTTTGCAACGACGCGTTCACGCTGCCGAGCTGCTGTCGGTTAATTTGCAGGTTGATCGCGAGCATGAGCTGGTTGCCAAGCTGCTTGTTCAACTGATCGAGCAGTTCCCGGCGCATGTCCAGAATCTGTTCCAGCGCATCAGTCACTTCGCTATCGGATGCCGTGTTACTGCGCGCCAGCAGCTTCTGGATATATTCATCGCCGCGAAATAGCTCATCACGCTGCTGGTTGATGTCGAACTGTTCCAGACGCAGGTCGGCGATCTGCGTACTCATGTCGCTCAGCTCATCTGCCGAAGGCAGGTTTTGCTGTTGCTGGTACAAAATACGCGATAGCAACAGGCTGCCTTTGAGAACGGTCACCTGCTCTTTCAGATTACGCTCCGACTGCGTGGCGCGATCCAACCAGTTTTTCACCTGAATACTTTGCTGCACCAGTGTATTTCCGGCTTCAGTCGCGGTAATCAAACGCTGGCTGAGCTGGCGGTTGGTTTCCATTTCCGTTTTGACCAACGGATTTTCCTGAATACGCTGCAGTTCGCCGGAAGTCTGCGCCTCTTTGGCGGTTTTCTCAGATAAATTGAGGCGTTTGTGACTAACCACATTTTGCAGCGCCTGCACCATGCGCTCTTGCTGATTAATCTGGGCCGCCGTGTAATCACGCTGCTTTTGCAGCAGATCCTGCAGCGTCGTGTTCACTTCCAGACTTTTGCGCTGTTGCTCCATCTGAGCGCTCAACAGGGCCTGTTCCGTCAACAACAACGTTTGCTGGCTCGGCCGCAGCGTCACCTGACCCGGCTCCAGCCCATTAAGCTGATTGCGCAGCTGCTGACTGCGCTGAGAGGCCGTCAACATGGCGCTCTGCACTCTTTCCGGCTGCGTCTGTAGCGAAATCAGCTGGCTGTTGTAATTGGAGAGGTTTTCCTGCGCCGACTGCAGGCCAGCCAGCGTGTCATTCAGCCGCGACTCCAACTGTTTGATCGATAAGGATTCGAGAGAGGCGAGCGAGATTTCCGAGGAGGTGGCCAACGCTGCCAAATCATCGCTGGTCTGCCGCAGTTTGGTCGGCGCTTGCGCCGCCTGAAGTTTCAGTTGGGCGGTTTCCTGCTTAACCCGTTCTATCGCATCAAGCACATCGAGCGTTTTGGTGTAGTCCTCGATAACCAGTTTGTCGGCCGGGGACTGGCTTTTTTGTTTATTCAGCGTGTCGAGACGGTTTTGAATATCGCCGCGGGCCGGTAAATCATTGGTCACCGCCAACGCTGGCGTACACACGGCCAGCGCCAGACACAATACACAAAGGTGCGCCGACAGAGAACGCAGGGCGAAATCCGCCATGCGGCAAAAAGAGGAGTAGAAATGACGAAAAATTGGGAACCTGAAACTCATGGCACATCATCGTTTAAGCGGAGATATACCGAGTTTATCACGCCTCCGTCAGGCCAAGATATGTGAATCCGTGGTGAAACGTAACGGTATTAACGTTCTGTAAACATTTTCCAGGTCAATGAACCTGACGCATGGCAGGACTGAAACGCAGCATATCAATGAGGCCATCGATCAAAAATGGCGCTTCGGTACTTAATTCGAAGCTTTCCGGCATAAATAACCAGTTTTCCATCACGCCAGAGAGATAGGCACGAAGAGCAATGGCCGCCCGGTGGGCATCCATATCCTCAGGTAACTTGCCGGAGAGAATGCAGCGATTCAACAAAACATCCACTTTATTGTAACAATCAAGGTGGATTTCTTTGCGCCCATGGCAGGACGAGCGAATTTCACCGATAAACTCGCATTTATGAAATATGATCTCCATCATCGCGCGCCATTCGCCGTCGCGCTCGATCTGCTTCAACATATAAATAAGCACTTCGCGCATCACATGAAGTGGATCATCCGGAAATTTTGCATGATACTCAGTTTCAAAATCAGTCATTTTTGTTTCTGAGCGCGCCCAAATCTCGTTGAACAGTTCAGTTTTGTTTTTGAAATGCCAGTAAATAGCACCTCGTGTTACACCCGCAGCGACCGCAATGTCACACAATGACGTCGCAGAGACACCGTGCTCGGAGAAAAGGCGCAGTGCCGTTTCCATGATGTGCTGGCGGGTTTCCTCAGCCTGTTTTTTGGTTTTTCGTGCCATAGCATTATTTTAACTGAAAGGTGCGATTTACATACATTCGTGTATGTATGTAACATAGCATGAACTGGATATTATCGCAGCAATGGGTTTGGGCTTGTTATCCATTGATCAATTCTCGAATCGGAATCTTGAGGTTTATTTTATGAATAAAAACAGAAGGCTTTTGCCTCTGGCGGCGGTGCTGATGCTTTCTGGCGGCTTAGTACTTACGGGATGTGATAATAAAGGTGAGAGTCAAGGCAGCGCGGCAGGAAGCGCTCCGGCGGTAGATATTGTAACTATAAAAGCACAACCTCTGAATATCATCACCGAACTGCCGGGACGTACCAACTCTTTCCGCGTAGCTGAAGTCCGCCCTCAGGTCGGCGGCATAATTCTTAAACGTAACTTCGTGGAAGGCGGCGACGTCCAGGCTGGCGTATCGCTGTACCAAATCGATCCGGCTCCGTATCAGGCTCAGCTTAACAGTGCGAAAGGAACGCTGGCGGAAGCACAGGCTAACGCCGAAGTCGCGCGTTTGACCGTCAACCGTTACAAACCGCTGCTCGGCACCAACTACATCAGCAAGCAGGAATACGACCAGGCCGTCGCCACCTCCCGTCAGGCTGACGCCACGGTCGTTTCCGGTAAAGCCGCCGTAGACTCTGCCAAAATCAACCTCGATTACACTAAAGTCACTGCGCCGATTTCAGGCCGAATTGGTAAGTCCACGGTCACCGAAGGCGCCTTGGTTTCCAGCGCGCAGACAACCGCGCTCACCACCATTCAGCAGCTCGATCCCATTTATGTCGACGTCACACAGTCCAGCAATGATTTTTTGCGGCTCAAGAATGATTTGAAAAGCGGCACGATTCAGGCTGCTAACGGCAAAGCCAATGTCCGCCTGTTGCTGGAAAACGGGACCGAATACGATCAGCAGGGTACGCTGGAATTCTCTGATGTGACCGTCGATGAAACGACCGGCTCCATCACTCTGCGCGCCATTTTCCCGAACCCTTCTCACAACCTGCTGCCTGGGATGTTCGTCCGTGCTCGTCTGGATGCAGGCGTTAATCAAAATGCGATTCTGGTCCCTCAGGAAGGCGTCACCCGTACACCGCGCGGCGATGCTTCCGCACTGGTCGTGGGTGAAGGGATAAAGTTGAAGTTCGCACTGTCACTACGGCCCAGGCCATTGGCGACAAGTGGGTCGTGACCTCAGGCATTAAAACCGGCGATCGCGTGATTGTTTCCGGCTTGCAAAAGATCAAACCCGGTATGGTGGTGACAGCTCAGGAAGTCAAATCGGACAACACTCAGCAGCCCCAAACCCAACCCGCCAAGTCTTAACAGGAGCCGGTAATCAATGGCTAAGTTTTTTATAGATCGCCCCATCTTCGCATGGGTCATTGCCATTATGGTGATGCTGACCGGGCTATTGGCGATAACGCAGTTGCCGGTAGCCCAGTATCCGAGCATTGCGCCGCCGTCCGTTGAAGTGACCGCCTCTTATCCGGGTGCAGACGCCAAAACGGTTCAGGATACGGTAACGCAGGTCATCGAACAGAACATGAGCGGCATCGATAATCTGCTGTACATGTCTTCGAACAGCGACTCATCGGGTAACGCCCAGATCACATTAACCTTTGACTCCAAAGCTAACCCGGACATCGCGCAGGTACAGGTGCAGAACAAACTGCAGCTCGCCATGCCACTGTTGCCGCAGGAAGTTCAGCAGCAAGGCGTCAGCGTACAGAAGTCCAGCAGCAGCTTTCTGATGGTGGTTGGTTTTATCAGCGATGATAAAAACACAACCCAACAAGATATTGCGGATTACGTCGGCTCCAGCGTCAAAGACCCCATCAGCCGCGTCACTGGCGTGGGTGATACTCAGCTGTTTGGTGCCCAGTACGCCATGCGTATCTGGCTTGACCCTAACAAACTGACCAATTACCAGATGACCACGTCAGACGTGGTTTCGGCGATTACGGTTCAGAATACGCAGATTGCCGCCGGTCAGCTAGGTGGGACGCCGCCAGTGCCGGGGCAAAAACTCAACTCGTCAATTATCGCTCAGACAAGACTCAACAATACCGAGCAGTTCGGCAACATCTTGATCCGCGTGAATCAAGACGGTTCGCAGGTTCGACTGAAAGACGTCGCCAGAATCGAACTGGGCGGTGAAGACTACAGCGTCGTGGCTCGTTATAACGGCCAGCCGGCCTCCGGTCTCGGTATCAAACTGGCGACCGGCGCCAACGCGCTGGATACCGCTAACGCGGTTAAAGCCGAGTTGGCAAAACTGCAGGCGCAGTTCCCTGCGGGGTTGAAAGTGGTCTATCCGTACGACACTACGCCGTTCGTTAAGATTTCTATTAACGAAGTAGTGAAAACGCTGATTGAAGCTATCGTGCTGGTGTTCCTGGTCATGTATCTGTTCCTGCAGAACTTCCGCGCGACGCTGATCCCGACCATTGCGGTTCCGGTGGTACTGCTGGGAACGTTTGCCATCCTCTCGGCATTCGGTTACTCCATCAACACGTTGACCATGTTCGCGATGGTCTTGGCTATCGGTCTTCTGGTGGATGACGCCATCGTCGTCGTGGAAAACGTCGAACGTGTCATGGCGGAAGAAGGTCTATCGCCGAAAGAAGCAACGCGGAAATCCATGGGCCAGATTCAGGGCGCGCTGGTCGGGATTGCTCTTGTGCTGTCCGCCGTGTTTGTTCCGATGGCGTTCTCTGGCGGCTCAACCGGCGCAATCTACCGTCAGTTCTCCGTCACCATTGTATCGTCTATGGTGCTGTCCGTACTGGTGGCATTGATCCTGACCCCTGCCCTGTGCGCCACGCTGCTTAAACCCATTGATAATCATGACCACGGCAAAACCAAGGGCTTCTTCGGCTGGTTCAACCGCCTGTTTGAGAAGAGCACGCATCACTACACCGACAGCGTCGCCAATATTCTGCGCAGCACCGGTCGCTATGTGGTGATTTACCTGCTTCTGGTCATTGGTCTGGGCCTGATGTTCATGCGTCTGCCCAGTTCGTTCCTGCCTCAGGAAGACCAGGGCGTGCTGCTCACCATGGTGCAGTTGCCGGTCGGCTCCACGCAGGAAAGCACACAGAAAGTGCTGGATAAGGTGGATGATTACTACCTGAATAATGAAAAGGACAACGTTAACTCCGTCTTTACCGTCAACGGCTTCGGATTCGCCGGACGCGGACAAAACATGGGGATCGCCTTCGCCAGCCTGAAAGACTGGGATGAGCGTAGCGGAGCGGAAAATAAGGTCGATGCTATCGCTGGCCGTGCTTACGCCGCCTTTTCTCAGATAAAAGAAGGGTTGGTTATTCCGTTTAACATCCCTGCCATCGTTGAACTGGGTACCGCAAGCGGCTTCGACTTCCAATTGGTTGACCAGGGTAACCTGGGCCATGACAAGCTGATGCAGGCCCGTAACCAGCTGTTGGGGATGGTCGCACAGCATTCGGATACGTTGGTGAGCGTACGTCCGAACGGCATGGAAGATACGCCGCAATATCGTCTGGATATCGACCAGGAGAAAGCGCTGGCGCTGGGCGTTACGTTGGATGAGATCAACTCGACGCTGGCAACCGCGTTGGGCGGAAGCTACGTCAACGACTTCATTGACCGCGGTAGGGTGAAAAAAGTCTACGTTCAGGCAGATGCGAAGTTCCGCATGCTACCCGGCGATATTCAGAACTGGTATGTGCGCGGCACTGCGGGACAGATGGTTCCGTTCTCCGCCTTCGGTTCGGCCCACTGGGAATATGGCTCCCCACGTTTGGAACGCTATAACGGTTTACCCTCCATGGAAATTCTGGGTGAAGCCGCCCCTGGGAAAAGTACCGGTGAAGCAATGGCGTTGATGGAACAATTGGCGTCGCAGTTGCCTGAAGGGATCAACTTCGACTGGACGGGGATGTCTTATCAGGAACGTCTTGCAGGAAACCAGGCGCCCGCGCTGATTGTCATTTCTGCTATCGTCGTCTTCCTGTGTCTTGCCGCTCTATACGAGAGCTGGTCAATCCCCTTCTCCGTCATGCTCGTCGTGCCACTGGGGATTCTGGGGCGGTCGTCGCTGCCAGTATGCGCGGGTTGGAAAACGACGTGTACTTTAAGGTGGGGATGCTCACAACCATTGGGCTATCAGCCAAAAACGCCATCTTGATCGTCGAGTTTGCGAAAGACCTGATGGAAAAAGAAGGGAAAGGATTGGTAGAAGCAACGCTCGATGCTGTCAGGATGCGTTTGCGTCCCATCCTTATGACCTCACTGGCCTTTATTCTGGGCGTCGTGCCGCTGGTGATCAGCTCTGGCGCAGGCTCCGGCGCGCAGAATGCAGTCGGTACGGGCGTCATGGGCGGGATGCTGACCGCCACCATTTTGGCCATCTACTTCGTGCCCGTCTTTTACGTCGTCGTCAGCCGACGCTTTAGTAAAAAGAAGGCCGCTGAGAATACGGAACATCAGCCAGACCAGCACTGATACATTCCCTTCAGTCAACTTAGGCCGCTTTTAGCGGCCTATTTTTTTGCCCCCTCTAGCTCCATGTATACAACCCACAGTTGATCGGCGAATAAAAAAAGCGCAGAATAATGTTATGTTATAACATTAAACAAGGGCGTATTATGAAACCTAATATTCATCCTCACTACCGCACCGTGCTTTTCCATGACACCAGCGCCAACACGTTCTCCACCGTAGGTTCCACGATCGCCACGGAAAGAACGCATGAATATGAGGGGAAAATTTATCCGTATGTCACCATTGAAGTTTCTTCAGCCTCGCACCCTTACTACACCGGCAAACAGAAAGAGTATTCAAAAGAGGGAAGCGCAGCACGCTTTCAGAAAAGATTCGGCCATTTTCTTAAATTTTAAAGACAGGAGAAAAACGTCATGCAAGTATTAAGCTCACTACGAAGCGCCAAAAACCGCCACAAGGATTGTTTCGTCGTTAAACGACGCGGCAGAATTTATGTTATTTGTAAAAGTAACCCTCGCTTTAATGCTGTTCAGGGGCGGAAAAAGAAAAAACACTAATGAATAACTCATCGGACTTCTATGCTGTCATCAATAAACAAACAATTAAGTCTGAAAGAAATTCTCTTCTGCCTTAGGATTTAAACAGGCCTTAACATTTAAGTAACTCACTGACTATTAATGAATCAGCTTGTTTGGCCCTATCACCTTTAAACGCCGTCTGGCTTTTGACCATCATAGGGGAGCCAGCTCCCCTATCCCACCCGCCAGTCACTCAACAGATCTGAGATTCACGGATGCTATTTTTGTTACATTTTATATGGATACCTTACATTCAATGTCGGAAAAACTAATTAACATAGTAAAAGCGACGCGATTAAAAAGAGACGTTTAATAGTCTTGTGTTTCAATTAATACATTACAAAATTTAAACGGTGAGTTCGATAACAGCAATAGCTACAGAAAATGTCCGCGCTGTGCGAACCTACGCGTTCTTTGCTATAGTTGATGCAGAATGACTTTTACAATGACGTGAGGACATTCTTTACATTCACCGTGTTATCCTTGGTCGGTCTATTTGAGGACAGCGGAGTGTAATCACTCTTATGCAATTCATCGCGTTACCTGCCTCGGCAGGAGTAAACCCTAAGTAAGACTGAACCATGGCTTAACGGAGGGATTGAAATGGATGAGTACTCACCTAAACATTATGATATTGCCCAACTCAGATTCTTGTGTGAGAATCTGCGCGACGAAAGTATCGCGACACTAGGTGACAGCAACCACGGCTGGGTGAATGATCCGACCTCCGCAATAAATCTTCAGCTCAATGAACTTATTGAGCATATTGCGGCCTTTATTGGCACCTATAAAATTAAATACCCGGATGACGAAGAGTTGTACATGCGGGTTGAAAAATATTTAGACGATACTTATATTCTTTTCAGCAATTACGGCATTAATGATGCGGAGCTGCGGAGATGGCAAAAATCTAAGTCACAATTATTCAGAATGCTCTCAGAAAAGAGCAGCTATGCAACAGTAAGAACTTAAGCAATTATTTGCCTTATACTTATTTTAACCCAGGAAAATTCATAAAGGTTATTATGAAAAAAATAGATTACTTGATGCGTTTGCGCAAATGCACAACCATCGACACCCTTGAACGAGTTATTGAAAAAAACAAGTATGAACTCTCTAACGATGAGTTAGAAATGTTCTATTCCGCGGCAGACCACCGTCTGGCCGAGCTAACCATGAATAAGCTTTACGACAAAGTCCCTACTGCCGTATGGAAATACGTACGTTAATACGGATTAATCATCCACGGTTAAGCTAAAAGAACATTGAGCCGATATCATGATCGGCCTTTGTCTTATTAGAAAAATTAAGCAATATGCTAAAATTAGTAACAACTCATATGTACGTATTTCCGCCTTAATTCATCAGAAATAACTTAACACCCATTTTATTAAACAACTCCCTACCGATTGAGATAAGTCTTTTTATAAACTTACCTTCAATGGCATTGAATGTATGAACCTAATAATGTCCAATAAATAAAACATAAGACAACGCCAGATTCTTAAAAAAAGACCATCCGAAACGTAAAAGTAAAAAACAAGAAGGGTAAATAGGTAAGAAACATCTGAAATGGTGGAGGCCCCGCCAGCTACATCCCGGCACACACGTCGCCTGCTGCGGCTGCTTCCTTCCGGACCTGACCGAGTCCACAGGTTAGTGTTGCGGGAGAACCAACAGGGCCTCCATTGACGGCTCCGCACTGCGAAGCGGTGGGCATTATCAGCGATGGACTGGTCAATTGCAAGCCGACGCGGCCTAACCGCTGTTTTCTTACCCATAACCTGCTTGATACCATGTGCTATCGAACGCCCTCATGGCAAACAGGAGATTTCACGCGCTATGTCGCAGCACGAAGATAACTTTCGACAACGCGTTTTTCAGGTCATCGCAGCCATCCCCTTTGGTCAAGTCACCACCTACGGGGATGTTGCGCTCTTGGCCGGTTCGCCACGAGCAGCGCGTCAAGTGGGTGCGATATTGCGTCATTTGCCTGAAGGAACAAAACTCCCCTGGCACCGGGTGATTAATCGAAAGGGCGAGCTATCGTTGACAGGATCTGACCACCAGCGTCAAAAGCTGGCGCTGGTGGCGGAAGGAGTAAGATTTAATTTGGCGGGTAAAATTGATCTCAACCTCTTTCGTTGGCAACCAACGGCGTAAATCTGATAACTCGCCGCTGGTTAGCCTTCGATTACTGGATAGGGGTTACGTTTGTACCACCGACCGGAGGCACCGTGGCTCCGCTATGAACATCCGCTCCTGCTGCTAACGGCACAGAAGGATTCGCCGGGACAGGTACAGACTCCACAGGAACCAAAGTCAGATCGGCGGAACGAACGCCATTATTGATGACAGGAACCACGCTTTCAGTAATTAGCGTCACGCGATGATTGATAGCGACGGCCGCGCTCAAGAACACTCGCGCGTTAGGTTGAATATCGCTCGGGTTGTAGGGCAGAACGAAATGGAAAGGTGACTGTTTTCCGTGAGTCAACGTCACCCGCTGGGCAATAATTTTCGATGGGGCATCGGCCAGCGAGGCATCCGAAACCGTTACCGTTAACACGGCATCCGCTGGCAGTGCGATTTTTTGTCGAATATTCACTGTACCGGTCACGGAAGGCTGCGCAATGCCGGGTACATAGCTGCCGCTCGCCGGGATAGGGCCTCTGACATCCGGAGCTACACCACTATCACTTTTATCTGCACACCCAACCAAGCCGATCGATACCATGATACCGCCCAAGATATGCCATAATTTCATTTGGTAAGTCTCCCTTTATCATTTATCTGGCCTTCGGCGAAAACCGATGACCGCTAAGTAGCAAGAACCACTCGGCGTTTTAATTATGGTTCAATATCTTGATATTTTCATAAGGGATGACGGAAAGGACCAAAACAAAAAGTGGGGTCATGTGGTTAACGCCGCAAGGACCCGCAATATGGCGTACTACCGACAAGGCTGATAATGATGAGTCAGGCATTACAACAGCTTCTCGATTTGCTGAATTTGGAAAAAATCGAGGAAGGTTTATTTCGTGGTCAAAGTCAGGATTTAGGGCTGCGACAGGTCTTTGGCGGCCAGGTTGTCGGTCAGGCGCTTTCGGCAGCGAAACAGACCGTATCCGAGCAACGTAGCGTGCACTCTTTCCACTGCTACTTTCTTTTGCCGGGAGAAAGCCATAAACCAATAATCTATCAGGTTGCCACCCTGCGCGAGGGCAAGAGTTTCAGTACGCTACGCGTAGATGCCATTCAAAACGGTCGTCCTATTTTTCATATGACCGCTTCATTCCAGCAGCCGGAATCAGGATTTGAACACCAGAGCGTCATGCCGCAGGTGCCGATGCCGGAAAATTTGCCTTCGGAGCAAGACATTGCTCAAAGCCTGGCCCATTTGCTGCCTCCTCAACTGAAAGAGACGTTTACCCAAGAGCGACCGATCGAAATGCGGCCGGTTAAATTTCATAACCCGCTAAAGGGGGAAGTGGAACCGCCAATCCGCCATGTCTGGTGCCGAGCTAACGGTACACTGACTGACGATGAGCGCGTTCATCAGTATCTGTTGGGATACACCTCTGACTGCAACTGCCTGTTGACGGCACTCCAGCCCCACGGCGTCGGTTTTCTCGAACCCGGCATGCAAGTCGCCACTCTCGATCACTCAATGTGGTTTCATCGACCGTTCCGAATGGATGACTGGCTGCTGTATGCGGTAGACAGCCCATCGGCCTCCGGCGGTAGAGGATTAGTACGAGGTCAATTCTATACTCGCGACGGCGTTCTAGTGGCGTCCAGCATGCAAGAGGGCGTTATTCGCCGACATAGCGCATAACCCGTTCGACCTTATATCCGCCCACAAAAAACCACCCGCAGAGAACTAACGGGTGGTTTTTTTATTGCAGTCGAGGCGTGCGACACACGCCTCCAGAGACTGATTATTGGTTGTATGCGTTTTCGCCGTGGCTGTTAACATCCAGCCCTTCGCGTTCTTGCTCTTCCGGTACGCGCAGACCAACGGCCATATCAGCGACTTTGAAGGCAATGAATGCGGC
The DNA here is from genome assembly GCF_002111595.1 of Lonsdalea britannica. GTDB lineage: Bacteria > Pseudomonadota > Gammaproteobacteria > Enterobacterales > Enterobacteriaceae > Lonsdalea > Lonsdalea britannica. Next base: position 13,071 of record NZ_LUTN01000015.1, read on the forward strand.
GACGCCAGACCATACGATACACACGATCACGCTGAACAGCTGTACCCAGACCTGATGCGCCATCGTGACGCCTTCCGCGTAACCTACACCACCCAGCGAAGACGAGGTGAACACACCCGTCAGGATGCAACCGACAATACCGCAGACGCCGTGAACACCGAAGACGTCGCAAGGATCGTCAACGCGCAGCCAGCGTTTCAATACGGTCACGCCCCACAGACCCGCAAAGCCACCGGCGAAACCAATGACCATCGCGCCGCCGACACCCACCGTACCTGCAGCAGGCGTAATCGCAACCAGACCTGCGATACAGCCGGAGCATGCGCCCAGCAGAGAAGGCTTGCCGCGCAGAACCCATTCACCGACGACCCAGGCCAGAATCGCCGCTGCCGTTGCGATCACCGTCGTCAAAAATGCCAGACCCGCGATGTTGTTGGCCGAGCTAGCGGAACCGGCGTTAAAACCAAACCAGCCGATATACAGGATAGCGGTACCAATGCAGACCATCGGCAGATTATGCGGTTTGAACGCTTCTTTACCGAAGCCAACGCGTTTACCCAGTAAGGTCGCGCCAACGAGTCCCGCAACCGCGGCGTTGATATGCACGACCGTACCGCCCGCGAAGTCCAGCGCGCCGTCCGCAGCCAAATAGCCACCGCCCCACACCATGTGAGTCATTGGCAGGTAGGACAGAGTGAACCACAGAACCACGAAAATCAGCGCGGCGGAGAAACGAATACGTTCCGCCAGAGCACCAATGACCAGACCAACGGTAATGCACGCGAAGGAGCCCTGGAAAGCGACGTGGATGAACTGATAGAACGTGCCGCTCTGGGAGTTGATATCAATGCCGTTCAGCATGAAGTTACTCAGGCTACCGAAGAAGGCATTGCCGGAGCTAAACGCCACGCTATAGCCATAGATGACCCACAGCAGACATACCAGCGCAAAGGCCACAACAACCTGGGACAGGACGGACAGGACGTTTTTAGAACGAATCAGACCGCCGTAAAACAGCGCAATGCCCGGAATGGTCATAAAAAGCACCAAAGCGGTACAAATCATCATGAAAGCATTATCGGCTTTATCGATCACTGGTGCTGCAGTGTCTGCCATGGCGCATGCCGGGAGCATGGCTGCGGTACCCAGACCAGACAAGAAGGATAGTTTCTTCATTTCATTCATCCCTATTTATAAGGCTAAATCAGGTAGTTGTTATAGTGCAGCTTCATCTGTTTCGCCGGTACGGATGCGAATGACGCGCTGTAGTTCAGCGACAAAAATCTTACCGTCGCCAATCTTGCCGGTGTAGGCGGCTTTGCTGATTACATCAATGACTTCATCAAGCTGGTCGTCGGCGATAGCGATATCGATTTTCACTTTAGGTAAGAAGTTCACGCTATATTCCGCGCCGCGGTACAATTCCGCATGGCCCTTTTGGCGTCCGAACCCTTTCACCTCAGTAACGGTAAGGCCCTGAATACCAATGGAAGACAAAGCTTCGCGCACGTCTTCCAGCTTGAACGGTTTAATTACCACAGTCACCAGTTTCATTCTCATCCCCCTAACCCGTTAAGTTCAGGCCTGTGCCGTCACTATCAAATGTCTCTACGCCATCATTGAAAGCAATTGATGTGCCATAAATGAGTCGACGTTGGAAAAGCAGTGAAAGGTGATGAATGCGCGCATCGTGGAAATCGCGTTTGAATAAAGTATGGACAATCAGGAATAAAAGCGCACACAACCAGTGCACCATTTTTGTGCGCTGCGCCTGATTCCAGTGCGCTTCACCTTTGAGCAGGAGAATCTCTGCTAAGTTATGGTGCGTACCGAAAATCAGACGCGGTTTAAAGGAGGGCTAAGGGGTCAATGCAGCGGTATCGTAGCGTTTAGACTCCGCAAGGGCTTGTCCTGCCAGCTGGAGCTGATACATCTGATAATAGCGTCCTTGCTGAGCCAGCAATTGCGTATGTGTCCCCTGCTCAGCCATTTCTCCCTGGTTAAGCACCAGAATATTGTCCGCCTCAACGATGGTAGACAAACGGTGGGCGATGACCACCAGCGTCGTTTGAGCTCGAATCAACCGTAGCGCCTTCTGGATAGCCTGCTCGGTCCCGGAATCGATATTCGCGGTCGCCTCATCAAGAATGAGTATCTTAGGCGAGTTCACCAGCACACGGGCCAGCGCGAGCAGCTGTTTTTGCCCCACGGAAAGGTTATTGCCCTGCTCACCGATTAGGCTATGGATCCCCTCAGGCATATCCCTGACCAGCTCAGCCAGTTGCACCATTTCCAGCACGTGCCACACGCTCTTTTCATCAATCTCTCGCCCCAACGTGACGTTGGCATAAACCGAGTCCGCAAGGACCACCGGGTCCTGCTGAACCATCGCCACATTGCTGCGCAGAACAGAGTGAGACAACGTCGGGAGCGGACGCTGATCCAGCCGAATAACGCCGAATTCGAGGTTGTAATAGCCCATAAGCAGGTTCGCCAGCGTGCTCTTGCCGCTGCCGGTGTGTCCCACCAGCGCAACAAACCCTTTATCTGGGATTTGCAGATTGATGTTACGTAATACCGGCTTGCCGCGGCGATAAGAGAAAGTGACATCGTCTATATCGATGCGTCCGCTCGTTAGAGGGCGCAAGTCGTCGCCATAGTCCTGACGATTGCCATCCATCAGCGCGAAAATACGCTCTCCGGCCACGACGGCTTGCTGCAACATCGACTGCTGAGTCGTCAGCTCAATCAAGGGTTCGTTAAGCCGTCCAAGATAGTTGATAAAAGCGTATAACACGCCGACGCCTACCGAGCCGACCGAGCTAAAGCCGAACTGCAACAGAAGTCCGCACATTACCAACGCGGAAAACAGACTCAGCAGCGGACGTAACAGAAAGCCCTCCAGACGCAGCGTTTGCATCCGCGACAGATAGTGCTTTTGACTGACTTCACTCAGGCGTTTGCCGAATCGCGCCTGCTGACGAAACTGCTGAATGACGCTCATACCGTTGATGACTTCATTAAAGCCATCGTTAATATCCGCCAGATAGCTGCGTACCCGGCGTACGATGGGCGTGCTGTAACGTTGATAAATCACCATCACCACCATCACGGCCGGGAAGATGGTCAACGCGACGAGCGCCATACGCCAATCAAGGCTGAACATCGCCACCATCATGGCGCTGATGAGCGCTGCGCTGCGCAGAACCGTCGCCACCACCATCACGTAGAGATCCCGCACCACTTCCGTATCATTCGTCACCCGGGAAATCAGTTGCCCGACAGGCTGGGTATCAAATGTCGACAGCGGCTGGCGCAGAGCGGCATCCATGACGTCGATTCGCAATTGCTGTACGACACCCACCGCGACCCGATTGAAGGTCAGCGCCTGCAGGTAATGAAGGGAGGCGGCGAGCAGTTGCAGCAATACATAAACCGCGGCCAAGCCGCTGGCCAACATCAGCGGAAACTCCCCTTTTGAGACGAGATGGTCGATAAAATAGCTGATGAGTATGGGGCCGGCGACTTCCGCCGCCGCCGCGATCCAGAGCATCACCATGCCTACCGCCAGCGGTTTACGCCAGGGGGAGCCATAGGCCAGCAGTCGTTTCAGTGTCGGCCAGAGCGGATGTGAATTATTCACCTTTGACCTCCTGATGCGACGTCGGCTCGTCCAATGCGGCTTCGAGTTGCTGGTAACGGTACATGTCCCGATACCATCCTGATTCATGTGACAGCGCCTGATGATTACCGCGCTGCGCCACTACCCCCTGTTGCAGCACCAGCACTTCATCGGCGTCAATCAATGCCGAAAGCCGGTGTGCGCTGATGATCAGGGTGCGCCTTTCTCCCCACTCTCGCAGGTTATTCAATATTTCATGTTCAGTACGTCCGTCCACGGCGGAAAGGGCATCGTCCAACACCAAGACCTCAGCCTCAAGCAAGAGCGCGCGCGCAATCGCAATACGTTGCTTCTGCCCACCGGATAGCATGACCCCCCGTTCGCCCACTTCGGTTTCATACCCCTGAGGCAAACGCAGAATATCGTCATGGACATGCGCCAAACGTGCCGCTTCCTCTATTTGCGCGACGGTCGCATCCGGTCGTCCCAAGGCAATATTGCCCGCTACCGTATCGGCGAACAGGAACGGCGTTTGTCCTACGACGGCGAACCGGCTCCTTAAATCATCCAGACGCAGGCTATCAAGCGGAAGGCCGTGGTAAGAAATACGCCCTTCCTCCACATCAAATGCACGCAACAGCAGGGAGATTAATGTACTTTTTCCAGAACCAGTAGGACCACAGAGTCCCAGCATTCTTCCCGGTTTCAGTGTGAAACTGACGTTATGTAACACGGTCTGACTGTGCTGCGGATAGTGAAATGCCTGGATATCTACCGCCAGCGTTCCGGGTTCGTCCGGCAAAGGCTGAACACCATCGACCACCACCGGTTTCTCGGACAGGAGCTGACGAATTCGGCTATAGCCCGCGCTGCCCCGTTCAACAATATTCAGCATCCAGGCGAGTGCCAGCATCGGCCAAATCATCAGTCCCAGATACATGACAAAACTGGTCAATTCGCCCAGCGTCATCGTCCCATGGATTACCATCCAGCTACCGCCACCGATGGCCAACAGGTTGGATAAAGCGACAGCAATATAAATCGTGGGATCAAAACGCGCATCCACGCGAGCCACCCGCATATTTTTGGCGCCCGTGTCCGCGGCCACTTCGGCAAAACGCTGAGACTGATAATCTTCCAGCCCAAACGATTTGATCATTCGGATACTGGTCAGGCTTTCCTGCGTCTGATTATTCAGCATAGAAAACGCCGCCTGAGCGGCTTTAAAGCGGTGGTGCAACTGCGTACCGTAGTGCTTAATAATGATGGCCATGATTGGCATTGGCGCCAAAGACAGTAGCGTCAACTGCCAGCTTAGCTGTGTGCACATCACCACCAGCACAGCGCACCCCATCATCAGAGAATCGACAAACGTCAGCACGCCTTCACCGGCGGCAAAAACCACTCGGTCGACGTCATTGGTGGCTCTGGCAATCAAATCTCCGGTACGATGACGCATGTAGAAGGCAGGATGCTGACGGCTGAGTTGACGATAAAAATCACCACGCAGCTCTACCGCCAGTTGATAGGACGCGCCAAACAGCAGAACGCGCCAGAAATATCTCAGCAGGTAAGTTAATAGGGCGGACAACGCCATGAGCCCGATCCACCCCATCGCGGTAGCGGCAGGCATATCGTGCTGTGTCACGCCATCGACGACAATCCCGACAAGCGCCGGAGGCAGCAATTGCAGTATGGCGATGACGATTAAGAGGATTACCGCCCCTAGATAACGCTTCCATTCACGGCGGAAATACCATCCTAGTTGAGCAAAAAGTCTCACGCGGTCTTCATTCCAAAGCTAGTAGCATCATTATTATTGCGGGCAGAACAATAGTATACATGATTGCCCAGAGGGATAAATTTAGACCTTTATCGGCAACGCCGTAGTGTGTTTGATCTCTTCCATCGCAAAGCTGGACGTGACATCCACCAGACCCGGAATACCTTTGACGAGACGCTTGTAGAAATTGTCGTAGTTTTTCATATCTTCTACCCGAACTTGCATCAGATAATCGTACTCACCGGCCATGCGATAAAAGGACAACACCTCCGGCATATCGGACACGAAGCGGCAAAAGTCCCGATACCAGTCGCTGTTGTGCTGCTGAGTTTTCAGAAGCACGAACGCCGTCAGCCCCAGCCCTAACCGTTCATTATCCAGTAGAGCGACGCGCGCCTTGATATATCCCGACTCTTCCAAACGCTTCAGCCGCTTCCAACAGGGGGTCGATGTCAGGTTGACCGCCTCGGCCAATGCCTGCAGCGAAAGTGTACAGTCACGCTGTAAGAGTGCGAGCAAAGTGCGATCCGTTTTATCTAGCATAGGGGATAACCGTAGAAAAATTTTCTCCCATTTAGGGCAAATAAAGAAAAATATGCAATCTTTTTTCCTTGTGACCACGGTAGTCTAAGCGCACCCTTCAGATACAACGGAAGTTCTCTTATGACTAACACATGGGTTAAAAACGCCGTCAGCGCGATTGAAGCTGATTTTCAACGTTCCGCCGACACGCACCTCATGCGCCTGACGTTACCTGCCTACCCCGGCATCTTCTTTTATCTGAAGGACGAGAGCACCCATCCCACCGGGAGCCTGAAACATCGGCTGGCGCGCTCGCTGTTCTTGTATGGCCTCAGCAACGGCTGGATCAAGGAAGGCACAACGATCATCGAGGCTTCGTCAGGTAGCACCGCGGTCTCCGAAGCTTACTTTGCCCGCCTGCTGGGCCTGCCGTTCATTGCCGTCATGCCCGCCTGCACCGCGAAACGTAAAATCGAGCAAATTACGTTTTATGGCGGCCGCTGCCACTTCGTCGAGCAGTCTGGACAAATCTACGCAGCCTCCGAACAATTGGCCCGCGATCTGAACGGCCACTATATGGATCAATTTACCTACGCCGAGCGTGCGACAGACTGGCGCGGCAACAACAACATCGCCGACAGCATTTACCACCAGATGTCCAGAGAGCCTTTCCCGGTTCCTGATTACCTGGTGATGAGCGCAGGTACAGGCGGGACCTCCGCCACCCTTGGGCGTTATATTCGCTACAAAGGGCTGGACTCGAAGCTGGTGGTCGCCGATCCCGAAAACTCGGTGTTCTACGACTGCTACCGTCAGCAGAACCGTACGCTGACCTCCGCCTGCAGCAGCAGAATCGAAGGTATTGGACGCCCCCGCGCCGAACCGTCTTTCATTCCCAGCGTGATAGACGACATGATTAAAGTGCCTGATGCCGCCAGCGTCGCGACCCTTCACTGGCTGGAAAGCGTCCTTGGTCGCAAAGTCGGCCCCTCAACTGGCACCAATGTGTGGGCCACGCTGCAACTAGCTGAGAAAATGAAAGCTGAAGGGCGTCGAGGCGCCATTGTGACGCTGCTGTGTGATAGCGGCGAGCGCTACCTGGATACCTATTACAACCCCGAGTGGGTAGCGGCGCATATCGGTAATCTGGCGCCTTTCGCCCGGCTGCTTGCTTCAGAACAGCAGCAGGATCGACCAACGTCGTGTCCGGCATGATGTTATTTACCGCGCTGAAGCGAAGCCGGTTTTGAGTTACCATACCCGCTTCGTGACATGTTAAGCCGTAGTCTGGATGTACGGCCCCCTGCTCATTAAGGTGAATCAGCATGACAAGCGCAGTAGTTGTTTTTAGCGGTGGACAGGATTCCACAACCTGCCTGATACAGGCACTCAAGCAATACGATCACGTACATTGCGTGACGTTCGATTATGGACAGCGTCATCGGGCTGAAATCGACGTAGCTGCCGAACTGGCTCAACGCCTGGGCGCTTGCGCCCATAAAGTGTTGGACGTTCGTCTTCTGAATGAGCTCGCTGTCAGCAGCCTGACCCGGGACAACATTCCCGTGCCAGATTTCGACGAGAACCTGAAGGGTCTTCCCAGCACCTTCGTTCCCGGCCGCAACATCCTGTTTCTCACGCTGGCTGCAATCTATGCTTACCAGGTCGGTGCCGACACGGTGATTACCGGCGTCTGCGAAACCGACTTTTCGGGCTATCCGGATTGCCGCGACGAGTTCGTTAAAGCCCTCAACAAAGGGGTTGCTCTCGGCTTGGCTAAAGATATCCGCTTCGTTACGCCGCTCATGTGGTTGGACAAAGCCGAAACCTGGGCGTTGGCCGACCACTACGCGCAGTTGGAAACGATCCGTCACCATACGCTGACCTGCTACAACGGCATAAAAGGCGACGGCTGCGGTCAATGCGCCGCCTGCCATTTGCGTCAGAAAGGATTAGAGCTTTATCAGCAGAATCCCGAAGGCGTCAGGGCTTCACTGTTCAAGAAAACCGGTCTGAAATAACCGGCTCTGCCCGCTGATTGCTGCACCGGTGGTTATTCGCCAACGCGCACGCGTTTAACCACCGTCAGCATCTGTTTACCGGCATAGCCTTGGCTCACAGGTCGATATAGCCAGCGCGATGCCGATATGCTTATCCTCTTTACTGACCTGTTCCAGCCTTGACCTCAACCTGATGGCAGAAGCCGAATTGAGGGCATCATACAACTCACGTCGTCATCCTGATCAAAAGTCATTTACACCCGTCAGATTGTACCGCCCGGCCGTTGTGAACGAAGCGTTAGAGTCGCAAATGTGCTTGATTGCGTTCAATCAGCGAAGCACCAATCCCTGGGACTTCTTGTAGCTGATCGACCTGAGTGAAAGGACCGTTTTGCTCCCGATAGCTCACAATCGCCTGGCTTTTTTCAACCCCACGCCATTAAGGATATCGGCTAGCTCTTCCGCCGATGCCGAATTGATACTCACTTTTTCTTCATCGCTGGCTGACGGTATGGCCTGTTCCAACTTTTTACCCGCGGCATCTTGCTGCAAAGTGGCAGCCGTTTTTTCGGTGTCTACTGTTGTCGCAGCCTGAACAAGTGCGGGCAAGCTCGACAGCGCCAGACCGACGATGAAGCACATTGTCTTGATTCCTGATTTTTTCATGCTGTTATCTCCTTGTGTTTGACAGCACACTCACCTTGCCTGAAGGGGAAATCAGCAACAATACGCCGTGTTCAAATGTGGAAAAGGCCGCGAAAGCGGCCTTTGTCTGTTGCAGTGCGTTGCATTATCTTGCGAGGGTTATTCCTGCTGTTGCGCCGCATTACCCAGCTTGATTTTCGCTTCACTGCGCAGGCTGTTAATCAGCACATCAAACAGAGAGCCAACGCCATTCTGTTTCACCTGATTAGCAAACTGCTGTTTCTGCTGGTCTTGCAGCGTATGAGGCTGAATGCTGTCCAGCGCCACAATCACCACATTGCCGGCCTGATCCTTTGATAAACCGTAAGAAGGCTTGTCTTTCTGCGGGATGGGCAAAGCAAAGATTGACTCCGCCATCACTTCGTTCTGGTTCAAAGAAGAAAGTGTTTTTGGCGCGCTGAAGCTCAGATTCGCCGCTTTCAGGCTGTCCATCTTGCCTTCCTTCAGGTCGGCCACGATTTTCTCGGCCTCAATACGCGCCTGTTGATCCGCCTTTTGGCGTTTCAAGGTCTGAATCACCTGATCGCGAACCTGATCCAGCGCTTCGGTGCTCTCGGCTTTGTGCTCGCTGATGCGCACAACGAAAGCGCGGTCGCCGTCAACGCTGATCACATCCGAGTTGCTACCCGGCGCGCCATTTTTACCTAACAAAGAACCACCGAAAATGGCCTGAGTGACCGGCTGGAAATTCAGCGCCGCGGGAACTTTATCCCGGCTAAACCAGTCGGTCTGGACCGTTTTAACGCCAGCAGCCTGTTCTGCGGAAGCCAATGATTCATTATCGTTGCTAGCCGCTTCACTGACTTTTTGCTGGAGCGCGTAAAACGCATCCAGCGCTCTTTCGTGTCTTACTTTCTCTGCCAGCTCAGTGCGAACGTCAGCCAACGGCTTGATTTGCTGCGGCTGCATATCGTCCAGACGGACAATCAGGTAACCCACCGTGGATTTAATCACGCCGGAAAGCTGACCTTTTTCAGTCAGCTTCGCCTGTTTCAGCTCGTCCACGGTGGCATTGTCGTCCATCCAACCCAGATCGCCGCCATTACGGCGAGATACCACGTCAGTTGAGATCTCTTTAGCCAACGAGGAGAAGTCTGCGCCCTGATGCAGTTTGTTCAGCGCTGCGTTGGCTTCCGCCTCGGTTTTCACTTGAATAAGGCTGTATTTTTTACGTGCGCCCAGCGTGAAATCGTTTTTGTGCTGCTCGTAATAGGCGCTGATTGCCGCATCGTCCACCTTGGTTTTATCCATGATGGCGGCAGCATCCAACAGGATGTAGCTGACTTTGAACTGTTCAGGCGCCAGATAACGGCTCTTGTTCTGCTCATAGAAGCTCTGAACGTCATCGTCGCTCACCGTTTGCGCCTGCGCGCGGTCGGCGGTGTTGATGGTCGCCGTACGAATGGTGCGATCCTGTGCAGCCAGCTGCACAAGGCGATCAAGCTCCTGAGGCAGCAGGAATTCTGTTCCACCCAGACCGCGGACCAGTTGCTGAGTGGTCAACTGCTTACGCAGCATCTGGGCAAATGAGTCCGGACTCAGACCAAGACGACGTACCTGGGTCAGGTACTTCTCGTTATCGAAACGGTTATCGGTTTGGAATTCGGGGATAGCGAAAATGGCCTGCTTGATCTGCTCGTCGCTGATACTCAAACCCAGCGTATGAGAATACTGATCCAGCAACGTTTCATCGATTAACTGTGACAATGCCTGCTTGCGCAACTGCTGCATATAGCCTTCGTTGCTCGCCAGAATAGAGAAGTTTTCTCCCAGCATCTGCTGCTGTCGGCTACGTTCGTTTTGCACTGCCTGTTCCAGTTGGGAACGGGAAATTTCCTGCCCGTTGACCTTCGCTGCATAATCACCTGACCCACGGATCAAATAATCACCTACGCCAGTCAGCACGAATGAACCGATGATCAGGGCCAGAATAATTTTAAGCACGACGTTATTCGCGGCCGCGCGTAAATTGTCCATCATAATGTGACAACACTCCGCTGTAGAATGGATGAAACTCCCTGCGCAGGCCGCAGCCATGCTTCCTTGCGATGCTATAGCCGCAAAACGGCCAGGGCGCACTCAGGCAACTGCCTGATGATAGTAGTCCGGATTTCCGGTAAAAAAAGGCACATCATTAAATGATGCGCCCCATATCTTACCTTACCCACATCGTGACGTCAGGTAATGTTTAGGGGAGAGATTCTCCCCTTGGACAATTAATTTACGGAGTCTTTCAGCGCTTTACCTGCGCGGAAGCCCGGGACTTTGGCGGCAGGAATACTGATTTCCTTACCCGTCTGCGGATTGCGGCCAGTGCGAGCAGCGCGCTCGCGTACGGAAAATGTGCCGAACCCGACTAAAGCAACGTCATCCCCTTCTTTCAGAGATTCAGTAACAGACCCAATAATTGCATCCAACACACGCCCTGCCGCTGCTTTGGAAATATCAGCATCTGCAGCAATTTTGTCGATCAATTGTGACTTGTTCACTCTTTCATCCCCTCTGAAATCCTGTGGCTGCATCCCTTATTTTCGGCGCAGCAGTAGCTTTAAAACATTCAGTTAAATCCACGGAAATTAGCCGTACGATTAACAGTGCTCTAACTTAGCCGCACAAAAAAAGGCTGGCAAGCATCATTACACTTACCAGCCTTTATTTTATGAATGGTTCTTGCGATGGGTCACTATTTCGCCGCCGCAGTCACCACTTTCATGCCGTGAGGCGAGTTTTGCAGCGCCAACTCCAGCACTTCTTCGATGCGTTTCACCGGGTGGATATCCAGATCCGCAATCACGTTTGCCGGAATTTCTTCCAAGTCACGCTTGTTTTCATCTGGAATCAGCACGGTCTTAATGCCGCCACGATGAGCCGCCAGCAGTTTTTCCTTCAAACCGCCAATGGGCAGCACCAGACCACGCAGCGTAATCTCACCAGTCATCGCCACATCGGCGCGTACCGGGTTGCCGGTCAGGCATGAGACTAGCGCGGTGCACATGGCGATACCGGCGCTCGGACCGTCTTTTGGCGTCGCGCCTTCCGGTACGTGAACGTGGATGTCGCGCTTCTCGTAGAAGTCTGAGTTGATCCCCAGAGCGTCCGCGCGCGCGCGTACCACGGTCAATGCGGCTTGAATCGATTCCTGCATGACTTCGCCCAGCGAACCGGTGTAAGTCAGCTTGCCTTTACCCGGCACGCAGGCGGTTTCGATCGTCAATAGGTCGCCGCCGACTTCGGTCCACGCCAGGCCGGTCACCTGACCGATGCGGTTCTCTTCGTCCGCACGCCCGTAGTCAAAGCGTTGGACGCCGAGGAACTCTTTCAGGTTGTCGCCGTTAATCTCGATGTGCTTGAGGGACTTGTCCATCAGCAGCGATTTAACCGCCTTACGGCACAGCTTGGAGATTTCGCGTTCCAGACTACGTACCCCCGCTTCGCGGGTGTAGTAACGGATGATGCCGATGATCGCGCTGTCATCCACCTTCAGCTCGTTCTTCTTGAGGGCATTGCGCTCAATTTGCTTCGGCAACAGGTGTTCCCGCGCGATGTTGAGCTTTTCGTCCTCGGTGTAGCCCGACAGGCGAATCACTTCCATACGATCCAGCAGCGGAGCCGGAATGTTCATGGAGTTGGAGGTCGCGACAAACATGACGTCCGAGAGATCGTAATCGACTTCCAGATAGTGATCGTTAAACGCCACGTTCTGTTCCGGATCCAGCACTTCAAGCAGTGCAGAAGCCGGATCGCCTCGCATGTCCGAGGACATTTTGTCGATCTCATCCAGCAGGAAGAGCGGGTTTTTTACTCCCACCTTCGCCATCTTCTGGATCAGTTTGCCCGGCATGGAACCGATGTAGGTACGGCGGTGACCGCGGATTTCCGCCTCATCACGCACGCCGCCCAGCGCCATACGGACATACTTACGACCGGTCGCTTTGGCGATGGACTGTCCCAGAGAGGTTTTACCCACCCCCGGCGGCCCTACCAGGCACAAAATCGGGCCCTTGATTTTGCTGACACGGCTCTGCACCGCCAGATATTCAAGGATGCGCTCTTTTACTCGATCCAGACCATAGTGGTCGCTATCCAGCATCTGCTGAGCTTTGACCAGATCCTTTTTGACCTTGCTCCGCGAGTTCCAGGGAACCTGCACCATCCAGTCGATATAGCTGCGCACGACGGTGGCTTCCGCGGACATCGGCGACATCATCCGCAGTTTCTGCAATTCCGCCTCGGTTTTTTCCCGGGCTTCTTTCGGCATATTCGCCGCTTCAATTTTGCGTTTCAGCGCTTCGTTTTCGTCCGGCGCATCATCCATTTCGCCCAGCTCTTTCTGAATGGCTTTCATTTGCTCATTCAGGTAATACTCGCGCTGGCTTTTTTCCATCTGTTTTTTGACGCGACTGCGGATACGCTTTTCAACCTGCAACAGGTCTATTTCCGACTCCATCATCGCCATCAGATATTCCAGACGTTCCGTAACGTCGGACATTTCCAAGACCGACTGCTTGTCGGAGAGTTTCAGCGGCATGTGTGCGGCAATGGTATCGGCCAGGCGAGCCGCATCGTCAATGCTGTTCAGCGACGTCAGGACTTCAGGCGGAATTTTTTTGTTCAGTTTGATGTAGCCTTCAAACTGATTGACCGCCGTGCGCATGAGCACTTCCTGCTCAGGCTCTTCGATTTCAGGCGAGTCCAGATATTCAGCCTGCGCGGCAAAGTGCTCTCCACTGTCAGACAACGTGGTAATACGCGCCCGCTGTAGGCCCTCGACCAACACCTTGACGGTGCCGTCAGGCAATTTCAGCATCTGAAGAATGGAGCTACCGTCCCAACCGAGAAAAGATCGTTAACACCTGGCTCATCCGTTGAGGCCTCTTTCTGTGCAACCAGCATGATCTTTTTATCGTGATCCATAGCGGCTTCAAGGCACCGAATTGACTTCTCCCGACCAACAAACAACGGAATGACCATGTGCGGATAAACCACCACATCGCGCAGCGGCAATACGGGGATTTCTATGCGTTCGGAACGCTCAGGTTCATAGAGCTCTCTCTTAGTTTCATTTCCGCCAGGTTAAGGGAATCTCGTGAAACAGGCTCTTCACGGTTTCGCCTCTAGGTATTCGAGTATATGGGGATAAATATCCTACATTCAACGTTAGATCGCGCTGAAAAAGGAATGGGGGGCTAACACCCCCCATTTTGTCGTTCGATGATGATTTTTAGGCGAATTATTCGCCAGAGGCTTGTTGCGCTTCGTGCTTGCCGTAAATCAGGAGCGGTTCAGACTGACCCGCGATGACGGATTCGTCGATCACGACTTTGTCCACACTGTCCTGAGAAGGCAGTTCGTACATGGTTTCCAGCAACGCCGCTTCAACGATAGAACGCAGGCCACGTGCTCCGGTCTTGCGCGCCATGGCTTTTTTCGCAATCGCCGTCAACGCGTCGTCACGGAATTCCAGCTCAACGCCTTCGAGTTTGAACAGCGCCTGATACTGCTTGGTCAGCGCATTCTTTGGCTCGCGCAGGATCTGAATCAGCGCGGCTTCATCCAGCTCTTTCAGCGTCGCGACGACCGGCAGACGGCCGATGAACTCAGGAATCAGACCAAACTTGATCAGATCGCCCGGTTCTACCTGGCCCAGCAGTTCGCCTTCGGTCACTTTCTGCGAAAGACCTTTCACCGTGGCATTGAAGCCAATACCTCGGCCCGTGTCAGTACGCTGCTCAATGACTTTGTCTAATCCAGCGAATGCGCCGCCGCAGATGAACAGGATTTTCGACGTATCGACCTGTAGGAATTCCTGCTGCGGATGCTTACGACCGCCCTGAGGCGGCACGGCGGCGATAGTCCCTTCAATCAACTTCAACAGGGCCTGCTGCACGCCTTCGCCAGAAACGTCACGGGTGATCGACGGGTTATCCGACTTACGGGAAATTTTGTCGATTTCATCGATATAAACGATGCCGCGCTGCGCTTTCTGCACGTCGTAATCACATTTCTGCAGCAGTTTCTGGATGATGTTCTCAACGTCTTCACCCACGTAACCCGCTTCAGTCAACGTCGTGGCGTCAGCCATGGTGAAAGGCACGTCGAGGAATCGAGCCAGCGTTTCTGCCAACAGAGTCTTACCGCTACCGGTAGGACCGATGAGCAGGATGTTGCTTTTGCCCAGTTCAACGCCGTTGCTGCTGTCACCGTTGCGTAAACGTTTGTAGTGGTTGTATACAGCCACGGCCAGGACTTTCTTGGCCTGCTCCTGACCAATCACGTAATCGTCAAGGTGATGGCGAATTTCGTGCGGGGTCGGCAACGCACTGCGTTCACGATGCGGGGCCACTTCTTTAATCTCTTCGCGAATAATGTCGTTACACAAGTCAACACATTCATCGCAGATATACACTGACGGCCCGGCAATCAGCTTACGAACCTCGTGCTGGCTTTTGCCGCAGAAAGAGCAGTACAGCAACTTTCCTGAACCGTCTTTGCGCTTATCTGTCATCAGTAAACCTCTTCTTTAGTCTCTTGCCCGCAGGCTAACCATACAGCGATAGCGCTACAGCGAACGCCACTATTTATAGCCAATAAGCGCAATCACACTCGCACAAAAGACTATCGGCCGAACACCGTCTACAGCTATACAGAGCGACCATCATAAAATGGATTTAGTCGCGATGAGTCAATACAGAATCGACTAATCCGTAGTCTACTGCCTCATCGGCAGAGAGGAAACGGTCACGTTCCGTGTCTCTTTCTATTTCTTCAAGAGACCGTCCCGTGTGTTTAGCCATCAGTTCGTTCATGCGTGACTTCACTTTCAGGATTTCTTTGGCGTGAATTTCGATATCCGTCGCCTGTCCCTGATAACCGCCTAGCGGCTGGTGAATCATGACGCGCGAGTTAGGCAGGCAGAAACGTTTGCCTTCCGCACCGGAAGTCAGCAGAAACGCCCCCATTGAGCACGCCTGTCCCATACAGATAGTACTGACGTCCGGCTTGATGAACTGCATGGTGTCGTAGATGGACATTCCCGCAGTGATCACCCCGCCCGGCGAGTTGATGTACAAATAAATGTCTTTCTCAGGATTTTCGGCTTCCAGAAACAGCATCTGAGCCGTAATCAGGTTCGCCATGTGGTCTTCAACCTGTCCGGTCAGGAAGATCACACGCTCTTTTAATAAGCGGGAATAGATGTCGTAAGAACGTTCCCCGCGTGCAGTCTGCTCTACGACCATTGGCACCAGGGCCATATGCGGAGCCTGTTTTACTTGTTCGCCACTGTATGACATCAACGTCTCCTAGATAAAATGCATTTGGCGCATATTGCCTGATTCTACTTGAGATACGAAGTGAAAACCACGCCCAGACCGAGTGGGATCGCCGTAACTCGAGACCTCAGAATCCGCCAGAATACCCAGCGATGAGTCATCAATTATCGGACAATTGGGCGTCTTGTGTCGATTTTCAAGCTTACACCACCGATTATTTTCGATTAACCCTGCATTACTCCGAAAAAAGCGCTGTGGATTCTGTTTTAGCTAAAATTAATGATAGTGCAAATAAATGCTTAGCGGCCGTAATCTCAGGAAAAACCGGCTCATAATCAGGCAGAAAAAAAGCCCGCAGCGATAAAACTGCGGGCTGTATCAGACTGACAACCTCGAAAGGTTAACGCAATTAGGCGTTGTTAGTCTGGTTCATCAGGTCGTTAAACCCAACTTCTTTTTCGGTCACTTTAGCCTGAGACAACAGCGTTTCAATCGCCTGCTCTTCCAGAGCGACGTTACGCATGTTGTTCATCATTTCTTTGTTCTTTTTGTAGAACTCGACCACTTCCTGCGGATCTTCGTAGGCTGCTGCCATTTCGTCGATCATCGCGGAAACACGGTCTTCATCGGCTTTCAGCTCGTTGGTATTGATGACTTCACCCAACAGCAGACCGACAACAACGCGACGTTTAGCCTGAGCTTCAAACAGTTCGCGCGGCAGTTCCAGAGCCTGTTTTTCATCGCCGCCGAAACGCTGAGCAGCCTGACGGCGCAGTACGTCGATTTCGCCGTCGATCAGCGCAGCCGGAACGTCGATGTCGTTAGCGTCGACCAGACCGTCGATAACCTGAGTTTTCACACGGTTACGCACAGCAGCTTTCAGCTCACGCTCCATGTTTTTACGCACTTCGGTACGCAGACCGGCGACAGAACCATCTTCAACGCCGAAACGTTTGATGAAGTCAGCAGTCAGTTCCGGCAGCTCACGCTCTTCGACCTTTTTCAGTACGATAGCGAACTGAGCAGCTTTACCTTTCAGGTTTTCAGCGTGGTAGTCTTCCGGGAAGGTGACTTCGATAGTGAACTCTTCACCCGCCTTATGACCCACAACACCGTCTTCGAAGCCCGGGATCATACGGTTCTGGCCCATAGCCAGTACGAAGTCAGACGCTTTACCGCCTTCAAATTCTTCGCCGTCTACGGAACCGCTGAAGTCGATGGTCACGCGGTCTTCAGCTTCAGCTGCGCGTTCAACATCTTTCCAAGTCGCCTGCTGCTTACGCAGGGTATCCAGCATGGCGTCGACGTCTTCGTCTTTAACTTCCACCAGCGGTTTTTCGACTTCAATGCTATCCAGACCTTTCAGTTCTACTTCTGGATACACTTCGAACTCAACGGTATAGGTAAAATCAGATCCCGCATTGTACTCGCCCGGAACATACTTCGGCGCGCCTGCAGGAGTGATATTTTCCTTGATGATCGCATCAACAAACTGACGCTGCATCAAGTCGCCCAGAACGTCCTGACGCACGGAAGCGCCATAACGCTGAGCAACGATATTCATCGGCACTTTGCCTTTACGGAAGCCGTCGATACGAACTTTTTTTGCCACGTTGACCAGCTCGCTCTTAACAGCATTCTCGATGCTGTCAGCAGCAACGGTAATCGTTACGCGGCGCCCAAGGCCTTGGGTGGTTTCAACTGAAACTTGCATCTTGTTACCTCAAAAAATCACAGTGCTCGGTCAACCTCAAAAGCCGTTTTCACAAAGCGCCCGAAGGCAGACTTTCTGATCACAGACTCACATCACCAGGACGGCCTCGCGAACCAGACCCGTTCCTTGTAGTCAGAAGCGTCCCGAATACATTCAGGAAAAATAAGACGCGGCATTATAGCGACATAGGCTGACCGAGTCGAGGAGAGTCACCAGCCTATTGCCGCACGAGGAATTACCGCTTTTGAACGACGTCTGAGGAGGCTTTGCGTCGAGACATCACCGACGTTAACGGTCGATTCCCGCCCCGCCGCAGGCAGGTGATACGGGAGCTGTCTGATGCTGATCGCGCCACTCCTGCGGGGTATAGACGTACAGCGCAAGCGCGTGGACTGCGCCCGCCATCTCCTCCGTCAAGAGCTCATAGACCGCACGATGGCGCTGAATCAGGCGTTTACCGTCGAACCGATCGCTGACCAGTACCACTTTAAAGTGACTTTCCGAACCTGCCGGCACTCGATGGCGATAGCTTTCGTTGATCACCTCAAGGTGTTCTGGGTTAAGCCCGGCTTGCAGCTTGGCTTCAATGGTTTCACGAATCATGGGTTAACCTTTAATAGCAGTTTGGGGACCGGGCACAGGGCGCTATTTTTACACGACCAGTGAGTGCGATCACGGGAATTCTCTTTGGCTGGCGACGATGCCGTTTGGTTTTTTTGCGCTCAAGCCGCATGCAGAATAATCCGCTAATGACGGCGCGAAAGGCTCTCAGGCATGGGTCGCATATCTTTTCTTCGGGAAGTTGTGATAAAAACAGAATCGGTTGTCGAACAGGCAAAGAACTTGCGATGCGAGCGATTCTCCGCTCTTTCTCTTGCCTGAGGCAATGGTATGATATCGCGCGTTTTTAACGATTAACCTTCTTATTATTACTGAGAACATTCGCATGTTTAAAAAATTCATTTTTCCATTGCTGGCCATCATGGCGCTGGCGGGCTGCGCAGGCAAAGGTAATACGCTGAATATCAACCCTAACATCGCGTTGCCTTCTCAGGATCCCAGCCTGATGGGCGTGACAATCAGCATCAACGGAGCCGATCAGCGTCAGGATCAGGCGCTGGCCAAAGTGAACCGCGACAGTCAATTAGTGACGCTGGTCCCTTCACGCGATCTGCGTTTCCTGCTGCAGGAAGCGTTGGAGAAGCAGATGACCGCACGCGGTTATATGATTGGCACCGGCGGTCCGGTCGCACTGCAGATCGTGGTCAACACGCTGTATGCCGACGTGTCTGAAGGCAACCTGCGTTACACCATTACGACCAAGGCGGACATTTCGATCATCGCTCAGGCCGCCAACGGCAACAAACAGGTCAAAAACTACCGCTCCACCTACAATGTTCAAGGCGCATTGACCGCGACCAACAACAAAATCACCACTGCGGTGAACCAGGTGTTGGGTGATGTCATCAGCGACATGGCGCAAGACACCAGCGTCAACGAATTTATCAAGACCAACGCACGCTAATTTTCACGCAGTTTCCCTTGCCCCGTCCGCGGGGCAAGCAAAAGGATGTTGCATGCCTCGTCAGCTCCACACGCTTTTCAACCAACGCAATTCACTGATCCTGCTCATTCTGGGATTTTCATCCGGCCTCCCTCTGGCATTGACCTCTGGCACACTGCAAGCATGGATGACCGTCGAGAACGTCGATCTGAAAACCATCGGCTTCTTCTCGCTGGTCGGTCAGGCCTACGTGTTCAAATTCCTATGGTCGCCGATGATGGATCGCTATACGCCATCTTTCTTCGGCCGCCGCCGTGGTTGGCTGCTGCTCACACAGTTGGGTCTTGTGGGGGCGATTGCGGCTATCGGCACATTAAATCCGGCTCAGGACCTTTGGTGGCTGGCGGCACTGGCCGTCGTGATCGCTTTCTTTTCCGCGTCGCAGGACATCGTCTTCGACGCCTACAAAACGGATTTATTGCCGCCGCAGGAACGTGGCAGTGGCGCCGCCGTTTCCGTACTCGGCTATCGGCTGGCAATGCTGGTTTCCGGTGGACTGGCGCTGTGGATTGCCGACCGTCTGCTGGGTTGGCAGTCGACCTATTGGCTGATGGCAGGTCTGATGCTGCTGTGTACGCTGGCTACCTGGCTGGCCCCGGAGCCAACCAATACTCAGCCTTCGCCGCGCTCGATGGAACAAGCCATCATGGCCCCGCTGCGGGATTTCTTCGGGCGCAACAACGCCTGGCTGATTCTGTTGCTGATTATTTTCTATAAGCTTGGCGATGCCTTCGCGGTCAGCCTGAGCACCACCTTTCTGATTCGCGGCGTGGGCTTTGATGCGGGCGACGTCGGCCTGATTAACAAAACGCTCGGACTTTTCGCCACCATCGTTGGCGCGTTATACGGCGGGATCCTGATGCAGCGCTGGTCGCTGTTCCGGGCGCTGATGATTTTCGGGCTGCTGCAGGCGGTCTCCAATGCAGGCTACTGGCTACTGGCGATTACGGATAAGCATCTGTTTTCTATGGGCGCCACCATTTTCATCGAAAACCTGTGCGGCGGTATGGGTACGGCCGCATTCGTGGCGCTGCTGATGACCCTGTGCAACAAATCTTTTTCCGCGACACAGTTCGCCTTGTTGTCCGCCCTGGCGTCCGTAGGCCGAGTCTATGTCGGTCCCCTCGCCGGTTGGTTCGTCGAGGATTACGGCTGGGCATGGTTCTACCTGTTTTCGGTCGGCATCTCTTTCCCCGGCCTGCTGCTGCTATTGCTGTGCCGCCGTACGTTGGAATACACCCAGACCCACGAGGATTTTCTGCCACGACGCGCCTACTCGCGCGGGTATACGTTGGCGGTGCGCTCGCTGTTTTTCGGCGTCGCGTGCTTCGCCATCGGAGCGGTCGTCTGGGGGATGTTCGGACTTGGCTGGCTGAATAGCCCGTCGGCGGCTGAAACGTTGATGGCGGTAGGCGTAGCGCTGGCTGCAGTCGGACTCACTCTGGGCAGTGTCTTGGACTATCTCTCGCTCAAACGAATTTAAGCCAAACAAATAGGCTGTTTCCCAGCAGCCTATTTTCTTCCTTCCTTCTATTTCTCACGCCAATATTTTATCCGCGGCCGCCATCGCATGATTTTTGTATCTCGACCGTCGTCGTCATCTTTTTTCCTGATTTTTAACGTTGACAAACCGTCATCCCGCACTAGACCTTAATGGTAGTGGCACGATAATTTTTTGAGGACGCGGTGTCATTTTCCATACGGATATGTCATTCCCTGAAGAAACTATTACCCACTGTTTTTAAATATATTTTTTTACAAACTGCCACACTGGTGACACAAAGAGAAAATCAGAGCAACAAGCAACTGACAACACTTTAATCATGTTTACAGTGTGGTAACCTTCCCGTAAAATGCCCGCTCGCGTGAAATAACAGATAGAGCCCCTTGTCATTGAGGTCGCTAGATGAGACTCAGGAAATACAATAAATTTTTGGGGATGTTCTCTTTATTTGCAGCCACCCTGCTCCTTAACGGCTGTGATATGGCATTGATGAACCCCAAAGGACAAATTGGGCTTGAACAGCGTTCGCTAATACTGACTGCCTCGGCTGATGTTGATCGTTGTCATCCCGGTGATCATTATGACGATCGTATTTGCCAGGAAGTACAGAGCTTCCAACGATAAGGCCAAATACACGCCAAACTGGTCGCACTCCAACAAGATCGAAGCCGTAGTTTGGACAGTACCCATCATCATCATCGTCATCCTCGCAACCATCACCTGGAAGACAACCCATCAGCTTGACCCATACAAACCATTGGATTCCGACGTCAAACCCATCAACGTCGAAGTCGTATCGCTTGACTGGAAATGGCTGTTTATCTATCCCGATTTGGGTATTGCCAGCGTGAACGAACTCGCCTTCCCGGCCAACGTTCCCGTGTCGTTCAAAATCACCTCCAACTCCGTCATGAACTCGCTGTTCATCCCTCGCCTCGGCGGGCAGATTTACGCCATGGCCGGTATGCAAACGCAGCTGCACCTGATCGCGAATGAACCGGGCAAGTACGACGGTATTTCCGGTGCTTATAGCGGCAAAGGCTTTTCCGGTATGAAATTCACCGCAATCGCTACGCCGAATCAGCAGGCGTTTGATCAGTGGGTGAATTCGGTGCGTCAGTCTTCCCATACGCTGAGCAACATGGGTGAATTCGAAAAACTGGCACTCCCCAGTGAATATCATCCCGTCGAGTACTTCTCGCAGGTACAGCCGGACCTGTTCCGACAGGTGATTACCAAATTTACTGGCAACGAAATGCACATGCAGCACCATGCGGAAAGCGCGCCGAAAGATGAAGGCATGCAGTCTCATGAAGGCATGGACATGAGCGAGCACTCCTCTCATTAAAGGAGCCGAGGGATAATACGATGTTCGGAAAATTAACTCTTGATGCGGTTCCGTACCATGAACCTATTATCATGGTCACCGTGGCAGCAATCATTCTAGGTGGGCTGGCGCTGCTGGCTTTAATCACCTATTTCGGCAAATGGAAATGGCTGTGGACCGAATGGTTCACTTCCGTTGACCATAAGAAAATCGGCATCATGTATGTCATCGTCGCCTGGTGATGATGCTGCGCGGCTTCGCCGACGCCATCATGATGCGTACTCAGCAGGCGCTGGCCTCGGCCGGTGAGGCCGGTTTCCTTCCACCTCACCACTACGACCAGATATTTACCGCGCACGGCGTGATCATGATTTTCTTCGTGGCGACGCCGTTCGTGGTCGGCCTGATGAACCTGGTCGTTCCGTTGCAAATCGGTGCTCGCGACGTTGCTTTCCCTTTCCTGAACTCGCTCAGTTTCTGGATGTTTGTCGCCGGGGTCATCCTGGTCAACATCTCGCTGGGTGTGGGTGAATTCGCCCAGACGGGTTGGGTTGCTATCCTCCCTTTCGGGTAAGGAGTACAGTCCCGGCGTCGGGGTCGACTACTGGATATGGAGTCTGCAGATATCCGGGCTGGGAACCACGCTGACCGGCGTGAACTTCTTCGCCACCATCATGAAAATGCGCGCGCCCGGCATGAGCATGATGAAGATGCCTGTTTTCACCTGGGCATCACTG
This sequence comes from Lonsdalea britannica, assembly GCF_002111595.1. Lineage (GTDB taxonomy): Bacteria > Pseudomonadota > Gammaproteobacteria > Enterobacterales > Enterobacteriaceae > Lonsdalea > Lonsdalea britannica. Next base: position 35,820 of record NZ_LUTN01000015.1, read on the forward strand.
TGCACTAACGTCCTGATCATCGCAGCATTCCCGATCCTGACGGTCACCATTGCGCTACTGACGTTGGACCGTTATCTGGGCACCCATTTCTTCACCAACGATATGGGCGGCAACATGATGATGTACATCAACCTCATCTGGCCTGGGGCCATCCTGAGGTGTACATCCTGGTGCTGCCGGTCTTCGGCGTGTTCTCCGAGGTGACCGCGACCTTCTGCCGCAAACGGCTGTTCGGCTATACGTCACTGGTGTGGGCGACCATCGCCATCACCGTGCTGTCGTTTATCGTATGGCTGCACCACTTCTTTACGATGGGGTCCGGCGCGAACGTGAATGCCTTCTTCGGCATCGCCACCATGATCATTTCCATCCCGACCGGGGTGAAAATCTTCAACTGGCTGTTCACGATGTATCAGGGACGCATTCAGCCTAACTCGGCGATGCTGTGGACCATCGGCTTCATCATCACCTTCTCTATCGGTGGGATGACCGGGGTACTGCTGGCCGTACCGGGCGCGAACTTCGTGCTGCACAACAGCCTGTTCCTGATCGCCCACTTCCATAACGTCATTATCGGCGGCGTGGTGTTCGGCTGCTTCGCAGGGATCACCTACTGGTTCCCGAAAGCCTTCGGCTTCACCCTGAACGAAACCTGGGGTAAACGTGCTTTCTGGTGCTGGATCATCGGCTTCTTCGTGGCCTTTATGCCGCTGTATGCGCTGGGCTTCATGGGCATGACGCGTCGTTTGAGCCAGCAGATCAACCCGGAATTCCACCCGCTGCTGATGGTAGCTTCGGCCGGTGCCGCGCTGATTGCGCTGGGTATCCTGTGTCAGCTGATTCAGTTCGTTGTCAGTATCCGCGACCGCGAACAGAACCGCGACCTGACCGGCGACCCGTGGGATGCGCGTACGCTGGAGTGGGCAACATCCTCCCCTGCCCCGTTCTATAACTTTGCGGTCGTTCCGCAGGTTCATGACCGTGATGCATTCTGGGAAGAGAAAGAGAAGGGCGAGGCCTATCGTCGGCCGAACGGCGGCTATGAAGAAATTCATATGCCTAAGAACACCGCCGCGGGTCTGGTCATCTCCGCCTTCGCTCTGGTCTTCGGTTTTGCCATGATCTGGTACATCTGGTGGCTGGCCGCCGTCGGTTTCGTCGGCATGATAGCGACCTGGATTGTGCACAGTTTCAATCAGGACGTGGACTACTACGTTCCCGTGGAAGAAATCGAGCGCATTGAAAACGCAAATTTCGAGAAACTCAGCAAGGCAGGCGTGAAAAATGTCCACTGATACTTTGAGTCACACGAATAACGCCCATGCAGAGCATGGGCATCACGATGCGGGAGCCACGAAAGTGTTTGGCTTCTGGATCTACCTGATGAGCGACTGCATCCTGTTTGCCTCGCTGTTCGCCACCTATGCCGTCCTGGTGGACGGCGTTGCCGGCGGACCGACGGGTAAAGACATTTTTGAGCTGCCGTTCGTCCTGGTCGAAACCTTCGCCCTGCTGTTCAGTAGTATCACCTACGGCATGGCGATGATCGCCATGAACAAAGGCGATAAGTCTCGGGTTAACCAGTGGCTGGCGCTGACGTTCCTGTTCGGCCTGATCTTCATCGGCATGGAGCTTTACGAGTTCCATCACCTGATTGCAGAAGGATACGGTCCGGATCGCAGCGCGTTCCTGTCCGGTTTCTTTGCGCTGGTCGGCACGCACGGTATTCATGTCACCAGCGGCTTGATCTGGCTGGCTATCATGATGATTCAGGTCTCCCGCCGCGGTCTGACCGCGACGAACAAAACCCGCCTGATGTGCCTCAGCCTGTTCTGGCACTTCCTTGACGTGGTGTGGATCTGCGTCTTCACCGTTGTTTATCTGATGGGGGCGATGTAATGAGTCATTCAACGCATGACAGTGCGGGCGCCAGCCACGGCACCGCCAAGTCCTATCTGACCGGCTTTATCCTGTCCATCATCCTCACCGTGATCCCCTTCGCGATGGTGATGACGGGCGCCGCGGCGACGCACATCATTCTGCTGACCGTGGTCGGCTGCGCCGTCGTACAGATTCTGGTCCATCTGGTGTACTTCCTGCACCTGAATACGTCGTCGCAAGAGCGCTGGAACGTTGTCGCGCTTGTCTTTACCGCCCTGATTATCGCGATTGTAGTTGGGGGTTCTATATGGATTATGTGGAACACCCATCACAACATGATGATTCAGTAACTGGACCGTCACAATGATGATTAAGCAATACCTACAGGTCACCAAGCCGGGCATTATTTTTGGCAACCTGATTTCTGTCATCGGGGGATTTTTACTCGCGGCCAACGGCAGCATTGATTATTCCCTGTTTATCGCGACGCTCTTCGGGGTGTCGCTAGTCGTGGCTTCCGGTTGCGTTTTCAACAACGTCATCGACCGCGATATCGACAAAAAAATGGAGAGAACCAAAAACCGCGTTCTGGTGCGAGGGCTGATTTCGCTGAAGGTGACGCTGGCGTATGCCGCGCTGCTGGGTATTGCGGGCTTTGCCTTGCTGTATATCGCCGCGAATCCGCTGGCCATGTGGCTGGCGGTGATTGGCTTTATCGTGTACGTCGGCGTCTACAGCCTCTATATGAAACGGCATTCGGTCTACGGCACGCTGATCGGCAGCCTGTCTGGCGCGGCCCCGCCGGTCATTGGCTACTGCGCCGTCAGCAACCAGTTCGACGCTGGCGCGCTGATCCTGCTGCTGATTTTCAGCCTGTGGCAAATGCCCCACTCCTACGCGATCGCCATTTTCCGCTTCAAAGACTACCAGGCCGCCAATATTCCGGTGCTGCCGGTGGTCAAAGGGATCTCCGTCGCGAAGCATCATATTACGCTGTACATTCTGGCGTTTATGATTGCCACGCTGATGCTTTCTCTGGGCGGTTACGCCGGATACAAATATCTGGTGGTTGCAGCGGCGGTCAGCCTGTGGTGGCTGGGTATGGCGCTGTCCGGGTACAAGAACCTGAATGACGATCGCCTCTGGGCCAAGAAGTTGTTCGTGTTCTCGATCGTCGCCATCACCTCGCTGAGCGTGATGATGTCGATTGACTCCATCACGCCTACTCAGGAAGCGATGCTGACTTACCTTCGCTAAGGATGTCAGCGTGCAGACAAAAAACAGACGGCTTGCCGTCTGTTTTTTTATTTCTCTCCGACTCCGCCAAATCAGGTAACAAAACGCGCATTTACGCGCGTGCGTCAGAGGCTCTAAAATAGCGCCAGAAAAACACCCGAGGTATAGATGAACGATAACCGAATGACACCTGCCGAGTTACGGGCAACGTGGGGACTGGGGACGGTCTTTTCACTACGCATGCTGGGCATGTTCATGGTCCTCCCGGTGTTGACCACGTACGGCATGGCGTTGCAAGGCGCCAGCGAATTCCTGATAGGCGTCGCCATCGGCATCTATGGCCTAATGCAGGCGCTCTTCCAAATTCCCTTCGGGCTGATGTCGGACCGCATCGGGCGTAAACCCCTCATCGTCGGCGGCCTGCTGATGTTCGCCGCCGGTAGCGTTATCGCCGCGCTCAGTGACTCGATCTGGGGCATTATTCTTGGCCGCGCCCTGCAAGGTTCGGGAGCCATCTCCGCGGCGGTCATGGCCTTACTGTCGGATTTAACGCGTGAGCAGAACCGCACTAAAGCGATGGCGTTCATCGGCGTCAGCTTTGGCGTCACCTTTGCCATCGCAATGGTGATCGGCCCTATCGTCACCCATGCGCTGGGCCTGCATGCCCTGTTCTGGGGGATCGCCCTCATTTCCGTTATCGCCATCGTTATCACGCTCGCGTTTATCCCGAATGCCTCTCAACATGTGCTTAATCGCGAGTCGGCCATTGTACGCGGCAGCGTCAGAAAAGTGCTGGCGAATAGCCGACTGCTGAAGCTGAACGTCGGCATCATGTGCCTGCATATCCTGTTAATGTCGAGCTTCGTGGCGCTGCCGAGGGCGATGGAACAAGCAGGGCTCCCGCCTCAGGATCACTGGAAAGTGTATCTGGCGACGATGCTGATTTCGTTCGTCGCCGTCGTGCCTTTCGTCATTTATGCCGAACTGAAACGCCGCATGAAACAGGTCTTTATCGTCTGCATCATCATTTTGATCGCCGCCGAGCTGGTATTACTCAGCGCGGAAGGCAGCCAGCTGTGGCGCATTATCATCGGCATTCAGTTGTTTCTGTTGGGATTCAATGTCATGGAGGCCCTGCTGCCTTCACTCATCAGTAAAGAAGCTCCGGCCGGGTACAAAGGCACCGCCATGGGCGTTTACTCCACCACGCAGTTTATCGGCGTTGCGATTGGCGGCAGTCTGGGCGGCGCGCTCTTCGACTTGTACGGCGCCGCGCTGGTCTTTAGCGCCGGGGCCGTTATCGCGCTGGGCTGGCTGATACTCAGCTTCACCATGAAGGAACCGCCCTATCTCAGCAGCCTGCGGCTCACCCTGTCCGAGCATACGCTGCAAGACCTCCAGCTTGAGCAAAAGATGCGTGGCCTGCCGGGCGTCGCCGAGGTCATCATTGTGCCTCACGAGCAGAGCGCTTATGTCAAAATTGACACCAAGCAGACCAACAGAAAAACGCTGGAACAGTGGATCGATACGGCATCGGTGTAATACCTCACACGCATCCTGCCACTTTCTACACATTGCTGACCTGGGAACGCCCGTTACGCGAGGGGCGTTCCGATATTTTCAGGCCAAAAAACCCGTCAATTCAGACACCTTTTTCTGATACCCGCGTTGCACCACACGCCGCACCGCGTCTGTGCAGCCGCACAACGATTGAACATTTCCCATTCCCCTAAACCACTCACCTGCACGATACCGCAAAGATAAACCAGGCACCGTCCTCGTCCTCTTTGTTGAGATCTGAACGTCGTTGGAAGATAAATTGATTACTTTTTCTTAACTATCCCGGACAACAGGCGCTGTCCTGTCGTTCTTCGTCAGCCCTGGCGCAGACGAAGTGCCGCAATGAACCCCATGGTGAGGAAATGGCATGGTATATGCTTAGTCAACAGGGCGTCCCCCACACAGCAGGCTGGCTTACCGCATAATAAGGACATCATCATGATTGGGAAAAAACCGCTCAACTCCGCTTTTTTCACGCTCAGAAAGGCGCTCTGTTTCTGCGCCGCGCTGGGTGCCCTGGCGAACACACCGGCCTTTTCCGCGCCGCTAAAAGTCGGTGCCGACCTTACCTACCCTCCTTACAACTATCTTGATAATCATCAACCGGCGGGATTTGATGCCGAGTTTATCCAGCTCGTCGCCGCTGAACTTAAAACCCAACCCGAATTTATCGATACGCGCTTCGCCAATCTGATTATGGGATTGAATACGGGCAAATTTGACGTGATCGCCTCTTCGCTTTACATCACGCCGGAACGCGCAAAACAGATCGATTTCATCCCCTACGTCAAAACCGGCGGCGTCCTTATCGCGAGAAAAGGCGATCCGTTTCAGCCGACGGAACTCGGCATGCTGTGCGGTAAAAAAGTCAGTTCTATCAGCGGAGCGGCGTGGGTGCTGAAGATGTCGCAGGGTTCTAAAACGCTGTGCGTGGATAAAGGGCTGAAACCGATCGATATCCGCGAATTCCCCACTGCGCCCGAAGCCAGTCAGGCCGTGCTGTCGCGGGCGGTAGACGTTCAGTTTGATGACGCGGCGGTGGCTTTTGACGTCGCCAACAAAACCCAGAAACTGACGGTTAGCAGCGGGATCGTCTATCCCATTCTGATAGGCCTGGGCGTGAAGAAAGGCAACGAGGAGAAATTCAGCAGCCTTAATACTGCCGTCCAGAAGGTGATCAAGTCGCCGGAATACACGCAGCTGTTGAAGAAATACAACCTGAAGGCGTATTCCCCCAGCGAAGTACAGGCGGCGTTGAACGGTACGCTGGAGTAAATCATCATCCGCGCCCTTCTCCCACCGATGCGGGTTAAACGTGTGGAGAGGGGGCATCGTCAGTCAGGCTTCCTATGCGCCCTGACAGACTGTGACGGCGTGACGATCAGGACGTCACCGATTCGCCGTCGTCACATCATCGCGAACAGAAAGCACGGCCGTCGCGTTTCATCATGCGTGTTATTCCGGTGAGCCATCCAGATGCATTACCGCTGATGCCAGCGCCAATTTCATCACAGGATAAACTATGGATTTTGATACTCATTATTTCTTTGAGCTGTTCTCTTATTCTGATTTCTGGCAAGCCACGCTGGTCGTGATTGCGCTGAGCGTCGCTCCTGGGTCGGCGGTAATATTCTTGGCCTCGTTCTGGCGCTGGCGAAACAATCCCATTTCCTGCCATTGCGGGCGCTCGCCAAAATCTATATCTGGTTTTTCAGAAGCCTGCCGCTGCTGGTGTTGATTATCCTCATCTATAACCTGCCGCAGTTTTTCACGTCCACGTCTGATCTGCTGTCATCGCCGTTTGTTTCCGGGCTGATCGCGATGGTGCTGTGTGAATCCGCGTTTATCGCTGAGATCTATCGCGGCGGCCTGATGTCCGTACACAAGGGGCAGCTGGAAGCGGCGAAATCCCTCAATATCAATTACGCCGGAATACAAAAACGCATCATCATTCCACAAGCGATGCGTATCGCGCTTCCCGCGCTGGCCAATGAATTCATCGTCATCGTCAAACTGACCTCGTTGGTTTCCGTCATTTCTCTCGGGGAAATTCTTCTGGTAGGGCAGCGGCTATATACCCAGAACTTCAAGGTTATCGAAACGCTGCTCGCGGTGTCGTGTTACTACATCTTCATCGTGACCGTCTTTGATCGGCTGGTGACCGCGCTGGAAAAATGGCTCGACACCGGCAGCCGGAAAGCTCGGGGGTTAAGCGATCACGAACTCGCCTTGCTGCAGGCGCAACCGCCGGCACCCGCGTTACAGCCCGCCCGTAAATATGCCAGCGACAAACACCGCGTCACCCTGGCGCTGGAGGGGATCTGCAAACGCTACGGCAACAAGCCGGTGCTGAAGAATATCAACCTCGCCATCAAAAAAGGCGAAGTGATCGCCATCATCGGCCCTTCCGGCTCGGGAAAAACGTCGTTAATCCGCACTATGAACGGTCTGGAGTCGCTGGATGCCGGGAAAATTCTGCTGGATGACCAACCTTTCCTTCATCCCACGGATAACGGCAGGCCAACGCAGCACTATTACCAACAGGCTGAGAAAATCGGCATGGTTTTTCAGGGGTTTTACCTCTTCCCGCACATGACCGCGCTGGAGAATGTGATGTTCGCACCGCTCTACCATCACACCGGCGCCAAAGACGATATTTTGGCTCAAGGGCTAACACTGCTGAAAAAAGTCGGGCTGCTCGAACACGCCCATAAATACCCCCACCAGCTTTCCGGCGGCCAGCAGCAGCGCGTGGCCATCGCGCGGGCGCTGGCGATGACGCCGTCTATCATGCTGTTTGACGAACCGACCTCGGCGCTGGACCCGGAGCTGGTCGGCGACGTGCTGAAAGTCATTGAAAACCTCGCTAACGAGGGGATGACGATGGTGATCGTGACTCACGAAATGTCCTTCGCATTCAAAATTTCCGACCGCATTGTCTTTATGGAGGAAGGCGAGATTCTCGCCGTCGGCGCCCCCAATGACATCCTGCATTCCACGGACGAGAGATTAGTGAAGTTTCTTCACAACCAGAAAAGTGCGCTGACGACCCTCGCGCTGTAACACCACGAACGATGGATGGGCTGATTACCGTAGCGGCTGCTTTCCCGCCGTAGACTAAGATTAAGTAACGTGAGGTTTATTATGGCTATCGATATCGCAAGAGATGAGGTTATGGACAGAGAAAAAATTTCGCCGTTCGCCGAGCTATCAGCGCATTGGACCTCCAGAGATGACAAGAGAAAAGCCATCGCGCAGGTCTGGGACCAGCCAGAGCAGGAAGTGGTGTCCTCTCTGTTTGATACCCTCGACATACCTGACGAAACCGACCACAAAATCCACCAGTTAGCCCATTCATTGGCCTCATCGTTACGCAAAAAGAAAGTCAGTAAAGATCGCGAATCGATGATCCAAAACCTATTGCAGGAGTATTCCCTGTCCTCACGGGAAGGCGTTGCGCTGATGTGTCTGGCCGAAGCCTGCTGCGTATCCCGGATGACGATACCCGCGACTTATTGATTCGCGACAAACTCTCGGGCCAGAACTGGAAATCTCATTTAGGCAAAAACTCGTCGCTGTTTATCAACGCAGCAACATGGGGACTGCTCGTCACCGGTTCGGTCGTCAGTTACGGCGACAAACACGCCTTATCTCACAGCGTGAATAATATTATCGCGACCGCCTCTTCCGCGCTGATCCGCAAAGCCATGGACGTCGCCATGCATGTCATGAGCGAACACTTCGTCACCGGAGAAACCATTTCACAGGCGCTGCAATCGATAACCCGCATCGAAAAAGCCGGATTTACCTACACCTTCGACATGCTGGGCGAAGCGGCGTTGACCCAGAAGGACGCCGACAACTACGTTCAACGCTGTCAGGAGGCGCTGCACGCCATTGGCAAGCACAGCCGAGGGAGAGGGATTTATGACGGCACCGAGTTTTCACTCAAACTCTCGGCGCTGCATCCCCGCTATACGCTGCACCAGTATGAACGGCTGTTCAGCGAACTGTACCCGACGTTGAAGTCGCTGGTGCTGCTCGCCAAATCCTATGACGTCGCGATTACGATCGATGCCGAGGAAGCCGACCGGTTGGACGTCTCGCTGGATCTGCTGACCCAGCTGTGTCAGGAGCCCGAATTACAATCGTGGAACGGCATCGGTTTTGTCATTCAGGCCTACCAGAAGCGCTGCTACAGCGTCATCGGCTACCTGAAAGATCTGGCTCGCCAAACCCAGCGACGCCTGCGGGTGCGTCTGGTCAAAGGCGCTTACTGGGACAGTGAGATCAAACGCGCGCAGGTCGCCGGGCTTGACGCGTATCCGGTGTTTACGCGCAAGGTCTACTCCGACGTTTCCTATCTGCCTGCGCGAACGCCCTATTGTCGGAGCCGGACCTGTTTTATCCCCAGTTCGCCACGCACAACGCGCATTCGCTGGCGGCCATCTTTTATCTGGCGGGGGAAACCTTTACCCCGCATCAGTACGAGTTTCAGTGCCTCCACGGCATGGGCGTTCCGCTCTACCGGGAAGTGGTCGGCGCGGACCACCTAAATCGTCCTTGCCGTATCTACGCCCCGGTGGGCTCGCACGAAACTCTGTTGCCCTATCTGGTCCGCCGGTTGCTGGAAAACGGCTCCAACAGCTCCTTCGTGAATCAGATAGCCGACCCGGAGGTTTCGCTCGACAGTCTGATCGCCAGCCCTGTCAATACCGTCGCCGCGCTGGCGAAAACGGAACACCAGCTGGGATTGCCCCACCCTCGCATTCCGTTGCCGCGAGATATCTACGGCGCGGCGCGTGAAAACGCGCGGGGACTGAACCTGTATAACGAAGCCTGCTTGCACGAGCTATTCACGACCCTGGCACAGCGCGCGCAGGAAAAGATCCACGCGCAGCCCATCACGGCGACAGGCTCTCCGCTCGCGTCGCCAATCGATATCATCAATCCGGCTGATCCGCACGATGTCGTGGGCACCGTCTGCGAAGCCACCCCCACCGATGTGTCCCATGCTCTCGAGGCAGCGCAACAGGCGACGCGCCAGTGGGCTGCCATTTCTCCGTCGATCCGCGCGGAAAAATTGATCCGCGCCGCCGAATTGATGGAGCAACGCATCGGCGAACTCATCGGCGTGTTGGTCAGAGAGGCGGGCAAAACCTACAGCAATGCCATCGCCGAAGTTCGCGAAGCCGTGGATTTTCTCAACTATTACGCCCTACAGGTTCAGCAGACATTCGATAATGACAGCCACGTCCCCTTGGGCGTCATCGTTTGCATCAGCCCCTGGAACTTCCCTCTGGCCATTTTCACCGGCCAGATAGCCGCTGCGCTGGCGACCGGCAATACGGTGATTGCCAAGCCGGCCGAGCAAACGCCGCTGATCGCCTACCTCGCCGTGAATATCCTGCATGAAGCCGGTATTCCCAACGATGTCTTGCAGATGTTGCCAGGGCGCGGCGAAACCGTCGGAGCGCCGCTGATCGCCGACGAAAAGGTCAAAGGCGTCATGTTCACCGGCTCTACCGCCGTCGCCCTGTCAATCAACCAACAGATTGCGGGACGTCTGGATGAAGCCGGGCGCCCGATCCCCCTCATCGCGGAAACCGGCGGCATCAATGCCATGATCGTGGACTCGTCCGCGTTACCGGAACAGGTCATCATCGACTGTATGACTTCCGCGTTTGATAGCGCCGGTCAGCGCTGCTCGGCGTTAAGATTGTTATGTATCCAGAATGACGTCGCCGAATCGCTGCTCGAAGCCTTGCGCGGCACGATGGTCGAATATCAGATGGGTAACCCTGAACAGCTCTCAACGGATATCGGCCCGGTTATCGATGAAGAGGCGATGGGCGCCATCCGCGCGCACATCAGCGCGATGCGCGATAAAGGTTTTCCTGTCTTTCAGGCTAGTCACACCGCGATGCGCGACGTCACAGACGACGCTCAGGGGTACTTCATCACGCCTGCACTTATCGAAATCAACGCCATCGAAGACTTGAAAAAAGAGGTATTCGGTCCAGTGCTGCACGTGCTGCGCTATGACAGCCGCCAGTTGCCGGAGCTGGTGAATAAAATCAACGCATTGGGTTATGGTCTCACCTTCGGCATTCACTCTCGCATCGACCGCACCATCAACAAAGTGGCGGAAAGTATCGACGTGGGAAATGTGTATATCAACCGCAATGTGGTAGGCGCCGTCGTCGGCGTTCAGCTTCGGGGGCGAAGGACTCTCCGGCACCGGGCCCAAGGCGGGCGGGCCGCTGTACCTGTATCGTCTGCTGAGCCAGTGCCCTGCCAATGCCTCGCTGCAAGGCTTACGCTACACTGCGGTTGCCGGCCCGGAAGCCCTGCCGACGAAGCCCGGCGTCTTTAACGCCCATACGGCGCTGCAGGCTTGGGCGGAACAGCAGCAAAACAGCGAGCTGCTGCAATGTTGCAAAACGTTCAAAGAAAACAGCGCGGGCTATACCGTGAGCGCCCTTCCCGGTCCGACCGGCGAAGACAACGACTATCGGCTTTTGCCTCGAGAACGGGTTTTGGGGGTAGCGTTGAATCCACAGGACTTGCTGATCCAACTGGCGGCCGTCACCAGCGTAGGAGGCAAAATGCTGTGGCCGGACACCTCCGTGAACATTGCGCTCTATGAGAAACTGCCCGCCGACGTGAAAGCGGTGATCGATATTACGCCGGTCTCTACGCTTTACGAACAGCCTTTCGACGCGGTGATCCATCACGGCAACGCTGTATCGTTGCATAACGTCTGCACCCAGCTGGCTGCCAGACACGGCCCTATCGTATCCGTGCAGGGGCTAAGCAGCGGAGACAGCGCGATTCGGCTTGAACGCCTGCTGATTGAGCGCGCGATCTGCACCAATTCGGCAGCGGCGGGAGGCAATACGCGTCTGATGACGCTTTAAAACGAGAAAGGCCAGCATAGCTGGCCTTTAGCTTCTGTCGGGAAGTCCGCTTAGTCGCGGAAATTATTGAACTGGAAAGGCTGACCCAGATCCGCGCCGCGCACCAGCGCGATCACGTTTTGCAGGTCGTCGCGGGACTTACCCGTCACACGTACCTGTTCGCCCTGAATCTGCGCCTGCACTTTCAGCTTGCTGTCTTTGATCAGCTTGACCAGCTTCTTCGCCTGGGCAGTCTCAATCCCCTGCTTCAGACCGGCTTCCACGCTGTAGGTTTTACCGCTGTGCTCAAGCTCTTCAGGCACGTCTACCGCACTCCCTTCGATACCGCGTTTAGCCAGTTTCTCCCGCAGAATATCCACCAGCTGTTTAACCTGAAAATCTGACTCGCTCGCCATCTTGATGGTTTGCGCTTTCTCATTCAGATCAAAGCTGGCGGGTACATTGCGGAAATCCCAGCGGGTGCTCAGCTCGCGTGACGCATTCTCCACCGCATTGCGGACTTCCTGCATATCAATTTCCGAAACAATATCGAAAGATGGCATGATTTATCTCCTGACACAAAAAGGCTGCCGAGCATGATACCCGCTCGCCGGTCATAAGCAAAATGGTCGCCGGAGCCTGACAGAGACCGCCCTCCATAGGCGGCGAATACGGCGGACAAAACAATGGCCGATGGCTTATCATGTATAAAGTGATGCAGATCACATTTTCATTTTCACCTGGGAGAGAGGCATGAAAATTACCGTCCTCGGCTGCGGCGCCATCGGGCAACTCTGGCTCGCCGCTCTTCATCAGCAAGGGCACGACGTCCAAGGCTGGCTGCGCATCCCCCGTCCCTACTGTCCGGTGAATGTGATCACGCTCAACGGCGAACACTGCAACCTGAACTTGACCGCCAACGATCCCGATCATCTGGCGCAGAGCGAGCTATTACTGGTGACGCTGAAAGCCTGGCAGGTTTCCGACGCCGTCTCGTCCCTGCTGCCGCGTCTGCGTCCGAACTGTACGATCCTGCTGTTGCACAACGGAATGGGAACGTGGGAGGAACTGCCGAAGTTAACCCAGCCGGTGCTGGCTGGCATCACCACTCACGCCGCACGACGCGATCGCACTGCCGTCACGCATATCGCCGCAGGCACAACTCACATCGGCGGCGTCAACGGCATAGACGACCAGAGTTCGCTAGCGGACATTCTGCAGCAGGCCCTGCCGGACGTGGCCTGGCACAACAACATCACCGCCACCTGCTGGCTGAAGCTGGCCGCCAACTGCGTCATCAATCCGCTGACTGCGCTATACCGTTGCTCCAACGGCGAGCTGGCGTCTCGTCCGCAGGAACTGACGTCGCTATGTCAGGAGATAGCGCAGGTGATGGACCGGGAGGGGCTGCACACCTCGACCGAAAGCCTGTTAATCTATCTCTATCAGATTATCCACAACACGGCGGCCAATACCTCATCGATGCTGCAGGATATAATCGCGCAGCGGCACACCGAGATTGATTACATCACCGGATACCTGCTGAAACGCGGTCGAGCTCACGGCTTAACGCTGCCGGAGAACCGCCGCCTGTTCGAACAGATTAAGAAAAAGGAGAGTGAATATGAGCGCATCGGTACTGGTTTGCCTGGCCCCTGGTAGCGAGGAAATCGAAGCGGTCACCACCATCGACCTGCTGGTCAGAGCCGGTATTCAGGTGACCACCGCCAGCGTCGCCAGCGATGGCGATCTGAACATCACCTGTTCGCGCGGCGTGCGTATTCTGGCGGAGGTTCCGCTGGTCGCCGTAGCCGATCGCGCCTTTGACGCGGTGGTCTTGCCGGGCGGTCTGGAAGGCGCCGAGTGTTTTCGCGACAGCCCGCTACTGATTGAGCGCCTGCGCCAGACGCACCTGGAAGGCAACATCGTCGCCGCGATCTGCGCCTCGCCTGCCATTGTGCTGGAGTATCACCAGCTCTTCCCGGTCGGGAACATGACCGGCTATCCGGGGCTGAAATCGCAGATCCCGGAAGAGAAATGGCTGGATAAACGCGTCGCGTTCGACCCACGCGTCAACCTGCTGACCAGCCAGGGACCGGGCACCAGCATCGACTTCGCCCTGAAGCTGATTGACCTGCTGGTCGGCAAGGCCAAAGCAGCCGACGTCGCCGCTCAGCTGGTGCTGCCGCCGGGCATCTACAATTATCAGGATTGATATTCCATGCATAAAAAAAGGCGCCAAGGCGCCTTTTTTCTATCGCTTAACCGGATTCAGGGGCGATAAACCTTCACGTTATTAAAGCCCTGCTCGCGCAAATAGAGCGCCTGCAGACGGCTCATCACGCCGCGTTCGCAGTAGAGCAGATAGGTTTTGCTCTGATCCAGATCGCCAAACTGGGTCGCCAGTTTGTAGAACGGCAGCGACTTGATGTCGACCTGTTCCAGCGACAGCGGGCGATCGTCCTGTTCGTCTGGAGAGCGAATATCCAGCAAGATGTCGTTAGCGGCGAATGCATCTACCGTTTCGACTTCCACCACGTCCTGCGTGGTCTGTTCGGCGATCTCACGGATATCCAGATTGCGGGCTTCACTCACGACGCGATCGAGAATATCGAAGTCGAACTGACTCTCTTCGTGCTCGATTTTGGCTTTCACCGCTTTCACCGTTGGGCTTTTTGAGATCACGCCGCAATATTCCGGCATGGTCTTGGCGAAGTCTTCGGTGCCCAGTTGGCGCGCCATATTGATGATGTGCTCTTTATCGTGCGAGATCAGCGGACGCAGGATCAGCGTATCCGTCGCGTTGTCGATCATACGCAGGTTGGTGAGCGTCTGGCTGGATACCTGTCCCAACGCCTCACCGGTCACCAGCGCCTGCACGCCGTAGCGTTCGGCCACTTTCGACGCCGCCCGCACCATCATGCGTTTCAGTACAACGCCCATCTGACCGTCGTCGACTTTCTCCAGAATTTCGCCGACCACCGGTTCAAAATCGATGGCGACAAAGCGAACGCGATGCGAGCTGCCAAAACGGTTCCACAAATAGTGAGCAACCTGTTTAACGCCGATTTCATGCGCGGCGCCGCCCAGATTGAAGAAGCAGTAATGCACGCGGCAACCGCGACGCATCAGCATGTAACTGGACACGCCGGAGTCGAAACCGCCCGAAATCAACGACAGGACATCTTCCTGCGTACCAATCGGGTAGCCGCCGATGCCTTCATAGCGACCTTTAATCAGCAGCAGGCGATCCTGCTCGATTTCCAGATGCACGGTGAACTGCGGCGAGGTCAAATTGACCCGCGCGCTTTCGATGTGCTGGTTCAGGCCGCCGCCGACATAGCGCTCAACGTCCTGAGAGCTGAAGTCGTGCTTGCCGCGCCGTTTAACGCGCACGCAGAAGGTTTTGCCTTCCACCTGATCGCGGTACATGGCTAGCGTTTGCTCGAAGATATTGTGCAGATCGGTATAGTCGTGCTCTTCCACTTCGAGGACGTGGTGAATCCCCGGAATACGCGTCAGGGCATCGCGTATAATGGCGCGCTGGCTTTCGTCTTGAGCACGAACTTCGATATGATCCCAGTGACGGACAACCGCCAGCGTTTCATCATACTGTTTTAAAACGTTTCGGATGTTCCCTGTGAGGATTTTGATAAAGCGCAACCGCACAGATTGGCTTTTGATGGTGATTTCCGGGAACAATTTAATGATAAACTTCATGGTGGCTGTCGTTACTTGATCGTAAAGGCGTAAATAATTTTACCCTAAGGCTAAAATCACGTTATTGGTAATAGTGTCGTTGCTCCGGCAGTCTTACCAATAGCATCCAGGGCGCGGAGTATATCACTTAATTGCGGCATACGGCGCGCCTTAACCGCACAAATGCACGATGCGGAACGACGAACGACGGCCACCCTTTTGCGCGCCGATACGTAGGAACAGGACCCAAAACCGACTATGCCGAAAAAAAACGAACCACCCGTTAGTTTCGAGAATTCGCTGAACGAACTGGAACACATCGTCGCCCGCCTCGAGTCGGGCGATCTGCCGTTGGAAGAGGCGCTGCAGGCGTTTGAACAAGGTATCCAGCTGGCGCGCCAAGGGCAGTTGAAGCTGCAGCAGGCGGAGCAGCGCGTGCAGATCCTGCTTAACGATGAACCTGAAGCGGCCCTGACGCCTTTTACCCCGGATAACGAGTAGAGTCACGTCATGACAGAATTCTTTGAGCAACTGCGTGCCCACCATCAGCGCACGGACGCCACGCTGAGCCGGTTTATCGCCGACCTGCCATTTCAGAATACTCCTCTGGTTGAGGCTATGAGCTATGGGGCATTACTGGGGGGTAAACGGCTGCGTCCGTTTCTGGTCTATACGACCGGTCAGCTTTTTGGCCTCAAGCTGGAAAGTCTGGATGCGCCAGCGGCGGCCGTCGAGTGCATACACGCCTACTCATTGATTCATGACGACCTGCCCGCCATGGACAACGACGATCTGCGTCGCGGGCAGCCGACCTGCCATATTCGTTTCGGCGAAGCCAGTGCGATTCTGGCCGGAGATGCGCTGCAAACGCTGGCGTTTTCGATTCTGGCGGATGCGCCGATGCCGCAGGTCAGCGACCGCGACCGTCTGGCGATGGTGTCCGAGCTGGCGCAGGCCAGTGGCGTCGCGGGCATGTGCGGCGGCCAGTCGCTGGACTTGATCGCCGAAGGACATCAGGTTGATTTAGCCGCGCTGCAACAGATTCACAGCCATAAAACCGGAGCGCTGATCCGGGCCGCCATACGGATGGGCGCTCTGGCCGCAGGCGACGCGGGCCGACAGGCATTGCCCTGTCTCGACCGTTACGCCGCCGCCATCGGATTAGCATTTCAAGTACAGGATGACATCCTGGATGTCATCGGCGACAGCGCCACCACCGGCAAACGCCAGGGAGCCGATCAGCAACTGGGTAAAAGCACCTATCCGGGGCTATTGGGGTTGGATGAGGCGAAAGACAAGGCGCGACGTCTCTATCAGGACTCGCTGGAGGCGCTGGACGATCTGGTCAAAGTCAGTTCCCTTGCACTGGACGTTGCGCCGCTGCGGGCGCTGGCGAGTTACATCGTTGAACGCGATAAATAATTTCAACATAAGACACCGCTTAATGAGTATCCGATGACCCTTGATATAGCGAAATACCCAACGCTGGCGCTGGTGGAAAACCCGGACGAACTGCGCCTGCTGCCCAAAGAAAGTCTGCCGAAACTGTGCGATGAGCTTCGGCAATACCTGTTGGACAGCGTGAGCCGTTCAAGCGGGCATTTTGCCTCCGGTCTCGGTACGGTGGAATTGACGGTGGCTCTGCACTACGTCTACAACACGCCGTTTGATCACGTGATTTGGGACGTAGGCCATCAGGCCTATCCGCACAAAATTCTGACCGGACGACGCGATCGTATTGCGACCATCCGGCAGAAAGGCGGCCTGCACCCGTTCCCCTGGCGTGAGGAGAGCGAGTTCGACGTACTAAGCGTCGGTCACTCCTCTACGTCCATCAGCGCCGGTATTGGCATGGCGGTCGCCGCCGATCGTGAAGGTCTGGGGCGGCGTACCGTGTGCGTAATTGGCGACGGCGCCATCACCGCCGGGATGGCGTTCGAAGCATGAACCATGCGGGCGATATCGACCCGGATATCTTGGTAGTGCTCAACGACAATGAAATGTCGATTTCCGAAAACGTCGGTGCCCTGAATAATCATCTGGCGCAGTTACTGTCCGGCAAGCTGTACTCCACGCTGCGCGAAGGCGGCAAAAAGGTGTTGTCCGGCATGCCGCCCATCAAGGAACTGGTTCGCCGCACCGAAGAACATCTCAAGGCGATGGTCGTGCCCGGCACGTTGTTCGAAGAACTGGGCTTCAACTACATCGGCCCCATCGACGGCCATGACGTCAACGTGCTAACGCAGACCCTGAAAAACATGCGGAGCCTGAAAGGGCCGCAGCTGCTACACATTATGACCAAGAAAGGCCGCGGCTATGCGCCCGCCGAGCAGGATCCGATCAGCTGGCACGCCGTGCCTAAGTTTGATCCGGCCAGCGGGATGCTGCCAAAGAGCAAGGAAGCACTGCCGACCTACTCCAAAATTTTCGGACAGTGGCTCACGGAGACCGCTGCGGGCGACAGCAAGCTGATGGCGATCACGCCAGCCATGCGGGAAGGCTCCGGGATGGTCGAGTTTTCTCGCCAGTATCCCAAACAGTATTTCGACGTAGCGATCGCCGAACAGCATGCGGTAACCTTCGCGGCCGGATTAGCGATAGGCGGCTACAAGCCGGTCGTCGCGATCTACTCCACCTTTTTGCAGCGGGCCTACGATCAGGTCATTCACGATGTTGCGATTCAGAAGCTGCCGGTCCTGTTCGCGATCGACCGCGGCGGCATCGTGGGCGCCGATGGGCCGACGCATCAGGGCGCGTTCGACCTTTCGTTCCTGCGCTGCATCCCCAATATGGTGATCATGACGCCGAGCGACGAGAATGAATGCCGCCTGATGCTGCATACTGGCTATCACTATCAGGATGGGCCGGTGGCCGTTCGCTATCCGCGCGGCAGTGGTCTGGGCGTCGAGCCGACGCCGCTGACATCGATGGCGATCGGCAAAGGCATTGTGCGTCGTGAAGGCGAGAAGCTGGCCATTCTGAACTTCGGGACGCTACTGCCCGAAGCGCGTGAAGCGGCGGAAAAGCTGAATGCGACGCTGGTAGATATGCGTTTTGTCAAACCATTGGACATCGAGCTGCTTGAAACGCTAACGGCAAACCACGACGCGCTGGTGACGCTGGAAGAGAATGCGGTGATGGGCGGAGCAGGCAGCGGCGTGAACGAGTGGGTGATGGCGAATCGTCGACCCGTGTCGGTGCTGAATCTGGGCCTGCCGGATCGGTTTATCTCTCAGGGATCGCAGCAAGAGGTCCGCGCCGACCTAGGTCTGGATGCCGCGGGTATTGAGAAAAGCATTCGAGACTGGCTGGCCTAATCACAGGCTAAGCGCTGATTCCTCGCCGACGCAACAGCGTCAGGCGGGGAATCGGCAAAAGAAGTAATAAACCGGGACGGGCTCGTGCGCTAGCGATGGCGCGCATTTACCACGGCAGAGAGTGGCCGAGCAGATAGATGATGGCCGCGGCCACGACGCCAGCAATCACATCGTCTACCATAATTCCCATTCCGCCATGCACGTTACGGTCGAACCAGCGAATGGGCCACGGCTTCCAGATATCCAGCACGCGGAACAGCACGAATCCGGCAGCAACCCAGCCCCAATGCATGGAAGGCAGCGCCATCAGGGTGATCCACATTCCAACGAATTCGTCCCACACGATGCTGCCGTGATCGTGAACGCCCATGTCTTTCGCGGTACGCTGACAAAGGTACACGCCGATACCAATGCTGAGCATGACCAGCAGCGAGTAGAGCTGCCACGGCAGCAGAATCATCAGGTACCACAGCGGGATCGCCGCCAGCGATCCTACCGTTCCCGGCATCCAGGGCGATAAGCCACTCCCCAGCCCGGTCGCCAGAAAATGCCACGGGTTCAGCATTCGCAGACGGCTTTTCGCCTCACGCGAGCCTTTATTTTCACTCACCAAAGTGGTCATAGCCTTTGAGGTCGATATCGACGGGTTCGTCGTGTTGGAAGAAACGCAGCCCTTCGGCCGCCGGACACATCTGTCCGATGCAGGTATAGCGCACGCCGAGGTGGCTAAGCGCCAGATCCAACGCGCCGCGATTGAGCTCCGGCACGGTGAAGCAAAGCTCATAGTCCTCTCCCCCGCCCAACGCCCAACGCCCGGCGCAATCGGCATCCACCGACTGCTGCAGCGCTTCGGAGTACGGCAGCATATCCAGATTGATATGCGCGCCGCATTCGCTGGCGGTGAGGATATGGCGGAGATCGGAAGCCAGGCCATCGGACAGATCGATGGCGGAATGCGCCAGACCACGTAGCGCCTGCCCTTGCAAGATGCGTGGCTGAGGTCGGAGATGACGTTGTAACAGGAAGCGTCGCCGTTCGTCGTCCTCGACCTGCAGGCGATCCTGCAAAATGGCCAGGCCCGCAGCGCTGTCGCCCAACGTTCCTGTCACGTAGATCCAGTCGCCGACATGCGCGCCATCACGACGCAGGGCGCGTCCGGCCGGAACCAGTCCCTGAATCGTCATGGTAATACTGAGCGGACCGCGGGTAGTGTCGCCACCAACCAGCTGCATGTCATAGTAATCAAGCAGTTCGAACAGGCTATCGCTATAGGCCTTCAGCCAGCCGCTGTCGATAGACGGCAGCGTCAAGGCGAGGGAGACCCATGCCGGATCGGCACCCATAGCGGCAAGATCGCTCAGATTGACGGCCAAAGATTTGAAGGCCAGGTCCGCCGGATTGATATCCGGCAGGAAGTGTACGCCAGCAACCAGCGTATCCGTGCTGACGGCCAGCTGCGTTTTATCAGCCACCGTCAGCAACGCACAGTCGTCTCCGATGCCCAGTTCCACGTCCCGGCGCGTTGTTCTCACCCGGTCAAAATAACGGGCAATCAGATCGAATTCACCAGCAACCATATCTCGTCCAGACCGTACCGAAGCTTAAACTTTCGGGACGGGTAATCCGGTCCCGAATGACTTATTTTTTACGCAGATGTGGGGCTGCTTTATCCAGCACGCCGTTGACAAACTTGTGGCTGTCTTCAGCGCCGAACACTTTAGCCAGTTCGATGGCTTCATTGATGGCCACTTTATACGGCACATCATCGCGACGGCTCAGTTCAAAGACCGCCAGACGCAGGATCGCTTTTTCCACCTGACCCAGTTCTTCCAGCTTGCGGGACAGGTATGGCGTCATTAACTCATCCATACGCTCGGCCTGCGTCGCCACCCCGGTCAACAGCTCGCGGAAATAGGTGATGTCAACGCCTTTGACATCCTGCTCGCTCAGGAATTCTAGTTCAACATCGGCAATATCATTTTTAGATAACTGCCAGGAATAAAGCGCTTGAACCGCACATTCACGGGCGCGGCGACGAGCAGCAGGTTTCACGGAAATACCCCTTACTTAATCAGGCTTACTTGATAGCGTGTAATACATTAATCATTTCAAGCGCGGTCAACGCAGCTTCTGCGCCTTTATTACCCGCTTTGGTGCCGGCGCGTTCGATAGCCTGCTCAATGCTTTCAGTCGTCAGTACGCCGAAAGCCACGGGAATGTCGCTGTTCATGGCAACCTGCGACAAACCTGAGCTGCATTCGCCAGCCACAAATTCAAAATGGGCTGTCCCACCACGGATCACCGTTCCCAGCGCCACCACGGCATCGTAACCGCCGTTCTGAGTGCTTTTGGTCAACGCGCGTACCGCTAGCGGTAGTTCGTAGGCTCCCGGCACCCATACCACGGTGATGTTCTCTTCCTTCACCTGGCCGATGCGTTTCAGAGCGTCAACAGCGCCTTCTAACAGGCTGTCGTTGATGAAATGGTTGAAGCGGGCAATTGCAATCGCCACGCGGGCATTAGGAGTAGCAACAACACCTTCAATAACGTTCATAGCTTTCCTTTGACTGGTTTAAGTGCCCCGCAGGGGGGCGGATTCTATCATATTCTTCCGGCGTCGTGTCCGGTTTTGTCAGCCGATATTTTGTACAGCGAGTCGCCTGTAGCGCCGCCTCAGGACTGCGGTTTAAGCGTCAGACGCAGATCGGGACCGACTTGCGCCACCTGCGCCAGCGAAAACTCAGGCGCCTGGGACAACAGAGACAATCCCGGCAAGACGCAGAGCGGACGCGCGGCCTCGCCCAGCAGCTTCGGCGCGAGGTAGAGCAGCACTTCGTCCACCACATTGGCACGCAGCAACGCACCGGCCAGCCGTGCGCCCGCTTCGACCCACACCGAGTTAATCTCGCGTTTGCCCAGCAGCATCATTAACGCCACCAGATCAACCCCTTCGCCCTGCAATGGCAGCGCCAGCTGTTCTACCGATGACGGCCATGCCTGCGCATCGGCCTTCTGACGCGCCAGCCAGGTCGACCCCGGCTGCTGAATCAGACGATGACGGAAGGTGACGCGTTCCTGACTGTCGACGACCACCCGGACGGGCTGACGCAGCTGATCCTGCGGATACGCCTGCTGCATCTCGGGATCGAATTCTTCCCAGCGTACGGTCAGAGAAGGATCGTCCGCCAGCACCGTCGCGCTGCTGCTCAGGATGGCAGAGCTTTCGGCGCGAAAACGCTGTACATCCTGACGCGCCTGCGGCGACGTAATCCACTGGCTTTCGCCGGAAGCCATCGCCGTGCGGCCATCCAGTGACGCCGCCATTTTGAGCTGTACAAAGGGCAATCCGGTACGCATGCGTTTGAGAAAACCGCGATTAAGCTGCTCGGCTTCCGCCGCCATGACCCCATAGCTGACGTCAATACCGGCCTGATGCAGTCGCGTCAGCCCTCGTCCGGCGACCTGTGGATTGGGATCCTGCATCGCGGCGACAACCCGCGTTACGCCAGCGGCGATCAAGGCATCCGCGCACGGCGGCGTACGTCCGTGATGACTACAGGGCTCCAGCGTAACGTAAGCCGTCGCGCCGCGCGCGCGCTCACCGGCCATGCTCAGGGCGTGGACTTCCGCATGGGGACCGCCCGCTTTCTGATGATAGCCTTCACCAACGATCTCGCCGTCGCGGGCGATCACACAGCCGACGTTGGGATTGGGCGCAGTGGTGAAACGCCCCCGGCGCGCCAGTTCCAGCGCCCGAGCCATATAAAATTCATCCGACGGTAGTGTCATTCCCAGCCTCTCTTCTCAACGCCGACTGTGCGGCATGACGGGGTTAATCCTGCAGACGGGCGATCTCTTCCCCGAACTCTCGAATATCTTCAAAGCTGCGGTAAACCGAGGCAAAGCGGATGTAGGCGACCTTATCCAGCTTTTTCAGCGCATCCATCACCAGATTACCCAGCATCTTCGCGGTCACTTCCCGCTCGCCAGTGGCTCGCAGCTGCGATTTGATGTGATTAATCGCCATTTCCACGTCATCGGAGCTGACCGGCCTTTTTTCCAGCGCTTTCTGCATACCGCTGCGCAGTTTGTCCTCATTGAAAGGCTCTCGCACATCGTTGCTTTTGATGATACGAGGCATCACGAGTTCCGCCACTTCGAAGGTGGTAAAACGTTCGTTGCATACCAGACACTGACGACGTCGACGTACCTGTGCTCCCTCACTAACCAACCGGGAATCAATCACTTTGGTATCAACCGCAGAACAAAATGGGCAATGCATAACCTTTCCCGCTCCCTCCGTTTATCGTGAGAATAGTTTACCCTGAATTAACCGCCTAACCCAGTCTCCTTGTGGCGCAACGCGGCCAAGTGGGCCTCCCGGCCATCGGTTTAGATTGGGTTGAGGATCGATCTGCTAGTTTGAGACTCCGCAAACTGGCGCCCGCCGTTCAACGGCTATTGCCTAAGCTGAAATTCGCCTTCTGACCCCACGCTCGCGTCGTCAGGAATGGCATCAACCCCGGAGAAATGTGATGGAACCAGAACCTCACCCTGCTCAGGCAGGACTTCTTCGGTAAGACAGCCCTTTTTCTCGCTGCCTTACCGACCAATAAGTAAGGCAGCGACGTTCACCTATCGTCCCTGCTCATTCTATGATGCCGACGCGCCGGTGGCATTCCCCTGCGCGTCATCACGCTGCGACGTTATAACGTCGTGGCGGAGGGACTGTTATGCTATTGACACGCCTCACCCGGCAGTGGCTCGTTCAAATTAGCCGCCATCTGCCTTCTCGTTTGTTCCACCGCGCGCCGATGCCCGACGGTCAGGCGAACGCCATACCGGAACGTCTCGCCCGTCAGTGTCATCACTACGCCTGGCTGAGTGAGGACGCGCTCTATCAGGCTTTTGACAGCCATCCCGAAGGCTGATGCCTAACGAAGTCCGTCAGGCTCGGCTGACCTACGGTGAAAATCAGATCCCCGGCGAGCAAGCCGCGCCCTGGTGGCTGCATTTGTGGCGCTGCTACCGCAATCCTTTCAACCTGCTGCTGACGTTGCTGGCGCTGATTTCCTACGCCACGGAGGACCTGACCGCGGCGCTGGTCATTGGGCTGATGGTGCTGATCTCGACGCTGCTTCACTTTGTTCAGGAAGCACGCTCGGGCAAAGCCGCCGACACGCTGAAAGCGATGGTCAGCAATACCGCCACCGTCCTGAGATGCGATGAGCAAACCGGACGCAGCGAATATCAGGAAATTCCGCTGGATCAGCTGGTGCCGGGCGACCTCGTCAAGCTGGCGGCGGGCGACATGATCCCGGCGGATCTGCGTGTGTTGCAGGCGCGCGATCTGTTTATCAGTCAGGCCTCGCTGACCGGTGAGTCACTGCCCGTGGAAAAAGTCGCGCACAGCCGTCTGGCGAAAAACGCCCCCGCATTGGAAAGCGATACCCTGTGCTTCATGGGCACCAATGTCATCAGCGGCACCGCGCAGGCGATCGTTATCGGCACCGGCGCCAATACCTGGTTCGGCCAGATGGCAGGCCGGATAACGCTTCAACCCGAGCAGGAAAACGCGTTCCAGAAAGGCATCAGCCGCGTCAGCTGGCTGCTGATCCGCTTCATGCTGGTCATGACGCCCATCGTGCTGGTCATTAACGGCTACACCAAAGGCGACTGGTGGGAAGCGGCGCTGTTCGCGCTATCGGTCGCCGTCGGCCTGACGCCGGAAATGCTGCCGATGATCGTCACCTCGACGCTGGCGAAAGGCGCGGTAAAACTCTCTCGCCAAAAAGTGATCGTCAAACGTCTGGACGCCATTCAGAACTTCGGCGCGATGAATATTCTCTGCACCGACAAGACCGGCACGCTCACACAGGATCGCATTGCGCTGGAAAGTCATACCGACGCGTTCGGGCGCTGCAGCCAAAAGGTGCTGCGTCTGGCGTGGTTGAACAGCGCGCATCAAACCGGGCTGCGCAACCTGCTCGATCAAGCCGTACTGGAAGGCGTTTCCAATAAAGAGCAGCACGACATTCTTTCCCGCTGGCGCAAAGTGGACGAAATTCCGTTCGACTTCGAGCGCCGCCGCATGTCGGTCGTCGTCGCCGAAAACGATCGGGAGCATCAGCTGATTTGCAAAGGCGCGCTGGATGAAATGCTGAGCGTCTGCTCCTCAGTGAGACTCGGTGAAGACACCCTAATGCTGGATGAGGACCGGCTGCTGCGGATCCGTCATCTCACCGACGATTGGAATCGCCAGGGTCTGCGCGTGGTCGCCGTCGCCAGCAAGGTGATCGACGCCGAGCCGCGGGATTATGCCCGCGCGGATGAGTCCGATCTGATTCTGGAAGCTATATCGCTTTCCTCGATCCGCCGAAAGAAAGCACCGCCCCGGCGTTGAAAGCGCTGAAAAACAGCGGGATCACGGTCAAAATTCTGACCGGGGACAGTGAACTCGTGGCCGCCAAGGTCTGCCGCGACGTCGGCATCGACTGTTCGGAGACGTTGATCGGCAGCCGCCTCGATGAGATGACCGACGAGGAGCTTTCGGCTCAGGCAGAAACCACCACGCTGTTTGCCAGGCTGACGCCGATGCACAAAGAGCGCATTGTGCGTCTGCTGCGAGCGCGGGGACATGTCGTCGGCTTCATGGGCGACGGCATCAACGACGCCCCCGCGCTTCGCGCGGCGGACATCGGTATCTCCGTCGACTCTGCGGTGGATATCGCCCGGGAAGCGGCCGATATCATCCTGCTTGAAAAAAGCCTGATGGTGCTGGAGCAAGGGGTCATTGAAGGCCGCCGAACCTTCGTCAACATGTTGAAATACATCAAGATGACGGCCAGCTCCAACTTCGGTAACGTGTTCAGCGTGCTGATCGCCAGCGCATTTCTGCCGTTCCTGCCCATGCTGCCGCTGCATCTGCTGATCCAGAACCTGATGTACGATATTTCCCAGATCGCCATCCCGTTCGATAACGTGGACGATGAGCAGATTCGCCGCCCGCAGCGCTGGAATGCCGGAGATATTGGTCGATTCATGGTGTTCTTCGGTCCGATCAGCTCTATTTTTGACGTGATGACGTTCGCTTTGATGTGGTGGGTCTTCCAGGCCAACACGCCGGAGATGCAGACGCTGTTCCAGTCTGGCTGGTTTGTTGAAGGACTGCTGTCGCAGACACTGATCGTACATATGATCCGTACCCGTAAGATCCCGTTCATTCAGAGTCGACCGTCATGGCCGCTGGCGATGATGACGCTGCTGATTATGGCGACGGGGATCGCGCTGATTTTCTCACCGCTGGCCGGGTTCCTGGAGCTACAGCCACTGCCTCTGAGCTATTTCCCATGGCTCATCGCCATTCTTTGCGGCTACATGATGCTAACGCAGGCGATGAAAGGCTTCTTCGCTCGCCACTACGGCTGGCAGTAACCACCCGACGCAACGGCTGCGCCCGCTCCCCTTTTTCGGGCGCAGCCCCCTCCTCTTCCTCGCGTTTCTGTCCTGCCACTGGCTGACGATGCTCCGTTTTTATTCCACATCCGCTATTATCTGTCGCAGAACACTGACTTGGCGATGACCCCGACTCGGCGTCCGCTCCCCACGACGACACGCCCCAGCCTTTAAGGTCTGTTCGCCGTTTCTGAAGGAGACTCTTTCAATGACCATCCGTTTCCGCCTGCTAACTTTACTGCCGACGATGATCGCGCTGGCAGGCTGTGCTCAGCAGCAGCAACTGCCTCAGGTGCAGCAAGAGATCCGCCAATTGAATCAGCGGTTGCAGACGCTGGCTGAACAGGCCGCGGCGCTTGAGCGTCAAAATACCCTGAACGCACACTCCAGCGCGGGCGTTTATCTGCTGCCGGCGGCCAAAAACTATGCGCTGGTGGACAGCGCGATCGGCCGACTGAGCGTCTCTCTCAGCCATGTTTCGCAGGAAGCCAGCGGGACATACGCCCAGTTGCATATCCGACTGATCGACGGTGGGACGCTACCGAATTTCCGCGCACATCTGGATTGGGGCGAACTAGACGCCTCTGGAAAGCCGCTGACCAATGGCGCGCAGACCCAGTCCTTCGCCGTGTCGCAAACGCTGGTTCCCAAATGGGAAGCCGCCATCGCGCTGCGCCTGACCGGCCTGCCGCCTGAACAACTGGGTTTCATTCGCCTGTACGATATCGAAAAGGTCGCCGGCGTTGCGCCGCAGCCGGGCCAAATTTCCTCCCCGGCGCACTAACGAGTGGGTTCGATTGCGGGCATCATCTCGCCCGCGCCTTTCTGCCGCACACCGTCACTCAAGCCCAAAAAAAACCCGCCTTCCGGCGGGTTTTTTGCGTATCGAAAGAGAATGTTACGGTAACAGCGACGGCTGGTCCGCCCCTTCTTTCTCGACTTTCTGCTGAATCATGTGCTCGCGCTTCATGCCAAGCTTCAGCGCCAGTGCGGACGCGACGTAAATCGAAGACACCGTACCAATGGAGACGCCGATCAGCATCGCCAGCGAGAAGCCTGACAGCATCGCACCGCCGAAGATATACAGCATCAGCACCACCACCAGCGTGGTGGCGGACGTCATAATGGTACGGCTCAGCGTTTGCGTCAGCGACACGTTCATGATCTCGTACGGCGTACCGCGGCGGATCTTACGGAAGTTCTCACGGATACGGTCGGAGACCACGATGCTGTCATTCAGCGAGTAACCGATGACCGACATCAGCGACGCCACGATGGTCAAATCGATTTCGATCTGAAACAGCGACAGCACGCCCAGCGTGATGATGACGTCATGCGCCAACGCGATAACCGCGCCCAGCGCCAAACGCCATTCAAAACGGAAGCCGACATAGATCAGGATGCAGATCAGCGCCGCCAGCAGCGCCATGCCACCCGCCTGCGCCAGATCGTTACCCACGCTCGGCCCCACGAACTCGATACGTTTCACTTCGCCGTGCTGGGAGGTGCTCTGGTTAATCACGTTCAACACCTGATTACCCAACTCCTGCCCGGAGTTGCCGACGTTCGGCGACATACGCACCATCACGTCGCGGCTGCTGCCGAAGTTCTGAACCAGAGGGTCGGCAAAGCCGGCTTTCTCCAGCGCCTGACGCATTTCGTCCAGATCGCCCGGTTTTTCCAGATGAATTTCAATCACCGTACCACCGGTGAAATCCAGTCCCCAGTTGAAGCCGCGAGCGCCGATCAGCACCAGCGAAATCACCAGCAGAATCCCCGAAATCAGGAACGCCAGATTGTCCCAGCGCATAAAGTCGATGACTTTACGGCCGTAGTTGAGTTGCTCAACAGTATATTCCTGTGCCACAACGCACTCCTCAGATAGACAGCTTGTTAATGCGTTTACCGCCGTAAAGCAGGTTCACGATGGCACGGGTACCGACAATCGCCGTAAACATCGAGGTCGCAACCCCGATCGTGGTGGTGATAGCAAAGCCTTTAATCGAGCCGGTACCGACCGCATACAGGATCACGGCAGTGATCAGGGTCGTCACGTTGGCATCCACGATACTGGAGAACGCGCCTTTATAACCCTCATGGATCGCCTGCTGCACCGTACGCCCGTTTTTCAGCTCTTCCTTGATACGTTCGTTAATCAACACGTTCGCATCGACCGCCACCGCCAGCGTCAGCACGATACCGGCAATCCCCGGCATGGTGAGCGTCGCGCCGGGCAGCAGAGACATGATCCCGACAATCAGCACCAGGTTCGCGATAAGCGCGGTCGTCGCGATAATCCCGAATTTACGGTAGTAAACCACCATAAACACGATGGACGCGATCAGGCCCCACAGACAGGCTTCCAGACCCTGAGTGATGTTCTGCATCCCCAGCGTCGGGCCAATGGTCCGCTCTTCGACGATCTGAATCGGCGCAATCAACGCACCGGCGCGCAGCAGCAGCGACAGCTGGCGAGCTTCGTTCGGATTGTTAATGCCGGTGATACGGAAGCTGTTGCCCAGGCGAGACTGGATGGTCGCGACGTTGATGACCTCTTCCTGTTTCTCCAGAATCGCGCGGCCAGTGGCATCTTTCTTACCGCTGTCCTTATATTCCACGAACAACGTCGCCATCAGTTTGCCGATGTTGTCCTTGGTAAAGTTGGACATCATGTTGCCGCCGGCGCTGTCGAGAGAGATGTTGACCTGAGGACGGTTGTATTCGTCAGAGCTGGACGTGGAATCCGTGATGTGGTCGCCGGTCAGAATCACGCGCTTGTACAGCACGACAGGACCGCCTTCACGCATCTGTTTCACTTCTGAGTCACCCGGTACGCGTCCGCTGGCGGCGGCCGTTGAATCCACGTTGGAGTTGACCAGACGGAACTCCAACGTCGCCGTCGCGCCCAAAATTTCTTTCGCGCGCGCCGTATCCTGAATACCCGGCAGTTCGACGACGATACGGTCGGCGCCCTGACGCTGAACCAACGGTTCGGCAACGCCCAGCTGGTTTACACGGTTACGCAGAATGTTGATGTTCTGCTGAACCGCATACTCACGGGCTTCGCTCAGTCGCGCATCGCTCATGACCGCACGCAGCGTCGCGTCGCCATTGGCGTTGATCACCAGATCGCGGTGACGGGATGTCAGATAGCTAACGCCCTGATCGCGGGTCTGATTGTCGCGAAAGCGAATTTCGACGCCGTAGTTATCAATCTTGCGGACGGAAGCGTAGGGAATGTTTTTCTCACGCAGATCGCTGCGCAGGGAATCCATGGTTTGTTCCTGCAGCTTGCCCAGCGCGGTATCCATATCCACTTCCATCAGGAAGTGCACGCCGCCGCGCAGGTCAAGCCCCAGCTTCATGGGTTCAGCGCCCAACATTCTCAACCATTGCGGAGTGGCGGGAGCCAGGTTGAGCGCAACGACAAACTTGTCGCCCAGCTCGCCGAGCAGCGCTTCACGTGCGCGGAGCTGTACGTCAGGGTTGGAGAAACGAGCCAGTATCGCGCCGTTTTCAAGCGCAATCGACTTGCTGGAAAGATTCTGTTCTTTTAAGACATTCTGGACCTGGACCAGCGTAGACTCACTGGCGGCGGCACCCCGCGCGCCAGTGATCTGAATCGCCGGATCCTCACCATATAGGTTAGGAAGCGCATACAGCAGACCGACAAGAACAGCCACGATCAGCATGATGTACTTCCACAAAGGATAACGGTTCAACACGGTAGTTCCCTTTGGGAAAAGGCAAAAAATTACAGGGCTTTCATAGTACCCTTCGGCAGCACGGAGGCTACGAAATCACGTTTGATCACGACTTCGTTGTTTTCGTTCAGTTCGATGGCGATGTAGCCGTTCTCGGAGACTTTAGTCACACGACCTACCAGGCCGCCGTTAGTCAGCACTTCATCCCCTTTGCTGATGGAATCCATCAACTTTTTGTGTTCCTTGGCGCGCTTTTGCTGAGGACGCAGGATCATGAAGTAAAAAATCAGACCGAATACGACCAGCATGATGATCAGAGAGTAAGGGCTTCCCTGCGCCGGAGCCCCCGCTGTTGCTGCAACGGCATCGGAAATGAAAAGACTCATGTAAGTTTCCTCTTTATAAAAACGAAAAAGTGATCAAACCAAATAACGTCAAGGGAGCGACGTCCGCCGCCGCCCTCATACTGCTTATACGACTTATACTGCGTCAATCGCCGGCGGAACCGGCTTACCAAGACGCTGGTAAAATGCGGCGACAAAGTCATCCAATTTACCGTCTTCGATAGCCTGGCGTAAACCCGCCATCAGCCGCTGATAATAGCGCAAATTATGGATGGTATTGAGACGCGCGCCGAGTATTTCGTTACAGCGATCAAGATGATGCAGATAAGCACGGCTGTAATGGCGGCATGTATAGCAATCACATTCGGCATCCAGCGGCGCGGTATCATCCTTATGCTTGGCGTTGCGAATTTTCACCACGCCATCGGTCACAAACAGGTGACCGTTGCGGGCGTTGCGGGTCGGCATCACACAGTCGAACATATCTACGCCGCGTCGCACGCCTTCCACCAAGTCTTCTGGCTTACCAACGCCCATCAGGTAACGGGGTTTGTCTTCCGGAAGCTGAGGGCAGACGTGCTCCAGAATGCGATGCATATCCGCTTTCGGCTCGCCGACCGCCAGGCCGCCCACAGCGTACCCATCAAAACCAATGTCTACCAGCCCTTTTACCGACACATCTCGTAAATCTTCGTAAACGCTGCCCTGGATGATGCCGAACAACGCATTGCCGTTGCCCAGCTCGTCGAAGCGCTGACGGCATCGCTTCGCCCAGCGCAGCGACATTTCCATTGAGCGTTTAGCGTAGTCCCAGTCGGCAGGATATGGCGTACATTCGTCAAAAATCATCACGACATCCGATCCCAGGTCGTTCTGGATTTCCATCGATTTTTCCGGGCTAAGGAAGATCGCATCCCCGTTGATCGGGTTACGGAAATGAACGCCTTCTTCGGTGATCTTGCGGATATCGCCCAGACTAAACACCTGAAAACCGCCGGAATCAGTCAATATCGGCCCCTGCCACTGCATGAAGTCGTGCAGGTCGCCGTGCAGTTTCATGATCTCCTGCCCCGGCCGCAGCCACAGGTGGAACGTGTTGCCCAGAATGATCTGCGCGCCCGTCTCTTTTACTTCTTCCGGTGTCATGCCTTTCACGGTGCCGTAAGTCCCCACCGGCATAAAGGCCGGGGTTTCAACTACGCCACGTTCAAACACCAGTCGTCCGCGGCGGGCACGACCATCCGTCGTAAACAATTCGTACTTCACTTAACCTCCAGCACCAGAGAAACAGTCTGATGTCGTTGTTGATGACCTATAAATAGGCACTGCTGGCGGCCTATACCGCCGGTAATCATCGGTTTATTCGCCGACGTGTTCCTGCTCTGCCTCGGGATTGCGCGTGATAAACATCGCATCGCCGTAGCTGAAAAAGCGTAGTTGCTCCGCCACCGCCTGACGATAGGCGTTCATGGTGTGACGGTAGCCAGCGAAAGCGGAGACCAGCATGATCAACGTGGACTCCGGCAGATGGAAATTGGTCACCAGCGCATCGATCACGCGATAGTGGTAGCCGGGATAGATGAAGATGCGAGTATCGCCGAAGAATGGAGCCATCATCGCCTCCGAGCTGGCCTGCGCCGCGCTTTCCAGCGAGCGGACGGATGTCGTGCCGACTGCAATCACCCGATTACCGCGCGCTTTACACGCCAGCACGGCATCCACGACGTCCTGCGGGACTTCCGCATACTCGGCGTGCATGACGTGATCTTCAATGCTGTCCACGCGTACCGGCTGAAAAGTGCCCGCCCCGACATGCAAGGTGACGAAGGCCATTTCGATGCCCTTGTCGCGCAGCGCTGCCAGCAGCGGTTCATCGAAGTGCAGACCGGCGGTCGGCGCCGCGACTGCGCCGGGACGCTGGCTGTAGACGGTCTGATACAGTTCGCGGTCGGCATCCTCATCAGGACGGTCGATATACGGCGGCAGCGGAATGTGACCGATATCGTTGAGAATGGTCAGTACGTCGCGCGGATCGTCGAAACGAATTTCGAACAGCGCATCCTGACGAGACAGCATCGTGGCCGCTACGCTTTCATCCTCGCCCAGCACCAGCTCCGCGCCCGGCTTGGGCGCCTTGGAGGCGCGCACATGCGCCAACACTCGATGTTCGTCCAGTACACGCTCTACCAGAACTTCCAGCTTGCCGCCGCTCGCTTTACGTCCGAACAGTCGGGCGGGGATCACGCGCGTATTGTTGAAAACCAGCAGGTCGCCAGGTTCCAGCTTGTCCAACAAATCGCTAAAGATGCCCAGAGACGTCTCTCCGCTCGGCCCATCCAGCGACAACAAACGGCATCCGCTACGCTGCGCCTGGGGATAATGGGCGATGAGAGACTCAGGGAGTTCAAACGAAAAATCGGCAACACGCATGACTATTCACTTAGCTATCTGACAGAGGGAAAAAGAGGCGGCCTAGTCTAGAGCCGGGAACGACCGGCTGCAAGAAATAAGCGGTCTGTGAGAGGAATTGCACTTATACTGCCGGGATGAATTTTCTCGCCCATCTCCATTTAGCCACGCTGGCCGACAGCTCCCTGCTGGGAAACCTAATGGCTGACTTTGTCCGCGGCAACCCCGACGGCATTTTCCCCGACAAGATCGTCGCCGGCATTCGGCTGCATCGCCGCATTGACAGCCTGACGGACAGCCTGCCGGAAGTTCGCGCCGCGTGCCGCTATTTCAGCGCAGATTATCGTCGCGTGGCGCCCATTACGCTCGACGTGCTGTGGGATCATTTTCTGGCGCGGCACTGGACGACACTGGTCCCCCACGTCACCTTGCCGCAATTCGTCGCCGACGCTCGCAGAGAGATCGAACCGCATCTGCCGGAAACCCCGGAGCGTTTCCGCAATCTAAACAACTACCTGTGGACCGAGCGTTGGCTGGAGCGCTATGCCGAGCTTCCGTTTATCGGCGAAGTCCTGTACCGAATGGCGCTGCGGCGTCCTCGTCTGGCCGCGCTGGCGGGTTCTTTCCAGGAGGTGGAGCGTCACTATCATCAGCTTGAAACACTGTTCTGGCAGTTTTATCCCGTCATGATGGAGACCGTAAAAAGCGGGCGGTTGTCATCAGCAGCGCCGCGCTAACCGGTCGACCTCGGAAAGCAATACCAATTGATGCAATAGGCAAAACCTATCTCATTGATTGGCCGACATTCCCTTTATTCACCCTCGCGAAATACCTATACTCGCTAGGGTTTATTCCCCTCCGCTTTACTCATTTACCACCACGGGAGTTATTATGGTTCTGGTCACTCGTCCCGCCCCCGATTTCACTGCCGCCGCCGTTTT
This sequence comes from Lonsdalea britannica, assembly GCF_002111595.1. GTDB lineage: Bacteria > Pseudomonadota > Gammaproteobacteria > Enterobacterales > Enterobacteriaceae > Lonsdalea > Lonsdalea britannica. The sequence goes on from NZ_LUTN01000015.1 coordinate 69,265, forward strand.
AGGCAGCGGAGAGATCGTTGAAAATTTCAATCTGAAAGAGCACATCAACGGTAAACCGGCCGTCATCTTCTTCTGGCCGATGGATTTCACCTTCGTGTGCCCGTCAGAACTGATCGCCTTCGACCATCGTTACGAAGAGTTCCAGAAGCGCGGCGTTGAAGTCGTAGGCGTCTCCTTCGACTCCGAGTTCGTCCATAACGCCTGGCGCAGCACCCCTATCGACAAAGGCGGCATCGGCGAAGTGAAATACGCGATGGTGGCAGACATCAAACGCGAAATTCAGAAAGCCTACGGCATCGAACACCCGGATGCGGGCGTCGCTCTGCGCGGTTCTTTCCTGATCGACCAAAACGGCATCGTGCGCCATCAGGTCGTTAACGATCTGCCGCTGGGTCGTAACGTTGATGAAATGCTGCGTATGGTCGATGCCCTGCAGTTCCACGAAGAGCACGGCGAAGTGTGTCCGGCGCAGTGGGTGAAGGGTGAAGAAGGCATGGGCGCGTCTCCGGACGGCGTCGCCAAATACCTGTCTCAGAACGCGAGCAAGCTGTAATTTAACAGCCTGTCACGTCAAAAAACCCCGCGGTGGTCGCCGCGGGGTTTTTTATTGACCGCCATTCAAGCCGGATCGGACAATTCGGTCACACCGTCCGGCTTGCGGTCATCAGGCGGCTTTGCGTCGCAGGAAGACGACGTACCCAACCAGCAACAGAGCAATCCACAGACAGCCGGCGTACAGAGAGATACGCGTATCCGGGAAGTAGCCGATCAGGCCGATGATAAACGCCAGGAAAACAATCCCCACCGCAGAAGTCACCGCCCCACCCGGCACCGGGAACGCCAGCGCTTTCGTCTGTTCACGGCTTAGCTTGCGGCGGAAAGCGATTTGGGAGCACAGGATCATAATCCATACCCATACCGTCGCGAAGGTCGCCAGCGAAGCGATAACCAGGAACACTTTTTCCGGCATGATGTAGTTCAGATAGACCGCCGCCAACAGCGCCACCATCATCACCACCACCGTCACCCACGGAATGCCGCCACGGGACAGACGCATGAACACTTTGGGCGCATGGCCCTGTTCAGCCATACCGTGCAGCATCCGCCCTACCCCGAATACATCGCTGTTAATCGCCGACAACGACGCCGTGATCACCACGAAATTCAAAATACCGGCGGCGGCATTAATGCCCATGTGCTGGAAGGTCATCACGAACGGACTGCCGCTGGTGCCAACCTGATTCCACGGATAGATGGACATGATGACGAACAGCGTCCCGACGTAGAACACCAGAATACGCCAGGGGACGGAGTTGATGGCTCGCGGGATGGATTTACGCGGATCTTGCGCTTCACCCGCGGTGATGCCGATGATTTCCACGCCGCCGTAGGCAAACATCACCATTTGCAGCGACAATATCATCCCCATTATCCCGTTACTGAAGAAGCCTCCGTTGGTCCAGAGGTTGTGGATACCCGTCGGCTGGCCGCCGTTGCCTATCCCCCAGATAATGATGCCGATACCCGCCGCAATCATTAGAATGATGGTCGCGACTTTGAAGAAGGACAGCCAAAATTCCAGCTCGCCAAAAACCTTCACGTTCATCAGGTTTATCGCCCCGATGATCAGCACGACGCTCAACACCCAGACCCAGTGCGGCACCGCAGGGAACCAGACGCCCATATAGATACCGAAGGCCGTGACATCGGCAATGGCAACGATCAGCATTTCAAAGCAGTAGGTCCATCCGGTGATGTAGCCGGCCATCGGACCGAGATAATCGCGCGCATAGCGGGAAAAGGAGCTGGCCTGGGGATCGTTGACCGACATCTCTCCCAGTGCGCGCATGATGATATAAGCCGCGACGCCGCCAATGAGATAAGCCAGCAGAACGCTGGGACCCGCCATCTGAATAGCGCTGGCGGAACCATAAAACAGACCGGTTCCTATCGCCGAACCTAAGGCGATAAAACGGATGTGCCGCGCACTTAAGCCACGCTTGAGCTTGGACTCTTGTTCCATATTTAAAGCAACCCTGTTTTACAAACGAAAAAACCACAGGCCGAAGCCTGTGGTGCAAATCCCTCTTGCCGTACTAAGTCCGCGTTGTCGCCGTCTGACGAGCGATAAGCAAATCGTAGGCGGCAGCCACCAGCAACACGGCCAGCGACGGCAACAGCCAGGCCAGCCCTTGTTGACCCAGCGGCAGGTAGTTCGCCCACTCAGGCAACCAGGAAGCAAAGGCCGACGATTTTACGCCATCAATCACGCCGAAGACCAGACTGATCAGCATCGTGGGAGCAACAATGTAGCTGCTGTTATTCCACCAACGCAGGGTAAAGCTCAGCAACACCAGCACGATACACGGCGGGTAAATGGCGGTCAGGATCGGAATAGACAGCTGGATCAGATGGCTCAGTCCCAGGTTGGACACCACCATGGAAAACAGCCCCAGCACAAAGACCAGCGTGCGATATGAAAGCGGCAGATATTCGGCGAAGAACTCCGCGCAGGCACAGGTCAGCCCGACCGCCGTCACCAGACAGGCCACAAAAATCAGTATCGCCAGGAACGCGCTGCCCATGTTGCCGAACGTATATTGTACGTACGCGTGCAGAATCTCAGCGCCGTTCTGAGCGCCTGGGATCAGTTGACCGCTGTTGGCGCCGAGGTGGAACAGGCTCAGATAGACCAGGGCAAGGCCAAGCCCGGCAATCAAACCGGCCATCACGGTATAACGCGTCAGCAGCTTGGCGTCGCTGACGCCGCGCGAACGGGCCGCGTTCACGATCACGATACCGAACACCATCGCGCCCAACGTATCCATCGTGATATAGCCATTCAGGAATCCGCTCGAGAACGGCATCGTTTGATACGCTGGCGCTGGCGGAATAGACGAACCGGCAGGCCACAGCAGCGCGGCAATCCCGAGGATGCCTAACGCGACGATTTTTACCGGGGCCAGAATATGTCCGACGGTATCCAGCAGGCGGCCGGGATAGAGGGAAATACCGATAACGATGGCGAAGTAGACGAGGCTATAAACCAGCAGCGGCATGCCGCCGGAGCCGACCAGCGGCGCAATACCGGCTTCAAAGGAGACGGTCGCGGTGCGCGGCGTGGCGAACAGCGGTCCCACGGCGAGGTAACAGACCGTCGCCAACACAATACCGGCTTTTCGACCAATCGGCGTGCTCAGGGCGTCGATACCACCGCCCACACGCGCCAGCGCGACGACGGTGATGACAGGCAGCCCCACGGCAGTAATCAGGAAGCCTAGTGCCGCGATCCATACGTGAGGACCCGCTTCCAGTCCGACGATAGGCGGGAAAATAATATTACCCGCGCCAACAAACAAGGCAAAGGTCATAAAACCTAATGCCACGATATCTCTGGTTTTTAAACGATAATTCATAACGTATGTCGTGTTGCCTGTAAAACGTACTGAAAAGAGACCGGAACGGGGTCGTCGCCGGTATGAATCCGCTCTTGATTTCGGATGGTGCGCAGAAGTATAGGAATGGTTATTTTCCACACAGCGTTTGTGGTGGCTAAGTAAACCGTTTATAGCGAAAAAATACAAGGCGAGAATATAAAAGCAGAATATCGAACTGAATTATTTGTAATATCCAGTGAATGTGATTAGTTTTTCTTTATAGGCTAACACATGATTTGTGCATTCTATCCCCTTCCAGAGCAATAATATGGCACTTTCATGCCGCCCTGCGCGAAACATAGTCATAATCAAAACTTATTGATATAAAAAACGCCGATATCCAATATCGGCGTTATAAAAGCAGAGGGTATAGGACGTCACCACACTCGTTTCGCAATCTCCACGACGCGTTTCAGCTTATCCCACTGCTCGTCTTCAGACAGGGTATTCCCCTCTTCGGTAGAAGCAAAACCGCACTGCGGGCTCAGGCATAGCTGATCCAACGCAACGTACTGCGCCGCTTCAGCAATCCGATGCTCCACGTCAGCCACCGTCTCCAGCTCGCCGGTTTTAGTGGTGATCAATCCCAGCACCACCTGCTGATGACCCGGACGAATAAAGCGCAGCGGTTCAAAGCCGCCAGCCCGCTCCGTGTCGTATTCCAGAAAAAATTCATCCACATTCACTTCACCAAACAGAATACTGGCGACAGGTTCATAGCCGCCTTCTGCAATCCAGGTGGAACGGAAATTGCCCCGACACACGTGCAGACCAATCACCAAATCGGCCGGTTTGTTGGCCAGCGCCTGATTCAGCACGCGCGCATAGGTGCTGGCGAGAACGTCAGGATCTTCCCCGCGTTCGCGGATCTGGCGCTTCTGGTCTTCGGAACAGAGATACGACCATACGGTGTCATCCAGCTGCAGATAGCGGCATCCCGCCTTGTAAAATGCCTGGATAGCGTCGTGCCAGGTCTGAGCCAGGTCGTCAAAATAGGCGTCTAACGTCGGATAAACAGTGCTGTCGATCGCGTCGCGGCCGCCCCGGAAGTGCAATACGCTGGGGCTTGGGATCGTCATTTTGGCTGAGACGTCTCCCGCAATGCTGTTCAGATAGCGAAAATCGTCCAGCATCGGGTGGCGCGGGTTGAATCTGACCTTTCCGGTGACTTTGATGCTACGGGATTTGGTCTGAATACCATTGAACTGGATACCGTGATCGGCTTCATAGCCCTCAACCCCTTCCAGCCCTTCGAAAAAGTCGAAGTGCCACCACGACCGGCGGAATTCTCCGTCGGTAACGACCTGTAATCCCACGGCTTTCTGACGCTCAACGGCATGCAGAATTTCGCGATCTTCCACTTCGCGTAGCTGCGTCGCCTCGATCTCACCTGCCTGCCATTGCTGGCGCGCCTGCTTGATCGCTGCCGGGCGCAGCAGGCTGCCTACGACATCTGCACGGAACGGAGGTTTAGGTTGTGTCATGTTTGACTCCTGAGTCGCTGCTGGCGGCGGCTGACCGCAGCAGACAGGGTTAATGAGAGAGCGTGGAATATCACGATTAAAATAGACATCCAGACGGCTATAATGACCTCATCCTGACATGAATCGCGTCATTCGACAATAGAATAGTTTTCATTCCGCGTAACAGCGTTGCATGGAGTAAAAGGAGCAAGGAAGCGCTTTTTGCAAGTCATCGCTTTACCGACGACCCGCAGAGTTACAACGGAGAGGGCGCCGAGTGGGGCTGAGAAGAAGGCGATGTCACAATCAGGCGGTTGGGCAGCGTAAACAAAAACCGGGAACCAGCCCCCAGATCGCTGAGGATTTCCAGTCGGGTATCGTGATGGCTAAGCGCGTGTTTGACAATAGCCAACCCCAGACCGCTACCGCCCGTCTGGCGCGAACGCGCCTTGTCAACGCGGTAAAAACGTTCCGTCAGCCGGGGCAAATGCTCCGGCGCGATTCCCGGACCATTATCGCTGACCTGGAACTGCGCGCCCTGCGACGTCTGTTGCCAGGTGACCTCAATGCGAGTCCCTTCCGGCGTATGGTTGATGGCGTTATAGACCAGATTGGAGACGGCGCTGCGCAACTGTTCTTCATTCCCAAACACTATCAGCTGTTCGTTAACGCGAAAAACAATCTCGTGCCTCCCCTGACTCAGGGTCTGTGCCTCGCGCTGCAACACCCGCAACATCAGCGGAATGTCGACCTTTTCATTGAGGTTGATGGCCGCCGCCGCTTCAATTCGGGAGAGCGTTAGCAGCTGTTTCACCAGACCATCCATGCGCCGCGTCTGCTCTTGCATGGTATTGAGCGCCTTCGCCTGCGGCGGTCCGTCCATCGGCCCGTCATGCATCATCTCAAGATACCCTTGCAGCACGGTCAGCGGCGTACGCAGCTCGTGGCTCACATTGGCGAAGAAGTTACGGCGAGCGCCTTCCAACTGATGCATCAGCGTGACGTCGCGCACCACCATCATCGTTTGGCCTTCGGAATAAGGCATTAATCGAAACTCGACGTGGTGGCCGTTATTAAGCTGAAGCGTGAGCGGGCGATCAAACACCTGAGACTGCATATAGCGGGAAAATTCAGGGTAACGCAGGAGGTTAAGCACATTCTGTCCGCTGTCGTCGGGCCAGCGCAGCCCCAGCAGATGTTGAGCCAGTCGGTTGCACCAGATGATCCCGCCCTCTTCCGTCGTGATGACGATAGCGTCAGGGAGCGACTCCGCTCCGCTGCGAAAGCGTTTGATCAGCACCGCCAGCTCGCGTCGACGACGGCGGCTGCGCAGCTGCATTTGATACAGACCGTAAAGCAGCGGCTCCCAACTGCCGCGGCCGGGAGGCGGCGTCATGCTGCGGTCGATCCAAAGCCAGTGAGAAAGGCGCAGCTGGTTATAGTAGTTCCAGCACAGCGCGGACAGCACCGCCACCAGCAAGAACCACGACAGGTAACCGTAGATCAGTCCCAGCAGCAGCGCAGGTAGGCAGAAAATCGCCAACTCCGCCGCCAGCCTTTTCCAGGATAAGCGTTCTAACACGTGAGGTTGTCTCCACAACGACCGGGATCAGTAGCGCGTCGAGAATCGGTAACCGGTTCCCCGTACTGTCTGCACCATTTTGTCGTGCCCGCTGGTTTCCAGCGCTTTACGCAGGCGGCGAATATGAACATCGACAGTGCGATCTTCAACATAGACATTAGTGCCCCAGACATGGTTCAGCAATTGTTCCCGACTATATACCCGTTCCGGGTGGGTCATAAAGAAATGCAACAGCTTGAATTCGGTGGGCCCCATATCCAGCGCCCGATCTTCGGTGGTAACGCGATGGGACGAAGGATCCAGACTGAGGCCGCGCATTTCGATCACTTCTTCGACGGCCATCGGGGAGATTCGGCGCATGACCGCCTTGATACGAGCCACCAGCTCTTTGGGGGAGAAGGGTTTGGTGATGTAGTCGTCCGCGCCGACTTCCAGACCTTTGACCCGGTCTTCCTCTTCACCGCGCGCGGTCAGCATCATGACGGGAATATCGCGGGTCAGCGTTTCACGCTTCATGTGTTTGATGAACTGCAAACCGGAACCGCCGGGAAGCATCCAATCCAACAATACTAATTCGGGATAAGGTTCCGACAGTCGATTGACCGCGCTATCGTAATCTTCGGCTTCTACGGGCTGATAACCGTTCTGTTCCAGAACGAAACACACCATCTCACGGATAGGCGCTTCATCTTCTACTACCAAAATGCGTCTTGCCATCGTTAATCCTGCCGTTAATCGTCGCTATTGGCGTGCGGTGGGGATTATGCGTCAGTTTTATGACAGATTTATGATAACGCGCTTCCCCTGACATCCCCGATTAACTGACCGCATCGGGGCGGATATTCCCTGAGACAGCCTAAACTGTCTGTCTATAATCGCCGATAATCGTAACACTCAGCCAACCCCGACGCCTCAACAGGACGCCCCATGCAAATTATCCATACCTCCGACTGGCATCTTGGACAGTACTTCTACACCAAGAGCCGGGCCGCGGAACATCAGGCGTTTCTGCGCTGGCTGATTGAGCAGGTGGAGCAGCATCACGTCGATGCCGTCGTCGTGGCCGGCGACATTTTCGATAACGGCACGCCACCGAGCTACGCCCGGGAAATGTATAACCGCTTCGTCGTCGAGCTGCATGAGACCGGCTGTCAGCTGGTTATTCTGGGCGGCAATCATGATTCCGTCGCTACGCTTAACGAGTCGCGACTGCTGCTCTCTTGCCTGAACACCCAAGTCATCGCGAGCTGCGAAGGCGATATTGAAGAGCAGGTCATCGTCCTGAATACCCGCGAGGGCGAGCCCGGCGCTCTGCTGTGCGCGATCCCGTTCCTGCGGCCGCGCGACGTGCTTACCAGCCAGGCCGGGCAGTCGGGCGCAGACAAACAGCTGGCGTTGCAGGAAGCGATTGCCGACCACTATCAGCGCAGCTATCAACTTGCCGTGCGCCGCCGCGAAGCAATGGGCCTTACGCTGCCGATTATCGCCACCGGACACTTAACCACCGTGGGCGTTACCACCACCGATTCCGTGCGGGATATCTATATTGGGACGTTAGATGCCTTTCCCGCTCAGTCGTTTCCGCCGGCGGACTACATTGCACTCGGCCACATCCACCGCCCTCAGCGCATCGCTCAGACGGAACATATTCGCTACAGCGGTTCGCCCATCCCGCTGAGCTTTGACGAGCTGAATCACGAAAAATCGGTGTATCTGGTACATTTCGAACAGGACAAACTGGAAGATGTCACTCCCCTGACGATCCCCACGACTCAGCCAATGCAGTTGGTCAAAGGCAGTCTGCCCGAGATCGAGCGCCGGCTGGCCGGTTTTCGTGAATACGACGGTGAGAAACCGGTTTGGCTGGATATTGAAATCGCCACGCAGGACTACCTGAGCGATATCCAGCAGCATATTCAAAATCTGACGGACGACTTGAATGTAGAAGTGGTACTGTTACGCCGCGCGCGCGAACAACATCTGCAAATGCTGGTCCAGCAAGAGAAAGAGACGCTGGACGAGCTGCTGCCCGGCGAAGTTTTCGAGAGGCGGTTGGCGCTGGAACCGGATTTGGAGGAGCCTCAGCAGCAGCGTTTGCGTACGCTGTTCACTCAGGTGCTGCAAGAAGTGGAAGACGATAGCCAGGAGGCAAAAGCATGAAGATTTTGAGTCTACGGCTGAAAAACCTCAACTCGTTGCAGGGCGAATGGAAAATCGATTTCACCCGCGAGCCATTTATCAGCAATGGTCTGTTCGCCATTACCGGTCCCACCGGCGCGGGCAAGACCACGCTGCTGGACGCCATTTGCCTGGCGCTCTACCACCAGACCCCGCGCCTGAAAGTCACCCCCAGCAACAACGAACTGATGACTCGCCACACCGCGGAATGCCTTGCCGAAGTCGAGTTTGAGGTGAAAGGCACCGCCTATCGCGCATTCTGGAGCCAGCGCCGCGCGCGCAATGCGCCGGACGGCAATCTACAGGCGCCAAAAGTCGAGCTGGCGTACTGCGCGGACGGCAAAATCATCACCGACAAAGTCAACGACAAGCTGTCGACCATCGCGCAGATTACCGGTCTGGATTTTGACCGTTTCACCAAGTCCATGATGCTGTCTCAGGGACAGTTCGCCGCCTTCCTCAATGCCGACGCCAATGCGCGCGCCGAATTGCTGGAAGAGTTGACCGGAACGGACATCTACGGGCGGATCTCAGAGCGCGTTTTCGAGCAGCATAAAGCGGCGCAAAGCGCGCTCGAACAGCTACAGGCGCAGGCTGGCGGCATTGAATGCCTGAGCAGCGAACGGCGTGCGGAACTTGAACAGCAGCTCAGCGAGCTACAGCAGCAGGAGCGGGACAACGCACGTCATCGCGATGACATCACCGCCCATCAGCGCTGGTTTGAAACGCTGCAAGAACATCAGCGGGCGCTCGCATCAAGCCAGGAGAAACAACGATCGCTGCAATTAGACAGAGTCCAGGCAAAGCCCCAACTGGAGCGTCTGGACGCTAGCATTCCTGCAGAAAAGCTGCGCCCGATCTACAGCGAACGCCAACGTTATGTGCAGGAAAAGACGCATCTGGCGAATCTTCTCGCCAAACTCGATCTGCAAATGACGCAACAGCAGAGCACGCTGGCGCAACTGCAAACGCAGAAAGAAAACGCCGCTACGCGTCAGCAACAGCACGTCGAAGAACGCCAGCGTCAAGAAACGCTGATCGGCGAGCAGGTCCTGCCGCTGGACCAGCGTATCGCCACGCTGCGGGAACAACGCGACCAGCAGCAGAAGTCTCAGGACCAGCAGAAGCAGCTGCAAAAAGATCTGATCGAAAACCAGTCCAAACTGCGTCAGGAGCGCGAGCACGTTCAGACGCGGCTGGCCCAGATCGCCGAATTCAGACAGCAATACAGCGTTTATCAGTATTGGGGCAGCCACATTCCGTTATGGGAAGCTCAGTTTCCCCAGTTGCAAGCGCTGCGACAGGAGCTGAAATCCCAGCACACCAAGACCGCCGAGCAGCAGGTCCGCGCCGATTATTTCCAGCAGCAGCGCGCGACGCTGACAGAAAAAGAACAGGCGCAGCGGACGACGACGGAAGGCGCCCGGCAAAATTACGAACAGCTGCAACAACGTATTCAGGAGCGTGAAGCCTCTCTGTCGACGGACGCCCTGCGTCAGCAGTTAAGCGATCTGGCGGCTCAACGTCAGGACCGTCAGCAGTTCGCCACCCGTGCGACCGTCCTGCAACGTCTGCTGAGCCAGCATACGCTTCTGGAGTCACAGCTTCTGGACGATCACCACCGCATCCAGCAGTTGGAGCGGGAACAGGAGCAGCAGCGTCGTGAGCATCAACAACGCGTCGGCCACCTCGACGATCTCGATAAACGGCACGAACTGGAGCAGCGCATCGCCAATCTGGAAAGCGAGCGTAAACAGCTGCAGCCCGGCAAAGAGTGCCCTCTCTGCGGCTCCACGCACCACCCGGCCATCGAGCGCTACCAATCGCTGCGTCCGTCCGAAACCCAATTGCGGCTGCATACGCTGCGTCAGGAGGTCGACGCGCTGCAGGCGAAGGTGGTGCAGACCACCACCCAGTTGCACCTGTTACAGCAGCAACGACAGCAGCAGCATCTGCGGCTGAATCAGGTGAACGATGAAATCGCCGTCCTGCGTCGGGAGTGCCAAAATGTCAGTGAGCGCTTGCATATCGATTTTGACCTGAATCAGCCGGAAGCGCTGACTCGCTGGCAGGAACAGTGCGACGAGCAGGAGAAAGCGTTGCAGTCTCAGCTTGCCGAGCGCGAACACATTCGACGACAGATTCAGGATAGTAAGGATTTACTGACCTCCGCGCAGCAGTCGCTGCAGCAAACTGAACAGCAGCTGGCGCTGAATGCGCAGCAGCAAGAAACGTTGACCCAGTCCCGTGAGGAATTACAGCAGGCACAGGAAAAAACCGAGAAAGAGCGGGTGCGTCTGCACGACGCGCTGAGCCATAAACTGGCCGAGTTCCATCTCGTCGCGCCCGCCGATGCCCAGCAAGAAGAGTGGCTGAACCTCCGTCGGCGCGAATGGCAGCGCTGGCAGGAGAACGAACACGAACAGCACGTCTGTGAACCCAAGCTCTCTGCGCTGAGCGCCGACACCGAACATACGCAGCAGCGTCTGAAAGAAACGGAGGCATCACTCGCTGCCTTGCAGCAGCAACTGAAAGCGACGCTGCAATCGCTGGAAACGGCGCAGCAGACGCGCTGGAATCTATTGGGCAATCAGAGCGTCAAAGATGTTCAGGCGCAACTGCGTCAACAGGCGCAGGATGACGAACGCGACCTCCGACTGGCGCAAGAGAAATGGCAGTCGGCTCAGTCGCAGCTCAGTCGGATGTCCGGCGAGAAACAGTCGCTGGAACAGCAGTTGCAGCGCACCGAAAATACGCTGACGGAAGCGGCCAGCCGCTTTACCGACGCGTTGCAGGCCAGCCCGTTCAATGATGAAAACGACTTCGTGCGCGCGCTGTTGAGCGAGGAGGCGCGCGAGCAGCTCACGGCGCTGAAAGAACGATTCAATCAACGTCAGCAGCAGGCCGATGCGCTCCACGCGCAGGCGGAAGAAAAACTGACCCAGCATCAGGCGGCCAGACCGGCATCGCTACCGGAAGACCTGGTCTATGCCGACGTGCTGCAAATGCTCGTCGAGATCGGCAACCTGCTGAAAAACGGCGCGCAGCAACAGGGCGAGATCCGTCAACAGCTGCAAAGCGACCAGCAGTTGCAGGACAAACAGCGCACCTTGCTGGAAGAGGTTGCGCGGCGCAGACAGCAGTGCGAAGACTGGGCGCAGCTGAATCAGCTGATCGGATCTCAAAAAGGGGACAAATTCAGACGATTTGCACAGGGGCTGACGCTGGATCATCTGGTGTATTTGGCCAACCGCCAGCTGTCGCGCTTGCACGGACGCTACCTGCTTCAGCGTAAAGCCTCCGATACGCTGGAACTGCAGGTGGTCGACACCTGGCAGGCGGACGCCACGCGAGATACCCGCACGCTCTCCGGCGGCGAAAGTTTCCTGGTCAGCCTGTCGCTGGCGCTGGCGCTTTCCGATCTGGTGAGCAACAAGACCCGCATCGACTCGCTGTTCCTCGACGAAGGCTTCGGGTCGCTGGATGGAGACACGCTGGACTCCGCGCTGGACGTGCTCGACAACCTCAACGCGACGGGGAAATCCATCGGCGTCATCAGCCATGTCGAAGCAATGAAAGAACGTATTCAGGTGCAAATCCGCGTGAAAAAACGCAATGGGCTGGGAATCAGTCAGTTGGACAGTCAGTACGCGGTCAAATAATCCCTGCATCACTCCCACACCCACCCGGCGGGCGACGACAACCTCGTTTTTATCTTAACGTCGCCCGCCTCAGTCGTTATCATGCGCGCTGACATTAATCCTGCGCGCGTCTTCTTTTTGCGCATCAGCCTGGAATAACAGAATGCTGTGGTTTAAAAATTTAATGATTTATCGCCTCAGCCGCGACGTCCGTTTGTCCGCGGATGAGATGGAAAAGCAGCTGGCCTCATTCTCCTTCACGCCGTGCGGCAGTCAGGATATGACCAAAAGCGGTTGGGTGACGCCGATGGGTTCCCACAGCGATGCCTTGACGCATGAAGTTAACGGCCAAATTCTGATCTGCGCCCGCAAAGAGGAAAAGATCCTGCCGTCGCCGGTCATCAAGCAAGCGCTGGAAGCCAAAATCGATAAGCTGGAAAACGAACAGCATCGCAAACTGAAAAAAACTGAGAAAGACGCCCTCAAGGATGAAGTGCTGCACAGCTTACTGCCGCGCGCATTCAGCCGCTTCAGCCAGGTTTGGCTGTGGATTGATACGGTCAACGGCCTGATTATGGTCGATGCCGCCAGCGCCAAAAAAGCGGAAGATACGCTGGCGCTGCTGCGCAAAACGCTCGGTTCTCTGCCCGTGGTGCCGTTGACGATGGAAAGCCCTATCGAGCTGACGATGACCGAATGGGTCCGCTCCGGCACAACGCCGCAGGGCTTTGCGTTGCAGGACGAAGCCGAGTTGAAGGCTATTCTGGAAGACGGCGGCGTGATTCGCTGTAAGAAGCAAGACTTGGTCAGCGACGAAATTGCCGCGCATATCGAAGCGCAAAAGCTGGTGACCAAGCTGGCTTTGGATTGGCAGGAACGCGTTCAGTTGATGCTGTGCGACGATGGGTCGCTGAAACGCCTGAAATTCTCCGACGAGCTGCGGGAACAGAATGACGATATCGACCGTGAAGATTTCGCGCAGAAATTCGATGCGGATTTCATTCTGATGACCGCTGAACTGGCGGCGCTCATCGCTAACCTGATCGAAGCGCTGGGCGGAGAAGCTCCGCGTTAATGCCCTCCGCTTCTTCGTCAACACTCCCCCGCCGAAAGGCGGGGGAATGACGATTACAGTTTGAAGTGTCCGACCGCCGAATTCAGCTCCTCGGTTTGCGATTGCAGCGAAGCAAACGCGGCGGCAGATTCCTGAACCAACGCCGCATTCTGCTGCACCATCGAGTCCAGCTGCGCCATCGCCTTGTTGATCTCCTGAATCCCGCGCATCTGCTCTTCCGATGCATGGGTGATCTCTGACATTACCGTGGTCACCGTCGACACGCCGCCAACGATTTCATTCATGGTGCTGCTGGCCTGGCGCACCTGTTTCGAACCTGCGCCTACGCTGCGTACCGTCGATTCGATCAGCTCCTTGATCTCTTTTGCCGCCTGGGCGCTACGCTGAGCAAGCGCTCGCACCTCTCCTGCAACAACCGCAAATCCTCGCCCCTGCTCACCGGCTCGCGCGGCCTCGACCGCGGCGTTGAGCGCCAGAATGTTGGTCTGGAACGCAATGCCGTCGATCACGCCGATGATGTCGCCGATTTTACCGGAGGCCACCACGATATCATCCATGGTCACAATCACGTCCGAGACCACTTTGCCGCCGCTGCGGGCGTCTTTCGCCAGTATCAGTGAGCGCTCATTCACATGCTGCGCCGATCCCGCCGACTGAGTGACCGTCGCCGAAATCTGTTCCAGCGCCGACGCCGTTTGCTGCAGGCTCGCCGCAGACGCCTCGGTTCGAGAGGACAAGTCGTTATTGCCCGCAGAGATTTCGTTGGCCGCCATCTGTAGCGAGGCGCTCACGTCGCGAATTTGCAGCATAATCATGCTGAGTTTGTCGACGAACGTGTTGAACGAGCGGGCGATTTGCGCCACTTCGTCATGACCGTCATCCGGCAAGCGACGGGTCAGGTCATTCGTCCCATTGCTGATGTCGTCCATAGCATCACGCACCTGCAACAGACGTCTCAGAGACGAATTCACCATCAGGCCCACGATCAACGATCCCAGCAGCGCAATGACCACCAGCGTAATCACCGATGTCAGGAGCAGCGAGTGCATCCCCGCCGTGGCCTGCGCCTTATCCAACGCCACCAGCACATACCAGTCCGTCCCCGCGACAGGCTTAGCCAACACCAGCTTGCTGACGCCGGAGAGGGTGACCTCGACAGGGGTTTTGGCGGACAACACGCGATCCAAGGCAATATCCGGCGCGATATCCTTCAGCGGCTTCATCGTCAGCTCGGGGTTGGGGTGAGCGATGATGGTGCCGTCGGCCTGAATGAGCAGACCGTAACTCTCGGTCGTAGGATGAATGGCGTTGACGTTGGCAATGACGTTCTTCATCGCCATATCGCTGCCTACCACGCCTTTGAGGGTGCCGTTATCAACCACTGGCGCCACAAACGAGACCACGATGGTATTCGTGACCATGTCCACGTAGGGAGCGGTCACCAGCGGTTTTCCTGCCTTGACCGCCTGCTGATACCACGGCCTCACCGTCGGGTTATAGTCTGCAGGGATACCGCCTGTCTCGACGAACTTCGCCGTTCCGTTGGCGTAGCCATGTACACGTTGATGAAGTCGCCCGAATGGGTAATCTGTCGGAAAATCGGCACGGGATCGTCGCTACCCGCGGCGACGTCGTACAACGAAGCCATCATCTGTTTTTTAGATTCCACCCAGTCGCCGATAGCCAAACTATGGCTTTCCGTGACGGCGGACAGCATATTATTAATAGATTTGTCGTTATATTTCCCTGCTACCTGGTAATTCAGGAAGGTATTAATCATCAGAGAAAATACGATAATTGCGGTACATACAGCCAAAATACGAGCGCGTGTAGTCTTGAGCATAATAGTCAACCATTCGTAATAAGGATTTGAATATCCAATATAATTTCCTCAATCAAATGCAGAGGCTTTCTTTTCTTTATAGACTCGGCCAGCGTTTTGCGTCCCCCTCCTGTTTAGCACCCTTCTCTCCCGCGCCGCTGCGGGGCCTCTCAGCAAAATACAACGGGAGGCAATTTATTCACAGCGTTATGTCCTTTTTTTAATATAAGAAAATAGCATCAGAAATCAGGAATGGCGTAGCTGCGCGATCCATCAATAAAAATAGAACACCTTGTGCCATAGGCAATTTTTATATTTCAAATAAGCACATAAAGTTTTTATTTATCCTGCCGATAATGCGCCGCTTAAAAATAGACAATCACAGATTTATATATGATGCATAAATAAATTTACGACGTCCGTTAATGAATTTAATTATACGAAGAATAACGCATCAGCGCGTGAATAGACGGAATGTCATTCCCTCAATAACAACGTGTAGAGAAAAAGAAATACCTCCTGGCGGCAGGAGAAGAGAAGCAACAACAGGGGAAATACCGTACGGCCTGATACCTCAACCGCGGGACAGCGAGCACCTTTTCTGACGGTGCCCGCCTTTCAGACGATGTAAATTAGAGATATTTGCACAGATAAGCCGTAGGTTCGGCAACCTGCAGATTAAACTCGCTCTTCCCCGGGACGGAGAACGTTTCTCCTGCGGAGAACAGCTGCCACTCCACCGTCCCCGGCAGAAGCACGTTCAACGCGCCGCTGATGACCGTCATTTCTTCGGCCTGACCTGTCCCGAAGGTGTACTCGCCTTCCGCCATAACCCCTACGCTCGCGCGGCTATCGGCGCTGTTATCAAAGCCGATCGATTTTACTTTTCCTGAGAAATACTCGTTCACCTGCAGCATACAAACATCCTCTTATCGAACAGTCATCATGTTATAAAAAATCATAGGGAAAAAGACCGTACCGGCTGTCGCCCGCGATGCGGATTCAAGCCGCCGCCAGTCTGAGCGCCTGCAATACGTCCGCCACGATGGACTCGGGCGTCTGTGTCGCATCAATGACGTGGTGCGCGACAGACTGATAGAACGCCTCGCGTTCAGCCAGTACCGCCGCCATTTCCGCCGCAATCGGGCGTCCCGTGAGCGTGGGCCGTTGCTCGGCCTGAGGATCGGCAACCAACCGTTGGGCCAGTAACCCTGCCGGCGCATGCAGGTAGATGACTCTTCCCTGCTCTTGCATAAAGCGGCGATTTTCGTCCAGCAGGACGATGCCGCCGCCGGTGGCAATGACGCTCTCAGGCTGCGTTACCGCCTGAAGCGCCGCGCTCTCGCGACGACGAAAACCGGGCCAGCCTTCCTGTGCGACAACATCAGCCACCGTCAGCTGGCTGGTTTCCTGCATGAAAATATCGGTATCAACGAACTGATAGCCGAGCGCGCGCGCCAGTTCCCCGCCCACGGTAGTCTTGCCACACCCTCTGGCGCCAACCATAAAAATCGGTCGTGTCATGTAACGACGAGTCCTTAATTAATCATAGAACCTATCCCACAAGGCGTTATTGCCGCCGCCCATTTGGACGCCACCAGCGCAGTGAAACCGGCGCGCACACGAGAGTGCGAAAAGGTTTCAAGCACGGCCAGGCCCGAATGACCGCTGACATCGCCCGCAGAGAATAGGCTCTGAGTCGACGGCCATCACATCAGCCGTCTTCGGTCATACCAAGAGTTGAATCATACAAGCAAAGCGAGGGAATAAGAATATCGAACCGCCGCAACGCGGCGATGACACGGGCGTCAACGCAAGAAAGTGGCGAGGGGAAAGCGGCTTGTCAGCCCGCCTCGCCCTCTTCGGGACGGTTGATCCTCGCGACGGCATCGCGGCTGGCGTCGGCGCGAGCTTGCCCGGTCAGCTCAACCAGTAGACCGGCGCGCATCTCCAGTAAACGATCCGCCTGACCAAAGTAATAATCGTCATGGCTGATCGCGATGACCGTTTTGCCTTCGGCCATCAGGTACGGTAACAGCACCTGATAAAACACGCGTCGGAACTGGGGATCCTGATCGGCGGCCCATTCATCCAACAGCAGGATTTCTCGCTGCTCCGCCAGCGCCAGTAGCAACGCGACCCGCTTACGCTGCCCCTGAGACAACGACAGATTTTCGATTTGGGTCCCGTTCAGCTTCAGTTTGTGCTGCATATTGAGACGCTCTACCCAGCGTTCGATCAGCCTCGCGGGCGGCGCTTCGCCTTGCGGTCCCATCAGGCGGTCAAACAGGTGACAATCGGTAAAGACGGCGGAGAACAGCGCCTGATAATTCGGCAGCGATACCCGATTGCCATCCAATAGAATCTGTCCACTGACCGGCGTGTAAAGCCCGGTCAGCAGCATCGCCAGCGTGGACTTGCCGCTGCCGTTGCCGCCGATGATAAACACCTGCTCGCCACGTTGAATACGCACGTTGATCGGACCAATATCAAAGCCGGATTGCCCATAGCGGAAGCAGACGTCGCGTAGTTCGATACATTGCCAGTGCGACGGGGCCGCGAACGCCGGAAACCCTTCTTGATAAGGATTTAGCTTGAGTCGACGCAGTTTATCAAACGCCACCTGTGCGCTGAGCAGCGTCGGCAACGCGCCGACCGCCTGCAACAGCGGCGTGCGCAGGAATAGCAGCGTCAGCGAATAGGTCGCGGCCACCGTGTTGTCCGCCCAGCCCAGACCATTCGCCATAAAAAACGCCGCGCCAATCGTGCCCAGCATCATAATATTCGACCAGTTGATGGCGCTGAGATGATAGGAGTCAGCCCGCACAATATGGTGCTGATATTCGTTGGCATGCTGCTGATAATCCTCTTCGTACAGCCGCTGAGCGCGGTCCCGATTCAGTCCCAGCTCCTTGCACCCCGAAATGACCCGCTCATAGTCTTCATGCAGGCTATCCTCCATTTCCCTCACGCGGTTGAAATGGCGGTAAACGCGCGAGACCAGCCAATATCCGCCCCAAATCGTGATCGTCACCCACAGCGTAGTGAACAACATCATCCGCGGTGACAGCCACGCCAGATAACCGGCTGCGCCGACGGTCAGGACGACGCCTTGCACCAGCTCCGGCAGTCGAACAAAAGCAATAGTGATACTGCGGATATCGTTAGAGAGGCTGGCGAGCAACTGAGCATGGCCAATGCGGGTAATGCGTTCCACGCCCGTATCCAGAATACGTTTGATGAGCTGTCCGCGCATGCGGCTCACAAAGTGGTGCCCTAACAGCGTCAACGCCAGCTGGGCCCCCAACGTGACCAACATCAGAAACAGAAGTAAGCCCAGAAACTGCGGCAGCACCCAGAGGTCTGAATGCGTGGTGGCAATGAGCCGCTGATTGATGAACGCGATCAGGCCGATTCCCAGCGCCGCGCTGGCCAGACTCAGCAGAATGACGGCGAAAAAAGGCCAGCGATATTGCCGGTAAACAAGGTGAATCAGCTCCATGGGATCCCGCATGATGAGAAGTTGGATGCAGCCAGTGTAGTTAGCGGCAAAACGATATCAATCAGTTATTAAAGGCGGCTGCGATTAGCACCGCCTTTTTCACCAACCGGCTCACGGATCCTGGGACTTAATCCGGGATCAGCCAGGCGGCTTTTGCGATGTCGACGACGTGCCTGAGCTTGGCCCACTGCTCCGTTTCGCTCAACACGTCATCCCCATTTTGTGAAGCGAAACCGCAGGTCGGACTCAGCGCCAGCCTGCGCAGCGGCATATACAGGGATGCCGTGTTGATAGCCATCATGACCAGCGACGGGTCTTCCAACTCGGCCTGCCGACTGTTTACAATCCCAAGCACGACCCTCTGATGGGTAACGTGACGAAGCAACTCCAGTTCCGCCGGGCGGTGGTCGTCATATTCCACCATCAGGCAATCCACCTGCGCGTGCGCCATCGCATAAGCAATGGCATTGAGGCCATCGCCATAGCGCCACTGACCGGAAAACTCGCCCCGGCACAGATGCAGACTAATAGACATGTCTTCCGGTTTGTCCACTAACGCCTGATTCAGCGTACGAATGCACAGATCCAGCAGATACTGCGGGTCGTTCCCCATCCCCTGCTCATGCGCAATGACGGCGTGGTCGGAGAGATAAGCCACATCATGTCGTCCAGCTGCAAATAGCGGCAGCCCGCCTCATAAAATGCCCGTATCGCCTGTCGATAGGCGTGGGACAACGCGCTAGCGTAGGCCTCAATCGACGGATAACAGCCGTTATCACGCAGAGAGGGATGCAGCAGCATGGTCGGGCTCGGTAGCGTCTGCTTGGCCAGCAGTTCGGATTCGCCACCAATGGCCTGATGCAGAAAGCGAAAATGCGCCAGGAACGGGTGAGAGGCTTCAAATTCAATCTCTCCCACGATCTCAATGCCGATCTCGCCCTTCTTTCGCCCGCCGGACGGTTCGGGGAGTCGTTGGATTCCCGAAAGATGTTCGAAGAAATCGGTCTGCCAGCAAGCGCGCCTCAGTTCACCGTCAGTCAGAACACGCAACCCGCAGGCTTTCTGCTGATCTATCGCATGCTGTATTTCTGTGTTTTCGATGTAGGTCAGTGCGTCGCGAGAAAGCCGCCCCAGCTCCCAATCCTGGCGCGCTTGCCGTAGCCGTGACGAGCGAACGAAACTGCCGATGTGTTCGGCATGGAAAGGCGGGGGCTGCTTGTGAGTGTTACGACTCATGAAAACGGATCCTTTTGATTAACTGTCGTGATTTGCGCTTCTCTGCGCTCTGTTTTTCACTTAACGCCATCACCAGGGTCACATTGTCGGCAGACATCGCCTTTTTCCGGCAAACACTGCCGCTCGACCCTCGGTCGGTGATGAAAAAACATGGCTTAACTTATTGAAGTTACTGGCAAGAGTCACTTTAAGTAATTATTTTTTTTGAAACATTTAGATCCGGTTTTTCACCGAGTCCATCACAGGAAGATTCGGTATCGAAGAGTGAAAATGGGAAAAACGTCGAATACACCGGGGGCGAATAAGGCGGTCAGGCAACTTATTCAGCGCAAGGATACCCGAATAAGCGCGTTGAAGTCGTCGGACTTCCGGGGGGCAGGCGCCGTTTTTGTTCGTTTTTGTTTTTAAAAGATGAATGGCGCAGAAAGTGTGATGCGGAAGGCTGGCGATAAGGGGGTTCACCCGGGCCATAACGTAAAAATAGGCGGACCGAAAAGTGCGGTCCGCCGATAACAACAAGGTGCGTAACATGAAGATTTGTCGGTGGCTAACGACATACGAAACAGGGCACATCATCAAAACGATAAATGCAGATATTCCGGTCGCTGTTTGATACGCAGTAAAGCGAATCCGGTGCGAAAGTCCATACGTCAGAAACAACGCCTGATTAACCGGAATGGGCTTTATCCAAAAACGTGCGACACCCGCAGCAAACTCGGAAAACAACGCAAGCATTGTTATGAGTTTGTCGAGGAAACCTCAGAAGAACCTATCATCCCCCAGGCCATCTCTTCCGAGCCAGCCCCCATCATTTGCTGTATCTTTTCGTAAATTTCGGCGGCGGAGAGGCCTTTATATATTCCTTTGCTGTAAAAGCTGAACATATCGCTGTCCGCACTGCTGCTGTCTTGCCCCATTTTGACGAGTTCCTCGGTGGTGACCGGCTCGCCGGAAAAGGCGTCGTGCGCCTCCCAACTGCCGTCGGGGTAACTGATCATCGACACCAACGTGCCGCCGTACATGGGGATCCCATTCATCATTTGCAGAGAACGTTCCAGCGACTCGGACTGCACCTCTTCTCTGTCGTCCTTCGCCTGCTGGGCTTCGCGAGACTGCAATTGAGTCTCCAACTCCTCCAGCCGCTCGTCGGTCGATTGAGTTGAATCCGATGCGCTCACGGTGCCCGTGGTGAACGCCTGCGTGGCAACGTCGCTAAAGCTCGCCCCCGACTGGCTATTGTTCAACGGAAAGCCGCTTGTGCTATCCGCGGTGGATGAGCCGCTCTTATTCGCCACGCTAATTGATGTCACGAGGGGATAATAGGGCTTTATATTTTGACTGTGTGTCTCAATACCAGATATAGCCACGATACGTCTCCTTGTTATATTTCAATTAATGCCGTCATACCGTAAAAATTACGAGTTATCGTAATAACAAACACCAATACATTGAAATAGCGTTCAAATGCCGTCATCCCGACAGCGATTATTGGAAATGCAAATAGGCTCCTGGTGGCGAATATCAAACACTAGAGAAAACAGGCTCAGCGATTGCCCTGTAATGAAAGGCGTTCATCGATCGGGGACGGCTGAGGTCAAAGTCAAAAAAGTCTGTTCCCTAAAATATATCGGCTAATGTATTTTTTGGTTAAGACTAAAAAAGAATAAAAATAGGGAATTCATGGCACTTGCCACTATTTCACCCTTGCGCGATATCCCCGTTGAAAACGAATGTCATGATTCCGTCACGCACCATTGTTATTTTTTACAAACGACTACCCGCATAAAGATAATACGCTATGGGCTCGTTCGCCATTTCGACTCGCCACTTTTTTTGTCTTGATGTCCCCTGCGCACTGAGCACCTCCCGGCAAGCGATGTCCGCCACCCTCGCCGACTGGTGTCTGGTCTGGGAGCCGAGCGATTGCTCAGGCAGCGGCACGACACATCCCTGTGGCGCTTCACGGGTATCACCATCCGGATGACGACATTGCGAAAATGTTTGGACAGGATCTCAACATGGACTTTCCGACGTTGGACTTTCAGCGTCATCACCTGGAGTAACGTCATGAGCCACTATGAACTGTTTACGCCGGAGTACGACATTCTGCTCTCAGCGCGGACGATAGCGGATCAGCAAGCGCTACCGCCGGAGGTCTATCGGGAGAGTCTCCAGATACTGACCGAGCACTACCAGCGACTGGTCAGGGAGACTCACCGACTCATCAGCCGCAGCGATCGCGCCGAACGGGAGCTGACTCAGCTCAACAACCAGCTTCATTCGCTGGCAGTTGAGCTGGAATACAGAGCCACCCACGATCCGTTGACCGATGTCTTCAACCGCAGCGCCATCATCGATTTAATCGAACACACGCTGGAACAAGCGCCAGCCGGGCTGATTGTGCTGGATATCGACCACTTCAAACGCGTCAACGACACCTACGGCCATCCGGCGGGCGACGCGGTCATCTGTGCGTTGATCGCCCGGATACGCCATGTGCTGCGCGGGCAAGGCAGCATCGGCCGTGTGGGCGGTGAAGAGTTCACGATACTGTTGGAGGATTACTCGCTGGCGCAAACGCTGGATATCGCCCGGCAGATTCATCTGAGCCTGAATCAGCGGCCGCTGGAGCCTCTCCCAACTGATGTCGTCACCGCCAGCTTCGGCATCAGCTGGGCGCCGCCGCTGACGCATTTCGATACCTTGTATGGCTCGGCGGATACCGCGCTGTACCACGCCAAGCATCAGGGGAAAAATCGCGTGGAGCATCTCCCGCTGGGTGTGACGTCCTCGTGAGCAGCGTTAATGAAGTGACGCTGATAGCGTCATCGAGCAGGAAGACGGTGAAGCCTGAAGGTCGACGACCGTTGGCTTATGGGCATCCATGAATAACGCCTCGTCATCGCTGGCATGGCGTCGCGAAATAAACGATTTATGATGGAATAGCGAAATAAAAGCGCAGCGCCATGCCTTTTCCATTTTCGAGAAGCGAATAGGAACGAAATGAAACATCACGTTCATTGAATAAAAAATGGAAGGCTGAAGTCATAATAAAATGACGGGAAGATGATACGTGGAATAAATAAGAAGAGACGCTTCCTGAAATCGATAACGTTATTTCAGGAAGCGAAGGCGCGGCAATTAGTTTTTCTTCACGAACTCGGATTTCAGCTTCATGGCGCCAAAACCGTCGATTTTGCAGTCGATATTATGGTCGCCTTCCACCAGGCGGATCCCTTTCACGCGCGTGCCGATTTTCAGCGGCGTAGAGCTGCCCTTCACTTTCAGATCCTTGATCACGGTGACCGTGTCGCCATCGGCCAGCAGGTTGCCATTAGCATCGCGAACGACCAGTCCTTCTTCCTGCTCCGCGGCCTCGCCCGCCATTGACCAAACATGCCCACACTCAGGACAGTTCAGCATGTCGTTGTCCTGCCAGGTGTATTCAGATTGGCATTTTGGGCAATTGGGTAGCTGTTGCATGATAAAATTCCTAAAAATAAAAAATGTATGTAAAAAACCAATGAAATCAATAGCAGTATATTCAGCTGAGCATATTTTAACGTTTTAAGGCCCCACTGAGTAGCCATCTTTACGTAAAGGTCTTTCGGACAACACGAAAACCGGGGCCGCCAACACAGGTTGATGGCCCCGGAAAAGGGGGGAAATAAGAATTAAGACAGAGCGTTAGCGGCATCAATGCCTCATTGCGCCGCTAAAAGAAACTGGCTCTATCCGCCGGATTGCGCGCAAACGCTATTTGATTACCGAACCATCCCGCAGGATAAACATCAGATTTCCGTCCCAAAACTCGGCGATAAAGATGTCGTCTTCTTGGAGTTCATGCTTGCTGAGCTGTTTTGCCAGCCAATCCTCATCTTTTTCAATTTGTTCCAACTCTCGCCGTCTGATTTCGCCGTCTTTCATGACAATCACCGACGGCATTTCGTTGTCTTCGCAGACGACCGTCAGCTGGCCGCTGGGCTCGATCTGAGCGTAGGTGATTTGTTGAAATGAACGAATCCCCTGCGAATGGAGCTGTGAGGCAACATTGAGGATATCGATTTTGTTCTTCTGTCGCAGGATGTTTTCCATCAGAAAACGGCCTTTTTTGACGATCGGCAAAGGATCGCCAATAGCGATAGAACGAAACAGATGAAAATGCTTGCTGATGAAATTCAGCAATGAAATAAGTCCTACGCCGATAAATAATACAATGATGTATTGATAGAGTGGGATGCTGTCGCTATAAATGACCCCGCCGATAATTCCCCCGAGCACGAAGTTACCGATGAAGTCCACCGGCGTCATTTGCGATAACTGTGTTTTACCTGAAACATTCAGGTGCGTGATGACAATAGTAAAACCAATAATGAACTTGATTAATACGAAGCAATAATATTCCATCTCTGCTCTATTCACAGCGTCTGCTGCGCCTCAGTTTTATGACCGAAGACAGTATAATAGAGAATGAGAACTTCGCCTGACTTCAGCCCTGTCGGGGATTAATTCATACTCAATCATGATCAACCATAGCAAGATGACGAAGTAGTTTATTAACGATGAGAAATCATACGTGAATACGTACTGTCGGTAAGAAAAGACGTTGAGCGGCTACGGCAGAACGCCGCATGAAAAGGAAAGCAGGGACATGCCAACCCGACAGGCGGGTCGGCATGAAACATCGCGGGGTAACGTTAGGCTTTCGCTTTGTAACGCTCAGCCAGGCTGTTAGCCGCAACCATCGCGTTGTAAACATCCTCTGCCGTGACTTCCATCGGCATGTTGCCCATGGTGTCGTCTTTGTGGCAGGCGATTTCCGCCACTTTACGCCATTCGGCTTCGACAAACGTTTTGAGTCCCATATCTTCCAGCGTCAACGGCAGGCCAGCCGTTTGATGATACGAATCACTTCATCAAACTCAGCGACCGGCGCGTTTTCCAGCACCAGCTGCGTCAGCAGGCCAAATACCACTTTTTCACCGTGCTGGGCTCTGTGCAAATCGGGAACGACGGACATCCCGTTGTTCACCGCATGGGCCGCCGCCAGACCACCGGATTCTGCGCCGACGCCGCTCAGATAAATTGTCGCTTCGATCGCCTGTTCCAGCGCGGGCGTTGCGACCTTGTTTTTGATGGCATCCATGGCGGATTCAACGTTTTCACTCAGCAGCTGATAACACAGTTTTGCCAGCTCCAGCCCCGTTCTTGACGGTTTTTTCAGAACCAGGTTGATGCCGTCCGCCTGATAGCAGGCGCGCGCTTCAAAATAGGTCGCCAGTGCATCACCCACGCCTGCCGCAAAGAAACGAACCGGCGCGGAAGCAATGATAGCGGTATCCGCAATCACCGCATCCGGGTTCTGAGGCAGGAACAGGTAGCGGTCGAATTCGCCGTTTTCTTTGTAGATAACGGATAGCGCGGTGCAAGGCGCATCGGTAGACGCAATGGTCGGGAACAGGATGACAGGCAGTTTCTGATAGAAAGCCACGGCTTTAGATACGTCCAGCGTTTTACCGCCGCCGACGCCGACAATAACATTCGCTTTCTGGCTGTTGACGATGTCGCCCAGGCGATTGATTTCAACATCAGTACATTCGTAATTAAATTTCTCAGCGGTACATTTCATCCCTTTTTCCAACAGGGGCGGGACAGCATCATCTTTAACTTTCTGCAGAATGAATTCATCACAGACGATTAATGCGTTATCCCCGAAATCTTTTACGAAATCATGGAGCTGATTAAGAATACCGTTGCCGATAAAGAATTTTTTAGGAGAAGTTATAGTGCGAGGCGTTTTCATTATCTGAAGCTCCTGAATCATTAAGTTTTGCCGTGCCAGTTTGATTACCCATACGGCAACCTGGTGTCGCGATATAATAACACCGCCATTATGAAACTAAAGTAATCATTTTTATCGAGGCCATGTTGTCGCAAATCAAAAATCGGCAAGATAGGGAAAATCAGGCAATGAAGCCCTATCAACCCCACTAAAATCAATAAATTATTCCATTAAAGATGGATTTCAAAGTACGTCATACCGCACAACAAGACCGCCGACAGCTAACTAAATGTTTTTAATTAAAAAACTAATTACAAAGACAATGAAAGAACAATAAACAAACAATACCTGATGAAATTAGTCAGGATTTTAATATAAAAAACAGGCACTAATTTTTAACCAAAACATGTCCCGAAATAGCCTCTTCTCTAAATCCCCAAATAACAGAAATAACGCTTTTCCCGCGATGAGTCCTCTATAGAAATCCCCTTTTTATTCTTTAAAAAATAAGTCTCATTTCAGCCGCTATTATGCTTTTTCTCTTCCGCCGGATTGAGGGTAAATAAACCCTTGTTTTCGATTTTCTTTGCACGACAAAAGAAAAACAAACCGGTGATACCCACACCTAAAGCGGTCAATGAGTCGCCATCTTATTTCCACAACGCTGAGCGCGATCGGTGTTGTCTTGGCGGATCATCTGCGTGGTTATCAAGAGCAGCGCAGCGGTTATCACGTAAAAAGGAGAGAGTTTATTGCCATCAGGCAGACGCAGCGCTTCCCTTGGGCACGCAACAAAGCATCGCGACACCATGAAAACGACGAGAAGATCAGAGGAAGGGAGCGGACGAGGAACGTCAGGCTGGCGGGCATCGCGGTTTGCGAGTCCGCGATGCCCTATCACCAATCACTTGTCGGCAAACGGGGGAAATCCACTCGCCGACCGTACATCCATTATACGGTTCGGCCAGTTCCCCGGGTCACCGCCACAGCGTGAGAAACGTTGCGACGATGGGTGATTGGCGCGCCTGTTTTTTTTAGAATTTCTCCCAGTTATCTTCGCCCGTCTTTTTACCGCCGGTAGTTGCAGGCAGCGCTTTGACGCTGGAAGAAGACGACGTTTTCTTCGTTAGCGTCGGCCGTAACAGCGTGTTTTCATTCGTGGGAAGTTTGAAGGAAGAGACGGCATTCGTCAGGTGATGCACCTGTTCTTCCAGCGACGCGGCCGCAGCAGCGGACTCCTGAACCAATGCCGCATTTTGCTGCGTCACGCCGTCCATTTCCGTCACGGCTTGTTCTATCTGACCGATGCCGCGGCTCTGTTCGTCGGACGCCGTGGCGATTTCACCCATCAAATCGTTGATACGCGTAATGGAGGTGATAATGGCGGTCATCGCCTCTCCGGTCTTGGTGACCTGATCCGACCCCATGCGCACGCCGTTCACCGA
This sequence comes from Lonsdalea britannica, assembly GCF_002111595.1. Taxonomy (GTDB): domain Bacteria; phylum Pseudomonadota; class Gammaproteobacteria; order Enterobacterales; family Enterobacteriaceae; genus Lonsdalea; species Lonsdalea britannica. The sequence continues at coordinate 96,428 of NZ_LUTN01000015.1, forward strand.
TTCGCTGATCAGCCCTTCAATCTCTTTCGCTGCCTGAGCGCTGCGCTGCGCCAGATTACGGACCTCACCAGCCACGACGGCAAATCCTCGGCCCTGCTCTCCGGCTCTGGCCGCTTCTACCGCTGCGTTCAATGCCAGTATGTTGGTCTGGAATGCAATGCCGTTGATGACGCTGGTGATATCTTCGATTTTCTTCGAACTGGAGGTGATGCCCAGCATGGTTTCCCCCACCTCTTTCGCCACCTTCTCCCCTTCCTGCGCGGCTTTGACCGCGTCCTGAGTCAGGCTCGTCGCCTGATAGACGTTCGCCGTATTCTGCTTAACGGTCGCGCCCAGTTCTTCCATGCTCGCCGCCGTTTGCGCCAACGCGGACGCCTGCTGCTCAGTACGGGAAGAGAGGTCGATGTTACCCGCGGCAATTTCCTGAGACGCGTGAGCGACGGTATAGCTCGAGTCGCGCACCTGCCCGATAATCTGCACCAGAGAGAGACGCATCTGCTCCATCGAGCGCATCAGGTCGCCAATCTCACCTTTCAAATGCGCATTGACCGTGGTTTCCAGATGACCATTGGCAATCTGGCTGCAGTGATCCTTGGCGATACCCAGCTGATCCAGCACAAAGCGTTTCAGCAGGATCATCATCCCGGCGATGATGGCGATAAACACCACGGCGAAGATCACAATCAGCGTCATTGAGAAGGTGAAGTTACTCTGCGCATCCTGATTCAGCGTTTTGGCATATTGCTCACGGAATTCCAGGAGTTTATCCAGCGCGATTTCGTACTGACGATCCAGCTGTCTAACAACGGCCAGCTGCGCATAAAACTTAGGTTCGTCATTTTTGGCCGCCGCATCCAGCAAAGGCTGCAATCCATCCTGACGATAGGCGAGATAAGTCGTGCGATACGCGTCGGCCAGTGGACCTTCCGACGGTTGTTTAGGTGCGTTGAGATAAGACTGAAACGCCGCATCCGCTTTCGCCATAACGGCATTCACGCCTTCCAGCATCGACTGAGAATTCTGACCGCCCCCTTTTTCCATATCCTCCATATATTCCATGATACGAACGCGCAGGGTGCGGCTGTGGTTGATGGGGTCAATGACCGACAGCACGACGCGTATTTCTTTATTCACACTATCCAGCGAATCGTTGCTGCGTATCAGCATCCAGACATTCGATATCGTACTCGCGAAAAATATAAGTAAAAGTGTACCAAGAATAATGAGAGAGAAGCGTTTGATTGACATGATGAGTCCTATAAATGAGCAAAATGACGATATTGCCGACATCATTACTATCGGCAGAAAAAGCGCGCAGTTAAGCTCAATTGGACTGTAAACATGAGTTGGAGCTGACTTTTTATCAAAAAACCAACCAAGATCAACCAAAACACAAAAAACCATTGATTAAAAAGAATAATTTAATTAAATGGATTTTGATGATTCAGTCTTAAATACTGAACGTTACGCTGAAATCATGCTGAAAGGCATGGAAAATCACTCCCATATCACCCTTTGATGACAAGGAGAAGATGAGCCATTATTTGATCAGAAATAAAACAAAAAGATTGATGCCGGGAAACCTGAAGAACCCCGCATTATCGTGAAGGTTTATTCATCTTTAACCTAGGGTATTATTCAACATACATTTATAAAACCCCGCCTTTTTTCAGCACAAACGCGAAGAAATGACGCAGAAAGACAGCATATACGATCAGCATCGCGCCCTGCTTCAACGAACAATCAACGCATCGGCAAAGTGTGGCCTGAAGGGCGAATAAAGAAATGACACACTGAGAATCCCAAGCATATCGACACATCTGCAAGCCATGTAGAAAGAGAAAATAGCCTTTGCCCACTCTGCTGGCCGACGTACTGATTTTGGTCATCGGCGCCTGCAGCGTGGGGGCATCGTCAATGACCGGAATACCGTGGTTGTTGTGTGACATAACCGCGTGAGTCTATTTCTGAGCACCATGCCATGCGAACAACGCTATTCCAGGCAAACAGTTATTAACACTCAATTTAACGGGTTATTTATCGCCTTGATATCGAAGATGTTATGGTATTAGTAGCAGGGTTAAAATTCGTTTTATCAAAACACTGCGTCAATCGGAGGATTACGCAGTATAAACATTCAAACAAAAGGAATTGCATAATTGAATAATTTGCATGCTTACACAGCCAACCCCTTAGACGCTGTCTACTTTGAAGATATTCCCTATATCCTTCACCCTGAACACGCTTACCAGTCTCTGCAACACATCGCGCAACCTGAGGCCAACATTGACGACGCCAGGCTCCCGATGGGACTCAGGTTATCCGCGGATAAACATCAACTCTTCCATCACTACCGCTGGATGGCCTATCGAAGCGTGCTGGAGGAGATACGCAACGGAACGCTATTGCTGATTAGAAATACGTTTTATGGCGTAGAAATCATGGGCGTTCTTTCCGGTGGAAACAGGCTCAATGAGAGACTGCCTATTTTTCTTAAGGACAGACTGAATTATCTGATCAATAAACAGCTTAAAAGGCCTGCCTATTGTTACATGCCGCAACCCTTAGAAGATACGCTCACGCAATTTGTGCAGCCTAAGGCCAACGAAGAGCGACAGGAGCCGCAAAGAATGGCCATACCGGCGCTCATCTTTACCACCAGACATAAAATGGATGATTACGAAGCGGATGACATGAAGTGCGGCGATCTCGATATTGAGACGCTGAAAAGTCAATATAATATCGATGTCAATAATGTATCTTCCGTTGTGGATCCCGTAGATCTTGTAAAAAAACAGATCAGCCCAGTGCTCCCGCCATCTCTAGATATCGATCCCTGTGTGATAGATCTGCCTACTATACCTATACAAAATGAAAAGGTGCCCCAGGAAAAAGCGGCCGCGATGATGTTTGATGAATTCAGGAACTATGCTGTGATGTTTTCTTTTGCTGGGAAATATAAGCATATCATCATCGAGATGATCAACCACATGCAAGAAAACACGGGTACTCCCTTTAGTAACCCCTTTCTGGACTGTGCATTGAAAGAGCAAATACTGGAAGACAATTCCAGCAGCAGTACACTTCTAAATATCAAAAAGACGCTGAAATCCGCAATCGATTATGACTATGGGT
>NZ_LUTN01000016.1 GCF_002111595.1 Lonsdalea britannica
TTAAAATTTTGGTGCGCTGATATGGCTCAGTTGGTAGAGCGCACCCTTGGTAAGGGTGAGGTCCCCAGTTCGACTCTGGTATCAGCACCACCTCTTAATTAAAGTAATAAAGTAGAGTTCGGCAAAGATTTTAAAGAATTTGCCTGGCGGCGATAGCGCGGTGGTCCCACCTGACCCCATGCCGAACTCAGCAGTGAAACGCCGTAGCGCCGATGGTAGTGTGGGGTCTCCCCATGTGAGAGTAGGGAACTGCCAGGCATCAAATCAACGGAAAGCCTCTGGTTAACGCCAGAGGCTTTTTCGTATCTGAATACCTCAAGCTACCCATAAATTTAACTTATTTGACCACCGTAATTAACGATAAATCATTAAGTGTATACATTATTCTTTGCCTGCAAACGTGATCCTGTTTTACTGTAGATATGTTGGATAGTTGTGTCCTACGAACAGGAGAGAAAAAACCGTATGACGGGAAATATAAATTCAAAAACATTAACGCCCGGTGAAAATGACTCTCGACAGAGGATCAAGGCAATTGTGGGAGCATCATCAGGGAACTTGGTAGAGTGGTTTGATTTCTACGTATATTCATTTTGTTCTTTATATTTTGCTCACATCTTTTTCCCCTCAGAAAATCCGACTACGCAGCTTCTGCATACCGCGGGTGTGTTCGCCGCTGGTTTCCTGATGCGTCCGATTGGGGGATGGTTGTTTGGATACATTGCTGACAAGTATGGACGCAAGGCGTCGATGCTTATCTCCGTATGTATGATGTGCCTGGGGTCGTTAGTCATCGCCTGCCTACCTGGTTACGAGACCATCGGCACCTGGGCACCGTTGTTGTTGTTGTGTGCTCGTCTCTTTCAGGGGCTGTCCGTTGGTGGGGAATATGGAACCAGCGCTACCTACATGAGCGAAGTTGCAATTGAGGGAAGGAAAGGGTTCTTTGCTTCTTTCCAATATGTCACGTTGATCGGTGGTCAGCTGCTGGCCCTGTTAGTTGTGGTGATATTGCAACACACTATGCCCTCCGAAAGTTTGTATGCCTGGGGATGGCGTATTCCATTTTTTATTGGCGCTATTCTGGCTGTCGTTGCCTTATTCTTGCGTCGTTCGCTGAATGAAACCTCTGATAAAGCTTCTCGCTCACACAAAGACGCGGGCTCTTTGCGTGGATTATGGAATAACCGCAAAGCATTCTTGATGGTCTTGGGCTTCACCGCCGGTGGGTCGCTCGGTTTCTATACCTATACCACTTACATGCAAAAATATCTCGTCAACACCTCGGGGATGGCGCCTGAAGTGGCGAGTGGCCTGATGACGTTGGCCCTGTTCGTTTTCATGCTTTTGCAGCCGCTGTTTGGACATTTATCCGACAAGATTGGACGCCGCAATTCGATGCTATGCTTCGGCGGATTAATGGCGTTGTTAACGGTGCCGATTCTGACGCTTCTTCAAAGCGTTACCAACCCGGTTATCGCTTTTCTACTAGTCCTGCTGTCTTTGATTATTGTGAGTTTTTACACGGCAATCAGCGGGATTTTGAAGGCGGAAATGTTTCCCCCCGAAGTTAGAGCGATGGGCGTTGGCTTGTCATATGCGGTAGCGAACGCATTGTTTGGCGGCTCGGCTGAATACGTTGCGCTCTCACTGAAGTCTCTGGGGTCGGAGAATGCCTTTTTCTGGTACGTATCGGCCATGGGCGCGATCTCATTCCTGGTCTCTTTGGGACTACACCGTAAAGGACAAGGTAAGACCCTTTAACTCAGCATGAGTCAAAGGCTCCACAAGGCCGATTTACGTCATCGGTAGGTCATCGTTTCCCGCGTCACCTCGGCGCGGGAATTAACAAACCTTCTATTCTCAAAGAGAATAAAACCTGTAAACATAACCCACTAATTTTATCTGGCAGATATACCTATGCCTTCCAGGTTAAATTTGAATACTTCATTGTTGAGTGGTTATCAGCCTTAAAATAATACTGTGCGTATTTTTACGGCGTCAGGATGAATTAACCGTTCGCGTTGGGAAGGACTGTCTGAATGACTCGAGACATTATATTACTCAGCGAATCAATTCTTACGAAGATCGGGGGGATGTCGTTAAGTTGATGGGAGAAAATAAAGGAGAACGACCGTTAACCGGCCGTCATCTGTGCTTTCATCGATATATTACAAAATACGACTAATGAGCTTATCGATTCTCACGCGTCGAACACGGCGAATAAGTTTGCGCACTTTAACCGGGTATTGCGCAATGCTTTCCAGCTGCTGATAGCTGCTCAATATATGCGTATTCTCACGGATGCAGGCTAGCTCTTTAATTCGCTGTTCCAGCAACTGTTTTTGAGGATCGTGGATCAAAATAGCATTCTCAAGATCCAGTCTCCAGGCGCGCGGATTGAGATTGTTGCCGGTTAGCATCTGCCATTTATTATCTACCCACAGTCCTTTTAAGTGGAAGCTGTTATCACCGTCTTTCCATAGACGCACCACCAACTGACCATTATCGATATATTTTTGTAATCGACTAAGAAAACGTCGGAGGTTGATTTCATAAAGATAAGGCAATGCGCCTATAATCTTGAAGGGCTCACTCTCAGGAATATAAAAATCATTAGCCGTTTTGTCACCAATGATAATTTCGATCTTTTTACCGCTGCGAAGCAGGTTAATGACGTTTCTGACTAACGGCGCAGGTAAATTAAAATAAGGAGTACACATCACCAAATGTTGTTCAGTACAGCACATCAAATGATGAATGGTTTTATTTAATGGACTCTGTTTACCCAACCCAACCAATGGCGTAATGGCCAGCTGGTTATTATTGTTTGGGAGATTCGGTAAGCGGTAATGAAGGGTGCGTAGCATCTGGCGGAATCGACGGATCGAATTTTTGATTTCAGCGGTCTTCGGTCTATCTTTCATATCCAGTCGCTGTATCGCAGATGACGCCAGTAGCCTCTGTACGTAACCTGCCATCGTATCCGCCAGCGGCTTATTATCGATCATCTGATATCGGTCGTAGCGGTATTTTTCATGCTGCTGCAAGTAGACATCATTCAGACTGGCACCACTGTACAGCACAGTATCATCAATAATGAAACCTTTCAGGTGGAGCACGCCCAAGGCTTCCCGCGTATTAACCGGGACTCCGTAAACAGGAAACTCGATTCCGCCGCTCTGTTCCTTCATCGCCTGATACCAGTCTGCATTGGTATTCGCCGCCGCTGCGCCAATACGGCCGCGCTGCGCGCGATGCCAGTCCACCAATACGCGAACATCCAGCTCAGGACGCTGGCGTTTCGCTTGGTAAAGGGCGGATAAAATTGTCTCGCCGCCGTCATCGTGCTCCAGATATAAAGATACGATGTAGATGCGTTGTTCTGCCTGAAGAATCCGCTCCACAAGCGTGCGACGGAATTCCTCCGGGCGATGGAGGGTTTGCACGGCGTCGGCTGACTGAGGAATTTTGGGCAGTTGTGCAAGGTGTTGTTGGTATTTAGTTCGCTTTAGTTTTGACAACATCACAGTGCGATTCTTCTCTTATCATGGTCTGACCGGGCTGGTCATTGAACGTTAAATATGGCCGAATCGGGCAATAATAACATCACTTTCCCGCTGTTGTGAGCAGGTTTTGTCTTTTAGTACGGACTCTTTACGTTGGCGATGGCTCGATTCGGTATGGTACTCAAAAGGTTATCAAGCACATCCGCCATGTCCGTTCAGCCGAGTCATTTAAGGTATATTGGTTTGTGAGTCACTGTTTTTAAGTCACCCCAGGAGTGAATGTAGGGTGGTGTCCTTATTCCTTGAATACGTTGAAAATCGGTCTATTCTGATCGATAGAACTCATGATGTGTATATTCATAGTGGCTCGGCCATGAGAGTCTGAACGCGTACGTTATCTTCAGTCTTCAGTCTTCAGTCTTCAGTATGGTGAGGTTTTCCCGCCAGATAGCTTTTCCTGAAGTGGTCAAAGTGGTTATTCAGGGTTTGTGCCGCTGAGTGATCCCCGGCTTGTTCTAAAAGCGCCACGGCAATTTCGGCGGTACACTGCTGGCCCGCCAGACTTGCTTCACGCAATTTATAACGAGACAGGGCTTCTATACTGAGCGACAGAATAGGCAAATTATCCAGATATGGGCTTTTACGGAACATTTTGCGGGCTTCTGGCCAAGTGCCATCCAACATAATAAAGAGTGGGGCTTTGCCGGTTTCGGGCAACTGATGAAATACGTCACGTGCCTTATTTTCTTCTTCGGCCAGAAAGACCAGATAAGGTTGATAGTGCGGTGACTGAATTGCCGCGAGTAGCGCCGGGTTGGGAATTGTGCGCGACCATTGAAAGGCCAACGTATTCGGCAGAATATCCGCTATGAGCCGCCCCGTATTACTGGGTTTCATGGGTTCAGTATCAAACATGATTAAGCAGAAGCGGCTTCGTGCTTGCTGTGGCACGATGGTGTGACACAGACAACGGATTGCGGGAAGCAGGCATCGCTGACACCGAACAACGCGGCTGCCGCGGGCGTTAAAAGGACGAGTGGCGAGCGCTAAACGCTTTTCGCGTAGTTGAAGGACTGCGTTTTCAGTCATGGGGCCCCGCAAAAAGACGCCATTCTAATCGAGCTATCGCGGGACCAGAAGCCCCGCAGAATGAAATCGCCTAGCAGCCACGTTAGAGTGATTCTTCCAACCAGCTTTCGAATGGCGCTTTTGGCATCGCGCCGTTCAACATATCTACCATCTGCCCATTCTTGAAAATCATAATCGTAGGAATGGTGCGAATACGGAAACGTTCGCTTAACTCGGGTTCAGCTTCGGTGTTCACTTTCAAAAAGCGGATTTTGCCGCCGTTTTCTTCTGCTACGCTGCTATACACGGGGGCGAAATTAACACACGGCCCGCACCATGGCGCCCAGAAATCAATGACGACGGGAAGATCGTCTTTAAGTAACTTATCAAGCGTTTTGGCCGTGGCATTGATCACTTCTCCTTTGAATAGCGTCTCCCCGCAACGTCCGCAGGTGGCGTTATCTTCAATGCGCGTTTCCGCCAGGCGGTTAGTAGTGTGGCACGATGCACAAACCGTATTCATAACAAGGCCTCAATAATCAAAGGACTAACATGAGTCAGCGAGCTGTTAAACGTTACCGCCGCGTGCGTATAAAAAGGCTAGCTGGCGGCGATGTTGAGTGTGGCTTCAGTATCGTGACCGGAACCTGATGGAACAACGTGGTTTACTCAATGGCTACAATAGTTCCTGACTTTTATGTGTCGTTCGGTAGCTAAGCGATGGGACATAAGGTACTCTTCGCGGCGAGCGCGTAGGTGGAGAAAAAGATGAGCGATTCATTTAGTGGGAAAGGCGGCAAGGTCCGCGTGATGTACGTCCGCAGCAGCGATGAGGACGATAAAAAGGATAAGAATTCACGTTCGTCGGATACGCGACGTCCGAGCGGCGACAGTCGGGATAAAAAACCGCGCGACAAACGTGCGCCCGGATCGCGCGATGGCGGCGGTCGTGACGAAGGTTCGAAATGGCGCGGAGAGAAGCGTCAGGAAGAACGCCCAGCTCGTCGAGAATCGACAGGGGAGTACGATTCTCCCTGGAAAACTGTTTCACGTAGTCCCGATGCTGCGCCTGACCACGGTGGTATTGTAGGTAAAAGTCAGTTAGATCCTGCGCAGTTGCGCCGCCAGCGGGCAGAAGAAACTCGCGTCTATGGTGAAAATGCCTGTCAGGCGCTGTTTAAAAGCCGGCCTGAGTCAATCGTTCGAGCCTGGTTTTTGCAAGAAGTTACTCCGCGTTTTCGCGATGCGCTGCGTTGGATGGCGGCAAACCGTAAGGCGTATCATGTTGTTGATGACGAAGAGCTGACCAAAGCCTCCGGCACCGATCATCATGGCGGCGTTTGTTTCCTGATCAAGAAGCGTCGTGGCACTGAGGTGAAAGATTACCTGAGTAAAGCTGGCGAGAAAGACTGTGTTTTGGCGCTGGAAGAAGTGGGTAATCCGCATAACCTGGGGGGGATTATTCGTAGCTGTGCGCATTTCGGCGTGCGTGGCGTTTTAGTCCGTGATGCAGCGATACTGGAATCCGGTGCGGCAGTGCGTACGGCAGAAGGTGGTGCTGAACATGTGAAAGCCATCAGTACCGAAGGGTTGATAGATGCGTTGGAGGAATTCCGACGTGCCGGGTACACCATCGTCACCACGTCCAGTCACAAAGGCACACCTTTATCGGGGGCCACATTACCTGCCAAAACGGTGATCGTTTTGGGTGAAGAGGGTGATGGTTTGACAGACGGAGCTTGGGAACAAGGCGGCGTGAAGGTGTCTATCGACGGAACCGGTAAGGTCGAGAGCCTGAATATTTCTGTTGCGACCGGTATCCTGCTGGCGGAATGGTGGCGTCAGAATCAAGGCTGAACGGTGACATCCTGTTTTTAAGCGTGATATAGTGAAGGCCAGTCAGTGTCACCTGACTGGCCTTCTTTTTTGGCACCCTCGCCGGGCATGGCTAGGTGCCGGTCAACATTGAAGTGCTGAGTATGGCCCACATGAGTGGGTCATTCTTTACAGCGTTTTCACATCCAGTTCCGGCGGAATGTAGCCGTAATCCAGTTCTTCAACCACGAAGCTACGAGAGCCGATGAATTTGATCTTCACGGTCGGTGCTTCAGTCCCACCAATACGATATTCCATACCGGTCGTTTCCACATCGGTAGGCACGCTGTCGATGAAGGACGTTACCAGGCCGTTAGGCATGACATAGTGTGAATAAGTCTGGTAAGGCTGGCTGGAAGGGTTACCCAGAACCAGACCAGAACCGTTCATCGGCTCATACTGGCCAAACAGCTCGTCGCTCAGGAAGCCGTAAACACCATCCGGACCGGTCAGGCCGTCAGCATAGGTATACGTGTGGCTGATGGTCATCAGGTAGTACTGGTCGTCCTGGAATACGAAGTGAGGACGTTCGGTCTGATCGTTGACGCCAACAGCGGTAACCAGCGGCGGTAACAGTTCCCATTGGTCGCCATCTTCATCCAGCGCAACAGCAATACCGATACAACCCGTCTGGTAGCGTGAGCCACCCACTTCTTCGTAACCCGGCGGTACATCACCCAGTTCGTCATCACCGACGACATGAGAACCACGAACACCAGCAACGTTACCTTCGAACAGCATGTACAGCTTGCCGCTTTTCGGGTCACGGAACGGCCATGGATCGCGGAAGGCCCAGTACTGGTTTTGTTCTTCAGTCTGGTAAATCGCGCCATCGGCGTCGAACAGGCTGAATACTTTGTTGAAGCCGACCATTTCCACGCCGGTGGACGTCGTTACAACACGACCACGTACTTTGGATACGGTTGAACCAGGAGTCACCGCGGTGTAGTAGAATGCGATGTCGCCTTTTTCATTCAGCAGAATGGGAGAACCAGCCCATTCGCGAGTGGTAGGAGAAACGCCTTCAGCCATCATGCGGCCACCGAAGGTCCAATCTTTACTGTTACGTGAGAACCAGTAGCAGATCTTTGCGCGACCGTGGCGGTCGTTCCAGTCAAGAGAGATGTTGTAGTTGCCGTTTTCATCCAGGTAAGCAGGGTTGTCTTCTTGACGATCCGCGGTCAGGGTGAAAATGACTGACCAGCCATCGACTGACACAGTGTGACCGTTAATATCACGCAGCGGCATGGTATCCCAGATGAATACGTCGTCGCTCATGGTTTTAAAGTCGGCACTGACCAAAGGCTGAGTGGTCGTCGGATCGTCGAAGGTGACTTTCAACGCATCGGCACGAGTCCAGATTGTCGGTTTGTAAGCGGGGGTGGCTTTCAGTTCTTTACGAATGGCCATGGTGTATCTCCTGTAAAAGTGAGTGATTTGTTTTACTGTATGTCTGTACAGTGCTGATACTATATACAGTATGTTTCTGGCGTTCAATGCTAATTTGATAATTTTAACTGATTTGGGCTTATTGTTTTAAAATGACGTTTTTGTGGTTTTTTGTTTTTCTTTTTGGCGATTTAATGAGTTCTTTTTGGGGTTTTATTCTGAGGTGGTTTCGTTTTTGCTCATTTTGAGATTGGAGATAACGAAATGCGTCGAGCTGCTATAGATGGGAAGGATGTAGTTGGCCAAGGCGGTTTAGAGGATGAAGTGACGGTAAAATAGAAGGTTAAACGGTGTGGCTAACGCCGGATTGCGAATCGAGTAACGTCTCTCTTAGTCAAAGACAAAAATGCCGTCCCCAAAGAGGACGGCACGGTAATCAGACGCTGCAATTGGCTTAGTGCGCGCCGCCACCCCCTCCGGCACTGCCAAAGGGGGGACGAGCGAACCATACCAACACAATCAGCACGATAAATATTGCCGCTGCGGCCCAAAAGATCTCGTTTGCAGCAATGATTAGGCCTTGCCCGGTAATCTGTTGAGCAAGATAAGAAGAGACCTGCTGCTGTGTAAGCCCTAAAGCCTCCATTTGCTGATAGACCTGCTGTGCAATCGGATTATAAGGCGACACGGATTCCGTCAACTGAGCGTGATGTAGCGCTTCTCGCCGCTCCCAAAGCGTGGTTGTCAGCGATGTTCCGATGGAGCCCGCGAGGGTACGCGAGAAGTTGAACAAACTGGATGCTGCCGCCAATCGCTCTGGCCCGAGCCCTGACAAGGTAATCGTCGTCAAAGGCATAAAGAAGCACGCCACCGCAAATCCCTGTACGAACTGAGGCCAGGCCGAAGCCGCGAAGTCCATGCCCGGTTCAAAGGTATAGGTACGCCAATAGAAGCAGACGGCGTACATCACAAAGCTGAAGCTGACCAGATAGCGCATATCCAGACGCGGCGCGAAGCGACCGATGAGCGGCGACAATAGCACTGGCATCAGCCGACGGGGGCCGATGCCAATCCTGCCCAGGTAGCGGTATAGCCATAAACTTCCTGCAATAGCTGCGGCATAAGAACGATGGCACCGAAATAGAACATAAATGCCAGGCTGGTGCACAGGCAGCCAATGGTGAAGTTACGGGATTTAAAGAGGGAGAGGTCGACGACCGGATTATCATCCGTTAGCTCCCATACTACGAGGAACACCAGAGCTATAACCGCGACGACGCATAGCGTGATGATCTCAGTAGAGTTAAACCAGTCCAGCTCCTTTCCACGATCAAGCATCATTTGCAGGCAGCCCACGCCCAACACCAGCAGCACCAGACCGATAGAGTCTATCGGCCTGATCGTGACCGCTGTCTCACGTCCGCGCAGCAGCTGCAACGTCAGCACCACCACCAGCACGCCCAGCGGAATATTGATAAAGAAAATCCATCCCCAATGGTAGTTGTCGCTGATCCAACCGCCGAGGATCGGACCGAAAATCGGCGCGACGACGACGGTCATCGACCACAGCGCCAGTGCGATACTGCGTTTCGCCGGAGGATAGTTGTTCAATAGCAGGCTTTGCGACAATGGGATGATCGGGCCTGCAACCAGTCCTTGCAGGACACGGAAGAAGATCAACATTTCCAGGCTGTTGGAGATACCGCACAGCCAGGACATCAGCGCAAACAGTCCCGTGGCCCAGACGAAAAGGCGAACTTCGCCAAAGCGTTTCGCCAGCCAACCGGTAATCGGAATAGAAATGGCGTTCGCCACCCCGAAGGAGGTGATCACCCAGGTGCCCTGAGAGTTGGATGACCCCAGATTGCCGGCAATCGTCGGGATCGCTACGTTGGCGATGGTCGAATCCAGTACCTGCATGAAGGTGGCCAACGCGAGCGCGATGGTCAACAAGGCCAGCTGTATTCCCTCTAGCGGTTTCTTCTGCACGTGTTTATCCCTCATGCTCAGCCTGCGTTAGCACGGATAATCTCGTCGATAGTCTGATTGACCGGCGCCATATTCAGCTCCAGCGCATCGCTCTGGTAGGCGGGTTCGCTACGCGGTACGTCAGATAAGACTTTACCGTCCGCATTGGCGGTATCGACATTGACCAGCATCGACAGACCGATGCGCAGAGGGTGATCCGCCAGCTCTTGCGGATCGAGCTCAACCCGGACGGGAAGACGCTGGACGACTTTAATCCAGTTGCCGGTGGCATTCTGCGCTGGCAGAAGAGAAAAGGCGCTGCCGGTGCCCATATCCAGGCCAACAACCTTGCCTTTATAAACCACATCGTCGCCATAAAGATCGCTGACGAGGGTGGCGGGCTGGCCGATACGCATATTGGCTAACTGGGTTTCCTTGAAGTTGGCGTCCACCCACAGGCCTTTGGCGGGAACCACCACCATCAGAGCCGATGTTGAAGCAATCCGGGCGCCGACCTGTACACTGCGGCGTGAAACATAGCCATCTACCGGGCTCACAATGTGCGTCCGCTGCAACGCCAGCCAGGCGTCACGCAAGTCGGCGGCGCTCTGCTGTATCGCCGGCTGCTTTTCCAACGGCGTATTAAGAATCAGCGCCTGATTGGCGGCGAATTGCTGTTTGGCGACATCCAGCGACGCCTGTGCGCTGGCGACGGCATCGCGCGCATGCTGCACATCTTCGCGTCCGATGGCGTTGACTTTACCCAGCGTTTCTCGGCGATTCAAATCGCTGACCGCTTGGTTGAGCGCGGTCTGCCGGAGCGCGATATTCGCCTGATACTGACGATTATTGATAATTAACTGATGAACCTGACGCACGCTATTGGCCAGCGCGGTTTGCGCACGCTCGTATGCCTGTTGGGCGTCGGTTGGGTCGAGTTCGACCAACACATCGCCTTTTCTGACGAAGTCCGTGCTGTCGACGTTGACGCTGGTCACGCTACCGGCGACCTGCGACATAATCTGGATCTGGTTACCCGCGACATACGCATCATCGGTTTCCTGATGATGACGTAAAACCAGGAACCAATAAGCGAGCCACAGGCAGCCCAGGAATAAAAATATAAGTGTTAATAACGTTAAGATGCGTTTCCGACGGGGTTTGTTCTTTTTGACAGGTTGCGGTGCAGATGTTTCCACAGTGGAGCTCATGGTTTCCCCTAATGTACTTCTCATTCTTTAATGGGTAATTGCCATACGGCGATGTGAGGGTGATGTCGCTAACGCTCAGGCTGCGATAAATAGACAGCCCGTGCCGGGACCACACTGAGAACGTCTCGTGATTCCTTGCGCTCAAGGATGTGCACGTCACGAGAATGTCCGCCTGGTGTCGGTAAATGTCAGTGTGGGGCGGCATGGCGCTGACTTATGATGATGGTGAAATACTAAATCGGCATACCTTTTTCGATTTCGTCAAGGCGTCCCAGTAGTTTACGCATCAAGGTTTCCAACTCGAGCTGCTCTTCGTCATCCAAGACAGAGCATAGCTGATGCAGACTAAAGTGTTGCGGCGGGAGTAACTCATTCAAGAAAGCCTTCCCTTTTTCCGTCATGAACAAGTGCAGGCAACGTCGGTCGCTTTCACTCTCCCGGCGCTCAATCCAACCGCGTTTTTCCAGTTCATCCGCAATACGTGTGGCGTTGGTGCGTGATGAACCGAGCGCGGCGCTGAGCTCGGAAGGCTGAATGCTATAAGACTCTTGAGATTCAAGCGTAAGCAATGCCATGAACAGCGTCTCATTGATGTTCTGTTCCTTCAGCATTCGATTACGGTGTTCAAGTATTTTTGTCTGCAAATGTAGAAACAGACGAAGCATCGTAACTTCCTTGTACGGGAAGTCGGGATGGCGAGTGGCGCGCATGCGCAGCATACTTTCTATTGGTGCAAACGAACTTTCCATTTATGTCAACCTCATTAATCACTTTCTGTATAGTAACGCAGGTTATTACTTGGGTAAATGACGGAAAGTACCAAAAGTGGTAAAAAAAGCGGGGGGATGAAAGCACTTAAATAAATATTGTGTTGATTTTTATGTGTTTTATTCCAATTTGTCGCAATTTATTTTTTGATAAAAAAAAGAAAAAATTTCCTAAAGACGGGCATTCGTGGAAATCCCCTACCGGATTAAAAGATCCGATAGGGCTGTCACATTTAAGAAACGTCGTTTCTATTATACCACCAGACCAAGAGGGCGATAAGGCTGGTTAGGAAACCCGCAATGGAAACGCCCAGCCAGCCGAAGTACTGAAACATCGTAGCGGATAACATCGAGCCTAATGCCCCGCCGATGAAATAGGCGGTCATATAACCTGAGGTAATTCGATTACGGGCTTCAGGCATGTCGCGGTAGATGATGCTCTGATTGGTGACATGCACGCCCTGAACCGTCAGATCCAACGCCAAAATCCCGATCAGCAACAGCAGGATGGAGTGAACGCCTGCGGCGATGGGCAGCCACGACAGCGCCAGCACGACAAGGCCGACGGTCGTGACCGTTTTGGCATGGCCGCGGTCTGCCAGACGTCCGGCTCGCGTGGCAGCCAGCGCTCCTGCCGCGCCGACCAATCCAAACAGGCCAATTACGGCCTCGGAGTAACGATACGGCGGCGCGGACAGCAGAAACGCCATCGAGGTCCATAGAATGCTGAAGTTCGCGAACGTCAGGCCGCCTAAAATGGAACGAATGCGCAGCGGCTTGTACGTGATCATGAGATGAAAAATCGAAGACAGCAGCTGCGGATAATTCAGCTGATTGTCTTGTTTATAACGAGGCAAAGCCCGCCACAACAGCAAAGACAGGGCGATCATCAGAACGCTCGCGACCCAGTAAACCAGTCGCCATCCGCCCAGAGACGCCAGCGCGCCCGCCAACGTTCGGGCTAGCAATATCCCGAGCAGCAGGCCGCTCATCACGGTACCGACCACTTTACCTCGGGTTTCCGGCGAGGCCAGCGTCGCGGCTAGCGGCACCAGAAGCTGCGCGGCGACGGAGAACATCCCGGTCAGTGCCGTGCCGAGTATCATGACCCACAGTGATGACGACGATGCGGTAACCAGCATACCGGCGGCGGACAGCAGGCTCATACCGACAATCAGTCCCCGGCGCTCCAGCATATCGCCCAGCGGCACCAACAGCAGCAGGCCCACGGCATAGCCCAATTGGGCTGCGGTGACGATAAAACCCGCCTGATTGGGAGAAAGCATGAACGCGTTGGCGATAGCATCCAATAGCGGTTGTGCGTAGTAATTGCTCGCTACCATCAGCCGGTTGCGGCGGACATCAAGAGGGTTAGCGCAGGGCTTAACGTTTGGGTTCGTGGTATGGCGGTGTTCATGAAATGGTTAACTATTTGTTAAGGCTAAAGGTTGGTAGTATCGGACAGATCCCCCATTGATACCACCCTTTGAGTCAATTTCATGCGTAATCATTCCAGCGTGAGTCATCGCTATCACGATGGCGTATGTGGAAATGATGAGGTCGGCAAGAGGCTGGAAACGGATTGAAAGGGGGGGGGCTAAAAAGCCAGTAGGAACCGTGGGAAAGAAGAGCGCCTGACGGGGCAGGCGCTCCTAAAAACGATTTACTTCGCAGCGGCGCGTGCGGAGTCGACCCATGCGTCAAACTGTTTCTGGTGGGCTTTGATCCAGCCGTTAACGTGACGCTCGATCGCCTCTTCAGACGACTCACCGGCGTGCATACGCTGGTTCTGCGCATTCACATCGGCAACCGGCAACCACATGCTGGAGAACAATTTGGCCGCAGCAGGGTTTTTCTCGGCCCATACCTTGTTGGCGGCGATACGAACGTTGTTAACCGGGAAACCGTAGTCGGCGCCGTTAGGCAGCTTGGTGCTGACGCCTTTCATATCTCCCGGCTGGGAGGAGAAAGGCACCTGCAGCCAGACGACGTCGCGTCCCGGCACCAGCACATTGCTGACCCAGTATGGCGTCCAGGTGTAGTACAGGATCGGTTTACCTTCGTGGAAACGGGTAATGGTGTCGGCGATCATCGCCGCATAGTTACCCTGGTTGTGTTCCACCGTCGGCGTCAGGCCGTAGGCCTTCACGTGATTGTTAATGGCCGCTTCACAGCCCCAGCCCGGATTACAACCGGTCAAATCAGCTTTGCCGTCATCGTTGGTATCGAACAACTTGGCGATTTTAGGATCTTTTAGCTGAGCGATGTTGGTGATCTTGTACTGCTCCGCCGTTTTCTTATCGATCAGATAACCCTGCGCAGCACCGGAAATATAGATGCCCTGACGGAAGAATTTGGCGTCGCCGCCTGCGGATTTATACTGGTCGTTCTGCAGCGGATCCCAGTTGACCGCCATGAAAGTCGCGTCGCCGTTTGCGATAGAGGTGTAAGCGACGTTGTAGTCCACTTCACGCGTCGGCTGGACGTCGTAGCCCAGTTTTTCCAACGCTTTGTTCACCAGCTCAGTCTGGAAGGTTTCTTCCGTCAGCGTGCTCTGAATCGGCTGTACGGTAACGCCTTTTCCCGGAAGTTCGGCGGCCGCGAGAGAGGTACTAAGTACGGCGGTCAGGGCAAACGACATTATGCCTGTTTTACGCATAAGAATTCCTCTTGTTGGTGTCGGGGACACGTGGCGTCCCCTGTCATTATGATTATTTATCTTGATGTGACCGACCGGAGCCGGTCACGAGAGTCAGAGCATCAGGACTTGATGAAAGGACGGGCCAGCAGACCGATAGGACCGCTGTTGAACCAGCGCTGATTGTTGCGGCTGCGTTTGTCACGGCCCAGAGACTGGGTCAGACGGTCAAGGATGATGGCCAGAATGACGATCCCAACGCCGCCGATGGCAGCCTGACCCATATCGAGTCGGCCGATACCGCGCAGTACCATCTGTCCCAGACCGCCGACGGCGATCATGGAGGCGATAACCACCATCGACAGCGCCAGCATTAGCGTTTGGTTGACACCGGCCATAATGGTCGGCATCGCCAGCGGCAGCTGAACTTTAAACAGCATCTGACGCGGGCTGGCGCCGAACGACTCAGCGGCTTCCAGCAGGTCAGCGGGAACCTGTCGAATTCCGAGAATGGTCAGACGGACTATTGGCGGCAGCGCAAAGATAATGGTCACGACCACGCCCGGTACGTTTCCGATCCCGAACAACATGACGATCGGCACCAGATAGACGAACGCAGGCGTTGTCTGCATCGCATCCAGCAGAGGTCGGATAATCTTCGCGGCCCGTTCGCTGCGCGCCAGCCAAATCCCCATGGGAAGGCCGATCAGGACGCAGAAGAACAGGGCGGTCAACACCAGAGACAGCGTCACCATCGCCTGAGACCAAGCGCCGATAGCGCCGATCAAGATTAGGGAAATAAACGCCGCCATCCCCATGCCGAAGCTAGAGACCTGCCAGGCCAGCAGAGAGAACACGATGATGGCGACCGGAGCAGGCATCCCCATCAGCAGCTGCTGGAAAGCGTTGAGGATAATATCGACCGGCACGCGCACGCCCTGAAACACCGGGCGGAAGTGCACCACCAGCCAGTCGATGCCGCGCGTCACCCAGCTATCCAGCGGGATCAGGGTATGCTTGAACGGATCGAGCAGGCTAAAGTGCTCAGGTTCCGGCGCCGGCGCGCTGCTTAGCCAGTCGGTGCTCCCGGCGGGAACGTCGGTGCCACCAGCGGGTGGAGCGGCGTTGCCCCAGGCGTCAGCGCCGCCGCCATCAGTCGGGGCGGGGGCTGCGCCCCAAGGATCGGCCTGCGGCGCAGCGGCCGGTTGCTGCGCGGCTTGTTCAGCGGTTGTGGTGGTTTCCCACGGATTAGTCGCATCAGTCATTCAGAGAGCCCTCTTTATCCAGTGCCTGCAGCAGCATCCCTTTGGAGATGATGCCCATGTACTCATTGTTTTCACCGACGACCGGTATGGCGCAGGGAGCCTGCGCCACGAGGGAAATCAGCTCGTTGAGCGGCATGTCGGCGGGAACCGGAGACGGTTCGGACAGTAACGCCTGGTCAAGCGGCAGTTGCTTCTTGTGGGCCTCTTTCAGCGATTCGATAGAGACGATACCGATGAATTTTTGGCCTCGTTCCAGCACATAGCCGAACTCCCGATCCTCTTCCTGCAAAATGGCCAGCGCAGAACGCGGCCCCACGCCGGGAGATTTACGGATGATGGCGACCGGACGGCGGCGCGCGATATCTTTGGCGCTGAACACCTGACTGATGTCGACGCCGCGGAAGAAGGTGCGCACGTAGTCGTTGGCCGGATTGTTCAGAATTTCATCCGGCGTGCCGACCTGAATCACTTCACCATTGCGCATGATGGCGATACGGTCGCCGATACGCATGGCCTCGTCGAGGTCATGGGAAATGAACACGATGGTGCGCTGTTGGCGAGACTGCAGCTTGACCAGTTCATCCTGCATTTCGGTACGAATCAGGGGGTCGAGTGCCGAGAACGCTTCATCCATTAGCAGGATGTCCGGGTCGTTAGCCAGTGCGCGAGCCAAGCCCACACGTTGACGCATCCCGCCGGACAGCTCGTCAGGGTAGGAGGCCGCATAGGCTTCCAGTCCGACCTGTTGCAGGGCGTCTTGCGCTTTCTGCTCCCGTTCTGCTTTGGGGATACCCGCCAGATCCATACCGAACGCGGTATTGTCGAGGATGTTCAGATGGGGCATCAGCGCGAACGACTGAAACACCATACTGATCTTTTTGCGGCGAACTTCACGCAGGGCGCTGTCCGAGATTCGGGCGATATCTTCGCCGTCGATCAGCACCTGACCGCGCGTGGGTTCTATCAGACGATTGAGAAGGCGTACTAGCGTGGATTTTCCTGACCCGGATAATCCCATGATGACAAATATCTCGCCTTCTTCAATGGCCAGATTGGCGTTTTCGACACCGACCGTGAGTCCGGTCTTTTCAAACACCTGATCTTTATTCAAGCCCTTGTCCATCAGCTTGAATGCACGGTCAGGATGTTCGCCAAATATTTTGTAGAGATTTTTTACTTCAAGTTTAATTGCCATGAAATTGGTTAGTTCCTATAGTGACGATATTGCTTTGATGTTATGCGCTATAGATCTGCCCTGGTAACGATAAAACAGCCGTATACCCTACCATAATAATAATTTGAGACAACCCCTGAGGTCGGATTGAGTAATTTCTCCTCCTTGTTATTTTCGGTTTTTTAGCTGTTTTTATACCGGAAAATATCGTCATTAAATATCTGAAATTCAAAATCATTAACAATATTAAACAAATAAAAATACTATTAAAATCATGGTGTTGAATGGATTCAGTAAAAATTATTGATGATGATTTTAAATATATTTTCTCTTCCTGAATTTTGGTGGTTTCCAATATTTATCCCTGTGCAAATAAATAGGGCGTTGGCGCATGATTTTCGATGAAAAAAAGGGCTGTAAGCTGAAGGCGTTAGTCCTGGTTTTGCTAAAATAACCAGGGGGTATAGGGAGGGGGTCCGCACGGAATGTTGCCTTGCTCCGGCGGACGGTAAATGAGGGGATCTTTCTGGGGTGGATAATATTCCTCAAAAGAAACGGATATATTTCGCATTTTTTCCCGAGATACAAGGCATTATTTTGCCCACGATCCCCTTCCACCGCGATGTATTTTGAGTCCCTGACTGTTGCGCGAAAACCCCGTCTTACGTCAGGGTTTTCATCCCATCACGGCCCCCATGAAAGGCGCATTCAGCGTCAGGAAAAAGACGCCATATTGCCCCCGTTAGCGCGATGCGTGATGACGTTTCGAGACTCCCGGCATGTTCATGACGACAGTTTCAGCGACGATGGTCCTTTGGACATCGCTCTTAACAGCCGTGATTCTCCGCATGCTGTAGGTGGGCTTCTCTTTACTCCGCCTGTGGCGCTTGCATTGTGTCTCTCATCTCTCATCTCTCATCTCTCATATCTCATCTCTCATCTTCCGTTCTCCTCCGTGCCGATCATGGGACCGAATCCTCCCGTTGCGCCACCCCTATGCGGTCTTTGTACGACGTCTTCGATAACCGGGTTTTAACGGGGAGAAACGTTAACGTTCCGGCCGATATATCCAGACGCACGAGAATAATGAGCGGAGTAAAAATGTATAAACAGGTAATAGCAAAATGAATGATGCTAAATAATATTCTTTTTCGATGAATGAAATAGCTCATGAAAAATACTAAATAAGTCATTTTAAATTGAATGCAAATTGAAACAGTAAAATAGAAATTAATATATGAGTATCTATTGAAAAATAAAGTGATGTATACATATTTTCATGATGCTAATCTCTGCACCGCTTTTAATTTAAGAGCGCAAGTATAAGCAATATTTATTGCAGTAACACGTCGGAGAATCAAGGAGAAGGATATGTCCAAACAGAAACTAACGTCGCTTGCGGCTATGAGCCTGAGTATTATTCTATCGAGCAGTTTCAACTTAGCCAAGGCCGAAAATGGTCCAGCACTAGCGACAGTACAGCAATCTGCTGATTATCCTTTATGGTGGAAGGAAGCCGTTTTTTATCAGATATATCCGCGTTCTTTCAAGGACACCAATGGAGATGGTATCGGGGATATTCAAGGTATTATTGACAAGTTGGATTATTTGAAAGGATTGGGTATCAATGCTATTTGGGTTACACCCCATTATGATTCACCCAATACTGATAGCGGTTATGACATTCGTGATTATAAAAACATCATGAGTGAATATGGAACGATGGACGATTTCAACCGCTTAATGGCTGAAATGAAAAAACGCGATATGCGTTTGATGATTGATGTGGTGATTAATCATACCAGCGATCAAAATGAGTGGTTTAAGGAAAGTCGCTCGTCGAAAAATAATCCCTATCGAGATTTTTATATCTGGCAGGACGGTAAAAACGGCGGAGCGCCAAACAATTATCACTCTTTCTTTGGCGGCTCGGCATGGGAAAAAGATGCTAAGACCGATCAATATTATCTCCATTACTTCAGCAAGCATCAGCCTGATCTGAATTGGGACAACCCGAAAGTCCGCCATGAATTGTATGACATCGTCCGGTTTTGGCTGGATAAAGGGGTCGCTGGCCTGCGTTTCGACACGGTCGGCACCTACTCCAAGTTCCCCGGATTCCCCGATCTGACGCCTCAAGAACTCGCCGCCTATGCGGTGACCTACACGCAGGGGCCGAACCTGCATGCCTATATCCATGAGATTTACACTGAGGTCTTGTCTCACTACCCCGATATCGTGACGGCGGGTGAAGTGTTCGGCGTACCACTCAAACAGGTGCCTCTGTATGTCGATCAACGTCGGGAAGAGCTGGACATGGTCTTCACTTTCGACCTGATCCTGCTGTATCGCCACATGGCTGAGAAGTGGCGCTATCGCGATTGGACGCTGAGCGAATTTAAACAGGTGGTGCAAAACATGAATAATGTCGCGGGTGATTATGGATGGAACGCGTTCTTCCTGGGAAATCATGATAACCCTCGCGCGGTGTCTGCCTTTGGCGATGACCGTCCGGAGTGGCGTAGCAAGTCCGCACGGGCTCTGGCGACGCTGCAGATGACGCAGCGCGCGACGCCCTTTATCTATCAGGGGGAAGAGCTGGGCATGACCAACTATCCCTTCAAGTCGATTTCAGAGTATGACGATCTTGAAATCAAGGGTTTCTGGCAAGACTATGTCGAGACTGGCAAGGTCAAGGCCGACTGGTTTTTGGAAAATGCGAAAAAGACGACCCGGGATAATGCCCGGACGCCGTTCCAATGGGATGCGCAGCAAAATGCCGGTTTCACTACGGGTACGCCGTGGCTGAAGGTCAATCCCAACTATAAGGTCATCAATGCGGCAAATGAGGTCGCGCATGATGATTCCATCTATCACTATTACCAACAGTTGATCGCGCTGCGCCATCGAACGCCTGCGCTGACCTACGGCCAATACACGGACCTGGCGCCGAAAAATGAGGATATTTATGCCTACACCCGAATCACCAAAGACGCGAAGTATCTGGTGGTGATCAACTTCAAAGAAAAGGTGATCAATTACCCCTTGCCGCAGTCGCTCACCATTGATAAAGCGCTGATTGAAAGCGGTGCGAAAGCCGCGCCTGCGCACAATGCGTCCTCTCTCACTCTCCAACCGTGGCAGTCTGGGATCTACCAGCTGAACTGATTGAACGATACCTGAGTTCGGAAAATACTTTCCGATGCTGTGCAGATTTTCCCGTGATGTCCTCTGTCGGGTCGCGCAGCGAGCGAAAATGACGTGATGACCCGCTTCTACGCGGTCATCACGTCAGCGGTCGTTCGAGCCTGCCAATCGGCATAGGCGGTACCCCCCGTTATTTTCATCCCTTTTTAACGTCAATCGGGCTATTAAAGCACCGAGAAGAGGAATGATTTTTTGGGGTAAAAAAAGCAGGTATGAATTAACGGTAAATAAGTGTAACGAAATGAACGGAAACGCACGGGTTATTTTAAATGTGGATGTAATGGTGGGTAAATAATATTAACGAAATGTGCTTTTTATCGTATCGATGGTTTTTTTATAGTCGTCGTAAATTCCGTGATTAGTGACATCATTATGTAAATAAAAACGGTAAAAATATTTTTTCACCGTGATCTATTGGTGACGATAAAGTTGCCGTTATGCGTTTTAAACTTCTCATGGTGCGGATTTAAATATGAGCGGCATGACTTTACTGGTTGATTTTGATTGTTTTTGTTTTAACTCTGCAGACCATTTATTTCCAATAATCACCAAAAAGAACATTTTTATATTTAATGATAATACGGCGAGTGATTTTCAAGGGGGAATATGAATATGAGGCTATTACACGTTAAGGAATGTTTTTTGAGGTATTTTTCATGAATTGATTAATTCATGGGTATAGGCTTTTACGGTATTAATTCAATATTAAAGTGATGTGTGCTTATTTTCATGGTGCTATTCTCGACCTCGCTGTTTTTACATGCCCTCTCCCTAAAATCAGAAATAAAAACTGTGTTTTTCTTATTGTTTAAAGCAAGGAAAAAAAGGATATGAATAAACTGAGATTGGCATCGCTGATTGCGATAAGTCTAGGTATTGCCCTGTGCGGGAATGTCCCTCAGGTTCAGGCGGAGCTGCGGAAGCGACGTCTCCTCATGGCCCCGTTATTCAACGTTCTGACGACTACCCGGTCTGGTGGAAGCAGGCGGTCTTTTACGAGGTCTATCTCCGCTCGTTCAACGATGGCAACGGAGATGGTATCGGTGATTTCAACGGCTTGATTGAGAAGCTGGATTATTTGCACAACCTTGGCATCGACGCCATCTGGATCACGCCGCATTACGACTCCCCGAATCAAGACAGCGGCTACGACGTCCGCGACTATAAAAAAGTCATGGCAGACTTCGGTACGATGGAAGATTTCGACCGGCTTGTCGCTGAAATGAAAAAACGCAATATGCGCCTGATGATCGATATTGTGTTTAACCACACCAGTGATGAACACCCGTGGTTCCTGAAAAGCAAAGAATCGACCAATAACCCTTATCGCAGCTACTACTTCTGGCGTGAAGGCAAAAACGGCGGCGCCCCCAATAACTACCCATCGATATTCAGCGGTCCGGCGTGGGAAAAAGAGGCCAAGACCGACGAGTACTATCTTCACTACTTTAGCGTACATCAGCCGGATCTCGACTGGAGCAACCCACAGGTGAGAAAAGAGCTGTATGACGTCATGGAGTTCTGGCTGTCGAAAGGGGTCTCCGGCCTGCGATTCGACTCCATCAACACTATCTCCAAACATCCGGGATTTCCGGATCTGAATCAGCAGCAGCTGGGGCACGCCGCTGCGACTTATGGCGACGGACCGAATGTTCACCGTTATCTCAAAGACATGAACGACCACGTTCTGTCACATCATAAAGATATGGCGTTCGCCGCCGAAGCCTTCGCGGTGCCGCAAGAGTCGCTGAAGGATTACGTCGACCAGCGACGCCACGAAATGGATCTGGCATTCACGTTCGAGTCGGTGTTGTTCTATCGCTATCCGGGCGAAAAATGGCATTACAAAGGTTGGACGTTGCCGCAGTTGAAAGAAGTGGTGAAACATGCAAACGAATCCGGCGGCGAGTACGGCTGGCTGGCGTTCTTCCTTGGGAGTCATGATAACCCGCGCGTCGTTTCCACTATCGGCGACGACCGTCCGGAATGGCGTGAACGCTCCGCGAAAGCGCTGGGTACGCTGCTGCTGACGCAGCATGCCACGCCGTTTATCTACCAGGGCGACGAGCTTGGGATGATCAATGCGCCGTTCAAGTCCATCGACGACTATAACGACATTCAAACCAAAGCGTTCTACAAGAACCTGGTTCTGGGTGGAAAAGTGAAGGAAGACGACTTCCTGAATAACGTCCGCATCACCTCGCGTGAACAAGGCAGAACGCCGATGCAGTGGAGCGCCGAGAAAAACGCGGGCTTCACGACCGGTACGCCTTGGTACACGGTGAACCCGACGTATAAAGAGATCAATGCGGCGAGCGAAGTGGGCAATCCGAACTCGGTCTACAACTACTACCGTGAAATGATCGCGTTGCGTCACCGCATCCCGGCGCTGGTCTACGGTCAATACGCGGATCTGGACTCGCAGAATCCCGACGTCTTCGCGTATACACGCACGATGAAGGGCGATCGTTATCTGGTGGTGATCAACTTCAAAGAACATCCGATCGATTACACGTTGCCGGATCATCTGGCGATAGGCGAAACGTTGCTCGAAAGCGGTGAAAAGGCCAAACCTGCAGACAATGCCACCGTGCTTAATCTGCAACCGTGGCAGACGGGGATCTACAAACTGAAATAACCCACGCTGCTGGCGCACTCGCGCCATTTCACACCTCACATCCCGCTTTGGCCGGGATGTTTTTGTTTGGGGAACAGAAGGCGGGCCCATGTGATGCGACATGTTTATTCCAGTCCGGGCATCGAGAGAGGGCGGAGCGGATAAGCTGGGTTGCGTTCATGACGCGCCAGAAAACGATAACAACCCGCGCCCAGCGCCGCGCCGATAAACCAGTTGAAATTAGCCAGCGCATGCCACGACGGCACAAAACCAATAAAAAGACCGATGGCGACCGCGGGGATCAGCGCCAGAATCGCGTTGGGATTGAAACCGCGGCGATACCAGTAGCGCCCCTGCGGGGTTGCGTTGAACAGATCGTCGACGTGTACCTTCCCGCCTTTGATCAGATAGAAATCCGCCAGCAAGATCCCAAACAGCGGGCCGATGAAGGCCGCCAGGACGTCCAGCGTGTAGTGGATCAGTTCGGGGGATTGAAAGAGGTTCCAGGGCGTCAGCAGGATCGATCCTACGGCGGCGATCATCCCCCCCGCGCGGAAGCTGATCCGCTGTGGCGAACAGTTGGAGAAGTCGAAGGCTGGCGACACGAAGTTCGCCACAATGTTGATACCAATCGTCGCGATAATCATGGTCAGCAGGCCCAGCGCGACGGCAACGCCGCTGCCGATGTGGCTCACGGTTTCGATCGGATCGGTGATCATCTTGCCGAAGAGCGACTGCGTGCCGGAAACGATCACCACCGTCACGATGGAGAACAGCAGGAAGTTGACCGGCAGCCCCCAGAAGTTGCCGCGGCGCACCTCGCGGATGCTTTTGCCGTACCGGGAAAAGTCGCCGAAGTTCAGCAGCGGTCCGGAGAAATAGGACACCACCAGCGCGATGGCGGTGATCATCTGCCACAGCTGCTCGCTCGCGCTCAACGATTGGCTGGACAGCGTGAAGGAAATGCCGTCCCAACCGGTTTGGTAAACAATCCACCCGGCCAGCCCCAGCATCACCGCATAGACCGCGGGACCGGCGAAATCGATAAACCGCTTAATAGCGGACATGCCGTGCCAGAACACCATCGCCTGCAGCAGCCACAGTATGCCGAAGCAGATCCAGCCGAGCGCCGACAGGCCCAGCCAATGACGTTCGGTCAGCGGGATCAGCGAGGGGTAGAACTTCAGCAGCGCCAACATCAGCGCGTTGGCGGCGAGGTAAGTCTGAATGCCATACCACGCGAAGGCGATTAGTCCACGGATCACCGCCGGGATGTTCGCACCGAAAACCCCGAAAGCCTGACGGCAAATCACGGCATAGGGAACACCGCTCATCTGGCTGGGTTTGGCGATCAAATTGGCGCACAGCTGGACGATGCCGATACCGGCCAGCAGACAGATGAGCACCTGCCAGCTGGCCAGCCCCAGCGTAAAGAAACTGGCCGCGACAACGTAGCCGCCCATACTGTGGACGTCGGACATCCAGAAAGAAAAAATGTTATACCAGGACCAGTTCTGCGACCGCACCGGCGCGAGATCCTCGTTGCATAACCTGGGGCTGTAGTCTGTCCGCATAGCGCGGTTTGACGAGGCATTTTGTGGCATGGAATCTGCTCCTTTTGATAACCGAACGTCAACGTCACTCGATGGTGTATACGAAAGGGGTTTTGCAGGATTCAGGCCATGATCTATTTTTTGTATACAATAAATGATGATTGCGGTGTACGATTTAGCGATGACATGTTGATGGGATAACGTGATGAACTATACCTATGGTCTTGAAGAGGCAGCGCTTTCTAAGCAAAAGGACGAAGTGATTTATCACGCGCTGCTGAATGCGATTGTGGAACACCAGCTGCTGCCGGGCACCAAATTACCTGAAGAAGCATTGGCTGAGGTCTTCGGCGTTAGCCGAACGGGGATCCGCAAAGTGCTACAGCGTCTTGCCGCGGTGCAAATGATCACTCTCGCGCCCAAGCGTGGTGCACAGGTCGCCACGCCCTCGGTAGAAGAGGCGCAGCAGATCTTCCGTACCCGCAGTCTGTTGGAGTGCGCCAACCTGCCGCAGGTGGTGGCGCACTGCCAGCCGAGCCACTGCGCAGCGTTGGAAAAGGGCGTGCAGGCGGAAGACAAAGCTCATCAGGATCAGAACGGCGCGGAGGCGATCCGCCTGTCTGCCGCGTTTCATATTCAGCTACAGGCTATCTCCGGCAATGCGGTATTAACCGGCATGGTGTCTCAGCTCACGCTGCGATCGTCGCTGGTGATCGCCGCCTACGGCGCGCCGTGGCAGCAGGGGTGTCGCTGTCACGATCATCAGCGCTTGATTGCTCTGTTGCGCGAGAAAAACACGGCGGCGCTGACGTCCGCCATGCAGCAGCATTTCGACGATATCACCGCCAATCTGCGATTTGATCGCGACGATAGCGTAACGCCGGACTTTTCCCGCCTGTTCGCCCACCTTCATGGACAGGAGCCAGCATGAGCCGCTGTGTGATTCAGGTCATCAACCCGAACACCAGCCGGGAAATGACGGCGACCATCGGTGCCGCGGCCCGGCGAGTGGCGCACGCAGATACCGACATCCGGGCCGTGTGCGCGTCTCACGGCGCGCCGTCGATAGAAGGGCATGTCGATGAAGCCATCGCGGCCCTTGGCGTGCTGGAGCAAATCCAACAAGGAAAATCGCAGGGCGTGCAGGGGCATGTCATCGCCTGTTTTGGCGATCCGGGACTGCTGGCGGCACGCGAGCTGGCCGACGCGCCGGTGGTTGGCATTGCCGAAGCCGCGATGCATATGGCGACGCTGGTGGCGACGCGTTTCTCCATTGTGACGACGCTCCCGCGGACGTTAATCATCGCGCGACACCTACTGCACCAGTATGGCTTTGAACGCCACTGCGCCGCGCTGCATGCGATCGATCTTCCGGTGCTGGCGCTAGAGGACGTACAGGGCGTGGCGCAACAGAAGGTGCGGGAACAGTGTATACAATCGAAGCAACAGGATGGATCCGGCGCGATTGTGCTGGGCTGCGGGGGGATGGCGGATCTGGCCGTTGAATTGACGCGTGAGTTGGGGATCCCGGTGATCGACGGCGTCAGCGCTGCGGTCAAACTGATTGAATCGCTGGTGGGAATGGGACTGACTACCAGCAAACACGGCGATCTCGACTATCCGCTGCCCAAACCGTTGACCGGCCCGTTCAGCCCGCTGCGCTGACATCGGTTGTATCTTCTCAGCAATAAAAAAGAGACACATCATGAAGACGTTAACGCAGACGTTGGGGGAAGGGCGGGACTACCCGCGCGATCTTATCGGTTACGCGGGCCAGCCGCCGCACGCCCAATGGCCGGGACGTGCGCGTATCGCGGTGCAGTTTGTCCTCAACTATGAGGAAGGCGCGGAGAATAACGTGCTGCACGGCGACGCGGGTTCCGAGCAATTTCTGTCTGACATCATCGGCGCGGCCAGTTACCCGGACCGCCATATGTCGATGGACTCGTTATATGAGTACGGCTCACGCGCGGGTTTTTGGCGGATCCATGCAGAGTTCCAGCGTCGCGGCCTGCCGCTGACGGTGTTCGGCGTGGCGATGGCGCTGGCGCGTAACCCGGCCGTCGTGGCGGCGATCACGGCGGCGGACTACGACGTGGTGTGCCACGGTTGGCGCTGGATCCACTATCAGGACACGCCAGTGGCGGTTGAACGCCAGCATATGGCGCAGGCCGTGGAGACGATGACGGCGCTGTTTGGCCGAGCGCCGTTGGGCTGGTATACCGGTCGCGACAGCCCGAATACGCGTCGGCTGGTGGTCGAACTCGGCGGTTTCCAGTATGACAGCGACTATTATGGCGACGACCTACCGTTCTGGATGCCCGTGGTGGGGAAAGAAGGGGTTGCGCAGCCGCACCTGATCATCCCTTATACGCTGGAGGCCAACGACATGCGTTTCGCCTCGCCGCAGGGGTTTAACTGCGGTGACCAGTTCTTTACCTACCTGAAAGACAGTTTTGATGTGTTATACGAAGAAGGGGAAACGGCGCCGAAGATGATGTCGATCGGCATGCACTGTCGGCTGCTGGGACGGCCGGGTCGCTTCCGCGCGTTGCAGCGTTTCCTCGACTACGTACAGCAGCACGACCGGGTGTGGATTTGCCGTCGTCAGGACATCGCCGACCACTGGCGTCAGCACCATCCTTATCCAGGCTGACGCATTCAAGATGAACGAAAAAAGGCCGCCAAGTCGCGGCCTGTCTTCCTCAGACCTATCCGTTACGCCATCAGACTGACGTGGGCGGCCACGATGCGCCACCCCTGTTCGGTTCTGATCCAGGTTTGCATCTGGCGACCAACCTTCTCTGAATGCTCTCGACGAAACTCGGTGCTGGCGACGGCCATGTCCCGGCCGTAGCTGGTGATCACCGTATTCTGCAACTGGCGGTCGAGTCCGGCCGAGGGACGGGCGGCGCGAAACGCCCGGATCTGCTCAATGCCGTATAGGTTCTCGGACGCGCCGTAGCGGACGGTGCGCGCATCGTGCCAGAACAGGGCGTCAAGTGCTTCGACGTCGTTGCCGGTCAACGCTTTTTCGTAGCGGGCGAACGCGGCGGCGACCTCTTCCAGCACGTCGGGCAGATTGATGTCGTTGAGCTGCAACATAGCGGGTTCCTGGCGTATCAGGGCTGTAAGGGGATGACAGAGTGCGTAATGCCTTGCTGCTCCAGGCGTCGGGCAGCGCGTAGCGCAATGTCTTCGCGCCACGGCGCGGCAATCAGTTGGACGCCGATAGGCAGCCCGGAGTCGGTGAGCAGCGGCACGGTCACCACCGGCAGCCCGACGAACGAAATCGGCTGCGTCAGCATGCCCATGCTGGCGCGAATGGGCAGATCCGCGCCGTTAATGCGCATGGTTTCCTGACCAATCGGCGTCGCCGAACAGGGCGTAGCGGGGGCGATCAACAGGTCGGTGTGCTCGAACAGTGACAGGACCTCCTGCCGGAAGTAGTCGCGAAAACGCTGTGCCTGTACGTACCACGCCGCCGGGATCATGGCGCCGGCCAGCAGGCGTTCGCGCGAATGCGGCTCGAACTGCTCCGGCAAGCTCCGCAACGCGGGCAGGTATTGATTCCCGCCTTCGCTGGCGGAGATCAGGAAGGCGGCGGTGCGGGCCAGCGCGGCATCGTCGATCAACACATTCTCATTGGCTCCCAGCGTGCGTGCGACCCGCAGTACGGCGGTTTTCGCGTGTTCGTCGCACCAGTCGGCGAAATAACCTGCCAGAATCTTGGTGCGCAGCGGCGGCGTATCATCATTCAGCGTGGCCGAGCAGTCCAATGACGAGTGCGGCGTTTGAAAACGATCGTGGGCATCGATGCCTTGCAGCAGGTCGAAGACCTGAGCCAGATCCTTCGTGTTGCGCGCCATCGGGCCGATGTGATCGAGGCTGGCGACGAAAGGCTGCGTGCCGCGACGGGACAGGCGGCCAAAGGTCGGTTTGAGGCCGAAAATGCCGCACAGCGACGAAGGGACGCGAATAGAGCCGTTGGTGTCGCTGCCGAGCGCGAAGGTCACCAGCCCGGCCGCAACCGCGGCGGCGGAACCGCCGGAAGAGCCGCCCGCAATCCGCGTCAGGTCATGCGGGTTGCGGGTTGCGCCATAGTGGGTGTTCTCCGTCGTAAAGCCGTAGGCGTAGGCGTCCATATTTACCATCCCCGACAGCAGCGCGCCTTGAGCGCTCAGTCGACCGACGGCGTAGGCATCCTGCGTGGCGGGTGGGCGCTGGCTAAACAGTTTCGCTCCCGCCAGCGTGGTTTCGCCTGCCACATCGAACAGATTTTTGACCGCGTACGGCACGCCGGTCAGCACGGGCAGCGGGCAGCCGTCGCGGCGTTGTCGGTCGAGCTGCGCGGCCTCTTCCAACATGCGCGTCTCGGTGACGCGGGTATAGGCGTTGAGCTGGGGGTTACGCTGCGCAATGCGCGCCAGCGTCTGCTGGGCGATGTCTTGCGCGGACAGTTCGCCGCTTTCTTGCAGCGCCTGAAGTTCATCAATGGAATAGCTGCCGGGGTGACGCATCGTACTCATAGCTGATAGACCCCCGCGACTTCCTGACGCTCGTCCAGTGGAAAGGCCATCAGCGGCTGCGCCATCTCGGCGATGCGGCTGAACTGTCGCTGTAGTTCCTGGCGGCGGGCCGGATCTAACTCCAGCGCCAGCAACGTTTCCATCTGCCGCAGATAGTCGGCCAGCGCGGCGTCATCACGTTTTATCTCGCTCATGTTTCCCTCTGTGATTCTCTTGGTCGCGGTCTTATTGATTTAAAAGCCTAGGGCGCTGCCGTTGCTGCGCGGGTCGAACGCGCCTTCGAGCATACCGTTAGTATGGCGCACGATGGCGCCGGCGTGTCCGACGCTCTCGCTGAAGTCGGGCAGCATCTCCACTTCGTGGCCCAGCCCGCGTAGCGTGTCGACGGTGGCGGCCGTGAAGCGGTCCTCCAGTTTCAGGCTATCGGAGGTTTGTCCCCAGGTGCGACCCAGTAGCCAGCGCGGCGCGGCGATGGCCTGCTGGAGCGGCAGCCCCTGCACGATGTGGCGGATAAACAACGCCGCCTGAGTTTGCGGCTGGCCGTCGCCGCCCATCGATCCGTAGACCATCGTCCGCCCGTCGGACAGCCGTGCGGCGGCGGGATTCAGGGTGTGAAACGGCTGTTTGCCCGGTTCCAGCGCCAATAGATGGTGTGGATCGAGGCTGAACGAGGCTCCCCGGTTCTGCCAGACGATGCCGGTCTCCGGCAGCACGACGCCGCTGCCGAATTCGTGATAGATGCTCTGAATAAAGGAAACCGACAGTCCGTTGCCGTCGCACACGCCCATCCAAACGGTGTCGCCGGGGCCTTTCCCTTCTCCCCACGGCGCGGCGGCATCGATATTCACGCGGGCGCTCAATGCCTCCAGCGCATCGGCGCTGAGCAAAGCGGGGATATCTTGCGTGACGAGTCTGGGATCGGTGATGAAGGCATCGCGCAGTTCGAACGCGAGCTTGGTGGCTTCGACGACGCGATGGATCGTTTGCGCATCGTTAAGATCGGCCATATCGAGGCGGTCGGCGATCCCGAGGATCGCCAATGACACCAGCCCTTGCGTCGGCGGCGCCAGATTGAAGATCTCGCCCTGACTGTGGGCCAGCCTCAGGGGGGCGACGCGTTTAGCGCGATAGTTCGCCAGATCGTCTCGGGTCACCGGCATCCCTACCTGGGTCATGGCCGCCGCCAAGCTATCGGCCAGCGGGCCGCGATAAAAACTGTCCAGACCGTCTTGCGTCAGCTGCCTGAGCGTGCGGGCGAGGTCGGGCTGAGTGAAGCGGCTGCCGGGGGAAGGGGGCGTGCCGTCCGGCAAGAAGACGCGGCGAAATTCGGCCTGGGCGCTGAGAGCCTCAAAGTGCTGCGTGAGCGCGTCCGACTGCGAGGGCGTGACCGGAATACCGCGTTCGGCGTAGCGGATCGCATCGGCCAGCAGCCGCTTCAGCGGCAGCGATTTTCCGCCCAGCTCGGCGGCGTAGCGCAGCGCTTCCTGCCATCCGCCGACGGTGCCCGCCACGGTGATGGCGGCTTTGGGACCGCGATGAGGGATACGCTCCATACCGTCGTACATCGCGCGGTCGGCCAGCGAGCCTGCCGGTCCGCTGGCGTCAATGGCAATAGGGTCGCCCTGCGGCGGCACGATCAGCCAGAAACCGTCGCCGCCCAGACTGTTCATGTGCGGATAGACGACGGCGATGGTAGACGCGGCGGCGACCATTGCTTCGATCGCATTGCCGCCCTCCCGCAGCACCGCCTGCGCGGAGGCGCTGGCGAGGTGGTGAGGCGTCACCGCCATACCGGCTGGCGCAATATTACTGTGCATCATAAAAAAGATTCCCAACGCTAGGGGCAAGACTCCGGCGGGCAACGCTGGCGAGTCATCAATCTAAGGCCAGGCATCGCGCCGTGAAGGGAGCCCACGGACAATCGACTACAGACAAAAGCAAAAAGCATTCCACTCTTTTTCCTCTTGCCGTTCTCGCTGAGAGGTGTGCTAAGGTGCAGCGATACCGTGAAGGGCTGAAACGAAAGTTACAGAGGCAGGCATGAAGCAGATTGATGAACGGCTACGCAGCCATTTTAATGCGCTCTCCCCTCAGGAGCGGCGGGTCGCGGAGTTTATTTTCGATCATCTCGACGACCTGATCAGCTACAACAGCGCGGAGCTGTCGCGCCTGTGCGGCGTCTCTAAAGCGACCGTCAGTCGGTTGTTCCGTCGTCTCGGCTACCCGAGCTACCGGGAAATGCGCGATGAGCTGCGCACGCTACGCCAAAGCGGTATGCCGCTGGCCGACAACCGCGATGCGGTGCAGGGAAATACCCTGCTGGCGCGTCACTATAAGCAGGAGATGGCGAACCTGACCCAGTGGGTCAATCAGATCGATCCGGTGCAGTTCGGCGCGGTGATCGCCGCGCTTCAACAGGCTCAACGTGTCTGCCTGATCGGGCTGCGCAACAGTTATCCGGTGGCGCTGCATCTACGCCAGCAGCTGTTGCAGGTGAGGCCGCAAGTCTGTCTGTTAGCCCAGCCGGGCCAGACGCTGGCGGAAGAGCTGGCTGACCTGAGTCCACAGGATGTCGTTATCGTAGCCGCGTTTCGCCGCCGTCCACGGCTGATCCCGTCTCTGCTTCGCCAATTACAGGAAAAACAGGTGCCGGTGTTGTTGCTGTGCGAGCCGCAGGCCCACAGCCTTCAACCGTTCGCGACCTGGACGCTGAGCGCGCCGCTGGACAGCGTATCCGCCTTTGACAGCTACGCCTCTGCGATGGGGTTGGTTAATCTGTTGAGCAACGCGCTGCTGCATGAAATGTTGCAGGACGGACGTCAGCGTATTCATCATATTGCCGATCTGTATCAGCAGTTGGATGAGTTGGAGCAACGCTAGGCGACACTGAGTCCTTGCATGCAAACACGGCTGACCCTCCCGTCCTGTTCGGCCATTTCACTATACTTTTCAACGGATTAACGATTGCATCCGTTTTCCGGCACATCTGAATCATCGGTTTATTTCACCAGCCCGGAT
The DNA here is from genome assembly GCF_002111595.1 of Lonsdalea britannica. GTDB lineage: Bacteria > Pseudomonadota > Gammaproteobacteria > Enterobacterales > Enterobacteriaceae > Lonsdalea > Lonsdalea britannica. Next base: position 31,789 of record NZ_LUTN01000016.1, read on the forward strand.
CTTAGGCGTTAGCGCCCTGAACATCGTCGCGAGGGCGATGGCTGTTCAGCTTGATGAGCGTGACGGGCGCTCATGACGTCATGTTGCATCCATGCCGGTAGCGCTCAGCGATGAGCTGATATTCAGCACCAGAATAGTGCTGTTGCTCCTCATTGGTGCAACATGTCGGGGCCACCTTTCCGCTCGATGCTTGCCGTTTTGCGCGATGATTTTCTCCGTTTCATCTGAGAAAAGCCTTATCTCAAGGATTGCCTGCGCTTTTTTCTCACCCGAATTCACCTCTCCCCGCAACCTCATTATTGGCATATATTTTGCTCTCTGATTTGTAACGATAGTTTCACTATCTTTTATTGAAGAATCTTTTGTTTCAAATTGGCGAACCAGGAGCAGAGCGATGAATATCAGAAAAGGTTTCTTGGCCGTGATCAGCGCGGCGCTGTTTTTCGTACAGGCCGGCCATGCCCTGGCTGATCAGCTGCAAGACATTGAAAAACGTGGCGTACTGCGCGTCGCCGTGCCGCAGGACTTCCCGCCGTTTGGCTCTGTCGGCACGGACCTTGAGCCGCAGGGCTACGATATCGACATGGCGCGCTATCTGGCCAGCGAGATGAAACTAAAGTTGCAGCTAGTGCCTGTGAGCAGCGCCAACCGCGTGCCTTATCTGCAAACCAACAAGGTGGATCTGGTGATCTCCAGCCTGGGTAAAAACGCCGAACGCGAAAAGGTGATCGACTTTAGCCGCGCCTACGCGCCGTTCTTCCTGGGCGTGTTCGGACCGAAAGACGGCGATCTGAGCAATCCTCAGGCGCTGGCGGGCAAAAGCGTGGGCGTCACCCGCGGCGCGGTGGAAGATATGGTGCTGACCGATCTTGCGCCGAAAGAAGCGCAGCTGAAACGCTATGAAGACAACAACACCACGCTGTCCGCGTATCTGTCTGGACAGGTGCAGTACATCGCGACTGGTAACCTGGTGGTCGCGGCCATCGCCGCACAGAATCCGACGAAAGCGCCGGTGGCGAAATTCATGCTGAAAGATTCGCCGTGCTTTATCGGCCTGAAAAAAGGCGAACCCGCGTTGAAAGAGAAGGTCAATGCGCTGATCGAAAAGGCGGTAAAAGACAACACGCTGAACGGCCTGTCGCAGAAGTGGCTGAAGGCGCCGCTGCCCGCCAATCTGGGCGCGTGAGGGTAACGCATGACCTATCAGCTTGATTTCGCCGCGCTGTGGCCTTACTGGCCGGACATGCTGGCCGGTCTGTGGGTCACCGTGCAACTGACGGTGCTCGCTACGGTCGGCGGTATTGCCATCGGCATCTGCGGCGCCGCGTTGCGCAGCGGCAAGCCGAACGTGTTGAGCGGGCTGTGGGGCGTTTACGTCGAAGCGATTCGTAATACGCCGTTCGTGGTGCAGCTGTTCTTTATCGTGTTCGGCCTGCCGGGGCTGGGGCTGAAGCTAACCGCAGGCGAGGCGGCGTTGATCGCCATGCTGGTGAATCTCGGGGCATACAGCACCGAGATTATCCGCGCGGGCATTCAGGTGACGCCGAAAGGGCAGTGGGAAGCCTGCCGGGTGCTGGGATTGACGCGCACGCAGACGTTTCTGCGTGTGATTTTACCGCCGGCCCTTCAACGGATTTATCCGGCGCTGGTGAGCCAGTGCATCATCGTCATGCTCGGCTCTTCGGTGGTGTCGCAGGTGTCGTACGAAGAGCTGACCTTCGCCGCCAACCTTATCCAATCTCGCACCTTCTTAAGCTTCGAGGTGTATCTGGTCACTACGCTCCTGTATCTGGCGTTGTCGCTGCTGATGCGCCAACTGCTGATGATGTTGGGGCGACGTTTTCTGGGAACGCAGGGCGCATGATGAACTTTACCGACTGGGATATAGTGCGCAACCTGCTGCTGGCGGGGCGCTGGACGGTGTTGCTGTCGCTGACCGCGTTCTTCGGCGGGGCGCTGGTGACGTTGCCGCTGTTGCTGCTGCGTCTGACCCGCCGTCCCTGGCCGCTGCGGCTGACCCGCGCTTACGCCAACCTGTTTCAGGGCACGCCGCTGCTGATGCAGCTATTCCTCGCTTTTTTTGGTCTGGGTCTGTTCGGCATTGACGTCAGTCCGTGGGTGGCCGCCGCACTGGCGCTGACGCTGTTCACCAGCGCGTTTCTGGTGGATATCTGGCACGGCAGCGTACTGGCGCTGCCGCGCGGACAGTGGGAAGCCTCGCGCTGTCTGGGACTGAGCTTCTGGCAAACCTTGAGCCGGGTCGTCGCGCCGCAGGCGATGCGTATCGCCATCGCCCCGACGGTCGGCTTTTCCGTGCAGGTAATCAAAGGTACGGCGCTGGCGTCCATCATCGGTTTTGTCGAGCTGACCAAAGCCGGAACCATGCTGAACAACGTCACCTACCAGCCCTTCAAGGTGTTTGGGCTGGTGGCGCTTGGCTACTTCCTGCTGTGCTACCCGCTGTCTTACTACAGCCGCTATTTGGAGAAGAAATTCAATGCCGCTCATCACCATTAATCAGGTTCATAAGTTTTACGGTCAAAACCACGTGTTAAAGGGCGTGGACCTGGACGTCGAGATGGGCGAAGTGATCTCTATCATCGGGCGCAGCGGCTCGGGGAAAAGTACGCTGCTCCGCTGCGTCAACGGTCTGGAAGGTTATCAGGAAGGCAGCATCAAGCTGGGCGGAATGACGATTACCGATCGGGAGTCTCAGGCGCGTGAAATCAGCCGTTCCATCGGCATGATTTTCCAAAATTTCAATCTGTTCCCCCACATGACCGCGTTGGAAAACGTGATGCTGGCGCCCCGGTTGGTGCTGGGAAAAAGCGCGGCGGAGTGCCGCAGTCTGGGCGAGCAGATGCTGGACAAAGTCGGGCTGGGCGAACGGCGAAACTACTATCCCGCCAATCTGTCCGGCGGCCAGCAGCAGCGCGTCGCCATCGCCCGCGCGCTGGCGATGAATCCGAAGGTGCTGTTGTGCGATGAAATTACCTCGGCGTTAGACCCGGAGCTGGTGGGCGAAGTGCTCAAAGTGCTGGAGCAGCTGGCGGCGGAAGGCATGACGCTGATTCTGGTCACCCACGAAATGAACTTCGCCCGCGAGGTCGGCGACCGCGTGGTATTCATGCACCAGGGCAAAGTGTGGGAGCAGGGCGAAGGCTCCCGCCTGTTCGCCCAGCCGCAGACCCCGGAACTGAAACAGTTTATTGCCTCCGTGCGCGGGCTGACCGAAGCCTGACGCGCGGCGCAGCCGGTACGCCTACCTCCGTCCGGCGCGTCAACGCACACCATGAATTAAGGACATCAGGAGTTAACCACTATGCAAAGCGAACTGTTCGCCCAAATTAATCCGCCACATCGTCTGCTGATGGGGCCGGGCCCGATTAACGCCGATCCGCGCGTGCTCCGGGCGATGTCCAGTCAGTTGATTGTCAGTACGATCCGGTGATGACCGGCTACATGAATCAGGTTATGGCGCTGTACCGGCAGCTGTTTCGTACTGAAAACCGCTGGACGATGTTGGTGGACGGCACGTCGCGTTCCGGAATTGAAGCCATTCTGGTTTCTGCGATCCGCCCCGGCGATCGCGTACTGGTCCCGGTGTTTGGCCGTTTCGGCCATCTGCTGTGTGAAATTGCCCGTCGCTGCCGCGCCGAGGTGCATACGATTGAAGCGCCGTGGGGCGACGTGTTCACGCCTGACCGCATCGAAGAGGCCGTGAAGCGGGTCAAACCGCGTCTGCTGCTGACCGTTCAGGGAGACACCTCGACGACGATGCTTCAGCCGCTGGACGAACTCGGTGACATCTGCCGACGTCATGGCGTGCTGTTTTACACTGACGCCACCGCCTCATTTGGCGGTAATCCGCTGGAAACCGATGCCTGGGGGTTGGATGGCGTATCCGCCGGACTTCAGAAGTGCCTTGGCGGTCCGTCCGGCAGTTCGCCGGTGACGATCAGCGAGCGCATGGAAGCGGCGATCCGTCAGCGCAAATGCGTGGAGCAGGGGATCCGCACCGACGATCATCAGGATGGCGATGAGGAGATGGTGTACTCCAACTACTTCGATCTGGGCATGATCATGGACTACTGGGGGCCGGAGCGGTTAAACCACCACACCGAAGCGACCAGTATGCTGTTCGCCGCCCGTGAGTGCGCCCGCATTATTCTGGAGGAGGGGCTGGATACCTGCATCGCCCGCCATGCGCTGCACGGTCAGGCGCTGTTGGCCGGGATCGAAGGGATGGGACTGAAGGCTTACGGCGATCCGGCGCATCGCATGAACAACGTATTAGGCGTGACGATCCCCGAAGGCATACACGGTGAAGCCGTGCGTAAGCTGCTGCTGGAGGATTTCGCCATCGAGATCGGCACCTCTTTCGGCCCGCTGCAGGGCAAGATCTGGCGGATCGGCACCATGGGCTACAACGCGCGTAAAGACTGCGTCATGCAGACCCTGACCGCATTGGAAGCCGTGCTTAATCGGCTGGGATTCCGCTCCGTACAGGGCGCCGCGTTGCAGGCCGCTTGGGATGTCTATAGCCGCCAGCAGGCGCAGGCATGAATCCCGTCGCGATGACGGCTGCCGAGGCGCTCAACGCCGCGCGGCAGGTTATGGATCGCTGCGATGCGCTGGCGGAGATTTCGGAAAGCGCAGGCCAACTGACGCGGGTTTACCTGTCGAAAGAGCATCTGCGCGCCAATCAGGTAGTGGGTGAGTGGATGCGGGCGGCGGGAATGCGCGTCTGGCAGGATAGCGTGGGCAATATTTGCGGCCGCTACGAGGGTCAAACGGCCGATGCCCCGGCGCTGCTGCTCGGTTCGCATCTAGACACGGTGCGCAATGCCGGTCGTTACGACGGGATGTTGGGCGTGCTCAGCGCGTTGGAAACCGTTCGCTATCTGCATCAACGTCAAATTCGGCTGCCGGTGGCGCTGGAGATCGTGGGCTTCGGCGACGAGGAAGGCACGCGCTTCGGCATCACCTTGCTGGGCAGCCGCGGACTCACCGGCACCTGGCCCGCAGAATGGCTGGCCTGTCAGGACGCCGATGGCGTTCCCGTGTCGCAAGCGCTGACGCAGGCCGGTTTGTCCGCCGACGCGATCGGAGAGGCGGCGCGGCCGCCGAGCGATATTCTGGCCTATCTGGAGCTGCATATCGAACAGGGGCCGTGTCTGGAACAGGCGGGACTGGCGCTGGGCGTGGTCACGGCAATCAATGGGGCGCGGCGGTTGAATTGTGCGTTTGTCGGTCATGCCGGTCATGCGGGCACGGTGCCGATGGGACAACGACAAGATGCGCTGGCGGCCGCGGCGGCCTGGATGACGCAGGTGGAGGCGCTGACGCAGTCGAGCGATCCGCATTTGGTCGCGACCGTAGGGACGTTGCACTGTTTGCCGGGCGCGGCCAACGTCATTCCCGGCGAAGTCAGGCTGACATTGGATGTCCGGGGACCGGAAGATGCAGCGCTGGAAGCGTTGCTGACCCGATTGCTGGCGGCGGCGAAGGAGATCGCCATGCTGCGCGGATGTCAGTTCAGCGCGGAGGAGTACTATCGTATTCCCGCGACGCGCTGCGATGACAGGCTACAGACGACGTTATCTGACGCTGTGACGGTGGTGCAGGGAACGAGTTTGTCGCTGCCGAGCGGCGCGGGCCACGACGCCATTGCCATCGCCGAACGTTGGCCGGTAGGCATGCTGTTCGTGCGCTGTCGAGGCGGCGTGAGCCATCACCCTGATGAGTTAGTGCTTACTGACGACGTGGCGCAAGCGTTGCAGGCGTTACTGCTGACGGTGGTGAACGTTGGCGCAACGCGTAAGGGGTGAATCGCGGAGCAGCTGAAGCGCCTCAACAGGCGGAGCGCGGGGCGGACATACGCCGGGTGGCGAGGGCTTTTTGCTGCATCAGTGTAAGCACTGACTTACATCGTGAGCAGCAAGAAGCGTCGCGCTGACTAGAGGGTGAACGCGTCCGCGTCGCGCCAGGCGGGGAAAGCTTGCCGATAGGCTTGCAGCGCTTCCAGCGACAGTTCCGCATCCAGCCGTGCGGGCTGATTTTCCGGGGCGCTGGCCAGCGTCTGACCGAGCGGATCGAGGATCACGCTGTCGCCCTGATAGCTGTGGCCGTTGGCATCGATACCGACGCGATTACAGCCCGCCACATAGCTTTGGTTTTCAATCGCGCGGGCCGTCAGCAGCGTCTTCCAGTGATGAGCGCGCGGCGTCGGCCAGTTGGCGACATACAGCAGCAGGTCGTAATCCTGCTGGTTGCGCGCCCAGACCGGGAAGCGCAGGTCGTAGCAGACCAGCGGCATGATGCGCCAGCCGCGCCACTCCACCACCAGTTTCTTCTTTCCTGCCTGATAATACTGATGTTCGTCCGCCATGCGGAACAGATGCCGCTTATCGTAGCGATACAGCGTGCCGTGCGGATCGGCGAACAGAAAACGGTTCGCCGCTCCTTTCGACGTTTGCACCGCCACGCTGCCGCCGATGAGCGCGTTGGTGCGCTGCGCCCACTGGCAGAGCCAGGCTTCCACCACCGACTGCTCCAGGCTGTGTCCGGCGGCTTCCATCGCGAATCCGGTGGTGAACATTTCCGGCAGCAGAATCAGATCGCGGCCGGTGATGTTTTCCAATAACGCGTCGAAGTGGCTCAGGTTGGCGGGACCATCCATCCACGCCAGCGGTTGTTGCAGTAGGGTGATTTTTAAAGTCGACATAGGCGCTCCGCAGCGGCATCCAACGTTGATTCCTGCTTGGCAAAACATAGCCGAATCAAGGTGTGGGGGAAAGTGTCTGCGCAGAAAACCGACAGCGGAATGGCGGCGACGCCAACGTGTTCGGTCATCCAGCGGCAGAAGGTCACGTCATCCTGCGTCGAAATCGCTTTGTAGTCCGCCAGCAGGAAGTAGGTGCCCTGACACGGCAACAGCTCAAAGCGGCTGGCCGACAGCGCATTGACGAAACGATCGCGTCGCGCCCGATAAAAATCAGGCAGCTCGCGCCAGTGTTCCGGGTGTTGCCGCAGCATATCGGCAATCGCCAGCTGTGCTGGCGTGTTGACGGCGAACGTCAGATATTGATGGATTTTGCGCAGTTCGGCGCTGATAGGCGCGGGAGCTACGCAGTAACCCACTTTCCAGCCGGTCATATGGAACGTTTTACCGAAGGACGAGACGGCGACCGCGCGCTGACGCAGCTCGGGATGCGCCAGGACGCTGGCATGACCTTCCGGATCGAAGCAGATGTGCTCGTACACTTCATCGCTCAGCACGTAAATTTCGCGTTCGGCAATCGCCTGCCACAGGACGTCGAAATCCGATTTTTGCCAGACGGTGGCCGACGGGTTGTGCGGCGTGTTGAGGATCACCAGCCGGGTTTTATCGCTGAGAAGCGCGGCGAACTCCGCCCAGTCCACCCGAAAGGCGGGGGGCTGCAGCGCCAGACGCTTCACGACGCCGCCAGCCAATTCGATGGCTGGCGCATAGCAGTCATAGCTCGGATCGAAGCAGATCACTTCATCACCCTGACGCACCAGCGCGCTGATGGCGGCGAACAGGGCTTCCGTCGCGCCAGCCGTGACCGTAATTTCCTGGTCGACATCCGGTTCCCAACCATACAGCTGCCCGGTTTTTTCAGCGATAGCCTGTCGCAGCGGCGCGACGCCGGTCATCGGCGCGTACTGATTCGCCCCCTGGCTAACGTGATAGGCCAGACGTTCTTGCAGATACTGAGGACCGTCGAAATCAGGGAAGCCCTGCGACAAGTTGATCGCCTGATGCTTCTGCGCCAGCGCGCTCATCTGGGTGAAGATGGTCGTGCCGAGAGAAGGGAGTTTACTGTGGGGGATTAGCGCCGCGCTCATGACTGAATACAACTCCTGCAAACGTGTATAGCTAGCCAATATATCACGCTGTCGATAATTGGCAATTGAGACGTTTGGGTGTCTATATGGCTAAAAAACATGACGCGTGAATGGGTAGAAAACGGACTTATCGTATTGTTATTCAAGATAAATGTTGTTGAAGTTCTTTTTTAAACCAGAGAGCGATAAAGGACGGTAATAAACAGGCATAAACAATCCTGAGGAACAGGAAACCCAGTGTGAATGCTGGATATTGGGCACATTGAAACAACATAAGGACATCGTTTGTTTATGAATAACGTAATGAAAAACGTCGAGATTATCGATTTTGGAAGCGGTCAATCTATTCCAAACCCCAAAGCATCATGTGGCGCAGTGACGCCGTATGAAAAGTTGATTTTCAGCGTGAAGCGGTTACCCGAAACGCTGTCGTCTTATTTCCCTCTCAATGGTTATTCGACGCCCTGCCGGGCCGTCAACAATTTGTCGTCAACGATAGAGGTTTGTTTGCGCGCGATGATAGCGGCGACGCTTCCGCGGAACTTTCTTCATTCAACGTTACAGATGACGGGACAGACGTATGGAGCCGCAACGACGGAACCGACCACCTGTGCCTGTCACCGTGATATTACGCTCGCCGAGTTACGAAAAATCGCGCCGGAGGCCGATGAAGACAAGCTGACGACGTACCTGCAGGCTTTTAATGAGGGATTCGCTAAATACAGGATGACCACATGCAGGGAAAAAGCGCATTTTCTTGCACAGTGTTGTCACGAAAGCATGGGCCTGGTCTACACCGCGGAAATCGGCGGGAGTCAAAAGAGCTATGCGCCTTGGTACGGTCGGGGCTTGATTCAATTGACCTTCGAGATGAACTATCGCGCGTACGGGAGCGCGGTGGGCGAGGATGTGTATTCCAGTGAAGACAACCGGAATAAACTGACTACCTCGCCTCACTGTGTGACCTCGGCCTTTTGGTTTTACATGGATTATGGCAACCAGAATCTGAATCGTTACGCCAAAAAAGATGACTTCAATATCATTACGGCCAGAATTAACGGCGGTTTTAATGGTTATGACGACAGGTTGCGCTATTTCGATAAGGCCGTTGAGGTGCTGAAGTGTGAGCACCTCAATCAATTAAGGAAGGCGAATGGATTCACGTTCGAGGAGAGCGCCATTTATAACAATAAAGTTTATGCGTACAGCTGGGCGCGTTATCACGATCCGTTAAGCAAAGAACAAGGCACTCGCAAAGATAAGGCTGAGGCGCTGGTGGCTTATAAGAGGGCGCTGGCGTTATATCAAGCGGCGAAAGATACCACCAAAGCCAACGCGATTCAGACGCGAATAAATCGCCTAAGTTGAACCATGGGGGGCTGATTCAGCCCCCTTTTTTATCCGAAGATCGCACAAGCGCACCCGATGAACGCCGTGATTTGTGCATCGAAGTGAACAGCGGCGGATTATTTTGCCAGCGCCGACCGTTCATTGACGTCCTCGCCAAACGAACAGAGCACATCAGACAGTCAGTTTATATCGATAGAGTCAGAGAAAAACTGACCGGCTGCGCCGGTGTGCGTCGCGAGCGTTTTGGCTAATTTCCTGCACGGTTTCTTCTAACACATTGCTTTTGCCGTTCCAGGTCAATATCAACTTCCCCTCCCGTTTTGCCGGTGTGATGTTATCGTCTGTCGGACAAGAAAACAGCAGCGTGTCGTCAGGCGACGGGGCGGTCTGAGCTGGCGGTCAGAAAACAAAAAACAGTATAAAAAAAGGGGGATTACCCACCCTCTTTTCGCGGTATTCTCCTTGGCCGGAAGGGCCGATGATCTTCTTGAGATCCCCGATTTCTCCGGGTAATCTCACGCGTTAATGTGATACTTATCATCAGGCGAAGGCGCCGAGAGTATATGCCAGCGCGCGAATCAGAGGGTTCAGACGCGGGGGAAAGAAACCGGCGTATTTCTCTCTGATGTTTATAAAAATTCATGCTCACTGAGCGGCAATAACAACACTGAACGCCGACGGTTGCGTCGGAACGTTTGGGGATTCACCTGCACTGGGAATAGACCATGAGCGATAACGTATTTTTGACCGACCTGCTGGCGGCCTGCCACTGGATCGGGGAAAGAGGCTTGTGTCCCGCCACCGGCGGCAACATGTCCGTCCGTCTCGATGAGGCGCGCAGCCTGATCACGGCATCGGGCAAAGACAAGGGCAATCTAAAGCCGGATGACTTTCTACAGGTCGATATTGCTACCAACCATGTGCCTAGCGGCCGTACGCCGTCCGCGGAAACCGGTTTGCACACCTTGCTGTATCGTCTCGACGCGCACATCGGCGCCGTGCTGCATACGCACTCGGTCAACGCCACGGTGTTGTCCCGTGTAGAGAAAAGCGATGCCTTGATTCTGGAAGGCTACGAGATGCAGAAGTCGCTGGCTGGCCAGCGCTCGCATCTCGACCAAGTGAACATCCCTATTTTCGATAACGATCAGGACATTCCGGCGCTGGCCGAGCGCGTGGCGGCTCGCCATGCGTCCACGCCGCTGCGTTACGGTTTTCTGGTGCGGGGCCACGGCCTCTACTGTTGGGGACAGAGCGTGCAGGAAGCGCGACGTCATCTCGAGGGGCTGGAGTTTCTGTTCCAGTGCGAACTGCAACGACGTTTGCTGGAGGCGCAATGATTAAGGCCATCGTCACCGACATTGAAGGCACCACCAGCGACATTCGCTTCGTACACGACGTTCTGTTTCCCTACGCGCGCGCGCGTTTGGCGGACATCGTGGCTCAGGCCGGCGAGCAGCGGGAAGTCGCCGATGCGCTGGCGGCGCTGCGGATCGAGCTTGCGCGTCCGGAAGCCAGCGAAACGGAGCTGGTGGACGCACTGGCGCAGTTTATGGATCAGGATCGCAAGTCGACGGCGCTGAAAACGTTGCAGGGCATTATCTGGCGTACAGGCTATCGGCAGGGCGACTTCCATGGCCACGTCTACGCCGACGTGACGCCGCAACTGCATGCGTGGCTTGAGCAGGGCATCAAGCTGTACGTTTACTCTTCCGGCTCGGTCGAGGCGCAGCAATTGCTGTTCGGCCACAGCGACGTCGGTGACTTACGACCGCTGTTCAGCGGCTATTTTGATACGCGCGTTGGCGCCAAACGTGAAGTCGCATCCTATCGGAATATCGCCGAAGCCATTGCGCTCCCGGCGGCTGAAATTCTGTTCCTTTCCGATATTCATCAGGAGCTGGACGCGGCGCGAAGCGCCGGTTGGCATACCTGTCAGCTGCTGCGCGGCGAGGCAGACCCCCAGAGCGATCACCCGCAGGTGAGCCGCTTCGATCATATCGACGTACAGGAGATTTCCTCATGAGCGCACTCACTATTTTCAGCGACCAAGACGCATCACAACCGGTGTGGCAGAGCCAGGACGCCGAGGCGATCCGTCAGCGTTTGACGGCTATCGGCGTCCGTTTCGAACGCTGGCAGGCGGATCGCGCATTGAGCGCAGAGCCTGACGCGGAAGAGGTGCTGGCGGCCTATCAGCATGAAATCAACAAACTGGTGGCGGAAAAAGGCTATCAGAGCTGGGATGTGATCAGCATGCGCGCCGACCATCCTCAGAAGGAAGCGCTGCGCGGCAAGTTTCTGTCTGAGCATACGCACGGGGAAGATGAAGTGCGTTTCTTTGTGGAGGGCGCGGGGCTGTTCTGCCTGCATGTCGAAGGGCAGATCTTCCAGATCTTGTGTGAGAAGAACGATCTGTTGTCCGTCCCGGCGGGAACGCCGCACTGGTTCGATATGGGGTCGTCCCCGAACTTTACGGCCATTCGTCTGTTCGACAATCCGGAAGGATGGATCGCCCACTTCACCGGCGACGACATCGCCACGGCGTATCCGAAGCTGGCCTGATTTCCTGTCGTTAAGCGTCTCCCCACCCGAGCGGCGGGGAGACGTTTCCTACGGTATTAACGCGACAGCGTCTGCTGAAAAATACCGGCGCGCGCCTGCTCTGGCGTAATTACACCGCTGTCCAGCACCCAACCGCTAATCAAGGCGGCCGGGGTGACGTCAAACGCCGGGTTATACACTCGCGCGTCCTGCGGGGCCCACTGGGTATGGCCAAAGCTTCCTGATACGCCGGTGACTTCGGCGGCCGCGCGCTGTTCGATGGGGATCGCGTGTCCATCCGGGCAGTGCGGATCGTGCGTCGTATGAGGCGCGGCGACGTAGAACGGAATACAGTGATACCGCGCCAGTACCGCCAGGCTGTAGGTGCCGATTTTGTTGGCGACGTCGCCGTTGGCGGCGATGCGGTCCGCACCCACCCACACGGCATCAACCTGACCCTGCGCCATCAGCGATGCCGCCATGGCGTCGCAGATCAGATGATAGGGAATGCCCAATTCCCCCAGCTCCCAGGCGGTCAGGCGTCCGCCTTGCAGCAATGGCCGGGTTTCATCCACCCAGACATTTTCTATCTTGCCTTGCTGATGCGCGCGCAGCAGTACGCCGATCGCCGTGCCGACGCCCGCCGTCGCCAGTCCGCCGGTGTTGCAGTGCGTCAGCAGCCGACTGCCGGGGGTGACCAGCGCTGCGCCGTAATCCGCGATGCGATCGCACAGGGCGCGATCTTCCTCAATCAGCCGCAGGGCTTCCTGTCCCAGCGCCGGGATCCACTCCGGCGCCGCCAGCGCCTGCTTCATGCGATCGAGGTTGTTCATCAGGTTCACGGCGGTCGGGCGGGCCGCGCGCAGCGTCTCCAGCGCGGTCGCCAGCGCAGGACGAGAGAGACCGTGTTCCGCCAGCAAAGCCAGCAGCAGACTGGCCGATAGCCCGATCACGGGCGCGCCGCGTACGCGCAACGCTTTGATGTGTTCCACCAGCGCATTGACGTCTGGGCAGGGATGCCAAACCTTCTCCTGCGGCAGCGCTTGCTGATCGAGGATCCAGAGCTGGTTATCAATAACCTTTAAACTTGTAGTGTTAATGTTTTGCATTTGGAGTTAAATCCGTGTTGCGCTATTGCATCAATTTTTTAATTCTGCCAGTATGCTTTGCGGATGTATAGACGTCCAAACGCTTTTATGTCTAAAACAACAAGAAAATGGCACAGATACCACCTACCAGGGGATTCGCAATGTCACAATACCGTACTTTTCATGCAGACGATGCCGTAGCATACGCCCGCCAATACGGCGGCGTGGCAGAGGCGCACACGTTGGTCGCCGCCGAGGAAATTGGCGACGGCAACCTGAATCTGGTCTTTAAAATTCGCGATACGCAGGGCGTCAGCCGTGTGATCGTCAAACAGGCATTGCCCTATGTACGCTGCGTCGGCGAGTCGTGGCCGCTGACGCTGGATCGATCGCGCATCGAAGCGGAAACCTTGCTGACACATGCGCAGTTTTGCCCGCAGCATACCGTCTCGGTGCTGCATTACGATCCTGAACTGGCGGTGATGGTGCAGGAAGATCTGTCCGATCACCGCATCTGGCGTAACGAGCTGGTCGCCGGGCGTCATTACCCGCAAGCGGCCGCGCAATTGGGCGAATATTTGGCGCAGACGCTGTTCCATACCTCGGATTTCTATCAGCCGCCGCACGAGAAGAAAGCGGCGGTCAGTCGTTTCACCAACCCGGAGCTGTGCCAGATTACGGAAGACCTGTTCTTTACCGATCCGTATATCGACCATGAGCGCAATCAGTTCGAGCCAGAACTCCTGCCGAACGTACTGGCGCTGCGGGAAGATCGCGAGGTGAAACGCGCGGTGGCGGCCTTGAAACATGGCTTTCTCGCCAAAGCGGAAGCGCTGTTGCACGGCGATGTGCATAGCGGATCGATTTTCGTCGCGGAAGACAAGCTCAAGGTGATTGACGCCGAGTTCGGTTTCTACGGCCCTATCGGTTTTGACGTGGGGTCTGCGTTGGGGAACCTGCTGTTGAATTACTGCGGCGCGGCCGGGCTGTTGGGTGATGAAGCCGCAAAGGTGGCTCGATCTCAGCGTCTCGACGAGTGTGCCGCGCTGTGGCGGACGTTTGCTGAACGTTTCGCGGCGCTGTGCGCTGATCAAGGGCGTGAACCGGCGCTGGCGGCTGAGGGCTATGCCGAACTGTTTTTACGTCAGGTGTGGCAAGACGCTATTGGCTACTGTGGCACCGAATTGATTCGTCGCACTATCGGTTTGGCTCATGTGGCGGATCTGGACAGTATTGCGGACACTCAGGCGCGATTGACCGCCAAACAGCATGCGCTGGCGCTGGGCCGGGCGCTGATCGTCGACGCGCAGACGATCGGCGACATCGGCGCGCTTTTGACGCGGATCCGTCAGTTCGACGTCTGATCAACACCGTATGGCCGCCGTCACGACAGGAAAAGAGAATCCGTGGCGGTGGTCGAAGCACCGGATATCGCGTTCATTTGTTATGGCGGCGCGCCAGCGCTTTAACGCTGCGCGCAATTTTACTCCTCGTTGTTCCTCCTCGTTCCTTCCCCACATATTGCTAAATCAAGGGTTCTTTCAGGCAAGTGCTGTCGTGATGAACCGCCCGAATGTGTCACTGTTTTGAATGAGGGCTTTGCGACGTTGATGCTCCGTGGGCGTTGTTCATCTTTTCATAAAACACCAAAGGTTAAAGTCGGTGGATTGTGGCTATTTTCACCTATCATTTTCATGAGCAGGGTGGCATTAACCATCATGAACGCTTGGCTTTCGGCATCAACGCGCTGATAGAGGGGAGAAGATGAAAAAACGTGCTTGTCATCAACATGACGGCAGTCTGCTACTGTCGGCGGGTAGCGCTCACGCGGCCAGCGCGGACCCGTATATTGAACGTGAAACGCAGGCTTTGTTGACTGCGCTGAACCGCGGGGGCAGCCAACCGATTGAACAGCTTTCTCCGGCAGAGGCGCGAAAGATGCTGGCCGAACTGCAGGCGAGCGTCGACGTGGATATGTCCGGCGTCGTCATCTCGCATAAAACGATTAATGTGGACGGACACCCGCTGGCATTGACCATCGTACGGCCTGACAACGCCGGGGACATGCCGCCCGCATTTATGTTTTTTCATGGCGGCGGCTGGGTGCTGGGTGATTTCCCGGCCCACCAACGCATGGTCAGAGATCTGGTGCGTTCTTCCGGCGCTGCGGCCGTCTTCGTGGACTACACCCTCAGCCCGGAAGCGCATTATCCCGTGGCGATCCATCAGGCTTATGCCGCGACCCTGTGGGTGTCTGAGCACGGCGCGGAAATCAACGTCGATGGACAGCGTCTGGCCGTCGTTGGCAACAGCGCTGGCGGTAACATGGCGACGGTGGTCTGCCTGATGGCGAAAGAAAAGGGCTCGCCGACGCTTCGCTATCAGGTGCTTTTCTGCCCGGTCACGGATGCCAGATTCGACACGGAATCTTACCAACGTTTTGCTGAGGGCCGCTTTCTGACGCGCGCCATGATGACCTGGTTCTGGGACCACTATACGACCCGCGACGCCGAGCGCGCCGAGATTTACGCATCGCCGCTGAGGGCGAGCGAAGCGCAGTTGAAAGGGTTACCGCCAGCTCTGATCCAGACCGCAGAAAACGATGTGCTGCGAGACGAAGGAGAAGCCTATGCTCGCCATCTGAATGCGGCAGGCGTCGACGTCGTGCAGGTGCGTTACAACGGTATGATCCACGACTTTGGTTTTCACAACGCCTTGGTGAAGGTGCCGGAAGCTCAGGCCGCGTTGGACCAGGCTGGCAGGCTGCTGAAAAAGCATCTGCGTTAAGCATCGAATTCTGATGTTGCGTTTGCATGCCGCCTGGCGCCGTTTCGTCGGTATGTTTTGATACCGGTGGAGCCTTGTGGCGTCCTTCTGTATGAGCGGGAGCGCCCCATTGCGCGCAAATTAACCGCTCCGGCGTGACCGCTGCCGCGAATCATGACAATCGTCAATTGTGCGCTTCTCCGGGTTTGGGCGATCCGTTACACTGCACGGCAGACCATCGTGATATCACCTAATGAGAGGGTTCCATGTATCAGGACTTAATCCGTAAAGAGCTAACCGAAGCGGCGGATACGCTGAATACCTTTTTAAGCGACGATGCCAATATTCAGTCGATTCAAGCCGCAGCGGTACTGCTGGCGGACGCCTTCAAAGCGGGCGGAAAGGTTATCTCCTGTGGGAACGGCGGTTCTCATTGTGATGCCATGCATTTCGCCGAAGAGCTGACCGGCCGTTACCGTGAAAACCGTGCGGGACTGCCGGCGATTGCCATTTCCGATCCGAGTCATATTTCCTGCGTCGGCAATGATTTTGGCTACGACTTCGTGTTCTCGCGCTACATCGAATCGCTGGGACGAGAAGGGGATGTGCTGCTTGGGATTTCTACCTCGGGTAACTCCGGCAACATCATCCGGGCCATTGCGGCCGCGCGCGCCAAGCGTATGAAAGTCATTACGCTGACCGGTAAAGACGGCGGCAAAATGGCGGGTTCGGCTGACGTTGAAATCCGCGTGCCGCATTTTGGCTACGCCGACCGGATTCAGGAAATCCATATCAAAGCGATCCATATCCTGATCCAGCTGATCGAAAAGGAAATGGCGGAGAACTAATCGTGCATTAGGCCGCATCCCGCTGCGTGCGGGTGCGGTCGTTGCCGTCAGATCGCTTCATCAAGGCGCGGACCGGCGCTCGGCAGAAGACGGTCTTCAGACGTTGGCCCCGAAGGAACCGGGCGGCGTCGCTCGTCGTCGATTGGGCCATCCACACCGCACGGCTCGCGCCTTGAGACGCAGCCTAATCACCGCCAGCGGCTCTCACGTTCTAATGGCGGGTCACAAAGGTAAGGAACCAACCATGTGTGAACTGCTTGGGATGAGCGCCAATGTCCCAACTGATATCTGTTTTAGTTTTTCCGGGCTGATGCAACGCGGTGGTCGTACCGGGCCGCATCGTGACGGCTGGGGCATTACTTTTTACGAGGGGAACGGTTGCCG
The DNA here is from genome assembly GCF_002111595.1 of Lonsdalea britannica. Taxonomy (GTDB): domain Bacteria; phylum Pseudomonadota; class Gammaproteobacteria; order Enterobacterales; family Enterobacteriaceae; genus Lonsdalea; species Lonsdalea britannica. The sequence continues at coordinate 48,641 of NZ_LUTN01000016.1, forward strand.
GACGTTCAAAGATCCCCTGCCCAGCGCCACGTCCCCTATCGCGCAGCTGGTGCAGAAGTATCCCATCAAATCCTGCGCGGTGGTGTCGCATATCCGTCAGGCTAACCGCGGTGCCGTGGCGCTGGAGAATACCCATCCGTTCACCCGCGAGCTGTGGGGGAGAAACTGGACGTTCGCCCATAACGGCCAACTGAAAGGCTATCGCAGCCTGAAAACCGGCACCTACCGCCCGGTAGGCCAAACGGACAGCGAATACGCATTCTGCTGGTTGCTTCATCATCTCTCATTACGTTATCCCCGCACGCCATCGCACTGGTCCTCGGTGTTTCGCTACATCGCTTCGCTGGCGGAAACGCTGAGCAAAAAAGGGGTGTTCAATATGCTGTTGTCCGACGGGCATTTCGTGATGGGCTATTGCTCCACGCGGCTGTGCTGGATTACGCGTCGCGCGCCTTTCGGCAAGGCGACGTTGCTGGATGATGATGTGGAAATCGATTTTCAGCAGCAGACCACGCCGGATGACGTGGTGACCGTGCTGGCGACGCAGCCGCTGACAGGGAATGAAACCTGGCATCAGATTGAGCCAGGCGAGTTCGTGTTATTCCACTTTGGTGAGCGCGTAGTTTGAAAACGGGTTCTTGTTCGGGGTCGCCTGGTTCACCATATACTGGCCGTTGAACACGGCGACGGCCGGCGGCTGGTGATGTTGGTTAAAGTAAGCGTAACCCGGCTGCAATTGCTGCCAGAAATTGGCGTAAGTCGAGTTGCGATGCCGCTGCAGGTTTTTGTCCGTCATGCGGAAGGGGTAGATCGCCAGTTCAACCTTTGCCTGCCCGTTCAATAGCGCCCTTTCGACGTAGGTGTAGATCTCATCGATGTACTGATTGGTCATGGCATAACAGCCGACCGACACGCATTCGCCGTGGATCATCAGATAGCGTCCGGAATAGCCCTGAGAGAGGTCATATTCGTTGGGGAAACCGACGTTGATGGCGCGGTGAAAGTGGCTATCCGGTTTAAGCTGATGCAAATCGACCTGATAAAATCCTTCCGGACTCTTCATATCGCCTTCCACCCGTTTGGGACCGAGTCCGCCCGAGTATTTGCAGATGGGATAGCTTTGCACCAGACGATAATCGGTGCCGACTTTGGCATACAGCTCCAATAACCGCTCTTCTTTGAATATCTGAATATAGACCGGCGAGCCTAACGCTTGCTGCTTAAATGAGGTCGTTACCGGAATGACTTCGCTGGCATAGCTGGTAACGAAAACGGAAGGCAAAAAAAACAGCGTCGCAAATGACAGTGCGATTTTTTGCATTGATGGATCCTGATAACTGAAGCTGTGTCACATACGGTATTTTTGTGGTGTCGTCCCGTATTCCGGTGCCTATGGCGGTGTAGCGCTGTCACATTAGCACTGCTTTTATTTTATTCAAGTTGGAAATGATGTCGGGAAACGACGGTTCTGACACGCCGGGCAGAGTGTGAGCGTCATGCGTGCGAGAAGGAGCGTTTAGGACGATGTTGACTCGGCGTGGTGAGGTCATCGCGAAGACGTGCTAACACAAAGATATTATTAGGAAACTTGTTGGCTGTCATGCCGCTCGCGGCGTTCGGCGAGTCGCGGCTATCGCTGTGACGGGCCGGGGGCGGGCGGTTTTTTTATTTTGCCTCTGTTTTGGGAAAATAGGGCGGATGAGCACGCGCTAAGGGCATTTGACTTGCCGTGTATCACTGGCGCGGCGTTGTGGCGATGGTCGGCCAGCTTGCATCACCCTGTGTGGGTACTGTATTTTTATACAGATACCGGAGGGGATATGCGCAAGATCATTCATGTCGATATGGATTGCTTTTACGCCGCAATTGAAATGCGGGACAACCCGCGCCTGCGCGATATTCCTCTGGCTATCGGCGGCAGCGCGCTGCGGCGCGGGGTGATTAGCACCGCCAATTATCCGGCTCGTCGTTACGGCGTTCACAGCGCGATGGCGACCGCGACCGCTTTGCGACTGTGTCCACATCTGACCCTGCTGCCGGGGCGTATGGAAGTCTATAAAGCCGCCTCCCTCCAGATTCGACAGATCTTTGCCCGCTATACCGAACTGATTGAGCCGTTATCCCTCGACGAAGCCTATCTCGACGTCACCGAGAGCCCTCATTGCAACGGTTCCGCGACGCTCATGGCGCAGGAGATTCGTCAGGCTATTTTTGATGAGCTACATCTGACCGCCTCCGCGGGCGTTGCCCCTATCAAATTTCTGGCGAAGGTGGCCTCTGAACAGAACAAACCCAACGGCCAGTACGTCATTACGCCGGCTCAGGTGGATGAGTTCATTCTGGCGCTGCCGCTGGCGAAGATCCCCGGCGTCGGCAAAGTGACGGCCAGTCGATTGGCTGAACGAGGATTGCAGACCTGCGCCGACGTGCGGCGCTACGATTTGTCTGCGCTCTTGAAGTCGTTCGGCAAGTTCGGGCGGGTGCTATGGGAGCGCTGTCACGGCATTGATGAGCGTCAGGTGTCGCCTGACCGGCTGCGTAAATCCGTCGGCGTCGAGAAAACGCTGGCGCAAGATATTCACGACTGGTCTCAATGCGAAGCGCTGATCGATACGCTGTATGACGAGCTGGAAGTGCGTCTGCGCCGGGTGAAGCCGGATCTGCATATCGCGCGTCAGGGAGTGAAGCTGAAGTTTGATGATTTTCGGCAAACCACGCAGGAGCATGTCTGGCCGGTGCTGAATAAAGAGGATCTCATTCAGTTGGCGAAGCAGACCTGGGAGCAGCGGCGCGAAGCGCGCGGCGTTCGGCTGGTGGGGTTACACGTGACGCTATTAGACCCGCAGTTGGAGCGGCAGTTGGTGTTCAACTGGGAACATTAATGGCGAAGGATTTGGCTCCGCATCCGGCGTTGTGACCAGCCGGATGCGGGAGGGGTCAGGCGACGGACGCCTTAGCTTTTCTCAGGGATGGCTTTCAGGACCGCGGTCAGCAGTTTCCAATACAGGCCAACGCTGGCGATATTCACCTGTTCATCCGGCGAGTGCGGTCCGGTGATGGTCGGACCGATGGAAACCATATCCATCTCCGGATACGGCTTCTTGAACAGGCCGCATTCCAGACCGGCGTGGATCACCTGCACGCTCGGCATTTTGTTGAACAGCTGCTGATACGTTTCCCGCACCAACTGCATGACCGGCGAATGCGCATCCGGCTGCCAGCCTGGGTAGCCGCCTTTGGGGCGAGTTTCCGCACCAGCCAACTGCCCCAGCGACGTCAGCACGCTCACCACATAATCCTTGCCGCTGTCGATCAGCGAACGGATCAGGCAGTGCACTTCTGCCTGGGTTTCCGTCATGGTGATCACGCCGACGTTCAGTGAGGTTTCCACCACGCCTTTCACTTCGTCGCTCATGCGGATCACGCCGTTGGGGATCGCGTTGAGTAAGGCCACCAGCCGATCGCGGCTATCGGCGGTCAGCGCCGCCGCGTCATTCGACGTGGATTCGACCAGGACGGCGATGTTTTTTTCCACCGCGGCCAGCTCATGTTTCAGTACGGCCACATAGTCCTGCGCCGCGGCTTTCAGCGCGGCGACCTTATCTTCAGCGACGGCCAGCGTGACCGCGCTTTCGCGAGGGATGGCATTGCGCAGCGTTCCGCCGTTCAGATCGAGGATTCGCAGGTCCAGCGTTCCCGCCTGTTCCGCCAGAAAACGGCCCAGCAGTTTATTGGCGTTGCCCAGTCCCAGGTGAATATCACAGCCGGAGTGTCCGCCTTTCAGTCCTTTAATGACCAGCTTTAGCACCTGATAGCCCGCAGGAACTGCTTCCCGTTGCAGCGGCAGGCGCGTCAGGAAATCGATGCCGCCCGCGCAGCCCATGTAGACCTCGCCTTCCTCTTCCGAGTCGGTGTTGATCAGGATCTCACCCTGTAGCCAGTTCGGTTGCAGGCCGAAAGCGCCGTCCATACCAGACTCTTCCGTCATGGTGAGCAGCACTTCCAACGGGCCGTGTTCAACGCTGTCGTCGGACAGAACGGCTAGCGTGGATGCCATGCCGATACCGTTGTCCGCGCCCAGCGTGGTGCCGCGCGCTTTCACCCATTCGCCGTCAATATAGGGTTGAATCGGATCTTTCGTGAAATCGTGCGCCGTATCGTTGTTTTTCTGCGGCACCATATCCAGATGCGCTTGCAGTACGACCGGTTTACGATTTTCCATACCCGGCGTCGCGGGTTTGCGCAGCAGAATGTTGCCGACGCTATCGCGCTCGGAATGCAGGCCGCGCGCCTGCGCCCATGACAAGATGTGCGCCGCCAGCGCCTCTTCATGATAGGAGGGATGCGGAATGGAACAGATCGTGGCAAAAATATCCCACAGGGGCTGTGGGGAAAGCTGAGACAATTCAGACACTATTCACGTCTCCTTTTCAGCAGCCTAAGTCCGCGTCTGGCGCGTGAGGCGCTACAGGTTAAAAAACAATCGCCTTTGAGCATGGCGATCGGGCATCATGAAACAGAGTATCACTTTCCCGCCGCTGGGGAGAGTCTGTCAATCCGGGTCGCGTTGAACGGGCTGAGGCAGGCGATAGCCGCGGGATAACAGACGATGATGGCGGGGATTTTGTCGCCATAAACAAAACTCAATCGGATTAAGGCTGGTTTTTATGGGGTTGCCTATCTATAATCTCGCGCAACCTTTTTCCCCCTCCGACTATGATAAAGCCGACTCCACCGTTGGCCGGGATATATTATATGAGTGAAAAATACGTCGTAACCTGGGATATGTTGCAGATTCATGCCCGCAAACTGGCCGAGCGTTTACTGCCGGCGGACCAATGGAAAGGCATCATCGCCGTCAGCCGTGGCGGTCTGGTCCCGGGTTCTCTGCTGGCCCGTGAACTGGGCATCCGTCATGTGGACACCGTATGCATCTCCAGCTACGACCATGACAATCAGCGCGAGCTGAAGGTGCTGAAACGCGCCGAAGGCGATGGCGAGGGCTTCATCGTGGTGGACGATCTGGTCGATACTGGCGGCACCGCCAAAGCGATTCGCGATATGTATCCGAAAGCGCACTTCATCACCATTTTTGCGAAGCCGGCTGGGAAACCGCTTGTGGACGATTATCAGGTCGATATCCCGCAGGATACCTGGATTGAGCAGCCTTGGGACATGGGCGTGGTGTTCGTACCGCCGTTGTCTGACCGCTAATCGCTCCCTGATTTGTCGCCTATAACGCCCGGTTCTGCCGGGCGTTGTCATTTCTGATTCTTTTCCCTCTCCCGTACTGCTTTTCCTCGTGGTGTTGAGTACACTTTAGCGAAACGCTCTCTCTCTGCTGCTTGACCTTTATGGAGGCTGCTGTGGTTCAGGCCAACCTGTCCGAAAAGCTGTTTAAACCATCCTTCAAACATCCGGAAACCTCTACCTTAATCCCGCGCGCCCACCACTCCACCAGCGGGATGCACTCCGCCCTGGAAGGCAGCAACAACAATGCCTGGTATCGGATGATTAACCGCCTGATGTGGATTTGGCGCGGCGTCGCCCCGCTGGAAATTGAAGAGGTCTTGTCACGTATCGCCGCCAGTACGGCCCAGCGCAGCGACGATGCCTTGCTGGATACGGTCATCGGTTATCGCGGCGGAAACTGGATTTATGAATGGGTTGTGCAGGGGATGCGCTGGCAGCAGCAGGCGGCGGAGAGCGAAAGCGAGCAGGATGACGAAACAAAAGGGCAGTGCTGGCTTAAAGCCGCCATGCTCTACAGCATCGCCGCCTATCCGCACCTGAAAGGCGATGAGCTTGCCGAGCAGGCGCAGACGATGGCGAATCGCGCCTATGAAGAGGCCGCCACTCTCCTGAGCTACGAGCTGAAAACGCTGTCTATTCCAATCGAAGGCGGCGGAACGCTGACCGGTTTTCTGCATCTGCCTTCCCAAGGCAGCGCGCCGTTTCCCACCGTATTGGTGTGCGGCAGCCTGGACCTGTTGCAAAGCGACTATCACCGCTTATTCCATGACTATCTGGCGCCGGCGGGCATGGCGATGTTGACCATCGATATGCCGTCGGTCGGTTTCTCGTCGCGCTGGAAGTTGGATCAGGACTCTAGTTTTCTGCATCAGCAGGTGTTGAAAGCCTTGCCGGACGTGCCGTGGGTGGATCATACCCGTGTCGGGGCTTTTGGGTTTCGCTTCGGCGCCAATATCGCCGTTCGGCTTGCGTATCTGGAATCGCCGCGGCTGAAGGGCGTCGCCTGTCTGGGCCCCGTGGTGCACTCGCTGCTGGCCGACGCCGTGCGTCAGCAGGACGTGCCGGATATGTACATGGATATTCTCGCCAGCCGACTCGGTATGCCGTCGTCCACCGACGCCGCCTTAAAGGCTGAAATGGGACGCTACTCTCTGAAAACACAGGGGTTGCTGGGGCGCCGCTGTCCAACGCCGATGCTCTCCGCCTACTGGAAGGATGACGTGCTCAGTCCGAAGGAGGAGTCCGAACTCATTGTTAACTCATCGTCTCAGGGGAAGCTGATGGCGGTGAATACCTCACCGGTCTACGAAAGTTTCCACCTCTGTTTACAGCAAATCAGCCATTGGTTACGGCATCAGCTTCAGTAGTGATGTCTTTATCTGCCGCATAATCGTCCCTTTTATCGTCCCATTACCTTGGGTGGGATGGTGATAACGTATCCGTTAGCTATGCTATTTAAAAAACGAAATAGCGACGAAGGTAAGCCGCCGCGCGTGCGGCTTTACAGCGCGTGCAAAAAAACATTCCTTCCCAATTGGATGATAAGCAGCTGGATAACGTTATTATGGAGAGAAGGTGGATCTTACTTGTTCTGATATTTTTGATGTTACCCCTTATGTTAGCCAGGGCCGAGGCGTCCAATCTTAAAACAGAGATGAGTCAAGTTTCGGCTGCCGACCTCCGCCGAACTGTCTCCGGCATTGTCAGCTACACCCGGTGGCCAACCACCCAAACGGTTCCTACGCTTTGCGTATTCTCTTCAGCGCATTTTGCTGCCGTGCTCACCGATACTCGTAATGAACAAGATATCCCCACGTTCAATACAATATTAATAGATGATGTCGATGATTTTTCGTCCTCGCACTGCGATGCGGTATACTTCGGCAGGGAATCCATTCAAGAGCAGGTCGGAATTTCAAGCCTGGACCCGGCGCATCCATTACTGACCATTTCGGAACAAAACCCCGAATGTGTCGATGGCAGCGCATTTTGTCTTATCTTCGCGGATAAAAAGGTCAGTTTCTCTGTAAATTTGGACTCGTTGTTTCGTACCGGGGTGAAAGTCAGTCCCGAAGTGTTAATGCTTGGTCGTCCGCGGAATGCTAAACATGGATAAGCCAGCCTCTACGTCCAGTACAGTCACCGGCAGAATCACGTTCAGAAATGCCCTGGCTCGTATCAGTACCTTAAGTATCGTCATCACAATGACGGTGTCATGGATGTTGATCACCACGGCGTCGTTGATTTCATTCAAACAGTATTCTGAGAAGAATCTGCAGTTGCTCGCCAGTACCCTGAGTCAGAGCATCGAGGCCGCTGTCGTGTTCCGCGACGGCGTGGCGGCCCGTGAAACGCTGAGCACCCTCGGTCAGCAAGGCCAGTTCAGTCAGGCTATCGTCACGGATGCGAACGGCCGAAAAATCACGTTCTGGCAGGCCGCGGGCAGTGAGCACGCTGACCCCATGAGCCGGGTGATCGCTAAGTGGCTGTTTCCCAGCTCGGTGCTGCAACCTATCTATCATCGGGGCAATCTCGTCGGTCATATTGAGATTTCGGGCAGCGACGCCCCGGTAAAAAGCTTCGTCTACTTCTCCTTGCTGGTGCTCACGCTGTGCCTGGTTTTCGCCTCGATATTGTCCGTTATCATCACCCGTCACCTGCACCATGGCCTGATTATGGCGCTGCAAAATATAGCTGAGGTGGTGCACGACATTCGCGAAAACCGTAACTTCGCCCGGCGAGTACCGTCGGAAAAAATTGTCGAACTGGACATCTTTAGTCAGGATTTCAACAGCCTGCTGGAAGAAATTGAAAGCTGGCAGGAGCAGATCCTGAAAGAGAACGATTCCTTGCTGAAACGCTCTCTGCACGATGCATTGACGGGGTTGGCTAACCGCACGGCTTTTTGCAGCGCGCTGGAAAACGTGCTGGAAGATGAAGAGAGCCACAGCCATACGGCTGTACTGTTTATGGATGGCAACCAGTTCAAATACATCAATGATACCTATGGCCACGCGGCTGGCGACAAGGTGTTGATAACCATTGCTAAGCGATTGAAATATTGCGCAGGGAAAAAAGACCTTCCGGCGCGATTGGGCGGCGATGAGTTCGCTTTGATCCTGTCTGACGTCCAGGATATGGATGACGTCATGCCCATCGTGAACAAGATCCGGCGCCGTGTAAGCCAGCCGATCGAACTTCAAAATGGCGCGGAAGTTGTGATGTCGCTAAGCATTGGCGTAGCGATTGCCGATCAGTACTCCACTATAGAGGACCTCCTGGAGCAGGCTGACAAAAACATGTACCTGGAAAAACAAAAATACAGGCGACATGCGTTAACGAGGTAGTGGTTGTATGAAATTCAGTCTGCAGTTTGTACTCATTGCTGTCATGGCGCTGGGTTTGGTGGCCTGCCAGTCTCACAAAGGTCCGTTCACGCCTGCGCAGGTTGCCGCATTGCAATCGTCCGGATTTAAGGCGAGCGAAGAGGGGTGGACGCTGGGACTCTCGGAAAAGGTCTTGTTCGGGCTCGATCAATCCGGGCTGACTCCTCAAAGTCGGGCGGCAATCAAAAGAGTCGCCAACACGTTGTCCGCCGTAGGACTGAGTCATGCCCGCATGGATGGTCATACGGATAATACCGGTGATGACCGTTATAACGAGGCGCTCTCCTTGCGCCGAGCGGAAGTCGTCGCGGATGTGTATGCCGCCAGCGCCAATATCCCGCGTAGCCATATCCAGACGCGTGGTTTAGGTAAGGATTACCCTATTGCGAGCAATGCGACGGCGCAGGGTAGAGCCGAAAACCGCCGCGTTTCCATCGTCATTACCGCGCCATAATCTGTCCCCTCTGGCGGTAGGCGTCGACAAAAACGCCTGTCGTCAAGCCTTATTTCTCCCGCGATTAAGTTGAAAAATGCGGCATCTCTGCTAATAACTTAATGTTAAAACTGGGAGAATGCCGAATGACATTACCGTGTGGACATACGCGACACCGTTTGATTAAAAATTTCACCTCTTTGGGTCCTTATTTGCGGGAAGGCCAGTGCCATGATTTCTACTTCTTCTTTGACTGTCTGGCGATGTGCGTCGATGTCAAAGCGGAACCGGAAAAGCGCGAATTTTGGGGCTGGTGGTTGGATTTGGATGCGCAGGGACAAAGTATGACTTACTCGTATCGTTATGGCTTGTTTGATGAAGCCGGTAACTGGTCTGAAATCAAATTCAAAGACAAAGCAATCACCGAAAAAGTACACACCACGCGGGAAAGTTTCCACAAACGACTGGAAGTCTTGGTGCAGCAGCTCGACCCCCCTTATTCCTTAACGGAAAGACCGTAACGCCCCTTCAGGTCATAGGCCTGTGTCGGTTTTTTTCGCGTTGTGCCTGTTGGCATAACGCGTCTCTCCTGTTACAACGTTTTCTTCACCATCATCTTTTTTTATACAACGCAATGGCAGAAAAATTATGAGTGGCAGCCAAACGATGGTTGTAAAACTGGGCACCAGCGTGCTGACAGGCGGGTCTTCTCGCCTCAACCGGGCCCATATCGTAGAACTTGTGCGTCAGTGCGCGCAGTTGCATGCCGCAGGGCATCGCATTGTTATTGTTACCTCTGGCGCTATCGCCGCAGGCCGGGAGCACCTCGGCTATCCCGATCTCCCCGTGAATGTCGCGACCAAGCAGCTATTAGCCGCCGTCGGGCAAAGCCGTCTAATCCAGCTGTGGGAACAGCTGTTCTCGATTTATGGTATCCACATCGGCCAGATGTTGCTGACCCGTGCGGATATGGAAGATCGAGAACGCTTCCTGAATGCGCGCGACACGATGCGTGCATTGCTGGATAATCGCGTTGTTCCGGTTGTTAATGAGAACGACGCGGTCGCGACATTGGAAATCAAGGTCGGCGATAACGACAACCTATCGGCGCTGGTCGCCATTATGGCGGACGCCGACAAACTGTTACTGCTCACCGATCAAAAGGGCCTCTTTACTGCCGATCCGCGTGACAACCCGGATGCGAAGCTGATTAGTGACGTTCAGACCATCACCGATGAGCTGCGTCACGTCGCGGGCGGCAGCGTATCCGGTCTGGGCACAGGCGGTATGTCGACCAAAATTCAGGCGGCCGAAGTGGCCTGCCGCGCGGGGATCGACGTCATCATCGCGGAAGGTTGCCGACCGGGCGTGATTGGCGATGTCATGAACAATGTGTCGGTTGGTACTCACTTCCATGCCGTTGACGAACCGCTTGAAAAACGGAAACGTTGGATTTTCGGTGCGCCTCCGGCAGGTGAGATCATTGTGGATGACGGCGCACTCTCCGCCATCCAGGAACGCGGCAGCTCTCTGCTGCCAAAAGGCATTCGGGAAGTGACAGGGATTTTCTCCCGTGGCGAAGTCATCCGCGTACGCAGCCTGTCCGGTCGGGATTTGGCCCATGCGGTCACTCGCTACAACAGTGATGCACTGCGCATGATTGCGGGCCATCACTCGCAGGAGATCGAAGATATTCTCGGATACGAATACGGTCCGGTGGCGGTCCATCGGGACGACATGATTATCAATTAAGGAGTACGCGGTGCTTGAACAAATGGGCAAAGCGGCAAAACAGGCCTCTTATCAACTGGCGGCCTTGAGCACCAGTCAGAAAAATCAGGCCCTTATCGCGATAGCCGATCTGCTGGAAGCGGAGAGCGCCTCTATTCTGTCCGCTAACGAACAGGACGTTGCCGCCGCGCGCGAAGAGGGACTGAGCGAAGCGATGCTGGACCGTCTTCAACTGACGCCAGCACGTCTGGCCGCGATCGCGAGCGACGTACGTCAGGTTTGCAGCCTCAACGATCCGGTCGGCGAAGTGATGGATGGACGTATTCTGGACAACGGTCTCAAGCTGGAACGTCGGCGCGTGCCGCTGGGCGTGGTTGGGGTGATCTATGAAGCGCGTCCCAATGTGACGGTTGATGTGGCGAGTCTGTGCCTGAAAACCGGCAACGCGGCTATTCTGCGCGGCGGGAAAGAAACGTATCGCACCAACGTGGCGACGGTCAGCGTAATCCAACGGGCATTGACGCAGTGCGGTTTACCCGCTGCGGCGATCCAGGCGATTGAGAAGCCGGACCGCGAACTTGTGAACCAGCTGCTGAAACTCGATCGCTACGTAGACATGCTGATCCCCCGCGGCGGCGCCGGTCTTCACAAACTCTGCCGTGAACAGTCGACCATCCCCGTGATCACCGGCGGTATCGGCGTTTGCCATACTTACGTCGATGAGTCGATGGAGTTCGAACCCGCACTGCGCATCATCGTGAACGCGAAAACCCAGCGTCCCAGCACCTGCAACACGTTGGAAACGCTGCTGGTGAATCAGCGTATTGCGCAGGATTTCCTGCCACAGCTGAGCGCGGCGATGCACAAAAGCGGCGTCACGCTGCATGCCTGCCCACGTTCCTTGCCGTTGCTGAGCGAGGGACCGGCGAAGGTGATCGCAGTCGAAGCCGCTGACTTTGATGATGAATGGCTGTCGCTGGACCTGAATGTCGCGCTGGTGGACGATCTCGACGATGCCGTCTCCCATATCCGTGAACACGGTACGCAGCACTCAGATGCGATTCTGACGCGTTCACTGAGCCGTGCGGAACAGTTTGTCCGTGAGGTCGATTCTTCCGCCGTTTACGTGAATGCCAGCACCCGTTTCACCGACGGCGGACAGTTCGGACTGGGCGCAGAAGTGGCCGTCAGCACGCAGAAACTGCATGCGCGCGGCCCGATGGGACTGGAAGCGCTCACCACCTACAAGTGGATTGGCTACGGCGACGATCTCGTCCGCGCTTAATCGTCTGTGTTATAGCGGGTTGGAGATTTATAACAGGCTGCTATAACACGAAAAAAGCGCTCGGCTGTCCGATTATAAAATCGGCAGACGAGCGCCAGATGCTTGACTTGCCGGCATGATTTCACTAGTTTGTCACTCCGTAACACATCGTCAGGCATTCGCAGGGCGACCAAAAAGCCGATATAGCTCAGTTGGTAGAGCAGCGCATTCGTAATGCGAAGGTCGTAGGTTCGACTCCTATTATCGGCACCATTCAAACATCTCCCAACGTCTACTAAAGTTCACTAAAACCCCTTATACTCTGCGTTGTGTCGCTCCTGATAGTATTTTCACGTCTACTGACATACCCCAAAATCTACATGCTTCTGGGGGTACATTCGGGGGTATGTTCTGTTCGGTCTTGTGGAGATACCCCCAATGAAGCTCAACGCCCGCCAGGTTGATACCGCTAAGCCAAAGGATAAACCCTATAAACTTGCTGATGGTGGTGGGCTTTATCTTCTGGTTAACCCAAATGGCGCACGATACTGGAGACTCAAGTATCGGGTGGCCGGGAAAGAGAAGTTGCTCGCTTTAGGTGTGTATCCAGACGTTACCCTAGCCGACGCGCGTTCTAAACGTGATGAGGCAAAAAGGGGTATCGCTGGGGGTATCGATCCTAACGAAGCAAAGCGGGAAGAAAAGGCCACACGCGAAGCTCAGGTAAACAACACATTCCATGACATCGCTACAGAGTGGCATACGAGTAAGTTAAAGAAGTGGTCTCCCGGATATGCCTCCGACATTATGGAAGCATTCAAAAAAGACGTGTTTCCCTACATTGGCAAAAAGCCAATTGCAGAGATTAAGCCGCTTGAACTGCTGAATGTACTTCGTCGAATGGAGGGTAGAGGGGCTACGGAGAAAGCTAAAAAAGTGCGGCAGCGTTGCGGTGAGGTTTTTCGTTACGCCATCGTTACTGGCAGGGCTGAATATAATCCCGCTCCAGATCTCACTAGTGCCATGCAGGGGCATGAATCCAACCACTACCCTTTCCTGAATGCGCAAGAGCTTCCCGCATTTTTTGAGGCGCTATCACGCTACTCAGGTAGTGAGCTGGTGGTATTGGCTGCGCGTTTGCTAATCATTACCGGTTTAAGAACTGGCGAACTGCGTGGGGCTATGTGGCAGGAAATCGATGCTGATGATGCGGTGTGGGAAATCCCGGCAGAGCGAATGAAAATGCGCCGCCCGCATTTAGTTCCTTTGTCATCACAGGCCCAAGCCATTATCGCGCGTATTCGGGAAATGACAGGGCGCTATTCCTATATGTTCCCTGGACGTAATGACCCGCGTAAAACCATGAGCGAGGCCAGCATTAACCAGATTTTCAAGCGCATTGGATATGCAGGGAAAGTGACAGGTCACGGATTCCGCCACACAATGAGCACCATTCTCCACGAACAAGGCTACAACACCGCGTGGATTGAAACACAGCTGGCACACGTTGATAAGAACAGTATTCGCGGCACCTACAATCACGCCCAGTATCTGGATGGCCGCCGTGAAATGCTTCAGTGGTATGCCGACTATATGGACGTGTTGGAGCATGGTGAAAACGTGGTTCACGGGCGTTTTGGTCAATCCTTATGACTGGATGAATAGACAGTGATAGTAGATGTGGGTAGACTTCTGTAGACGAATAAAGAATAGGCTATGTCTAGGCTGATCCCCAAAAACCCGTACACCTCTGCGGGCTGGCATAGCCGCCAAAATCAGAGGGCGTGAGGTGGCGTATGCTTAATCCAGCGATAGAGCTAAAAGCTAAAAAGCAGCAATTCATAAGCATTAGAGAACTGATTATTCGAATCGAGTCTAAATATCCCGATATGACAAGGGATCAGATAGCGAACTGGATAATTATCCGGCTAGATGAAGAGCAGGAATATGCTCCTAGCCTGCTAATACAAGATGCTCGTGGAATAACTAGAAGACCTTCCTCCAGTGACCCATTTTTAAGTGCATATGAGCTGTTAAATCGGGTTATGGCGAGTCCCAATATGGATAACCCACCGTACGAAGGGTGGACACCATCTATGACGAGGACAGGGCAGGAAAAAAGCACTGCAGACCTTAACTTTGATGATGATATTCCATTTTGAGGTGATGTTATGAATTCGTTTGATTTTTTAGGTTTTAACCGTTCGGAGATAGAAAAGACTTTAGGCCTAAACCTCCACGATAATCTATTAGAATATAATATCGGGTTGAAAAAAAATTTAGATAGCTGGCTTGTTCCTTATCTTTCACGCGATAATATTCTATTAAGTGATGCTGCTTGTTTAATTATTGGTGCTAATCCTAGGTTGAGCTTAGGAGGAGAGAAAAATAATGAATGTGAATCTTATAAAGAATCACTATGGGACGCCATTGATAATGGTAAGCTAAACGCAAGGGATATTTCGCACTACGATAATATGGATCAAGACCGTCGAGACTGTGTGCTTGTTCGTAGTGAAGTCGAAAAATGGGTTGCTGAGCATGAATTTAATTGGCCTTTACCTCTACAGCAATCACAGGTAATCGAAAATACCAATCAGGTGTACCTTGACCAGTGGGGAGAGTTCCCTGGTAAAAATACAGCACTTATGATGATTGCTGGTATGGCTATTGCGCTTGAAAAATCGAGTAAATCTTTTCGGAATGGAGATCGGTTAAATAAGCTCTCTATAGCCAGAGCTGTAGCTCACAATCTAGCGGCATTGGGCTATCAGGGGATGGTTGTAACAGAGAAGCAAATGACTAACCTGATTAAAGAGGCTTTAGAAATCACTTTGCCTGATAGTGAGGAGTAGCCACTTCTAAACGTAACCTTAATGCGGGGCAGCATTTCTAAAGTCCCGTATCTGCCTTTTCTACATTTCCAATGTTACGATAAAAATGCTGTTTTCCTGTCGCTTGGCTGAATTACTCTTTCCATCTTTATTGTTGTGATTTCCACACTGAATAGATTGAATCTGATTAAATTAATCTCGTAAACCGCAATGGACGTTACGAGGTAAATATGTCTCAGTCATTAATTAGATTTGCCGAGGTACAAAAGCGCACTGGCTATAGTAAAGCGTGGTTATACCGCCTTATGAGCGAGAAACGTTTTCCCGCTGCTATTAAAATAGGTTCACGCTCAATCGCTTTTATTGAAAGCGAAATTGATGAGTGGATTAATCAGCGCATAGCTGAATCACGTGGCGAGGTGGCGTAATGAAAAAGAAAAACCGCCCCGTACAGCAGGCGGCTAACTCAGATATTCGCACGTCTGATATTACGCCGACCACCAGCCCGGTACAAGTACCTAAGCGTACCCCAAAGAAACACCGCGCCCGTGTCTATATGCTGCGCACTGGCGTAGAGGGATGGACAGAAAATGACATCCTGCGCTACTGCCGTCTTTCATCCGGGCGTAATTATGCGTCTGAGCTGGAGCGCCAGCTTGATATTCAACTAGAGCGTATCGACGAGAAAAACCCGGATGGTATTGGCGCACACCTGCGATACCGCTTTTCCTGCCGTGGCGACGTTCTCAAGGTGATCCAACTTGTGAACCATAATGCCGCCATTAATGAACATCACGGGCTATCTCAGCAGGATATTACCGACATTCTCTCCCTATACCCGGATGCGTTCAACGCAGCTTAACGGAGCCTGACAGATGAAAACTGAAAAAAGCAGATTAATTTCTGAGGCCGCCCCACAGCCTGCTACCAGCATCAGCGATATTTCAGGCAACGAGTTTGCCACTATTGTCCCGGTTATTTCCGGCCAAATCGGTGGGCGTGAAACCAATATTGTGAGTGCAAAAGCACTGCATAAAACGTTAGGCGTTGGGCGTGATTATTCGACGTGGCTTTCCGATCGCATCAAAGACTATGGATTTGAGCTGGGGGTTGATTACGTAGTTTTTGATTCCCCCACTTTGAGGAATCAAAGTACAGAAAACAGCCAAAGCGCTAGCGGTTGGAAAACTAAAAGAGGTGGCGATCGTCGCAGTAAAGATACTGGTCTTTCACTTGGCATGGCAAAAGAGCTGGCGATGGTGGAGCGCAACGAGCACGGCCGCGCCGTGCGCCGATACTTCATCCAGTGTGAAGAGGCACTACAGCGTAGCGTACCGGAGATCGCCGCACAGTATCGCCGCCAGCTTAAAGCCCGCCTGAGTGCCGCTAACATGTTTAAACCGATGTGCGCAGCTCTGGATGCTGCCCGTGCTGAACAGGGTAAACAGACCTTACACCGTCACTACAGCAACGAGAGCAACATGATCTCCCGTATTGTCCTGGGTGGCCTCACAGCTAAACAGTGGGCGCAGGTTAATGGCATTGCTGGGGAAGCACGCGATGCTATGAACGCCGTTCAACTGGAGCACCTCACCTATCTGGAAGGCACTAATACCACCCTGATAGATATGGGCATGGCCTACGACCAGCGAAAAGCTGAGCTAGTGCGCCTGTCACAGCGATGGATGACTAAGCGACTGGGGGCTGACCATGACTAAGCTCACCGGTAATAAAACGACGTTCACTGCTAATAGCAGCGATATTTCGGTAATTAAGTTCGAGGGTAAGAACGTTCGTATCGTGAATGTTTACGGTGATCCGTGTTTTGTTGCTAAAGACGTTTGTCGGGCTCTGGAAATGACAGATCACTTAGTCGCACTTCGCCGCCTTGATGGTGAGGAAAAGGGGAAGTGTTCAATACCTACCCCCGGCGGCAGCCAGGTTATGCGTACAGTATGCGAGTCTGGTTTCTACAAACTGATCGCCCGCAGCCGCAAAGCGACCACACCCGGCACATTCGCACACCGGTTCACTAACTGGGTATTCCGTGAGGTTATCCCGTCTATTCGTAAAACCGGCGCCTACGGTATGCCGTTCGCTTTCCTGAACGACCACAGTAAACGGCAAGCAGCATATATCAAGAAGGCCAGTAAGCGCGGTAAAGACCTGCAAGCCTGCAAAGGTGAGAAGTCCCACCTAATCGCCGAAGAAGCTGAGTTATGGCGCAAGTATCAACCTCAATTACCGGAGGTTCACTAATGCTCGCCGTCCAGGATAAAGCCTTTCCCTTGGCTAGCCTGTTAGCAAATGTTAGCCCTCAGAACCTAATAAAACCTAATACAGCGAACGGCAGATTGTTATCAATTGTTATGGTTCGGGGCTTAGCAAAACCAAGTGAGAGCCTCACAAAACCTCACATTCAGCGCCGGGCGATGATGACAAATGACGACATTTCGAACCTGAAAAAACCTGAGTCGCATGGGGTGAAAACTCGCATAACAATGCCAGCTAATGCCAGCCCCTCATTTTCTCGTCGTGGTGACGAGGAGAGTTTCGAGACCAGTACGCGCGGGGAGTTTTCGGACTCCATAAAAAAGGGCTTGCCGACTATCGCCAACCCGGTTTATGGTTATAGCGCACCAGCAAAATCTGGTGTCGGGATTGGCGTCCCGGTAACCTGTATAGTGCCGACACGCACTAAGCGTGTTTTTTTGTCGGCAAAATTCCTGCGCATCCAAATTATGGTGGGCTGGATGAGGCTTCCGAAAGGAAGGCCGGTGTCTATACAGGCCGGTTACGCCAACCTTGTTCAGCTCACCACCAGTCTGAGATTGGCGTCTCTTGGTGGTGAATTAAAAATTCACTGTATAGAGGCTGCCATCATGGCTACTACCCCTACCAAAAATCCGCAATTCATCTGGCTAATCGCAGTCGTTCGACGCGATATGCCGACAATTACCGCCAAAATTCACCATATCGCCGCAGCGTCTGAACGCGAAGCTCGCCGCACGCTGGCACGGGATCACGTCTGTTTCTTTGCCGGACGTATCCGTCTGGAGGTGGCAGCATGAACATTAACGCCTTGTACCGCCATCCGTCCGAGCTTGAAGCCGAAGTGATGTTATCCCGCGAGCAGGCTTACCCTGATGATTTTACGCTGGCAGAGCGTACAGCAGAACGTATGACTCGCGCCCGCAATGGGCTGGCTCACGTTATGACCGATTTAGCCACTCAACTCGACGATGAACAGGCCGCTATCGTGCATTGCTGGTTGAGTGAAGTCATGACGATTGTCGATATAGCCAGGATTGATGCGGAGGCCAGCGTATGAGCCAGTTACAACTAATTGATGCCACCTGTCAGATTGAACAAGCGCAGGCTGTTTTGTCCATGTGGCTGGAAAGCACCACCAATAAAACAGATCCCGATTTACCGCGCCTGATTGGTTCCATTCTGACGTTATTACACGGTGTACCCGAAGCAATGAACGAGGCTGAAAGCAAACTGGCTGACCATGTAATGCGTGAATACAGGGAGGGGAAAGCATGAGCAACGTACTGACATTAAAGACGGATAATCCCGACGTGTTCCACGCCGAAGCCACACCGTACGGCGTAAACATCATGACCCGCAACGATGCCGGGATGGATGAGCATGTTTGCCTTGTTCCCTATTCAGATGCGGTAACTCATCTCGATATTGGCAGGTATGACGAAATCCCCGATGAAGGTTTTGCCCTGCATTTTGCAGTGGCTGACGGCGGGGCGCGTGGCTGGTTCGATTTCACCACGCAGCACAACGTCACGATGTGGCGCTGGCTGATTGCTGCGACGTTCGTTTCTGAGATGAAGCGCGAGAACGGCACGTCCACGGTCACGGAACCAGACGGCACATCATCGCAGGTAGCGATTTACTCCAATGGGACAGCGGGCATTGTGGTTTACCCGTTTGCTGAACGGCTGGCGATGGCGAACAACATTGAGGGCGCACTGATTGAGCGCTACGGCGCTGAACAGGGGGCGGAGAACGCCATTGTGTTCTATCAGGCCATGCTGGATGCGGAGCGCGGTGAGCTGACCCCGTTTGGACGTGAAACGCTGGCAGAGCTACACGATCACTTCATTGCCGATCTGGATGAAAACGGCTGGCCTGAAATGCCAGCGGCGCACTGAGGGGGCAACATGATTACCAAAAACTTCCGACTAAATGCGCTGGCGAACCAGTACGCGGCGGCACTTTACAATCACATCACGGCTATTAATGGTGGTGATTACTTCATGGTTGACGCGGCAGGCCAGCAAATCCGTGTGGAACTGGTGGGCGGCGTCAGTGGCACGCGCCAGCTTATTGATGGTTACGCGCTCGAAGCACTCAAAAAGACATACCCTCAGCGGGAAAGCATCGGGATCACCATGCTGGAGAAATGCGTTAATGCTGGTGGCCTGACTGATACCGGGCGCGAGATATGGCAAAGCATGGTTAATGATATGGGCGCGACCGTGGCAGGGGGCAATCATGCGTAATATCGACCTTATCCGCGAAGTGAGCGCCGCCGCCGCCGGTAACTGGCCTTATGTGCTGGCTGGCCTGTCTATCGACGTGCCTGATTCATCACGCCGCCATGCCCCCTGCCCTGCATGTGGCGGTACGGATCGCTTCCGGTTCGATGATAACGGGCGCGGCAGCTTTATCTGCAACCAGTGTGGCGCTGGCGACGGCTTAGACCTGATTAAGAACGTGAACAACTGCGACACCACGGAGGCGGCACAGCTTGCGGCTGACGTGCTGGGTATTGATCATCGGGCAGCGCAAACCGACCCGGCGGCAGCGAGCCAGAGAAGGGAGCAACTGGAAGCTGACCGACAGCGGCGTGAGCAGGGGCGCCAGCAACAGGCAGCAGAGGACGCAGCGAAGCGAAGGGCTACGTTTATCCGTCTGTATGCCGGAATGCGCCAGAGCGTCACACAGGGCGAATCTGATTACCTGCAATCAAAAGGGCTGACCGGGTTTAATTACCCGGTTATGTCCGATGGTTCGTTACTCCTGCCGCTGGTGGATGAATCCGGCGCAGTGGCGGCAGCGCAGACCATCACCCCACAGGGAGATAAACGACTCCTGACTGGTTCAGCAAAGCGCGGAGCATATCACGCTGTTAACGCACCGGAACAGCCGCAGGAGGTGATCATTGCCGAAGGGCTGGCAACGACTTTATCCGCTCACCTGATGCGCCCTGACGCACTGACAGTGTGCGCCATTGATGCTGGCAACCTGCTGCCAGTGGCGGAGTTTATGCGCCAGCAGTATCCACAGGCGCAGATCATCATTGCCGCTGATAATGACCGACTGGACGACAAGCCCAATACCGGCACGGAACGGGCAGAGAAGGCCGCTTCTGCCGTGGCGGGCTATGTTGCCGTGCCTCCAACAGACTATAAAGCCGACTGGAACGACTACCACCAGCAGCACGGGCTAGCAGCCGCGACAGCCGCTTTTAACGATTCGATATACCCGCCGCAGGGGGATAACGTGAAACCGCAGCTACAGGCCATCAGGGGTGGTAAATCCAGCCAGCCAGAGAAAGATCCGCTAAAACCTCACATTGAAAGCCGTAGCGATGGTGTTTACTGGATCACGCCTAAGGTGGACAAAGACAGCGGCGAGGTTATCAACCACGATGCGTGGCTATGCTCACCGCTGGATGTTGTAGGTACTGGCCGGGATGATAAAGACCAGTACCTGATTATCCGCTGGCAGGCATTCGGTGCTAATGCGCTGACGACAGCCGCGATCCCCCTAGCTGACATTGGCGAACGTGAGGGCTGGCGCACTCTGAAAGCGGGCGGGATTAACGTTACCACCAAAAGTAGCCTGAGGGCGATCTTGGCCGACTGGCTACAGCGTAGCGGCTCGCGTGAATTGTGGCGTGTTGCTCACGCTACTGGCTGGCAGTGCGGGGCATACATCATGCCAGACGGGGAGATAATCGGCGCACCTGCACAACCCGTTTTATTCAGTGGCCGCAGTTCTGCTGCTGCCGGGTACACAGTAGCAGGAACCTCAGAGCGCTGGCGTAAGAGTGTTGCGCGTCTGGCATACGGTAACTACTCGATGATGACGGGCATTGCCGCCGCTCTGGCAGCACCGTTAATCGGGCTGGCTGGCGCTGATGGGTTCGGCATTCATTTCTATGAACAGTCGAGCGCAGGTAAAACCACCACGGCGAACGTGGCGAGCAGCTTATACGGTAACCCGGACTTACTACGCCTGACATGGTACGGCACTGCGCTGGGGCTAGCGAACGAAGCCGCCGCACACAATGACGGCCTGATGCCGCTGGATGAAGTCGGACAAGGGGCTGACCCGGTAAGCGTGTCACAGTCTGCCTATGCGCTGTTTAACGGTGTGGGGAAATTGCAGGGAGCAAAAGAGGGTGGCAACCGTGATTTAAAGCGCTGGCGCACCGTGGCGATCAGTACCGGGGAAATGGACTTAGAAACCTTTATAGCCACCGCCGGACGCAAGACCAAAGCCGGGCAACTGGTGCGCCTGCTGAATATCCCGCTGAGTAAGGCGGTGCGCTTCCACGACCACCAGAACGGCAAACAGCACGCCGACGCGCTGAAAGACGCTTATCAGCACCATCATGGCGCTGCCGGGCGGGAGTGGATCAAGTGGCTGGCAGACCACCAGCAGCAGGCGGTTGATATCGTGCGTGAGTGTGAATCCCGCTGGCGCAGCCTTATCCCTGCGGACTATGGCGAGCAGGTACACCGCGTGGCCGCACGCTTTGCCATTCTAGAGGCTGCTTTGCTGCTGGGTAAGGTTGTCACCGGGTGGGATGCTCAGACATGCCGTGATGCGATACAGCACAGCTACAACGCCTGGCTGCGCGAGTTTGGCACAGGCAACAAAGAACATCAGCAAATTATCGCCCAGTGTGAAGCGTTCCTTAACGCCAATGGCTATAGCCGGTTTGCTCCATTCCCTTACGACCCTCAGTCGCTTCCTATCCGGGAAATGGCTGGCTTTCGTGCCAGCGGAAACCATGAAAATGATCCCATCGTCTTCTACACCTTCCCTGCAACGTTCGAGCAGGAGATCGCCAGCGGTTTCAACCCGAAGCAGTTCGCTCGCGTGCTGGTGGAAAGCGGAATGATGACACCACCAGCCAGCGGCAGGGGTTTCCAGCGTAAATCACCGAGGATTAACAAGCGTCAATACAACGTCTATGTGATTCAGTACCGGCCAGACGATGAGGCAGAGGAAGAATAAGCCTCACATGTAAGGATTTTAGTGTTGGTTCAGTTAGTTCAGTTAGTTCAATTCTTTATTAGCCATGATTTATAAATAAATTATTTTGATTACTGAACCAACACTGAACCAACAGATGGCAGTTTTGAACCAACAAACTCTGAGTAACCAGATGTCAATTCAGGGCGGCATACATGGTAAGTGACAAAAAAGCAGAAGAACTTGAGGCGAAAGGCCTGTATAGAAGAGCAGCTTCTCGTTGGCTGGAAGTGTTTGACCAATGTGACACGGAAACCGGGCGGGAATGGCTCAGAAATCGCCGCAACGAGTGCTTGGCAAAGCGGGTGAGGCCAGTGGTGCTAATCGACACCTTTGGCGACGTGTCCAAAGCCGCTGCTGATACACAACGCCGCATGGGATTAGCTAAACCCTGCGGCGAGGCATTCCGACTTAAAATGAAGTGATCGATGTCTATGGAATGGATGGTTTTTATTGCTATTCGATAGATTGGGCCAATAGGATTAGTCCCACCAATACAGACGAGATAGATATATGTTCAGACTATCGTTAAGCATTTTTTTCCTTTCCTTTTCAACCTTATGTTGTGCCAACGATGAGGCTGTTATCACTAAAGCTAAAAACGCTGTTTTGAACCAGCTAACAGCGCGGCAAAACATTAAGGAATGTACAAAATTCAAGATATTGGCTAAAGGTGGTGAGATTGATAAATCAGCTGTCATAGCTAAATGTGATAACGACTTCAATGTGAACTACGGCTTAGAATACAGCAGCTTAAAAATACACCATTTGAATGATGGTTTGACTGTCTGCGGGATTGTGAGCGGAACAACTGAGCTAAGCAGAATAGGCGCAAGATTTGTTTATGAGGCAGGAAGTGGAAACGTGACGCTCAAACCATCAAAACATCCATTTTATAATCACCAAGCTTCTGGAGAATTTGGTAAGAACATGGCGAAGCTTGTAAATAATCAATATCGCATTGTGTATAAGGCATCATGTCTCTAAACAGATAATCACGCGCCCCTCAGGCCCTAGCAATACCAAATACCCTCTAAGGCATTCTAGCCTAACTAACGATAAAGTTATTGTTTCACAAAGTGGCACAATCAACTCCAATATTTCATTAATTGCAATTATAATTACTGTATAAAATAACAGGAGGTGTCATGATCCAGAAACCAACCGTGAAACCCGTATTGATGCGGATTAATCAAATTGAAGCTCTGCGAAAAATTCAGGAAGAGGAGCGCACCAAATCACCATTAGGTGTGGCCCCAACCATTCACGTCATAGCGCGTGGGCTGATGGATAAAGCGCTAGCTAAGTTGGTCAGGAGGCATAATGGAGCAATTACAACGTTTGGCTGAAGCCATTGCTGACGCTACATTCGTGATCTCGTCCGCGTTAGCGGGAGTGCTCAATTTTCACATGTAGGAAAGGAAGGTGTAGTACGTCGCGAGTTGTTGGCCTCTGGGCTGGTTGATAACAGTGTTTACGCTGCCCGCCTCAATGGGAAGGTGGATTACGAGCGCGCGGCGTACCCCATGCTGATGAGAATGATTTCTTTGGATGGTAAGGAATACCAGGTGACCAATCACGGGAAAAATATTATTGATGGAATGCTTCGCCTAGCTCTTACCAAGAGTGCTATTCGAGTTAGCCACTAAAGGGGCGTGAAATGACGGGAGCCGATAACGTTGGTGGCATCTATTACGAAGTTGATATTGAGGTTGATAATGCTCTGAAAGCTAACGAAAAGTTACGAGGAGAACTCAGATCACTGGCTGAACAGTCTAAGGCCTCGGCCAATGGAATAAAAACTCTCGAAACCCAAATGAAAACGTCAGCGATAGCGGTTAACCAAGCTACTAAAGCTGGTGGCTCTCTTCGAAGCCAATTCCAGCAGGCTGGCTACCAAATTCAAGACTTCATTGTTCAGGTACAAGGCGGTCAGTCAGCATTAGTCGCTTTTAGTCAGCAAGGATCGCAATTAGCTGGAGCGTTCGGCCCGAGCGGCGCTGTAGTAGGCGCGCTTATTGCTCTTGGTACCGTTATTGCTGGTACTCTTATTACCGCACTGAATGGCGGCAAAAATGCTATGGACGCCCTTAGAGACGCCGCCGACTCGATGGATAAGGTAATCACTATTTCACAAAGTGGTGTCGCCGCTCTTTCAGACAAGTACGCCAACCTTGCTAGAGTGAATGCCGCCGTTGCTACTCTAATGAGAAATCAGGTACTGCTTGAATATAACCAAGCAATGACGAAAGTGGCTAAGTCTATTTCCGACACCACCAACGAATTTTTCACGTTTGGTGATACAGCCAAGGCAGCTCTATCAGGCGGTACAGTTAGCGTTAAATTGCTCGGCGCGATCCTTGATGTGGCCGAAGTTAAAACTACTAATCTCAATGAGGCTTTTAGCCAGGTCAGCAAAAGCGGTGTAGCTAACGAAGCTACTATATCCACTTTTATCAATACCATCGGGGCGTTGGCGTCCCGCCTAGGCATAACTGATCAGGCTGCTTTCGAACTGGCAAAGGAGCTAAGAGACCTAAGCACAAATCCTTCTCCGGAAGCGCTCCAGACGCTGGCATTGCGTTTACAAAACATGAGTTCTTCGAGCAAAGATGGACAAGCTCAAATCACTGCTTTGGCTGGATCATTAGTAGATTTAGCGCGCGAAGCTGCGAATGCGAAATTCAACGTCGACAGCCTAAAGCTCACTACTGACAACCTCACTGATGGGCAAAAAAATCTGATAAAGCAGGCTGAAAGAAATCTCGCTTTATCAAAGCTACAGGGAGAAGCTCGCGCCCGCCTCGCTGCCCAATATTCCGCTGAGGATGCAGGATTTGCTAAAGGCGATCCGCATACTAAAAAAATGGAAGATGACGCGGCGGCTACATACAAAAATTTAGAGGCAACTAAGCAACTTAGATCCGAAGAAAAGAAATCAGCATCTCAGGCAGAGAGAAACGCCAAGGTTTTGGACGAATACAGGCAGAAAGCTGAACTGAGCGCTGACTCAACGAGTGACTTGTCAAGAGAGCAGGCGATACTGGCTGCAAAGAGCAAGCTGATTAACCCGACATCGGAGCAAGTGGCTACCGTTGAGCGAGATGCCGCAGCCGCATGGGATAAGGCCGCCGCCCTCAAGGCGCAAAGCTCTATTCCTGAACTCAAAGAGAACGCCGACTATTCCAAGCAAAAGCAGCAACTGGAGCTTTTGAAAACCGCCAAGGATTCGCAGGGTAATTTGCTCATCAGTCAGCAGCAATATAACCAGCAGTCCGAGCAGTTGGAGCAAGACCACCAAACGAAACTGGCTGAAATCAGGCTAATCAGGTGGTCACGCCGCAACAGGATGCCGCCGCCAAGGTTGACCCGGTACAGCAGCTGGCGAATGAAAATGCGCGTAAATTGGCGCTAATTCAGCAGTTCGAGGCCAATAAAACATTGACCCACGATCAGGCTGAAGCGCTTAGAAACGCGACGGATACCCAGTACGAGCAGCAGCGCATCGCCGCACAATGGACGATTTATCGCAACCAGAGCGTGGCGAATGAACTCCTGGCTTCTTCCGTTGAATCGTTCAGCAGTGGGGCGTCTAGCGCCATCACTGGACTGATCAACGGTACGCAGAGCCTTTCTGAATCCTTCGCTAACCTTGGAACCTCAATCCTAAACGGCGTTGTCAGCAGCCTTGTGCAAATGGGGACGCAATGGGTGATGTCTACGATCATGGGTCAGACAGCTCAGCAAACCGCAATTGCCACGAATCAGGCATCAGCCACTGCCGCCTTAGCAACATCAACGTTAGCTGGTCAGGCTGCGGCGTCAGCATTGTTGGCTTCGTGGTCTCCGGCTGCGATGGCGGCATCCATAGCATCTTATGGTGGCGCGGCGACCGCAGGCTTAGCTGGCTACACCACGGCGATGACTGCGGCTCAGACGATGTCTATTGCTGGAGCGAGAAAGAACGGTGGACCTGTAACAGCCGATTCCATGTACCGAGTCGGCGAAGGGGGAAAGCCTGAGATATTCAAAGCCAGCAACGGCAATCAGTACATGATCCCCGGCGACAATGGATCTGTGATAAGCAATAAGGATATTGGGGGGGCAGGTGGAGGCGGGACGAGTATTCAGCAGGAAAATCATTTCCACATCACAACTACAGGTGGGATTGATGACGCTACAAAGGCTTGGATAATTAAAAATATGAAACAGGTAGCGCTCTATGAAATCAAAGAGCAAAGCTCGCGACCTAAGGGGCTGATTCAGCCGAGGAAATAATACTGACCGGCACCGCAGGGACGCGATCATGTTGAGTTTGGTCAAGGTGAAACGGGAATGAGAAATAGCGAAAGGTGGCAGATAGATGCCTGACAGCACGAAAGAACAGGCCGGCGTGATAAAGGCGGCAAATGGAAGAAAGGCGCATCGGGTAATCCCGGTGGGCGCAGCAGCAAAGCAGCTGAATTGAGGCGTGTGCTGGAAGGTGGCGCTGATGATGCTGTGAAAACCATCATGGACGCGGCTAGAGAAGGCGATATGGCTGCTTGCCGCCTCATCCTGGACAGAGTTGTCCCGCCGAGTAAGCCGGTTTATCAGCCGGTATCTTTCGAGCTGGACGACAGCAATTTACCTGCAGCGGCCCGTTCTGTGATTAAGGCGATTGCCGCAGGCGAACTACCCGCCGACCAGGGGAAAATGATTCTGGATGGCCTGGCGAACATGGCGAAGATTATCGAAATTACAGAGCTGGCTGAGCGCGTTGCTGAGCTGGAGAAGGCACAGGAGAGCGTACAATGAGCCTGTTAAGACGAATTGAAGCACTGGAGGCCACCAGCGGCGCTCAAGCCACCAGCGGCGGCCCTGATGAAATCTGGCTAATCGGTGTCAGCCCTGACGGCTCCCGCGAGTGTGGTGGCGGCTGGGTGAAGCATAAAGGGCTGTTCCGAAATGCTACGGTTGAAGAAGCACAACACCATAATCAGCTTAACCTGCAGGGTGACAATCATGGGTAGTCTGCTGGCACGACTGAACCGGCTGGAAAAGGCCATGACGCCGAAAGATGGTGATGTGCAGGTGATTTCTGCTCTGATGGATGAGTTAGCAGGTAATGCCTCTTCAGGAGCTTATGAGAAGGCCATAGAGCGCCTGTCACTGCGTGGGCACAGTTTCCCGCGGTCCTCAGAACTGAGAGCGTTGCTGGTGGGGGCGAGCGATGAGCATTAAAACTCGCCTGGCTGCGCTGGAGAAGGTAGCTAGAGATAAAGGCAGCAAATCTATTGATGGCCCACAGCCACCCGTTAGAGCAGCTTATCAGCGTGAAGATGGCACCTTTGACCATGAGGGCTACATAGCGGACGCTGACCTGTGGAGCATTGAAGTGTTTGGCAAGCCGCTGGCACTGGTGGCCGAAGAGATAGTAGAGAATGAAGGGTTTTGACCTACCATAGCCCATAATATCTGTCCTACCCCATGAATACCTGACAAAAGTTAACATTGAGGCGAAGCGGGATGGAAAGCAAAGCAGCATTATTGAAGCAGCTGAAAGCATACCACCAGCGAAGCAATGAGAGATTCAAACGCTGGCAGGCGTCAGGATACCGGCACGAATTCAAGCTCCGGCATGAGCCAATGCCAGACGCTCCACCAGCGACATTAAGCAAGCATCAGGATTACTGTCTGGCAGCTCCAGTTTCTGTCGTATGGCATCTACAAGCCATGCAGTTTTATCGCCACCAGCAGCACTCACAGCATCTGTAAAAGCCTCGCTTAGCTCAGCAGGCACACGAAAGGTAACAGACAGGGATTTGCTCATAGGTCACCAATATCAGGGAATTAGTGAGCATTTTGTCATCGTAAGACAATGTAAGACACTCTCTTTTATTGGTTCACATGACATAGTTTGTTGGTTCAATTCGGGGTTGTGCTGGTTCACTTTTTTGAGAATAACCCTTTAAAATCAGTGTTGTTTACAAATTGAACCAACTGAACCAACTAAACCAACACCTTTTTACTTATATAGAAGCATTTAGTCGGTTTTGAACTTAGGCAACAGACGGGTAATTGCTGCGTGCTAGGGTTAATCCGAAAAATACTAATGGGGATATGAAAAAAAACAACTTTAGCGTGCGTTATTGCTACCACTCTTTTGACCGGCTGTGGCCCAAAGAAATTAACCCCTGAGCAAAAGCAGGAAGTGAGCAGTTTTAAAAGCCCGCTTTAGCTAATACGTTGGACAGTATCCGAAACCTGCCTACTTGGAGGGGAGGCTCAATCTCTGGGGGAGAGCGCGTTCCGTTCTGCTCGCCCCGTCAAATTTTATACCCGCGAAAAATGAAATTTAATTCGGGCGTGTTTCACCCTTCCAAAGGGTATGACATATGACACCACGCGAAATAGCTTTATTGACCACCGCCAAATTGGAGCACGAAGGCCACCAGCTTACCCCGGCAGATCAACGGGAGATAGAACGCTCAGTTAATGCCGATATAGCTCGGCGTGAAAAATTCCGCGAAATGATGCGATCACCCGTCTACCAGTGGAAGAAGCCAACGCCGCGCAGGTAGATACGGGATTATTCCGCATGTAACTTATGCGTATTAAGCAAATTACCTTTATTCACCTTTACAGAATTGTGAGTGCGTCAGTATCGTTATCCTCCCGATTCGCATTTATTCAGGATTTGCATGTACCAGCTAAAGATAACCATCCGAGACAGCAAACCACCAATATGGCGGCGTGTGCTGGTTCCAGAGCAAATCCCCTTTAGTAAACTTCACGCGGTGATCCAGTTGGCTTTTGGCTGGAATGACGAACACCTGTATATGTTCGAGAAAGGGCGTAAAGGTGATCCCGGTAGCGAGTATCGCGTATGGGGTGAGGATGAAAGCATGGGTAATGCGGCAATAACACCACTATGGGCAGCGCTCCAGAATGATGGTGACAAGCTGGTTTACACGTATGACTTTGGCGACTGGTGGGATTGTCTTGTTATGCTCGAGAAGCAAACACACGATACGAGTAAACAGCCCATTAGCTGTCTGCGTGGGAAAGGCACCACCCCGGCGGAAAATTCCGGTGGTTTGCATGGTTACAATGAATTGCTCTTACAGGCCAGAGAGTCTGATAATCCTGAACAGGCCGAGATCCACAATTTTCTGATGCTGGATATTGAACGCCGGATTTACGACCTGAACAACATTAACGACAGATTGCAGGCTCTTAACTGACCCGCATGTATTCGCCTGATATTGCGTTATCAGCGCCGCCAGTATCGCGCATAACAGCGTACTGACCGGGTAAACCGTAGCGCACGACCATTGCGTTGGTTTCACCGCCGCGCCGTACCTGACGCGACTCATACACTGTTACACGCTCCAGCAGCCCACCAGCAACCATGCTTTCCAACGTACGCCGGGTTGATTCTAGCTGGTGGCGCTTATCGAACGACACCATGCCATGAAGCAGGTAGGCCACGCCCGACACATCGAACGGCGGCGCACCAATTTCACCTGTCACCCATTCGAGGTTATCCGGTTCAAAATAGCTGAGTATCTCTTTTTTGCGGTTGGTCATTCTCATGACTGGCAGGTTCCTTATTGTGGGATAGCACTATCATACAATAAGCGGGTTGAAGGGAGAGCGTGATAGCCTGATGTACTGTATGAATCACAACCAGATTTCATGGGCGGAAAAATATATGGGGGTACTTTTGGGGGTATCTAGAAAAAACAAACAATAAAAATAACAATAAAAACAAAGATTATAATCTATATGTATTGTTCCTATTATCGGCACCATTTCAACATCCTAAAACATCCAAATTCATTCATAATCCCACTATTTTATAAGATCTTTTTATACTCAGCCCGTCCATTTGACCCTGACCCAAAACCCTGCTCCATTCAGAAGCAAAATTCCGGCTTGATAAACACTCCCCTGAACGGAGGTGGTGCCGATGAAAAGATCACTATTCACTGAAGAGCAGATTGTTTTCGCCCTCAAGCAGGCTGAGCTGGGGACCTCTGTGCCGGACGTCTGCCGCAAGCTGGCTATCTCCGACGCCACTTTTTACGCCTGGCGTAAGAAATACGGCGGGATTTCTCCTTCGGAACTGAAACACATGCGGCAGCTGGAAGAAGAGAATCTCAGGCGGAAGAAGCTGGTGGCTGACCTGAGCCTCGATAAGGCCATGCTACAGGACGTGCTGACAAAAAAGATCTGACGCTGGCACGTTTGCGTGAATGGGTCAGGGATTTGCAGGCCCGTTACGGAGCCAGCGAGAGGCAGGTTTGCTTTGCGCTACGCGTCAGTCGCAGCTCATTCCGCTATCGTTCTGTGGCCGCAGACGACAGCGCGCTGCGCTTACGCATTCGGGAGATCACCGAAACCCGGGTGCATTACGGTTACCGCCGGGTACACGTGATGCTCAGGCGGGAAGGCTGGGCGGGATAACCACAAGAGGATTTATCGGCTTTACAGCGAACAGGGACTGTCGCTGCGATTCAAACGTCCACGCCGCCATAAATCCGCCCAGCGGCGTCAACCGCAGCCTCAGGGGCTCTACCCAAACCACGTATGGGGCATGGATTTTGTCTCTGATGCTTTGTTTGACGGGCGTCGGTTGCGTTTGCTGACGGTGATTGACCTCTATACACGCGAATGCCTGGGGATCTGCGTGGGTCAGAATCTGCGCTCAAGTGAAGTTGCAGAGATGCTGAACAGCATAGCGCTCAGGCGACCTTTGCCACAGTTGCTGAAAACCGATAATGGTTCTGAATTTTCAGGGAAAATGCTGGATAAATGGGTTTACGAACGGGGTATAAGGATTGATTTTTCCCGACCCGGGACACCCACAGATAATGCTACGGTGGAGTCTTTTAACGGCAGGCTGCGGCAGGAGTGCCTGAATGAGAACTGGTTCATGTCTCTGGAGGATGCACGGAGCAAAATCGAGGCCTGGCGCATACACTATAACCAGAGTCGTCCCCATTCCGCGCTGGGGTGGATGACCCCCTCTGAATTCGCCGAAAAATCTGCCGGTTGCCAGAATATGCAGCCAACCTGAAACCGGTTATTTCTGATTATGGGTGGATCATATTTGGGGTCAGGATCAAAGAGCCGACATTACTAACTGAGCGTTGTATCTAATCATGGGGGCAGGTCAAGTGAATTACGGTAAAATATCTCTTAAAACGTAATGAGAGAGCAGAATGGCATTTGAATTGAAAGAGTTATTAACCCCGGCAGCCTCCCTCTTGGCTGTTTGGCTTACAGCCAGATTTACCCTTAATCGGGAAATTCGTAAGAAAGAGCTGGAGATCCGTGTTGATCGGCTGGAGAAGCTCTCAGCTGATTGTGATGAGGTCTTATCACAGCTTATCAATTATGCTGGTTTTATTAGTGGTCTTGTTCAGTCCCGGCTTTTATTATTCACTCCGACTCAGTCAAAGGCCCGGATCCCTGTTCAAAAATTTATTGAAGTCAAAGACCTATTGGATGACAGTGAGTTAGCTCCAGATAGAGAGAAAGTGCGAAGATGCGAACACGGCCTACGCTTTCATCATTATCAGGAATGGCAAAAATGGGATGCTATTGTCCCGAAGCTGAAAAACGATATTTATGATTTTTTCATGATTACACCTGCAGGCGCGATTGTTAAAGTTTTAAAGGATCAGGGTCGAACACAAGAGGATTGTGAGGCGTTCATTCGACAACTCAGTAAATGGCAAAAAGATGCTGATGCTCTGCGGAAACAGCTACTTGACGCTATGTCCAGCGATTTTCACGAGTTAACGAAATCGAAACCACCTTTATGGCTTCGATGGTTGTGTATACATACATGGTTCAACAAGTCTGGATGTTAAAGTCGTAAATAGGGCTGTGTACGTCATGGGTAAACAAAGTGACGTATCGCACAGTAAGCAATATTATTCTTAATCAATCACCGCAGATACTTGGGTGAGTAGAGGTATCTCTATCGAAATTAATGATATTGGCGACTCGATAAAAGGCTCATCGAGTCGCATGAAAAACAAGGTGGGGGGCACAAAGGGGGCATTTATAAATATGAAATAAGAAAATATGTATTTTATCAATGATTTTATGGGTTGTGCTATATTAAATTGTCTGAATCTCATATTCAGAATATCAAAAATACTTTGAATATGCATTTTTTCGTGCAGATTAAATAGAATTAATGTAAACCCTCATGGATAATTAAAAAATGTCACTTTTTCACATCAAAAATAAGTCATTAAGCGCAGTAAAGAAAACAAATTTTCAATCTGCAGGTATTACTGAACGGTATGATTTACAGCAGGCATTAAAAAGCAATATTGCCTCTATTGCACCGGATTGTTTGGTTATTTCTGAAGAGTTTTCTGATTGGGAAGATAGCCGCCGAAGAATTGATTTGTTGGCGATAGATAAGAATGCAAACCTTGTTGTTATTGAGTTAAAGCGTGATGAAACAGGCTCTCATATGGAGCTTCAGGCTCTGCGTTATGCAGGAATGATTTCGACCATGACGTTTGAGAAAGCATGCGGATATTATGAGAGTTATCTTCAAAAACAAGGAATCGAGAGAAACGCGAAAGATGATATTTTGAATTTTACCGGCTTGGATGAGTCGAATATCGATGAGTTTGGTAATGATGTAAGGATAATACTTGCCTCCGGGGATTATAATAAAGAAATTACCTCATCCATTCTTTGGTTGATCAGCAAAGGCATCGATATAACCTGCGTAAGAATGACATGTTATTCATTCAATGAGGATATCTTTATCGATATAGACCAGATCATTCCTGTCCCTGAAGTTGCTGATTACCAGGTTAAATTTCGTGAAAAGCAAATTGAACAAAAAATTAGTAAAACAAAATCCAGAGACTATTCGATGTATAATTATAATGGAGAACTATATAACAAAAGAAGTTTAGCTTTAAGGCTTATATCTGACTGGATTTCAAATAATGATTTCAAAGACATTGATTCTGTCAGGCGTGCGTTTGACGGTAGACTATCCAATAAAATCATAGAGTTGCCATCAAAAGTGCTTGATGGGAGTCGTTATTATATGCGTAAAGAAGACTTGGCTAGGCTTTCTTCTGGAGAAATGGTTGCAATATCGAATCAATGGGGAGTCGATAACATTAAAACCCTTATTGATTTTTTAAGTCAATATAACCAAGTCGTTGATAAAGTGAGTGGCTGATGTATTTGTGGCCTTAGTTGACTAAGGTTTTAGAGAGGGGCGAGCTGCCCCTATGTTCATTTTTTTATTTCGCCGGTACATTGATACTCAGCTGTGACTGTTGTTTGCATACAACCTGAAGATGATGGTTGCGTGCATTGAGAGGTGAACCCTCCGAATGGCTCAGCACCGGAATAGCCCCAGGCAGCACAACGAGCTTTAGCTGAATTTATCCCTTGTTTCGGATCTATCACCGGACTTTCGAACATCCCAAAAGAATAGGCCATACGAACAGTGCCATCGGCTTTACTACCACCTGTTGGAATAAGCTCCTTCTTCGTTGAACATCCGGAAATAAGTAGCGTGAAGAACAATGCCATCATAAGTTTTATTTTCATAGTTACCTTTATTAATTATTAGTGGAGTTGGAGTGTGTTTTATCAATATCAGTAGGATTGTAGTATTTATTCGTTTTTTTGTTATGTGATGTATTTGTTTTTTTATGAAGATGCTTTGTGGTGATTATGAGTATTGTGGTTATTCTTCGTAATGGATGCTGTTCTTGAAATGTTTATTTGATATATTATATATAACAAAATGGTTTCTATGAATTAATGATACATTCCAAATGAAATAAAAAAGGAAGATGTGTTGCAGGAAAACTGGCAACTCAGAAAAGGGAAGTGAAATACACTCCCCTTTTTTTATTCATTGTAGATATCAAATCCAAACATCATTTTGAGCGGTTCGATCTCCGCCTTCGTCTCCGGTATTTAACACACCGCGCGGTTCGATCAGCAGAAGTTTTACCTCTTTCTCTGCATAGGGTTTATGTTCAAGCCCGTGTTTAACCACAAACATTTCCCCGGCGTTGAGGGTAACTGCACCATCACGAAAATCGATCCGTAATGTGCCTTCCAACACGATGAATGTTTCGTCCGTCTCTTTGTGGCTGTGCCAGACGAACTCGCCTTCGATTTTGACGACTTTAAATTGATAGTCGTTCATTTCAGCGATGACTTTCGGGGTCCACTGCTCATTAAATAACGACAGCTTGTGTGCAAGATTAATGGACTGATACATGTATTCTCTCCTGGTTGAATAGAGAGACATCCTAAGAGGGAAAGCGATGAGGGTCTTGAACGTTTGTGCAGCGAGTTAGATACGCTGTTTGTTGATTATTTTTAGCCACATTCCCGGTGAAATACCGAAGGCTTTAATAAAATGCCGCGTCATATGGCTCTGATCGGAAAAGCCGGCAGTCACTGCAATATTCGCTAAGTTTTCACCCGTCAACATCAGCTTTCGGCAATATTCAAGACGCCGCAGGGTGACATATCGGTAAGGGCTGGTCCCATATAGCATGCGGAAGTCGCGGGACAAATTCCATCGGTCTCTTCCACTCACGATAGAAAGCGCATCCAGCGTGACCGTTTCCGTGAAGAGGTCATCGATGTACTCGCGGGCACGCTCTGCAGCTGGGTAATCATACGAACGCCGTATGATTTTTTGTCCCCCAACGGCAGACAGGGCGTGTGCTAGTTCATAGATAGCGTCATCTTCTTCCAGCGAATCAAAGGTATTATCCATTCCTCGAAGTAAGGATTCCGTCGCAGTAATAAGACGCGGGTCAGTTGACGTCCCCCCTTGAATAAAGGGAAGAGGCTGGCCTCCCAATATTTTTTGGATAGAGGAGGGCTCGATATAAATCATGCGGTAGTGAAACCCATCGGCTGTGCCAGCTTCTCCATCATGGATTTCATCCGGATGAAGCACCATCGTGTGGCCCGCCAGACTCTGTCTACGACTACCTCGATATTTGAAGCTTTGTATGCCCGAGAGCGTGCGACCGATGGCATAGGTGTCATGTCGGTGCGGGTCATATCCGTGACCGGTAAAAAACGCTTCCAGGCGTTCGAATTTGTCTGAAGGGGTGGCGAGTTTTACCCAATCATTTTTGACCGTCTTGCGAAACATGACTTTCCGCCTTTGTCGTCGTGATCCGTAAACCGGGACATGATAATTAAAAGCATATAGCGCGTTGTGCAATAGGAACACTATTTTATTCAACCCGGAAGGCGCAGTGACGCCCTGGGAAGTTATTGGTGTGTGACTTCAACGGAATGCTTTGTTTCTTACTTACGCGCTGGTGACGTAAGGGGGGGAGAATTTTCTCATGGTCACTGAAACCTCATGGCTCCTGTGTAGGAATATGGGGAGTAAATGATGAAAATCTTCGTGTCGATATTCTGCCGAGTAGAAATGGCGGTGTGGAATAAAGAGTAAGGGGATATCCACAGGCAATACCAAACCTCGATAATATGATTATGAATGAATAAACCATTAAATAAACCCCCTCGTTATTATCTGAGTATCACCACGGCCTATTTTTCATAAATTCGTAATTAGCAGGCTAACCATCCGCCGTTCTTTTTTTTCATCGGATGAGGAGCGGTTTTTTTATTTCTTATGATAGCTTGCCAAAAAATAG
This sequence comes from Lonsdalea britannica, assembly GCF_002111595.1. Lineage (GTDB taxonomy): Bacteria > Pseudomonadota > Gammaproteobacteria > Enterobacterales > Enterobacteriaceae > Lonsdalea > Lonsdalea britannica. Next base: position 84,514 of record NZ_LUTN01000016.1, read on the forward strand.
TCTTTATCTGTTTTTCCTCAAAAGTTAATTTCGTTTTTTTAGCACGATGTGCCGGCGGTTATATCGATGATGGGTCAGGAATGCATGCTGCCGTTATTACTTAGTTTTAAAATTAGTTTTTTAACCAAAGTTAGGCAAGGGCGATATAGATGTTAGATCGATTCCATCGATCAAAACACAATACCGCGATAGCCTGTAGCTATCATTGTTATTATTTTGATCGCTATCACCTATTTTGAGGTGGTTTTATATGGTATTAATTTTGACAGGATACATTAAGCCATCTAGGCGCTGGTTGCCTGATTCTCTCGATGGCATTAAGCATCTCAGGTGCAATATTCGTAACTTATTTTGTGTCGACAAGGACGCCTTATGAGTCATTTTTATAATAATTTCATGTCATTATCTTCGGGGGGTAAACATTTGGAACCTTCACGCCACCGCCGTTTTTTTTCGAACCAGAGCTCGGGTTTACCGGGGATAGCGCTTATCTCTAGGCATGAAAAGACCTCACCGTTCTGGTAACGAAGACGCTCATTTATCGCCCTGAACGATTGGGCTACTGACCTGAATTACGCGCACGTTTGTACTTGTTTTTATCTCCAATGGGTGAGAAATCACTCAGGCCTTCTTTTGTCGGAGATAACGGATATAGACAAGCGTGAGAATAATCTTCCTATTGCATGCACAGGTATTGCTATGGCTCAGAATGTTAATCCGTCGGCAAAAGTGATTTCTTCATTAGTCCAGCACAAACATTCACTGTCTATTTATGCTAAAGAGATGGTCTTTTCGGTGACAGCCAAAATAATAGATTTAAGACCGGCTAATGGTCGTATGGTTCTCGAAATGGAATACCCGATTATTAATTTTGAAAAATATTTAATGACGGATGCCATCACTATTGATCTGGAAGCATTGAAGGGGCCGCACAGCGTCGAACGCGAGACTTACAGTCTCAGTAATATACGCGCTAAAATGATTAAAACGCATAAAATGCAGTACCACTTGGAATGTCAGCTTCCTGAGTCGGTCTTTATTAATGAAAGCCGCGGGGCGATTCGTATTCCCTTTATTCTTGGCATGTCTGGACGCGCCAGCATTGAAGTGTATCCCCATGAAGCGCGAGTGGCGGGCCACCTGCGTGATCTGTCGGTTGGCGGCTGTATGGTCGATGTCGATCTGTCTGACTGCATTGCCATGAGCATCGACCAGCCTTTGCCCGAAATCAGACTCGAGTTCCCCAACGGAGAGATCTTTTGGGCTGAAGGCAAAGTTCGCCATATTCGCCCTTTTGGAACCTATGGGCACGCGGCGGTGGGAATACAGTTCATCAATTTATCCGCACCTCAGACCGAAGCCCTCTATCGCTATGTTAATGAAGCCGAGAGAGACGCCATTTTTAGAACCGGCATCAGCGATAAAGTCGAGCATCCTTCTCCTTTGTTTATTCCCGGTGTCGTAGAAAAAATGATGCTGCAAAGAGAGAGTCAGGAACGGGAAAAGCTCTCGCGCCAGCCTGCTGTTGAACGCGACGTCATGAATATCGTCCACCAGCTCCAGATTGGGCTGATGTATATCAAAATCCGTGATGTTTTCCCTGCTGAGATATTTTACGGGTGTGCTGATATTTTGATTAATTGGGTCAAACAGGACCGGAAGGCTTTTTTACATGCGCTGGCGTTTCTTCGCGATGAGCCTGATTGGGTCAGACAGGCTATCAAAGTTGCAGGGCAACTGGCTGACATCTTATTACTGCGCAACCCCTTCGATCATCAGGTGAGGGAAGCCGTGTTAGGCGCATTGCTGCATACACTGGGTAAACCTTTACTGGTCAGTGTTGAACTGCCTTCTCTCAAAGCGAATATGACGCCGCCGCAAAAAGAAGTGCTGAAAGGCCATGTCACGGCGCTGTGCGCCAAGCTGGACGCGTTATCGTGGGAACCGAGTCCCCTTTGCAGAGATATCATTAAGAATGCAAATGAACACCTTGATGGTTCCGGTTATCCCGCCGGTAAAACGTCGGCGCAGCTATCGGGTCTGGTGCGTCTGGTTTCCGTCATCAAAGCGGTCAATAAAGCGATCCATCGGCGTAACGGTATTCCTGCTCGCAATCCGTTGGTCGCTTACCGGCATATCAATGAATGCGGCGATGCCTATGACAAGGCCATTTTGGTTGAATATATTCGTGTCTATGGCCCCAATCCCATCGGTACATTGGCGAAATTCAACGGGGGATTTCTTGCCTGGATTATGGACGTCAACGGTCGAGGCGATCCGGTCAAAGTGAATATCGTCAAAAATCTCCGCTTTCTGGAAAGCAACATCAACAGCGTGGTTTCCGGGAGCGATTTGGCGCAGTTAGGCAAGCTCGAAGGTATTGTGGATCCCGCTGATTATGGTATCGAAGTGCTAAAAATCTGATTGGCGATCGCGCTCAACAGCCAGACGGTTTCCGTCGCTACGCGTCGTGGGTTACGGGCGGCTGAAATCGTCTGACGCCTGAACGCATCTTGACCCGCGATGGTTCATTATCGCGAGACCACTTAATTTTGACGCGGGGGAAACCCTGCGTTGCTGCGTCACCTTCCTTTGACTCATCGTCGTGTTGAGTTCTTTCAACGATGCGCCATCGACTATGTTCCCGTCTCAAAGGGATGCGCTGGCAGCGTTGAATGATGGCCCCTTTTTCGCTCTCCCCAGAACGCCCTTTGTGGCGTTCTCCTCCGAAGGTTTTTCGCATTAATGAACGCTTCTCGGCCGCGGCATTATCCCCTATCAAAAACCATTAACTATATTTAAAGCAGGGTTATTTTTGTGCCTTTCTTATGTGTCTGTTTTTTAACAATTAACAGGAGGCAACATGAAAGATGAAAAGGATCGAAAGCCGACGAAGAGTGTCAAGTTGGACGCCTCTCAGTCAGTGAAGCCTCATCTGGCGGATACCGCACCGAACGATGCGGCGGTAAAACCGACCAGCAGTCCGACACCTCCCGGCGTGGAGCCGATGTTTCCCGGCCAGGCCAAATCGCCTAAAAATACCAATGCTAAATTGAAACAGCTGGATAAATACCATACCCATCCGGAGCACGAAGCCTTGCGTACGGATCAGGGCGTTAAAATTTCAGATAACCAAAACTCGCTCAAGGCAGGCGCACGCGGCTCTACGCTGCTGGAAGATTTTATCCTCCGCGAGAAAATCACGCACTTTGACCATGAGCGTATTCCTGAACGTGTGGTGCATGCGCGCGGGGCGGCCGCGCACGGTTATTTCCAGGTTTACGCACCGCTTTCTCGTTACACCAAAGCGGAGTTTTTGCAGGACCCTAAGGTGAAAACGCCGGTGTTCGTCCGTTTTTCTACCGTACAAGGTTCGCGAGGTTCGGCCGATACGGTGAGGGATATCCGCGGATGGGCCACCAAGTTTTACACGCAGGAAGGCAACTTCGATCTGGTTGGGAACAATACGCCGATCTTCTTTATTCAGGACGCGATCAAATTCCCCGACTTCGTGCATGCGGTGAAGCCGGAGCCTCACAATGAAATTCCTCAGGGGCAGAGCGCGCACGACACCTTCTGGGACTACGTCTCCCTACAGCCGGAAACGCTGCACAATGTGACCTGGGCGATGTCGGATCGTGGTATTCCGCGCAGTTATCGCATGATGGAAGGTTTCGGGATCCACACCTTCAAGCTGATCAACGCCGAGGGAAAAAGTCATTTCGTCCGTTTCCACTGGAAGCCGGTTTACGGCGTGGCGTCGCTGATTTGGGATGAAGCCCAGCTGCTGACGGGGAGAGACCCGGATTTTCATCGTAAGGAGCTGTGGGAGTCGATCGAAGCCGGTGATTATCCCGAATATGAGCTGGGGCTACAGATCATTCCCGAAGAGGACGAGCACAAATTCGATTTCGATATTCTTGATCCGACCAAGCTGATCCCTGAGTCGCTGGTGCCGGTACAGCGGGTCGGCAAAATGACGCTCAATCGCAATCCAGACAACTACTTCAGCGAAACGGAACAGGTGGCGTTCTGTCCCGGCAATATTGTGCCTGGGATCGATTTCTCCGACGATCCGCTGCTGCAAGGGCGGTTGTTCTCGTACCTGGATACGCAGATTAGCCGACTGGGCGGCCCGAATTTCCACGAGCTGCCGATCAACAAACCGGTCTGCCCGTTCCATAATCATCAGCGAGACGGCATGCACCGGATGGAGATCACGGGGGCGGCGAATTATGAACCCAACTCGATTAACAACAACTGGCCACGGGAGACGGCGCCCGCGAAGGCTGACGGCGGATTCGCTACCAATCCGCAGCCGCTGGACGGTCAGAAAGTTCGTCAACGCAGCGAGTCGTTCGCCGATTACTACTCCCAACCTCGTCTATTCTGGCTGAGCCAAACCGATGTGGAAAAAAATCACATCGTAGGCGCCTTCAGCTTTGAGTTAGGGAAGGTGGCGCGTCCTTGGATCCGCGAGCGCGTGGTGGATCAATTGACGTATATCGATCACGACTTGGCGCAGAAGGTGGCGGAGAATCTGGGTATGAAACTCACCGCCGAGCAGCGTAAACATCCACTACCTGGCGCAATCAATGGTATTACGTCGGATGAAACGCTCAGCATCTATGCGGGGAAAAAGCAGACGTTGAAGTCTCGGCAGGTGGCGATCCTGGCGGCGGACGGCGTGTGCGGCGCATCGGTCGAGAAAATCGAAAAAGCGCTGCATCAGCAGGGGATTCATACCAAAATCTTCGCGCCTCACCTCGGCAAGATCAAAACGCTGCAAGGGCAGGAGCTGGACGTGGCGGGAACGATTGAAGGGAATCCTTCCGTTCTGGTCGATGCGGTGATCGTGCCGACCGGTCAGCAAAGCATTGAGACGCTGAAATCTGACGGCAACGCCAAATACTATCTGTTGCAGTCGTTCAAACATCTTAAGGCGATTGGACTGCAAGGGGATGCGCTGAGCCTGTATCAGTCGCTACCGCTGCCTGAACCGGATGAAGGCGTGCTGGTGGAAGAGGACGCCAAAAAGGTCGCGGAGAAATTTATCCACGCCATGCGGGAGCACCGCGTCTGGTCTCGTGAGGCCGTCGCGCAAGCTGTTCCGAGCTAATGAGGCGCGACTCGTAAGTCCGCGTTAGCCTTCTATATCACGGCTGTCCCTGTCTCCATCACGAGCGAGGGCAGCCGTTTCTGTATCAACTACGCCTTCTCTAAAGAAAAACATTCAAACATCACCTTCGGATGGATCATGTCTCTCGCCCCAAAAGCGCAGAGTCGCTGCGGCCAGAAACAGTATCCGAAAGGGTGACAGAGGCCTCATTGGGAGAACGGCCGGGGTTGCCCTATGCTTGTGTCTTGAGGTTCCGGTCATTGGGCGGTGGGGACCGACTTCCGTGGGAGAAATACGGTTATGAAAATAAATCGTCGACATTTTCTGGCGGGCTCGGCGGCGATGCTGCTGACGCCTCTTCGCGGCAGTTGGGCGACCGCCGCGCCGCAGAGGACTCATTTGCCGCTGTGGAAAGATATTCCGCCGGGCGGCGGTGGTCCTGCGGGAGGAGAGGCGCTCTCCGCTGGCGGGGCGCTGAAAAATATCTCCCGACCCTCTCTGGAGGTGTTTACGCCCGTGAATCCTAACGGCTGGGGCATCTTGGTGGCCGGGGGCGGGGGATATAAACATATCGAAATGGGGGATGAGGCATGGCCTGCCGCGAACTGGTTGGCGGCGCTTGGGTATACGGCCTATGTCCTCAGCTATCGCTTGCCGGGAGAGGGATGGAATGACGGCAATCTGGTCGCATTACAGGACGCGCAGAGGGCGTTGCGGATGATTCGCCGCCGTCAGCAACATGTCGGTGTTCTGGGATTTTCCGCCGGAGGCCATCTGTTGGGGATGGCGATAACGCGTACAGAAGTTAAGTCTTATCCTGCTCAGGACGATCTTGATGCAACCCCCGTCTCTGCGGAACACGCCGCGCTCATCTATCCGGTCATTACTTTGGAAAAGCCCTATACGCATACCTCGACCCATAAGATTTTGGTAGGGCCTCACGCGGAGCCAGCGGCGGAAGCCGCGTGGTCGGTACAGAATTTTGTCACGTCGGCCACGCCGCCGGTCTTTTTGGCGCAGGCGGAAGATGATCCCATTTCCGATCCGCATAACACCTTAATCATGGCGGCAGCCTGTCGGCGCCAACACGTTCCGGTTGAGATGCATCGCTATCGTCGCGGCGGACACGCATTCGGTATGGGGAAGGCAGGAACGCCGACGGTGAAATGGCCGGTCAGCTATCGGGATTGGCTGGCGAAGCTTCAAGCGCGCGCCGCCAGCGAGTGTTCAGCTAAAAAGAGCAGCGAGTCACGCGCTTAAACCCGCGCTGGCGTTATTCGTAGGGACCATGACGCATATCGACGGGCAGCAAGATCGTGTCGACGATGATAGAGAAGGGGACATCGATAAACGTGATGTATTTCAACCAGCTATCACGTACGTCCCACTGAACGCCGGGATAATATTGATGGCCGTGTCCCTGTCCCTTGATGTTGCGGCTGATGATGCTGCCGCAGCCGGAAAGAAGGCTGCTGATGATGAGCATGGCGATAAATCTTTTCACTGGATCCTCGGTTTGAGCGTCGATGGGCTGGCGTATGCGGTAAGGAATGTACGTCAAAACAGGGCGATTTGGCGATCTGAATCGGTGAATTTTACTGTCATCTTATACATAAATGTTCTCTGAATGTCAGCGTATCCCACAATGTGGACATAACATGACGCTTTTCTGACAGGTGAGTCTGCCGTCACAGGCATTTACTTCCCGATGCGCTATGATTAACATTCCTTGAATATCAATTAAATAACGCTAATTTTTATTTTTTGGTGCAGCGGTTTATCTTCCGTTTGATCGAGTTGTGATGACTTATTGGGCGATATGAGGGCTGAATTGAATATTAAAGTACCGATTACGGATGCCGATATTCATGTATCATGACCCACCCGAATCATATCAACATAAAGTAAGCAATAGGATGATTGAGATAATTACTATGGGCGACAACCAAGACTCCGATTTGAAGCGTAAAGCCTGGACTGCTTCATTTGTTGGATGCCTGCTGTTTTGGATTGCTGTAGGTGCTTTAGCTTATTTCTACTTCTGAGTGGTTCTCGCCGCCGCAACGGCTGATGAATACCCCATTCTGGATAGCTATCTTGCTGTTATCACCCCAATAATTCACCTCGGAGTCGCGTTAGCACGGTTGGCGTTATGCTGATGGATGCCAACGAGTGACGAATCTACGAGAGACGCTTCTGCTACTAGTGGCCGAGCCGGGCGTCTTTTCTATCTCGGCAATGGAAACCCGATGACTTCATTTTAGTGAACAGAGAGTGCGTTGGCCATTCGACGCGATCTCCTCTATCAGCTTGCACAGTGCCAGACCCCAGACCCCAGACCTTGTTTCAGATACTGACCTGACACGATAAAGGACTACGTTGCCTGAGAGCATGCTTCCTATGTCAGTCTTTATACGAACAGATATCCCTCTCCGGTATTAAATGCAGAACGATCTGACAATGGATGCCTGACGTGCAGCTCTCTCCCTCATTAATCCTTTTGCCCCACCATTTGCCTGACGATGGAAGCGATGTCTTGCATGGCATCTCGCGCCGTTTGACTGATTCCGGCCAACTGGAAAAATCCATGAATCACGCCCAGATAGCGTTTGCACCGGACGTCCACGCCCGTGTTCACCAGCGTACGATAAAGCTGTTCCCCCTCGTCACGCAGAGGGTCGTACTCCGCGGTAATAATCAGCGTTTGGGGAAGGTCGGTCATGTCAGGCCGCCACAAGGGGCTGGCTTCAGGATGACCATACTCAGACGGCGTAAAGTAAGCCTCATAGCCGGTGAGCAGGGTATCGCGAGTGATAATGAAATCGTCGCCATTAGTCTGGTACGTGTCACTCACGGCGGTGGCATCCAACATGGGGTAAATCAGCACCTGTCCGCGAGGCTGAATGCCTTCGCGATCTCGCACCCGCAATGCGGTGATGAGAGCCAAATGACCGCCCGCGCTATCCCCCATCAAGACCAAATTGGCGGCATTGACGTGCAACTCATCCGCCTGTTCCTGAATGACGCAGAAAGCCCGAAAAGCATCGTCGTGGGCGGCGGGATAACAATGTTCAGGCGCTAGACGATACTGGACGGCAATGACTCGACATTGGCTGTGAAAAGCCAACTGGCGAAGCGTGTTGTCATGAGTGGCAAATCCGCCACTGACGAAACAGCCGCCGTGATAATAAACGATGGCGGGAGTATGTGACGGCGCCTGAAGCGGTGAGTAGATACGCAGGTTCAGCCCTTGTAGTTCCCGTTCTTCTACATCGACGCGCGTTTCGATGTCGCCGGACAGAGCGGCTCCGGCGATGTATCCCGCTCTGCGATCGTCAATAGATTGGTTTCTTGCCGATGGGCGGCCTGCATTGATGAAGTCCTGAACGAGTGCGGCGATGCCGGGCTCAAGCGTCATGGCGATAGCTCCAGAGTGCGTATTCATGGATAGCCGCCATCGGAGAGGTTGACGTCATCCTGCCAATACGTAGATGGGAAAGCCCGTACGTTACCGGAATATTTTTGGCGGCGTCAAAGCCTTCTGAGACGGAAATGGCGAGCTTGTATGCAGAGGTTGATGAAATCAGCGATAGCGTGGACGTCGATTTTTGAGGGGGACTTCGGCCGTAAACATGAAGGGATTAATGCGATGATATGATCGAATGTGATGGCGTTGTGGGTAAGCAGCGGCCGGTTGGGCCGCCGGGATATGAAACGGTTACTGTCCTTTCACGTCGCCGCGCTCCAGTGTTTTTACGCTATTGCCCATGGCATCTTTGGTGCTCATATCGGCGCCTTTTCGCTGCAAGTCGTGAAGAAGTTCAGTGCGTTTGAACAAGGCGGCATACATGGCCGCCGTCTGTCCGGCGTTGTTGCGTTCGTCCGGATTACATTCCGCGGCGAGCAGCCGTTTGGCGATGCGCAGTTCGCCTTTGAATACGGCGCCCATTAGCGCGGTATTGCCTCGTTTGTCTTTCAGGCAGGGATCGGCGCCGTGTTTTAGCATGAGCGCGACGGCGTCATCGTGGCGTGATAGGCCGCGAGGATCACGGCGGTATATCCCTTTTCATCCTGCACATTCAGGTTGTAACCCGAGTGGATGAATTCGGTGATAATGGGCAGCTCGCCATTTCGGGCGGCATCCCACAAATAGTGGTTTAACTGCGACTGTACGTTCCCAGGGTTTTCTGGCGGTTGAGCCTGTGCGAGGCCGATCAGCATAAACAAGCCCGTGACGAGCGATAACACACGTTTCATGACGGCATTCCCCGAAATAAGTGACCGCCCGCGGGGATGATCCACGGGCGGCCGGGCATCATTAGTCGCTCAGTTTAGCGGCCAGACTCTTCACCTTCGTCAAATCGCCTTTGGCGATCGTCGTCAGCCGTGAGCCATAGTCCTGATCGGCTTTGTAGAAGTAAGACAGCATGATATTTCTGCTTTCAACATCTGCTGTTCCCAAGGCTGAACCCAGGCTATTGACCAGATCGGTGCGATCTTTTTCGCTATAAGAGCGGTACAGCTCGCCCGTTTGCTTAAAGTTCTGCTCTTTCTGGATCTTGCTTTGCTGTGTCGTCCCGTTCAGCGGCGTTTGGCTGTAACGCGCGGAAACCAGTTCTTCACGCGGGTGCAGTCGGCTAGGCTGGTAATTCACGCCTTCATCCTGGGTGTGCCCGTGATTCAGCGTACCGTCCTGATTGCCATTGTTGACCGCTTTCAGAGGCGCGTTGATCGGCAGACTCAGCCCCGTCGTGCCTACCCGGTACAGCTGGGTATCCGCGTAAGCGAACAGTCGGCCCTGCAGCAGCTTGTCTTCGGATGCTTCGATACCGGGAACCAGATTCGCGGGTGCCATTGCGACCTGCTCGGTTTCCTGGAAGAAGTTATCCGGGTTCTTGTTCAGAACCATCTGCCCGATTTTACGTTCAGGGACGTCAGGCCAGATTTTGGTGGCGTCCAGCGGATTGAAGTCGAACTTTTGCAGATCTTCCGGCTTCAATACCTGAACATAAAGATCCCACTTCGGATAGTCGCCGCGCTGGATAGCGCTGACCAAATCATTGGTCATGTGGCTGTAATCCTTGCCTTGCACTTCTTCAACCTGTTTGGGATCCAGATTCTTCACGCCCTGCAACGTTTTCCAATGGAATTTCACGTAGTGAACTTCCCCTTTGGCGTTAACCAGTTTGTAGGCGTGAACGCCGTTACCATCCATATTCCGGTAGGTTGCCGGCGTCCCTTCGTTGGAATAGAGCAACGTCAGCGTACGGGTCGATTCCGGGAGGTGAGAGAAGAAGTCGAAACGACGAGCATCGTTATCCTGATTGGTGCGTGGGTCCGGTTTGAAAGCATGCACCATGTCGGGAAACTTGATGGCGTCTCGGATGAAGAAGGTCGGGAAGTTGTTGCCGACTAAATCCCAGTTACCTTGTGTGGTATAGAATTTGGTGGCGAAACCGCGCGGGTCACGCAGCGTTTCCGGGGAGTGGTTACCATGCACGACGCTGGAAAAACGCACGAAGACGGGGGTGTGCGTGCCTTTTTTGAATACATCGGCGACCGTGAGATCGGAAATATCGTCTGTCGCAGTGAACTGACCGTGCGCGCCGGTCCCGCGGGCGTGAACCACGCGTTCCGGGATGCGTTCGCGGTCAAAACGCTGCAGCTTCTGTAGCAGTTGGACGTCCTGAAGAAGAACCGGGCCGTTGGGACCGGCGGTTTGCGAATTCTGGTTATCACCGACCGGTGCGCCATTATCGCGGGTTAAGGTATCGGCGAATGCCGACTGAAAAACGATGAGTGATGACACGGCGACCAGCGTTTTTTTCCAGCTGGCGCCACGATGCGTTGCGGGTATATTGCTCATAATTTGCCTCTTCTTCCTTGCGATGTTCAACAATAAGGGGTGTATTGCCGTCGAGTCCGTTGTGCTGATTTCCGACAAACCACGGTCTACTGCCGCCTGATGCTCTGTCTTTCCCTGGGCGTGTCCTTCTTCCCTCTGTTCAGGCCTGACCGGGCTGCCACGTATAGGTCTATCATCCCGGGAAGAACAAAATAGTTACTTTCCGTGACTGAATTACTTTACCTGTTTTAACCCTATGCTTGAGGCCGTTATTTCTATCGAATTGATAGGCGGGCTATAGCGGCATGATTGCGGACGGAATCGAACAAAAGAGAACGGGGCTGCGAGGGATGTTGTAGGATCGGTTTCCCGCCAGAGACAAGTTCAATCCGGCGGGAAACACACGACTTAGGTCAGACGCTTACTTAAAGACCATACCACCGTCGATTAACAATGACTGACCCGTCATGTAGTCGGAGTCAGGTCCGCAGAGATAGGATACGCATGCTGCCACATCTTCCGGGGTGGACGGACGGCCCAGCGCAATCTGCTTGGTGAATTGCTCGGTGCCATATCCTTCCGGTTTACCCGCGGCGGCAGAGAATTTACGATCAAACTCTTGCCAAAGCGGCGTAACGACGATGCCCGGGCAAAAGGCATTGACGTTAATACCTAGCGGCGCCAGGTCGCGTGCGGTGGTTTGAGTCAGCCCGCGTACGGCAAACTTGCTGGCGCTGTAGATGGACATATCGGGGTTGCCGACCTGGCCTGCCTGTGAACAGGCATTGACGATTTTGCCGCCGTGACCCAGTTTTTTGAACGCTTTGACTGCCGCCTGGGTTCCCCAGATAACGCCTTTGATATTGATATCCACAACGCGGTCGATGATTTCGGACGTCATGTTTTCAATCGGGCCACGCGGTGCAATACCGGCGTTGTTGACGATGACATCGAAACCGCCCAGCTGCTGTTCGGTTGTTTCGACAGCCGCGAAGATTTGATCGCGGTCGGAGACATCGGCCGTAATCGCAATGGCTTTACCGCCTGCGGAATTGATTTTCTGTGCGACCTGTTCGGCACTTTCGCCGTTGTAATCGACGATAGCGACAGCGAATCCATCTTTCACCAGACGAAGCGCGATAGCTTCACCAATTCCCTGACCCGCTCCTGTGACCAACGCGACTTTATTTGTCATCTGTTATCCCTTTAATAAATTTTATTAATCAATTGCGGGTAGGGTAGCGTCTGGCGTGTTAAATAAAAACTCATAGTAAATTCAGTGACTTTTACCCGGCATTCAATAACCGAGTGCGTTTATCAGTCGAAGCAATTGTTCCTGAACTAACTATTTTTCAGCCTGGGCCGGCATATAAAAATCAACAATCAACGGTGAGTGACGAAGAGAAATACTAGGGGAAAGGGAAATGAAAGAATGCGTTCTCCCGTCTGATTTAATCAGTGGCGGGAGAACGTAGGCGTCGGCAGCCCGGTCAAGACTGCCATCACGAGTTTATTGATTAACTAAATACCATACCGCCATCGATCAGCAGCGACTGGCCGGTCATATAGTTAGAATCCGGGCTGGCCAGGTAAGAAACGCAAGCAGCTACGTCTTCCGGTTCTGACAGACGGCCTAACGTGATGCGTTTGGCGAACTGTTCAGTGCCGTAGCCTTTAGGTTTGCCAGCCGCTTCGGAAATTTGGCGGTCGATTTCATCCCACATTGGCGTTTTCACGATGCCCGGGCAGAAACCGTTGACGGTGATGCCAAGCGGAGCCAGGTCGCGTGCTGCGGTTTGCGTTAAACCACGAACGGCGAATTTACTGGAGCTGTAGACAGCCAGTTCCGGGTTACCGATATGTCCCGCTTGTGAACAGGCATTGATGATTTTACCACCGTGACCCAATTCTTTGAACGCTTTGACGGCAGCTTGAATACCCCAGATCACCCCTTTCAGGTTGATGTTGTAAACCTTATCCACGATTTCCGGCGTGATTTCTTCAATCGGCGTGCTCGGCGCGATACCTGCGTTGTTGACGATCACATCGAAGCCGCCCAGCTGTTGCTTGGCTGCTTCAACGGCGGCGAAGACCTGGTCCCGGTTAGAGACGTCGGCTGTGACCGCAATCGCTTTACCGCCAGCTTCGTTAATACGCTGCGCTACCGCTTTAGCGCTGTCACCGTTGTAATCCACAATAGCTACGGCAAATCCGTCTTTAACCAAGCGAAGGGCGATAGATTCCCCGATGCCTTGACCCGCACCGGTTACCAATGCAACTTTCGTCATGTTCTATTCCTTTGTGTGTGATAGTTAAATCGCTTCTGTGAGGATAGACGTAGACCAAAGGAATAAAAACTCATAGTGAGAATGATTATTGTTATTTGGCTTTAAATAACTCAGGGATATAAATGCGACCATCATTATTTGTTACGTGGCGCATGACAACGAGAGAGGATGCAGGAAGAGTGTCATTCGGCAGACAGGGGAATAATGGGGAAGGGCGGTGTGGAATTGGAAAGTTTGTAACAAGCCAAATTCACCTTACATCCTGACTATCAACCTTACCGACCTATGACAGTTCTATACATTCAGGTTGGTAGATTAGAGTCATCCCTTGTTGATGTTGTGTTATTCATCCCTGTCTGAGAGTAGTTATTTTCCCGCTTTCGAGCGGGATTTTTTTTGTCTGTCGATTAGGATGATGCCGGCGGAGGCAGGGGTTCTTGCTCTGCCAGTTTTTTGAAACGCTGGAGGGTATTGTTCAGCATTTCTTTAGAAAGTAGCGCGAACATCTGACCGATTTGTCGTCCCAATAGTCCACCCGGCGCATCGAAATAGATCGTCAGCGTGACTTCTGTGCCTCTGCTCTGTGGCGCGGGTTGAAAGGACAACTTGCCCTCGTTTGGAATGCGGGCGCCTTCAAGAGAACACCAATGAATGAAACTCCCCGGCAGCTCTTCCACGATGCGGGCCGTCCATTCAATGCTTGGTCCGATCGGCGCTTTGACTCGCCAGAGAGAATCCGTCTCGTTCAGAATCTCTATGCGCGCAAAATGATTCATTAGAACGGGGAGTGTTTCTGGTTTGCGCCATAGGTCGAATAACATGTCTGCGGGTCGGTCTATGACAATCGATTTGCCGAAGCTGGTGGCGTTAGGACCTTTCACGCCCATATTGCGTAAGAACGTTGATGACACGTTCGTCCCTCCTTTATCTGCCGCCCTACGTTGCTGTAGAGAATGGTATTCCCAAGTGTACCGCAGAATGCGTGTTCGCAGGATTGCTCTAGCGGTGTATCGAATCGCGGTTGTGAAAAGGTGACAGCGATCTGAATGTTATTGCTGTATTTGTTACGTTTCTCATCCTTGCTGCGTATCGGTTTGCACTGAGGGACTTGCCACGTTTTTTGAGGCGAGAAATGCTACCCTGATGGGTAACAGCTTCATTACTATAGTGAGTCAGTCGATGACAGAACATCATATTTTTCAGTTAAGTGAGCAGGTTGGCGAACGATTGAAATCCCGTAGCGCGCACATGACCTGCGCGGAGTCCTGCACGGGGGGCTGGGTGGCGAAGGCGATTACCGATGTCTCAGGGAGTTCCGCGTGGTTTGACTATGGGTTTGTGACCTACAGTAATCGAGCCAAAGAAGTTTTGGTCGGCGTTAAGGCTGAAACGCTGGCGCAGCATGGGGCCGTCAGCGGCGAAGTGGTGGAAGAAATGGCCGTAGGCGCGCTGGACAAAGCAGAAGCGGATTATGCGATTGCCATCAGTGGTATCGCCGGTCCGGACGGCGGAACCGCCGATAAACCGGTCGGCACCGTGTGGTTTGGTTTCGCCGCCAGACATGAAAACGGATTCGTCCGTAGAATGCACTTCGACGGCGATCGCAATCGCGTCCGCCAACAAGCCGTTCAGTTTGGTCTGGAAACGCTGCTGAATACTTTTCTG
>NZ_LUTN01000017.1 GCF_002111595.1 Lonsdalea britannica
GGTTTTAGCCAGTACGGTGGTGATAGCAGCGGTCAGAGTGGTTTTACCATGGTCAACGTGGCCGATAGTACCAACGTTGAGATGGGGTTTTGTACGTTCAAATTTTTCTTTAGACACGGCGATATTCCTTACTCGAATGCCCCCTCCGCACGGAGAGGGCACGGGATCAATATGTTAAACCCGGATTATTTACCACGGGCTTCGATAACGGTCTGAGCAACGTTGTTCGGTGCTTCAGCGTACTTCAGGAACTCCATGGAGTAAGAAGCACGACCCTGAGTCTGCGAACGCAGGTCAGTAGCATAACCAAACATTTCTGACAACGGAACCTGGGCACGAATAGTCTTGCCGGTAGCGGTGTCTTCCATACCTTCGATGATGCCACGACGACGGTTAAGGTCACCGATTACATCACCCATGTAGTCTTCCGGCGTTTCTACTTCAACCTTCATTACCGGCTCAAGCAGAACAGGCTTCGCACGTTTAAACGCTTCTTTAAACGCGATGGAAGCAGCCAGCTTAAACGCCAGTTCAGAGGAGTCGACGTCATGGTAAGAACCGAAGTGCAGACGCACTTTGATATCCACAACAGGGTAACCCGCCATCGGACCAGCTTTCAGCTGTTCCTGGATACCTTTGTCAACGGCCGGGATGTATTCGCCAGGAATCACACCACCTTTGATTTCGTTAACAAATTCGTATCCTTCACCACCTGGCTCCAGCGGCATCATGTCGATAACGACATGACCGTACTGACCACGACCACCAGACTGTTTAGCATGTTTACCTTCAACATCCTTAACGGTGTCACGGATGGTTTCACGGTAAGCAACCTGCGGTTTACCGATGTTGGCTTCCACGTTGAATTCGCGACGCATACGGTCAACGATGATTTCAAGGTGCAGCTCACCCATACCAGCGATGATGGTCTGGTTTGACTCTTCGTCAGTCCATACGCGGAATGACGGGTCTTCTTTCGCCAGACGACCCAGAGCCAGACCCATTTTTTCCTGGTCAGCTTTGGTTTTCGGTTCTACGGCGATAGAGATAACCGGTTCCGGGAACTCCATACGTTCCAGGATGATCGCGTTATCAGGATCACACAGCGTATCACCAGTAGTTACGTCTTTCAGACCGATAGCAGCAGCGATGTCGCCTGCGCGAACTTCTTTGATCTCTTCACGCTTGTTAGCGTGCATCTGTACGATACGACCAAAACGTTCGCGAGCTGATTTCACAGAGTTCAGCACGGTATCACCGGAGTTAACCACACCGGAGTAAACGCGGAAGAACGTCAGGTTACCAACAAACGGGTCGGTAGCGATTTTGAACGCCAAGGCAGCAAACGGTTCTTTGTCATCGGAATGACGCACAGCCGGAGTGTCTTTACCATCGTCCAGAATACCGCTGATCGGCGGAACTTCTGTCGGCGCTGGCAGGTAATCAATAACCGCATCCAGCATTGCCTGAACACCTTTGTTCTTGAACGCAGAACCACAGGTAACCAGAATGATTTCGTTGTTCAGAACGCGCTGACGCAGTGCTTTCTTGATTTCTTCTTCGGTCAGTTCTTCACCGCCGAGGTATTTGTCCATCAGCTCTTCAGAAGCTTCAGCAGCAGACTCAATCAGATTCTGGTGCCATTCCTGGGCCAGTTCTTCCATGTCTGCCGGGATGTCTTCATAAGTGAAGGTGACACCCTGATCTGCTTCGTTCCAGTTGATGGCTTTCATTTTCACCAGGTCAACAACACCAGTGAAGTGCTCTTCAGCACCGATGGCCAGCTGAAGCGGAACCGGATTCGCACCCAGACGGGTTTTGATCTGGTTTACCACTTTCAGGAAGTTCGCGCCCATGCGGTCCATTTTGTTAACGAACGCGATGCGCGGAACATGATATTTGTTAGCCTGACGCCATACGGTTTCAGACTGCGGCTGAACACCACCTACCGCACAGTAAACCATTACCGCGCCATCCAGTACACGCATGGAACGTTCAACTTCGATAGTGAAGTCAACGTGCCCCGGGGTGTCGATGATGTTGATGCGATGTGGTTCATACTGCTTGGCCATACCAGACCAGAAGGCAGTCGTCGCCGCGGAGGTGATGGTAATACCACGCTCCTGCTCCTGCGCCATCCAGTCCATGGTGGCAGCGCCGTCATGAACTTCACCGATTTTATGGTTCACACCTGTGTAGAACAGAATACGTTCAGTGGTGGTGGTCTTACCGGCGTCGATGTGTGCACTGATACCGATATTACGGTAGCGTGCAATGGGTGTTGTACGAGCCATTTGTTTCCTCTATTCCTAGGGCGTTCAAAGTAGTAAAAAACCCAAACGGGTTAGCCTTTGAGGCGCCCGCTGGGTTATTAACATCTACGCCGGTATTACCAGCGGTAGTGAGCGAACGCCTTGTTGGCTTCAGCCATACGGTGAACGTCTTCACGTTTTTTAACAGCAGTGCCTTTGTTTTCTGCTGCATCGGAAAGTTCGTTCGCCAGGCGCAAAGCCATGGATTTATCACCGCGTTTACGAGCAGCTTCTACGATCCAACGCATTGCCAGGGCATTACGACGAACCGGACGTACTTCAACTGGTACCTGATAAGTAGAACCACCAACACGGCGAGACTTAACTTCGACAGTCGGACGCACGTTGTCCAGAGCTACTTCAAAGGCTTCCAGGTGGTCTTTACCAGAACGCTGAGCCAGGGTCTCCAGCGCGGTATAGACGATTGCTTCTGCAGTAGATTTTTTACCATCTACCATCAGGATATTTACAAATTTGGCCAGTAATTCAGATCCGAACTTAGGATCCGGCAGAATTTTACGCTGACCAATGACGCGACGACGTGGCATGGAAATACTCCGTTGTTAATTCAGGATTGTCCAAAACTCTACGAGTTTAGTTTGACATTAAAGTTAAAACGTTTGGCCTTACTTAACGGAGAACCATTAAGCCTTTGGCTTCTTCACGCCGTATTTGGAACGGGATTGCTTACGGTCTTTAACACCTGAGCAGTCCAGCGCGCCACGAACGGTGTGGTAACGCACACCCGGCAAGTCTTTAACACGACCGCCGCGGATCAGGATCACGGAGTGCTCCTGCAGGTTATGACCTTCACCACCAATGTAGGAGGTAACTTCAAAACCGTTAGTCAGACGAACACGGCAAACTTTACGCAGTGCGGAGTTCGGTTTTTTCGGGGTGGTGGTATATACACGAGTACATACGCCACGTTTCTGCGGGCATGCTTCCAGCGCTGGAACGTTGCTTTTAGCAACCTTCAGAGAGCGCGGTTTGCGTACCAGCTGGTTAATTGTTGCCATTCAAAAAGCTCCTGGGTTTTGCTTCGTAAACACGTAATAAATCGTCTCGTACTCGCACAAGGCAAAGTATAAGGACGCAGAATTTTAGGGCTGCCCGGATGAGGAGTCAAGAAATATACAAAAATACCACTACCAGGCCATCTGTCCGGAATGCTGGGCCGTCAGTTTAACAAAGTCATTATAGCCAATTAACACCACTCTGCTCGAAATTTGAGCAACCATTCCTCGCGCCAAGGCATCTTCCTTCAAGGCATAAACGGGAACGCCTACCGCCAACATCGGCCTGAGCATCGCAGCGTTGGCCAACGCCCCTGAGACCCCATCCTGAAACAGAAGAACGGCGTCTTCGCTACCGACATTGCGTAGCATGGCATCCAAATCGATCTGGTAGGGGGAGCGAGACAGCGTATGCAACATAGACAACTCTCTAGAAGGTGAGGACGGTATCGTAGGTTTTCAACATCTGGGCCAATAATTCTGGCGACTGTATTTCCACCGGTAGCACCCACTGAGTGTCTTTTGAAAGACCGCGCTGCTGCAAAGCCTGTTCGCAAACATAGCACTGCTCAACATCGTACAGCGGCAAGACACCGAAGGTCGCGATGTAGTCACGCATGAGAATAACGCTTGGTTGCTGGCTTGGCAGGAGCTGCAAAACACCGTCTGCAACGAAGAACACGCCGATATCTTCCGTCAACGCCGACATCGCCAAAAGCGCATCCAACCCTTCTCTACCTGAAGCGCTGCCGTGGGGGGAATGGGTAAAAACAAAAGCGACACGTTTCATAGCATGAGCCCGCGTTAAAACTGCACGACCCGGTCGCAGGTCAGTACGGATTGAGCCAGTTCACCCAGACCACTCAGGCTGAATCCCGGTTGCAGATTCGCGCCAGCCAGTTTCAGCTGAGCTGCCTGCTCGCTGTCGGTGACGCCACGACGCAACGCAGCCGCGACGCAGACGTTCAATGCGACCTGATGATCCTCGTGTAACTGTTGCCAGGCGCGCACGACGTCAAATTCATCGCTGGCCGGTGAGGTCAATTGGTTTGCGTTGAGCACGCCTTCCCGATAGAAAAAGACGCTTTTAAGCTGATAGCCTTCGGCCAACAGCGCCTGAGCAAACTGCAATGCGCTGCTGGACTGCTGGGTGCCGTATGCCGGTCCGGTAACCAGCAGACAGTAGGTCAACATTAGCGATCGTGCCCGCTGAGGTCGCCGCTCTTGAACTGGCGGATATAGAGATACACGGTGTGCTTGGAGATATTCAACCGATCGGCAACCTGATTGATGGCGTCCTTAATATCGAAAATCCCTTTCTCATAAAGGTTGAGCACAATCTGTCGGTTCTTAGCGTTATTGGAAACGTTGCGATCATTGTTCACTTCTTCAATAGTGAACTCCAGCGTTTGCGTGACCAGGTCTTCCACTGAAGAGGCGAAGTTAACGGACGACGCCACCGCTTTAATCTCAGGCGGCATAAATGTCTGCATGATTTGCGAGAACGGCACATCCAGATTCATGTTCATACACAGCAGACCAATCACACGCTGCTCACGGTTGCGGATAGCGATAATGATTGACTTCATCAGCATGCCGCTTTTGGCGCGGGTGAAATACACTTGCGACACGCTGCTATCTTCACCGGCCATATCATGCACCATCCGTAGCGCCATATCGGTGATAGGCGAACCGATCTTACGTCCGGTATGCTCGCCGTTCGCGATACGCATCGCGGAACATTTTAAATTTTCCAGCGAATGCAGCACGACTTCGCAGTGTTCACCGATTAGCATCGCTAAACCATCGACGACGGCTTCATACGACTTTAGGATTTCGTAATCCGTTTGGGAAAACGGACGTTCATCCAGCAAATCAAGGTCATTCGACTCTGCTGAAAGAAGCGAACTAGACATGGCAAACACCACCTTCAATGTCATTCAATTTATCGTATTGACAGGAGGGATAGTCTAACAAAAGTCCTCTCTCTCGTCCCTGAAATTCGCGGCGTCATATCGAAAGGCTGATGCGATGAGACCTCCATGATGCCTGCATTCATCAGCCTTTTTCGCCCAAAAAAGGCAGACTTAACAAACGGGGGGATCTGCCTGAGATCGGCTACCGCGCTGGAGCAGTATAACGTCTGCGAAGGTTTTTGCCGCCTTTATCACACGAAGGGGAAAGATCGTTGAGTCGCGCCCACACTCCCCCAATCCAATGGCGGTGGATAAAACGCAATTCTACGCATTCTACCGATGCCTGACATCAGCGTGAACATGGGCGATAGTGTGCTTCTGCTTATCGAAATTCGCTATGTGCGACAAACGCTTATCGTTATATCTACGTCACGAACTCATGAGGTGGGATTTAAAGGTATTCAATCATTAGCACCTAGAGGCGCAACATTCACGCATAAAAAAACCGCAGGATGACCTGCGGTTCTTCGTGCCAAAGCTCGGTACTACTTAGCGCTTGGCTGAGCGGCTTTCTCGTCAGCCGGTTTTTCAGCTTTAGCAGCGTCGGCCGCTTTAGCTTCCGCTTCAGATTTGATATCCAGCAGTTCTACGTCGAATACCAGCGTAGAGTTGGCCGGAATTCCCGGTACACCCGTTTCACCGTAAGCCAGTGCCGGCGGGATGACCATTTTAATCTTACCGCCTTTTTTCAGGTGCTTAAGACCTTCGGTCCAACCCGGAATGACACCATCCAGACGGAAAGAAAGCGGTTCACCGCGTTTGTAGGAGTTGTCGAACTCAGTACCGTCGACCAACGTGCCTTTGTAGTTCACCACGACGGTATCGCTATCTTTCGGAGCCGCGCCCGTTCCTTCCTTCTCTACCTGATAAAGCAGGCCGGAGTTGGTTTTCTTCACGCCTTTTTCTTTGGCAAAAGTATCGCGGTATTTAGTACCTTTATCCGCGTTCTCTTTCGCATCTTGCTTCATTTTGGTTTTAGCCGCTTCTTTCACACGGCCTTCAAATGACTGCAGCGTTTTTTCGATTTCTTCGTCAGACAGTTTGCTTTTGTCTGCAAATGCGTCCTGAACGCCTTGGATCAGCTGTTCTTTATCCAGCTTGATGCCCAGTTTTTCTTGCTCTTTCAGGGAATTATCCATGTAGCGGCCCAGAGAGGCACCCAACGCGTAAGCCGCAGCCTGTTCATCATTGTTGAATTTTGCTGTTGTCGTACTCGTCGTACTGCTATCGGACGCTTTTACTGGCTCCGCGGCCATTGCGCCGGTATTCAAAGCCAGTGTCATTGTGGTCGCTAGCAGCGTTACTTTAAACAGTGATTTCATCCATCTCTCCAGCATCCGAGACCCGATAGATCCCGGTAATCATTTAAAAAGTCGAAACTACTATAGCTGCGTGTACGGAGACATTACAACGAACACACCACTATCTTCGATAAAATTCCCTTATGCGCTTATTGCGCCCTACTCCGACCATTTTTACTACCAGAAGTTTCCGCTTTCTGACAAACTCTACCGCTGTCCGTCTGGGAGGAAGTCACATGTCGCAGCAATTACTCGAACAGCGCCTTGAACTGCTGGAAAGCCGCATCGCATTTCAGGAGATAACAATTGAGGAGCTGAACCAAACCGTGGTCCAGCATGAACTGGAAATGGCCAAGGTGCGTGAACAGCTGCACCTGTTGGTCGATAAACTGAAAGCGACGGCGCCGTCTCTGATTGCCTCGCAATCTGAAGAAACACCGCCGCCGCACTACTGAAAAGCCGGGCTAAGCCTTACGCCACTGTCGCGGACTGATGCCGAACCAACGGCGAAATGCCCGTGAAAACGCACTCACCTCCGAGTACCCCAGTAAAAAAGCCATTTCAGAAATTGAGAGCTGTCGCTGCTGCAAATAGTGCGTCGCCATTTCGCAGCGCACCTTTTCCACCAGCTGAGTGAAATTGATCCCCGCATCTTTTAACCTCCGCTGCAGCGACCAGCTCGACAAACCGATATTTTCCGCCACCTCTTCCAAAGAAGGTTCTCCCTGCGAAAGCACCTGGCGCAGCTGGGCGCGCGCCATATCCACCACGCTCTGCTGCTGCACGTCGCTGTTCAACTGCCGCAGGGAGTCTTGCACCACCAGCAACAGCAACGGATCGTGATCCGGCATGGCTTTGAGCAAATCGCGCTTGGGGATCAACAGCGAGTTGAATGGCTGATCGAAGTAGACCGGGGCATCAAACACTTTGCAGTGCTCGTGCCACTGTTCCGGACGAGGATGCTCGAAATGCACCTCTCGCGGCGCCCAATGCTTGCCAGCGGCATGGCGCACAAGGTTCAAAATCATCCCCAGCGTCAGCTCGGCGTCCTGACGGCAGTGCAGGATCGCGCCATGACGCACCTGATAGTCGAAACGCCAGCAATCGCCCTTATCAACCAGACGAATCAGCGTATCGTGCTGATGAAATGGAAAAGCATGGGCTACGTTATGCAATGCCTGCTCGAGGGTGGCACTGCATAACCCAACATAGCCTATCAACCCAAGCGCCTGGGGCTTGAACTGCCTGCCGTAATGCAGACCAAAATTGGTGCAGTCGGAGTAACGCGCGGCCTCTTCCAATACACGACAATAGTTGACTAATCCCACGCTGAGCGTCGGACAGGCCAGCAGCTCGGGATCGATACCGCTGATGCCAAGAATACGATCGGCATCGCCACCATTGTCTCCGATGAATTGCCCTAACCCCGAGGCCGCAGCTGCCAGCACACCGCGGTGACCGAGCGGAATCCCCGCAGGCGAAGGAAGCCGAAATGACGGTGTTCCCATAATTTCTCCCTCAGTGATGCAAGACGCCAAATCGAAGAGAAAAAGCAATTTCCATACCAGCGAAGGACAAAGACTGACGTCATCAGACAGACGTCAGGTAAAACAGCGGGATAACGTTGGGGATAAAAGAGTACGGCGGTGGACACTGGCGCAATGATGGAAGACAAGGCACTGCCGCAGCACAGCAGTGCCTTGAGATGGTGCAAATAGCCTCAGGAAAACGCGGATTAGGCGCCCACCGGCAGCCCACCGTCCAGATAACGCTGGCACAGCCTGACGGTGTCTGGGCACCAGCGTTCCCCCATGCTTTTAGCCTGTTCCGTCTGCTGATGCGAACCGATCCAAGCCGTCATCTGAATCCGGCGTTGTGCGATCAAAGCAGGAATGACCGCCAGGTCGGCCTCGCTGAGGGGGCAAATCTGTTGATAGCCCGTCAACCAGCCTTCAACCCATTCCGACGCGCGCGGGTGATGCTCGACAAAACTGATGGCCGCCGCGAGATCGTGCAAATACCAGCCCATACCGCAGTCGTCAAAATCGATCACCCGGGTTTCCCCGCGAAACAGCAGTAGATTGGTCAAACGCAGATCCGCGTGGATCAATCCATAGCGCTGCGACGATTTACCGTAGTCGGCCAGCGTCGCCCTGACCCGCTCAATTGCGGCTTCGATAACCGGGTGGTCGGACGGAGAAAGGGAGGGCGCATCCTGCCAGCGCCCCCAATGCGCCTCCGGGCCAACCATCGTTTCATGATCCCACACGATGCGGCGAAAACCGGAAGGCGGCTGCCAACTACGGCTGTGCTGATGCAGACGGGCGGTAATCCTGCCCAATTGCTCAAAGGCCGCCCCGTCCACATCGGTCGTCGGCATCTCGCCTTCTATCCAGTGAAAGACCACGACGTTTCGCTCCACGCCGTCATCCAACGACACGGTTTGTACCGTTTCGCCATCGTGTCCTACCAACGGTTCCGGCACGATGATGCCTTCCTGACGCAGTGCCGCCAGCCAGCTGAGTTCGCCGTTAATGTCGTCGCGATGATGATAGCCGGGCCGATGAATGCGCATGGCGTAGCGCTTACCGCCGGCATCCAGTCGATAGGTCGCATTTTCGGAACGGCACAGCAGCGTCAGCGTTCCCTGCAGATCGGCGGGGTAGTGACCCATCGCCCGCTCCGCCAACAGGCTCATCGTGATGTCGTCCAGCGTATCGTATTGTTCTGCCATCGTAAGATCTCATCAAAGGAAGTGGCTTACAGGCTTTCAGCATGTAATGACCGCCATTCCGATGCTTGACGCAAAGGCAGTAAAAGTTGACCGCAGACGACAACATGCCCTCTTTCCTCTCCTTCGTTGACTCCAGAACGCAAAAAACACCTCGTTAGTGTCAAGTATCCCCACCCATAACAGCGTCATCATCGATGCGTATGCAGCCCCATCGCAGAAACGGGCTTCAGGCTTCAGGCTCCATAACCAGCTGTTATGCCTATAAAAACGAGGTTGGTTTTTATCCATATTTTAGAGGGGAAGAACGTCATGACAATGCAGTTGAAGCCCACGCTGGGGACCCTTCATCTTTGGGGGATCGCCGTCGGTCTGGTCATTTCCGGGGAATATTTTGGCTGGAGCTATGGCTGGGGCGTCGCAGGCACGCTCGGCTTTTTGGTCACCACGCTGATGATCGCCGCCATGTACACCTGTTTTATCTTCAGCTTTACCGAGCTGACGACCGCCATACCTCACGCGGGCGGTCCTTTCGCCTACAGTCGCCGTGCCTTCGGCGAAACCGGTGGACTGATCGCCGGTATGGCGACGCTGATTGAATTCGTTTTTGCGCCCCCGGCTATCTCGATGGCGATCGGCGCCTATCTGAACGTACAGTTTCCCAATCTGGACCCGCGCTATGCCGCAACGGGCGCCTATCTGGTGTTTATGGGGCTGAACATTCTGGGGGTGAAACTCGCCGCCATGTTTGAACTCTGCGTCACCCTGCTGGCGGTATTCGAACTGCTGGTCTTTATGGGCGTCGTCGCCCCCGGCTTCAGCATCAGCCACTTTGTCGCCAACGGTTGGGCAGGCAGCGACAGCTTCGGCCTGCCTGCGCTATCCGGCATCTTCGCGGCCATCCCCTTCGCCATCTGGTTCTTCCTGGCGATAGAGGGCGCGGCGATGGCGGCGGAGGAAGCCAAAGATCCCAAACGGACCATCCCTAAAGCCTACATCACCGGCATTATGACGCTGGTGATCCTGGCGCTGGGCGTGATGTTGCTCGCGGGCGGCGTGGGCGACTGGCGGACGCTTTCCAATATTAACGACCCGTTGCCGCAGGCGATGAAAGCCGTGGTGGGCGCCAATTCCGGGTGGATGCACATGCTGGTGTGGATCGGTCTGTTCGGGCTGATTGCCAGCTTCCACGGCATCATTCTCGGCTACTCCCGGCAGTTCTTCGCCCTGGCCAGAGCGGGCTACCTGCCGACCGGATTGGCCAAACTGTCCCGCTTTAGGACGCCCCATCGCGCGATCCTCACCGGCGGCGTTATCGGGATCGCCGCGATTTTTAGCGACAGCTGGATCAACCTGCAGGGAATGAGTCTCACCGCCGCGATGATTACGATGGCCGTCTTCGGAGCTATTGTGATGTACATCATGAGCATGCTGAGCCTGTTCCGGCTGCGTCGCACCGCGCCAGAGCTAGAACGAACCTACCTGGCGCCCGGCTATCCGATCATACCGGGGTTCGCCTTGGTGCTGGCCTGTCTGTGCTTATTGGCGATGCTGTGGTTCAACCCACTGATCGGCGCCCTTTTCATCGCGCTGATGGTCGCAGCCTATCTCTACTTCCTGCTCACTAAAGCCCAGCGCTTCAATGCGCCGCAGGATGAGATGCTGATGGGAAAAGAGTAAGCCCCCAGCCTCACCGCCATCAAAAACATCAGACGTAAAAAAACCCGGCCTGCATGACGCAGCGCCGGGTTTTTTAGGGTGAAGCCGCCCTTAGTGCTGGCAGCCGCATCCACCGTGACCGCCGCAACCACCGTTACCGTGGTCATGGTCGTGATCGTGGCCGTGACCGCCGCAGCAACCGTCGTGGTCATGTTCGTGGTCGTGTTCGCCATGAACGTGACCGTGCTCCAGCTCTTCCGCTGTCGCTTCACGAATCGCGACGACTTCGACGTTGAAGCTCAGGTTCTGGCCCGCCAGCATGTGGTTACCATCAACCACGACGTGTTCGTCCTGCACTTCAGTAATTTCGACAGGAACCGGACCCTGGTCGGTTTCAGCCAGGAAACGCATGCCGACCTGCAGCTCGTCCACACCCATGAAGACATCTTTCGGTACGCGCTGTACCAGATTTTCGTCATAGTTGCCGTAAGCCTCATTCGGGCCTACTTTAATATCGAAATGTTCGCCGACCGCACGTCCGTCCAGCGCTTTTTCCAGGCCGGAAATCAGCGAGCCGCGACCGTGCAGATAGTCCAGCGGTGCACTCACCGGAGACTCATCAACCAATACACCGTCTTCTGTACGTACCTGATAGGCCAGGCTGACCACCAGGTCTTTTGCTACTTTCATGATATCTCCTACCGTTGGAAATCGCTTTGGCGCAAATTGTAGCTGAAAAACATCCCCATGTACTGCACGGAATCAAAAATCGCTACCACGCTTATTAAGGGTGAAACATGCCAATAATGTGCTCATCCTGACGCTCCGCACCCTGCTGCGTTGCCTCAGGACGGCTCTGCCGATAACCGCATTTGACGCAGACAACGACTTCCTCGACATCTTCCATCCCGACCGTCAGGGTATCCTGCGTATGACACTGAGGGCAAACCGCACCGGCAATAAACCGCTTTCGTGGTGTCGACATGATGTTTTTCCGTCCAATCCGTCTGCAATGGCGACATTCGCCAGCAGTTAGGTTTCGTCCCAATCGTCCAGACGCCGACGCTCATGCTGCATCTCACGCTGGAAGATATCTTCCAATTCACGCCGGGCCTCTTTAACACGCGAAATCTGCGCGCCCTCGCCTTCGGCCTGGCGCTCCGGCATCAGCTCGCGCAGCATACGCATATCCAGGCGGCGGAAATGCTGTTGCGAACGGTGAGCCTGATGGGGATGCATTCCCAGAGAGACCAGCGTTTTCCGCCCCAGCTCCAACGCACTGGAAAACGTTTCGCGGGAAAACTGCGTCACGCCTGACTGCAACAGCTCATGCGCTTCCACACGACCGCGGGCGCGCGCCAGTATCTCCAGATGCGGAAAATGCTGCTGGCACAGATGCACAATGGACATCGTATCTTCGGGGTCGTTGCAGGTAATCACTATCGACTGCGCCTGCTCAGCGCCCGCCGAACGGAGTAAATCCACCGACGTGGCGTCGCCGTAATACACCTTATAACCGTAGCTTCTCATCAGGCTGACCGCACTGATGTCTCGTTCAAGTACGGTAATCCGCATTTTGTTCGCCATCAGCAGTCGCCCAATCACCTGACCGAAGCGGCCAAAGCCCACGACGATCACCTGCGGCTCATCATCTTCCACATAGTGCTTCTCCGTCGACTCCTCCGGCGCGTTGTAGCGGCGCGCCAGAATACGGTCGATCAGCTGCATCAGTAGCGGCGTGACCATCATCGACAGGGTGACGGTGACCAGCAGCAGCGGCAGTTGATCGCCCTGCAGCACATGCTGAGTCGCCGCAGCGGAAAACAGCACAAAGGCGAACTCGCCGCCCTGGCTAAGCACGCCGGAGAACTGCAACCGTTCCGACGAACGTAATCCATAGATCCGCGCCAGCACGTAGAGAATCAAGCCTTTGACGGACACCAGAATGACAACGCCCAGCAAAACTTCGACGATGTTGGCGTACAGGACGCCGAGATTAAGCGCCATCCCCACTGAAATGAAAAATAGCCCCAGCAGCAGCCCTTTGAACGGCTCAATAGAGATTTCCAACTCATGACGATATTCGCTTTCCGCCAGCAACACGCCAGCGATAAAGGTACCGAGCGCCATCGACAGTCCCAGCGCTTCCATAAACAGCGCGGAGCCAAGCACCAACAGCAGCGCCGCGGCGGTAAACACTTCGCTTACGCCGGAGGCGGCTATAAACCGGAACAACGGACGCACCAGATAACGCCCGCCGATCAGCATTCCGCCAAACGCCAATACCTTCATGGCGACTTGCTGCCAGTCATCAATCTGTCCTTGAACGCCCGACAGAATAGGGATCAACGCCAACGCGGGAATGACCGCCAAATCCTGAAACAGCAAAACGGAAAAACCAAGTTGGCCGGATTCGTTGCGATTCATCCCTTTTTCGCGCATCAGCTGCAACGCCATCGCCGTGGATGACATCGCCAACCCGATCCCGCCAATCAAGGCCGACTGCCAGGAGAACTGGCTCATGAACAATACGCCGCCCAGTATCGCGGCGCTCAGCAGTACCTGAGCCGCGCCGATGCCGAAAATGGATCGCCGCAGCTTCCACAATTTGGAAGGATTCAGTTCAAGCCCGATGATAAACATCAGGAACACAACGCCCAGCTCAGAGAAATGCAGAATGGCGGAAACGTCGCGAATAAAGCCCAGTCCCCAAGGACCGATAGCGATACCGGCCAGCAAATAGCCCAGCACCGCGCCAATACCCAGACGCGCAGCGATAGGCACCGCCAGTACGGTGACGAATAAAAACAGAACACCCGCGCCCAGGGTGGAAGCGCTATCCATATTCAGAGCCCTCCCTCAGACAAAGGCGACGCCAGCCAATCCCCGTAGTGATGGGCGTGTTCGCGCAACGCGTCGCGCGACATCCGGCGCGCGTTGTAAATCACCAGCGGCTTCATCCAGCGCATATGGCACATGGTCGCCGTCATCTCGAAAGGCTCAGCACATCATCCATAAACGAATGCCGGCGTCCCTCCGAGGTATAACGCGATTCCGGCTCGCCGGTCGTCACCACGCTGCGCCAGTATTTGCCCGACAGGGCATTGCCGCCGGCGCCGTTGGCGAAGCCCCGGCTCAGTACGCGGTCCAGCCACTCTTTCAGCAATGCTGGGCAGCTATAGGTATAAAGCGGATGTTGAAACACGATGATTTGATGCTCTCGCAGTAACTGTTGTTCATGGTGAATATCGATAAAAAAATCAGGATAGTGCGCGTACAAATCATGTACCGTCACATGTTCCAAGCCCCGAGCGGATTGCAATAACAGCTTATTCGCGACCGAGTCCTGTAATTCCGGATGGGCAAACAGCAGCAAAATCTTGGGTGGCTGCGACATCATTCCCCTCCAAAGCGTCGTCATCGTAGATATTTTCCGCTACCATGCAGCGCAGCGGGGATTTCCAGGACGCTGACGCCCTGAAACTTGATCCATAATTTAACATATTCTTATTACTTGGCGCTTTATGATTGTCTTCTCCTCTTTACAAATTCGACGTGGTACGCGGGTACTGCTGGATAACGCCACAGCGACCGTCAATCCGGGTCAGAAAGTCGGTCTGGTCGGTAAAAACGGCTGCGGAAAATCGACGCTGCTGTCCCTGCTGAAAGGAGAAATCAGCGCTGACGGCGGCAATGCCACTTTCCCTCAGCACTGGTCCCTTGCTTGGGTCAATCAGGAAACGCCTGCGCTGGAGCGTCCTGCAATAGAGTATGTGATAGACGGCGACCGCGAATTTCGCCAGCTCGAAAGCGATTTGGCGCAGGCCAACGAACGCAACGACGGCAATGCCATCGCGACCGTACACGGCAAGTTGGATGCGATCCTCGCCTGGTCGATCCAGTCTCGCGCCGCCAGTCTGCTGAACGGACTGGGATTCAGTCAGGAACAGCTGCAACAGCCTGTCAGCGCCTTTTCCGGCGGCTGGCGTATGCGCCTCAACCTGGCGCAGGCCCTGCTTTGTCGCTCCGATCTTCTGCTGCTGGACGAACCGACTAACCATTTGGATCTCGACGCGGTCATCTGGCTGGAAAAATGGCTCAAGAACTATCCCGGCACGCTGGTGCTGATTTCCCATGACCGGGATTTTCTTGATCCTATTGTTAACAAGATTTTGCATATCGAGCAGGAGTCCCTGTTCGAATACACCGGCAACTACACCTCGTTCGAACAGCAGCGCGCAACACGACTTTCTCAGCAGCAGTCGCTGTATGAACATCAGCAGGAACGCGTCGCGCATTTGCAGCATTACATTGACCGTTTCCGCGCCAAGGCGACAAAAGCCAAGCAGGCGCAGAGCCGTATCAAAATGCTGGAAAAAATGGAGCTGATTGCGCCAGCGCATGTCGATAATCCGTTCCGTTTCAGTTTCCGCGCGCCGCAGGCGTTGCCCAATCCATTATTGCGGATGGAGAAAGTGAGCGCAGGTTACGGCGACAAGCTGATTCTGGAATCCATCAAGCTCAATTTGGTGCCCGGTTCCCGCATCGGCCTTCTCGGCCACAACGGTGCCGGTAAATCGACCCTGATCAAACTGCTGGCGGGGGAGCTACACCCGCAGAGCGGCGAAGTCGGGCTAGCGAAAGGCGTTCGACTGGGGTACTTCGCTCAGCATCAGCTGGAGTACCTGCGAGCCGACGAGTCGCCGTTACAGCATCTGACCCGGTTGGCCGAACAGGAAACCGAGCAGCAGCTGCGTGACTATCTGGGCGGCTTCGGGTTCGGTGCCGACAAGGTGGTAGAGCCGACCGAACGCTTCTCGGGCGGTGAGAAAGCGCGACTGGTGCTGGCGTTAATCGTCTGGCAGCGGCCTAACCTGCTGCTGCTCGATGAACCGACTAACCACCTCGATCTGGATATGCGTCAGGCGCTGACCGAAGCCTTGATCGACTTCGAAGGCGCGTTGGTCGTCGTCTCGCACGATCGCCATCTGATTCGTTCCACGACAGACGATCTGTATCTGGTTCACGATCGCCGGGTTGAGCCGTTCGACGGCGATCTGGAGGATTATCAACAGTGGTTGCTGGATGCGCAGAAACAGGACGCCAGCGAATCGACACCGGCGAAAGAGAGCGCTGGCAACAGCGCTCAGGCCAGAAAAGACCAGAAACGACGCGAAGCCGAGTTGCGCACCCAAACCCAGCCGCTGCGTAAGCAGATCACCAAGCTGGAGCAACAAATGGAGAAGCTGAATACCACGCTGGCCGAGCTGGAAAACCGACTGGCGGATACGGCGATTTATGAAGCCAGCCGCAAAGCGGAGCTGACGACCTGTCTGCAAGAGCAAATCGCGGTCAAAGGCGAACTGGAAGAAACGGAAATGAGTTGGCTGGACGCGCAGGAGCAGCTCGAGCAGATGTTGCAATCCTGATGACGCCGGGCGGGCGTGATGTCAGCCCAGGCGTTTCGCTTAATGCCAGATCATGAGTACGCAGGCGGCGGTCAGCAGCCCCATGAACAGGTTGAAGATCCGCCACGCCCGGCGGCTGCGCAGCATTTTACCGATCACCGTGCCAAACCCCAGCCAGACTATCCCAGCGACCAGATTCACGCTGAACATGGCGATGCTGATAGCGATGACGGAACCCACGTATTCCCCCCCGGAGAGGCTGAAACCGGCGACGGCGCCCAGCGCCATCAGCCAGGCCTTTGGGTTCAGAAATTGCAGCAATCCGCCCTGGTAAAGGGGCATCGGTCGCGGCGGCGCCGTTTGCGTGTCGAGCTCTTCGTAGCGAGCGCTGGCGATTTTAAACGCCAACCACAGCAGATAGACGCTACCCAAAATTTTGAGCGCGAGGTGCAGCGAAGGATAGAGTAGAATCAGGCTCCCCAAACCCAGCGCGACCAGCAGCAGTACACTTTGCATCCCGATCATGATGCCGACCATCAGCGACATGGAGCGGAGAAAACCAAAATTAGCAGCGGAAGCGGTGAGTAGCATATTATTGGGGCCTGGGGTAATCGCTGCAACCCACAGGAAGCCAAGCATGGAAAGAAACAGATTGAAGTGCGCCATGTAATTGAAAAGGCCTTCTAACAAACGAAATTTGCAGTTCTTCAACCTAGCAGCGTGATGTCGCCGGTACAAGCTTTTGACTATGAATATTCATCCCACGACTAGCCAGATGTTTCGTCCCCTGGCCGGTATGTACAACCCCCATTTGCAAACTTTGCTTCCCCGTCTGTTACGGCGACGCGCGCTGCTCAAGCCACTCTGGCAGACGCTGGAACTGCCGGACGGCGATTTTCTCGATCTGGCCTGGAGCGAAGATCCCATGCTGGCCCGCCATAAACCGCGGGTGGTGCTGTTCCACGGACTGGAAGGCAGCTTCTATAGTCCGTATGCGCACGGTCTGGTGGCGGCCTGCCACCAACGGGGCTGGCTGGCTGTCGTCATGCATTTTCGCGGCTGCGGCGGCACGCCTAATCGCACGCCCCAGATGTATCACTCCGGAGAGACCGAAGATGCCCGCTATTTCTTGCGCTGGCTGAAGTCGACTTACGGCGATGCGCCGACCGCCGCCATCGGCGTCTCGCTGGGCGGCAACATGCTGGCCTGCCTGCTGGGTCAGCAGACGGACGAGCCGTTGCTTGACGCGGCGACCGTGGTGTCCGCGCCGCTGATGCTGGAGCCTTGCTGTCGTCATATCGAAAAAGGCTTTTCACGCTTCTATCAGCACTATCTGCTGCGGCTGTTGAAACGCAACGCCATCCGCAAACTGGCGGCCTATCCGGATACGCTGCCGGTTCACCTGCATCAGTTAAGAAAGATTCGGGGACTGCGGGAGTTCGATAACATCATCACCGCGCGCATTCATGGCTTTACCGACGCCAATGACTATTATGAGCGTTGCAGCGCCCTCCCCCTGCTGCCGAACGTCCGTACGCCACTGTTGATTATCCACGCCAAGGACGATCCGTTCATGACGCAGGATGTGATCCCTGCGGCCACATCGTTGCCGCCTAGTGTGGAGTATCAACTGACGGATTACGGCGGGCACGTCGGCTTCGTGGGCGGCTCGTTATTAAAACCCAAACTGTGGCTGGAGCAGCGCATTCCCGACTGGCTCACCCCACATCTGGAGCGATAAGGTGATTATTCCCTGGAAAGAACTCGCGGCGGATACGCTGGAGAATCTGATTGAGTCCTTCGTGCTGCGCGAAGGTACTGACTATGGCGAGCACGAGCGCACGCTGGAACAAAAGGTGGCGGATGTCCGCCGCCAGCTGGAAAGCGGCGAAGTGGTGCTGGTCTGGTCCGAACTGCATGAAACGGTCAACCTCATGCCGCGCACTCAGTTCAAGGCCGGACACGATTCATAACGCCGTACCTCGCGCTGCCCATGCAAAAATGGCGTGGCGCATCGGCGCAAACAGGGTAACAATGAAGGTCAAATCCCCGGCGCTTCCTGCAGGGTTTTACCGTCAATTGCGGAGTTGCAGCACGATGTCGCATCCACACCCTATTATTGCCGTGACCGGCTCAAGCGGCGCCGGAACGACCACCACCAGTCTGGCGTTCCGAAAAATTTTTCAGCAGTTGAAAATCCGCGCGGCTGAACTCGAAGGCGACAGCTTTCACCGCTACACCCGTCCGGAAATGGACATGGCTATCCGCAAAGCCCGAGATCTGGGGCGCCACATTAGTTACTTTGGGCCGGAGGCGAACGATTTCACCCTGCTGGAACAGGTATTCGCCGACTATGGCAGCAAGGGGTCCGGGCAAACCCGCAAGTACCTGCATACCTACGACGAAGCCATTCCTTACAATCAGGTTCCCGGCACATTTACGCCCTGGGAAGCCATGCCTGATCCGACGGATGTGTTGTTCTATGAGGGCTTGCACGGCGGCGTCGTCACCGAGCAACACAACGTGCTCGCCATGTTGATTTACTGGTGGGCGTCGTACCTATCGTGAATCTTGAGTGGATACAGAAGCTGTACCGCGACGTCAACGAACGCGGACACTCGCGCGATGCGGTCATGGACTCCGTCGTGCGCTCGATGGAAGATTACATCACCTATATCACGCCGCAGTTTTCCCGCACGCACATCAATTTCCAGCGGGTGCCGACCGTCGATACGTCGAACCCCTTCGCCGCAAAAGCAATCCCATCGCTGGATGAAAGTTTGGTGGTCATTCATTTCCAGCGCCTGGAGAATATCGACTTCCCCTATCTGCTCGCCATGCTACAGGGGTCGTATATCTCTCATATCAATACGCTGGTGGTGCCCGGAGGCAAAATGGGGCTGGCGATGGAATTGATCATGATGCCGCTGGTGCAGCGGCTGCTGGAAGGCAAGACGATCACATGAGATCGCCCCCCTACGGCCTGAACGGCCGCAGGCTGTTTAATCGAGAGTAATGACTTCGTGACTGTGCGTGATCGTCACCGACGCGCCCAGCATCAGCGCCACCGAGCAGTACTTGTCTGCCGACAGGGATACCGCACGCGACACGGCCTGCTCGGTCAGCCCTTTTCCGGTCACGATGAAATGCAGGTTAATGGCAGTAAACAGTCTGGGCGCTTCCTGTCTGCGCTCGGAGGTCAGACGCACTTCGCAATCCGCCACATCGTGACGCCCTTTTTGCAGAATAGACACGACGTCAACCGAGCTGCAACCTCCCGCCGACATCAACAGCACTTCCATCGGACTCGGCGCTTTATCGCCCGCGTTGCCATCCATAATAATCTGGTGGCCCGAAGCGGATTCACCGATAAACGTTAACCCTTCTACCCATTTCATCCGCGCTTGCATAGCCTTTCACTCCCACTCAACTTTTTTTGAAATTTTATCGCGCTTATGTAGAAAATGCCTGCATATCAAGGCGTAATCATGCTGAAGCGAGACAACACAAGACAGTCCTCTCAACCTGTGTTACAAACAGAGGCAGTATCCGGTGCGTTCTGCGCAATGCTGAAAACAGCAGTTTGCAGCGTCACCTGACAGAGAGGTTTCAGTCAATTCCCTGACATATTCCGTCTAACGGAATTTGAATTATAACTAGAGTTATCATGCCTTACAGGGAACTCTGAGCCCTGTGATTTACGTAGTGAATTACAACAGAGGATAACAGCGAATGGTTCTCGGCAAACCGCAAACAGACCCGACTCTTGAATGGTTCCTTTCTCATTGTCATATTCACAAGTACCCCTCAAAGAGTACGCTGATTCACCAAGGTGAAAAAGCAGAAACGCTTTACTACATCGTAAAGGGTTCCGTTGCCGTATTGATCAAAGATGAAGAAGGGAAAGAGATGATTCTTTCCTATCTGAATCAAGGGGATTTCATCGGGGAGCTAGGCTTGTTCGAAGAGGATCAGGAGCGCAGCGCATGGGTACGAGCCAAAAGTGCCTGCGAAGTTGCCGAGATTTCCTATAAAAAATTCCGCCAGCTGATTCAGGTCAATCCCGATATTCTGATGCGTCTGTCGTCTCAGATCGCGCGTCGCCTTCAGGTCACCTCGCAGAAAGTGGGCAACCTGGCGTTTCTCGACGTGACCGGCCGCATTGCACAAACGCTGCTGAACCTCGCCAAACAGCCTGATGCCATGACGCACCCAGACGGGATGCAGATTAAAATCACCCGTCAGGAAATCGGTCAGATCGTAGGATGCTCCCGCGAAACCGTGGGTCGGATTCTGAAGATGCTGGAAGATCAGGAGCTGATTTCAGCGCACGGTAAAACCATCGTGGTCTTCGGTACGCGCTAATCTCAACTCCTCGATTCATGAACAGCGCGCAACGCGCTGTTCACTCTTCGTCTAAAAATACTATTAACCGTTGACCACCTGTGCGACCGCTTTCGCAAACAGCGCCATCCCTTCATCAATATCGTCCAGTTCAATCACCAGCGACGGCACAAAGCGAATAACATCAGGCCTGCGACCAGGATCATCACGCCCAGCTCGGCGGCGGCCGTCAGAAAATCTCGCGCCCGTCCATGCCATTGGGGTTTCAACTGGGCGCCTAACAAGAGGCCCATACCGCGAACGCCGTCGAAGATATCGAACTGCTGATTGATGGCATCAAGGGCGGAAATAAAGCGATCGTGTCTGGCGGAGACGCCTGACAACACTGCGGGGGTATTGATCACATCCAGCGCCGCTTCCGCCACCGCACAGGCCAGAGGGTTTCCGCCGTAGGTGGTGCCATGCGTCCCGACCTTCATGACAGAAGCGACGTCCTCGGTGGTCAGCATCGCGCTGATGGGGAATCCGCCGCCCAACGCTTTGGCGGTGGTCAGAATGTCAGGCGTCACACCATAGTGCATATAGGTGAACAGCTCGCCGGTTCGTCCCATGCCACACTGCACTTCATCAAACACCAACAGCGCCTGATTTTGATCGCACAGTTCACGCACGCCCTCCATAAATTCCTGCGTGGCTGGCAGCACGCCGCCTTCGCCCTGCACCGGCTCCAACACGACGGCACAGGTGTGATCGTCAATCACCGCCTTGACCGCATCCAAATCGTTGAACGGCACATGAATGATATCGGCGGGCTTTGGCCCGAATCCATCGGCGTACTTCGGCTGGCCACCTACCGACACGGTAAACAACGTGCGGCCATGAAAGGCCTGATGAAAGGCGATAATCTTGGTTTTATAGGGGCTGAAACGTTCGATGGCGTAATGACGCGCCAGTTTGAAGGCGGCTTCGTTGGCTTCCGCGCCTGAGTTGGCGAAAAACACGCGTTCGGCGAACGTCGCGGCGATCAGTTTGCTCGCCAGTCGCAACGCTGGTTCGTTGGTGAAAACGTTGCTGGTATGCCACAGCGTTTCGCCCTGAGTTTTAAGGGCATTTACCAGCGCAGGATGGCAATGACCCAACGCTGTAACGGCAATACCTCCGGAAAAATCGATGTATTCCTTACCCTGCTGATCCCATACCCGGCTGCCTTTCCCCTTCACCGGAACAAACTGTGCCGGCGCATAAACAGGAAGGATTACCTTATCGTATGTATCACGCGTCACCGCGGTTTTATCTATTGCCATCTGCTGCCCCGCTTTTACGATTTCATGTCTACAGTGAAAATATAGTCATCGAATATGCATAAAAAATCAAACTCAGGCAATCATTAATCTGTGTGGAAATCAAATAAGCGCCGAATTCATTTTCCGTGCAAAAAATTACTCAACAGCTGATGCCCCTGCTGACTCAGAATACTTTCCGGGTGGAACTGCACGCCTTCCAGAGGGAGGTTAAGATGTCGTATCCCCATGATTTCGTTCATTTTCCCTGCGCCATCTTCTGTCCAGGCGGTGATCTCAAAGCAATCAGGTAACGACGCGCTTTCGACTACCAGAGAGTGATAGCGTGTGACCGTCAGCGGCTGCGCCAAACCGGTGAAAACGCCAATGTCACGATGCCGGATAGGCGAGGTCTTCCCGTGCATGACTTCGCGCGCACGCACAACCTGAGCGCCGAAGGCCTGTCCCAACGCCTGATGCCCCAGACAGACGCCCAGAATCGGCAACTGACCGGCAAAATGTCGAATGGCCTGCAGCGAGATGCCCGCTTCGTTCGGCGTACAGGGGCCCGGCGATATCACCAAATGCTGCGGCGACAGACGCTCAATCGCGTCGAGACTCAGCTCATCATTACGCTTGACCACAACCTCTTCGCCCAGCTCGCAAAAATACTGGTACAGGTTGTAGGTAAAGGAGTCGTAGTTATCAATGATCAGTAACATTCATCACTCTGAAACTGGCTGGCGATCACTTAGAAAACAATCTGTTATCGCGAAGAAAGAGGATTGAGACGGGATAAGACAGTCAGACATTCTCCCGACGAATCCACGCCGGGAGCACGCTGTAAACAGCCAGGCAAACAGCGCCTAAACTGACTACCTGAACTATTTGATGATTTTGGCGGACTGGATGACGATCGGTTTGATGGGCACGTTCTGGTATGGCCCGACGTTCTCCGTCTGCACCTGAGAAATCTTATCCGCTACATCCATGCCCTTCACGACCTTCCCGAAGACGGCATAACCGAAATCGCGCTGGCCGTGATCCAGAAATGCATTATCCGCTACGTTGAGGAAGAACTGGCTGGTCGCACTGTCTTTCTCGCTGGTACGCGCCATCGAGATGGTGCCACGCAGATTACGCAATCCATTGTCAGCTTCGTTTTTAATCGGCGGCTGGGTCGCCTTCTGTTTCAGGTCGCTGGTAAATCCGCCCCCCTGAGCCATAAATCCCGGGATGACGCGATGGAAAATGGTGCCGTTATAGAAACCGCTATCGACATAACTCACAAAATTTTTCACTGACTCTGGCGCTTTTTGATCGTCCAGCGCCAATTCGATGTTGCCGGCCGTCGTGGTAAGCAACACATGCGTTGACGCGGTTGCAGCAAATGCAGGCAAGAACGCAGACAAAGTAAATACGGTCGCTATCGTTGCCAATATACGTTTTGACATGAAGAATTCCTTTTAGGGGCCAACTACAGAAAGCGTATCGATTGTAAATAGCCGCCTGCCTGCGCGCTACCGATTTACCTTTTTTTACGCAGGATTGAGAAACGCGCTCGCCGATGGAGCGCTTTACTCGCGGCGATATCAAGATCGCTGACCTGAAACGAAAAAGACGAGCCACTGGCTCGTCTTCACATATCGCGAATATCCGCCCTACGGGCGTTCTACAGCTTATGGACGAGAAACGAAACCAATGGCGTCATAAACCTTATTCAGCGTCTGACTGGCGCGCGCACGGGCCTTCTCGGCGCCATCGCGCATAACCTGCTGCAAATAAGCTTCATCATTACGGAAGCGATGATAACGCTCTTGCAATTCGCCCAGCATGCCGGATACCGCTTCCGCCACGGCGCCTTTCAGGTGACCATACATCTGGCCTTCAAATTCCTGCTCCAGCTGAGGGATTGTTTTCCCGGTAACACCAGAGAGGATATCGAGCAGGTTCGACACGCCCGGTTTGTTGGCGATGTCATAACGCACCACCGGCGGCTCATCCGAGTCGGTCACCGCACGTTTGATTTTTTTGGTCACAGCTTTCGGATCTTCCAGCAGACCAATCACGTTGTTGCGGTTATCGTCCGACTTGGACATTTTTTTGGTCGGTTCCAGCAGAGACATCACGCGAGCACCCGACTTCGGAATAAACGGTTCTGGCACTTTAAACGTATCGCCATACAGCGTGTTGAAGCGCTGTGCGATATCGCGGCTCAGCTCCAGGTGCTGTTTCTGGTCTTCGCCTACCGGCACCTGATTCGTCTGATACAGCAGGATATCCGCCGCCATCAGTACCGGATAACCGAACAGGCCAGCGTTAATGTTTTCCGCGTAACGAGCGGATTTGTCTTTGAACTGGGTCATACGGCTCAGTTCGCCGAAATAGGTGTAGCAGTTCAGCGCCCACGCCAGCTGGGTATGCTCCGGCACATGCGACTGAACGAAGATGGTGCTTTTCTCAGGGTCGATGCCGCAGGCCAGGTAAAGAGCCAGCGTGTCCAGCGTCGCTTTTCTCAGCTGTTCCGCATCCTGACGAACCGTGATGGCATGCAGATCCACGATGCAATAGATGCAGTCGTAATCATCTTGCATATGAACCCACTGACGTAACGCACCCATGTAGTTGCCAATGGTCAACTCGCCAGACGGCTGCGCGCCGCTAAATACAATGGGCTTACTCATGCTAATGCTTCCTGATTATCTGAAATGGACGGTCCGACAAGGGACAAGAGATCCGCAAAGCGATCCAACACCACACTCGGGTGGCTCAGGGCTATCGCTTCGCCATAGTTATAGCCATAGGTCATGCCAACGCTCGGGCAACCGGCAGCCTGTGCGGCTTGTATATCATTGCGCGAATCGCCGACGAACAGCAACTCGTTTGCACGCAGGCCCAACTTTCCCAACACCAGATAGAGCGGCGCGGGATGGGGCTTCTTGCTCGGGACGTCATCGCCGCCCAGCACTAACGTAAAGTAGGCATCGATCCCAAGTGAACGTAGCAACGGCGCTACGAAAGGGGTCGGTTTATTCGTTACCAGAGCCATAGGTACGTTGCGAGCGGCCAACGCGTGCAGCGTATCTTTAACTCCGGCATACAGCTGGCTGCCAGCATCTACCGTTTCCGCGTAGGCGATGTCGAACTGTTTACGCGCGGACTGCATCCGCTCAGGCGAAGGATCAACGTTGGCCCAGCGCAGCGCTCGTTCGATGACTTTGTCGGCGCCGTTGCCGATCCAGGTCGTCAGTAAAGCTTCGCCCGGCTCAGGTAGCCCTTGAGACTGCATCGCTCTGTCCAACGCCTGAGACAGTCCCGGCGCGCTATTAACCAGCGTGCCATCCAGGTCGAAAGCCAGCCCGCGCACAGTATTGAATTCAGCCATGGGACACCTTCGCCAACTCCTGGCGCATACTCTCGATCACCGCCTGATAGTCAGGCTGATTGAAAATCGCCGACCCCGCCACAAACATATCCGCTCCGGCGGCGGCGATCTCAGCGATATTGTCCACTTTGACGCCGCCGTCGACTTCCAAACGAATATCGTATCCGCTGTCATCGATGAGCTTGCGCACCTGACGCAGTTTGGTGAGCGTGGAGGGAATGAATGATTGGCCGCCGAAGCCAGGGTTGACCGACATCAGCAGAATGATGTCCAGCTTATCCATGACGTAATCCAGACAACTCAATGGCGTCGCCGGGTTCAGCACCAGTCCTGCGCGGCAACCGTGATCTTTAATCAGTTGCAGCGATCGATCCACGTGCTCTGAGGCTTCTGGATGAAAGGTGATGTAGCTGGCGCCGGCGTCGGCAAAGTCCGGGATCAGGCGATCGACCGGCTTAACCATCAGGTGTACGTCAATCGGGGCGGTAATGCCGTAATTTCGCAGCGCCTTGAGCACCATCGGTCCCATCGTCAGGTTGGGAACATAATGATTATCCATGACGTCAAAGTGGACGACGTCGGCGCCCGCCGTCAGCGCGTTAGCGGTGTCCTCTCCCAGCCGGGCAAAATCAGCCGACAATATAGACGGGGCGATTAAAAACGGTTTCATTCGCTTCTCCAAACCATCAAGTCTGCATATTGCTGCCGAAGCCACTTCGGGTTCAAAAGGGCTTGTACAGCCTCTGTTTTCGCGACAGCGCGGGGCTTTATCAGCCTGCCTACCCTAACTCGACGCCGCGGTACAACGCCAGTAGTTCATTCACCTTGCTGCGACCCGCGATGTTGCGGCTAATCGTCCGCCGGGCCTTGACCACGTATAGTGACGAAGCCGACTGATACCACTCACGCGTCAGCTCCGTATCGTGGTTGGAAATCAATACCGGTATTTGGCTTTCCGCCGAGAGCTGCTGTGCCAGCAGCGCCAAATCGCGCTGATCGTCGTGATTAAAATTATTGGTGTGGTACGCCGTGAAATTC
The DNA here is from genome assembly GCF_002111595.1 of Lonsdalea britannica. Classification (GTDB taxonomy): domain Bacteria; phylum Pseudomonadota; class Gammaproteobacteria; order Enterobacterales; family Enterobacteriaceae; genus Lonsdalea; species Lonsdalea britannica. Next base: position 26,451 of record NZ_LUTN01000017.1, read on the forward strand.
GCGGTGGCGGACAGCGGCGCATAAGGCGGATCGCAATACACGACAGAACCCTGTTTCGCCTTCGTCAGCGTATCCCGATAGTGCTCGCAGACGAACGTAGCGTTTTGAGCCTTTTGCGCGAACCAGCGCAGTTCGTCTTCAGGAAAATAGGGTTTCTTGTAACGCCCGAACGGCACATTGAATTCGCCGCTCATGTTATACCGGCATAATCCGTTGTAACAGTGGCGGTTGAGATAGAGAAACAGTAACGCGCGTCGGTAAGCGTTGTCACAAGCATTAAACTCGCTGCGCAACAGATAGAAGATGTCCGAGGTATTCATTTCTTGCGTGAATAACTCGCGGGCATCGCGGATGAAATGTTCAGTGTTGGTTTTAACGATATCGTACAGATTGATGAGATCGCTGTTGATATCGGCCAGGATGTAGTTGTCGTAGTCGGTATTGAGAAACACCGAGCCGGCACCCACAAAGGGTTCGATCAAGCAATCTCCTGCTGGTAGATATCGGCGAATCTCTTCTACCAGCGGATACTTACCACCAGCCCATTTTAAGAAAGCGCGGTTTTTCTTCATGCCGTCGTTAGTTACTCATACTTTTCAGAGCCGCGGATTGTACTCTGTTTCAGACAGCACATCAGGGCTAATTGGTGTTACTTACTCAAGTCCTGCTTCACCTGACGGATCGGCTTAACCCATGGTTTCTTGGCTTGGACGTCGGCTGGCAGTGATGCAACGGCGCGTTTGGCTTCATCTGAGGAGCGTAAACGCCGCTCACAAGCACGTACCAGGGTTTACCATCCCGTTGGGTCTGATAGACCCAATAGTTCGTCAGTCGTTGCGCTTTGGCATAGGCCTGCAGCGAGCTTTCGCGAGACGCGCCGCTCAGCTGAAGCGTAAAGTGGCTGGCCGGTGCATTTTTAATCGAACCATTCGCCTGACCGCCGCCAGCAGGTAAAACTGACTTGCCAGATGGTGCTGGCGTGATGGCGGTAGTCGGCGCCTTGGACACACTGCTGTTTTTCGCGGGAGCCTTGTGCGGCGAGCCAGTGGCGTCTGTATGACGAGGTTTATCCGTGCCGGGACGGAGAGCCGTCGTCGTTTCACGTGAAGGACGCGCTTTACCACTTGGTGATACGGACGCCGGCGAAGTCGGCAACGTCACGTCTGAGCCAACGCCATTCTGTGCCACCGCATTCAACTGCTGCTGTTGCTGCGGTTGAGAGAGCGTATCCATCATGTTGCCTGGCAGTTCAATACGCTGCTGGTTCTTGTCCTGGGCGGGCAACGGCGCCTGAGTCGGTGCTTCAGCCACCGGAGGCGCGCTCAAAGACTGTGGCTCGCCAGCCTGCGTCTGGCCCGGAAGCGACGTCTGAGGTACGGCAGGCGCGGTTACGTCAGTCGGTGAGGCCGAAGGCGATGAAAGCGCAATATTCTTCGAACCGCCGCCAGACGCAGCGGGCGGCGTCGCATCCTTACTCGGCGACTGAAGCGCAGCTCCGACGGCGACAATCAGCAATACCAGCACAATAATGCCGACGCCAATCATGACATGCTGTCTGGATAGCGCCACGCTGGGCAGGGTCAATCCCTGCTTTCTCTTTTGCTGGCGCTGTGGCCGACGATCGCTGGTATCCGGTTTCAGCTCGTCTTCCGGATTGAACTCACCCATCTATACCCCTCCAACTGAACGGCAGCTGCTCGTGGTGATGCAATCGCCGCGAGTAGCTATATCATCAGGTATCATAGTACAAATAAAAACCATCGCCCCCACAGGGAGACTCATCACTAAGTCTATGTCAGGGAAGGCAATCAGCAATGGAAGCCAGAACCATATCATGGGTGACGCCGCTGCGTATCTCGGCCTGACCAATAGCCGTCGGCAATATCAGACGCAGCTCACCACCCAATACTTTTTTGTCGCGCATCATGTGCGGCAGATAAGACTCAGGGGTCATAGAAGTTGGCCCCGTAATCGGCAGCCCGGCTCGCGTTAACAGGGCTTTGATGCGATCAACGTCTGCCGAGCCCAGCAGGCCGAGGCGACGTGCAGCCTGTGCGGCCATGACCGTACCCACCGCCACGCTTCGCCATGCAGCCAGTTGCCGTAACCCATTTCAGCTTCAATCGCATGACCGTAAGTGTGGCCTAAATTTAGCAAGGCGCGCAGACCGTTTTCACGTTCATCGGCCGCGACGACTTCAGCCTTGAGTTCACAGCAGCGGCGAATACAGTAAGCCACCGAGGCGTTATCTAGCGCGCGCACGGCGTCGATATGTGTTTCCAGCCAGGCAAAAAAGTCGCTATCGAATACGATGCCGTATTTGATGACTTCGGCCAGACCAGAAGAAAGTTCGTTGGCGGGCAGCGTTTTCAGACAGTCGATATCTATCACGACGGATGCCGGTTGATAGAAAGCGCCAATCATGTTTTTGCCTAAAGGGTGATTCACCGCGGTTTTACCACCAACGGATGAATCGACCTGAGCCAAGAGAGAGGTAGGTACCTGAATGAAACGAACGCCGCGCTGATAGCAGGCCGCTGCGAAACCGGTTAAATCACCGATAACTCCGCCGCCCAGCGCCACCAACGTGGTGTCCCTGCCATGGGGTTTCTCCAGTAGGGCGGAGAAGACCTGATCAAGCACCGTCAGAGATTTGTACTTCTCTCCGTCGGGAAGAACCACTTGATCAACCCGCACCCCTACGTTTTCCAAGACGGTCCGCACAGCGTCCAGATAGAGCGGCGCCAATGTGTCATTGGTCACCAACATAACCTGTTCGCCCGCTTTTAACGGCAAAAAAGAGTCTGCGTTGCTGAATAATCCAGCGGCTATCGTAATGGGATAACTGCGTTCCCCGAGAGTGACGATAATTCTTTCCATGCGCGTTCCATGACCTGTCGGAAGCCCGTAGAGTGCAGGCGGCTATACAAAATCAGTTGTTTTCCAGCATGCTGATGATCTGGTTGGCAACTACCTTGGCGCTTTGTTCATCGGTGCGAATCGTAATGTCTGCGATTTCTTCGTACAGTGGATTACGTTCTCTCGCTAACGCTTCCAGTACTTCGCGCGGAGGGGCCTCAACCTGCAACAACGGGCGCTTTTTATCGCGCTGCGTGCGGGCTAACTGCTTCTCGATGGTGGTTTCCAGATACACGACAACGCCTCGCGCAGAAAGGCGATTGCGGGTTTCGCGTGTTTTCACCGAACCGCCGCCGGTTGCCAGCACGATCCCTTGTTTCTCCGTCAATTCATTAATGACTTTCTCTTCGCGCTCGCGGAAGCCTTCTTCGCCTTCCACATCAAATACCCAGCCCACATCAGCCCCGGTACGTCGCTCAATTTCTTGATCGGAGTCGAAGAACTCCATGTTGAGTTGCTGAGCTAACTGACGGCCAATAGTGCTTTTGCCGGCACCCATAGGCCCAACCAGAAAGATATTGCGTTTCTCTGCCATTTTTTTGGTATTACTAAGAAATTCGTTAATGATAACCCGCCCCGCCATGTAACCTGCGGCGGAACCTAAACTGAAACCTCATGAGCGATAGTGCGAGAATCAGACAAAAAATTATCTCAATACTCAGGGTAGTTTGGCAACCTAATAAAATTTCACATTATCCAAATAAGGATGATGTAAGTTATCGACATCGCCGATGGAACGACACTTCAGTACTCAATTCGCTAATCCTTGTATGCTAAAACCGCCGCATCGTCAAACGGTGAACGGAATTATTGATAAATTGCATAGTTTTCCTTCGTCACAACCGATAACGCTATAAATCGCTCCGTGGCGCGTCGTGAATAAGCGTTGGCGTGATGAAGATCACCAGCTCGCGCCGCGTATTTTGCTGACTGCGGTTTTTAAATAAGCCGCCCACGACCGGTAAGGTACCCAGACCGGGGACTCGATTTTCAGCCTGATTTTTCTGCTGCTGAAAAATACCACCTAATACAATTGTTTCACCGTCGGTGACCGTTACCTGCGTTTGGATCTCCTGCTTATCAATCGCCAGTATCTCTCCTTCGCCCTGTTTTATGGCTCTTCCCGGCATGTTTTGGCTGATGAGCAGATTCAGGCTGATCCGGTTTTGAGGTAGTACGCGCGGCGTCACTTCCATGCCTAATACCGCTTCTTTAAACTCTATCGACGTCGAACCGCTCGCGCCGCTCGACACCTGATAAGGGATCTCGGTCCCCTGCTTGATGCTGGCCGTCTGGCGATGAGCGGTAAACAGCCGTGGACTGGCGATAATCTCCACCGCGTTTTCCTGTTCCAGCGCCTGCAACTCCAGATCGAGCAGTCGGCCGTCAAGCCGGGCGAGATGAAAGCCCGCCTTGATAGCGGGCGTCGTCACCGGCAGATCGATCGCAAAACGGTTCACGCCAGGGGCTTTACCCGCGTCCACGCGTTCACCCAACCCCCAGTTCACCCCCAACGACTCCAGCTGTTCGCTGCCTATCGTCACGATATGAGCCGTCAGTTGCACCTGTGCCAGCGGTTTGTCCATTTCAAGAATCCAGGACTGAATCTCCGTGACCGCCGCCGCTTCATCCCTTATCAGTAATGTGTTGGTGCGTTTATCCGCCGCGACTCGCCCCCGTTCACTCAACAACGTGCCGCGCTGCCCCTGCAAACTGGCGGCGACGTCGCTCGCCTCCGCATAGTGCAGCATGAAAGACGCACTCTTTAGGGGTTGCGCGCGCTGAGATGCTTGCTCTGCCGGCGGCATGTCCGACAGGTTTCCACGGGGATAGACCATCAGTACATCGCCTTCCCGCTCCACCGTCAGACCGGCCATTTTCAGCGTGATATCCATCGCCTGCTGCCAGGGAACATTATCCAACTGAAGGCTGATATTTCCTTCCACGCCCGGCGCGACGACAAGATTCAATCGCTGATGCTCCGCCAGCGCCTGCAACACGCGCGAGACCGGAACATCGTCAAAAGCCAGCGAGACGGGGAGCGCATCCTGCGCCAGGACAGGTTGATTAACGCAGAGACACGCCAGCAGAACACCGCGAACCATCGCTATTCGCATTCGTAAAACCCGGCAATACATCATGGCACAACTCCTTGTGACCAGTCGGAAAACGGCGAAGACAATTGAATTTCCGAAACAGGGCAATCGCCCTGCAAAGAAGACAGCCGCAGCGTTCCATGCGCATGATCCAGTTGCGCCACGATGCCGTCAGTAGGCGTTACAGCCTCGTCATACTTCACCCTCATCCATCCATTTCCCGCCTGTTTGACCCACCCTACCCAGCGAGAAGTATCACCAACCAGTCCTTGCAGCCGCCATTGCGCCGTGGATGCGGGCATAACGCAGTGCGCTATCTGCGGCTGAAACGGATCCCTCTCATCCTCCGACGTCAGCGCAGCAGGCACTGCGTCCCCCGAAACCAACGTTAGCGACAGGCAAGCGAGCGCGACGTACGTTTTTCCGTTGAAAAAGCCTGGGTCCCTTGCCATTACGGGCCTCGCTTTTCAGGCGCGGGAGGATGCAGTAGCAGTTCAGTGCGAATGCCCTCCTCCGTACGCCTCATCACCAGTCGGTCGATGCTGGGAACAACGTTGGAAGCGTTGAGCCGGGTAATAAACCGTCTTATGCCCACATAGTCAGCATTCAAAACCAGCAGCCATCGGTTTTCCTCGCTGTCACCACCGTCAGGAGAGTGCGGGGACCAGGAGATGAGCTGTCCGCCGGACTCATGCAACGCTTCAGTGGGCAATCCAATGCCAGACTGCCAACGATGATTCTCCAACGGCCGTGCCGCTGAACGGGATGGCAAAGCGACCGGAGCTGGCAACCCCGCCAGCCTTTTCTGCCACTGTGCGACCGACTCCTGCTCTCTTTGCCGCTGTTCCTGCAATAACGCCGTTTGCTGACGTAATCCACTGTTCACCGTGCCCCAAAACACCAGCGAAAGCGCCGCGACCAGCCCGCACTGTGTCGTTAACAGCGTTCGCATTGGAGTACTGAACCACCGACAAACGAAGGGAGAGACATGCCTCATTTTTCCTTTCTCCCAACAGGCGTCACGCCATGAGTACTCTCCGTTTTCCCCAACTGCAGCGTAAACTCCAGCAATGCCGCGTCAGTCGAATGCCGACGGGTTTGTCGAAGTACGGGACCAGCAGCCAGCGGTTGACCGGCCAGACGTCTGGAGAAATCGACAATCGCCTGATAGTGATGGCTGACACCCGACAGCAGTAGACCGTGTTCGCTATCGCTGATCTCCGTTAGCCATAGCGCCTCCGGCATCAGCCGGGGCAGGTGTTTTAAAAGCTCTTGGTAGCGCCGATTGTGGCGTTGCCCCTGTTCACTCAACGTCTGCTGGACCTGTTCCGCCGCCTGTTGCTGAGTGTTCTCAAGAACGCGTTGATACTGCGCCTCATGGGCTTGTCTGGCCGATTGCAATTGGGCAATGCGCTGCGCCAGCATGGCATGCTGCCGTTGAGAGGACAGGAAGTCTCCCGCGATGACAAACGCCGCTATCGCAAGCTGCGCCGTCAACAGCAGGCTCCACAGGCGAACACGCCGAATTAGCCGCCGACGGCGCCAAGGAAGCAGATTGACCATTGGCATCAGTCATCCCCCGGACGCAGCGCCAATCCGGCCGCGATCGCAAACGTCGACGGCTCCGTCGGCAACGGCGGTTGCTGATAGCTGAATGCCGCCAGCGGCGACCACGGGATCAGCCGTTCCGCGTCACCGATATCCGTATTCGGAACCGACGAACTCAGGTAAACCGGATAATGCGCAGAGGCTGGAAAACGCTCGTCTATCTCGCGGATATAGTCGAATAGCGAGGCATGCTCGCCCGAGTCTTGCGATGTGAACGTACCGAAGTCTAGCGGTTGTCCGACTGGCGAGATCCACAGCCAGCTGTCCTCGAAGCGGTGCAACAGCGGCGCATGGGGAGAAATCCCAACCTGTCTGGCCACACAGCGAAGGGCGCAGGGGCTGATATCCACTACGTCGGCATACAGCCCGGCACGGGCGAGACAGGACAACCATGCTGTTAGCGCGGTCTTCCTCGCAGCCGTCACCAGCACCGTATCGGGAGTGTGCGGGTCGTCTCGATAGTCGAGCGCCAACGCATCCCGACTCACCGGAAGCGTGCGAGACGCCATCTTTTCGATATATCCGCTACGTTCCGGCTCACGCAATCGGGGATCGGGCGCCGCCATTCGCTGCTGAAATATCAGCGCAGGCGGCAGAGCGATGCGCAAAGAAATGAAGCGCGGCAATTCCCGCCGCCATTGATGAAGCACCTCACAAAGTGAGTCTGGATCATGTAGACTACCGGCGCGTAACGTATCGCCCGGCAACGGTAATTGCCACCAGTGGCGCAGTTGCCAGCCATCACGGCGACGTTGCACCGCCAGAGCGCGCACGACGCCATTTTGTATATCCAATCCAACCCGCCAGATGTGGTAAGCCATGTTCGATCTCCTTATCGTCAGCTAAAAGAACGTGTTCTCATTGCTGGCTTACCTTTATACTTAGCGCCCGATTGCTTATAAACTATTCAACCGCTACTGAATGGAAAATCTCAGGTGAAGCTCGTAAAGTATTTATTCATCCTTGCAGTAACTTGCATTCTGCTGGGAGCCGCCTCGCTCTATGGCCTTTATCGCTATATTGAGCCCCAGTTACCCGATGTCGCGACGCTTAAAGACGTCCGTCTGCAAACCCCGATGCAAGTCTACAGCGCCGACGGCGAGCTCATCGCTCAGTTCGGCGAAAAACGCCGTATTCCGTTGCAACTGTCCCAGATCCCGCCCGAGCTGGTACATGCTTTTATCGCTACGGAAGACAGCCGCTTCTACGAACATCACGGTATCGATCCCCAAGGCATCCTGCGTGCGGCGTCGATTGCGATGATGTCAGGCCATGCGTCTCAGGGCGCGAGCACCATCACTCAGCAGCTGGCGCGTAACTTCTTCTTGAGCCCGGAGCGCACCCTGCTGCGTAAGGTGAAAGAGGTCTTTCTCGCCATCCGCATTGAGCAGATGATGACGAAGGATGAAATCCTCGAGCTGTATCTCAATAAGATCTATTTGGGGTATCGCGCGTACGGCGTCGGCTCGGCGGCGCAGGTTTACTTTGGCCGTACGGTGGATCAGCTTACGCTGGGTGAAATGGCGATGATCGCCGGTCTGCCCAAAGCGCCATCGACCTTCAACCCGCTCTACTCATATGACCGCGCGCTTGCCCGCCGCAACGTGGTGTTGTCGCGTATGCTGGATGAAAACTACATCACGCAAGCCCAATACGATCAGGCGCGAAGCGAGAAATTGGAGGCCGACTACCATGCGCCTGAAATCGCTTTCTCCGCGCCATATATGGCGGAAATGGTGCGACAGGAAATGGTGAAACGTTATGGCGACGGCGCCTATAACGACGGCTACAAGGTTTACACCACCATCACCCGGAAACTCCAGCAGGCTGCGGATGATGCCGTACGCAACAATGTGATCGACTACGATATGCGCCACGGTTACCGCGGCGCGGACCAGGAGCTGTGGAAAGTCGGTATACCGGCCTGGCCCGAAAAGAAAATCATTGAAACGCTGAAGAAACTGCCGGTCTACGGGCCACTGCAGCCAGCGGTGGTCACGGCCTCTGCCGCCGATCAGGCCACCGCAATGCTCTCCTCTGGCGAAAAAGTCGTTCTGCCGCTGGAAAGCGTACGCTGGGCGCGCCCATTCAAAACTGACTATCTGCAAGGCGCCATACCGCGACGCGTGACCGATGTGCTGCAGGCGGGCCAGCAGATCTGGGTGCGTAAAGTCGACAACGTCTGGTGGCTGGCTCAGGTGCCTGACGTCAATTCCGCGATGGTGTCTTTAGACCCAAATAACGGCGCGGTCCTGGCGTTGGTGGGGGGCTTCGACTTCAACCAGAGCAAGTTCAACCGCGCCACTCAGGCTTTGCGCCAGATCGGGTCGAACATTAAACCGTTCCTCTACACGGCGGCGATGGATAAAGGGCTGACGCTCGCCACCCTGCTGAACGACGCCCCGATTACCCGCTGGGATCCGGGTGCCGGTTCCGACTGGAGTCCGAAAAACTCCCCGCCGCAGTATGATGGCCCTATCCGACTTCGTCAGGGGCTGGGACAGTCCAAAAACGTTGTGATGGTACGCGCGATGCGCGCGATGGGCGTGGACTATGCGGCCGACTATCTGGAACGCTTCGGTTTCCCGCAGCAGAACATCGTGCATACCGAGTCGCTGGCGCTGGGTGCGGCTGCGTTTACGCCGTTGCAGATGGTTCGCGGTTATTCGGTGATGACGAACGGCGGCTATTTGGTCGACCCGTATTTCATCAGCAAGATCGTTGATGATTTTGGTAATACGCTGTTTGCCGCCGCACCGAAAATCGTCTGCGATAGCTGCAATTTGCCGGTCATTTACGGTGAAACCCAACGGTCGGTCCAGCTCTCTCCAGACTCAATGGAAAATGTCGCCACGTCTCAGGAGCAACCGCAGCCGAACGCCGCGCCGCAGCCCGATCCAATTACGCCGCCGGAAGCAGCGCGACAGGCGAATCAGCCGTATGCGCCGCACGTCATCAGCACGCCGCTGGCTTTCCTAATCAAGGACGCCATGAACAGTAATGTCTTCGGCGAACCGGGCTGGATGGGCACCGGATGGCGCGCAGGAAAAGTGCTGCAACGCCATGACATCGGCGGAAAAACGGGGACAACCAACAATTCCAAGGATGCCTGGTTCTCCGGCTATGGACCGAATATTGTGACGTCCATCTGGATTGGCTTCGACGATCATCGTCGCGATCTGGGGCGCTCAACCCTTTCGGGTGCTATCCGCGATCAAGTTTCCGGTTACGAAGGGGGCGCCAAGAGCGCGCAACCGGCTTGGGATAGCTTCATGAAAGTCGCACTGAGCGGCGTACCGGAGCAAAAAATCTCCCCGCCGCCGGGCATTACCACTGTGACGATCGATCGCAGCACGGGCATGCTGTCCGACGGGGGCGGCAACAGCCGTCAGGAATACTTTATCGACGGGACGCAGCCGACAGAGCACGCGACCCATGATTCCGGTACGACGTTGTACGACGCCGGTAGCGGTCAATCCGAGGAATTATTCTAACTACGTAGCAGGCAGGTGCGCTGAACCCAGCGCGCCTGCTGCCTATCGAAAGGGGGCTATTTCTGAGAGGACGGCGAGAAAAGGTGAGCGTGCGCCAGGAACAGCGCGCTGACATTACGAGCCTCGCGGAAATCTGGCTCCTGCAATAGCGACATCATCTGCGCCTGCGGCCAACGTACGGGGATCAACGGTTCCGGCTCATCGCCCTGTAAGCGCTGAGGATAGAGCCCACGGGCAATGACGATGTGCATTTGGCTGGAAAAATAGGACGGGGCCAGCGTCAACGTCGCCAGCCGTTCGAAGTGCTCCGCACCAAACCCGACTTCTTCCTTCAATTCACGGTCAGCCGCTTCAAATACCGTCTCTCCCGCATCGATCAGCCCTTTGGGAAAGCCCAGTTCATACTGTTCAATCCCCACCGCATATTCGCGGATCAGCAGCAAATCATCGCCAATCATCGGCACAATCATTACCGCTTCCCGGCCAGAAGGACGCATCCGCTCATACACGCGGCGCTCGCCATTACTGAACTCCAGATCCACCGATTCAACATTAAACAGACGTGAGCGGGCTACGGTTTCAACCCCGAGAATTTTGGGTTTTTGCAGGTTATTATCCATAGAAGCCCCGGTTACAGAGGAAATTAGCTGTCGCTGACCGCACAGTAGGGAAAATACTGGTACGCTTCACAGCATGTTCGGAACGGGCATTTTGCGGCAATAGCGTTGTTGCCTGCAACTTTACCATACCAAAGAAACAACATTGCAACACCTTGAACACATAAGCTTTACTCATGTAAACCAGAGAGGCGCCTGGATGAAAAAAAAATAGGATTATCCTCATTTTTGTTCATGTCTGGCCTTGTTAGCATCCAAGGATAAAGACAAGAATGTATAAATTCAGTTAGCAAAGGCAGCCAGCAAAGCTAGATGGGATAACATAGCCTATATATCTTTGCTAGTATCCGAAAAAAACAGAGGAAACCTGACGCTGTTGGATGGTAATGATATGAGTACAATACTCATCATATTGTCTGTATTGTTAACCTGTCTGATTGCGGTAGGGGGTTTCATTGGCTATCGCATGTATCGTCGTTTTCTTTTTGCCAAACGCCTGCCCGTCGTCTCTGGACATCGCCAGCTGACCTCAACGGAACGCAAGGCTGTAGAACATTATTTGGTGTCGAAAGATGCTGACAATACGCTGCCGCTTACCGCGTCGGCGTCTTCCCCGCGTCTGACGCGTTCTCTGCTCAGCAACCGCGTTTACCCCATCACGCACAGCATTACCCGCTATGGGCTCAGCACTGACGCGCCAAATAAATGGCGATACTTCATTGATACGCAAGAAGTTCACCTTCCTCCCAGTTGGGAACAGTACATCACGCAAAATAACGAGATCGAGCTGATCACCACCCGTTCTATGCCGCTGGTGATTTCTCTCAACGGACACTCGATCACGGAATACATCAACAACCACGATTCCTCGAACAACCGCGAACTACCGATTGGCAACGCGTCGATCCTCCCGGAAGAAAACGAACATACCGAGCTACTTTCCGTGCGGAAAGAAACGCGGGAAGAGTACGCCACGCACCGTTCTCGCGGCCTGAAAGACGCCGCCGTGCTGTGTTGCGCCTTCTTACTGTTGGTCTTCAGCCTCAATAGCCCGCTGGCGGTACTGCCGTGGCTGGCGGGCACCGCCTGTCTGTTGGCCGCATGGGGCTGCTGGCAGCTATTTCGTTCACCCCGAGAAAAAGAGCTACAGGACGTCCACTGTCTGAACGGTACGCCGCAGTGTCTGGGGCTTTTTGGCGAATCGAACCAGAGCCGTCTGGGCAATATCTCCCTCGGCAATATCGATCTGATTTACCCCCCGCACTGGCAACCCTATATCGGCCACGATTTGGGGAAAAAGACCGATGTGGATATCTATCAAAACCGGCAGGTCGTGCGGCAGGGAAAATATCTGTCGCTGCACAATGAAGTAAAAAACTTTCCCTTGCAGAAACGCGGCAAGAATCTGGTGCTGGCCTGCGGCGCGCTGTGCAGCGTGCTGCTGCTGTTGAGTTACGTGCCGCTCGATCTCCCGCTCAAGCTCAGCCTTGCCTGGATTAAAGGCGCGAACAACATCAAGGTCACACAGGTCGATGAACTGGAACGCATGCCGCTCCATGTCGGCGATACATTGCAGGTGCACGGCACCGGCATGTGTTACGTCCCCCCCGTGATCATGGTCCCAATCCTCCCAGCACGTCGGCTTTCCAGCCCTTCGATTGCTCTGCCATCTACTGGAATAAAGCCGACCCGCTGCCGCTGCCTGAATCCGACATCATCGAAAAAACTATCGCCTTGCGCGCCACGGTTAACGACCAGCTGCATCCTTCAACGAATGGCGACGGGGCCAGCTCACCATTAGCCAGCGCGATCCAGAAGTCCGGCATGATTCTGCTGAACGACTTTTCCGACATCGTACTGAAAACCGAAGACTTGTGCGCAAAGGAAGAGGATTGTACGCGTCTTAAAAACGCGCTGATTAACCTCGGCAACGTGAAAAGCTGGAATGTGCTGGTCAGGCGCGCCAGCTCCGGCGCGCTGAAAGGCACTAGCGTCATCCTGCGCCCCGTGAGTGCCGAAACATTGGATACGCTGGTCAACAACGCCACGGACTATTTTTATTTGCAGGAGCTTCGCAACGCCACCAATACGTTGAATAGCCCACCGCCAGCGGGTTTCCTTATCCGCAGCGATGAAGGCAACCAGTTCGTCACGCATCCAGAACCCATGACGTCGTTGCCGGAGTATCGACCGGCGGAACAGTGGCAGGAACTGCAACGTCTGTCCGCGATGTTGCTGCACACATCATTCGAAGCCAGCGGCGTCATCACCGCCATTTCTTTGGATGCCAACGGCACTCGCCATATTTCGCTTCATAGCGAACCCGATGCGGTCACGCTGTGGCGTTACCTCGGCAGTTGCGTACTGCTTCTGCTGTTTACGAGCGTGTTCATCATTAACGTCGCACAACTGGTCATGAAGCATCGTCGCAGCAAACAGCGCATCGCCGATATCCAACAGTACTACGCCAAATATCTCGCGCCAGAAACCTCAGCGACGCCTGCATTACACGGCAGCGTTTCCCGTCCGTCATGAAATCCTTCGCCTTAAACCGGTATACTGACGGACAAATTCCCTCAGCCTGATGACCGCCTCCGGCGGCAATGGCCTCTTTGCCGGAGTGATAATGATTTCCGAACTTGATTGGAATGAGATAGATACCGTGCTGTTGGACATGGACGGCACTTTGCTTGACCTCGCTTTCGACAGCTATTTCTGGCTGCAACTGGTGCCGCAAGCACTCAGCGAAAGGCGCAGCATCTCGCTGGAAGAAGCAAAATCGCAGATGGCGCACGAATACCAGTCCGTTCAGCATACGCTCAACTGGTACTGCTTCGACTACTGGAGCCAACAGCTGGATCTGGATATACGTCAGATGACGCGGGACATCGCTTCACGCGCCCGGCTTCGGGACGATACCGCGCCTTTTCTCCGCGCATTGAGAGACAGTGGTCGCCATACGGTTTTGCTGACGAACGCCCATCCGCACAGCCTGTCGGTTAAAATTGAACGTACCGGGCTCGATCAGCACCTTGATTTATTGCTTTCCACCCATACTTATGGCTTTCCGAAAGAAGATCAGCGTTTATGGCAGGCGGTACAAGCTCAAATCGGATTCGACCCCGCGCGAACCTTGTTTGTGGATGACAGCGAACCCATTTTGGACGCGGCTAAGACATTCGGGATCGGCTACTGTCTGGGCGTCAGCAACCCGGACTCCAGTCTGTCCGAGGAAAAAACGTTCCATCGTCATCCGGCGATCAACGATTACCGGACGCTGATCCCCGCCTTCACAGGCGCCACCGGTTTTTGAGGAGCATATATGAGCAAAGCCAGCCAGCATGAAGACACCAGCGCTGTCCGGCTGGACAAGTGGCTGTGGGCGGCACGGATTTACAAAACCCGCGCCGTCGCCCGCGATATGGTCGAAGGCGGCAAAGTTCACTATAACGGTCAGCGCAGCAAGCCCAGCAAACTGGTCGAGCTGAATGCAGAACTCAAACTACGTCAGGGCAACGACGAACGCACCATCGTGATTCTGGAGATCTGCGCACAGCGCCGGTCCGCACCTCAGGCGCAGGCGATGTATCAGGAAACCGAGGTCAGTATCGAAAAACGGGAAAACATGGCGCAGGCAAGAAAAATGAACGCGCTGTCCATGCCCCACCCCGACCGTCGCCCAGATAAAAAAGAGCGCCGGGATTTGATTAAATTTAAATACAGCGATGCGGAATAATCCGCCGTCGCCGCGAGAAAATATTATGTCCACACACGATCAATTACACCGTTACCTGTTCGAAAGCCACGCTGTCCGTGGTGAACTGGTTACGGTCAGCGACACGCTCCAGCAGGTCCTGGAGAACCACGACTACCCGGCTCCCGTGCAAACGCTGCTCGGCGAACTACTGGTCGCCACCAGCCTGCTGACCGCGACGCTGAAATTCAACGGCGACATCACGGTTCAGCTACAGGGCGATGGTCCGCTGAAGCTGGCCGTCATCAATGGCAACAACGCTCAACAGATGCGCGGAGTGGCTCGCCTGCAGGGAGATATCGCGCCTGAAAGTTCGCTGCACGATATGATCGGCAACGGCTATCTGGTGATCACCATCACCCCGACCGAAGGCGAGCGCTATCAGGCGTTGTCGGGCTTGAAGGCGATACGCTGGCAGCCTGCCTGGAAAACTACTTCCTGCAGTCAGAACAGCTGCCGACGCGCCTGTTTATCCGCACTGGCGAGCACGACGGTAAACCGTGCGCCGCCGGTATGCTGCTACAGGTGCTGCCGGCTCAGGAAGGCAGCCGCGACGACTTCGACCATCTATCTCAGTTGACGACGACGGTAAAAGGCGAAGAGCTGTTCTCTCTGCCCGCGAATGAGGTGCTGTACCGCCTGTATCATCAGGAAGAGGTGACGGTATACGAGCCGCAGCCGGTCAGCTTCCATTGCCACTGCTCACGCGAGCGCTGTGAGAATGCTTTGCTGACGCTGTCGGAAAGCGAAGTCGACGATATTCTGGCGCAGGACGGCAACATCGACATGCATTGCGATTACTGCGGAAGCCATTACCTCTTCAACGCGGCCGACATCGACGAGATTCGCCAGTCTGCCTCGCGCACTAACCTGCACTAATCCCACCGTTTCAAAGGGCGCCTGACGCGCCCTTTCTTTTCAATCTGTGCTCAGTATCACATTTTCATTACTTTTGCGTCACAGGAATAAGCAAAGTTATTAAAGAATTTATTTAATTTTATGATAGTTCTCGTAGTTAAAATAAGCTCTGGCCCTACACTATTAGGCAGTAGG
The DNA here is from genome assembly GCF_002111595.1 of Lonsdalea britannica. Lineage (GTDB taxonomy): Bacteria > Pseudomonadota > Gammaproteobacteria > Enterobacterales > Enterobacteriaceae > Lonsdalea > Lonsdalea britannica. The sequence continues at coordinate 41,992 of NZ_LUTN01000017.1, forward strand.
ACAATACCCATTGAGGAGTAGCCACATGGAGATTAACGGCCAGATGTCACAAGCGCTTTCCGCTTACGGCATTCACGATATCCGCGAACACGTCTATAACCCGAGCTACGATTTACTGTTTGAAGAAGAAACATCCCCTACATTAGAAGGTTATGAACGCGGCATCGAAACTGAGCTAGGTGCGGTCGCCGTCAACACCGGTATTTTCACCGGTCGTTCTCCGAAAGATAAATATATCGTCCGTGATGACATGACCCGCGATACCGTCTGGTGGGCCGATCAAGGCACCGGCAAGAATGACAACCATCCGCTCAGTCAGGACGTCTGGCTGCAGTTGAAACAACTGGTCGGCGAACAACTCTCCGGGAAACGCCTTTTTGTCGTCGATGCCTACTGCGGCGCTAACCCCGACAGCCGACTGAAGGTCCGTTTCATTACCGAAGTCGCCTGGCAGGCGCACTTCGTGAAAAACATGTTTATCCGTCCCAGCGAAGAAGAGCTGCGCGACTTCGTCCCCGATTTCACCGTGCTGAACGGCGCCAAGTGCACCAATCCGCACTGGCAGGAACAAGGGCTGAACTCGGAGAACTTCGTCGCCTTTAACCTCACCGAAGGCATCCAGCTGATCGGCGGAACATGGTACGGCGGCGAAATGAAGAAGGGGCTGTTCGCTATCATGAACTACCTGCTGCCGCTGAAAGGCATCGCCTCCATGCACTGCTCCGCCAACGTCGGCGAAGCGGGCGACGTGGCGGTCTTTTTCGGCCTCTCCGGTACGGGTAAAACCACGCTATCCACCGATCCAAACCGCCAGCTGATCGGCGATGACGAACACGGCTGGGACGACGACGGCGTCTTCAACTTCGAAGGCGGCTGCTACGCCAAAACCATCAGGCTCTCGCAGGAAGCCGAACCGGATATCTACGGCGCGATTAAACGCGACGCGCTGCTGGAAAACGTGACCGTGCGCGCAGACGGCAGCATCGACTTCGATGATGGGTCGAAAACCGAAAACACCCGGGTGTCCTACCCGATCGATCACATTGTGAATATCGTTAAACCGGTTTCCAAAGCGGGTCATGCCACCAAGGTGATTTTCCTGACGGCTGACGCGTTCGGCGTGCTGCCGCCGGTGTCTCGCCTGACGTCCGATCAGACGCAATACCACTTCCTGTCCGGCTTCACCGCCAAACTGGCTGGAACAGAGCGCGGCATTACAGAGCCGACGCCGACATTCTCCGCCTGCTTCGGCGCCGCCTTCCTCACGCTGCATCCCACGCAGTATGCCGAAGTGCTGGTGAAACGGATGCAGGCCTCCGGCGCACAGGCTTATCTGGTGAATACCGGTTGGAACGGCACGGGCAAACGCATTTCCATCAAGGATACGCGGGGTATCATCGCCGCCATTCTGAATGGCAGTATCGAAGAGGCGGAAACGAAAACGTTGCCTATCTTCAACCTGTCTATCCCAACCGCGCTCGCCGGTGTGGACCCGTCGATTCTGGATCCGCGCGACACCTATGACAGCGCCACTCAGTGGGAAGCGAATGCCCAGGATCTGGCCCAACGCTTTATCGCCAACTTCGACAAATACACCGATACCCCGGCGGGTGCCGCGTTGGTCGCCGCCGGTCCGAAGATCTGATACGTCATAAGCTAAACCATCACAAATGCCTGCAACCGCAGGCATTTTTTTTACCCAACAGACGGCGGCGGAACGTCGAGTATCCCCCGTACCCGACGTAGGCCAGCTACGCGATGGTGTGGCATCTCCGGAAGGGGGTTTGCAAAAGAAAAGCAGATGCAAGGAGATAACGCCGTTCCCAAGCTCAAGAACGCCCTAACGATAATGAAAGGATAAGCCGGGAAACGAGCCTAACGAAGCGAAATACGCTTGAGGTATCGCCGGTCGGGAAACCGGCGATACAGGGGGAAAAACCTGCACTTTACGCGCTGGGGAGATTATCCGCGGCGGTGGGTTCAAGCGCCGTTCTGGCGTAGGTCAGCGGCAGGTAGACTCTGACCAGCAGTCCTCCCCGTTCGCTACTGCCCACTTCCAGCGAACCATGATGCGCATCGATGATACGCTGCACGATAGCCAGCCCCAGGCCGGTGCCGCTGGTGCTGCGCGCGCTGTCGCCGCGGACAAACGGCTGAAACAGATGTTTGAGATCTTCGGGGGCGATGCCTTCGCCGTCATCCTCCACCTGGAACCAGGCACGTTGAAGTTCGCTGCCGCTGCTGACACGAATCCAGCCATTACCGTAGCGCGTCGCGTTGACCACCAGATTTAGCGCCGCGCGCTTGATAGACAGAGGACTGGCGTTGACCATCAGTTCGCCGTCCCAAAACTCGCTGTCGATCTCACGTTCGTAACCGCTTTCCGAAGCGACCACCTCACCCAGAATAGTGTTGAGGTCGGCGATCTCCATCTGCATTTCCTGACCGGTACGCAGATAGTCGATGAACTGTTCGATGATGGCGTTGCACTCTTCGATATCCTTATTGATCGACTCCGCCAGATACTCATCCTCTTTGTCCATCATCTCCGTCGCCAGACGAATACGGGTGAGCGGCGTTCGCAAATCGTGGCTGACGCCCGCCATCAGTAAGGTGCGGTCGTCCGCAAGAAGCTTGACGCCTGCCGCCATCTGGTTGAACGCACGGGTCACCGATCGCACTTCGGACGCGCCATACTCCCGCAGAGGCGGCGGAATTATGCCTTTCCCGACTTGAAGCGCGGCGTGTTCCAATTCCACCAACGGTCGGTTCTGCACCCGGATAAACAGCCAGGCACCGCCGATCACCAACAGCATAATCGCCAGGGTATACCGGAAGAGCGGCGAGAAATCGCCCTGATGAATTTCGGTCAGCGGCACGCGCACCCAGATGTCGGGAGACAGCCAGGTTTTCAGCCACACGACCGGTGTATTTTTGCTGACTTCGACCCGCACTTCCGTCGGGCCGCCCAGCTGCTGCGCCATCTGCTGGCTCAGAAACTGATAGTGCTGCGCCCAGCGCAACCCACTCTCTTCCGCGGCGGCATTGGTGTACAGCGAAATGCCCAGCTCCCGGTAGATCTCACGCCGAAAGGCAGGTGGCACTTCCAGCGTAGAACCGTCTTCCAGCTGCAACTTGTCGGTCATCAACATCCTGACCTCATAGGCCAGCACCTTGTTGAACTGCTGCAAACTCGGCAGGATCGCGAAGTTCAGCACGACAAGATAGGTGGTCACCAGACTGACGAACAGCAGGGTGACAATCAGCAACAGCGTACGGGCGAAGGAGCTACGCGGAGAGAAGCGCCAGCGTCTCATGCCTTACTGCCGTCCGGGACGAAGACGTAGCCCAGACCCCAAACGGTCTGAATATAACGCGGGTGCGCCGGATCTTCCTCGACCATGCGGCGCAGGCGGGAAATCTGGACGTCAATGGAGCGCTCCATCGCGCTGTATTCGCGACCACGGGCCAGATTCATCAGCTTATCGCGAGACAAAGGCTCACGCGGATGGCTGACCAGCGCTTTCAATACGGCAAACTCGCCGCTGGTCAGCGGCATCGGCTCGTCGTCGCGGAACATTTCCCGCGTCCCCAGGTTCAGCTTGAATTTGCCGAAAGCGACAATCGCTTCTTCCTGAGACGGCGCGCCCGGCAGTTCGTTAGCCTGACGGCGCAGCACCGCACGGATACGGGCCAGCAGTTCACGCGGGTTGAACGGCTTCGGAATATAGTCGTCCGCGCCGATTTCCAGCCCAACGATACGATCCACCTCTTCCCCTTTCGCGGTCACCATGATGATCGGCATCGGGTTGCTTTGGCTACGCAAGCGGCGGCAAATAGACAGGCCGTCTTCGCCCGGCAGCATCAGGTCCAGCACCATCAGGTGGAATGACTCACGCGTTAGCAGACGATCCATCTGTTCCGCGTTGGCGACGCTGCGTACCTGAAACCCTTGTTCAGTCAGATAACGTTCTAATAACGCACGCAGACGCATATCGTCATCAACGACCAGAATTTTGTAATTCTCTTGCATTTTATTCTCCAAAGACGGGATGAACGCCTATGTTGATATTGTTCAAAACTTGTTAAACACTGGACAATCTTTTCTGGTATATATTCTAATCATAATTGTTACAAACCATATAAAAATACGTTGTAATCAAACATTTCCTTTGTCCATATTCGAAGATAATGACATATAGACAATATTAATTCCGTTATCGTTGATAGACGATTCGTCGTAACACCAGATTTAATAACATAGATTTTTAACCGAGACGTATGAAAACCGATCTTATTACCCGAGAAGGATATGAGTCCCTGCATCAGGAGCTCAATTACCTGTGGAAAGAGCGCCGACCGGAAATCACAGAAAAAGTCGCCTGGGCCGCCAGTCTGGGCGACCGTAGCGAAAACGCCGACTACCAGTACAACAAACGTCTACTGCGTGAGATCGACCGACGCGTCCGCTACCTGCGCAAGCGTCTGCAGGTAGTGCGCGTGGTGGATTACTCGCCGCAGCAGGACGGCAAGGTCTTTTTCGGCGCGTGGGTCGAGGTAGAAAACGAAGACGGCGACGTAAAGCTGTTCCGCATCGTCGGTCCGGATGAAATCTACGGCCGCAAGGACTACATCTCCATCGATGCGCCGATGGCGCGGGCGCTGCTGAAAAAAAGCGTCGACGAAGAGGCGGAGGTCCCGACGCCGACCGGGAGAAAAACTTGGTACATCAATAAAATCGCCTATGGTACGACAACCCCGTAGCGCCATTAACACGCATCCGCTTTCCACATATTCTCGCCGGGCGGATGCGTGAAAAGACATCGCTACCGCCAACGATAAAGTACCTGAGCGATGAATTCCCCGACGCCCGTTTCACGTTAGAAAATAATCCTCTCTCCGCGGAAAAACGTTTTTTTCAACGTCGCCGACACCTGTTATTTACGCTGACAGCGAAATAAAACGCGCAATATTGCGCCGCTGAATCACGTTATTTTTTCGGCAATAAAAGAACGCCCAGCACGCCGCAGAAAAAGCAAAATTACCGGTTTAATCTAGTCTGAAATATATGTGTCATTTTTATCACTTACCGTGACGCTTGTTGATCATGGAGATCCGAATATGTTCAGCTTAGACACCTTATTGCAGGATCTGGCTCCGCATAGACACACGCCGACCTGGCAACGCACGGTATTACGAACGCTGTTATTTGAGCAGGAAATGCAGCAGTTCGCCCAACGCAATCCCCACCTACGGGGGCTCGATCTGGTAGAAGAGATACTGGACTATTTCGACCTCAACTGTGAAATGGTCGAAGGCGATTTGGAAAACATCCCCAGCCACGGTCCGGTGGTTCTGGTGGCGAATCATCCCATCGGCTCGCTGGACGGACTCGCCCTGCTGCGCCATGTCGCCAGCGTGAGGCCGGATGTCCGTATCGTCGCCAGCCAGCTGCTTTCCTACGTAGAACCGCTGAAATCGCTGTTCTTCTCCGTCGACAACTTCAGTAACCGCACCAACCGTCAGCAAATCGCCAATATTCAAAATCATCTCAATCAGGATGGCGCCGTCATTCTGTTTCCGGCCGGAGAAGTATCGCGCATCAGTTTGCATGGCATTCGCGACGGCCACTGGCACAGCGGATTTATCCGGATGGCGGCCAAAGCGCGCGCGCCGATTGTTCCGATTCACATCAAGGGCCGCAACAGCGGACTGTTTTACCTTTCCTCCCTGATTTATCGCCCGTTATCCACGCTGCTACTGGTGAGAGAGATGTTTCATCAGCGCGGCAATAAATTAAGCCTGCGCATCGGCCCGCAAATCCCCTACTCGACCTGGAGTCAGGGTGAATGGCAGGCCAACGATATGGCGGCTCGTTTCCGTCGCCATGTCTACCGTTTAGGTCAGGGCAAGCCGGGCTGCTTCGCCGGAGAGAAGCCAATCGCGCTGCCGGAAGATCGGTCGCGGCTGAAACAGGCGCTGACCGAATGCGACGTGCTGGGCACCACCCCGGACGGTAAAACGATTTATCTCTATCAGCGCAAAGACGAAGACTATTCGCCGATCCTGCGCGAACTGGGCCGACTGCGTGAAATCGCCTTCCGCGCCGTCGGCGAAGGCTGTGGGCTGAGACGCGATCTGGACCATTTCGACGACCACTATCTCCATTTGGTGCTTTGGGATGAAGAGAAGCTGGATATCGTGGGGGCCTACCGTTTCACCACCACCGCCCACCGGGATCCGCATCAGCTGTACAGCCATAATCTGTTTCAGTACGGCAGCGAGATGGAGACGATACTGGCCAACGGCATTGAGCTGGGACGCAGCTTCATTCAGCCCAAGTATTGGGGCAAGCGCGGACTGGAATATCTGTGGCTGGGTATCGGCGCTTATGTGGCGCGCTATCCGCAGTACCGTTATCTGTTCGGCCCGGTGTCACTCTCCGGCACGCTGCCCATTGCCGCCCGGGATCTGCTGGTGGCGTTCTATCGGCTGTATTTCCCACCGCGTCAGCCGCTGGCTCGCTCGCGACGCCCTTACCCGGCATCGTTGCCGGATGTGCTGAAGCAGTTCGAGGGGAACGACTACCCGCAAGACCTCACGCGCCTCAAGAGTATGCTCAACAACCTCGGCTGCGCGATCCCCACGCTTTACAAGCAGTATTCCGAGCTCAGTGAAACCGGCGGCGTACAATTCATCGATTTCGGTATCGACCCGGACTTCAACAACTGCATCGACGGACTGGTGCTGGTGGACCTACAGCAGCTTAAGCCCTCTCGTTACCAACGTTATATTGCGCCGTTCGCTGTGGAACCCGTGATCCACGACGCGCCAGCAAGCGACAAAACCGACGCGCTGGGCTAACCGAGACACAAAGCAGGTACAGGGACTCGGTTACCTGCCCAGGCCCGGTGCTTTTCCTTTTTGCTCAGACATATACCGCTCAGACACCTGACGCCAGGCTGACAATCACAACATCAGTTCACAATTTTGACCATCCCAGCGCGCCCGTGCGGCGCGTTATTCATCTACGCTTTTTTGTACAGATACTGCCCATCGAAGAGATGCCCACGTTGTCATAAGGAGCGAAAGCCTATGAAGCAAACCGTTGCCGATTTCGTAGCAAAAACGCTGGAAAGCGCCGGAGTCAAACGTATTTGGGGAGTCACCGGAGATTCACTGAACGGACTCAGCGACAGCCTGAACCGCATGGGCACCCTCGAATGGATGCCCACCCGTCACGAAGAGGTCGCCGCTTTCGCCGCTGGCGCCGAAGCGCAATTGACCGGAGAACTGGCCGTTTGCGCAGGCTCTTGTGGCCCAGGTAACCTTCATCTGATTAACGGACTGTTCGACTGCCACCGAAACCACGTCCCGGTGCTCGCCATCGCCGCGCACATCCCTTCCAGTGAGATCGGCAGCAACTATTTTCAGGAAACTCACCCGCAGGAGCTGTTCCGTGAATGCAGCCACTATTGCGAACTGATTTCCAATCCTGAACAGCTTCCGCAAGTGCTGGCTATCGCCCTCCGCAAAGCGATCCTCAATCGTGGGGTGTCGGTGATTGTGCTGCCCGGCGACGTCGCGCTGAAACCTGCGCCCGAAGGCGCATCGACGGATTGGTATCCTATTCCGGCGCCGCGCGTGCTGCCGGAGGACAGCGAGCTGCACAAGCTGGCCGAACTGTTGAACGAATCCAAAAATATCACTCTGATGTGCGGCAACGGCTGCGCGGATGCGCACGATGACGTCGTACAGTTGGCCGCCACGCTACAAGCGCCGGTCGTCCACGCGCTGCGGGGCAAAGAGTACATCGAATACGACAATCCCTACAGCGTTGGCATGACCGGGCTCATCGGCTTTTCATCCGGCTACCACGCAATGATGAACGCCGACACGGTGTTGCTGCTGGGAACCCAATTCCCCTACCGCGCGTTCTATCCGACGGATGCCAAAATTATCCAGATCGACATCAATCCCGGCAGCATCGGCTCCCACTGCCGCGTCGATATGGCGCTGCTGGGCGACATCAAATCGACCCTGACGGCGCTGCTGCCGCTGCTGGATCAGAAGGACGACCGCCACTTCCTTGATAAAGCGCTGAAACACTATGTCGAGGCGCGTAAAGGACTGGACGATCTGGCGACGCCGAACGACAAACAGGAGATCCACCCTCAATATCTCGCCCAGCAAATCAGCCACTATGCCAGCGAAGACGCCATCTTCACCTGCGACGTGGGCACACCCACCGTTTGGGCCGCGCGTTACCTGAAAATGAACGGCAAACGCCGCCTGATCGGTTCCTTCAGCCACGGTTCGATGGCTAACGCGATGCCTCAGGCGCTGGGCGCACAGTCGGTCGATCCTAACCGACAGGTGGTGTCATTCAGCGGCGACGGCGGCTTTACCATGCTGATGGGCGATTTCCTGTCCGTCGCGCAGCTCAAACTGCCGGTGAAAATCGTGGTGTTTAATAACAGCGTACTGGGATTCGTCGCGATGGAGATGAAGGCGGGCGGCTATCTGACGGATGGCACCGAACTGCACAATCCCAACTTCGCGGACATCGCCAACGCCTGCGGCATCAAGGGCATCCGTGTGGAGAAAGCGTCCGAGCTGAACGCCGCGCTGGAAGAGACTTTCGCCCACGACGGCCCGGTGCTGCTGGATGTCGTGACCGCCACGGACGAACTGGTGATGCCGCCGGAAATCAAGCTGGAACAGGCCAAGGGCTTTAGCCTGTACATGCTGCGCGCCATCATCAACGGGCGCGGCGACGAGGTGATCGATCTGGCGAAAACCAACTGGCTGCGCTAGCGGGCCGCTAGCGCAAGACGGTCAGTCGTTTAAGGCGGAACGGAAGTCCCGCAGCGGCTGGCCGTTATACACCTGCCGGGGGCGATAGAGGGTCAGCCCCTGCTCATGCATCTCCTTCCAATGGGCGATCCAACCGCTAGTGCGCCCTACGGCGGCAATGACCGGGAACATCGCTGGCGGAAGCTTCATCGCCTTGAGGATCACCGCTGTATAGAAATCGGCGCTGGGTAGAGTCGATGCTCAAGGAAATAGGCATCGGTCAATGCCACATGCTCCAGTTCCATCGCCACCTGCAGCAAGTCGTCGGCCATCCCCAGTTCATTCAGCACTTCATAGCAGGTTTTACGCAGGATCGCCGCGCGGGGATCAAAATGGTGATACACGGAGTTGCCGAATCCCATCAGTTGCATCGCGCTACCGCCCTCCTTCGCCCGACGCACAAATTCAGGAACGCGATCCACCGTTTTAATCTCGCCCAGCATTCGCATACAGCTTCGTTCGCGCCGCCGTGTCGCGGCCCCCACATGGACGCCAGCCCTGCCGCGATACAGGCGAACGGGTTGGCGCCGGACGACCCGGACGCCCGGACCGCCATCGTCGACGGACACTGCCCGTGGTCGGCATGCAGGATCAGAATACGGTTCATCGCCCGTTCGAGGACGGGGTTCACCTCATAGGTTTCCGCCTGAATGGAGAACAGCATGTGCATGAAATTCGCGGTATAAGAGAGCGAATTCCGTGGATAAACCGCAGGCTGCTCAATGGAATATTTGTAGCTCATGGCGGCCAATGTCGGCATCTTCGAGAGCAGCCGCACGGCCGCCAGTTCCCGGTGTTCGGGTTCTTCCACGTTCAGCACATCGTGATAGAACGCCGCCAGCGCCCCGACGACGGCGCACATCAGCGCCATCGGATGAGAGTCCCGGCGGAAGCCGCTGCACATTCGGCTAATCTGCTCGTGGATCAGCGTGTGACGGGTGATCGTCTCCGAAAAGGCATCGTACTCCTTCCGTGAAGGCGCTTCGCCGTGCAGCAGGATAAAGCAGACCTCAAGGAAATCGCACTGTTCCGCCAGCTGTTCGACGGGGAATCCACGATGCAGCAGCACGCTGTCGACAGGATCGATATAGGTGATCGCGGACTCGCAGCCTGCCGTGTTGGCGAAGCCGGGATCGAAGCTGCATAGATCTTTATCGCCCAACGGGCGGACATCCACCGCCTCTCTTCCCATCACGCCGCGGCGAATCTCCAGCGTGATCTCCTCCTGCCCGCTCATCGTCAGCGTGGATGTTTTTACTGTCATGCCTCAATCTCCCGACCGAATGAACGCACTTACCCCGTCATACTGGCGTAGGCGGTCTAAAATCATTATGGCATCGCTGCCCCTTGTTCAATTAATACGCTAATTCAGCGTTAAGTCACAACAATCTGGCGGAATTTTGATGCAGGTAAACGTTCGCCGCAGCCCGCTGGCGCGCCGCGTCTGCGTCGGCTGGCATTTTTCGCCGTCAATCCGTATAACTATCGCAAGCTTTTACACCCCTTAATTGAAGACGAGTGATATCAACCTCATGAATGCCTCATTAAGCCATATCATCGCCCAGGAGCTGAGCGCCCGCACCGAGCAGGTCAGCGCTGCGGTTCAACTGTTGGACGAGGGAAATACCGTCCCTTTCATCGCCCGTTATCGTAAAGAAGTGACCGGCGGACTGGATGATACGCAGCTGCGTCAGCTGGAAGCCCGGCTGGGTTATCTGCGCGAGTTGGAAGATCGTCGCCAGACTATTCTGAAATCCATCGACGATCAGGGAAAACTCACCGACGATTTGGCGCAGTCCATTCGCACCACGCTCAGCAAAACCGAGCTGGAAGATCTCTACCTGCCGTATAAACCCAAGCGCCGCACGCGCGGTCAGATTGCTATCGAGGCGGGCCTTGAGCCGCTGGCGGACAGCCTATGGAACGACCCGTCCCAGACGCCGGAAAACGCCGCTGAAGCCTATATTGACGCCGACAAAGGCGTGGCCGACGTCAAAGCCGCGCTGGACGGCGCGCGCTACATCCTGATGGAGCGTTTCTCCGAAGACGCCGCCCTGCTGGCGAAGGTACGTGACTACCTGTGGAAAAACGCGCATCTGGTCTCCCGGATGGCGGAAGGCAAAGAGGAAGAAGGCGCGAAGTTCCGCGACTATTTCGACCATCACGAGCCTATCGCGCAGGTGCCGTCCCACCGCGCGCTGGCGATGTTTCGCGGTCGCAACGAAGGCATTCTGCAACTGGCGCTCAACGCCGATCCACAGTTCGATGAACCGCCGCGCGAAAGCTACTGCGAGCAGATCATCATCGACCATCTGGGCCTGCGGCTGAACAACGCCCCTGCCGACGGCTGGCGTCGCGCGGTCGTCAACTGGACCTGGCGTATCAAGGTGTTGATGCATCTGGAAACCGAGCTGATGAGCAGCGTGCGCGAAAAAGCCGAAGACGAAGCCATCAACGTGTTTGCCCGCAACCTGAACGATCTATTGATGGCCGCGCCTGCCGGAATGCGCGCCACGATGGGGCTGGACCCCGGCCTGCGCACCGGCGTTAAAGTCGCGGTCGTGGACGCCACCGGCAAACTGGTCGCGACCGACACCATCTATCCGCATACCGGTCAGGCCGCGAAGGCCGCCGCCAGCGTCGCTGCGCTTTGCATAAAGCATCAGGTGGAGTTGGTCGCCATCGGTAACGGCACCGCCTCACGCGAAACCGAGCGTTTCTTCCTCGATACCCAGAAACAGTTCCCGGCCATCAACGCTCAGAAGGTGATCGTCAGCGAAGCGGGCGCTTCGGTGTACTCCGCCTCCGAGCTGGCCGCGCTGGAATTCCCGAATCTCGATGTCTCGCTGCGCGGAGCGGTTTCCATTGCCCGCCGACTGCAAGACCCGCTGTCCGAGCTGGTGAAGATTGAACCGAAATCCATCGGCGTCGGCCAATACCAGCACGATGTCAGCCAGACGCTGCTGGCTAAAAAGCTGGATGCCGTGGTGGAAGACTGCGTGAACGCCGTCGGGGTGGATCTGAATACCGCCTCCGTGCCGCTGTTGACCCGCGTCGCGGGCCTGACCCGCATGATGGCGCAGAACATCGTCAACTGGCGCGACGAGAACGGCCGCTTCCTTAACCGTGCGCAACTGTTGAAAGTCAGCCGTCTCGGCCCTAAAGCTTTTGAACAATGCGCCGGATTCCTGCGCATCAACCACGGCGACAATCCGCTGGATGCCTCCACGGTTCACCCGGAAGCTATCCGGTGGTGGAACGCATTCTGGCCGCCACCGAGCAGAAACTGCAGGAGCTGATGGGCGACTCCACGGCGCTGCGCTCGCTAAAAGCCAGCGAATTCACCGACGAACGCTTTGGTATTCCTACTGTGACCGACATCATCAAAGAGCTGGAAAAACCGGGGCGCGACCCGCGTCCTGAGTTCAAAACCGCCAGCTTCGCCGAAGGCGTAGAGACGATGAACGATCTGCTGCCGGGCATGATCTTGGAAGGCGCCGTCACCAACGTCACCAACTTCGGCGCCTTCGTGGATATCGGCGTTCATCAGGATGGGCTGGTGCATATCTCCTCGCTGGCGAACCGCTATGTGGAAGATCCGCATACGGTGGTCAAAGCTGGCGATATCGTCAAGGTGAAGGTGTTGGAAGTGGATTTGCAGCGTAAACGCATTGCGCTGACGATGCGTCTGGATGAGCAGCCGGGAGAAACCGGCGCGCGTCGCGGCGGTCAAGACTCAGCGCAGCCGCGCAAACCGTCCGCCAACAAACCGCGTCCGCGTGCGGCCAGCACATCGGCTGGCAACAGTGCGATGAGCGACGCGCTGGCGGCGGCGTTCAAAAAACGCTAACGCGACTAAGAGGGAGCACGCGACAGGCGTTCTCCCTCTGCGTTCAGGGTCGTCAATAATCCCCTATAATCTCCTAGTCCCATCACGCAAGGCAGCTTCAGCTTGCCGGCGACAATGCCAAACGCCCCGTCGTGGCTCATATCCAAACCCGCACAGTAGCAACACGCTGCATCGGTTCATTGCCGCTCGCACCACACTGCTCGTCAGGCCGCCTTTCAAAGACTTGATGATCGTGCCGTTGTCGAAAATGATATCCCGGAGATGGCGGCGAGTACGTCAGCATGTGAAGGTTTTCCTGAACGTGCTCGTTGAACGAATCGGTTTCGGTGAGGGAGAGGAGAACGTCAGATGAGAAAATATCGCCCGGCGAGCGCTCGCATCCTCCTGAAAACCGATGCGGCCCACACGGGCGATCGTGAAAGACGAATTACGCTTCCCGCAGCGCCTGCGCCGGAGAGTGTCGCCAGGACAGCATCGCAGGAACGGTCAATACCACCGCCGCGATGACCAGCAGTAGCAGCGCGAACTGAATGTCCTCCTCGCCGAGCGTGACCGGCAGCACAAAGCCGCTTTTCTCACTCATCACGACGGCGATCGCTTTCGCCGCCAGATAGCCCAGCCCGACGCCCGCTAGAATGCCTGCGCCGACCAGCAGCATCAGTCCGGACCAGACCAGTAAAAAGATTCCGGAACGCGGTGCGCCAAAGGCGCGCAGCGCGCCAATCTGTCTGCGGCGCTGATGCAGATGCAACACGGCGACCATCGCGACGGCAATGCCCACCAGCCCCTGGGTGCCCATCGCCACGTAATCCAGCAGCAGACGGATATCCCCCAGAATGCCGTAGAGTTTCACCAAAACCTCGCCGGGAAAGACCGCCAGCGTGCTGTCCGTACGGAACTGGGCGCGCAGTTGATAAGCCCCGGCAATGCTTTTCGGTTTAACCACGATGGCGGGTACGCCCGCGGGCATCCCGGCGTGATGCTCCTCCGCTTCGTCGCCATCGTGATGATGTTCGCCCTCTTCGTCGTGTTCATGTCCCGGCACGGCGATGCCATGCACCCGCCAGACCGCCGTGACCGGCACCAGTATGGCGCGATCCCAGGCGCTGCCGTCTTCCGGCAGCACGCCAACAACGGTGTAATGGACATGCTCGTGCGCGTGCGCGCCGCTTTCACCGACGCGGCCGTGGATCGGGCTAAAGGTATCGCCGGGTTTCAAGCCTGTATGCGCACCGACAACGGCGTCGAAATCCTGTTCAAACACCCGCCCGCTCTGGAGCGCTCGCTTGCCGTTATCGGTAACCAGCGGGGCCGTCGTTCCCACAACCGGCATCCCCTGATAGAAATCGCCGAACGCCACCGGCGCAGCCCACTCGACCAGCGGATGATGCTCCAGCGTGTCCAGCACCGCCGCCGGGATCAGCGTCAACGCCGACGGCTGGAGAAACACCGACGACAGCACCAGCTGCGTTTCGCTGCCCGGCGCGCCGATCACCAGATCGAAACGATCCGCCGCACGCGCGCTCCCTTGCTGTAACGCTCGCTCCTGCAGGTTTACCGCAATGCTCAGCGCCGTCGCCAGCGCGATCAGCAGCATGACGACCAACATACCGGGCCACAGCCTGCGCATATCAGCGCCTAATAACGTCCAGGGGATCATGCCGTTTGCTCCTTCTTTTTCTCATCCGACACGATGCGCCCCTGTTCCAGCCGGATGCAGCGCGCCATCCCCTCGGAGAGCTGACGATCGTGCGTGACCGTGATCAGCGTCGTGTGAGTGTCCCGCGCCAGCGCGATCAACAGCTCGGCGATCTGTTGGCCGTTATGACGATCCAGACTGGCGGTCGGCTCATCGGCGACGATCATGTCCGGCTCGCCCAGCAGCGCTCGCGCCACCGCGACCCGCTGTTTTTCACCGCGAGACAGTCGTTCCACCACCCGCTTTCCGGTATCCAGTCCCACGCGGTCCAGCAGCTCCGCCGCCCGCATTTTCAGCGCGTGGGGAATCCGCCAATGGTGAAAGCGCGCAGGCAGTAAGACGTTTTCCAGCGCCGACAGACCGGGAAATAAATGAAAGTCCTGCATGACCAAACCGATATGGCGGGCGCGCCAGCGGTCGCGGCCCGCTTCGCTCAGGGTTAGCAACTCCTGTTGGTCCCACCGCACCGATCCGCTGGCCCGTCCGTCCAGCCCCGTCATGACGTTGATCAGGGTCGTTTTGCCCGATCCCGACGGCCCAACGATAGCGACCCGCTCGCCTTCCGCAATATGAAGATGCGGAATGTCCAGGACCGGCTCCGGCAGATCGGGGAACCTCACCTGCAATTGCGTCATCTGTATCATCGCCATCGGCTCCTAAGGCGTTTTGAAGTGCGCATCGCGCAGACGTAACAAGCTGACGAACCCGCTGTCCGGATCGGTCCACGACCCATATTCCAGTACGCCGTCCACCTCGATAATGGTGTTGTTCTGCACGAAGGTCTGCCGCTTGCCGAGATAAACCACCACGATGTCTTCCGGCCAGTCGGCATCCGACGAACAAAACGGACACAGCGCCATCGGCATTTTGGTCAGGACGAAAAACTGCGCTTCTGCCTTTAACGGCGGCGCCATGAATCCCCGCATTTTCACCCGTTGGCCCGCCAGCGTTTTCACATCGTTGGAAAACTCGGCCCCCAGCACGCCGAACGACGCATACAGTTTGTCGAACGAGAGTTCAGGCACCGAAGCCGCCCGCACAGGCTGCATCACGCTTAGGGAAAAAATAAGCAGGAACAGCGGGGCCATCAGCCCCGCCGCAAAACGTGTTAACCGTGACATAACACGCTATTTCTTCGTAGTGTTGCGGGCATCGATAGCGAGCGCATCGACGATGACCCGGAACAGCTGGGTGTTATCCATATAACCGCGGATGGCTTCGCCGCCGGGACCGCTGGCCTGAATCACCATGTCGTCCACGGCGTGCACGCCGGTATCCACCGAACGCGGCAGAATGCCTTCGCGCAGTACGGCGCCGGGTACAGAGGCGTAGGCCTTATTGGCGACGTATTCGTCTTTCTCATTCTTCACCGACGGGACGAACGTGCCATCCAGCTTCGGACGGAAGGTTTCGTAGTAATCCGGGTAGTTGTTAAAGAAGACCGCCAGGCGTTTGGAAACGTTGACGTCATCCGGATAGCCGTCTTTGTTGGCATCCTGATAGTTCGGATAGCCCGCTTCTTCATAAACGCCGACCTTTTCACGCATTTCGGTTCCCGGCTTGTTGTCGTCCACCGTACCGATAATGGAGATACCGTGTGTGTGGTCACCGGTCACGATGATCAGCGTATCCGGATGGGTTTCTACGAATTTCTTCGCCACCGCCACAGACTGGTCAAGCATGATGGTGTTATAGAACGCGCGCTCCCAGTCCAGCGGATGTGAGGCTTTGTCGATCAGCGCCGACTCCACCATCAGGAAGAAGCCGTCTTTATTTTTGGACAGCACATCCAGCGCCGCCTGCGTCATGTCAGTCAGGTCCGGCTGATGGGGGAATTTCCTGGCGACGTCGTTTTTCAGGAAGCGACGGTCCAGCACGCCGTCCATGTTGCCGGTATGGAACAGCCCCAGCAGTTTGGTGGCGGTCGCGGCGTTCTGCTTCAGCGTCTTCGCATCCGTCGCCAGCGTATAACCGGCCTGCTGGAATTTCTCGATGTAGTTAATATCGTCTTTACGCTTCGAGCCTGGAATGCTTTTTGGCAGGAAATACGCGGAGCCGCCGCCCAGCATCACCGTCGGCTGGACGTCGTAAAACATGGACGCGATTTCAGCCTTGTCGGCGCGACGACGCGTGTGCGACACCACGGCGGCCGGCGTCGCATCTTCCAGTTCCGCATCACTGACGATGCCGAGGGCCATGTTGGTCGAGCGGGTCACCAGCTCTCCCAACGTTTCCTGTTTAGGATGTTCGAGCGAATTTTTACTGCGGCTGACGTACACCCCGATCGCGTTGACGCCGGATTTGTGGCCGGTCATATAAGCGCTCATGGTATTGGCGCTGTCCGCCGCAATGGAGTCGGTACTGGACGTACCGGCGAACGCCATATATTGCAGATCGTCAATCGCCAGCTTTCCGGCGGCCTTCCCTTCCGTTATCCCTTTGGACAGAATGCGCGCCCCGGTCCGGTGAGCGACAGACAGACCATCGCCGATGAACAGGATCACGTTCTTCGCCTTACGCGTTTCTGGGGCCGGATAAACCTCCCAGCTCACTTTGGCGGTCTTGCCTTTGGCCTGCGCCTCGACGTCATAGTGGCCCGCCTGCGCCAGACCGACATCGCGCACCCACACGGTGGACACGGGGGCGCCGTCTTCACGTTCAACAAATGTGGCCTGTTTGCCCAGCACCTGTTGGTAATCGCGGCCGTTAATTTGAATGCGGATATCTTCCGGCTTCAACACCTCGTCGAATTCGACTTTAAAGTCGAAGCGACCGCCCGCTGGCATCGTCGCGCGGTCGATGGGATATATCGTCTGTGCGTGGGAAAAGCTCGGCAGAGCTGATGAAATCAGAAAGGGAAGTAGCCAACGGAGTTTCATTCTAGGTTATGTCCTTCGCAGTTAATCAGGGTCCGGACATAAGCTAGTGATGATTTCTTACATTTTGATGAACACCGTCACAACTGGCATCACCTGGACAATCTCACGCGTGGGCGCGGCGCGTTCCGGCAATGCGCATGACGAGATGCCGTTATCGTGACGCGGTGAACGTCAACAGCGCTTCGACCACCTCATCAGGATGTGAGATAAACGGCGCGTGCGACGCCTTGGGCACGATCACCGACGTCGACTGCGGCCAGCGCTCATCAAGCAGCGGCACGATAGCGCGGGGTACCAATCCGTCCAACGCGCCGTAAATCCGCAGGAAAGGAACGGTGAGCGCTGCCAGCGGCTCCCGCAAGTCCGCTTGCGACAATATCTCCAGTCCGCCGTTCAATACGTCCACCGTCGGCATCGGCTGGTCCAGCACCACAGATTTCAGCAGTCTGGCATCCTGTTTGGCGCTGGCCGTCCCCAGCGTTTGCAGCGCCAGAAAACGTTCCACGGTGCGCTGAAAATCGTCCTGTAACTGCTGCTGAAACCCCGTCAGCACGGTGGGTTTGATGCCCGGCCACGTCTCTTGCGCCTGAAAGCAGGGAGAGGAGCACAACGACACCAGCGAGGTCACCCGTGCTGGATGAGTCAGCGCAATCTGGCTCGCCACCAGCCCGCCCAGCGACCAGCCCAGCCAGATGGCTTTCTCGGGCGCGCTTTTCAG
Organism: Lonsdalea britannica; assembly: GCF_002111595.1. Lineage (GTDB taxonomy): Bacteria > Pseudomonadota > Gammaproteobacteria > Enterobacterales > Enterobacteriaceae > Lonsdalea > Lonsdalea britannica. The sequence goes on from NZ_LUTN01000017.1 coordinate 59,994, forward strand.
CACCTCGGCGGCCATCTCCGCCAGCGGCATCGGCCCAAAACCCTGACTTTGTCCATAGCCCGGCAGGTCGGCGCGGTGCAGGCGAAAATGCGGCGCCAATCGCGGAATAATGCTGTTCCAGACCTGAGCATTCAGTCCCCATCCGTGCAGCAGCACAATGTCTTGTTCGCCTTCGCCTTCCGTCTGCCAATGCAACGTAGCCATGCGTTATTGTCCTTCTTCTCAACGTAAAAAAATGATGTCGCGTCGCCGTTCATTATGAGGGGAAACAGGATGTTCACCTTTTTGGCGCAGTGCCGGCTTTGCCAGCAGCCGCTGTATGATAGTCATCATGGGATATGCAGTCACTGCCTGCGTCGTCTTCCGCCGCCGCCTTGCTGCTGTCCGCGCTGCGGTCTGCCCGCGGCCTCGCCATCGCTCCCCTGCGGGCGCTGTCTGCAACATCCGCCGCCCTGGCATGCCCTTCTGTTTGTCTCCGATTATCGGCCGCCGTTGGATGCGTTGATCAAACAGCTGAAATTTTATGGTCACGGAGACCTCGCCCCCGCACTGGCGCGCCTGCTGTGGCTGTGCTGGCGCGAGCGCTATCGGCACTCAGCGCTGAGCGCGCCGCATCACCTGTACCCCCGGCCCGACCTGCTGTTGACCGTACCGCTGCATCGGGGACGGCAGTGGCGCAGAGGCTATAATCAAACGGCGCTCCTGGCCGCGCCGCTGGCACGCTGGCTGCGCTGTCGTTACGAGGCGAGCGGCCTCACCCGTACCCGCGCCACCCCACCGCAAAGGCAATTAAGCGCCGCGGGCCGCCGCCGCAATTTGCGCGGGGCGTTTTGCTGTACGCTGCCGTTAGCGGGAAAACGGGTCGTGGTGCTGGACGATGTGGTGACGACCGGTAGTACGATGGCGGAGATTAGCCGGGTGCTCATGAGGCAGGGCGCGGCGCACATCCAGGTCTGGTGTCTGTGTCGCACCTTGTAGTCACCGGTGCGATGGGCGTATTATAACCAACTGGCGTAGTCAACTATTGAGTTAATATTATGATCCTTATTACCGACAGTGCTCAGGAGCATTTTGTCAAACTGCTGGCAAAGCAAGAGGAAGGCACCCAGATCCGTGTTTTCGTCATCAATCCCGGCACCCCGAGTGCCGAGTGCGGTGTTTCTTACTGCCCGCCCGATGCCGTTGAGCCGAACGATACCGAGCTGAAGTTTGAGAAGCTGTCGGCCTACGTCGACGAGCTCAGCGCCCCTTACCTGGAAGATGCCGAGATCGATTTCGTCACCGATCAGCTAGGCTCCCAGCTCACGCTGAAAGCGCCTAACGCCAAAATGCGCAAAGTGGACGACGACGCTCCGCTGGTCGAACGCGTGGAATACGTCTTGCAGTCGCAGATCAACCCGCAGCTGGCTGGTCACGGCGGACAGGTGTCACTGATGGAAATCACCGACGACGGTTTTGCCATTTTGCAGTTTGGCGGCGGTTGCAACGGCTGTTCGATGGTGGATTACACGCTGAAAGAAGGGATCGAAAAAGAGTTGCTGCAGAAGTTCCCGGAACTGGCTGGCGTGCGCGATCTTACCGAGCATCAGCCCGGCGAACACTCTTACTACTGATTTCACCGCGTTTCAGACTGCCGACCCCAAACGGGTCGGCAGTCGCCCCGCTCACCTCCCGACCGGCGTGCCGTCATTCCTGCTCGGCAACGGTCCGTTTCGCCGTAGATCGATATCCCGTACCAGCCGTTCCAGATAGCTATCCCCGAAGATGGAATCCAGCGACCGACTCAGCTTGCGCCGCCAGTTGGGGTACTGCTTTTCTCCACCCGGCACACAGACCGGCGTCGCCATATCCAGCCACTCTTCCAGTCGCAGTCCCAGCAGGCCGCTGGCGCTTTCCGCCAGGTAGCGCTGTACGCCGCGATTCAGTTGGGTGCTCATCGTGGTCAGCGTCGCATTACGTCCTACGCGCTGAGGCAGATGACCGTAATGATGCAGCGCGTCCAGCAGCGCTTGTTTCGCCTGCTCACGCGCCTTGAGTCTGCGGCTCAACAGCACATCGCCGGAACACAGCCCCAGCTCGTGCGCCAACATCAGATCAATACTCTGCCAGTAACCCCGCAGCGTCGGTAAATCGTGCGTGGTCACGGTCGCCATCGAGCGCGGAGGATAATCCTGCGGCGCGTAGAATTCTCCCTGCTGGTTGCGTTCGAAAAACAGCACCCGGCAGGAGTAGATGCGGCTATCCCGCAGTTTACTGACCATACCTTCAGGCAAAACGCCCTGTTCATCGCCCATCACCATACAGCGGTGGCGTTGGCTCTCCAGCGCCAGGATCGCCAGCAGATCGTCCACGGGATAATAGATAAAGCCGCCGTCTTCCGATTCCCGTTCCTGCGGAACCCACCACTCGCGCATCAGCGACGCCACATGATGGAGACACACCGCGCTGGTATGCGCCATATTGCTGCGGATCATATCGATGAAAGGCTGGTAGCCGTAACGCTGGAGCTGGACCGGATTGACCGGCGCCAGAGGCTCGCTTTGTCCCTGCGGCATCCGCGTTTGCGGCACGGCGCCGATACTGGCGTCGTGACAAAATAAGGAACGTTCCTGCCAGCTATCGGCGCTGTGGCACGCCACGCCTTCCGCCACTTCGCGATAAAGCCCCAGCGGCATCCCCAGCTGTTTGCTGTGATCGTAGCAAGCGGCCAGCTGTTCATGGGCCAGCCACTGCAACCAGCAATAGAACATGATCTCTTCAACATGAGTCTCGCGAAAGCAGACCACGCTTTCTCCCTGCGCATCCTGATAGCATTCCGGCCATTGGCCCCAGTCGCTGAATGTCTCGCCGTGACGTTCGAGCCAGACGTATAACGCCTCGTAAGTGGCCTGCTGCTGCAACCTGTCGCCACCGCGAGAGATAAATTGTTGGAAGGCGAGCCGACGCGGATCGAGCGCGCTGCGCAGGTTGAAGTGCTGGAAAGACAGGCGCAAAGCGTCCAGCTTCAACGTAGTGACCGCTGGATAGTCTACCCAGCGGCTGCCGCGGACGACGGATACGCGACGCTGAGTCTCGTCGCTTCGCCACCACCGCTGCGCCTCCTCGCTCTGGAGGAAATCATCCACGTGATTGACGTCGATATAGAGGGTGTTAATCCCGTAACGCGACGAGGGGCAGTAAGGATTGACGTTATCCGGCTCCGAGGGAGAGAGCGCATGCAGCGGGTTAAGTCCGACGAACGCGCCGCCGCGCCGCGCCACCTCTTCCAGCAGCGTTTTCAAGTCGCCGAAATCACCGATGCCCCAGTTATGCTGAGAACGGAGGGTATAGAGCTGTACGGAGACGCCCCACCAGCGTTTTCCCTGCGACAGCGCCTCCGGCTCATAACAACACACCGGCGCGACAATCGCCTGACAACGCCATCGCCGCTCGTCCTGCTCCAGCGTCAGACGATGATACCCCTGAGGCAAAGGCTCGGGCAGCGTCAGGAATGTCCCCCCAACGATCTCGCCCTCAATCAGGCCGCCTTGCTCGTAGTGGAACGTCCAGCGATAGCGGCCGTTGCCCTGCACCCAGATCGTCACAGGCTCCCCCTCGCGCCACACTTTCACCGGCGGAATAGGCTGGTCATTGATCCCCTCTGCGCTCAGCAAACTCAGCAGTTTCGTTTGTGTCGACCTGTCGATTTTTTGGTGGCGACCGGTGTCGTCAACGTAGGTCTCGGCGATGGAGATTCGCCGGGGTATCGTTTTATTAGCCTCTAACGCCATGTCTATTGCTTCCTTAACAACGCATCTGCCCCATACGTTTTGATCATCATGAGTCCGATCGGCATGAACATCCCCATAAAAGAGAGCGCGATTCACCTGGCGGCAGAACAGTCGCGCATCCGGTTACGGTACAGCGAGTCCACTCGGCTGTGTATGACTGTAAAAAAGAGCGGGATTGTCGATAGCTCTCCGGGAGAATGCCCGGTCAGCCAGCGATTTCCGGGGTCAAGCTATTCGCTCCGCCCTCATCAGGCGCGCAGCGATCATACTCCTTCAGTCTGCGGCTGAGAGCGATTCAGTGGGCGATACCGTCGTTTCACAATGCCTTCGGATCGCCGCAGAATGCGCGATAACGCGAGGGACACGACGGAGTCTGTCGAGCCAATATCCGGATGGTCGCCGGTGAGAGTGGCTGATGTAGACGTTTCCTGCATCACGTTACCGGCGGTAGATGGCAGCCTAATCGAACGCTGCATCCAAGCAGGGTATAGCGGAACTATATCTAGCCGATAATCATCGTGCAATTACCGCCGATAGATGTAGCAAGATCAACGTGTTATATCACCGCCGACGGTAAGCGTTAACATTCCAATCTCCGCGCATGGCGGCATGAAAATAGAGGAGCAACCAACGCTTTCGCGTCAGCACAACGATAGCTGCACCTTGGATTGTTCGATAATTTTCAGCACGCCAGCAGGCGGCAGCCGATCGGTAAACAAATAATCGATTAAATCCATATTGCCGAGATTCACCATCGCGTTACGGCCAAATTTGGAGTGGTCGGTGACCAGCATGACACAGCGAGAATTGTCGATAATCGCGCGTTTGGTGCGCACCTCGTGGTAGTCGAATTCCAGCAGGGAGCCATCCATATCGATGCCGCTAATCCCGAGAATGCCGTAGTCGAGGCGGAATTGGGAAATGAAGTCCAGCGTCGCTTCGCCGATGATGCCGCCGTCGCGGCTACGCACCTCGCCACCGGCCAGGATCAGGCGGAAATCTTCTTTGTCTTTTAACAGCGTCGCCACGTTGAGATTATTGGTGACCACGCGGAGTCCCTTGTGATTCATCAATGCATGCGCGACCGCTTCCGGCGTAGTGCCGATATCGATAAACAGCGTGGCGCCGTCCGGGATTTGGCTCGCCACCTGACGAGCGATACGGGCTTTTTCATCCGACCACATCATTTTGCGGTCGTGATATTCGGCGTTGACGGAACTGGAAGGCAGCGCGGCGCCGCCGTGGTGACGATGAATTTGATTCCGCTCGGCCAGGTCGTTGAGATCGCGACGTATGGTCTGCGGGCTGACGGCAAAATGCGCCACCAGCGCTTCGGTACTAACGTAGCCCTGCTGGCGCACCAGCTCGATAATGGCCTCATGCCGCTGTGTTTGCTTCATGACTATCCTCTCCCTGTCGGCGCGCGACGCACGGTATCCCACCATGCCATCAGCAGTCCCACCACCAACCCGGCAACATGTGCGCCATTGGCGATGGACATGCCGAACATATCGAAATAGCCCGCGACCAGCCACAGGACAGAGAACACCATCAGTCCCCGCGGTAGATGCAGCGGTCCGTCAGGCTGACGCTCTCCTCGCAGCCAGACATAGCCCATCAGGCGTAGACCACGCCGGAAAGACCGCCAAAATAGACGCCGCTGAACCACGACTGCACCCAGCCGCTCAGCGCCGCAGACAGCAGCAGAATCACGAACAGCTTGCGAGTCCCCAGCGTTTTTTCTACCGGCCCGCCGAGATACCACCACCACATCAGGTTGAACAAAATGTGCAGCAGCGAAAAGTGCATCAGAATATGGCTGAACCAGCGCCACAGTTGCATCTCCTGGCCGCTATCCGGGTAGGACAGCAGCACCATCATATGTTCGACGCCGTAGAACTGCATCAGCACATAGACCGCGATGGTGACCACCAGAACCGCCAGCGTCAGCGGCCCCGCGCGCTGACGTAGTTCATTGGCAAAGGAGAAAGAGGGGTAGCGCAATCCCGTGCGGGTCGTGCCGCTTTGCCAGCTGGCCGCCTGATAACGCGCGTGCCAGGGTTCATCGATGAAACGTTCCAGCTCCTTGTCTACCCGCGCCAGTTCGCTATCATCCTGCAACCATAGCTCATACTCGCCCTCGTTGACGCGTATCGCCAGCCGAATCTGCTGTGTGCGCATGTAATCCACGAACGCCTGAGCCTGGCGCGGGTTGGGTAAGGCGATAATCCGGATCATGGTGGTTACGCTTCTCGCTATATCTTTCAATGAGTTTGATTCTAAAACATTTGGCACGGGAAAATCAGCGCCATCCCCAATGAATCCCTGTCAGCCCGCCGACGTGTCCTCTGGGAAGCGTCGTTGCCAGGCCTCAAAACCACCGTCCACGCTGTACACCGAGGAAAATCCGAGGCTGAGCAGGTACTGGGCGGCGTTGCGACTACTGATGCCGTGATAGCACAACACCATCACCGGCTGTTCGAAATCCGCGCCTTCAACAAAGCCATTCAGCGTGTCGTTGGTCAAATGGACCGCTCCCGGCACGTGCGCGGCAGCGAAACTTTGCGGGTCGCGAATATCGACCATGACGGCCCCTGACTGCCTGTGTTGATAAGCCTGCTCTACATCAATCGCCTCAAACTGCTCCATCATTCTGCGCCCCCCTTTGTTATCAAATTGTGTCTATTGTATCTCACTCCCTTCGCTCGGCCCCACAAAAGCCAGGAGCGAGCCTGTATTTCTCTCACTATGAACCCATTAATGTTAACTGAGTCACGTATAAATGTTTTTATTTGGTTAAACCTTGGCATGGATGTTTGTTTGCGATTATTATCGTGAGCGAAAACGAACATTTTATGCGGGATACGGCGGAGGGGAACGTGGAAACCAAAGACCTGATCGTGATCGGCGGGGGAATTAACGGCGCGGGCATTGCCGCAGATGCGGCGGGCCGAGGCCTATCAGTGCTGCTGTTAGAAGCGCAGGATTTGGCTTGCGCCACCTCTTCCGCCAGCTCCAAGCTGATTCATGGCGGCCTGCGCTATCTGGAACATTACGAATTCCGATTGGTTGGCGAGGCGCTATCCGAACGCGAAGTCCTGCTGAAAATGGCGCCGCATATTATATCGCCCATGCGCTTTCGCCTGCCCCATGAACCTCACTTGCGTCCGGCATGGATGATCCGCGCGGGGCTGTTTATGTATGACCATCTCGGTAAACGCGTCAGCCTCCCGGCCAGTCGCGGCCTGCGTTTTGGCCCCGAGTCGGCCCTGAAACCAGAGATGACGCGCGGTTTCGAATATTCCGACTGCTGGGTCGACGACGCCCGGCTGGTGGTGCTGAATGCGCAGGAAGTGGAGCGCCACGGCGGCATCGTACGCACCCGCACCAACGTCACGCGCGCGCATCGCGTGGACGGTTTGTGGCAGGTCGAAGCGGAAGATGCGCTGACCGGCGAAACGCACAGCTGGAGAGCGAAAGGGCTGGTGAACGCGGCGGGACCGTGGGTCCGAAGTTTCTTCGACGAAGGGCTGTCTCTGCCCTCGCCTTACGGTATCCGGCTGATTAAAGGCAGTCATATCGTGGTGCCGAAAGTCCATGACGAGCCGCAGGCCTACATTCTGCAAAATCAGGATCACCGTATCGTCTTCGTCATTCCCTGGATGGATGAATTCTCCATCATCGGCACCACGGATATGGAGTACCACGGCGATCCGCGTCATGTCAGTATTAATGACGACGAAGTCGAGTATCTGCTGGACATCTACAACCGCTACTTCAAGAAACCGCTGACCCGCGAGGACATCGTCTGGAGCTACTCCGGCGTGCGACCGCTATGCGACGACGAGTCCGATTCTCCGCAGGCCATCACCCGCGATTACACGCTGGCGATCGACGACGATCACGGGCGCGCCCCGCTGCTCTCCGTCTTCGGCGGCAAGCTCACCACATACCGAAAACTGGCGGAACACGCGCTGGACAAACTGGCGAGATACTATCCGCAGGCTGGTAAAGCCTGGACGCAGCAGGCGACGTTGCCGGGCGGCGACATTCAGGCTCCCGCGATGAGTACGCTTCCCGCCTGCGTCAGCGTTATAACCTGCCGGAGTCCCTTGCCAGACGGTATAGCCGCACTTACGGCAGCCAAAGCGAACAGCTCTTGGGCGATGCACGCAGCGTCGGCGAACTGGGCGAACACTTCGGTCATATGCTCTACGAAGCCGAATTACGCTATCTGGTCGAACATGAGTGGGTCGTCTCGGTGGAAGATGCGCTGTGGCGCAGAACCAAGCTCGGCATGTGGCTGGACGAAAATCAGCAGCAGCGCGTCAGCGCCTGGCTGGATCATTACCGGCGCCAGCGCTCGCAGCAGCATGCGGAGGACGCGCTCCCGTCGCGACATGCCGTGACCGCCGGGCCGCTGAGCCACTAGCGCATCGGCATAGCCCGCTAAGAGCCCCCGCGAAAACGCGGGCCCGGTCTAGAAAACCATAGGGAAGCAGGAAAAAGCAGGAAGGAAGAACACCCCGCCACGCAGCCTGCGCGGTGGGGCGATAACGCTTTAAAGCAGGATGCGCAGCATACGACGCAGCGGTTCCGCCGCGCCCCACAGCAGCTGATCGCCAACGGTGAAGGCTGACAGGTATTCCGGTCCCATATTCAGCTTACGCAGACGACCGACCGGCGTGGACAGCGTACCGGTCACGGCGGCAGGCGTCAGTTCACGCATGCTCAGCTCGCGGTCGTTCGGCACCACTTTCACCCAGTCGTTGTGGCTGGCCAGCAGCTGTTCGATTTCCGGCACCGCCACGTCTTTCTTCAGTTTGATGGTAAAGGCCTGGCTGTGGCAGCGCAGCGCGCCGACGCGAACGCACAGACCGTCAACGGGAATCGCATCGCGGGTCGCCAGAATCTTGTTGGTTTCCGCCTGACCTTTCCACTCTTCACGGCTCTGGCCGTTATCCAGCTGTTTGTCGATCCACGGGATCAGGCTGCCCGCCAACGGGACGCCGAAATTGTCGGTCGGCAGCGTACCGCTACGCGTCAGCGCCGTCACTTTGCGCTCAATATCCAGAATCGCGGAAGCCGGGCTTTGCAGCTCTTTCGCCACTTCGGCATTCAGCATGCCCATCTGCACCAGCAGTTCGCGCATGTGACGAGCTCCGCCGCCGGACGCCGCCTGATAAGTCGATACGGACACCCAATCCACCAGATCGTTTGCAAACAGGCCGCCCAGAGACATCAGCATCAGGCTGACCGTACAGTTACCGCCGACAAACGTTTTGATGCCGTCATTCAGACCCTGCTGAATCACCGCATGGTTGACCGGGTCCAGAATAATAATGGCGTCATCGCTCATGCGCAGCGTGGACGCGGCATCAATCCAGTACCCCTGCCAGCCACTTTCACGCAGCTTCGCATAGACTTCGTTGGTATAATCGCCGCCCTGACAGGTGATGATAATATCCAGCGCCCGCAGCGCCTCCAGGTCGTAGGCATCCTGCAATACGCCCTGCTGCCCGCCGAACGTTGGAGCCGGCTGACCGTGCTGGGAAGTGGAAAAGAAAATCGGGCGGATAGCATCGAAATCGCGTTCTTCTACCATGCGTTGCATAAGTACCGAACCGACCATTCCGCGCCAGCCAATAAAACCAACATTTTTCATGTTTGCTGTCCTGCTTGGGGGTGACAAAAAGAAGTCTGGCTGCCGTTTCTGGCAGTAACATTATTTAAAGTGATGGCCTTCAACCTTACAAAATGTACGTAAAGTCGCAAGTTAATTTATTCAATCTCGTCGGCTTTTTCAGCAGCACAGCTAATAACCGCGCGTCAATTCGCGCCTCATGACGACAGGAGTCAACCGCCACATGACCGAAATGATCTCAGCCACCGTTCTACTACTGCTCATCATGGATCCGCTGGGAAACATGCCGATTTTCATGTCGGTACTGAAACCCCTGCCCGCCAAACGTCGTCGCGTCGTGTTGATCCGGGAAATGGTGATTGCGCTAGGCGTGATGCTGATTTTTCTGTTCGCGGGAGAGAAAATTCTGGCGGTGCTGAACCTGCGTACTGAGACCGTGTCGATCTCCGGCGGGATTATCCTGTTCCTGATTGCCATTCGCATGATATTCCCTTCGCCGAAAAATGAGTCCAAGGGCCTGCCGGAAAGCGATGAACCCTTTCTGGTGCCGCTGGCAATCCCTTTAGTTGCCGGTCCGTCGATATTGGCCGCGCTGATGCTGCTTTCCCACCAGTATCCGCAAAAGCTGGCTCACCTGACGCTGGCCCTGTTTAGCGCCTGGGGCATCTCTTTCGTCATCCTGCTGATGTCCAACCTGTTCCTGAGACTGCTGGGAGACCGAGGCGTCAGCGCATTGGAGAAACTGATGGGGCTGGTGCTGGTGATGCTGTCGACGCAGATGTTCCTCGACGGTATCCGCGCTTACCTGCAGCTGTAATCCGATATTCTGCCGGGACCAGCCCGGCAGAGACGCTACGTTAAACCACCAGGCTCATCAGCAGACAGCCGATCAACCCGCAGACTGCGATGATGGTTTCCAGCGCCGACCAGGATTTCAGCGTCTCGCCGATGGTCAGATTGAAATACTCTTTGAACAGCCAAAAGCCGGGATCGTTGACGTGAGAGAAAATCACGCTGCCGGACCCCACGGCAATCACCATCAGTTCTGGGCTGACGCCGGTCGTGGCGATCAGCGGCGCGGCGATACCGCCAGCGTCATGGCGGCCACCGTCGCCGAACCGAGCGCGATGCGCAGCGTCGCGGCAATCAACCAGGCCAGGAACAGCGGCGACAGGCTGCTGCCCTCCATCATGTGGGCGATGTATTTATCCACCCCGCTGTCGACCAGTACCTGCTTGAAAGCACCGCCGCCGCCCAGAATTAACAGCATCATGGCGATGATTTTGATGGAGTCGGAGACGGTCGCCATCACTTCATCCATCGTGCGTCCACGGTTAAGACCGAAGGTAAAAATCGCGATCAGCACCGAAATCATCGTCGCCATCACCGGGTCGCCGAAGAACTCCGCATAAGGCAGCAGCGCATGTCCGTGCGGCAAGACCATTTCAGCAATGGCTCTCACCGCCATCAGAATCACCGGCACCAGCGCCGTGCCGACGCTCACGCCGAAGCTGGGCATTTCTTCTTCAGAAAATTGTTTCGGGTTGTACAGACCTTCAGGCACTGGCTTATCGATTTTTTTCAGGAAACGGGCAAAAACCGGGCCGGCCAGTATGGCGGTGGGGATCCCCAATAGCGTGCCGTAAAGCAGCGTTTTGCCCATATCGGCATGAAAGATGGCGGCGATGGCCGTTGGCGCCGGATGCGGCGGTAAAAAACCGTGGGTGACGGACAGCGCCGCAGCCATCGGCACGCCAGCATAAAGCAGAGGAATACGCGCGGAGGCGACAATGCTGAATATCAGCGGCAGCAGCAGGACAAAACCGACTTCATAGAACAAGGCGAAGCCCACGGTGAAACCGGTCAGCATGATGGCCCATTGAATGTTTTTATGGCCAAACCAGTCGATCAGCGTGGTGGCGATCCGCTGCGCCCCGCCGCAGTCCGCCAGCATTTTCCCCAGCATCGCGCCGAAGCCCATCACCAGCGCCAGACTGCCGAGCGTTCCGCCCACCCCGGTTTTGATGGAGGCGATGACTTTATCGACCGGCATGCCCTGCAAGATCCCGACGGCCAGCGCCACCAGCACCAGTGCGATAAATCCATTCAACTTACATCGAATCATTAACAACAGCAGTATGGCGACACCTACAGCAACGATGACTAATGGCATAACCTTTCTCCGGCAGAGCCTCATCGCTCCCGGAAACCACCGGAGAACGAAGGCGAAGGTGATTCTGCTACGGCCCATCAAGGGCCTGGTACGGCAGCAGCGATACAACATCAGAAGCGATGGGTGAAGCACCATCAGGGGGAACGGGTGATACCCGTAATGTTACCGGTATCATGATACCGGTAACATGTTAAGAACTGGAACTAACCTGCAGCACTTAATTTACAGTTTGGGATAAAGATCAAATATTGCCAGGTGGGAAGGCGGCTTTGGGCGATGACGGATTTTTAGCCGCCGAGGCGCTCGGCGACCAAACGTCGCCGCCGTCAAAGCCAGCCGGTATGGAGAGGTTTATGTGTGATAGCGAGGGATCCACCGCGGGCTGGCGTCCCGAAGATTCAGGCGCCGCCGCAAGTGCATGAGCCTATAAACTGTCGCCGGGCAGCAGCTCGAAACCTTCATCATGCAGGGGCGACGGAACAGGCTCGCCGTTCAGACGCGCCAGCAGCATTTCGGCCCCCACTTCGCCGATGCGCTCACGCGGAGTCAGGACGCTCGTCAAACGGGGAACCATCGCCTGACCGATGTTGTGGCCGTGGAAACCGACAATGCTCATCTGTCCGGGAATGCTCAGCCCCTGCCGCTGGCACTCGAAAATCGCGCCGATCGCCAGATCGTCGTTGGTGCAGAATACGCTGTCGATGTCAGGGCATTCCCTCTGCGCCCGCCGCAGCAGTTCGCCGCCCAGCGTATATGACGAGGCGCTTTCGCTCATCACGCTGTGCGCGTTCAAACCGGCTTCCTGCATCGCCAGCTCATAGCCCTGCCGTTTCATCAGGGTACGTTCATCCAGCCGTGCGCCCAGATACACCACGTGTCGACGTCCCCGCCCAATGATGTGCCGCGTCATCTGTCGTGAAGCTTCGACGTTGTCAAAACCCACCGCCATATCCAGACAGGGGGAGACGGAATCCATCAGTTCGACGACCGGAATCCCGGAAACGTGAATCATCTGCCGGGTGCGGGCCGTGTGGGTGCGTTCCGCCAGTATCAAGCCGTCGATGTTGTAAGACAGCAGCGACATCAAGCGCTGTTCTTCCTTTTCAGGATGATAGCCATAGTGCGCCAGCATGGTTTGATAACCCTGAGCCTCCGTCACCCGCTCAATGCCGCGCAGCACTTCGGCAAAGACCTGATTCGTGAGCGAAGGCAGCAGGACGCCGATGGCTCGGCTGGTGGCGTTGGCCAGAATATGGGGCGTGCGGTTGGGAATGTATCCCAGCTCATCCACCACGGCGGCGATTTTCTTTTGTAACGCGGCAGACACCTGGGAAGGATTGCGCAGATAGCGGCTAACCGTCATTTTTGTGACGCCGACGCGATCGGCGACATCCTGAAGAGCCGGTCTTTTCTTCTTGATCATCCGTGGCTACCCAACTCGGGAAAAGTAGTCGGAGTCTAGCAAAAAACCCGGTGGCGAGTATCGATTCGATGCCGGATTACGGCGACTTTCATGACGTCCAGGAGCGGCTTCGCAATATCGCTCAGAACAGGATTGCGCGCTAAAAAGGCCCGACACGTTGGAAAGTGCCGAGCCCCCGGCTTGGCGCGGTGCGTGGTAAGACGTTCGGCGCATCACGCCGTGGTGCGCTTCACAGCCCTTTTACACCGGCGGTAAATCAAACAGCAGGATCTCACTATCTTCATCCGCAGTCATCGAGAGGGCGCTTTCGTCCCACAGCGCCAACGCGTCGCTGGCGCTCGCCGTCTGTCCGTTCACCGTGACCGTTCCGCGCACGACCTGGATCCAGACGCGACGACCTGGCTCGATGTCATGAACCGCCTGCTCCTGCGCGTTCAATGCCCAGCGCCAAAGCGACATGTCCTGAAAAACTTTGAGAGAACCGTCGCGACCTTCCGGCGACAACACCCGCTGTTTACCCTGCTTATCGTCGAAGCGGCGCTGCTCATAGCGTGGCATCAGCCCTTTACGATCCGGGATGATCCAGATCTGATACAGATGCAGCAATTCATCCGGGCTGGCATTGTATTCCGAATGGCGAACACCGGTGCCCGCGCTCATGATCTGGAACTCTCCGGCCGGGATCCGTTCGTGATTCCCCATGCTGTCCTGATGTTCAATCGTGCCCGACAACACATAGGTCAGAATTTCCATATCCCGGTGTGGGTGCATACCGAAGCCCTGCCCGCCTTCAATACGATCTTCATTGATCACCCGCAGGGCGGAAAATCCCATGAAGTCGGGGTCGTGGTAATCGGCAAATGAAAACGTGTGCCAGCTGTCGAGCCAGCCGTGGTTGGCATGTCCGCGCTGCTGCGCCTGACGTAAATAGATCATCGTTGCTTCCTCCTTCGTTTTGAACAGTCTAGCGACGGCGCGCCGGGAAGATAGCGTAAAAAACTCAACGTGCAGTTCAAAAAAATAGCGGAATTTATGGAAACTGATTTCCGTAAATCATGCGGACAAAAAAAAGCCAGCACCCGAGCTGGCTAAATAAATACTGGAAGCAATGTGAGCAATGTCGTGCTTTCACAGCAAAACCTCGCTGAATCATCAAGATCGAGACAGAAGGGTTTTCCCGGAACGCATGGCAATAATAATCATTATCATTCGCACCTGTAAAGCGTTTTTTTGACCTTGTCACTTTGCTGACATGATTCACATTGTGACACGTCCGGGCGTCCCCAACGCCGTCAGCGAGTGATCAGCGCGGCATACTGTTCACGCAGGTAGTTCGGCACCGCATCATCCGCATTGGTGCCGATCACTTCCAGCTCGGTCAAACGGTCCTTCAGGCGCTGGTGTGCGGCCGCCATGATGCAGCCTTTTCCCGCCATCGAGAGCATTTCCAGGTCGTTCATGCCGTCGCCGAAGGCGATGCAATCCTTCACGCCATGCCCCATCCGTTTCGCGACCTGCTCCAGCGCATGTCCTTTCGATACGCCGCCCGCCATAACTTCCAGGCAGTTCACCGAGGAGAAGCTTACGTTGACGCGGTCGCCCCAGCGGGCGTTGAGCGCCTCTTCCAGCGGCAGCAGACGTTCATGTTCATCGCAGGTGAAAAAGACTTTCCCGACATCGTCGGTGTCCAGCGACGTCGGGTCGAATAGCTGGTACTTGAAGACGGATTCCTGGAAGAACTGCTCTTCTTCCGGTCGGGAGCGGCTCATGAACCAGTCATCGCCGCGATAGATATGCGTGAGGATATCCTCACGGTCGTACATGATCCCGAACAAATCACGCGCGATATCGCGGTCCAGATTATGGCTAACCAGCAGTTCTCCGTCGGTGTTGTGCACTCGGGCGCCGTTGGAGGTGATCATGTATGCGCTGATCCCCAGTTTGTCGCGGATCTGTGCGACGTCCTTATGGTGCCGCCCGGTGGCGAAGACAAAATGAATGCCCTGCTCCGTCAGCAGTTGCAACGTTTCTCTGGCATAAGGGGTAAGCGTATGAGCGGGGGACAGCAGCGTGCCATCCAAATCGGAAGCGACAATGGGGTACATACGTTGGAATCTAACCTCCGCAGGTTAAACGCGGCCGGGCCGCAGAATTTAATGATATTGCGCAAAATGGTGCAGAATCCGGCGAAAAACGTCGGCGCGCACCGCATCTTCTTCAAACAGCATGTCATGCCGGGCACCGCGTATGATGCGCGGTTTCCCTCCAGCCACCGGATGACCCGCCGCGGCCATCGCCCTGCAGAATGCATCCTGCCCGCGATTATCCACCACGCGGTCGTCCTCCGCCTGCAGCACAAGCAGCGGCGCTGTAATTTTCGCTACTCTCGACATTAAATCCCTGCCCGCCAACAGCGCTTCCCGCACCCAGTGATAGGTGGGTCCGCCAATCCGCAGCGACGGGTCGTCGGCATAGGTCCGCACACTGCGTAGATGTCGGGCGCGACTGTGGGTCAGCACATTGAGGACATACGGCAATGGCTGCCACTGGCTGGCGCCAATCGCGTAGTAGTCGCGCAGCTTCGGATGACGCTCGGTGCGATCCAGAATGCGCCAGGCCAGCCATTCCGGCATCGGCAAATGGATGTCGCACATAGGGGCGCACAGCGCGGCGGCATCGAAAGCCTCGGGCCTGCGGGCCATAAAATCGGCCAGAATCACGCCCCCCATCGAGTGCGCCAGCGCAAAGCGTCGTCGATACCCGCTTTTCGCCAGTTGCAGTTGCCAGAACTGCGCCACGTCGTCCACATAGTCGCTGAAATTCTCGACGTGACCGCGATGCGTATCTTTCAGCAAACGACCTGAACGCCCTTGCCCACGATGATCCATCATCAGCACATCATAACCATTATGGAACAGGTCGTAGGCGACCTCGGAGTATTTGACGTAGCTGTCGGTGCGGCCAGTGAGCAGCATCACCACCTGATGATGGCGCGGAGAGGTAAAACGGGCAAAGCGAATGGGGACGCGGTCGACGCCGATGAACTCGCCCTCATCCCGCCGCCGCCAGAAGTCCAGCAAAGGTCCGGTGGAAAACGCAGCGTACTGCGCCTCCCGATTCAGTAGACACTCAGGGTACTGAGTCATCACACATTCTCGCGGTTGTTCATGGCGGTAAACCTGGTTTTGTGAGCTCTGGTACAAAGATCGGCGTTGGCGTATTGTGGCATAAAAAGCGACATTCAGGGAGCATTGACGCATGACCATCGAGTGGTGGTTTACCTATCTCGTGACCACATTGATTCTGAGTCTTTCGCCGGGTTCCGGCGCCATCAACACCATGAGCACCGGCATCAGTCACGGCTATCGCGGCGCGTTCGCCTCGATTGCCGGTCTGCAGGTCGGATTGATTTGCCACATCGTGCTGGTGGGCATCGGCCTCGGCGCGCTGTTGTCCCAGTCCGTGCTGGCGTTTGAAGTGCTGAAATGGGTCGGGGCGGCTTATCTGATTTGGCTCGGCATTCAGCAGTGGCGCAGCGCGGGCGGTCTGGATTTGAATACGCTGGCAAACACGATGCCGCGGCGCAGACTCTTTAAACGGGCCGTGCTGGTCAATTTGACCAACCCGAAAAGCATCGTTTTTCTGGCTGCGTTGTTTCCGCAATTTGTGATCCCGCATCAGCCTCAGGCCATGCAATATTTGGTGCTGGGCGTCACCACTATCGCCGTGGATGTCGTCGTGATGATTGGCTACGCCACGCTGGCGACGCGCGTCGCCAAATGGCTGAAGGGACCCCGGCAGGTGAAACGTCTGAATCGGGTCTTCGGTTCGCTGTTTATTATGGTGGGTGCGCTGCTGGCGTCCGCCCGTCGGGCCTAGCCTCGGCGTCGAGCCAAGGTCATGGCGACCCACTCGCCATGACCTCCGCGTTTAACGCGATACGATGAGATGAATACCGAATCCCGCGAAGAGCACGCCCGCGACGCCATCCACCCATTTCGCCAAACGCTGATAGCCGCGACGCATGACCGGCAGCGCAAACACCATGGCCACCAGCGTGAACCACGCCAGCGTTTCTACCGAAATTAAAGCAAACAGTCCCCAGCGCGCACCCGCGCCCACGCTATCGCCGACGAACAGAGAGAAAACGCTGCCGAAGTAAATCAGCGCTTTGGGATTGGACAGGTTGGTGACTAAACCACGAATGAAGAACTTGCCGCGCTGAGGTAAATCCACGCTGACCTCAGCGACCTCCGATTGTTGCGCTTTCTGACGCGCGGAACGCAACATCTGCCATCCCATCCAGCACAGGTAAAGACCCCCGCCCACGGTAATGATGCGGTGCAGCCACGCCATTTTCATCAGCAACAAATGCAGCCCCATCAAGGCGATCGCCGCCCAGACCACCACGCCCAGCGTGATGCCTAATACGCCCATCATCGCTTCACGGCGCGAACGGCTGGCCGCAATCTGCGAAACGAAGAAAAAGTCCGGCCCCGGACTCATCAGGGCGATGAAATGCACCAGCGCCACAGTCAGGAACAGCATCAACATGGTGAAACTCCCGTTGTTATCGTTGTGTCGCCCCTATACCACGCGGGCGCATACAAGTTAGTCGTCGTTTTCCAGATGCTCGCGGATGAGCGTCATGAACGGCACGCCGAAACGCTCCAGTTTACGTTGACCCACGCCATTGACGTTCAGCAGTTCGCTGGCCGTGACCGGCAGAATTTCCGCCATCTCCAACAGCGTCGCGTCACTGAAAACCACGTACGGCGGAATGTTGTTTTCATCGGCGATGGATTTACGCAGCTTGCGCAGTTTGGCGAACAGTTTGCGGTCGTAGTTGCCGCCATATGATTTCTGGCTGACGCGCGGTTTGAGGTTAATCAAGCGCGGAACGGCCAGTTGCAGCGGGACATCGCCGCGCAACACCGGTCTGGCCGCTTCGGTCAGTTGCAGCGCGGAATGCTGAACCACGTTCTGCATCAGCAGCCCCAGATGAATGAGCTGGCGCAGGACGCTCACCCACTGTTCCTGCGTTTTATCTTTGCCAAGACCGTAGACCGGCAGCTTGTCGTGACCAAACTCCCGGATACGCTGGTTATTGGCCCCGCGCAGCACTTCCGCGATATAGCCAATACCGAATCGCTGACCTACGCGATAGACGCAGGATAATGCTTTCTGCGCATCGACCAGTCCGTCATAGCTTTTAGGCGGGTCCAGACAGACGTCGCAGTTGCCGCACGACTGCTGGCGCCCTTCGCCAAAGTAGTTGAGCAGCACCAGTCGTCGACAGGTCTGCGCTTCCGCAAACGCGCCCATGGCGTTGAGCTTGTGACGCTCGATATCCAGCTGCGGACCCGCCGGTTTCTCTTCCAGACAACGGCGCAGCCAGGCCATGTCGGCCGGATCGTAAAACAGCGCCGCTTCCGCCGGCAGGCCATCACGTCCTGCGCGGCCGGTTTCCTGATAATACGATTCGATGTTGCGAGGAATATCGAAATGCACCACGAAGCGGACGTTAGGTTTGTTGATCCCCATCCCAAACGCCACTGTGGCAACGACGACCTGCAAGTCGTCACGCAGAAACGCTTCCTGCACCTGAGCCCGACGTTCGTTCTCCAGCCCCGCATGATAGGCCCCCACGCTCAGGCCCCGATTCTGCAAGCGCGTGCACAAATCTTCGACCTTCGCACGGCTGTTGCAGTAAACGATGCCGCATTTCCCGCGTTGGCCTTGTACGAACATCCACAGCTGATCGAGCGGCTTGAATTTTTCCACCAGCGTATAGCGAATGTTGGGACGGTCGAAGCTGCTGATGTGGATGAGGGGATCGTGCAAATCCAGCAGGCGTACGATGTCCTGACGCGTGGTGTCGTCCGCCGTGGCGGTCAGCGCCACGACCGGCAGGCCGGGGAAACGCTGCTTCACCTGCCCCAACGCCCGGTACTCCGGCCGGAAATCGTGTCCCCATTGGGAAATACAGTGCGCTTCGTCGACGGCAATCATCGCCAGCGGCCAGTAAGACAGGTGTTCGAGAAAACTGTCAGACGTCAGACGTTCAGGGGCGATATAGAGGAGTTTGATATCGCCGTTGCGGCAGCCGGTCATGACCTGATGCTGCTGCTCGCGCGTTTGCGTGGAGTTCAGACAGGCGGCGGAAACACCGTAGGCCTGCAGCTGATCCACCTGATCCTTCATCAGGGAAATCAGCGGAGACACCACCAGCGTCAGCCCTTCCATGACGAGAGCGGGGATTTGATAACACAGGGATTTACCGCCACCCGTGGGCATGATCGCCAGGCAGTCCTGCCCGTTGAGGGCAGCGTTGATAATCGCTTGCTGGCCGGGCCGGAACTGCTGATACCCGAAAGTTTCGCGCAATACCTGCGTCGCCAGCGCTTCTTTATTCAATACTTCTGCCGTAGACACGCCTTCACCGCTTTTATAAAAACAAACAGGCGCTATTTTCAGCGCCGTTTGATAAAACTGCAACGTTTGTGTGCAGGCTTTTATTCACTGCTCTCGACAATGCTGACTGAAAGCGGCCTCAGAACATATCGTTCAGGGTCACGCCGACGCCGACACGCGTCTGACGGTGGTTGTAGTCGATCAGCGATTCGCCGTAGCCGCTGAAGACTTTCGTGTAGAAGCGAACGTGCTCCGTCAGCGGATAACTCCAGCTCACTTCACCGCCGCCGTAACCGCTGTTCCAGTTGTAACGCCCTTCCGCGCTGAAAATACTGTCGCCCCACAGGTAGCCGACGCGTACGCGATAATGCCCCATGTAGCGGGTGATATCCGGGTTGTCATCTTTGCTGTCGGAGAAACGTAGCCAGGGTTTCAGCTCCACCTGCCAGTTGCCGTTCTGCGCCATCAGGCGCGCATAGGCACGGTTCCAGCTGCGTGAGGTGGGATCGGAGCGACCATTCGACTGATGGTTAAAGCCGACTTCCACGTCACGTAAGGTCCAGCCCGCCAGGCTGTAGTCCGTCGCCCACCCCAGGAAGATCTGCGGCTCATAGTTAGTTTCACGGAACGGAGACGATTCGCTTTTATTAGAAAGCTGCCACCAGGAGCCTTGGGTATAAGATGCGCCAAGCAGTGAGTTGTCGCCCAAAATACCGCGCCATAGCGGGAAGCCTAAACTGATCTGGAAATTCACCTCGTCTTTGCGAGCGTTATTTCCCCAGTTATAGCTCTGAATCGCTTCCCGGTTGATGTTGCTGGTATAGGTGTAAAGCAGGTAGTTATTTTCGTAAGGATAAAGAATAAAGGGACTGTCATGTTTTTGCAGCAGGCTGGCGATGATGCTGCCACGAACCGCCGGTTTATCATGAATTTCCTGCACTGTGGCTTCTTGCGCCTGGACCTGCGCCGTTAGCAGCAACGCCAGCACACCACCCCAAATTTTACGCATGCCCGTATTTCTCCAGCTGTCTAATAAGGTTATTTTTTGATTTGACGCTCGCATTGTACACAGAAACTAAGCGGTTACGTTATAGGCTGCTATGAATCGGTATTTTCTGTATGGCGGCGGCTTTCATTTCCCATTCGCCGCCCGTATTCACGATGGATCGCGCGGGATCGGCATTCTCTTTGTCCAGCCAGATGACGCCGTCATGCCGACCGGGTAAACCACTCTCGTGCCGTAATTACGGCAATATACGGGTGTTGGCGGGCGGTATTTTAAGTAAAATAGTCGTTTACCTCCGTTCATACTGAGCTATTACAATGGAAACGCAGCAAACCCGCCAGGGAGTCCTGTTCGCTCTTGGCGCTTACATCATCTGGGGTATCGCCCCGGCTTACTTCAAACTCATCGAACAGGTTCCCGCTACTGAAATTGTTTCTCACCGCGTGATTTGGTCGTTCTTTTTTATCCTGGTCCTGCTCAGCGTCAGTCACCAATGGAAGCAGGCCATCACGCTTCTGCGACAGCCGAAACGGTTGCTGATGCTGGCCGTGAGCGCCCTCTTCATCGGCAGCAACTGGTTAATCTATATCTGGGCCGTCAACCACCACCATATGCTGGAAGCCAGCCTGGGTTATTTCATCAATCCGCTGGTCAGTGTGCTGCTCGGGCTGCTGTTTCTCGGGGAAAGGTTCCGTCCCATGCAGTGGCTCGCCGTTGCGTTAGCGGTATGCGGTGTGCTGGTGCAGCTGTGGAAATTCGGCTCCCTTCCGTTTCTCGCCCTGTGGCTGGCGTTTAGCTTTTCCATTTATGGCCTGTTACGTAAAAAGATCGGGGTCGATGCGCAAACCGGCATGCTGGTCGAAACCCTGTGGCTGCTGCCCGTGGCGCTGGTGTATCTGTTTTGCTTCGCCGACACGCCGACCAGTCATTTGACTCAGAATTCGCTGTCGCTGGATCTGCTGCTGCTTGCCGCCGGTGTCGTCACCACCGTCCCGCTGCTGTTTTTCACCGCCGCCGCCGTGCGCCTGCGTCTCTCTACGCTGGGGTTCTTCCAGTACATCGGACCAACGCTGGTGTTTTTGCTGGCCGTCGTGGTTTATGACGAGACGTTCACCCAGGATCAGTTGGTCACCTTTGCCTTCATCTGGTTAGCGCTGGCGATTTTCATCGGCGACGCGCTGCACACGCAGCAAAAGCAAATGCACAAACGTCTGGCGTAAAAAAAGGCCCCGTCGCGAGCGACGAGGCCTGTTCTTTCTATTATTCGACAGTTACAGCCAGTTGCGGCGTTTAAAGTACAGGTAAGGCGCCAGACCGGCCAACACCATGAGTACCAGCGCCGCTGGATAACCAAAGGCCAGTCTCAGTTCCGGCATGAATTCAAAGTTCATGCCGTAGCTGGAAGCCACCAGCGTCGGCGGCAGGAATACCACGGACACCACCGAGAAGATCTTGATGATGCGGTTCTGTTCGATATTGATAAAGCCCATCGCCGCCTGCATCAAAAAGTTCACCTTCTGGAACAGCGATTCGTTATGCGGCAGCAGCGATTCGATATCTCGCAGAATTTCCCGTGCCTGCTCCAACTGACCGCTCGGCAACCGCGCTTTACGCACCAGGAAGTTCAGCGCGCGCTGGGTATCCATCAGACACAAACGCACCTTCCAGCCGATATCTTCCAGCTCCGCCAGCGTCGACAGCGCGTCGTCGTACTCATCGCCCTGATGGCCATCCATGATGACGCGACTCAGCGCTTCCAGATCGCTATAGATATTTTCGATTTCATCCGCTAACTGCTCGATTTTGGTTTCGAACAGGTCGAGCAGCAGCTCATAAGCGTTGCCGTCAATCAGCGTTTGTCCGCGAGCGCGCATGCGGTACAGGCGAAACGCCGGCAGCTCGCGTTCGCGCAGAGTGTACAAACGTCCGTCGCGAATGGTGAACGCCACGGTCGCGTTGCCCGCATGATCTTCCGCATCTTCATAAAAGAAGAAGGAGTGAATATGCAGACCGTCTTCATCCTCGAAGAAACGCGCGGAGGCTTCAATATCTTCCAGTTCAGGTCGAGTCGCCAGGCTTTGGCCCAATTGGGTTTGTACCTGGTCCCGCTCGATAACGTCCGGTTCGACCAAATCTACCCATACCGACGAGGTGAGATCCTGGCTTTCTTCCATTTCCAGACGAGTTAAACGGCTGTTTTCCAGCTTGAATGCGCTCAGCATAGGTCATGCTCCCTAAAGGTGTTCTGGCAGGGACAATACGCGCTTGAAACACAGGAAAGAGGGTGAAAAATCACCATCCGATTCCAGACCGTTTGACGGTGCTGACTCGATGCGATGTGTGAAGAGATCGCTGACAACCACTAAGGCTATCAGCAACGGAGGATAGCCTTAGAAGTTGTACCTACGAAATAGGTGTGTGAGCCAGTATCGACTGGGTGTGTCCAAGGCGTGGGTCCTCCGGGAATAATGATGCGCGCATGTTACGCTGAGATGAAAAAGGCTGTCAACACGCACGCAGGCCATTAATGCAACAATCTGTTCAGTAATCAGTTTATACGATATCCAGCTTTGCGTAAGCCGCCACCAGCCATTTTATCCCCTGACCGGGGAAGGCCACCTGAACGCGGCAATGGTCGCCGCCGCCTTCAAGATTGACAATGGTCCCTTCGCCGAACTTGGCATGACGCACGCGCTGCCCCAGCTTGTAGCCGCTGTCGCTCTCGGAAATCGGCGTTCCTAGCCGCTGCTGATTAACGGGCCGCGACACGCTGGCGCGCAGTCGGACTTCCTCCACGCACTCCTGCGGCAGTTCGCCAATGAAACGCGACGGGCGGTGGTAAACCTCTTTGCCGTACAAACGGCGAGTTTCCGCGTAGGTCATCGTCAGTTTACGCATCGCACGGGTCACCCCGACATACGCCAGTCGGCGCTCTTCCTCCAGTCGCCCGCCCTCTTCGAGAGACATCTGGCTTGGGAACATGCCTTCCTCCATCCCAACGATGAAGACCTGAGGGAACTCCAGCCCTTTAGCGGAATGCAGCGTCATCAGCTGGACCGCATCCTGATAGGCATCCGCCTGCCCTTCTCCGGCTTCCAGCGCCGCATGAGACAGAAACGCCTGCAGCGGCATCAGATCCTGATCTTCTTCCTGATAGCTGTACTGGCGCGTCGCGGTGACCAGTTCCTCCAGGTTCTCGATGCGGGTCTGGCCCTTCTCGCCTTTTTCCTGTTCATACATGCTCCACAGGCCGGAGTCTTTGATCACGCGGTCAGTTTGTACGTGCAGCGGCTGCTCGGCGGTATCGTTGGCCAACGCGTCCACCAGTTCGAGGAAGCGCTGTAGCGCACCGGCGGCGCGTCCGGCCAGCGCCTTCTCCTGCAACAACGCACGCGTGGCCTGCCACAGAGTCAGCTGACGGTCGCGCGCGGCCTGACGCACCACTTCCAGCGTCCGGTCTCCGATGCCGCGCGTCGGGGTATTCACCACGCGTTCATACGCCGCATCGTCGTTACGGTTGGCGATCAGCCGCAGGTAGGCCAGCGCGTCTTTGATTTCCTGTCGTTCGAAGAAGCGCATTCCGCCATAAATGCGATAAGGCAGACTTTGCTGTAGCAGCGCCTCTTCCAGCACACGGGATTGGGCGTTGCTGCGGTAAAGAATGGCGCACTCGTTCAGGCTGCCGCCCATTTCCTGCCACGCCTTGATGCGGCTGACGACAAACCGCGCCTCGTCCAGTTCGTTGAACGCGCAGTACAGGGAAATCGGGTCGCCTTCGACGCCGTCGGTCCACAAATTTTTCCCCAGACGATCGCCGTTATGGGCGATCAGGGCATTGGCCGCGTTGAGGATATTGGCGCTGGAACGGTAGTTCTGCTCCAGACGGATGGTGGAAGCCTGCGGGAAATCGTTCAGGAAGTGCTGAATATTTTCGACCTGCGCCCCGCGCCAGCCGTAGATAGACTGGTCATCGTCACCCACAATCATGACCCGGGCGCTGTCGCCTGCCAGCATACGCACCCAGGCGTACTGAATGCGGTTAGTGTCCTGGAATTCGTCGACCAGAATGTTGTTAAAGCGATCCCGGTAGTGCTGCAGAATGTGCGGCTTGTTCAGCCACAATTCATGGGCACGCAGCAGCAGTTCGGCGAAATCCACCAGTCCGGCGCGATCGCAGGCTTCCTGATAGGCCTGATACACGCGGAGCCAGGTTTGCTCCACCGGATTGCCGTAGCTTTCGATATGCTGAGGACGCAGGCCCTCGTCTTTTTTGCCGTTGATGTACCACATCGCCTGCCGCGGCGGCCACTGCTTCTCGTCCAGATTGAGCGCTTTGACCAGCCGTTTGAGCAGACGGAGCTGGTCTTCGCTGTCCAAAATCTGAAAGTCCTGCGGCAGTCCGGCATCAAGATGATGCGCGCGCAGCAGCCGATGCGCCAGACCGTGAAAAGTGCCGATCCACATGCCGCCCTGACTGGTGCCGATCAACTGTTCGATTCGATGGCGCATCTCTGCGGCGGCTTTATTGGTGAACGTCACCGCCATGATGGAGTACGGGGAGCAGTTCTCCACCGACATCAGCCAGGCGATACGATGCACCAGCACCCGCGTCTTGCCGCTGCCAGCCCCGGCCAGCACCAACATGTTGCTGCGGGGAGCCGCGACGGCGTCGCGTTGTTTATCGTTCAGGCTGTCGAGCAGATCAGATACGTCCATAGGCGTCGGTTATCCGTGAAAAGGGCATCCCGTCACCACATGGCGACAGTTCACCTCTGTTTATGCATACAGTGGAAGGCGTGAATTATAGCAATGCCGTCAGCGATGCCAACCTTGCAATTGCAATATGCGGCAGCAGCCGAGCGTCGCGAAGCTGCATCAGGTTGGCTCCCTGCACCCCGATCCAGCAGGATTGCATCCCGCAGCGTACGGCGCCGGCCACGTCGGTGATGAGATCATCCCCCACATGCAGCAGGTGATGCAACGGTAAATTGAGACGCTCCGCGGCCTCATGAAACATATCGTGCCACGGCTTGGCGCGGCCGTCCGGACCGGCGCGGAGGACAAACTGGAAGTATTCGCCCAGACCGCAGGCATGAGGATCGGCGTTACCGTTGGTGATCGCCGCCAGCGGCCAGCGCTGAGCCAGCGCCCCAAGCGTGTCGTGAGTTTCCTGTGACACGCTGATACGGCTGCGCCAGTAGGCAAAGTGCGTCATCGCTTTCGCCGCGCCGTCGTCCGCTTCCGCCTCACTCACTCCCTGACGCCGCAGCGCCAGCACCACCGTACGGCGACGCCATTCGGTCATGTCGTGATAGATCTCCGGTTCCTGCGTACGCAATTCGTCACGCATCGCACCGAACTCCGCTTCGGTCAACGAACTCAATCCCGGATGGAGAGCGCGTAGAAATTGCAGCGCTTCGCGCGAGCTGCGCCGCACCACCTCGGCGTTATCGTATAACGTGTCGTCCAGATCGAAAGTGATGGCCGCGATAGGGCCCAGCGGACGGTAGACGTGCATCAGGATTTGCCTCGTTTCGCGCGAGGATGCGCCGCATCATAGACCGAGGCCAAATGCTGGAAATCCAGATGCGTATAAATTTGAGTCGTGGTGAGGTTGGCGTGTCCCAACAGTTCCTGAACCGCACGCAGGTCGCCGCTCGACTCGAGCAAATGCGTCGCAAAGGAGTGGCGCAGCTTATGGGGATTGATGTGGCTGTTCACGCCTTGCTTCACGCCCCACTCGGCAAAGCGCTTCTGCACGTTGCGCATGGAGATACGTTTACCGAGACTGGAGACGAACACCGCGTCGTCATCCGGCGCGTAGATCTCCCGCAGCGCCAGCCAGCGTTCAGCCAAGTCACCGCCGTTCCGCCCAGCGGCAAACGACGCTCTTTGCTGCCTTTCCCCATCACCCAGACTTCGCCGCTGTCCAGATCGATATGCCCCAGATCCAGACCGACCAGCTCGGCCAGACGCAGACCCGCGCCATACATCACTTCCAGCATCGTCCGATCGCGGACCGCCAACGGATCGCTCTCGTCGATGTCCAGCAGACGGTTGACCTCGTCCACATCCATATTCTTCGGCAGATGGCGTCCGGCACGCGGCGTGGCTATCCCTTTGGCAGGGTTGGCGTTCAACTCACCGCGGCTCACCATCCAGTCCAGAAAACTGCGCAGTGCGGAAAGGCGCAGCGCCAGACTGGAGGACTGTAGTCCGTCGCGTTTGCTGCGCGCGACCACCGCACGCACTCCGGCGGCATCCAGCTGACGCCAGTCGCTGATGCCGGAGGCGGATAAAATAGTGATCACAGCCTGAAGTTGGTGCGCATAGCTGCTTTGCGTCAGCGGGCTGAGCTGTCGCTCGACGCGCAGGTAACGTAAAAAGGCGTCGGCCTGCGTCAGCAAGGGCGAGTCGGGGACGTTCATAGCCGTTCGATCCAGCGTTGCAGAACCATCGGCAAAATCGTCGCCAGATGCTGCAAAAGTACGGTCCCCATCCCTTCCTGATAATGATGGCTATCGCGGCTGCTGAAAATCAGCAGACCCAGATCGCCTTTTTCGCCCATCAACGACAGCGCGACCGACCCCACCTGCCGCGCCTGAGGCAATAGCAGCAAAAGTTCAGGTCCGTTCAGCGAGCCGAGATAGTGATTCCGTTTCCCCAAGCGCTGAATGCGCAAGGGTTCGAACAACGTGCGATTTAGCGCGAGATGCGTGAAATCAGACGGCGCGCCGATGCGCCATTTGTCGCTGAACAATCGCACCGTGGCGCCGGACAGCCCGAGCTTGCGCGCCCAGCGCTGCAACCGGTCCAGCAGATCCTGCAAAGAGTCGGCCGCCGATAAGGCCAGCTGCAACTGCAACAGCTGATTGAACAGCGCCTCGTTCTGCGCGGCCTGCTCCATCAGGAGCGTAATGTCCTCTTCCAGATGCTGGATTTGGGTACGCTGACGCGATAGCTGCCACTCGACCAGAGACACACTTTCTCGCACCGGGTGCGGAATGCGCATTTGTTCGACGTGGCGGGAATTACGGATGAAAAAATCGGGGTTTTGGTGCAGGAACTGCAGCACCATGTCGTCCGTGAGTTCAACCTCGCGATCTGCCTGTTCCTGCTGCTCCTCGACGCGTTTCATAAATGAATGAATCCATCATAGACATGCGTGGCCGGACCGGTCATGAACAACGGGTTTCCCGGCCCCGCCCAATGAATATCCAGCTCGCCGCCCGGCAGTTGCACTTTGACTTCCGCCGACAGCAGCCCTTGCTGAATCCCAACCGCGACGGCCCCACAGGCGCCGCTGCCGCAGGCCTGCGTTTCACCCGCGCCGCGCTCAAAAACGCGCAGCCGGACGGAATCGCGATTAACGACCTGCATAAAACCAATGTTAGCGCGTTCAGGGAAACGTTCATGACTTTCGAGCAATGGACCCAGCGTTTCGACCGGCGCCGTATCAACGTCATCGACCTGCACAACGCAGTGCGGGTTGCCCATTGAGACCGCGCCGCACAGCACGGTGTGGTCCGCCACACGCATGATGTAGGTTTTCTCTGCTTTGGCGGCGCGAAACGGAATCTGCTGCGGTTCAAAGTTGGGCTCGCCCATGTTGACCCGCACCAGTTCGTCTTCGGTGACCGACAGCACCATACGCCCGCTATGGGTGCTCACATTAATATGACGTTTATTCGTCAGCCCTTTCAGACGTACGAAACGCGCGAAGCAGCGAGCGCCGTTGCCGCACTGCGCAACCTCGCTGCCGTCGGCGTTAAAAATACGGTAATGAAAATCCAGCTCAGGATCGTACGGCGGTTCGACAACCAGCAACTGGTCGAAGCCTACGCCGCAGTGGCGATCCGCCAGCCGGCGGATGAGTTCGGGTGAAAAATAGACATTTTGCGTAACGGCATCGACAACCATAAAGTCATTGCCTAAACCGTGCATTTTGGAGAACTGCATTATCCTGACTCCGCTGGCTCAACCGGACGCGGTAAATACGCTATCGTGACCTGTTAAAATATGGGAAATCCCGTTTGATCGTCCGCCGTTATGGCCGGTTAGTCGATGGTTGCGGTGTCGTATTTTTCTGTGTCTGAGATTCGCTCGGCGTCGTGCTTTTGTGCTCCGGCGGGAAGTACAACGGCCCTTTCAGACCACAACCGACAACCCCGAGTGCAACCAGTGCCAGCGCAGCTTGGCGAAATAGCGTTTTCATAACGTTAAACCTGTCGTTCAGAGACTCATGCTCTCTATAATCGCAGCTGGATCATGAAAATCAACAGGAATCGAAAATCAACGACGGGGAGTTCGATTAATCAGACCGATGTACGAGGACTCTTCGCTAAAAGCGAGCGCTCAGGCCGAGAGCAAGTGAGAGAGCGTTCACGTATCGTTATAGGGCGACGCGCCGGGAGATGAGCGTTAACGCACAAGCCGACTTCCGCCGTAGCGCAGACTACAGCGTTTGCAGCTGTCGCGGGTTCAGCCGCGCGGGATCGTCTTGCAGCGAGGTCATGCACATCGGCGAGAGGTCGCTCTTGCGGAACGGGATCACCTTCGTGCGACCATCGACCTGGACGATCTGGTAAAACTGCGGCAGGTTGAAGTTGATCGAGCTGGCGCCGTAGGTGAAGCGGTCGTGCGAGGAAGAGTAGAAGCGGCTGACGTCACGTACCAGTTCCTCTTTGCTGCCTTCGCAGTGGTGGAACACTTCCACGCGGTTGGTCTCATCCAGAATATAGATATTGAAACCCTCGTCATCCGTCCGATTTTCAAAGAAGAACTGAATGATGCCTTCGCTGGCGACGCCATCGATGACCGGCGGCAAATGAACATGCGCGGCGGTTTCCACCTGAATAGGCAAACCCTGTAGCTTGTTGTTGGAGATCGCGCCGTAGAACTCTACCGCGTTCTCCTGTTTCTGCACCGATACGCTGAGCCGTTCGAAGAACAGTCCCCAGGTTTGCCCCGCCACCTTCACCGCTTTAAAGCGGCCCGGCTCGTGCCGCGTGCTGGACAGGCGCAGTTCAATGCACTCCGACACCAGTTGCTGCACGCGCGTGCGGATCAGCCCGCGCAGATGCTGGCTGTAGCAGAAAACATCCAGCGACTCCGGCAGCGCGGCGTCCTGATGCATTTTGCCCAGAATAGTTTTCAGCGCTTCCAACACCGCCTGTTCGCCGCTGAAGTGCAGGGTTCTGATCTCATTCCAGGAGTTGCGATACAGCAGGTCGATGCTGCCGACCAGGCACTGCTGCTGCTGACCGAAGCTGAAGACGTCCAGTTGGCGGAAATCGAAATGCACGACCTGATTACGGAAGGCCGCCGTCGGATCGTGTTCGAGATTGACGATAATCGCCAGATGACGAATTTCGCACGGACTGTAGAGCGCTTTGGGTGTCGGCGGCGCGACACGCAGCGGGAAGTGGCTCGCCACGTCGGAGACCAGCTCCTTGAGCTTGGCTAAGTCGCATCGATCTCCGCCTTTGATATGCAGCTGCGTGGCGGACGTCAGCAGACCGTTGAAATAGGCCCAGGCCACCAGCTTGTTCAGGTAGCGGTTATATTCCAGCGGTTGGTGGCTGATGATCGCATCCATCGACGGCGCCTGATTATACAGATACCAGCCGCTGCGATTAGCGCGCCCGGCGGGCACGTAGATGAACGTCAGGTCCGGCTCGGACAAATCAGGGGAGATCTGCGGATTCACCAAGGTCACCTTGCCCGGCAGCGCCTCGAAGGCGGCGTACAGCTTGCGCGTCAGCACGCCGATATCCTGCGGGCTGGCGCTGACGCTCAGGTTGTTACGTCGGGCAAAGCGAATCAGATTGCGATAGCTCTGCATCATCGCATCCAGCAGTTCATTATGCGCTTCGCGCACCTGCTCAATTTTCCAGTTGGCGCGGTCGTCCAGCATCTGCAAACGTTGGTCGTCCCAGCCCCACTGCTGAACCAGCTGTGTGAGGATCTGCTCGCGCCAGGCGGTCTTGCCGACGCCGGTCGACAATTTTTCGCAGACTTTGAGATAGAAGCAGCGGCGCGCCAGGTCCAGACGCGGCATATCGTCGATGGCGGTGAGATAGTGGGTGACGCGCTCCAACATCATGCAGTACGGGTCGAGACCGAACGACACGATTTCGCCTTTATGCAAACGCGTTTTGATTTCGGCCGACAGCAGACAGGTATCGGGATACTCCCAGGAGTAAGCTTCCAGCAGCAGCGTTTTCAGCACCGCTTTGTAGGGGGAGTCGATGCTTTTGTAGAGCTGCCAGAGGCTGGCGCCAAAATACTCTTCTGCCGATAAGGTGCTGAGTCCGCCCAGATCGAGCCACTCATTCGGCGCCAGCGCGCCCTGCGAATAGAGGTTGATGACGTATTCGTCGTAATTCGGCTCTTCTTCTACCGGCACCATGTTCCACAGGATGCGCTTGCCCGCCATGCGTACGGCGGTGCGGTAAAACTCATCCAACAACAGAATGTGCTGGGTCGACCCGCAGTCCTCGCCGCCCAGACTGCCGCTCTCGTTGTGACGGAAGCGGTTTTCGTCCATAACGAAGAAGCTGACATCCACCCCCAGACCCGCCGCCCACTGTTCCAGCAGCGTGCATTTCTGCTGTAAGCGCTGACGCTCTTCGGTATCAAGCCAGGATTGATGACAAACCCATACGTCCAGATCGGACGTGCAGCTTTGACCAATCGAAGAAGTGCTGCCCATCGAATAAATGCCATTGATGGGGAATTCGCCCTGCTTGCACAACGGCTCCGCCATCCCGCCAATCAGCTGGGCGTCATCGAAATAGCGTTGTTGGTTTTCATCAGGCGTGTAGAGGCATATGCCGTGTGGGACCTTACCTTCAAGGTAGCCCGGCATCTGGGGATGGTGGTGATGTAGTAAAACTGGCAAAAGACTGTAAACCTGCTGGAAAGCGGGTCTCATTGCTGCCAGAGCGCGATCAACTCGCAGTTGGTTAATCGCGTCCAGTCTCTGCTTCAGTGTCTCGATGTAGAGGTACAAGACGTTTCGCCTGATTATCCCAGTGACTAAAAAAAAGCCGTTTTTCCAAACCAACCTGTCCTGAGTAGCGATTTAGAGGAATGGCGGACAGTTTATTGCTGGAAACGTGATCAATTTAACACCTTGCTGAAAAGGCGTAAAGAAAGTAAAAAAAGTCAGAATTTTCGGTCTACACTGCGGGATCGGTCCTGCTGTCGCTCACTCAGACTCCGCCAGCATTTATGATTTATGGCTGCTATCATTGCAATCGTTACCAACTGAGGTTTAGCCACAGCCCGGCAACTGACACTGGCGCAGCATCAATGATACGATGCAACGAAACGATAACAACGGTATCCAGCATGTTAGAGAATACTCTCCGAATTGCCACCCGACAAAGCCCGCTCGCCTTATGGCAGGCTCATTATGTACAACAACAGTTGCAGTCCTGTCATCCGGATTTACAGGTGGAGCTGGTACCGATGGTAACACGGGGAGACGTTCTGCTGGATACTCCGCTTGCCAAAGTCGGTGGAAAAGGCCTTTTCGTCAAAGAGTTAGAGCTAGCCCTGCTGGAACATCGCGCCGACATCGCCGTACATTCCATGAAGGACGTGCCGGTAGACTTTCCGCCGGGACTTGGACTGGTCACCATCTGCGAGCGCGACGATCCCCGAGATGCGTTCGTCTCCAACCGTTACGCCGATCTGGACGCATTACCTGAAGGCGCATGCGTCGGTACGTCCAGCCTGCGCCGTCAGTGCCAGCTGCGCGCCAACCGCCCCGATCTGGTAGTGCGCGACCTGCGCGGCAACGTCGGCACACGCCTGTCAAAACTGGATAACGGCGAATATGACGCGATTATTCTCGCCGTTGCCGGACTTAACCGCTTGGGTATGCAAGACCGCGTACGCTGTGCGTTGAGCCCGGAAGTTTCGCTGCCCGCGGTCGGTCAGGGCGCGGTCGGTATCGAATGCCGACTGGACGACGTTCGAACGCAAAGCCTGCTGGCCCGGCTGAATCATGCCGACACCGCCACGCGGGTGCTGGCGGAACGCGCCATGAACACGCGCCTTGAAGGCGGATGTCAGGTGCCGATCGGCAGCTATGCGGAGCTGAAGGGCGATACCCTGTGGCTGCGCGCGCTGGTCGGCGCGCCGGACGGCAGCCGTATCATCCTGCGCGAACGTCGCGGCCCCCGCGCAGAGGCCGAAAGCATCGGCATTGCGCTGGCCGAAGAGCTGCTGTCCTGCGGTGCCGGAGAGATTCTGCAGTCTGTTTACGGTGCCTCGTCGTCATGACGATTTTAGTTACCCGCCCCTCTCCTGCGGGCGAGCAACTGGTTTCCCGTCTCTGTCAGGCCGGACTCACGGCCTACCACTGTCCATTGGTTGAATTTACAATGGGTCGCGAACTGCCCCAGTTACCCGCTATGCTGAATACATTACAGCCGGGTGATTTGGTCTTCGCACTTTCTCACCAGGCCGTAAAATTTGCTCAGCCAGCCTTATCGCAGGTGGGTCTAAGCTGGCCGACAACATTGCATTACTATGCCGTCGGCCGCACCACCGGGTTGGCGCTGCATACCGTCACCCGTCGACCGGTCATCTATCCTGAAAGCCACGGCACCAGCGAAACGCTGCTGCAACAGCCATCGCTTCAACAGGTGACAGGAAAGCAGGCCCTGCTGCTGCGCGGGAACGGCGGCCGGGAATTGCTGGCCGAGACGCTCCGCCAACGCGGCGCGCGCGTCAGCTACTGCGAATGCTACCAGCGGACGCCGGTCCACTATGACGGTGCTGAGCAAACGCTGCGCTGGCAAACGCTCGGCGTGAATACGCTGATCGTCACCAGCGGAGAAATGCTGCAACAGATCTATACTTTAGTTCCTGATTATTATCGGGCTTCGTGGCTACTGAGCCGCCGAATGGTGGTGGTCAGCGAACGACTAGCTACCCTGGCCCATGATTTTGGCTGGCGCGACATTGCGGTCGCCGATAATGCAGATAACGATGCGCTGCTGCGCGCACTACAACAAACCTGATCATAGGATGTCTCATTATGACGGAACGCATGACCCCCACAACCTCGAACGAAGAAGTTGTTGAACGGGCAGAATCGTCCACTACACAACCCGAACCGACACCGTCAGCACCTCAGCGTTACGGAGTGCTCCTGGGTGCCGCAGCCATCGTTATCGCACTCGGCTTGAGCGGCAGCGTTTACTATTACGCGCATCAGCAGACGTCGAAACAGTCGGCGATCGTCGCGCAATTACAGGAACAACTTGACGGGTTCAAACAGCAACAGCAGCAAAACCAACACTCCTGGCAGCAATCCCTGGCTCAGCAAAGCCAGACGCAAAACGCCAGCGAGCAACGTCTCACGGCGTTGAACAGTCAGGTGGGCGATCTGCAGGAAAAGCTGGATGCGCTCTCCAATCATGACGCCAAAACCTGGCTGCTGTCCGAAGCCGACTTCCTGGTGAAAATGGCCGGCCGCAAACTGTGGGCGGACAAAGACGTCACTACCGCAGGTACGCTGCTTAAAAGCGCCGACGCCAGCCTGGCGGAGATGAAAGACCCGAGCCTGATCGACCTCCGTCGCGCTATCACACATGACATCAGCACGTTAGCCAGCGTCAATCAGGTCGATTTCGACGGCATCATTCTCAAGGTAAATCAGTTGGCCGATCAAGTGGATAACCTGCGCATGGCGGACAGCGATCTGGACGAAGCGCCGATGGACGAGAACGACACGTCCCTGTCCGCCTCGCTAAGCGAATGGCGCCAGAACCTGAGTAAAAGCTGGCACAATTTCCTGTCGGAATTCATCACCGTCCGTCGTCGCGACAGCGGCGCCGAACCGCTGCTGGCGCCAAACCAGGATATCTACCTGCGCGAAAATATCCGCGCCCGTCTGCTCGTCGCCGCTCAGGCGGTGCCGCGCCATCAAAACGAAACCTATCGACAGTCGCTGGAAACCGCCGCGGTATGGGTTCGCGCCTACTTCGATAACAACGACGCGGCAACCAAAGCCTTCCTGGAACAGCTGGACGCACTCAGCCAACAGTCGGTCTCGATGGATGTTCCGACCGAACTGCAAAGTCAGCCTCTGCTGGAAAAAGTGATGCAGACCCGGGTCCGTAACCTGCTGGCGCAACCGTCAGCCGCGCCGCAGGGAGAGTGATTATGCTTAAGGTTCTTCTGCTTTTTATCGTGCTGATCGCCGGTCTGGTCGCGGGACCGATGGTCGCCGGTCACCAGGGCTACGTGCTGATCCAGACCGATAACTACAACGTGGAAACCAGCGTCACCGGCCTTGTCATCATGCTGGTCTTGTTCCTGCTGGCCTTTTTGCTGGTCGAGTGGATACTGCGACGCGTTTTCCGTACCGGCGCACGCACGCGCGGCTGGTTCCTCGGTCGTAAACGCAGCCGTGCTCGCAAACAGACCAAAGCCGCACTGCTTAAGTTGGCGGAAGGCGACTATCGCCAGGTCGAGAAGCTCATGACGCGTAACGCCGATCATGCCGATCAACCGGTAGTGAACTATCTGCTGGCCGCCGAAGCCGCACAACAGCGAGGCGATGAATTCCGCACCCGGCAGTATCTCGAACGCGCCGCTGAAATCGCCGACACCGACCAGCTACCGGTCGATATCACCCGCGTTCGTATTCAGTTGGCCCGTCATGAAGACCATGCCGCTCGCCACGGCGCGGATCGTCTGCTGGAAGTCGCGCCGCGCCACCCTGAAGTGCTGAGACTGGCCGAGCAAGCCTTCCTGCGCACCCATGCCTATAGCGCGCTGCTGGATATCCTGCCCGCCATGCGCAAAACCCAATTGCACGATGAAGCCGAGCTGGCGGCCCTGCAACAGCAGGCGACACTGGGTCTGATGAATCAGGCGATGTCGGAAGGCGGCAGCGAAGGGTTGAAACAGTGGTGGAAGAATCAGAGCCGCCGCGTACGCAACGAGCAGGCGCTGCAGGTTGCGATGGCGGAGCATTTGATTGAATGCGACGACCACCAGACCGCGCAGCAAATCATCGTCGACGCCTTAAAACGTCAGTATGACGAAAGACTGATCCTACTGATGCCGCGGCTGGACGCCGGTAACCCGGAACAGTTGGAAAAAATTCTGCGCCAGCTGATCAAACAGCATGCCGACGTTCCTTTGCTGCACAGTACGCTGGGCCAGCTGCTGATGAAACACGGCGAATGGGAACAGGCCGCCGAAGCTTTCCAGGCTGCGTTGGCGCTGCGTCCAGACGCCTACGACTACGCCTGGTGCGCCGACGTCTACGACCGCCTGAAAAGGTACGAGGACGCCGCCACACAGCGTCGCGAAGGGCTCCTGCTGTCATTGCAGTCTACGCCAGCTGCTGAGGTTGAGGCCTTGCCAACGCCGCAGGCCCAATAAATCCCACCTCAGGCGCAGACTTGCTCTGCGCCGTCCTCCTCCATCCTCGTTTGCCTTTCTGCTTCTACGGGAAGGCAAGCGGCGCACTCACCGACCTCAGATATAATGTGCAATGCTACGGCGTTCTCTCTCGCCCGGCGGCAGCATGCTGCCGGTAAGGCTGTAGGTAGGTGCTGGGCAGTCCTTCTTCTTACTATTCCAACCACCGCAGGGTGCGCGTCACGCTGTGCTCCTCGTAGGCTTTGCGCACTTCCGTGCCGTTCTGCCACTCGCGCACCACCCGGTCGCGCAGGTCGTAATATTACCTGCTGGAAGGGGCGACGGATGAAGCGGCTAAAGGAAGATTTGAAGACCGCGAGTTACTGCGGCAGTTTCAGGAGGTCGAGCAGTTGCCCGATGAGGATAAGGAAGTGATTAAGAAGTTGCTGGATGCCTTTTTAACCAAGAAGCAGTTACAGGTACTGGCAAAGTAACGGAGCTAACGCGGAACTGACGCGCTTGCAACACGTCAGCCCGCTCACCACAACCGACTGGAAGGAGTTGACTATGGCTAAGGCACATTCTAAGTCAGGCGTCACCGTTAATAAAGCAATCAAAACAGCGCGTTACTACACCGTGGGATATGCCCCGCAAAACGGCAAGCCCGACCCACCGTCCGCGATTAACCTTAAAGGCCGCTGGCTGGAAGCGTCGGGGTTTATGACGGGGATGCCGATCACCGTGACGGTGGAGCGGGGAAGGATAGTGATTGAGACGGAGATTAATCTCTGACGCCTTGAATTAAACAGCAGGTAAAAAAACAGCCGGAAGGATCGTTGGGATCGCTTCCGGTTTATTACCTATTTTTTAGGTTTCCATGAATAATAATCAGAAACTCTCATTTCTTTCAGAATAAGATTCAAAGGAATGTGATCTATATCATCTGCTATTTCATCATATGGCTCAGGAAGATCAATTGAAAAACCAAAGTCATCATTTATTATAATACAACCATTAAAGATACGTTGTTTATCAGTCAATTTAATTATATCGGACATTCTCATTCCAGTATGCAAAGAGTTCATGTAATGACCTCTGTATCTCTCATTGCATCCGACAGATATAATTAAACCGTTAGATAATGTAGCTATCGTAATTGTTTCATCAATAACATACGCAATTCTTTTTTCATCATCAGGCAAAAAATAATCGAAAATCCTAATGGAATGATTTAAATACATTTTACTGAAATATTTTTCAACATTATCGCCTAAAGCGATATTTCCAATCGATTTATTGGAAATAATATCGGCATTGATATCGATCATTTATAACCCACCATTCATTAAGACACCATCGATATAAACTGGCGAATCTGTAATAAGATCATAATTTTCAAACCCACCGTGACCTATTCGACCATAAACGACATCTTTACCATTAGCATCACGATAAACTTTCCAGTAGTCATTCCCATGAATATTCTTCTGAGAGCCAGAT
Organism: Lonsdalea britannica; assembly: GCF_002111595.1. GTDB lineage: Bacteria > Pseudomonadota > Gammaproteobacteria > Enterobacterales > Enterobacteriaceae > Lonsdalea > Lonsdalea britannica. The sequence goes on from NZ_LUTN01000017.1 coordinate 97,317, forward strand.
CCACCTGGATGATAGTCTAATTTATAAGTAGTGCCTGACTTTGTTGTTTTAACATATTGAGTATGCTGGATAGCGCCTGGCTTGCCAGCCTGAGGATATGTTCTCGACCAGCCTTTCGACGTTAAATAATTATGAACATCCGCAGGTTTTTTCCCTGTCAAACGATTAGTCCAGCGACTGGTAATTCTATCTCTTTTATTAAATCCTTTAGATGAACAACCAGCAAGCCCCAGCGGATCAACCCAATCCAGAGGATTCTGCACATACCCGTAATTATTATCACCCCCCAACACCCCTATCGGGTCCGGCGAGATATACCCGCCGCCGGTGGGG
>NZ_LUTN01000018.1 GCF_002111595.1 Lonsdalea britannica
TGTTAGCGCCAATGATATAAGACAGTAATTCACCATTTGGATTGTCCGCTCCACCCAACATGTTGTTTCCTTGAGGTTCTCACACCAGAAAGGACATCAACATGCTGAGCAGAGAGGACTTTTACATGATAAAGCAAATGCGCAGGCAAGGTGCGTACATCGTCGATATTGCGACTCAGGTGGGGTGCTCTGAGCGCACCGTCAGACGGTATCTTAAATACCCTGAACCACCGGCCAGAAAAACGCGCCACAAAATGGCCAAACTGAAGCCGTTCATGGACTATATCGACACGCGACTGGCAGAGAATGTCTGGAATGGCGAGGTCATCCTCGCTGAAATCAAAGCAATGGGTTACACCGGTGGACGTTCCATGCTGCGCTATTACATCCAGCCCAAACGCAAAATGCGGCCGTCGAAGAAAACAGTCCGCTTTGAAACCCAACCCGGCTACCAGCTTCAGCACGACTGGGGCGAAGTTGAGGTAGAGATCGCAGGGCAGCGATGCAAAGTTAACTTCGCGGTTAACACGCTAGGGTTCTCCCGTCGCTTCCATGTCTTCGCCGCGCCAAAGCAGGATGCTGAACATACCTATGAGTCACTGGTCCGTGCCTTCCGCTACTTCGGTGGCAGTGTTAAAACCGTGCTGGTTGATAACCAGAAAGCCGCGGTGCTGAAAAATAACAACGGGAAAGTGGTGTTCAGCTCCGGGTTCCTGCTGCTGGCCGACCACTATGACTTCCTGCCACGGGCCTGTCGCCCGCGCAGGGCAAGAACCAAAGGCAAAGTAGAGCGGATGGTGAAATATCTCAAGGAGAACTTTTTTGTCCGGTATCGCAGGTTCGACAGCTTCGCCCACGTTAACCAGCAACTGGAGCGTTGGATGGCCGATGTTGCTGACAAACGGGAGCTTCGCCAGTTCAGGCAGACACCGGAACAGCGCTTCGCGCTGGAAAAAGAGCACCTTCAGCCGTTGCCGGGGAGCGACTTCGATACCAGCTACTTCGACATCCGCCATGTGTCATGGGATAGCTATATCGAGGTGGGTGGCAATCGTTACAGTGTTCCCGAAACCCTGTGTGGACAGCCGGTCTCGATACGGATCTCGCTGGATGATGAGCTACGGATCTACAGTAATGATCAGCAGGTGGCGTCACACCGACTCTGTTCAGCATCATCTGGCTGGCAGACAGTACCGGAACATCATGCTCCGCTCTGGCAGCAGGTCAGCATGGTGGAACATCGCCCACTGAGTACCTATGAGGAGTTGCTGTGATGCATGAGCTTGAAGCACTGCTGGGGCGTCTGAAAATGGAGCACCTGAGCTACCACGTTGAAAGCCTGCTGGAGCAGGCGGTCAAAAAAGAGCTGAACTACCGTGAGTTCCTGTGCATGGCGCTACAGCAGGAATGGAACGGCAGACATCAGCGCGGAATGGAATCCCGACTGAAGCAGGCGCGCTTCCCGTGGGTCAAAACGCTGGAGCAGTTCGACTTCAGCTTCCAGCCAGGTATCGATCGCAAGGTCGTCCGGGAGCTTGCCGGGCTGGCGTTCGTGGAGCGCTGCGAGAACGTGATCCTGCTGGGGCCACCCGGTGTGGGGAAAACCCATCTGGCCGTTGCTCTCGGCGTGAAGGCTGCGGATGCAGGTCATCGGGTGCTGTTCATGCCGCTGGACAGACTGGTAGCCACGCTGATGAAAGCGAAGCAGGAGAACCGGCTGGAGCGGCAGCTGCAACAACTGAGTTATGCGCGGGTGCTGATCCTGGACGAAATAGGCTATCTGCCAATGACCAGAGAGGAGGCCAGTCTGTTCTTCCGGCTCCTGAACCGACGATATGAAAAAGCGAGCATCATCCTGACGTCCAACAAAGGCTTCGCAGACTGGGGAGAGATGTTCGGAGATAACGTACTGGCAACTGCGATCCTGGATCGACTGTTGCACCACTCAACCACATTGAATATCAAAGGAGAAAGCTACCGATTGAAAGAAAAGCGCAAAGCGGGTGTGCTGGCTAAAAACGCAATGCCAATCAATGAAGATGAAATGGCAGAAAGCGGTCAGCAAAAATGATCAAATAGCGGGCATTAAAAATGGCGAAAAACGGTCATAAAGCTTGGCGTTGACAACGGGAAATCACAGAGCGCTGGTTGACTGAATATAATAGTGAGCGGCCCCATGAATCCCTGAATAACCTGACACCGGAAGAATACCGGCTGATGGCTGAAAAAACGGAAATCTCAAAAAGTGCGTGGAACTAAAACAGGTGTGCTTACAATTTAAGCCACATATTGATACATCAACACTCCTGTCGTTATTGGTTCGTCCTGAGTGGAAAAGGATTTTCGGCCAATATGCTCCCAGCGTCTGGATGGTGCATAAGCACTACAGCCAGTTACCCAATCGCCACACTTCCACCGCCGATAATAACACCGCCACAGCTAACGGCGTCTCCCGTACGTGCAGCGGGTTTGCCGTCAATAAAGACACTGGATGAACCACCGCTAATGATGCGGTTGTGCCCGTGCGGAGCCAGAGGATCGCCTTGTCGAGCCAATGGAAGACCATCAACCTTAACGGTTGATGAACCCGCTGTGACAGGCGTAGGCGGATGGCTACCGTGGCAGGGGCAGTCCAAATCACTTATCTAATTTTTTTAAAAATTAGAAGGATCAATATCACACTAATCGGAAAACCAATCAACACAACTGAGCGCATTGAATCCATAGCGCCTCTCATATCGGCTAATATCGCAAAATGATATTCAACGGACACTGTTTTATCAGATAAAAAAACCATCCTTTCATTATCCTGAATATACCCAAAAGAAACAAAGGCAATACTAAAAAAATAAAAAAAACAAACTATGAAAATACTAAACCATCGAATAAAAAATTTACTCTTACTTGTTAACATCATAAGTACCCTCAAACAACCCACCGACAGTACCACCGGAATAAGGCGAAATATTACCTATGCCAGAAATAACCTCAGATACTCCGCGCATAATGGCATCTTCACTTATTGGTTGATAATTATCAATATTAGGGTACTGTTTTTTAAACTCACTTGTCATATCAACAACAAGCATGGATTTATCCTTGCTTTTTTATCTAAATACCGCCGCAGTGATACTGGTATTGCAAAATCCTCTTCATAATCAACATTAATCTGAGAGTTAATTGTATACCCCCCACGAAAGACTTTTGTCCCTGCCACTTTAATGCCCTTTGTTGCATGGGTTGTACAGTTCACGCCTGTCACATCATATTGATCTATTGTTCTACCGTTTCGTTTAGTGCTATCCCCCATCTTTACGGTCTCTTTAACTTTGCTTCCTGAATTCCATAACCTTTCAAAGTACATCCTTGCAATAACTGGATCCGCATCTGTAATAATAAAAACCTTGGCTTCTTCTTGGTACAATTCTTCTCGATAGTATTTTCTAGCATCTTCAAATTGCAAAAAATTAAGAATACCATCACCAACAGCGCCAGCAATACCAGACCTTCGACCAAAACGGCCATAGGTAAAAACAGAAGCATTGTTATGCTCGTGAACAGATACAAAAGTGTGTCCTGTCCCCTTAATCTCCGTCCAGATAAAAACACCATTCTCTAATGGATTATGCTCTTTTTTGCATTCCTGAATCGGCTCAACCCACTCACCTTTTGGTGGCGTTAGATAAACAGGCTCATCTTTGAAATAACTTGTTGGTTTAGGCTTAATATTTTCTCGTGGGTTCTGCCACAATCCTAACCCACGGCCATACTGCATAAACTGTTCGTGTTCCACAAAATCGGCTCCATCTGATTTCTTGCTACGGAATTGTGTCACAAATGGATTATTTACTATAGCCTCCGGCTAACGAATCAGCTGTTTAGTCAGATATTCGACAGGGGCTGTCCACTGATGGAAACGGATTTGCTTGAGGCTGCGGAAAATCGTGCTATTAGCTCACTGGTAATGCCTTTAACAAAGAAAGGCGAAGTAGTGAGGGCTGTTCCCTGCGCAACTATCGCCAGCACCCAGGCTGAAAATTGATCTCGATGATGCGTAGAACGGCTGCAAGTATGCGTAATGTGGAACGTGCAGTGGATGAGTTACTGGTGCGTCATATCTACGACAACTTTTGAATTGTTAGAGAAAAAGGCGCCGACGTTACTGTTTTAAAGCGCTTTGTGCAGGAATGTATAGAGCAGGATATCCAACGTTACGGTGCTCAGTATCCTGAATTCTGCGTGTTACCTGTTGAAGAACTGAACATGGGGCTGGAAGAACTGGCGAGCAATCCTGTCTATAAGAAACGCTATCTGCAATTGGTAAACTAATGATCTTCGGTGAAAGACACGTTTCGTGGGAAGAGGCCTATGCCTGTTTTTGCATAACGACAATGGATGTGATTGATACATAGCGCCAGAGATACGCTCGATGTCGAGCATTTTACAGGTAACTCTTGCCCCGATTAGAGTTCCAAAATTAACGATTTAATGTGTTGTATCGATGTTGGTACATTATCTAAATGTTATTTTTTACTGATTTTAAATCAAAGGATTAGTCATTATGTGCGAGTCCGGATTTCGCACCATCAGTATGAAAATCAAGTCACCCCAGGGTGGCTTTTTTTATGTCCGCAATCAGCCTGTCACGTTCATCCCCAGCTGTAATAGCCATCCTCCAGCTCTGCAGTTTTGTCCGTTTGACTTACCTCTGTCGTTTTCGTCTATAAATGTTTAACTGAGGGAGTGAATAAGATGATGAGCAATGCACTTTGATGATGAGTTGACCTTCAGACTATGGTGCTGACCGACGTTGTAGCCCGTAACACTAAGCTGCGCGAGAAAGCCGCTTAGTTTGGGACGTTTTTACTGCCGAGAGGAATGACAGCCATCAGCGACTGCTTGAATCGATCTTTTACGCTGAAACCTGTCAATCAAAACCGTCGATAAAATATTATGAATGATGTGTTGCGGGCAGTCATCGGCTACGACTCTGCTACCGGAGTGTATATCAATGCGTGCGTCACGCAGGTAAGGAGCCTGGCCTGTAGTGCGTGATGCGATGAGGCGGCGTTCACTTCGATAATCGCCATGAACGCTGGCGAATATCACGTGCTTGGCTGATCCACCCTGCTGCCCAAGCCTTATCTCCCCATATCATCTTCTCTGATGATGTGATCTTCCTATCTTCAGCCCTATAAAAACACTCCCGGACAGGCCACCCGTCATTCGACATTATCTCATCGTTTGTTTTTTACACCGTTCTGGTTTTTGTTTTTTACAGAATGGTTATTAGTCCCAAATATTTTATTTATCCAAAATTGCGAACATTTTGTGTGGCTTTATCTAATATCTTGTTCCTTAATGGTATTAAAATCGCTGACAGTCATAAGACGAGGGGTAGGGCCGCACTAAGCAATATTGTCAGCATATAATCGGTTTTCAGTGCGTTATCGAATCTTTGTTATTCTCTTGAATTTAGTGATGGAGATGTTAATGGTGTTGCGGGGGATGCCGTGTTTAATAGAATAATTAAGCCTGCGAACTCAACTGGTATTATTAGATAACAATCATCCTGTAAGGGATCGCGGTATTTGCTGGATGGGCCTCCTTCATTTTTTCATCTCATTCTGATGTTCTTTTTTGATTGATTTAGTCCTCATGCTTAAGTGAGTGATAATCCTCCAGATCCCGCTCAAAGCCGTCTAACGCTACTGTTTACGGCGCATTGTGTTCATTTTTATGGCATGTAACCTCGAGATATTAGTCGCATTGAAATAATAACCATGGTGACCGTAACGATATTAATTAAAGTTTAGAGCGCAATATTGTGGCTTTTTCTTATGTTTGAAAAACTTGGTTTTTTATTGATTTATTCCCTTTTTTGATTCTGAAAATTTTTTTATATCCATGATTTTATAGATGTTTTTATTTTATCAATACAGAATAATATTATTATTGACCACCTGTTACAGGTGTGTGTATCATCGCCTCGTCAGTATTTAGTTCTATACCGTTCAATTAACTCGAAGCTAACTGCTTTTTTACTATTTGGTAATGGATATACCAAGCGGAAGTAATATTGGTTATATCCAGTTACTTAGGTAATATCACCGGTCGATAAACGGAAAATAGTTTATTTTTCTTATCCGAACAGTGTTGTTCTAATTAATCTCGGACGTACCCTGGAAGGAATCGACCATGTGTTTTCTGGCCAGTCAGGGCCTAAACCTGGTATGCGAATATGGGAAAAGGAATTGATGGTGCATCCGTTGCACCAAAGGAACGTATTAATATCAAATATGTACCCGCAACTGGGGGACAGCAGAGCGAAATTGAACTGCCGCTGACCCTGATGGTCGTTGGTAATATGAAGGGTCGTACGGAAGAAACGCCGATTGAGGAGCGTTCCACCGTATCGATCGATAAGAACAATTTTTCTTCCGTCATGAAAGAATCCAAACTGGAACTCAATTTCAGCGTGCCTAATCGCCTGGAAGAAGAGAGCCAGGATGACCTGCCTGTAAAGCTGAACATCGAATCGCTTGCCGATTTCTCCCCCGATCGTATTGCTCAACAAGTACCTGAATTGCAGAAGCTTTTAGATCTCCGTGAAGCGCTGGTTGCGCTGAAGGGACCGCTTGGCAACATCCCAGCATTCCGTAATCGTCTGCAGGATCTGCTGGCCAGCGAAGATGCGCGGGAACAGCTGCTGAAAGAGCTGGATCTGGTGAAACCTGCTGAGTAATACGTTGGATTGACGAGAAGGGAAACAAACATGTCAGTAGTAGAAGAGAAAGTACAGGCGGGCGCAGACAGTGCCGCTCCTTCCTTGCTTGATGAGATCATGGCCCAAGCCCGGCTCACACCTGTCGATGAAGGCTATAGCGTCGCCAAGCAGGGTATCGCCGCACTGATTTCAAACATTCTGGACAGTGGCGATACCAGCGAGCCGGTCAACAAGGCGCTGGTGGATAGCATGATCGTTGAGCTGGACAAAAAGCTCAGCAAGCAGGTCGATGTGATTTTGCACGCTGAGGAAGTTCAGGAACTGGAATCCTCTTGGCGTTCGCTGAAATTGATGGTTGATCGCACTGATTTCCGTGAAAACATCAAGATTCTATTGCTCCATGCCACCAAGCAGGAGCTGCTGGACGACTTTGAGTTCGCGCCTGAAATCACCCAGTCCGGTTTCTATAAGCACGTCTACTCAAGCGGTTACGGCCAGTTCGGCGGACAGCCGATCGGCGCGGTCATCGGTGACTATGCCTTCACGCAAAGCTCTCCGGATATCAAACTGCTGCAATACACGAGCGCAGTGGGCGCAATGGCCCATTCCCCGTTTATTTCATCGGTTGATCCGACGTTCTTTGGCGTGGATAGCTTCACCGAACTGCCGACGATCAAAGACCTCAAATCCGTCTTCGAAGGTCCGGCTTACACCAAGTGGCGCTCTCTGCGCGAATCTGAAGACTCCCGTTATCTGGCTTGACTGCACCGCGTTTCCTGGCGCGCCTGCCGTACGACCCGGTAGAAAACCCGATCAAAGGGTTTAACTACAAAGAAGATATCAGTGTCGACCACGATCACTACCTGTGGGGCAACACGGCCTATCTGATGGGAACGGCGTTGACGGACAGCTTCGCGAAATATCGCTGGTGCCCGAACATCATCGGTCCGCAGAGTGGTGGCGCGATCACCGACCTGCCGGTACACGTTTATGAAGCGATGGGTCAGCTGCAGGCCAAGATCCCGACGGAAGTTCTGATCACCGATCGTCGCGAATACGAAATGGCAGAGGAAGGCTTCATCACTCTGACCATGCGTAAAGACAGTGATAATGCTGCATTTTTCTCTGCCAATTCGGTGCAAAAACCGAAGGTGTTCCCGAACACCAAAGAAGGGAAAGACGCGGAAACAAATTACAAATTGGGCACACAGCTCCCATACATGTTCATTATCAACCGTCTTGCTCACTACATCAAAGTGCTGCAGCGCGAACAGATTGGTTCCTGGAAAGAACGTCAGGATCTGGAACGTGAACTGAACGGCTGGATCAAACAGTACGTTGCCGATCAGGAAAACCCGCCGGCAGACGTTCGTAGCCGTCGCCCGCTGCGTGCCGCTCAGATCAAGGTTCTGGATGTTGAAGGTGAACCGGGTTGGTACCAGGTCGCGATGTCCGTACGTCCTCATTTCAAGTACATGGGGGCGAATTTTGAACTGTCGTTGGTGGGACGTTTGGACAAGGAATAATACCTGATGGCCTCTCTCTCTTCGTGGGATAGAGGGAGTGCCGCCAGCCTGTTCGATCGTATCCGGGGCGAAGAACGTCGCAGTTCTTCGCCTCAGGACGAGCTGGAGTGCCTGGTCGAGTCGGTGAAACGCAAACTCGACCAGGTGCTCAATACGCGTCCGGGAAGTTGTCGCAGTGCGCCTGATCTCGGCGTCATTGATTTTAATGACGCGACGCAGGGCGGAGCAGATATACGTGGTCGGATACGTGAGGCGATACGGCAATGCATTTGCCAGTACGAACCGCGCATTGTTCACGTCGAAGTCAGTTCCAACGACTATCAATCTAGCCCGCTCGAAATGGCGTTTCAGGTGACAGCACACGTACGGTTGGAACAGTTGGAGCAGGTCACTTCCTTCAATATCCATATGGACAGTCACCGACATTATAGAATGACGTAACTATGCTTCTGGAACACTACTTCAGGGATGAAATAGCTTACCTGCGTCTGCAAGGACGCCAGTTTGCCGATGCCCACCCTGAACTTACCCGTTTTCTATCAGAACAAACCACCGATCCGGACGTCGAGAGGCTGCTGGAGGGGTTTGCGTTTCTGACGGGAAGTTTGCGGGCAAAAATTGAGGATGAATTTCCTGAATTGACCCACGGGCTGCTGGGCATGCTTTGGCCGAACTATCTCCGTCCGGTTCCCAGCATGACCATCATGCAGTTCTCAGTGATCCCTGGAGCCATTGCGCGACCAGCCTTAATCAGCCGCGGCTGTATGCTGGATAGCCAGCCGGTCGACGACGTCGTATGCCATTTCCAGACCTGTCATGACGCCTGGGTGTATCCCGCGGATATCCGCGACATCAGCGTACAAAGCGGTAACGACCTCTCCAAAATCAGCCTGGACTTCAATCTGCATGGGCCGATGCTGCTCAACGAATTGCAGTTGGACAAGCTGCGTTTTTATCTGGGAGGCGACAGCTATACCGCCTACGAGCTCTATTTCTGGCTCTCCAGCAAGCTCTCCCACATCGAGCTTGAAATCGATGGGAAACGATTCAGACAAGAAGCCAGTACGTTAAAAACGATCGGCTTCGAACGGGAAGACGCACTGCTGCCTTACCCGAGCAACGTCTACTCCGGCTACCGTATTCTGCAGGAATTTTTCTGCTTCCCGGAAAGCTTCCTGTTCTTCCAGCTTTCCGGCGCCGACTGGCCGAACCAGCCGCTGTCGGTCACTGATTTCAAAATTCACTTCTGCTTTGCCTGCCCGCTGCCTGCGGAACTCAAAATCCGTCCTGACTCTTTCATGCTGAACTGCGTACCGGCGATCAACCTGTTCCAGCATGACAGCGAGCCGATCAACCTCAACGGCCGCCAGACGGAATATCCGCTCAAGGCCAGTTACCGACATGCGGACGCCTACGAGATTTTCTCGGTGGACAAAGTCGAAGGGTGGATCGAAGGACATATGGGGCGCACGCGCGGCGAGCCGCGTCAGTATCAGCCGTTTGAAAGCTTCCAGCATCAGATTGAGCGCGCGAAGGGCCGTCTGGCCCTGTACTACCGCACCCGTGTGCGCGAAGCGGTCAGCGGCGACGGTTTCGAACATGCGCTGTCGTTTGTGCGCGGCGATGAAACCGAAGCGGTCGATATGGATGAATCCATATCGGTCTCGCTGACCTGTACCAACCGCTCCAAAGCATCGCAGCTGCCTGTCGGCGCGGTCTGCAAGACAACCGGCAGCTCGCCGTCGTTCGCGACGTTCAGAAATATTATCCGTCCAACCCGGCCGCTGCGTCCCGCGTTGGACGGCAGCCTGCACTGGACGCTGATCTCCAACCTGTCGCTGAACTATGTCTCGCTGCTGCGCCGCGATGCGCTGGTGCAGATCTTGCGGACGTATGACTTCCCGGCATTGCACGATAAACAGGCGGAGCAGGCGTCTCGTAAGCGTCTGGCCGGGATCGAGTCGATTGAAACCACGCCGATAGACCGGCTGATCCGCGGCATGCCGGTGCGTGGACTGAAGTCGGTGCTGTCCGTGTATCAGTCCGCCTTTGCCAGCGAGGGCGAGCTGTATCTGTTCGGCACCGTACTGGCGCATTTCTTCTCGCTTTACGCCAGTGTCAACGCCTTCCATCTATTGGAAATCATCAACCTTGATAACAAGGAGCGCTACAAATGGCCAGTCCAGATAGGTCAGCACTCCATGATGTGATGTTTCGGGATGATGCGCCGCGCTTCAATTTTTTCCAGCTGGTTGAACTCGTCAACCAGCTGGAGGGCGTGGATCAGGAACGGGGGCTGGACTACCGCCCCGAGCAGGAACGCATACGGTTCAAATCCACCGCGTCCCTGGGGTTCCACAGCAGCGATATACAAGGCATTACGCAGGACGAAACGCAGGGCCATGTACTGGAAGTCGCCTTCATGGGGCTGCATGGCAGCCAGTCGCCGATGCCCGGCTACTATCTGGACGATCTGGCCTGGGAGTATGCGCAGGGTGAACAGAAACTGGGCGCGTTTCTGGATTTCTTCCACCACCGCCTGCTGACGCTGCTGCACCGTATCTGGCGGAAATACCGCTACCACGTCCGTTTTCAGGACGAAGGGGAAGACGGCTTTTCGCGGCTGATGTTCGCGCTGGTGGGGCTGGGCAATGACGCGGTACGCGAAAGCCTGCCTGTCAACCGGGCAAAAATGCTGTCGTACGCGGGGATGCTGGCGAGCCCGAGTCGCTCGCCGGAAGTGGTGGCTGGTCTGGTCGCGCACTGTTTCGATCTGGAGATGGTCGATGTCATCGCCTGGCAGGCGCGCAAAGTGCCGATTCACGCGGATCAGCAAAATCGGTTGGGAATGGCCAACTCCATGATGGGCAATGACTTCGTCATTGGCGACAAGGTTAACGACTGCGCGGGCAAATTTTTGCTGAAAATCAGCAATCTGAGCTTCGCGCAGTTTTTGCAGTTTCTGCCTAACGGCGAGCATTTTCAGCCACTGGTGCGCTTCGTGTCTTTCATCCTGCGCGACCAGTGCGCGTGGGACTTGCGGTTGGGGTTTGGTTTGGGAGAAGCGAAAGGCTTCGCCTGGGGCATGAGCAGAGCGCTCGTTTGGGATGGAGCAGCTTTCTCGGCGAGCCGCCGAGCGAGCCTGATGTGACTATTTGCGTGCAGGAGTAATCGTGAACGAACTCAATCAACAACTTTCTCTGGTTGTGCTGAACAGTGAGCAGCTGGAAGGCAACTCCCAGGTTCAATACCAGTTTCATCAAGGCGGCGGCACGCTGGGCTCCTCGGAGCAGGATAGTTGGAAACTGAAAGATCGGCTGGGCGCGGTGCTGCCTGAACATGCGCGCATTGAAGTCCATGACGGACGCTTCTGCCTGTGCGATCTCAGCGGCCAGACCTTTATCAATGGCGCGACGTCGCCCATTGGACGCTCAAGAAAAGTCTTTTTGGATCAGGGCGACGAACTGACGGTCGGGCCGTTCCGGCTGCGGGTATATCTGGGCAAAGTCAGCGCGGAACCGGAACTGGCGCAGATCATCGGTAATCGCTCGGAGAATGAGCTGGATGACTGGCTCGCTCAGGAAAAGGCCGCCGAAAATACCGAACAGACGTCTTCGCCGTCTCCGGCCAGCGATCCGCTGCTGGCGTTGCAGCAGGAGCAAACCGGCGCAAACGCATTCCTTACTCAGGAGACGCGGGGAACACCCGAATTCTCCACCACGACTCGTGTTTCATCTACTTCTTCTTCAGCCGCTGAGGGCACCATGGACCAGGAATTTCTCGAGCTACCCGCTATTCAAGACCGTTTTGATTCGCTGACCGGTGGCGACAACATCGATCAAAACGCGCTGGCCCCGCTGATGCGAGGCCTCGGTCAGACGTTGAACATCGGCAACAATCAGCATCTCAGCAACTTCCTGGAAGAAATGGGAAAAACGCTGCGCGCCATGATTGAAGGACTGTTGAAGCTGCAGGCCGATCAGGCGGCGCTGTCGGACAAACATCTGCGTCCGATTGAAGATAACCCGCTGCGCCTGAGTCTGGACTACCACGACACGCTGGCGCTGCTGTTCGCCGAGGAGAAAAGCCCGGTGCACCTGTCCGCGCCGGCCGCCGTCGACGAGGTCCTGCGCAACGTGCGTATTCACCACGTCGCCAACCAGCAGGCCATCGCGACCGCGCTGGACAGCATTTTGCAGGCGTTCTCGCCTGACGTTCTGCTCAAACGCTTCGAACATTATCGCCGTTCCGGCGAGCAAAACCCGATGGATGACGGTTGGGCCTGGTCTATGTATCAGCACTACTTCCGCGAACTGACGTCCGAACGCCAGCAGGGATTCCAGAAGCTGTTCCAGCAGGTGTATTCCCAGGCCTACGACCGCGTCGTCCGTGAGCAACAGGAGTTAATCTGATGCTGCGGACATTCTTGCTTTCCGGGGTATTACTGCTGCTTTCAGGCTGTACCACAATGGGCAAGATGGCTGACGTTGCGATGAACCCGGATATTCAGGTGGGGAGCAACGATAGCCAGCCCTCAACCGCCGGGTTCAGCCTGCTTGCCGAGCCGGACGTGAACCCCAACGAGAGTGGGGAAGCGGCGCCGATTGAGTTCCAGATCGTCATGCTGTCGGAGGACTCCAAGCTGCTGGCGACGGACTACGACCAGGTGACGGCCGATCTGGAAAAATCGCTGGGCAAGAATTACATCGACCACCAGGACTACACCCTGCTGCCGGGGCAGTTCAAGTATCTGCCGCCGGTCAAGCTGGATGAAAAGATCCGTTATATCGGCGTCGTTGCTCGCTATGCCGATCCCGACAGCGCCGAATGGCGCAAGGTCATCAAAGTGAAAAATACCGGACGGGCCTATCAGATTCTCGTGCATCTGCGTCTGGATGAAGTCGAACTCCAAAAAGAAGAAGAATAGCTATGTCGAGCCGAAATCGGATTATTTGGCGTGAAGGTTTATTCATCAAACCTCAGCATTTTCAACAGCAGCAAAGGCATACGGATTACACCCTGCATGCTCGCCTGAGCGCGATGGGCGATTTTTTCTATGGCCTACAGTCGCTGACCATCAACGAAGAGTATCTGAACTTCGGGCGTATCGCGCTGGTGTCCGCCACCGGGATTATGCCGGACGGCACCGTCTTTAATATTCCGAGCGATGATGCGTTGCCGCAGCCGCTGGAGATCACCGATGCGTCGGTCGTCAACCAGAAGGTCTATCTGGCGATCCCGCTGTCCGTCAGCGGCGTGAGCGAGGTGAACCACGGCGGTCAACAGGTCGCGACGCGTCTGCATGCGCACCGCCACGACGTGCGCGATCTGCACAGCGAAGGCGGCGATGTGGTGTCGCTGGAAGTGGGGCAGGTCAGCCTGCGCCTGATGCTGGAACGCGACGACCGCAGCGCCTACGCCTCGCTGGCTATCGCCCAGATTCTGGATAAACGTCCGGACGGCGGCCTGGTGCTAGACCCGAACTTCATGCCGTGCAGCATCAGCATCTCCGCGATCCCGACGCTCAAACGCTTTCTCGGCGAGTCCGCCGGGCTGGTGGCCGAGCGCGCCCGCAGTCTGGCGCAGCGCATCGCCGCGCCGGGACAGCAGGGCGTCGCCGACGTCGCCGAATTCATGATGTTGCAGTTGCTCAACCGTGCGCAGCCGCTGCTGTCGCATCTGGCGCGAATGGGCACGCTGCATCCGGAGCGTCTGCATGAAGCGCTGGTACAGGTCTGCGGCGAACTGATGACGTTCACGGACGAATCCCGCCTGCCGCCGGAATTTCCCGCCTATCGCCACGATGACCAGCAGAGCAGCTTTGAGCCGCTGATGATGGCGTTCCGTCAGGCGCTGAGCACCGTGCTGTCGCCGCGCGCCGTTTCGCTACAGCTGCGTAAGCATCAGTACGGCGTGATGATCGCGATGGTCGGCGACAGCGAGCTGATGGCCAGCGCCGACTTCGTCCTGGCGGTACGCGCCAGAATGCCGCAGGAGCAGCTGCGCAAACAGCTGTTGCAGCAGACCAAAGTGGCGTCCAGCGACAAGATCCGCGAACTGATCAGCCTGCAGCTGCCGGGCGTGCCGCTGCTGCCGCTGCCGGTCGCGCCGCGTCAGCTGCCTTACCACGCCGGCTACAGCTATTTCCAGCTGGATCGGCAGAGCGCCGCCTGGCAGATGCTGGTGGGCGACAACACGCTGGCGTTTCATATTGCCGGGGATTTCCCGGATCTGGATATGCAGCTTTGGGCTATTCGTAGCTAATTACCGGGGGAAGAGCTAGATGACGATCGATGTTATCCGCAATGAGCTGCTGGGCGACCTACTGTACGACCACGCCCAACAGCTGGATATGGACTCAGACTATTGGTTTCGGCTACGCGGCCAGAGCATCAACCCCATGATTGACGCCGTGACGCCGCTGCTGGGCATGGTGGAACGCGTGCGACATCTGTCGGCGTACGACCAGGTGCCCGAGCTGTATCAGAAAGTGGTGTCGGAAATTCAGGCTATCGAGCAGGAACTGATCACGCACGGCTATGAAAACGGCGTCATTTTGTCGTTTCGCTACATTCTCTGCACCTATATCGATGAGGCCGTCATGGGCCGCGAGTGGGGCAGCCAGAGCGTATGGTCGGAACATTCCCTGCTGACCCGTTTCCACAACGAAACCTGGGGCGGAGAGAAGGTGTTTGTGCTGCTTGGCAAGCTACAAACCGATCCGGTCCATTATCGGGACATTCTGGAGTTCATCTATCTCTGTCTGTGCCTGGGATTCGAGGGCCGCTACCGCGTAATGACGCAGGGCCGCGACGAATTCGAAGCGATTGTTCGCAAACTGCACAAAATTCTGCATCCGGAACCGACAGAAACGCCGTCCGTATTCCATCTCGATCTGGGCCAGCAGGCGTCCGGCTACCGGATGCGCAGGCAGATTTCGCTCTTCACGCTGTTCCTATGCGTCAGCGGGGTGTTAGCGGCGATCTTCGGTCTTTATCACTATCAACTCAGCAATCAGACCCAGGACGTGCTTCGTCAGCTGGGGGAATTATTACAATAAGATAGGAGATCACACGTTGATTCGAATAGAACTGCCGGTGTTGGTTGAACGGCTCAATCCGATTTGTCGACACATGCTGGAAGAGGCTGCGGCCCTGTGTGTGAATTGCCAGGGCGCGGAAATCCGGGTCGAGCACCTGCTGCTGAAAATGTTGGACACGCCGCTCAGCGATATGCGCCAGATCCTCAAGCGCGCCGAGGTGGATGTGGATGAGCTGACGCAGCTGCTCCAGCCGTCCGGCGTCGATAAAGAGTACGATCAGGGCTATCCCTCGTTCTCGCCGCTGCTGATTGAGTGGCTGCAGGACAGCTGGCTGCTGGCGTCCGCCGAGATGCAACACGCGACGCTGCGCAGCGGCGTGCTGCTGCTGGTCCTGCTGATGACCCCCAATCGCTACCTCGCCGGTGCGGTCACGCGATCGCTGGCGAAGGTCAACCGGGAACTGCTGCGTCAGCAGTTCGACGAGTGGGTGAAAGACTCTGCGGAAACGGACGTGTCGTCGACGACCGGCGGCACCGCGGGAGGCGCGGCATCTGCGCCTCAGGGTGATGCGTCGCTGCTGGCTCGCTTTACCGACAACGTCACCGAACAGGCCCGCGCGGGCAAACTGGACCCGGTGCTGTGCCGCGATAAAGAGATCGATCTGATGATCGATATCCTGTCGCGCCGTCGCAAAAACAACCCCATCGTGGTGGGGGAAGCGGGCGTCGGTAAAAGCGCGCTGATCGAAGGTCTGGCGCTGCGCATCGTGGCGGATCAGGTGCCTGAGAAAATGCGCAACGTCGAGCTGCTATCGCTGGATTTAGGCGCGATGCAGGCGGGCGCCGCCGTGAAAGGCGAGTTCGAAAAACGATTCAAAGGCGTGATGCAGGAGGTGAAAACCTCGCCTCAGCCGATCATTCTGTTCATTGACGAAGCTCACACGCTGATCGGCGCGGGCAATCAGGCGGGCGGGCTGGACGTGTCCAACCTGATCAAACCGGCGCTGGCGCGCGGCGAACTGCGCACCATCGCGGCAACGACCTGGAGCGAATACAAAAAATACGTCGAAAAGGACGCCGCGCTGTCGCGCCGTTTCCAGATGGTCAAAGTGGGCGAGCCGAACGCGGAAGAAGCCACCGTGATCCTGCGCGGTCTGCGCAGCATTTATGAGAAAGCGCACGGCGTTCTGATCGACGAAGCGGCGCTGCATGCCGCCGCTCAGCTGTCTGAGCGCTATATCTCGGGTCGTCAGCTGCCGGATAAAGCCATCGACGTGCTGGATACCGCCTGCGCGCGCGTCGCCATCAACCTGACCACGCCGCCGCGCGCTATCAGCCATTTGCAGAATCAGTTGCACCAGCGCGAGCAGGAAATTCTTCAGCTTGAGCGGCAGACCCGTATCGGTCTGGGCGACAACGCAGAGCGACTGGCGTCGCTGCGCGAGGCTCAACAGGACGATGAAGCGTCGCTGACTGCGGCGAATACCGACTGGCAAGCTCAGCAGGCGTTGGTGAGTCAGGTGATCGAACTGCGCGCGGCGCTGTTGGCCGACGAGCTGGCGGATGAAGTGACGCTGGGCGAGGAAACCCTGTCGCTGGCGGATGCCGCGCAGCGTCTGGCCGAGCGCGAACAGGCGCTGGCCGCCTTGCAGGAAGACGCCATTCTGGTCTCCGCGCATGTCGATAAATCACAGGTCGCCGCCGTGATCGCCGAATGGACCGGCGTACCGCTGAACCGTATTTCGCAGGGCGAACTGGATGTCGTCACCCAGCTGCCGACGCACCTCGGCGCGAATATCAAAGGGCAGGATCTGGCCATTGCCCAGTTGCACAAACATCTGCTGACCGCGCGTGCGGATTTGCGTCGTCCCGGCCGTCCGCTGGGCGCGTTCCTGTTGGTCGGCCCGAGCGGCGTCGGCAAGACCGAAACCGTCTTGCAGATCGCCGACCTCATGTTCGGCGGGCGCAACTATCTGACCACCATCAACATGTCGGAATATCAGGAGAAACACACCGTGTCTCGCCTGATCGGCTCGCCTCCGGGCTACGTTGGCTTCGGCGAAGGCGGCATTCTGACGGAAGCCATCCGCCAGAAACCGTACTCGGTCGTGCTGCTGGACGAAGTCGAAAAAGCGCATCCTGACGTGTTGAACCTGTTCTATCAGCCTTCGACAAAGGGGAGCTGGCGGATGGCGAAGGTCGGCTGATCGACTGTAAGAACGTCGTCTTCTTCCTGACGTCCAACCTGGGCTTCCAGACCATCGTGGATTACGCCGACCGGCAGGACGATCTGCTGGATGCGCTCTATCCCGAACTGGCGGGCTTCTTCAAACCGGCGCTGCTGGCGCGTATGGAAGTCATTCCTTACCTGCCGCTGGCGCAGGATACGCTGGTCGATATCGTCCACGGCAAGCTGTCGCGTCTGGTCAATCTGCTGAAAGCGCGCTTCGGCGCCGACGTGGTGATCGACGACGACGTGCCGGTAGAGATCTTGCGGTTGGCTAACCGCAGCGAAAACGGCGCGCGCATGCTGGAGTCCGTGATCGACGGTCACCTGTTGCCGCCGGTATCGTTGCAACTGCTGCAACGTATCTCCGCAGGCGATGCCATTGCGCGCATCCGCTTCAGCGTGAATGACGGCCAGTTTGTTTCAGAGGTGGAGGGCTGACTATGCAGCAAGCCCTCGAATTCGCGCTTTCGCTGACCCGGCCTCGCGATGAGGCCGAACTCTGCGACTGGTTGCTGGAGACCCTGCGGGATCGCTGGCAGCCGAGCGGCGCTCTTCTGGGATTGGTGGATATCAGCGGGCGGCAGTTAACCTGCGAGGGATGGATTCACGGCAAACCGGTGTCGTTGACGCTGGATGTCGGTGACTTCAGCCATCCCCTGGCCTACGTGCTGCACAAAAACCAGGTGAGAACCTGGGACTCTCTGTATGGCGGCGCGCGCGTCGAGCACGCGGCGTTTCGCGGACTGCTGGCGGAAGCGGGGCGCAGTGCGGTCTGCACGCCTTGCCGGTCAACGGCGAGAACGGCAAATCCGTCGGCGTTCTGGCGCTGTTCGACAGCGGCGCCAGGCTGCGGGAGTGGCATGAGAAAGATGAACTGCCGCTGCTGGCGCGCATTTTCACGCATCAGCTTGCTCTGTTGCGGGATTTGGGCCGCAGCCGCCGCGAGCAGACCGTGCTGCGCGACTCACTGCGTCAGATCAAAGGGGAAGGGGAGCTTCAGCGACAGCAAGATAAGCTGCTGGAAACCTCGCTTATTGGTCAGTCGACGGCGATCCGACGGCTGCATCAGCAGATTGCTCAGGCCGCGCATCACCATCTGTCGGTGCTGATCCAGGGCGAAACCGGCGCGGGTAAAGATGTGGTGGCGCGTCTGCTGCATCAGTGTTCGGTTCGCGCTGACAAACCGTTTATCGCTATCAACTGCGCCGCGATCCCCGAAAATCTGATTGAAAGCGAGCTGTTCGGCTACCAGAAAGGGGCTTTTTCCGGCGCGCAGAGTAATAAAGACGGGTTGGTGGCGCAGGCCAACGGCGGGACGCTGTTCCTGGATGAGGTCGGCGACATGCCGATGATCATGCAGGCCAAGCTGCTGCGCGTGCTGGAAACGCATGCCTTCCGGCCGCTGGGCGGCGATAAAGAGTGCCACTCCGACTTTCGCATCATTGCGGCGACGCATCAGCCGCTGGAGCAGTATGTCAGCGAAGGGCGCTTTCGGCAGGATCTGTATCACCGCCTCTGCCAGTGCGCGATCCAGGTTTCTCCGCTGCGGGAACGGCCGGATGACATCGCGCTGCTCTGCGATCATTTCATTGCGCAGTTCGGTCGTCAGGAAGGCAAAACGTTCAGCGCGCTGCCGCGCATCGTTCTCAAACACCTGATCGATTATGACTTCCCCGGCAACGTTCGCGAACTCAAGAACCTGCTGGAAGTCGCCTGCGCCAATACCCCGGCGGGACAGGCAATTACGCTGGACGTGTTGCCCCCGGAGCTGAAAACGCGCCTCGACAACGCGCGCATCGTGTTGGAAGACGGCTACAACCATATCCGGGATTTGCGTCTGGCTACGCAGCAGTATGAAGCGGCGGTGATCGCCGAGCGTATGCGCTATTTCCAGGGAAATCGCTTACTGGTAGCGGAAAGTCTCAACATTCCAAAGCGGACGTTGGACCACAAGTGCCAGAAGCTGGAGGTGAATTGATGAGTATTTTATCCCTGTTGCCGCTGCTGGTGTCGGCGACGACCGCGCCCGATCCCCACTGGGAGCGGTTGTTGCAGCAGTGCAGTCAGGAAACCGTGCCGCAGGTGAGGTTGGCCTGCTACGACGCCATCGGCAGAACGTCGGCCCCGTCTTCCGGCGCGTCTGAGCGTCCGGCGGCGGACTGGCACACTCTTGGCGCGAATAACGCGGGTCGCGACGGGTTTGTTCTGAATCGTGACGAGGCCTCGGACAGTCAGACGCTGACGCGCCGCGCCGTTGAGGGCGGCACGTTGACCATCTCCTGCTCCAGCGCCATTACGCATTTGCGCTTACAGCTCGATAACGCGTGGCCGGGAGAGCAAATTCAGGCGCGCATCGACGGCGAACCGACGGCGGACAACTGGTTTGTCCGCAACCGTGGGATGCTGCTGGAGTTCGGTCGCGGTCTGCCTGCCATCGAAGAGCTTAAACGCTGGATCGGCCATCGCGAGCTGCTGTTGTCGGACGATCGCGGCAGAACGGTGCAGGTCGATCTCTCCGGTCTGGGCGACGCCCTGAAGCCGCTACGTCAGCAATGTCGGTGGTAGGAGAACAGGTCATGGCAATCCACTCTCATCCCTCGTGTCAGCGGCTGCTGACGCCTCTGCCGGTAGACCGGGTCAGCGGCGCGGTTCCGGCGGACGATCCTCTCTGGGAAGACGTCGAAACCGAGATGGTGAAGCTGGGCTCGCTTGCCCACAGCCAGGTGGATATTAACGCGGTGGCGGAGCAGTGCCTCACGCTGCTCGAAACGCGGACCAAAGACATGCGCGTTCTCGTCCAGCTGCTGCGCTGTTTACAGCATCCGGCGAAAGCGACGCCGTTCGCGACGGCATTGATGCTGCTGGACGACTGGGTGAATGTTTACTGGACGACGGCTTGGCCGCAGAACACGTTGCAGAAAACCCGGTTGATGACGCAGGCCGCCAAGCGTTTCGACAGCGTGCTGCCGCGCGTCGCCGAAAGTGCCTCGGTCGCCGAGTTAAGCCAGCTGTCGACGCTGTCGGAGCAGTTCGCTCAGCGCTGGTCCGCCGTCGCGCCGGGCAACGCGCTGTTTGACGATTTGACGGTCAGTCTGCGCCGCGCTCAGAGCCGTCGCGCTGAGCAGGTCAAGGCGAATGAGCCGCCGCCGCGCGCGCAGGCGACCGCCAGCGTTGCATCGTCTTCGTCCAGTCAGGCGGAGCCGAAGCCGTCGGTGGACATCAACCACTCGGACGATCGCGCCTGGCGGCAAACGCAGCTCAAGGTGGCGGAACTGTTGGTGGAACAGCAAGCGGATACCCCGGTGGGATACCGTCTGCGCCGTCACGCCATCTGGTCCGGCATCACCACGCCGCCGTTGACGTCGAAAGGCAATGCCACGCAGCTGGCCCCCATGTCGGCGGATATGGTGGACGACTATAAGGCGGCAATGGGGCAGGCGGACAACGCGCTGTGGGCGCGCGTCGAGCAGAGTCTGGTCTTGGCGCCGTACTGGTTTGAAGGGCACATGTTGTCGGCGCAGATCGCCGCTCAGCTCGGCTGTCACGCGGCGGCCTCGGCCATCGCCGATGAGCTGCATGCCTTTCTGACGCGTTTGCCGACTCTGCGCGAACTCACGTTCAACGATGGTACGCCGTTCCTGACCGACGCCTGCCGGGAATGGGTGGATGCCGGGCAGGCGAACAGCGAGTCGTCCGGGCAGTCCGACGATCTGGCGAGCGAGGCGGCGAAATGTCGGGCGGAAAAAGGCCTGAATGCCGCCATGACGTTGCTGGATAAGAAAATGGCCAAGATGAAAGAGCCCCGAGGCCGCTTTTACGCCCAGCTGATCTTAGCGGATCTGCTGGCGGAGGAAGGAATGAAGACGTTAGCAACACAGCATTACCACGCTTTGTGGCAAGAAACCCAGCGATTGGGACTGTCGCAGTGGGAGCCGGGACTGGTTAGCCGCCTTGAGCGCTTTGCAACCTCGTGGTCAAAATAAGACATTCGGAGTGAATGGTCACTTATGTTTAAAACAATCATTACCTTTTTGCGGCAACAGCTGCCGAAGCTAAAGCTCTCCTGGGTCATGCTGGGGATCGTGCTCTGGATTGTCGTGTTGGCGCTGGCCTGGTGGCTTGGCCCGCGACTGCATGTATTCGACACGCGGCCGCTGGATACGATCTGGTCACGCATCGTCTTCACGCTATTGTGGCTCTGGCTGGGTTTCAGCATCAGCGCCTGGCGGCTGTGGCGTCGCGTACGCCATATCCGGGCGGAGCAACAAAAACAGAAGATCGCCGAACACGATCCTCAACAGATCTTCGTCGACAAACAGCAGGCGTTTCTGGATCGCTGGCTGCTGGCGCTGCGCGAACATCTGGGGGCGGGCATTCTCTACAAGATGCCGTGGTACCTGACGATCGGTCTGCCGGGCAGCGGTAAAAGCAGCCTGATTCACCGCGCCAACGAGGCGAACAAGCTCAACCCGCATCTGGATGCCGAACTGCGAGACTTCGCCGCGGGTCAGGAAGTGGACTGCTGGGTAGGCGAAAGCGCGATTATCTTCGATCCCGATGGTCAGATGATGGCGCCGTCGAATCCCGATCTGGCACCGGTCGAACGCAAACATGAACGTCTGTGGACGCATTTGCTGAAATGGCTGAGCGAAAATCGTAAGCGTCAGCCGCTGAACGGTCTGGTGCTGACGCTGGATCTGGCCTGGCTGTCGCATGCCAGCGTGCCGGAACGTAAAGCCTACGCGCAGCTGATCCGCGGACGCATTCAGGAAATCGCCACCACGCTGAATACCCGGCTGCCGATCTATGTCGCGCTCACCAAGCTGGATATGCTGCGCGGCTTTGACATCGCCTACCGTCAGTTGGATAAGGAAACGCGTCAGTCCATCCTCGGGGTGACCTTCGATCTGAAAGGCAGCGCCGGTAAAGGCTGGCAGGAAGAGCTGGATGCGTTCTGGGACAAATGGGTGTCCGCGCTGAACGACAATCTGCCTGACAACATGCTCTCCAATCTCACCAGCGAACAACGCAGCGCGCTGTTCAGCTTCACGCGTCAGCTGGCCGGGTTGAAAGACTACGTCGAAGAGATCCTTGCCGACGCGATTACGCCGGAAGAGTACAAACCGCTGTTGGTGCGCGGCGTTTACGCGTGTTCCGTTTATCAGCAGGGCGTGCCGTTCGATGCCTTCGCGCAGGCGGCGACCTTCCGCTATCAGCTGCCGGAGCCGGTCAATTCCGCTCTGAAAGGCGAATCCAACACCTTCTTCGTGAAACGCCTGTTCTCCGGCGTCATCTTCCCCGAAGCGCATCTGGCCGGGGAAAACCGCCTGCACAGCCTTTATCGCCGCCGCCGTATCGGCATCGGTATGGGGTGCATGGGCGTACTCGCCGCGCTGCTGGTGATTGGCTGGCATCACTACTATCGGCTGAACGAAGAAGCCGGGCGCAATGTGCTGAACAAGGCGCAGGCGTTTACGGACACCACCGAGCTGGCGGGACAGCAGAACCAAAGCTTCGGTTTTGGACAACTGCCGCGTCTTAACCTGATTCGCGAAGCCACGCTGTCGTTCGGTGACTATCGCGAGAAAACGCCGGTACTGTCGGAAATGGGGCTGTATCAGGGCGATAAGATCGGTCCTTTCGTAGAAGGCACCTATCTGCAACTCCTGAGCCAGCGTTTCCTGCCGGCGGTCATGCAGGGATTGCAGGACGATCTGAATCAGGCTCCCAAAGGCAGCGAGCAGAAGCTGGCGATCCTGCGCATTATGCGGATGATCGATGATGCGTCCGGCCGCAACAAATCGGTGGTCGAGCAGTACATGGGACAGCGTTGGCAGCGGGCGTTCCCCGGTCAGGGCAAGGTGCAGGAACATCTGATGCAGCACCTGGACTATGCGCTGGAGCACACCGACTGGCATCAGGCCCGTCAGCAGAAAGATGCGCAGGCGATCGCCGCCTTCGAACCGTTCCGGATGCCTATCGCCGACGCGCAGCGCGAGCTGAGTAAACTGCCGATGTTCCAACGCATCTACCAGAGTTTGGTGACCAAATCGGTCGACGTGCTGCCGCCGGATATGATGATGCGCGATGAAGTCGGGCCGGTGTTCGATACCGTCTTCACGCTGCGCAATGACAAAGCGGGCGCGGTGCCGCGGCTGCTGACCAATGCGGGCTTCAGCGAATATTTCGTCAAACAGGATAAGACGCTGTTCGATCTGGCCGCGCTGGATGCGTGGGTGCTGGGCCAGCGTGAGAAAGTCTATCTGAGCGACGAAGACCGCAGGGAGATCCAGCGTCAGGTCAACGATCGCTATATCACCGACTACGTCAACCAGTGGCAGAAAGTGCTGGCGGGTCTGGACGTGCAGCCGCTGGAAACGCCGGAGCAGGCGCTGGATGTGCTGACGGCCATCACCGGTAACGATCAGCCTTTCCAACGCGTGATCGCGGCACTGAACGACAATACCCGCGCCCGCAAGCTGTCGGATAACGACCACGATCCGGCGCAGGTCATGAATGCGCGTATTAGCCGTACGTTTATGACTACCAACTCGACGTTGAGCGGTCGTGGCGATCAGGTCGCCTTGATCCAGGAAGTGAATCAGAAGCTGACGGAGTTCTACCACAGTCTGGAGCAGATCGTGAATGCGGGCGATCCGGGTCAGGCGGCGCTCAAGGCGATGCAGCTGCGTCAGACCAACCGCTTCGCCGATCCGGCCTTCGCTCTGCAACAGTACGCGCGCAGCCTGCCGACGCCGCTGGATCGCTGGGTCGGGCAGATCGCCGAGCAGAGTTCGCATCTGGTGATGGATCTGGCGATGTCTTCGCTGAATCAGGAATGGCAGGACAAAGTGGTGACGCCGTTCAACGATCAGCTGGCGGATCGCTACCCGTTCAATCCTGAGTCCGACAAGGATGTGGCGCTGTCGGAAATGGAGCGCTTCTTTGCTCCCGGCGGCACGCTGGACAGCTTCTATCAGGCTAACCTGAAGTCCATCCTGAACGAAGGACAGGGAAGCGGCGACGTGAACACGACCTTGCAGACCGAGCTGGTCAAGCAGTTGGAGCGCGCCGATCGCATCCGCAAAACCCTGTTCAATGCGCAGGGCGGGCTGGAGGTGCACTTCGTGCTGGAGCCTATCGAGTTGACCGCGAACAAACGTCGCAGCGTACTGAATCTCGACGGACAGCTGTTGGAGTACTCCCACGGCCGTCGTCAGAAAACGCCGCTGGTCTGGCCGAACAACATGCGCGACGGTGCGGAAAGCAAAATCACGCTGGTGCCGGACAACCGCGAACGTTCGCCTCGTAGCCTGAGCTATATCGGACCGTGGGCGATGTTCCGCCTGATCAATACGGGCGAGTTGAGGCAGGTCAACGACAACACGTTCGACGTGCAGTTCGCCGTCGATCAGGGAACGATGTCCTATCGCGTTTACACCGACGCCAGCCATAACCCGTTCGCCGGTGGTCTGTTCAGCCAGTTCCAACTGCCTGAATCACTGTATTAATGTTTGAGGGGGCGCTGGCGCCCCCGTTGAATGGATTTCATCACTATGCAAGACGCACAGCAGGCTCTGACGGTCGGTCGCGATCCGCGAATGCTGCCCGAATACGAAACATTACGCATCGAAATCAATAAGCTGAGCCACGCATCCCGGCCGGAAGTCGACTGGGCCTTAATCCATCGAATGGCGGGTATCATTTTTGAAAAGCACGGCGTGGATTTGCAGACCGCCGTGTATTTCGTCCTCGCGCGGTCACGGTTGCAGGGGCTGAATGGTTTTACCGAAGGCTGCGAGTTTCTCGCCAACCTGATTGTGACCCAGTGGGACAACTTTTGGCCGCCGGTGCATCAGGATCGCGCTCGCATCGAAATGATCGACTGGTTTATCGCCCGCGTCAGCGATGTGATCCGGGGTTATGCCATCAGTCAGGAAGATCGTCGGCTGATTTATCGCTGCGAACGTTCGCTACAGCTGATCAGCGAGAAGCTGCACAACGTTGGTCTGAGCCGCGTTCCGCGTATCGAAAATCTGGTTCACTTCATCGAGGGCTATACCCATTTGTTCGATGAGACGGAGATCGTGATCGTCTCCGACGATCAGGAGATCAGAAAGCAGGACATGCAGATCCCGCCGATGGTGTACTTCAAGTCGGACGGCGATGGCTCGACGAACGCAGGCGATCAGCAGGCGCTGCCGACCGGCAGCATTCTGGTCGGGAGAGAAAAAGGCGAGGTCAAACCGACCGTGCTGAAGATCGAAGCGCGACGCAAGCATAAACCGGCGTGGTTCTGGTTTGCCTGCGGGCTGCTGAGCTGTGCGCTGCCCGTTGCGGCGGTCTTTGGCTGGCACGTGATGCAGGAGCGTAAAAACGCTGCGGTCGAGCTGCTGATGCAGCCTGCTCAGGCGTTGCCAAACATCCTCGATTACAACGATATCCGCCAGGTGCGCATCTCGCTGGGCGAACAGACGTTACAGGGAATGGAAGGGCGGGTCATCGCGCGTTATCAGGCCCAGCTGGATCAGATCAAACATGCCTCGCCGCTCTCGGTCTATCAATACGGCGAGAACCTGAAAAACTCGTTACAGATGCTTTATCCCGACTCGCTGGCCGTCAAAGAGATGGGACGTCAGTGGCAGGAGTCGCTCACGTTGCGTCAGGACGTCCCGGCGTCGTCACCCGCCTATCTGGACGCTCAGGCTCGCGTGGACGGTATGCTGAAGCAGCTGCAGGAACTGGAGCAGCAGCGTAAAACGGTCAGCATCTCCTACCTGAAATCCCAGTTTTACGAGATCCAGAAAAACCTGCTTTCCGGTACGCCGTTCACCCTGAGGCTGAAGCAGCTGGAAACCCAGAAAGCGGAACGAGGCACGGTCAATCCCGGCGAGCTGGAGCGGATGGAAAATGAGCTGGATGCGCTGAGTATCCGGCTATTCAAACTCAAGCAGAAAAATACGGGCAGCTGACGGCCCACAGGCATTGAGGCCGCGTCTCTTGCGTACCGCGTGGCGGACGCCGGGCGCGGCGATCTATTGACGGTAAAAGCGAAATGATGATGCGTAAAACAGCGGTTCTACTCCTGACGGCAGGGTGTCTTACGGCGTGCGGCACCCCGGTGTCGTCGCTGTCCGAGCAAGACCTGACGCGCGTCGCCTCCGAGGGCAACGGGACGGCGCAATATCAGCTGGCGAGACGACTGGCCGCCAAACCGGACTATCCGGCTGCGATGCGCTGGATGCAGAAGGCGGCGGAGCAGGAGGGGCGACTGAGCGCGAGCAGCGACCTGCGCGGGACGGCGGCGCTACAGGTCGCCGACTGGTATCAGCAGGGACTGGGCGAACCCAAAAATATTCCGTTGGCCGAACGCT
This sequence comes from Lonsdalea britannica, assembly GCF_002111595.1. Classification (GTDB taxonomy): domain Bacteria; phylum Pseudomonadota; class Gammaproteobacteria; order Enterobacterales; family Enterobacteriaceae; genus Lonsdalea; species Lonsdalea britannica. Next base: position 26,899 of record NZ_LUTN01000018.1, read on the forward strand.
GGTGGCACAAATCGGCGTATTTCGGCAATAGCGAGGCCAACTATCGTCTGGGGATGCAGTGCAAATTACGGCATCAAAACAAGCTGGCGCCGGAATGTATGGACGAGTTTGAAGCGGCCGCCGGTCAGCGTCATGCGGGAGCTCAGCTTGAGATGGCGGAGTGGTACGCGGCGCATCCGGACTCCGCCAAAGAGGCGATCCGCTGGTTCGAACGTTCGGCCGAACAGGGCAACCGGGACGCGCAGTATCAGCTGGCGCAACGCTATGAGAAAGGGCAGGGCGTGACGCAGCGCGGCGACATGGCTGAGCGCGGGTACTACAAAGCGGCGCAGGCAGGACAGCCGCAGGCGCAGTGCTGGATGGCGCAACACACGCAAGGCCAGGAGTCGATCGAGTGGTATCGCAAGTCCGCGGAGGGCGGCGAACCGCAGGCTCAGCTGTGGTTGGGCATGGCGTATTTGACCGGCGATAAATTGCCGCTTGATAAAGCGCGGGGAGAAACGTTGCTGCAAAAGGCGGCGGCGGGCGGCTCGGCGGAAGCCAACTACCAGCTTGGCGTTCTGTCGCCGAATGCGGACCAAAAAGTGAAGTACTTCCAGATCGCCTCGTCTAAAGGTTTCCTGAAAGCGCAGTATGAGCTGGGTCTTTACTACCAGCAGTCGGGGGATCTTGTGCATGCTCGCGCCGAATTCGCTAAAGCGGCGGCGCAGGGCGACGTACAGGCGCAGCTCGCTTATGGCGAGATGCTGCGTCTGGGATTGGGCGGCAAAGAGGACTACACCGAGGCTGTGAAGCAGTATCGGCAGGCGTCTGCCGCCAACAACCGCATGGCGCAGTACCGTATGGGCACGATGCGACAGGAAGGACTGGGCGTGCCGCGCAACCGTATTCATGCTTACGCCTGGTTCTCGCTGGCGGCGACTGAAGGCATGGTGAACGCGATGAATGCCCGTAACGCGCTCGAAGAGGGGATGCAGCCGGATGAGGTGAAGGCGGCGCAGAAGCTGGCGATGCACTGGTCCTCCGGCAAAGGCATGACCCGCGAGCAGGACAACCAGTAATCTTTCCTCACGATGTGAACGACAGCGCGTCAGTCCCCGGCAAAGCCGGGGGCGGCGCGTTTTTCGTCATGCATTAAAACCGATGGCGGCTCTGTGTCGCGATAACCGATGACTCCCCGGAGCGAGCGTATTCTGAGCCGGATAGCCTATGCTGCAACGTCGGCCTCTGTCGTGAATATCGCTTCCCCATTCAACCCATCCGGGCCGTTTCCGGACTCACTTCACCCGACGCAGACACTGCTGGCGTCGCTCATCCACCCGTTTGGCGAACCATGCCGTGGTCAGTTTACGGGTGATCTTGGGGCTTTCCAGCGAGATCCCCGGCAGCATTTCACGCGGCGCTTTGCCGCTCGCCGAGCGATCCGCCAGCGCATAGACGTTTCGGTAAAGGTCGGTTTTTTCGAAGGCCGCGGTATCGCCTTTCTCCAGATCTCGGCGGATCGCGCTGTCGCTCAGTTTCAGGCGTTTCCCGAGGGAGCGCACCGCCAGTTCGGTGGCGCCGGCCTTGTTTGACCCGTAGTTAATCAGATCGCCATCCCGCGCCAGCGAAATGCCGCTCAGGCGGCTCACCACCTGTTGAAACGCCGCGTTGCGACTGGCATACCAGCCTGCGTTAAAGTCGGCGAAGCGATAAATCGACTGCGTGTAGCTGGCGGGATAGCCCAGCAAATGCATGATGCCGAAGTACATGCCTCCGCGACGGCTGAAGACTTCCCGACGCACGGTGCCGTCGATGGGATAGGGGTAGCCGTTGGCGTGGGCCTCGGCGAACGCGATGCTGACCTGCATCGGCCCGCCGGTGCGTACCGGGTTGAGACGGCCAAACAGCTGCTGCCCCATTGGCACCATGTCGATGAAGTCGTCAAAGATCGCGCTCAGCTCTTTCTCGCTGCGGACTTTGTCCAAACGCTCGCTATAGGTTTTGCCATTGGGCGAGGTGATCGACAGCGCCGTGCGCACCAGGAACGCCGGAATATGCAGCGGTTCGGCGCGACGGTTAATCTCCTGCCAGGCGATTTTTGATAAGCCGGGCACCTGTGGGTCGGCTTTGAACGTCGATTCCTGTTCGGTGACGGCGATAACGGAACACAGGTTTTCCGGGCTTGGGTCAAGCTGCTGCGCGGTGAAGGCGGCGGCGGTATCTTCCGCCCAGCCTGTCGATCGCTCACGTTGGGAGGCATCAGCGTCAGCAGCTGCGCACGGATATCCGCCGGACGCGGCGCAGGCGTTTTGGCGACTTTCTCGGCGCAGCCCGCCAGCGCCAGTACGGCGAGCAGGCCCAGCATATGCAGTGGGGAACGAAACGAAAAACGGTGCAGATTCGGCATGTTATCTCGGGTTAGCGGCTAAAGGGCTGACATGACGTTAGCGCAGCGGGCGGCGATGATCCAGCGCGACGCACGCATGCTTTTTTTCGTTCGGCCTGGCATAGTTGGCGTTACGCGTAACTTCATACACTCACGATCTGATGGAATGCCCATGGCTGCTACCCAACCCTGGACTCGGGACCAACTGCTGGTCGCCTTCACGCTGTATAGTCAATTGCCGTTCGGCAAGCTGCATTCGCGCAATCCGGACATTATCCGTTACGCCGCCCTGCTGAATCGGACCCCTTCGGCGTTGGCGATGAAGCTGGTCAATCTGGCGAGTCTCGATCCCTTTATCATCGACTCCGGACGGACCGGCCTGCGCGGGGCATCCAAGGCCGACCGTGCGCTGTGGCAGGAGATGAACGGCGATCCGGTGCGTTTCGAACAGCAGTGTGAGCAGGCCGTGGCGAGTCTCACTTCGCCGACGATCACCTCACAGGCGCAGGAAGTAGAAGCGGCGGAAGATTTTCGCGGTGGGGAGCGTTTGACGTCAGTGAAAACGCGCATCGGCCAACAGCTGTTCCGCAAGCGTGTGCTCGGGGCTTACGGCGAACGCTGTTGCGTCACCGGTCTGGACGAACCGATGCTGCTGGTGGCCAGCCATATTCGACCGTGGAAAACGGCGGAGGAGCACCGGTTGAATCCCAGCAACGGCCTGTGCCTGTCCAATCTGCACGACAAAGCCTTCGATACCGGGCTGATCACCTTTAACGAGGCATTAGAGCTACAGCTTTCTCCCCGAATCAAAAAACTAAAAAAGCCCGGTCAGCGAGATCTACTTCGCACAGTACGAGGGGCAGTCTCTCCGTCTTCCGAGTGAATTCCCGCCGGACATGGCGCAAATGGCCTACCATCGCCAGCATATCTTTCAGGCGAAGGGATAATTCTAAGGAGCGGGTCGAAGTCGCTCTATAAAGGGGGGGCTCGACTGGGCGGCAGTGAGATGAGTGGGTACTGTGGCCTGCGCCGGGCATTATGTATAATCCCCGCCTTGCCGTTCATTCCCCGGAGCCTGATATGACTTACCGCGTTGTCTTCATTGATGACCATTACATCGTGCGTTCAGGATTTGTGCAGCTGTTGGCGCTGGAAGAGGATATCGACGTCGTGGGCGAGTTCAGCTCGGCCGCCGAAGCGCGCAAGGGATTGCCGGGGCTACAAGCGCATATCTGTATTTGCGATATCTCTATGCCTGATGAAAGCGGGCTGGATCTGCTGGCCGACCTGCCCTACGGGCTGGCGGTGATTATGCTGTCGATGCACGATAACCCGGCGATGGTCGAGCTGGCGCTGGAGCGGGGCGCGCGCGGATTTCTGTCCAAACGTTGTCATCCGGAAGATCTGGTGACGGCGGTGCGCACGGTGGGTCAGGGCGGCGTCTATCTGATGCCGGAGATCGCCCGCCAGCTGACGCGCTCGCAGGTCGACCCGTTGACGCGTCGCGAAGGCGAAGTCGCCATGCTGCTGGCGCAGGGACACGACGTGCGCGAGGTCGCGTTGCAGCTGGGACTATCCCCGAAGACCGTACACGTTCATCGCGCCAACCTGTTCGCCAAACTGGGCGTCAACAATAACGTCGAGCTGGCGCAGCGCATGTTGGGGTACTGATGCAGCGCGTCATTTTTGCCGTTTCCATTTTCTTCCTCTATGCCGCCGCCTGGTTTTGCCTGTGGGGGATCGGCACCGCGCTGGTCGCCAACCCGCTGGAAGCCGTGATGTTGTTCCCCTTCGGCCTGCGGGTCGGTGTGCTGCTGCAAACGCCGCGTCGATGCTGGAGCGGGATCTTGTTCGCGGAAGCCGTGATGCTGTGGGTGCTGTATCAGCAGTTTGGCGCGAGCGCTGAACTGTGGGCGCTGCTGTGCACGTTGCCGGCGTGTCTGGCGCTATTACGGTTAACGGCCGGGTGGCTACAGCGCTCCTTGCAGAGTGAAGCGGAGTGGCGGTGGCCGTTGCAACAGGGTGCCGTCGTCGTACTGGCGGCGGCGTTGCAGGCGGTGATTTGGTCGCTGGTGATGGGCGCGGCTCCCGTGCAACCGCTGCTGCTGGGGTTGAGCGGCGGACTGACGGTCGCGCCGACCTGTCTGCTTATCTGGCAATATTTGTCCCGGCAGCGCTGGGCGCCGCTGGAGCCGGGGTTGATCCATCAGCCGTTGAATATGCGGTTATATCATCTGGGCGGATATCTGGTGTTGTTCGCTTTTAGCGTCTGGTTGCAGCGTCAGGCCGATGACGTTGAACTGCGGCGCTTCGCGCCGTTTTGTCTGGCGATCCCGATTGTTTTCATGTCCTACCGTTATGGCTGGCAGGGCGCGCTGTTGGCGACCTTGCTCAACGGCGTGGTGCTGATTGCGTCCGAACCCCACGGCATGGGCCCCCATCGCGATCTGCTGTTGTCGCTGCTGGCGCAGAGTTTGACCGGTATGCTGTTGGGCGCGGGCATTGAACGTCAACGTCACCTGAATCATCAGCTGGCGCTCCGGCTGGAAGAGAATCGACGACTGGCCCGTTCGCTGGTGACGGCGGAAGAGGACACCCGGCGTAAGATCGCCCGCGAGCTGCATGACGAGGTTGGGCAGACCATCACTGTAATCCGTACCCACTCCGGCATTATCCGCAAACTGACGCAGGAGCCTCGGGTGCTCTCCAGCGCATCGGCGATCGAGTCCTACGCCCTGCGGGTGTATGACGGTATTCACGATCTGCTGGCGCAGCTGTGGCCCGCCGCGCTCAGTACGCTTTCCCTGTCTGGGGCGTTGGCGGCGCTGCTACGCGATCTGGTGCCGCCCGATCAGGGATTACGACCTCGCTGGACTGGCAAATCCCGGACGCGCATCTCGACGATACGCTGAAGATCATTCTTTATCGGTTGTGTCAGGAAGGCGTGACCAACGCATGCCGTCATGCGGAGGCGACGCATATCGGCGTGAGCGGTCAGTTGAATGCGGCCGGGCAGTACTGCGTCAGTATTCAGGATAACGGGCGGGGCGTGGACGTGGAGAGCGTCAAACCGGGCTACGGGCTGCGCGGAATTCAAGATCGCGTACGCGCCATCGGCGGCGAATGCGCTCTGCGTAACGAAGGCGGAACGCGTCTGGTTGTGATCCTCCCCGCAATTTTCGGAAAAAATACCCAAAACTAGGAAAAAGTCTTAGTTTCTATGCGCCATTGGCTTGGTCGGATCAAGCGCGCGCGAGGCACCATAAGCGCCACTAACGCTACAGCAGTATAACGAGGTTTTCATGTGGTTCATTTTAAAAAGCCGTCCTGACGCCCCTCAGGTGAAGGACAGCGCCCAGATCGATGCCGCCTATAAATATTGGCGCATTCAATTGATGTGGGTCATGTATGTCGCTATGCCGCGTTCTATTTCACACGCAAGAGCTTCAACTTCATCATGCCCGCCATGGTGGCCGACTTGGGTCTGAGCATGTCGGACATCGGTATTCTGGGCACGCTGTTCTATATCACTTACGGCTGCTCCAAATTTATCTCCGGGATGATCAGCGACCGCTCCAATCCGCGCTACTTCATGGGGATTGGCCTGATTATGACCGGTGTTATCAACATCGTCTTCGGCCTGAGCTCCTCTTTGCTGGTGTTCGGCGCGCTGTGGATGATTAACGCCTTCTTCCAGGGTTGGGGATGGCCGCCGTGCTCCAAGATTTTGACCAGCTGGTACTCCCGCTCTGAGCGCGGAAGATGGTGGGCGATCTGGAACACCTCTCATAACTTCGGTGGCGCGCTGATCCCGCTGTTGGTGGGCTTTATTTCCCTGCACTTCAACTGGCGTTACGGCATGATCATCCCTGGTATCATCGGGATTACGCTGGGTCTGCTGCTGTGCTGGAGACTGCGCGACAAGCCGAACACGATGGGCCTGCCTAGCGTCGGTCAATGGCGTAACGACGAAATGGAGCTGGTGCAGGAGTCTGAAGGTCAGGGCCTCACCAACCGTCAGATCATCAAGCGCTACGTGCTGACCAACAAGTACATCTGGCTGCTGGCGGTGTCCTACGTGCTGGTGTACATCGTCCGTACGGCGTTGAATGACTGGGGTAACCTTTACCTGACGCAGGAGAAAGGCTACTCCCTGATGACGGCCAACTCGGCGCTGGCGCTGTTCGAAGTGGGCGGATTTATCGGTTCACTGGTCGCAGGCTGGGGTTCTGACAAACTGTTCCACGGCAACCGTGGTCCGATGAACCTGATTTTCGCCATTGGTATCTTCCTGTCCGTGGCCGCGCTGTGGTTGATGCCGGGCATCAGCTACGTGCTGCAAGCCGGCTGCTTCTTCGCTATCGGCTTCTTCATCTTTGGTCCGCAGATGCTGATCGGCATGGCGGCGGCAGAGTGTTCTCATAAAGATGCTGCTGGCGCGGCGACCGGTTTTGTCGGCCTGTTCGCCTATCTGGGCGCGGCGTTGTCCGGTTACCCGGTGGCGCAGGTGGTTGAAAAATGGCACTGGTCAGGTTTCTTCGTCGTGATCTCCATCGCGGCCTGCCTGTCCGCGCTGTTCCTGCTGCCGTTCCTGCGTGCGCAGAATCAGGATAACGTGAAAAAAACGGCCTGATCCGAGCGGTCGATTGACCGCCGACGCCTTCGAGACGGCATCTGACCCAAGTCGATGTCGTCACGGAGGGCGGTGATGAGGGAATGGCGTCATCCCCTCTCGCCGAGCTTATCTAAACCGCCGTCGACAGCCTGTCGCCAACGGATGATACAGCGCCCTCGTAGAGAAATGGTATTGCGGTTGCCGCTCCATTGTCTTCTGCGGGGGCGCTGTTTTACGTTCTGGGGAAGTCCTGACGTCTGTCCCCTAAGCGACCGACTTCCCCGTCCTCAATACCCTCGATATTACGATTTTCTCACTGTGCGGCGTCAGCGCACGGCGTCACAGCGTGATAGCGAAAATGGGCGGGGAAAATGGCGCGCCGGAGTTTTACCGCGCGCCTTGCCGATCAGTGATGCAGGCGGATTTGTTGCAGGGTGGTGAAGAGGCGTTTTTTATCGCCGACGCTCAGTTTTTTATCCGTAAGCGACTGAGAGAACTGCGCATAGGACAGTCGATGCAGACTGCCGTCCTGCTGCAACATGACGGTAATTTGTTGCAGCAACTGCGTGTTGATATCGATTAAACGGGCTCGAACTGTGTCCAGCGGAAGCGGTTGATAGTTCAGCTCGGGAGAGGAGAGCCAGTCCGCGCGGTAGCGATACTGAATCGCCTTGGCGGCATCCATCTGCGCTTGAACGAACGGCGCGGTGGAAGCGCAATCCAGCCCATCTTTCTCCGCCTGACGCAGGCTAACTTCAAGCACGTTGTGCTCCTGCCCTGAGTCCTCGATGGGGCGCTGATGCGCCATTTTATCGGCGGCGACATCCTTCATGTAGCTGAGTCGTTGATTGATAAGATCGGCGACCGGCGATGTGCCTGCGGCGATGGCGTTGCAACAAAACACGAGGGTGAGAAGCATCGTTTTCCGTAACATGGTAGCTCCTTGTTAGAGATAGGGGATATGTCTATCCGGGTGAGGTCCATGCGCTCGTCACGATGAGCCTCTGACGCTATTCGGTCTGCGATGACGAGATATGTGCATGTTGCTGCATTTTACGCATTCCCAGCACGATCCCCAACCCCGAGAGCAAAGAGATCACCACGGCAATGTACATAAAGTCCTGAATAGGCAGGTGATAATGTTCAGCGATAAACAGAAACAGCCACATGAACGGCAGGATGGACTGATTTAGCATGACGATCAGCGAAGAGGCGCCAGCCAGTTGTCGTGAAGGGATCAGGGTAATACGCAGCGTACGCATGACGTTATCGGTGAAGACTTTTCCGGCAATGCACAGCGAGTAAAAGGTGATAAACGGTATCAGTCTGTCCATCGTATGGGAGAGCGCAAGCGATGACAGCGTGATGATGAGAATGCCGAGCGTCAGCTGTCCCTCCTTGCTAACACGTCGCATCCCGGTGCCGTAGATACCTGTCGTGACCATGCCGGCGGCACCCGCAAAAATCTGAACCAGTCCGAAATATTCAATGGGCAGCGCCATTTTTGTCTCGATAATAGCGGGACCACTGGAAGCCATTAATCCAGCGAAGAAATTATTTCCCGCCGCCAGAAATAACATCAAAATAATAAGTGGACTTTTTAATAGGTTCCAAGAAGGCATTAAATTTTGAGTGGCGACCGTTGTAGATTTTGTGGCGAGAGTGAGGTGTTGAGTTGTCAGAAAATAATAGGCATTGATTAAATAACCGGTGGCGGCAATAAATAAAATCGTCATGTAGCCTGAGTCATAAAATAATATGCCGAGCAACGGGCCGATAACACAGCCTAATAAATCCGCACGGGTCAGCAAGTTGGCATCTTTATTCACATTCCGACTGAAGGTGGCAATCAGTTTCTCGAACGCCAGGGTGGTTTGTGCATTGCCCGCGGATACGACGGTGCCGAACACCCCCGCGCAAAGGGATAACATCAGTGGGTCCCGTGTGAAGTGCAGCACCAGGCACAGTAGCAGGCAGGCCAACGCTTTGACCGCATCCGAGGCAATGGAAAGCGTACGCACGCCCCAGCGGTCGATGCCGGCTCCCAGCAACGGGGTCAGTACAATCCTGGGCAGCCACCACAGGGCGTAGGCGAGCCCCGAATAGGTCAGACTTTGGGTTTCCGCATAGACCAGTATGGGGATCAAAAATACCATCAGGCCGTCTGCAATAAAGACTAAAGAAACAAAAAAAAGCGGGATAGGATTCATGTATAACTTCATCCTGAATAATATTACGGTCGTTTTTTAAATTAAAAAATTTTTATTAAAACGCCCATAGAGGGAATCCGTGCCGAAGCGTAATGATAAATAAGCCTAAAGCCTATTGATGCACCAATATAATGATGTGGCTGACATAAAGTAAACCCTAATCTATTTTTTCCCGATTTATGTCAATTCGTGCAGGGATAATTTGCGGACTTATTATTTTAACGGTTTCGCTCAACGGTTGCGTTTGAACCGGCGAAGTCTGGGTAGGTAGCCCAGGCCGCCTGAACGGCCCGGGTTGTAGGAGCATGTAAAACGCTGCACCACACGTACAGCATGAAACTTCATCGCATTACAGCGGCCACTGTGCCAGACGAATGCCGCGTTGCGTCGCCTCTTCGCGGAACTCGAGCAGCATGTTTTTGACGTCCGCATCAATGTAGTCCGCATTGTCATGCTCGACGATAACCACGCTATGAGACGGGATCTTGTTGAGCAGCGACTGAAGATGCGGGTTGTGGACGAACGTCAGGTTCTTCTGGAAGCGCAGCACGAAATGGTTGCCGTAGCGGGTGAGCTGCAGCGCATTACGGTGGCTCTTATAGCTGCTGATGGCGAGCTGAGCGGCTATCCCCAACCCAATCCCCGCGAGCATGCCGAATACGATGATCCCGGCGATGGTGATGATGAACGGAGCAAACTGCTGCCAGCCATTCTTCCACTGAGAGACAAACAGGGCCGGAGCAGCCAGCTTGTATCCGGTATATAGCAGTACGGCCGCGAGGCTGGCCAGAGGAATGATGTTCAACAACTGGCTCATGTAACGCACGCTGAGCAGCAGTAAGACGGCGTGCAACAGGATGGCGATTTTGCTGCGCGCGCCTGCGTTAACGTTGACGGAACTGCGCACGATGACCGCCGTGATGGGCAGACCGCCGACAAAACCGCTGAGCAAATTCCCGACGCCCTGCGCCCGCAGCTCTTTATCCGGCGATGGCGGCGGAGTCTGCGGCTTGATTTTCTTCAGGGCTTCCTGACTGAGCAGCGTTTCCAGACTGGCGACCAGCGCCAGCGTGACGGCGACGACGTAAACGGTGGGGTTGTTCCAAACCTGCCAGTCAGGACGGATGGCTTCAGCCGCCAACTGGCCGAGATTTTCGAAGGATGGAAGCTGAATGCGCGGCAGCGTGGTGGCGAAATCGGCAACAACGCGATCGCCAAAAAGCGCGCACAGTCCGCCAAAGAGAACGGCGACCAGCGGTCCGGGGAACCAGCTCAAGATTTTGTGCTGTTTGATGGCGGGATGGTCCCAACACCATAGCAGTAGTAGTCCCGAGAGAGCGACAAAAGGCGCGCTAAACGAGGGCAGCAGGGAAGGATCGCGCCATAGCGAACTCATCTGCTCTGCATCCGGAAAACCCAATGCCAGCGGGATCTGCTGCATGATCAACAGGAGGCCGATGGCGGCTAGCATACCGCGGATCACACTGCTGGGAACCACTGAAATGAAACGTCCAATGCGGGCCATGCCCATCAGGTATTGCAGCACGCCGGAGAGCATGATGGCGAACAGCAGAGCGGCGAACGAACCCAGCGACTCAATGGCCCCGGACACAATCGTGACCAGTCCTGCGGCCGGGCCGCTGACGGCATAGCGCGACGGGCTGAGCAGCGTGACCACCAGACCGCCGATGACGCCGGTTACCAGGCCGACAAAGGGGGGGAGCCCGCTGGCCTGCGCAATGCCCAGACAGAGCGGCAGCGCGACAAGAAAGACGACAATACCGGCGGGGATATCTTGGCGAAGCGTTGAGAGGTTCATGCGGCGCCCTCCCCGTGACTCTGGTGAATCAACTCCTTCAGATGACCGTTATGCAGGTCGTAGACGCAGCCAAACACGCTCAGTTCCATGCCGTCTTCCCAGGCTTTGACTACCGGCGGCGCATGGACCAACCGGGTGAACTGCTCGCGCACGTTGGCTTCGACCAGCCGGTTTCTCTGTTCATCCGGCGTTTCCTCTCTTCCCTGACCTACGTGATCAGACAGATGGGGGAGCAGCGTCGAACGCAGGGATGTGATCCGTCGAGACAGCGCAGAGTTTTCCTGATCCAGCGCCATCGTCGGTAATTCGATGGCCGCCTGAACGCCGCCGCAGCAGTAGTGGCCGCACAGTACGATGCGCGAGACGCGGAGGTATTCAAGGGCGTATTGCAGCACGCTCATGAAGTTATCGTCCTCGTGGCTTACCATGTTGGCTATGTTGCGATGCACGAACAGTTCACCGGGGCTGGAGCCCGTCAGGACTTCGGCGGGAACGCGGCTGTCTGAACAGCCGATCCATAGCGAGTGTGGCTTCTGCACCGAAACATGCTGTTTGAAGTAGTGGGGGTGCCGTTGGCGGCGTTGCAGCGCCCAACTGCGATTTTTGGCGAGCAAGGGTTTCAAAGTCGTCAAAATAGGTCTCTCCTGTGAAAAAAATTGAATGTCAGTTGAGCTTGTGGACACGCGTTAACTTTCCCCAGTAATACATACCTCGAAAATGAAAAGCATGGGGCGAATGACTGATTATGGATATCGCCTGAATTTGAGGCGTCGTGCTGATAAAAATAAATAACGTGTTGTGATTGTAAGAAAAAAAGAGTTATTCACCAGTTGAAAAAACGTAAATCAGATTATTTACCTCAGTGGTTATCTTATGATTTATCGCTGTTTTTATGGAGGTGGCTATTAATTTAGTTAATTAAAGGGAATCATCTTGTTATTAAATAATAGCTGTGTAGGTAAGCTGGCCGGTCTGCGCTGATGTTGGGCGCGGGGACCATTTTTTATCGGATTTATGTATTTAACTTATTGATTTAATTTATTTTTATTTTTTGAGTAAATCACTGGTGAGTTTAATATTCCCTGATGTTGCACTTATTTTTTTAAATTTATATCATTTTTTTAATGATATAGAACGACGCCAGTATTTCCGCTGCGATGGCACGCATTCGATATTTATATACCTATAGCAATGTCCTCGATTTTTCGCCAGTTTAGTTCGGCATGGAAAATACCCTGATATTGAGTCTGGTTATATCCCCGATTCAATTTGCGGTATGAAAATAAGGGGTTTAATCAAAATGTATACGAGGTTATTCAGCCATCAGAATGGCCAGCTTTAACAAGCTATGTCTCTTGTGACCCTTATTGTCCTTGGCCATAGAGTCCATTTGAGACACTTCCAGTCGCTTAGGTGTCCTTTGTATGTAAATTAACGTCAATTTTTTTCAATATATTTATAGGGGCGGATTTTACGGGTCGTTGTTGTGATTCGACGGCGGCTGAGACATTGGTGATAAACAGTCGTTGCGTCAATACATTGTTGGACGTTTGACAGGACAACGGTTGGTGAGGGGCGAAAAAAATGCCGCTACCCGGAGCGGGTAGCGGCAGAATTGTACGGGCGTTAAACGGCGAATTAGCGCGTTTCGCCAGCGTCCGGCAGGTGTGTCATACGGTTGCGCAGATCGCGGCGAGCAAGCTCAGCAACCCAGAAGCAGAACATATGACCAAACAGTTCGGAGAAGTGTTCAGCAAACGGCTGATCCCAAGGTGCAGGCACGGTACCGAACAGCGGCAGCAGAACGACGTGGAACACAACCCACAGTACCAGGCCGTAGAATGCGCCCTGCCACAGTTTGATTTTGGTGCAGAATTCGGCAGCGATACAGTACAGCACGGTAAAGGTGATTGAGAAACCGAAGTGCATGATGAAACTCATGATCGGGCGCGGGTTGCCATTGAACAGGTAGCTAATGTGAGAAAGCTCAAAGGACATACCCAGCTGTTGCAGCAATTCCTGTGGCGGGTTAGTCAGATCACGTGCGGGTGTTCTGGGTGGAAAAGGAATTTCCCAGCCGAATTTTGTAATGGCACAAATAATGCCCGCAATAATACCGACCAATATAGCCAGTAATACTTTCTCTTTAACGGTACGCGCTTGCAGCATGTTATTTTCTCCTCAATAACGGCGCAAAAACAGGGAACGAAAACGGCAGATCTCCCCGCTGGGAACCCCCCGGCAGAAACTGAAGATCTGTGATTATATGTGCTTGCAATCATATACCTACCTAGGAAAGGTGTCGACATTATCTGCTTGCCGTCACGCTTTGATAGTGTAGCGGAAATGCTAATGGAAGGGCGCAATATAGTTAGTGTAATGCAACACCTGAGAAATATAACCACTATTATTTTATAGCCGGATATTTTAAGTCAGAAATATCATGTAAATAGCTTTTTTATATTATTTCGGTAATGAGAAATAAGCGATATCGCTTTTAACATGATGTTGAAAAAAGGTCGCCGCTTTATTGTGCGGTATTTTTATCCCGCCTTTATCTCCGTCACGCTCCTTCGATAAAACGTTAATCGGTTCTCTGTCGGTTTACGGGTAAAACAGGGGCGGGTCGGTGTATTCCTGTGCTGAGCATCGTTGCAATATGTCGGGCGTCAATCCGGTGAAAGGCGAAAGCGTTCAGGAGCGTCAGAGACGCTCCTGGAGGTATGAAGGCGGATTAGCGTTGCTCTTCCAGCCACTCAGGCATGTCGTGGAACCCCATAGCCTGACGTACGAGCGTGGGTTTGATGCCAGGCAGGGTATCCGCCAGCTTCAGCCCCACGTCGCGCAGCAATTTCTTGGCCGGGTGTGAACCGGCGAATAGTTCGCGGAACCCCTGCATGCTGGCGAGCATCATCGCAGCGCTGTGCTTGCGGCGACGTTCGTAGCGGCGCAGATACAGATACTGGCCGATATCTTTGCCCTGAGACTGGAGGCGCTTGAGCTCGGCAATCAGCTCGGCAACGTCCATAAAACCCAGATTCACGCCTTGTCCCGCCAGCGGGTGAATGGTATGCGCCGCATCGCCCATCAGCACCAGTCGGTGTGCGGCAAAGCTACGGGCGTAGCGTGCCGTCAGGGGGAAAGACTGTCGCTCGCTTTCCAGCTCACACAGGCCCAGACGCATATCAAACTCGGCGGCCAGCTGCGAATTGAACGTTTCCGCTGGCGCTTCCAGCATGGTCTGCGCGCGTTCCGGCGGCAGAGACCAGACGATGGAGCAGAGATGCGGATCGCTGAGCGGCAGGAACGCCAGCATGCCGTCGCCGTGAAAGACCTGCCGCGCCACAGACTCGTGTGGACGCTGGGTACGGATATTGGCGACCAGCGCATGATGACCGTAATCCCAGAAGGTCAGCGGAATATCGGCATGTTGCCGCAGCCATGAGTGCGCGCCGTCCGCGCCGACCACCAGCCGCGCTGTCAGCATGCTGCCGTCTTCCAGCGTGATAAAGGCCTCGTTCTCCCCCCACGCCACCTGCTTTAGGGCCGCGGGCGCAATAAGAGTGACGTCGCGCGCGCGTTCCGCATGTTGCCACAGCGACTGTTGGATCACCTCGTTCTCGATGATGTGGCCAAGATGGGAAAAACCGGTCTCTTCGCCGTTGAAGCTAATGCTGCCAAAACTATCCCGATCCCACACGTACATCTCGTTATAAGCTGATGCGTTGGGCCGCGATGGTTTGCCACACGCCGAGCTTTCGCAGCAGCTGTTCGCTGGCGGCATTGATGGCTGACACGCGCGGCGCCAGATCCTGCTGGGCGGCGGGGGCATTCACCGGCTGTTTTTCCAGTACGGCGATGCGTAACCCGCTGCCCTGTAGCCCGCAGGCGAGCGCCAGACCGACCATGCCTCCGCCGGCGATTACCACGTCGAATGATTGCATAAAGCGTGAATTCCTGTTGTTGCCGTCGGCGACGGTTATCGTTCCACCCAGCCTAGCGTTCTGCGTGCCAGACTATCCCGCAGCGCGGGCAGGCTGTTCATGGCCATCAGGCCCAGATTGCGCGCCACTTCCATTGAGAGATACGCGTTGGCGAAGATCCTCACCAGCCCGTCAGTAATCGCGACGGTCGTCTGGCGATCCGGCTGACGCCGTTGCTCGTAGCGATCCAGCACCGGATAACTGCCGGGATCTTCCCCGCGCGTTACGGCTGTCACGACGGTTTCCGCCAGCGTCATCACATCGCGCAGCCCGAGGTTGAAACCCTGACCGGCGATAGGATGGAGCGTTTGCACCGCGTTGCCGACCAGCGCGAGCCGGTGGCTAATGTGGCGCTCTGCGGTGCGCAGCGCGAGTGGATAACTGTGGCGTTCGCGACGTGCGTCATCGCGCCCAGCCGCCAGCCGAAGGCAAGCTGTAGCTGACGCCGGAACGCGTCGTCGCTCCAGCTATCCACTTCGGCCTGCCGCGCCTGCGGGTGGCACCAGACCAGCGAGCTGCGGCCCTGACTCATCGGCAACAGTGCCAACGGGCCATGCGGCGTGAAGCGCTCGTAGGCGCGGCCGCGGTGAGGCTCCGAGGTAGTGATGTTAGCGATGACCGCCACCTGTTCATAAGGATGATCTTCCCAGCGAATCCCCGCAGCATGGGCTAGCTGAGAGTGGGAGCCGTCGGCGGCCACCAGCAGCTGTCCGCGCAACGCGTCGCCGTTGTCCAGCGTCAGCGTCGCGCCGTTAGCATCGCGCTCGACGTTGACCACCGTCGCCGGGCAGTGGAGACGTACCCCCGGCGCTTGCTCCAAAAGTGAGAACAGGCGTTTGCCCGCTTCGTGCAGCTCAACGACATAGCCTAATGCGTCGACTCGGTAGTCCCGGGCGTGCAAATAGACATAGCCCGCGTGGCCGCGATCGCTGACGTGTACGGTGTTGATCGGCGTGGCGGCATCCGCCAGAGCAGGCCAGATACCGATCGTTTCCAACTGCTGGCGGGTGCCTTCCGATAAGGCGATGGCGCGCGCATCAAAGCCGGGATGCTGGCGATCCTGGGGGTCGCGGGATTCGATAAGATCGACCGCGATCTTCCCCTGCGACAGAGTGGCGATCGCGAGCGCCAGAGTTGCGCCGGCCATGCCTCCGCCGACGATCAGGATACTCATGAAGCGTTGCTCGCCGCGGCCGCCATCAGCGCTTCGATATCGTCCGGATCTTTTACCACGCCCGCGGTCAACACCTCGTTACCGCTGGCGGTAATCACAATATCGTCTTCGATGCGTATGCCGATGCCGCGATATTCCGGCGGGACGTCGGCGTCCGGGGCGATGTAGAGGCCCGGTTCTACCGTCAGCACCATGCCCGGCGCCAGGATGCGTCCGCGATCGCCGGTGCCGTAATCGCCGACGTCATGGACATCCAGACCCAGCCAGTGGCTCAGGCCGTGCATATAGAAGTCGCGGTGCGCTTCGGCGGTATAAAGTTCGTCGATGTCGCCGTGCAAAATACCGAGATCCAGCAGGCCCTGTAGCATGATGCGGACGACTTCTTCATTAACCTCACGGATGCTGCGTCCCGGACCATAAAGCTCGATGGCGCGTTTTTCGGCGGCCAGCACGATGTCGTAAATTGCGCGCTGAGGCGCCGTGAATTTTCCGTTAACCGGGAAAGTTCGGGTGATGTCACCCGCATAGCCTGGTACTCGCAGCCAGCGTCGATCAGCACCAGATCGCCGTCCTGCATCTGGCTCTCGTTCTCGGTGTAATGGAGAATGCAGCCGTTTTCGCCGCTGCCCACAATCGTGTTGTATGACGGGTAGCGAGCGCCGTGGCGGGTGAACTCGTAGTGAATTTCCCCTTCCAGCTGATACTCATACAGACCGGGACGGCTGGTTTGCATCGCGCGGGTATGGGCCAGCGCCGTGATTTCTCCAGCGCGTCGCAGCAGGTCGATTTCGAGCGGCGACTTAACCAGACGCATTTCATGCACCCACGGGCGCCAGTCCGTGATCGTCGACGGCGCGGAGTAGCCTTTACGCGTGCCTTCACGCAGCGTTTCCAGCGCGGCGAACACCAGTTTGTCGGCGTAACGGTACTGGCCCTGCGCGTGGTAAACCACGTCCAGTCCATTTAGCAACAGATGCAGCTGTTCGCCCATCTCTTCAAACGGCAACGCGCGATCCACACCCAGTTTGGCTGGGGCGGCATCCTGTCCCAGACGGCGTCCGAACCAGATTTCGGCGTTGATATCGCGGACCCGGTTGAACAAGACGCTGTGGTGATGATTTTCATCGCTCTTGACCAGCAGCAGCGCGGCTTCAGGCTCATTAAAGCCGGTGAAGTACCAGAAATCGCTGCTCTGCCGGTAGGGGTAGTCGCTGTCGGCATTACGTTGCGCTTCGGGGGCCGCAAAAATAATCGCGGCGCTGGCAGGCGCCATTTTTTCCAGCAGTGCCTGCCGTCGACGGAGATATTCTTGTTGATTCATCACCTGCTCCTGAATTGTCAGCGCCGGGCGCTGACCTGTAAGGCGGATAGCCGAACGTTAGTGCAGCGTCGGCTTTTGTTCGGGGGCGGTTACCACCGGATGAGTGAACTCGTTATGACACATTATGGCAGCAACCCGCACATATTCGACGACTTCTTCCAGCGACTGGGACAGCTGCTCCAGATCTTCATCTTCGTCATAGCCAAGCTGAGCGATGTTGCGCAGATCGCCAATCGCCTCTTTCAGTTCGCCCTGCGTCTTTTCCAGACGCGGCTGCACTACGCCGAGGCCGAGCAGGAAGTGGTTGACCCAACCCGCCAGACCGTCGGCGCGTTCAAAAACGGTCACATTGTCTTGCGTATCGTCCGGCAGGAACAGCTGGAACATGAAGCCTTCATCGTCCAGCGTACTGCGGGTGATCTGGTAAATCTCCAGCAGCGGCTGAGCCAACGCCTGGGGGAATGACAGGCCGTCGTTGGTCAGTTCCGACACCAGCGTTTTCCAACTGTCGTCGTGATTGCCGCCGCATAAAATGCCGCTGATCAGGCCGTGCATTTCCGCTGCCGTCAGGGCGACCTGATGCTGTTTCAGTAGTTGTTCAGTGGCTTCATAGCCAGGGAGTTTGTTCTCTATAGACATGCGCATTCATCGTCGTTGCGGGGAGTTCGTGTTATGCTACCACCAAGCTCCGTTGCTATACCAGAAAGGGCTTGTATCTTCTATTTGGGGTATATATAGTAGCGCCCGCTTTTTACCTGGAAAGGCTGCCAGGCAGCGCCAGGTAATCAATCCGCGCGGGTGCGAAACGACACAAGGGCAGGAAGGTGGCATGTCTGCACAACCGGTAGATATTCAAATTTTTGGCCGTTCGTTAAGAGTGAATTGTCCGCCAGAACAACAGGATGCGTTGAATCAGGCTGCGGAAGATCTTAACCAGCGGTTGCAAGATCTCAAAGTTCGCACTAGAGTCACAAACACGGAGCAGCTGGTCTTTATCGCCGCGCTCAATGTGTGCCATGAGCTGGCGCAGGAACGGACAAAAACCCGTGACTATGCCTCCAATATGGAACAACGGATTCGCATGCTGCAGCAGACCATTGAACAGGCGCTGCTGGAGCAAGGCCGCATTACCGACCGTCAGGATGCCCAGTTTGAATAAGTGCGCATTTTGGTAAAGAGGTTGGGGATTACGGGTAACAAAACGCTGTTAGACATGTTAGGGTAACAGCGAGTAACGAATAAAATTTCTCTGAGATGTTTGCCAGCGGGCCAGTCCCCTGAGCCGATATTTACAACCAACAGAATGTTGTGCTTGTGGTTGGTGCGCATGCTCGGTCCGTCCGAGAAGCCTAAAAACTGCGACGTGACGTTCACCTTGAACCAAGGGTTCAAGGGTTACAGCCTGCGGCGGCATCTCGGAGATTCCTTCCTTTTTCTTACATCCTTTCCAACAGGCCGATACCCGATATGCAGACGCTCACTTCTTCTGCCGATCGCTCCGCCGATCTTGACCGTCAGACCCTCCGTCAGCGTATACGCCAACGTCGCCGCGCGCTTAGCGCCGAACAGCAGGCGAGCTTCTCTCAACAGGCGGCGCAACGCATTATCGATCATCCCCGAATTCAGCAAGCCCGACATGTAGCGGCGTATCTCTCATTTGATGGCGAACTGGATACCGCTCCGTTGATTGACGCGCTCTGGCGTCAGGGCAAGCAGGTCTACCTTCCCGTTCTGCATCCGTTCAGCGCCGGTCAGTTGCTGTTCCTGTGCTATGAACATGACACGCCGCTAACGCTTAACCGGCTGAATATTTTGCAGCCGCGATTAGACGTGCGTCAGGTGTTGCCGACTCACCAGCTCGATATTCTGTTTACACCGCTGGTGGCGTTCGACGATCAGGGACAGCGACTGGGGATGGGCGGGGGATTCTACGATCGCACGCTGGAACACTGGCAGGCGCGCGGGCCTTATCCGATCGGTCTGGCTCACGATTGTCAGCAGGTGGAGCAGGTGCCGGCAGCCCATTGGGACGTCCCGCTCCCGGAAATCCTCACGCCGTCCCGCGAGTGGCGCTGGCCGACGTAAGGCATGCTGGGTTTAGTTCATGCTGCGGCCGTCGTGTCCCAGCATGTTCTGCACCAGCTCCACGCAGCGCAGAAAGCGGCTGTCGTAGTCCGATTCGGTGACATAGACATAGTCGACGTTATTCTGCGCCAGCATCTCCTTGAGGAGA
The DNA here is from genome assembly GCF_002111595.1 of Lonsdalea britannica. Lineage (GTDB taxonomy): Bacteria > Pseudomonadota > Gammaproteobacteria > Enterobacterales > Enterobacteriaceae > Lonsdalea > Lonsdalea britannica. Next base: position 46,622 of record NZ_LUTN01000018.1, read on the forward strand.
TTTTGGAACTCCGAGCGATCCGCCGTGCTGCCTAGACTGCGTAGACCGTCCGCCACCCACGGCGTGTTGTTTTCCAGCAAAATCACCAGATCGAATCGATATTCCTCAATCAGCGCCTGAACGAACGGGTGCTCGCGACCTTCGTATTTTTTACAAAATGCCTGCGTGGTGATGAAGTCGGTGTCGATAAATGCCACTTTGTTGGCATATTTAACTGAAAAATCAATGTATTGGGCCTGGCCTAGCGCAATTTTATCGTAGTCGGAATACTGCAGTGCCATCTCGTCGCCGCCCAGATGCGAAAATACGTAGTCACGGCCGTATTCCCAGGCGCTGGTGGTGTTAAAGATATTGGACAACTTATTGACCAGCGTTGATTTTCCGCTGGACTCGCCCCCCAGAATCGCCACGGTACGAACGAAGAAAGGTTTCACCTCTGTGGGAATGTATTCCCAGTAGCGGAACGGGTTCTGTCTGATCTGAGAGCCGCTGATATTCATAAAGGAACGGTTCGGGTCGACCAGTACGGCGTCGATCCCGAGATGGGGCTTGTACTGGGGCGCATCCTGCTCTTCGCTGGTGTAGACGAAGTTAGGTTCGATACCTTTTTCCGCCATGAATTTTTTAATGCCTTGGCTCCAGACGTCCCAGCCGTGCGGATAGGGTTCCATACCTTCTTCGTTAAAGGCGTGAATATGGATATTTTTTTGATATTTGAAGGTTTGCAGCAGCCAGCGCAGGCGGTCGCTGACGGTCGGCTGCTGCGACATGGAGCTGTGTTCGAAGAGGGTGCGGTCCCTCTCTTCGTCGAACCCCATGATGACGTGCAGTTCGTCCACCTGGCTACAGGCGCGCTGGATCAAATAGATATGACCGGTATGCAGCGGGTAAAATTTACCGAACACGACGCCGATGCTTTTCTGATGGTAGGGGAATTCCAGCCCCAGGAAGCGGTGCAGCGCTTCCAGCTTCTGCGCGCTGGGGCTTTTGATTTTGGCGTTCAATAATTGGCTAAGGTAGCCTTTCGTCATCCCGGTGGCGTCGGCAACCTGCTGTAGGGTACATCCCTGTTGTTTGATAGCCGATTTGAGGTAATCGAATGGTGACATGATCCGGCGCTCCTTGTTTAGCTTACTAAACAAAATACCACAGGGGCCGGGTCATGATCCAAAGCTATCTGCCGTTACAGATCATCCAGAATGGCGAGCGCGTCCGCCAGCTTCTTAACGCCGAACACCTGCATGTTGGCTGGCGGCTTCTTGGGCATGTTGGCGAAGGGGACGATTGCACGCTTGAAGCCATGTTTGGCCGCTTCGGTGATCCGCTCTTGTCCGCTCGGCACCGGCCTGATCTCGCCCGCCAAACCGACCTCGCCGAAGACCACCAGATCCTGCGGCAGCGGGCGATCGCGCAGGCTGGAGACCAGCGACAGCAGCAGCGCCAGATCGGCGCTGGTTTCCGTCACTTTTACGCCGCCCACCACGTTGACGAACACGTCTTGATCGGACATCTGCAGGCCGCCGTGGCGATGCAGTACCGCCAGCAGGATCGCCAGGCGATTCTGCTCCAGTCCGACCGCCACCCGCCGGGGATTGGCCATCATGGAGTGATCCACCAGCGCCTGAATTTCCACCAGCAGCGGCCGCGTGCCTTCCCATACCACCATCACCGAACTGCCGGAAGTGATCTCATCGCCTCGGCTCAGGAAAATGGCCGATGGATTGCTGATTTCACGCAGACCCTGCTCCGTCATGGCGAAAACGCCCAGCTCATTGACGGCGCCAAAACGGTTTTTATGGCTGCGCAGCGTGCGGAAACGAGAGTCCGCGTCGCCGTCCAGCAGCACGGAACAGTCAATGCAGTGCTCCAGCACCTTTGGCCCCGCCAGCGACCCATCTTTGGTGACGTGGCCGACCATCACGATAGCCACTCCGCGGGTTTTGGCGAAGCGGGTCAAATAGGCGGCGGTTTCACGCACCTGAGACACGCTGCCCGGCGAGGACTGAATATCGGACAGGTGCATCACCTGAATGGAGTCGATTACCATCAGCTTCGGCTGTTCCTGCTCGGCGATCAGGCAGATCTGCTCAATGCTGGTTTCCGACAGCATGTTGAGATTCTGGGCGGGAAGGCCGAGCCGGTGCGCGCGCATCGCGACCTGCTGCAACGACTCTTCGCCCGTCACGTACAGGGTTTTCATCTGTTCGGACAGTTTGCACAGCGTTTGCAGCAGTAGGGTACTTTTACCGGCACCGGGGTTGCCGCCGATCAAAATGGCGCTGCCGGGCACGACGCCGCCGCCCAGCACCCGGTCGAACTCCTGAAAGCCGGTGGAGAAGCGAGGAAGCGCTTCGAGGCTGATGTCCGACAGTTTCTGTACCTTGCTGACCCCGGCGCTGTCGCCCGCATAGCTGGCGAAGCGGTCGCTGCGTGCTGACGACGGCGCGGCCGCCAGACGGACTTCCGTGATGGTATTCCAGGCCTGGCAGGCGCTGCATTGCCCCTGCCAGCGCGGATAATCAGCGCCGCACTCATTGCAGACAAAGGCGCGTTTAGCGGCTTTTGCCACGGTTTACCTCACTTCTTTATTTAACGTTGTTCGTGTCGCAGGCTGCCGCTGAGAATACACAGCACGCCGGTCAGGTCCGCATAGCGGATGCTGGTGGACGTTTGCGCATAGACCTTGGGTTTCGCATGATAGGCGATCCCGAGTCCTGCGGCTTTCATCATCAGCAGATCGTTGGCGCCGTCGCCGATGGCGATCGTCTGCTCCAGGGGGATCTCCAGCTTGTCGGCTAATTGCCGTAAGGTGTCCGCCTTATATTGGGCGTCGACGATCGGGCCTTCCACGTCGCCGGTCAGTTTGCCATCGCGCATGCCCATGGTATTGGCGACCGCTGCCACCAGATTCAGTTTCTGGCGCAGATAATCGGCGAAAAAGGTGAATCCGCCGGAGGCGATCGCCAGATGCCAACCGGCTTCCTGCAGCTGTTTGACCATCTGTTCCAGACCGGGCATCAGCGGGAGCGAGTCACGCACCTGCAGCAGGATATTCGCATCGGCGCCCTTCAGTGTGCCTACGCGTTCGCGCAGGCTGGAAGAGAAGTCGAGATCGCCTTGCATCGCGCGTTCGGTGATCGCCGCCACCTGATCGCCCACGCCCGCCAGGTTGGCGATTTCATCAATGCACTCGATCTGGATCGCCGTGGAGTCCATATCCATGACCAGCAAACCGGGCGAGCGCAGGGTGGGGTGATTCCCCATCGCGGCCACGTCCAGCCCCAGCGTGTGCGCGGACTCGGCGATATGCGGCGTCAGAATGCCCGCCAGTCGAACGACCTGATAGTCGCCTACGCTCCAGGCGCTCACGATGACCATCGGTTCATCCAGCAGGCGCTGCATACGGGATAACGCGTTTTTGTCGAGCGTGTCGCCGTAGAGCAGCCAGCCGGTGTTGCCCGCCCGATAGTCCAGCGGCATGACTTCGTCACCGCTGAGTGACAGCGGCAAATTGGGCCAGCAATTGATCTCAACGGGCAGATCGCGATAGGTCAAACGGTTCGACATGGGGTAAATCCTTTCCTGCGGGTGTTGTGTTGACGACGTAGAACGGTCATAAAGAGGACAATGATAAAACAACGCAACAAGCTATCCTATCGTCAACGCTTCTGGCAACATGAAACTCTCCAAATCGCTCAGGTGTTCCCATGGTTCGGGCTCGGTTGAAATTTCGCTTACATCGTACGGCTATTGTGCTGATCTGTCTGGCGTTGCTGGTGATCCTTATGCAGGGATCGTCGTACTTTAGCCTCAGTCACCAAATGGCGCGCTCTGAACAAGTTGAAGAGCTGACGCGGACGCTGACCCGTCAGGTTGCGTTTAGCCTGACCCCGTTGCTGGAAGGTAATGATGACAACAGCCAGCGGATCCACGACGTGTTGCGCAATCTGACCGACCGCAGCCGGATTCTGGACGCGGGCATCTATGCGCTGGACGGCACGCTGATATCGCGGGCCGGGGAGCAGATCCCGTTACGCGATCGGTTGGCGTTGGATGGCAACCGGGCCGGTAGCTACTTCAACCATCAACTGGTCGAACAGATCAACGGTAAAGATGGGCCGATTGGCTTCCTCCGCGTGACGCTGGATACCCACGTGTTGGCGACCGAAGCCAAACAGGTCGATAACACGACCAATATTCTTAGGTTGATGATCCTGCTGGCGCTGGCCATTGGCATCATTCTCGCGCGGACGCTGTTGCAGCACCGCCGTTCCCGCTGGCAGCAGTCGCCCTATCTGTTGACTGCCAATACGCCGGTGGAGGACGACGATCCGGATAACGATGACGAAAGTGGCGAGACGCCGCACGAGCCCGGTGCTCGTCGCTGAGCGCAGGCGGGCTCCTCAATCTTGCGCCATGCTTCATAAAAACGTCTCCCACCGTGAGCGCTGTGGGAGGCGCTGCTGACGAGAGGCTCGTTCACCGCCGTGGGGCCGATAAACGGCAAAGAAAAGGCGCGTCTTTCAGTCACCGATTGTTTATGACCGGTAAATCAGAGAAAATGCCCCGCTTAACGATTGATTTCCGCTCTGCCTGACGTGACATCGCTGCGATCTGATGCTGACGCCGGGTGCTAACCTGAAGAAGCCTGAACAACATGTCTCCAAGTGAATTTGCCCGCGAAGTCTCGAAACGACGGACTTTTGCCATTATTTCCCACCCTGACGCCGGTAAAACCACCATCACGGAAAAGGTTTTGCTGTTCGGACAGGCGATCCAGACCGCCGGTACGGTAAAAGGCCGCGGCTCTAACCAGCACGCCAAATCCGACTGGATGGAAATGGAAAAACAACGTGGTATCTCCATCACGACCTCCGTGATGCAGTTCCCGTATCGGGATAGCCTGGTCAATCTGCTGGATACCCCGGGGCATGAAGACTTCTCGGAAGATACCTACCGTACGCTGACCGCTGTCGACTGCTGTCTGATGGTGATCGATGCCGCGAAAGGGGTGGAAGATCGTACCCGCAAACTGATGGATGTCACCCGTCTGCGCGATACTCCGATTCTGACCTTTATGAACAAGCTCGACCGCGACATTCGCGATCCGATGGAGCTGCTGGATGAAGTGGAAAGCGAGCTGAACATCGCCTGTTCGCCCATCACCTGGCCTATCGGCTGCGGCAAGCTGTTTAAAGGGGTCTATCACCTTTATAAAGATGAAACTTACCTGTATCAGCGCGGGATGGGGCATACCATCCAGGAACTGCGCGTTATCAAAGGGCTGGATAACCCTGAGCTCGACAGCGCGGTCGGCGAAGAACTGGCGGCCCAGCTGCGTGAAGAGCTGGAATTGGTACAGGGCGCTTCCAATGAGTTCGAAGAAGAGGCTTTCCTGAGCGGCGATTTAACGCCGGTCTTCTTCGGCACCGCGCTAGGTAACTTCGGCGTGGACCACATGCTGGACGGCCTGGTCGACTGGGCGCCGACGCCGATGCCGCGTAAAACCAACGTGCGTGAAGTGGTCGCGTCGGAAGAAAAATTCTCCGGCTTCGTTTTCAAGATCCAGGCCAATATGGACCCGAAACACCGCGACCGCGTTGCTTTCATGCGCGTCGTGTCGGGTAAATATGAGAAAGGTATGAAGCTGCGTCAGGTACGGACCGGCAAAGATGTGACGATCGCGGACGCGCTGACCTTCATGGCGGGCGACCGTTCTCACGTGGAAGAAGCGTATCCCGGCGACATTATCGGCCTGCATAACCACGGCACCATCCAGATTGGCGATACGTTCACGCAGGGCGAAGACATGAAGTTCACCGGTATTCCGAACTTCGCGCCGGAACTGTTCCGCCGCATTCGCCTGCGCGATCCGCTGAGACAGAAACAACTGCTGAAAGGATTGGTTCAGCTGTCCGAAGAGGGGGCTGTGCAGGTATTCCGTCCGCTGATCAATAACGATCTGATCGTGGGCGCGGTAGGGGTACTGCAGTTTGATGTGGTCGTTGCCCGTCTGAAGACGGAGTACAACGTGGAAGCGGTTTATGAGTCGGTCAACGTCTCCACCGCGCGCTGGGTAGAATGCGGCGACGTCAAAAAGCTGGAAGAGTTTAAGCGTAAGAATGAGCAGCATCTGGCGCTGGATGGCGGCGACAACCTGTCCTATGTCGCCCCCACGATGGTCAACCTGAATCTGACTCAGGAACGTTACCCTGACGTACAGTTCCACAAAACACGCGAACATTAATATTCTGCTTAAGATTTACGCAGATGACATAAGCCAGGCTCACGCCTGGCTTTTTGCTATTTTATTATTATATTTCAGATAATTATCCCCCATATCCCCGGCGTCAGCTCTTGATTTACCGCACGGACAAATCCGAATCTCTCGAAATTGCTGTCTTTTTCATCACGTTGCCTGGGTTTTTACCCGCAGTCAGCTATAGTTAACAGTGTGTACGATATTTCTAGTTTGTTTCACTGTTAATTTAACGAGAGGCAGCGGGTTGTATTGAAGTGTTGGTAATTTACGGCATGACAATCTATTCGGTAGCCGATGCCGGCTACGATGCGCTAGCCCCGTGATTGACTCTTTATGAGCACATCCCGTGCAGTGGAACAGTGGTAGTGGCAACAAAAAGGAAGATCTAGATGAAAAAGACCAAGATTGCACAATCAGTAATGGCCGTTGTTCTGGGTACTATGTTGCTGGGCGGTCAGGCGATGGCAGAAGAAACGTTCAGCCAGAAAGTGAAGAACGTGGCCGATACCACCGGACAGAAAGTCGATAGCTCCATGACTTCTGCAGGGAATTATCTGGATGACAGCACGGTCACCGCAAAAGTGAAAAGCGCGCTGCTGGAAGATAAAACCATTGATAGCGGAGACATCTCCGTCGCGACATCTAAAGGCGTCGTAACCCTGAGCGGTTTTGTCGCAAGCCAGGATCTTTCCGCGCACGCGGTCAGCATCGCGAGCAAGACCGAGGGCGTGAAGTCCGTCAGCGATAAGCTGCAGGTCAAAGATGAAAAAGGTTCCCAGACAGTCGGCGCTTATGCCGGAGATACGGTAACCACCAGCAAAGTCAAAGCGAAATTCCTGGCGGACAGCATCGTTCCGTCTCGCCACATCAAAGTTGAAACGCATGACGGCATTGTGCAGCTGACCGGTCAGGTATCGACGGCGGCACAGTCTGCTCAGGCGGAAAGTTTGGCCAAGGCTGTTGAAGGGGTCAAAAGCGTCAAGAATGACCTGACGGTGAAATCCTAATTCAGCTCCGACTCCGGGTTATGCCGTTCCTCGGGTAACCCGCGATCACATCTGCGCGGCGGCTATCTCGCCGCCGCGCCTGTCAGGACGACTCACCGACGGTATCTTCGCTCAGGGCGGCTTCGGCGCCATCAGACCAATGAGCGCGGTTTCGGGCTCATGGTTCTGCCCCGTCGGATAGCCGCGTTGCGTTCTAAGACGCTGGCTGCAACAACATCACTTTAATCACCCGATATTGAAGGAGAGCGTATGTTTCGTTGGGGTATTATTTTTCTGATTGTCGCGCTGATCGCCGCCGCGCTGGGTTTCGGCGGACTGGCGGGTGTCGCGGCGAGTGCAGCTAAAATCGTCTTCGTGATCGGTATCATTCTATTCCTGATCAGTCTCTTCATGGGACGCAGGCGTCCATAGCGATAGCAGTCTGTAGGTGTCGCTAAGGACGTGAATGTGGAGTCTGTGCTGTATCACGTCTATCAACCGCCGGCCCGGCATCCACAAGGATGTGCGGGCCGGTTTTGTATTTAACGGAAAGGCTCGCCTGTCTTTTCGCGTCATCCCTCGGGGCGACGCCTTGCGCTGCGTTCATGGCGGCTCCCATTCGATATAAGGCCGGTGGCCCGGTCTGTTGCAGGCACATGTCGCGATGGGCGAGTAACTGCTATCCTCACAGCCTCTCATTCCGCATGGAGGTCGTATTTGCTTATGCCGGGTTTTGAACTGACCGCCAGCCAGACCGACCTGCGCTCTGACGCGCCGGGTCCGCTGATAGATACCCACTGCCATTTTGACGTTCCTTTGTTTTTGAATGACGAGTCTGACAGCGTGCGACGCGCTCAGGACGCGGGCATCACCGATATCATCATTCCCGCGGTGGACGCCCATCACTTCGATCTTATCCTTCAACTCTCCCAACGTTGGCCTGGCCTGCATGCGGCGCTGGGATTGCATCCGTTATATATCGATCGTCATGACGAAAAGGATTTAGCGTTGCTGGACGCCCGGTTGCAGTCGCATCGGGAAGGCGTAGTCGCGGTCGGCGAGATGGGGTTGGATCTCTATATGGATAATCCCCAGTTCGATCGCCAGTGCCATTTTCTCGGCGAACAGCTGGCGCTGGCTCGTCGTCACGATCTGCCGGTGATCCTGCACTCCCGGCGGACACATGATCGTTTGGCGGCGATACTTCGGCGGTGCCCTCTGCCGCGCACGGGCGTGGTGCACGGTTTTTCAGGTAGCTATGAGCAGGCGATGGTGTTTATCCGGCTGGGTTTTTATATCGGCGTTGGCGGCACTATCACCTATCCGCGCGCCAGCAAAACACGTCAAACGATAGCGAAATTGCCGTTGGAATTCCTGCTGTTGGAAACGGATGCGCCGGATATGCCCGTATCGGGTCATCAGGGTTCGCCCAATCGGCCGGAACGTATACGCGACGTATTTGCGTCGTTGTGTGAACTGCGGAAGGAAATGCCGATGGAGCTCGTCACGGCCCTGGCGGCGAATTCGCGACGTTTATTTCAAATTTGAACGAATAATCGGCGCGTTAGAACGATGGGTAAATCCTAATCACATGTTATCAATGATAAAAAAATTAACATCCGGTTCGATAATGCCGGAATAGTCCTTTTTTCTTCCCGCCAGACTTATCCATTTTCTTCTTCTGACCCACTCTACCCACTGCCGTTAGATGACGTTTTATTGTTTTATGACAATAGGTAACGTGATGAATAGTGGGTAGAAAGAGGAGAAATAATGCACTTTTATCCCAAAATATACAATATTTCAGAATATTTGACGTTTTTATTCATTTAATGTTGTATGCATCGTTGGTTGCTGCCGATAGGCCTTTTATCGCCCAACTTCTTCGTTTGTTAAGTTTTCTAAAGAGAAGGGGCGCACCCTGGCAGTAGCATAGGCTTTCTTATTTATTACTTTCTCTACTAAAGGGATTTTCCATGGAAATATTAATGAGTCTGGTGGGGATGGCCGTACTCATCCTGGTCGGAATCATGCTGTCTAATAACCGTAAGGCAATAAACGTTCGCACGGTTGTCGGCGCTTTTTTGATCCAGATCTGTATTGGCGTATTGGCGCTATATGTTCCCCTGGGCCGACAGGTTCTTGCCAGTATCACTTCCGGCGTAGGTAACGTCATCGGCTATGGCAATGACGGGATCGCTTTTATGTTCGGTGGCCTGGCCTCGGATAAAATGTTCGAGATCTTCGGCGGCGGCGGTTTTGTCTTTGCGCTGCGGGTACTGCCGATGATTGTGTTCTTCTCTTCCCTTATCGCGGTGCTGTATTACCTCGGCATCATGCAGTGGGTCGTTCGTCTGCTGGGCGGCAGCCTACAGCTGCTGTTGCGGACGTCGCGCACCGAATCTCTCTCCGCCACCGCGAATATCTTTGTCGGCATGACCGAGGCGCCATTGGTGGTGCGTCCCTACATTGCGGGCATGACGCAGTCCGAACTCTTTGCCGTCATGTGCGGCGGGCTGGCCTCTATCTCCGTTTCCGTTCTTGCGGGCTATGCGCAGATGGGCGTGCCGCTGGAGTATCTGATCGCCGCTTCCTTTATGGCCGCGCCGGGCAGCCTGCTGTTTGCCAAGCTGATCATGCCGGAAACGGAACAGACGCATGACCGTGATACGGTTCAACATTTCGACGGTGAAGAACAAAAACCGAGCAATGTCATCGACGCGGCGGCGGGCGGTGCGGCGTCAGGTTTGCAATTGGCGCTAAATGTTGGCGCAATGTTACTGGCTTTTATCGCTTTGATTGCTTTACTTAACGGTATCCTCAGCGGTGTTGGCGGCTGGTTCGATTATCCGCAGCTGTCTCTGGAGCTGGTTCTTGGCTGGATTTTTGCACCTGTGGCATTCCTGATCGGTGTGCCGTGGAGTGAAGCAACGGTGGCAGGTTCATTCATCGGTCAGAAGCTGGTTGTTAATGAATTTGTGGCCTATTTGAATTTGAGCTCCTACCTCAAACCTGACGATGTGGTTGCGGCCTCCGGTTTACAGGTACTGTCTACACACACGAAAGCGATTGTCTCTTTTGCACTGTGCGGCTTCGCCAATTTGTCCTCTATTGCCATTCTCATTGGCGGTTTGGGCAGCATGGCGCCGAATAGACGTCCGGACATTGCCCGCTTCGGAATGAAAGCCATTGCGGCAGGGACGCTATCGAATCTGATGAGCGCCAGTATCGCCGGTTTCTTTCTGGCTTTGTGAGTCGTGTTTTACAGGGAGGTAGCGCCGCTGCTTCTCTGTACTGTGAACTAGTGGCACATGCGCTATGTTCCGCTTGAAGAGTTAAAGAATATGCTTTCTGTTTTTATAGAAGATATCGAGTGGGTTACGTTCCGCCAGGCTGACAGCGACGCTATTTACCCTGGGGTAGGGGCGCGCTGTCATTTTTCCCTGCGGACTTATCGTGATGATTTGTTCTTTCGCGCAGGGATTCCTTTTACAGCAGAAATTGCACGCTCAGTGCCTAAGCGTCGGGCTGAGTATCTGGCCGGACGTCATCTCGCCCGCCGGGTGCTCGAACGCCTGGGGGTTGAGCGATACACATTGAAAAACGGCGAGGATCGTTCGCCGCAGTGGCCCGACTTTATCGTTGGGTCGTTGAGCCATAACGCAGACTGCGCGCTCTGCGCGGCCCATATGCGTCAGGATACGGCCTCCTACGTCGGATTGGATGTCGAGACGGTCATGAGCGAGGAGCGGGCGAACAGCCTGTGGCCGGGGATCATCAACGATGAAGAGTTCGACTGGTTGCATGAGACGTTCCCCGGTCGTTTCTCGACGTTGCTGACGCTGGCGTTCTCCGCCAAGGAGAGTTTGTACAAGGCGCTGTATCCGCAGGTGAAACACTATTTTGATTTTCTGGATGTCAAACTTGTGACGCTGGACAGCGTCCGGCACACCTTCACTCTGGAACTGTTGTGCGACCTGTCGCCCGACTTCCCGAGGGGGCGGCGCTTTAGCGGGACGTATCAACTGCGAGAGCAGGATGTGATCACGTTTATTTATCACCAATAATGGATAACGGCACGCTCGAAGGAAGTCGACGATGAAGATGACGGGGAACACGTTGCTAATCACCGGCGGTGGTTCTGGGATAGGTCGCGGACTGGCGGAAGCCTTTCATCGCGCGGGCAACCAGATCGTCATTGCCGGGCGCGACGTCTCCCGTTTGCGCGAGGTCGCCTCTGCCCATCCGGGCATGGCGTATCTCGCGCTTGACCAGCGTTCTCCGGACGGCGTGGCGGCTTTCGTCCAGCAGCTGACGGCGCGTTTTCCCACGTTGAATGGCGTGATCAATAACGCAGGAATCCAGCGGCGGGAAAAGGTGACCGAACGTGACTGGCAGACGGTGCAGGAGACGATATCCACCAATCTGTTGGGGCCGATTTACCTGACCACCGCTTTGTTGCCGCATCTGCTTCAGCAACCCCGTGCGGCGATCCTTAACGTGACGTCCGAACTGGCGTTTATGCCGCAGGCGGCCACGCCAACGTACTGCGCGAGTAAAGCCGCGCTGCACTCTTATACGCAATCGCTGCGTTTTCAGCTGCGCGATACCGCGGTGCAGGTCATAGAGGTGATCCCGCCTTGGGTGCAGACAGGTTTGCAGGGTGAGCAAGGGCACGATCCGCGGGCGATGCCGCTGGACGTGTTTATCAATGAGACGATGGCATTGTTGCAGGCGAATCCCGAGTCAGAGGAGATTGTCGTCGCGCGGGCTCGTCCGCTGCGTGACGCGCCGCGCAGTGAGGGCTACGACGCGCTGCTTCAGGCTTTCAATTCGCCAGAGGCGGAGTGACCTCGCGAAAGCCGTTATTCGAAAAAGAGATGCAAAACAGGCGGAACTTCGGTTCCGCCTGTTTTTTTTAGTGAATGCTCACTTACTTATGAGCCTTACATCATCAGCCTGTTTCAGGAACGCTACGCGGCGCGTCCGCCCAGATACAGCTCTCGCATACGTGGATCGTTGAGCAGCTCGCTCGCGTTGCCTGTCAGTGCGACTTTTCCCAACGCCAGCACATAGGCCCGGTCTGAGATATGCAGGGCTTCCATGGCATTCTGTTCCACCATCAATATCGCTACGTTCTCTTCCCGACGAATTGCCTGAATGGCGTCGAAGACATCCGTCAGCATTTTGGGCGAGAGCCCGGCGGAAGGCTCGTCCAGCAGCAGGGTTGCGGGCCGGGGCATCAGGCGCGAGTCAGCGCCAATATCTGACGCTCCCCGCCGGAAAGCGCCGATGCCGTTGCGCGCCATTTCTTGCGCAGCAACGGATAGCGTTCGCACAGCTCTTCCATTCGCTGTCGGCGCTGTCTGTCCGGCAGAAACTGACCGCCGGTTTGCAAATTTTCCTTGATAGTCAGGTTGTTGAAGACGTTGTCCGTCTGGGGCACAAAGCCAAGTGAGCACTCACGAACTTTGCGATGGATCGGGATTCTGCCCACGTCACGATCGTCCAACAGAATCTGCCCGCCGCGTGGCGTCAGGTAGCCCGCGATGCATTTCAACAAGGTTGACTTACCACAGCCGTTGGGGCCGAGCAGCGTGACGATTTCCGCGTTATCCACCTGCAGGGAGATGCCCTGAAGGATGTCGATGCCGGGGGTATAGCCAGCCACGACGTCGTGCAACGTAATCATACGGCCTCCTGTTGAGTCTGGGCGCTGCGGCCCAGATAAGCGTCCAGCACCTGCTGATTATTCGCCAACTCGTCCGGATGGCAACTGGCGACGATGTGCCCGCGATCCAGTACGATACAGCGCTGGCACAGCTCGCGAATGAAGTGCATATCGTGTTCAATAATCACCAGCGACAGCCCCTCGCGATTCAAACGTAGTAGCGTCTCCACAATATCCCGTCGCAGGTTGGGGTGAACGCCAGCCATCGGCTCGTCCAGCATCAGAATCTGCGGATCGCCCATCAGCGCACAGGCGATGCCCAGCAGCTTTTTTTGACCGCCGGACAGCGCTGCGGCGGGCAGGTCGCGGACGGGATTAAGCAGCAGCGCGTCAATCAACGCCTGCGCTTTGGCGCGGTCTGCCTGTTCGGCGCGTCGAGTCGCCGGTAGCGACAGCAGACTGCTCCAGAAACCGTGATGCCGCGTGCCCGCCGTCATCACCACTTCCATCACCGTCATTTTTTGCGGCATAGCGGGGAGCTGGAAAGTGCGTGCAACACCGGACTGAATGATGCGATGCGTCGGCAACTTATCGATACGTTGCCCGGCGACGTGAATAGCGCCGCCATCTATCGGGGTGAATCCTGAAATCGCATTCAGCAGCGTACTTTTTCCTGACCCGTTTGGCCCCAGCAGACCGAGGATCTCTCCTTGATGCAGGGTAACGTTGACGCCCTCGAGTACGCGGTTACCGCCGAAGGCTTTACTGACATTCTCGATCTGCATCAGTGGCGTCATGACGGCACCTTCCTTAATTTTTCAGGCAGCAATCCGCCGGAACGCCACAGCAGGCAGGCCAGCAGAATAACGCCGACCGTGCCCAGACGCAGCGCGCCGGTGATATCGGAACCGATATTAAACAGGTCTTTGGCGAAAGGAATGAAGGTATACAGGCATTCGACGACCAGAACGCCCAAGAGCACGCCCGCGACATTGCCGATACCGCCGATCATCACCATGCTCCAGATCAGGAAGGTTTCGGAGGGCAGAAGGTAATCGGGGCTAACGTAACTGGTGTAATAGGCCATCAGGATCCCCGCGGCGGTGGCGATCGCCGCGCTGCACATCAGCGTGCGGCATTTCAGCCATTGCAGGTGATAGCCCATGCATGTCGCCAGCTGAGGCTGTTCGCGCATCAGACGTAGCGCCCGGCCGAAGCGGCTTTTACCCAACCGATGGGAGATGATTGCCACCAACGCGACGGACAACAGGATCACCACGGCGAAAATCAGTCCGTCGCCCTGCGTAGAGCCGGTGGACCATGCTGGGACGATGTTGCCCAGTCCTTGCGCGCCGCCGGTCAGCAAGTCTTCATTGATCGCGATCGTGCGAATGATCTCGGCGACGGCCAGGGTGGCAATTCCCCAGTAATCCGCTGCCAGCTGGCGGCCCAGCACCGACATGCCTGCGCCGATCAACAGGGAAAGCGCCATGCCGAACGCGCTGGCTTCGACAAAAGAAAGCCCCAACCGAGCGCCAATTCCGGCGGAGTAAGCGCCGATACCGACAAAGGCGATATGGCCGAAGTTGAGCAGTCCAGCGTAGCCCGCCTGGATATTCAGCGCAAGCGCAATCAGGCGTAGATGCCGGTGATGCTAATAAGATGGAGCAGGAAATCAGACACGGCGCACCTCCCGGTTAAACAGGCCGTAAGGACGCAGCAGCAGCGCCAGCAGCAGAATGACGAACGACGCCGCATTGATGTAGGTGACGGGGATGAACACCAGTTCACTGCCGAATAGCCAGCCGAAGTCGAGGTTAGTGACCAGCGTTTCGGTAGCCGCAATCAGCAGCGCGCCGAAGACGGCGCCTAGCGGATTACCCAGCCCGCCCAGAATGGCGGCGGCCAGAATCGGCAGCAGCAGATCGCTGCCCTGATTAACATAGGCACTGGAGTTAAGCGCCAGCATGGAGCCGCCGAGTCCTGCCAGCGTACCGGCGATGAAATTGACGGTATGCACCAGCGCATCGGCGTTCAGGCCCGATGCGGCGGCCAGATCGCGGTTGCTCGCCAGAGCCCGAATGGAGCGTCCGAGCGAGGTATAGAACAGCAGCGCGCCGAAGGCGACCAGCAACACCATTGTGACGCCCAGCGTCCACAGTTGGTTACGGGAAACGAAGCTATCGGCCAGCGAGATCGTCGGACTGAGCGGCAGGTTGTAGCTGACGGGCGACGATCCGGCGATCCCCAGAATCAGGGCGATCAGGATCATCGATACGGCCAGCGATCCGATCATGGCGCTTGCCGGCCCGGACTGCGCCAGGCGACGAAAGATCCCATGATGCAGCAGCGTCGCCATCGCACCGGTCAGTACGCTAGCCAGTAGGATAGCCAGCAGGAACGGACAGCCGATCCGCAGCAGCGCGGCCGTCATGAAGGAACCCACCATCGCATATTGCACGTGCGCCACGTTGGCGAACCGCACCAGCCCGTAAACCAGACTCAGGCCGAGCGCGATGGGCGCCAGGTCCGCAGTGCGGAGCAAGGTATCGAGAATGAACTGAAGCATAGACTCTTCCTGAAAGGGAACCGGGGCGCGAACGCCCACTAACGCTTAGCGCAGTTCCTGAATACCGTTAACGACTTTGACCTTTTTGTACGGCTGGGTCTGGCGCTGGTTATCGGCGCCGAGATTCAGCGGTCCGGTCACGCCGTCAAAATGCGGCGCGATGCTCTGCATGGCTGCCTGCAATGCTGCCGGGTCGGCGTTGCCCGCTTTGTTGATCGCGGCGGCGGCCAGCGTGATGCTGTCGTAGGCATAGCTGCTGTAGGCGGACTGCGGCGCAGTACCATAGCGCTGTTTAAACCGGTCAATGTAACCTTGCCCCTGATCGCCAGTACCGGCGACTTCCATCCCCACTCGGCCTTCAATGTACTCTGCCGGCGTGTTGGCGGTGCTCATGGTCAGATACATGCCGTACCACGGCGTTTTGTTCAAACCCAGCTCGTAGGATTCGCGGTTGAGCACCACCGCATCCTGACCGTAGGTGGTGTAGACGTAGGCGTCCGGTTTGGCGCGTGAGAGCTGGCTTAGCTCGCGGCGGTAGGAGGACTGGCCGCCGGTGTAGAGCATTTTGGCGACGACTTTGCCGCCCAGCGCCTGAAAATCTTTATTGAACTGATCCAGCATGCTCTGGCCGTAGGCGCCATTGGGGGCGACGAACGCCACTTTGCGGTAGCCCATCTCATACACGTCTTTGGCGGAGAATCGCGTCGCCAGGTCGGCCAGGCCGATCACGCTATAGGAGTATTTACCCACGTTGCGCATATCGGTGCTGGAAGAGGTGATATTGATATGCACGCGCTGATTTTTCACCAGATATTGCCCGACAGGGAGGGTGACGCTGGAGGAGAACTCCCCGGCGACCAGCGGCACGTTGTTGACCTGCGTCAGTTTGCGTACGGCATCAAGCGCGGTGACCGGACTACCCGCGGAATCCTCAATAATCACAGCCAGTTTCTGACCGTTAACGCCGCCGTGCGCGTTAACCTGATCCACGGCTAATTCGATTCCCCGACGCATGTCTTCGCCGATAGTGGCGCTGACGCCGGTCAGCGGCAGAATAGCGCCGATGGTCACATCCGCTTGTGCGGGCAGGGTGGCGCCGAAGAGTGCGCCGCCGAGCAGCGCTGAAGCTAAGAAAGCCTGACGAAAATGCACGGTCATACCTGTTTCTCCTGGTCGGAATCATCAATAAGGCGGAGCTGTAGTGGGCTTCATCCCTGGCGTTGTTATTAATATTTTGAGACTGCCACCGTCAGGGCGGAACACCCCGCAATCCGGGGCTTCACCAAGTGAATGACATAGTGAATGATGAAGTGAATACACTTTGCCAGAAACGTTGGAGCAATTGCTATGCCACCCCGGTCGAAAAACGAGCTTCGGCGGGAAAGCGGGAAGCCATTTTTCTTTCGGATAAATAATATTTACAGTAATAACAAGGAGTCACGTTATAAATTCAAAGAGAGAAACGGGACCTTTATTATTTATACGGAATACGAATAGATAATAAATAGATGGAATAAAACCGTTGTTCTGTACGAAATTGCTTCAGATTGGTGCATGTAGATTCACCGTTGTGCAAGATTTCATTGTTTCATCATTATCGCCTTATTTTCTGTTTCTCGTTATTAACAAGGTTGGGATTGTATTTTCATTCTTGGTTTTAGGTGTGGATAGAGGTGTATGCACATCGCCGTTGTGTTATGAATTCAGGCATGTTATCAATTCAATTAAGCTCATTTACGCCGTACTTAATAGGGCGCTCATCCCCGAATACGGTAATGAATCATTAAAATCCCGTGCCAACCCCGTGTCGGCTGTCGAGAGGAAATAACGTGCCGGTGAGTTCGAAAACAGTGCGCAGTGCGGACAGCGTGGAAAAAGTGTATGAAGCGGTGAAAGCGCTGGCGATCGATTATCACTTTAAACCGGGCGAAAGAATTAACGAAGTTGAGCTGGCTGCGCGTCTGGGCGTATCTCGCACGCCGGTCCGGGAGGCGCTGAATCGTCTGGCGCAGGATGGCTTTATGAGCTTCGTCCCCAACCGCGGTTTTTACTCTCGCGACATTACGCCCGAAGGTGTACACGACCTCTATGAAATGCGCGCGATTGTCGAACAGGCTGCATTCCGACTGGCTTGCCAGCGGGCCAGCGAGGAAGAAATAGAACAAACGGCGGCGATTTGGGAAGAGAGCTGCCGGGCGCTTCCAGACCCGGAAACCATCTCGGATTGGACCAAAGTGGCTGAGGACGATGAAGCTTTTCATCTGGCTATTGCCCGCATCACGCGTAACCGTCGACTGTACGAAACGCTTGAGAGTTTGAACTCCCTGATCCGCTTTTTCCGCCGAATCGATCTGGAAACGCCCAGCCGTCGTAATAATGCCTACGATGAACATATCGGTATTATCGATGCGTTGCGTCAGCGTGATATTGAACGCGGCGCGGCGCTAATGGAAAAACATGTTTCGCTCAGCGCCGATCACGCTATCGCGGTAACAAAAGAAGGGCTGGCGCGTATTTATTTCGGAAAATTAGATCATTTTAAATAATCTCTGCGGGAACATCCCGAATAAAGCGCCTTTAGGGGTGATGCGCCAAAATATACAAAGATAAGCGGTCTTGCTTTATTCCATCGCAGAACTATCGCGGCCATGAAATAGCCACAAAAGAAAAGTTGATGCTTTCGTTTAGCTTATTGGTGCCCACGTCGTTGACGATGGGCGTGTCTCTTTGCTGAGAAAGCGGCGCGCGCCAAACAGTGATACCGCGCAAAACAAAGCACCGCTTCACTGGATGACCGAAAGACCGTTTGAATGGGCAACGTTCTGGGCCATTAGACGACGTTGGCGGATGTTGCCGAGCCCTGTCTGCGGTCGGGTAAAAAGGGAATCGGGCCGCTTCGGGCCACGCGCCCGTTAATCACACAGAATCTGTTACGTCATTTTTAGGGGAAAATCATGAGTCAAATTCACTTTATCGGGGCAGGGCAAATGGCGGAAGCCATTATTCGGGCGGCGCTGAACAGCGGCAAGTTGGCGCGTGATGCTGTGACGCTGGAGGATATCGACGCCTCACGGATCGCCACGCTCACGGAACGTTACCAGCTGACATCATCCCTGAGTGGGGATGCCGCGCTGGCTGCAGCCGACTACATCGTGGTGGGCGTTCGCCCGCAGGATGATATCGCCGCGGTGTCTGCTCGCATCTGTCAGCACGCGGCACCCGAGGCGACAGTGGTGTCCATCATCGCTGGCGTCACGCTGGCGACCCTGACCGAACAGCTCGGCGAAACACGCCCCATTGCGCGCGTGATCCCGAATACGCTGACGGATACCGGCTACGGTTACAGCGGCGCGGTGCTGAACTCACAGGTCGAAGAAGCGCCGCTCTGCGAATTCCTCGAAAGCTTTGGCAAGGTGATGCTACTGGAAGAGCGGCTGCTGGATATTTTTACCGGCTTCGGCGTCGCGGGTCCTAACTACGTCTATTATTTCATCGAGTCGCTGGTCGATGCCGGTGTCTTGGCCGGGTTGCCACGCCAACAGGCGACGCAGGTCGCCTATGAAAATCTGGTCGGTGCGGTCGCGATGCTCAATATCAGCGGCAAACATCCGCGCCAGCTGCTGGACATCAATAACTCGCCGGCGGGTGTTGGTATGCATGGTCTGTACGAGTTGAACAACAGCGACTTTGCCGCCGGGCTGCAGCGTAGCGTGCTGGCGGCGGTCAAACGCACCACTGAACTGGCGAAATCATAAGCGACACGCCCGGTCCCGCGAGGACATTCCTAATAATGAATACCGTGCCGAAGCGGCTCTGTGCCGCGGTTCGGCACGGTATCCTGCTCCCCTCAGCCCATTTCCCATCACGACGCATCGTTATCATGCAAGGTATCGCTTATTGATTCGATAACGACAACGCATTAGCCCGTCACGGCGCACTTCTGTACTTTAGCCCCATACCAACACGCATGAGGATAAAGTGATGTCAGTAATTAACACCAAAGTTAAACCATTCAAAAACACGGCTTTCAAAAACGGTGAGTTCATCGAAGTTACTGAAAAAGACATTGAAGGTAAGTGGAGTGTGTTCTTCTTTTACCCGGCTGACTTTACGTTTGTCTGCCCGACCGAACTGGGCGACGTGGCTGATTACTACGACGAATTCCAGGAGCGTGGCGTAGAAATCTACTCTGTGTCTACCGATACTCATTTCACGCACAAAGCGTGGCACGGCAGCTCAGAAACCATCGGCAAGATCAAATACACCATGATCGGCGACCCGACTGGCCAGCTGACTCGTAACTTCGAAAACCTGCGTGAAGCTGAAGGCCTGGCAGACCGTGTACCTTCATCGTCGATCCTCAGGGCATCATCCAGGCAGTTGAGATCACCGCTGAAGGCATCGGCCGTGACGCATCCGACCTGCTGCGCAAAGTGAAAGCCGCACAGTACGTTGCCGCTCACCCGGGTGAAGTTTGCCCTGCCAAATGGAAAGAAGGTGAAGCGACTCTGGCTCCGTCTTTGGACCTGGTCGGCAAAATCTAAGCCTGCTCTCGCTAATACTCTATTGATGTTTTTATCGGGTGCTCAGCACCCGATTTTTTTCGCACTGAGGGATAATCAATGCTCGACAATACAATGAAAGTCCAGTTGAAAGCCTACCTGGAAAAATTAACCAAACCTGTTGAGTTAGTCGCGACGCTGGATGACTCAGCAAAATCTTCTGAAGTCAGAGAGTTGCTGACTGAGATCGCCGGATTATCCGCACAGGTCAGTTTCACCGAAAACAACGACCTGCCAGTGCGTAAACCCTCTTTTCTTATTACCAATCCGGGTTCTCAGAGCGGTCCGCGTTTCGCCGGCGTACCGATGGGACACGAATTTACTTCCTTGGTGCTGGCCTTGCTACAGGTGGGCGGGCACCCGTCTAAAGAATCCCAGGAATTACTGGACCAGATTCGCGGTCTGGATGGCGAGTTCCATTTCGAAACTTACTACTCGCTGTCTTGCCACAACTGCCCCGATGTCGTTCAGGCACTGAACCTGATGTCAGTGCTGAACCCGAATATCACTCATAGCGCGATCGATGGCGGCGTATTCCAGGACGAAATCGAGAGCCGTAACGTCATGGGCGTTCCGACCGTGTTCCTGAACGGCGAACACTTCAGCCAAGGTCGTATGACCCTGAGCGAAATCGTCAACAAGATCGATACCGGCGCCAGCGCTAAGCAGGTTGAACAGCTGAACCAGCGTTCGGTCTACGACGTCCTGATCATCGGCAGCGGCCCTGCCGGAGCGGCGTCTGCCGTCTACTCTGCGCGTAAAGGGATCCGCACCGGTCTGATGGGCGAACGTTTCGGCGGCCAGATCCTGGATACCGTAGACATTGAAAACTACATTTCCGTGCCGAAAACAGAAGGCGCAAAACTGGCGACCGCGCTGAAGAGCCACGTCGATGACTACGATGTCGATGTGATCGACGCGCAGACCGCGACGGCGCTGATCCCCGGTGCCGAGCCCGGCATGCCGCATCAGATTGAAACTGCCTCCGGCGCGGTACTGAAGTCTCGCACCATCATCATCTCTACCGGCGCTCGCTGGAGAAATATGAATGTGCCGGGCGAAGATCAGTATCGCACCCGTGGTGTGACCTACTGCCCGCACTGTGACGGCCCGCTGTTTAAAGGCAAGCACGTGGCGGTCATCGGCGGCGGTAACTCTGGCGTCGAAGCGGCCATCGACCTGGCTGGCGTGGTGAAACATGTGACGCTGTTGGAATTCGCGCCTGAACTGAAAGCAGACTCCGTGCTGCAGGATAAAGTCCGTAGCCTGCCGAACGTTGATATCATTGTTAACGCGCAGACGACGGAAGTGAAAGGCGACGGCCAGAAAGTGACCGGACTGTCGTATAAGGATCGCGTTAGCGAAACTGAACACGAGCTGGCTCTGGAAGGGATCTTCGTTCAGATCGGTCTGCTGCCGAACACCCAATGGCTGGAAGGGACGGTGGCGAGAAACCGCATCGGCGAAATCGAGATCGACGCGAAATGCGAAACCAGCGTTAAAGGCGTCTTCGCGGCGGGCGACTGCACCACCGTGCCGTACAAGCAAATCATCATTGCCACCGGCGAAGGGGCGAAAGCCTCGCTGAGCGCGTTTGATTACCTGATCAGAACGCAGTCGGCATAACCGTCTGTACGGCGCTGGGGCGCCGTAAACAATATCCTTGTTGTGTTTGTGTCTGAAGAACCGCTCAGCTTGGCTGGGCGGTTTTTTTTCGTCTGTATCCAACGCGTCGCGAGATCTTTAGTCTTGTTGGTTCTTAGGGGTCAACACGTCTGATAAGGGATCGCGAGAGACGTGGCCTAAGGGGCGTGTCACAGGGTTGCAAACCGCGTTAAGTCTTGAGCTAACCTCCCGCCGTTATCCACCGAGCGACAAAACGGCCCTCTGAGGCCTCCATTTTTCCTCTAGCCGTTGGCATTGAATAGCCCCTCTCTTCGCCTTATTACGCGTTTGAGCGTGTTTAACGCCTTGAGTCATATCGCTGACGCCGAAGATCGATATCTCTTTTATCGGCACATTTACTCGTTAATCCCCGTGAAATGCAGAACGGAGGGATTGGGGGGGAATATCAGAGCTGAAAAGAATGATGGAGCAAAAGCGACTGACATTATGGTCGGCCAAACCCCCTGCCAGAAACAGCGATACAGGCGTGCTGAACAGTGATGACCTGTATCGGCCAGAAAGAACGTCCGTTAATCAATGAATCGCCTCATACAGGCACTTTCATGCCCAATACGAGGGCATCGTCACCACGGGCTTTTTCGTCGGACCTACGGGGGTAACATTGCATTGCTTCTTTTTCTTCTATCAATTTGCTGCTGTTATAACTGAGTCGCTATTATTAAAAATAAATACGATCGAGTTCTCGTTTTTAAATATTTTATCCCTAGATTTAATCGTATTTTCAAGTGCTATTTTTTATAGGTTTTTGGGATAAGGGCCGTCTTTGGTGGAAATGAATTAATATAATTATTTACCAATTTAACCTATTCGCGTCAGCAGAGTGTAAATCTAGGCTCAATTCGAAAAATAACTGATTTACCCACTAAAGTTTTATTAAATAATACCGTTTATACAGACTCGCCAACACAAATAGGGAACGCACCATGAAACACATTCATTCTTTTTTCAAAATCGTATTACCCGTTATCTTTATAATGGTTTTGCCAAAAACGTTTGCTGACTCTGGCGTTATTCATTTCCGGGGAGCGATTGTGGAGTCTCCTTGTGAAGTGGTCCCAGATGCCCAGCACATCGCGGTTAGCTGCTTCCGCGCTGGGAAAAACCAGGTAATTCAGGTAAATAACCAATCGCAGTCCAATATTTTACCTCAGAATATTGGTTATGTGAAAACGACAACGCTCGAACCCGGAGTGAAGTCCATGGTTATTAATTACAACTGATTCATCGAGTTAAAAAATCAGGAATATGCCTGGCTATTTTAATAATAAAAAACTAACTCTAATAACAAAACTGTCAGGGATGACATTTCCCCTATATTAATCATCACCTTCCATTTTTAATTTTTAAAATCCCCCTTGGACTTGACACACTTCCTGTTATTTTCTTTATTAAATTGCATGCGAATTATTATCACGATTATTTAATATCAGACCGTGATGGCTCGCGAAAAAACGGCGATGAAAGGTGAGCGTTCTTTAGTAAATCGAGGAAGGCAACGCTCTGCCCGATGTTCTAAGGAAGGTGCCTCTATCGCATCGCATCATATCCGTTCTAAACGACATCGTCGGGGCGTCGTGACGTTGCGAGCGTAGGAGGGACGACGACGTCGTCAGCTCTCGTTTAAGCCGCGTTCCGTTACGCCGTCTCCACTGACGACGACAGTGCTGTCAAAAATGTCTTTACCCTCTCTTTTTGCGCGAAAAGGCCAGACGTTCTTCTGCGACAGGTTATGCGACCAAAGCTCAATAGAATGATATGGATGGGGGGCTTAATTCCTTTATTTCCTTGACCAAATAACACGTTTATTTCGATTTATTTAGCTAAGTGAAATAGGCATATATAGAGGAACACATTGAATATTAACCAATGTTTATTAGCCTCCTTATTTTTTATAAAAATGACTTATTTTTAATTATTTATTTTCGTTGATCTCATTTTACATGGCCTTGTATTTAAAATATTTATTCATGAATCGCGCAGAATTAAAAATACTATTGTATTATATTAAAATACAACCGTTACATTACCTATTCAAAACAATAATTTCATTGACATATTTTGCACACATTGCGAGGAGAGAGCTATGGCATCTGAGAGTGAGATCGTCATTTATAAAGGTTATAAAATCCATGTTGATAAAAACATATACAACCCGGAACTAAAGACAGCGATTTTTATCAATGGCGCATTAGCCACATCGTCTTCATTTCTTATTTGGGTAAAACACCTAAAAGGAAAGGTAAATACGATTCTTTTCGATTTCCCTTTTGCCGGTAAATCCAAGCCGTTAAATAATTCACTGGATATCATCACGAAAGAACAGGAGGTGGATATTATCAACTTCCTGATAAGACGTTATCGGCCTGAGATCATCATGTCCGTTTCCTGGGGCGGCCTTGGGGCGCTAATGGCTGCCTCACAAAACAATGACATCCTTGAGATGGCTGTGATCGCGGCTTTCTCTATGACGATCAATGAAAAAATGGAACGTTATATTCTCCAAGCCCGTGAGTACGTTTATCAGCATGAGTTCGAAGCGGTAGCGAATCTGTTGAACAATGAGGTGGGAAAATACCTGCCGAGATTATTTAAAAGAACCAATTTTAACCACGTGGCTCATCTGGATGAGCATGAATATCGGCAGGCGTGTTTTCACCTCGATCAAATCCTGATGTTAAGGGATTACGACTACGAAAAATTTATTAGCAAGATATCCATTCCGGTCGTATTTATTAACGGCGAAAAGGATGAATACACCACGGCTAAAGAGGTCAGAAATCTTGATAAATACCTCGATGATGCTCGATTCTATACCCTGAAGGATGCCGGTCACTTTCTTGACCTAGAGAGTAAGGCGGCTTCTTTAGGGGTGAAATCGATATTCGAAGAGATTTTTATTAACCAGCAGGAGTTCGTATGAATGTGTTTTTGGCGACCCTTGGATCGTCGGGTGATGTATTTCCTTTTATTTTGATTGGCGAGCACATGGCCAAACGTGGCCATAAGGTATTTCTGTGCACCAACCCTTATTTCAAAGGTTTGGCCGAGTCTCGCGGGTTGAATTTTATTAGCGTAGGCTCAACCCAGGAATATATCGCAGGGGTGCATTCAAGAGCGCTGTGGGACAAAAAAACGGCCTTAGATACCCTGTGCCGCTACATGCTGAACCAGCAGGAGGAGATGTATCAGCAGTTGGAGAGGGTCATCGATAGCTCTTCGGTGCTGCTCACGTCGCTCTGGTCTTTTTCCGCCAAAGCGTTAGGGGAGAAGAAAGGCTGCTGTACGCTCCCGGTACGCGTGGGGCCTTCGACGTTTTTGTCGTGCTACAACCTGCCGCAGCATGGAAAACTGGCGCTGGCGAACAAGCTCCCGATGCCGCTGCGTAAAGGCATGGTCTCCCTGTTCGAAAAAAAGGTGTTGGATAAACGGCTCTGCGCAGAGGTCAACGCGCAGAGATCGCGCGTGGGCCTGCCACCGATCAAACGGATTCTGTCGCAGTGGGTTCACTCGTCCGCGGACGGGCTCATTTGTCTGTTTCCCGAGTGGTTCGTCCATCCGCAGCCAGACTGGCCGCGCAATGCCAACCTCGTGGGACTGCCGTTGTTTGAAGCGCAAGACGCGCCCGCCGACGAAGAGCTGGCCCGTTTTCTGGAAAGTGAAACGGTGATGTTCTCTCCGGGCTGGTCGCTGCAGTTCGACGAATACTTCTTCAATGCCGTTATCGCCGAAGTGACGCGGCAGCGGCGGCAATGTCTGGTCGTGGGGGTGAATCCGGACGATGTCCCTGTGAGGCCGGGGGTTTTAGTCAGAAAAGAGGTCGATCTGGAGTCCTGCCTTCGTCACTGCGTGGCCGCGGTACACCACGGCGGTATTGGCACCATCTCGCACTGCTTCTATCAGAGCGTTCCGCAGCTGATTTTCCCCAGCGCGTTCGATCAGTTTGATAATGCCTACCGGGTCGAACAACTGGGCTGCGGGATTCAGGCCAAAAGCCGTCTGCCGGAGAAATTTTCTGACGATTTAACCCGCGTGATGACAGACGAAAACATGCGTAAGCAATGCCGCCGTATTCAGGAGAAATACGGCGAAAAGAATCACTGTCTGGAGAATGTCAGGCATGCGCTGGAGCAGGCGCATCAACGCCATGCTCCAACGCCGCAGTGTCGCTTACAGATGGCCTGACAGACGCTGATGCATGTGGGTGCTGTGGGCATCTAGTCCGACAATCGACACGCGGGTGTTGTACCGTTGATAGCGATTCTCGATGGCGTCCAGCGCGGCCACGCTGGACGCGTCCCAGATTTGGGCGAGGGTGAGGTCGATGGTGACCTGCTGCGGATCTTCGGCATACTGGAAATGCTCGAACAGATCGTTGCTGCTGCCGAAAAACAGCGGACCTTTCACGCGGTAACACACTGACTTCCCATCTGCGCTGACTTCCCGCTCGGCATCGATCACATGCGCGACGCGGCGGGCGAACAGCAAAATGGCGAAGATCACGCCGCCTGCGACGCCAATCGCCAGATTGCCGGTCCACACGGTGGCCATCACGGTGACGATCATAATCAGGGTTTCCGACAGCGGCATCCGCCGCAGCGTCGCGGGCTGCAAACTGTGCCAGTTCACCGTTTTTAACGCGACGATCATCATGATACCGGCCAGCACCACCATCGGGATTTGCGCCATGATGTGGCTTAAACCGGTCACGAGAATCAGCAGGACCAGCCCCGCGGCCACGGTGGAAATCCGGCTCCGGGCTTTGCCCATCTCCACGTTGACGACCGTCTGACCGATCATCGCGCAGCCCGCAATTCCGCCGTAAAAGCCCGCCAGGATATTGCCGACGCCCAGCCCCCAGCACTCGCGCTGTTTGCTGGAGTGCGTATCGGTGATGTCGTCCACCATTTTGGCGGTCAGCAGTGATTCCATCAGCCCGACAAACGCCACGCTGAGCGCCGTCGGCCAGATGATGGACAGCGTTTCCAGATTCAGCGGCTTCGTCAGCTGGGTGAACCCCGGCAGTCCGGCCTGCATCGGTCCCGCATCGCCGACGGTCGGGACATGCAGCCCGGCCAGCAGCGCGATGGGGGTGATGACCACTATCGCCATCAGCGGCGACGGCACGCTTTTGAGCAGATAAGGCAGCAAGACGACAATTGCGATCGTCGCCGCGAACAGCAGCCAAACGGCAGGCGACTGGCCCAGCACGTGCGGCACCTGCGCGGCAAAGATCAGTATCCCGAGCGCGTTGACGAAGCCGAGCATCACCGAACGCGGAATATAACGCATCATGCGCGACAGGCCGACGAGCCCGAACACAATCTGAATGATACCCGCCAGAATGACGGCGGGCAGGATATAACCCACGCCGTGGGCATGCACCATCGGGCCGATGACCAGCGCGACCGAACCGGCGGCGGCGGTCACCATCGCAGGACGGCCGCCCAGCACGGAAAGCGTGAGGCACAGTACGACGGAGGCGATCAGGCTCACCTTGGGATCCACGCCGGCAATGACGGAAAACGAGATCACCTCGGGGATCAGCGCGAGCGCGGTGATGATCCTGCCAGACACTCACGGGTGAGCGCGGAGGGGGAGCGTAATACGGCGGCCACCGAAGCGGAACCGGCCGGGGTTTTTACTGCGGTATCGGAAGATGGCGTCATAGCGTTTTTTTAGTGGTTAAGGGGAGCGACGAGAAAGCGGTAGTGAAAAGCATAATTTATCGTCGGGATAAATGATACCGCGACGGGGAAGGAGAGAAGACGGCAGGGGGAGCGCCCCGCCGTCTTTCCGGACGACGATTAACGCAGATCTACAGTCAGTTCCGGCGTCCCAAAGCCCATCAGTTTGGCATTCGATGCCTCAAAATAGGCCTGCCAGAAGGCTTTCAACTGTTGCAACACTTTCCCCGAGCGATAGCTGTTTTTGGCATTGATGTCGATAAGGCCAGCGCCCGCGACATACACGTTGGCGCCGCCGAAGTCCGCCAGCAGCCCTTGCCGCGTGACACGTTGCAGCTCATCCTTCGGCGAGAGTTCACGGATAGCCTGCTGGCGATAGAAGCTATCGAAATCGCTGTTTTCCAACATGTCCGAGATCAGCAAAACCGTGGTCTGCGAAGATGGACTGTGCTGCCGATCGCTGGCGATGTGCTTCAGGCTATCGAGAATTTCGCTTTTGGCGATGCGGGTTTGACTATCGGCGAAGCTCGCCGCCATGTGTCCGCCTAGGGTCTTGGCGAAGAACTGCTGCTGTTGAACCAGACAACCGTCCAGCGATTTGAGGCTGTCCATGCCGATACCGTTGCGGGTTTTCTGATCGGTGAACGGCATCTCCAGCCGTCCGTCGAATACCCGCTTCATGTAGTTGTCCTGCAGCAGCGCCGAGAACTGATACAGCATGATGTGGTCGCCCGGCTGCACGAAACGCAGCACCTGATTCCAGGTGGATTTCTTCAGTTCGAGCGGCACCGTGACCGTTTGGTCGACAATGATGACCAGTTCCCGGCCGGTTTCCGCCGGGCGATACTGCGGCATATGCGCATAGTCATAGCAGCTGGGGATATCGTTACGCGGCGCGGCGGCGACCGCTGTGCTGAGCCCCAACAGCAGCAGGGCAAGGCAATGTTTCATGGCAGCTTCCTCTTCTCTGTTAGGCGCGCGCTTTGTTGAGAATCGCCTGTACACGTTGGCGGCTCGCCAGCGCATCCAGAGACAGTCCCAGTGCTTTCGACACCTGCGCCAGCTCTTCTGCGCTCAGCGTGGTCAGATCGCCAAGGGATTCAATCTGCGCGCTGTCACCGCGCTCGGCAGCCGCAGGTGTTGCAGGCGATGAATCAGACGTTGCGGTCGCGACCGGACTGGCGGTTTCGGGAGCCGGAGAGGCGACGACCGGCGCAGCCTGCGGCGTGGTTGTCGGGGCTGGCTCATGGCTCTGCTGATGCGGGGTGTGTTCGCGAGCTGATTGCTTGCCGTGCACGTAGTCGTCAAAGGTCGGCATCTGGGACAGCGGTTCGCTGCGGCCGTTTTGCCGTTGCATCATCAGTCGGTTTTGCAGCGTGGCGAGCTTCTGCTGCGCATCGCGCTCTACGCGTTCGCGGCGCGCGGCATGGTAGGCGGCGAACTCATCCGAACCGCTGAAATGACCGATGTATTTGGCAGCCTTGGCGGAGTCAATACCCGCGAACGAGCGGAAGATCCCGATAAGGATCCCGATCAGTTGCACGCCCACAAAAATCACGGAGAGGATGATGAAGGTCAGCTTCGAGGCGAAAACGCGATTGCTGGCGACTTCGGCGACGGCCTGTTTATCCGCAGCATGGTTGTCCTCGACCGCGGCAGCAGGCAGCTCGAACGGCGAACCGCCGCTTTCTGCGCTGCTCTGGCTAAACGGCGAGGCGTTGACGGCCTGGGTCTCCATCGCATTAATTGTTGAGGCGCGAATAAAATAGGCGCCAAAAGCGAACGTGGTGATCAGGACCAACGCGACGACGGTGCACCAGTATTGCGGCTTGACCTGAACGCTGTGGTTAATACGGTTCAGGATCTGGATGTAGTTCGGTTCGTTATCGTCGTCGCGGCTATTTTCCAGCGTGATCCGGTGGCTGGTCATCAGGTCTTTGGCGGTGCTGTTATGGCGCGCTTGGGAGTGCCAGTAGCGGATTTTTTTCAGCAGCGTGTTTTTGTGCAGTTCCGCCCCCATCAGATGGGTGGCTGGCACCAGAATCACCCCGATCAGGACAGAGATGACCAGCGCGGAAAACTCAGCCTGATTGGCAGAGATGTTGTTGGCGATGAAGGGGGAGAGCACCAGGCGAAAATAAAGGCTTCCAGAATCACCAAGGCGATGCTGCACAGCCATAGAATGATGCCGGTGGGTTTGCGTCCGCGCTCCTCGACTTTATCGAGGTAATCGACGCAGCGACGGTAAAAGCTCGCGTCGCGGCTGGTGGTTTGGTGATAGGCGTAATATTTGGCGCACAGGGCTTCTTCCGAGGGATACCAGTCTTGCTTACCGGTGCCGGGTCGGCGGGGTTCATGGCTGCGCGACAGGCGAGCGATATGGCCGATAAGCGGAAAGCTGGCGGCCAGATTGAGGAAAAAATAGCTGACGTTGTTCCACCAGCGGATCACCACCAGCGTGAGCGCCATCAACCCGAACAGGGGCCAGAAAATGTAGCTATAAGTCGCAATGGCCTCGGCGATAGTCTGAAATAATTCCATATCATTATCCTTAAATTAGCTGCGTGCTGGCGTGTAGGCCGCCATATATTCTTTGTTGTCGCCGTTACCGAAGTAGAACAGTTGCCCCTGCTGGCTTTTAGGTTTGTCTTTCGCGACCAGCAGGTCGATGCAGGACAGGTTTTGCTGCTGTCCATCCTGGAGGTAAACGCGATAGAGAATGTTGTCTTCGCCTTCCCACGCATTCGCGACCGCTTTCAGCGGCGCATCGGCTTTATGGTTGTTATTCATATAGTTACGCGTGATGTAGACTTTGGGATCTTCCGTCACGCTGACGTTTTCCCGCAATACGCGCACCGGAGACAGTGTGACCAGATGGCCGTTCACCAGCCCGGCCCAGGCGCGTCCGTTCATGCCCGGCAGATATTCCCGCGTTTCATGGACGTCGACCGGTTTGCCGCTGGCCAGATTCCGGGCTTGGCCGCTGACGCGTACCGTGTCGGCGATACAGCTTTTGGCAATGACGCTGGCGTGAGCTTCGCCGATCAGGCTAAAGCCGCGATGCTGAGGTTTAAGATTGGCCGCGAGACTCGGCAAGCTGGCGTTGACCGCATCGCCGCCGAAATCGACGTAATTTTTGCTCTCAATCGTTTTCGCGGGCCGAG
The DNA here is from genome assembly GCF_002111595.1 of Lonsdalea britannica. GTDB lineage: Bacteria > Pseudomonadota > Gammaproteobacteria > Enterobacterales > Enterobacteriaceae > Lonsdalea > Lonsdalea britannica. Next base: position 77,206 of record NZ_LUTN01000018.1, read on the forward strand.
GGGCCGCCGTCGCGGTGATGGATGGCGTCGAGGGGATGGACATGGCAGGTTCTGCCTTGCGGGGAGCGGTTTTCGTGTTTGCCGATGGACGCTTCGCGACGGCGCTCGCCGTGCTGGCGGTGCCGTGTTCCAGGTAACGAGGGTTGTTGCCCTCCTGCTGCAAACGTTGTTTCAGCAGGGCTTCGCTCGTGAGTCCGACCAGTTCAACCCGGCGGTTCGCGGCGCGGCCTTGGTCCGTTTCGTTGTCCGCGATGGGCCGTGACGACCCTGCACCCTGAAAATACAGGCGGTTGGCGCTGATGCCGGCCTGCTCAAGGATACGGCCGACATTGCGCGCCCGTTGCTCGGATAATCGCTGATTCAGGCTGGCGCTGCCGGTGGCGTCAGTGTGGCCCACGACCAGTAGCAGTCCGGCCTCGTTGCCGTCTCCGCCCTTCATCGCCGCGGCGATCTTTTTCACCTGACGCAGCCCGTCGGGCGTTAGCTCGGCGCTTCCCGTCGGGAACATGGCGCTATCTTCCACCTGCGCGACGATCCCCACCGTATCACTGCCGGATGATGGATCGGTTTTCAGCGTTTCCGTATGGATCGCGATTTTTTCATCGGCGGCAATCTCTGCCAACGCTCTTTCGCGTTTCTGCCAGACATTGCCGAGCGCGCAACCGGCGATGCCCCCGATAATGCCGCCGGCAACGGCTTTTTCCGCGTTGCGGGTGACGAGATAGGTCAAACCCCCGCCCAATGCCGCACCGCCGACGCAGCCAATGGCGGTTCCGTAGGATTGACCCATATTGTGCATGCTGGAACAGCTGGAAGTTAGGGAGACAATCATGGCGAGAACGGTGGCTTTCCGTAAATGCTTCACTTTCAAACTCTGATCCCCAGACGTAGACCACCCATCCATAGTGTAAGTGGCATGTAATAAAAGGTAAGAAAAGGTCAGGGTGAGTATGAAAACATGAATGCAGGATGAGCGCTATTGTTTTGCGCTCGAACTTTTCGCCTGTCAGCACCGTGAAAATCGCTTCATGGATCGCACGCCACATGGGGAAACTAGCGAGTGGTGCGAGGGGATAAAATGGATAAAAAACGAGAGCCACCCGCAGAGATAATACTGAGCCAGAGTAACCCGTGGAAAAGGGCCTATCCCCGAGATGCGCAACCCCTGTCATCACGCGTCAGAGCCGTCCTGCCGCCAATGAAAAAGCGTCCTCCCTCGTCAAGCTGATGGGTGACATCGCCATGCCATGCACTCCCGCCGATATCGGTATTTTCCCCCTGCTTGTTCTACCGTTGGCCGATTAATCTGTGAACAAAGCGCAGGGGTGATTCAAAAGGGAGATCATGTGTGGTTTTCCTCACGCACTGATGGCGCTTAGGACGGTTAAGTGATGCTCATGAGGACAGACAGAAAAGGGACGCGAATCAGGGCATCGCGGGTTTTTTCTTAAAGTGCGCTCGGTCAGCCTGAATTTCCACATACCCGGCATTCACATGGGGGGAAGGGGCGATGCTCTCCCTGACAGCGGGATACAGCGATAATGTGAGGAATAATAAATGGACATTTCCGTGGCTCAGTTGACCGTTAGGCCTGTCGCCGATCTCATTGAATCAAACCGGCGTGAAGACATGTCTCCTTTTGCACGACGGGTGGACGTTCTGCTATCGCTTATATGTTTTCGTCCCTCATCTTTGAGCCCAAGGCGGTAGTTGAGATATCCACAGGCCAGCGCATAGCGCGCTAAGTGCTGTGGCTCGGCATAGGATAATCAACGGATATAAATATATAACCTTATGAAAAATTGATCTATTTATCGCTCTCCACCATGGCGAATGTGGGGGCGAGTATGATGCGGGGGGCAATGGCTCGGTTTTACTCCCTAAAAATACCGTTTGATAACCTTTCTCGTCCTATCTTCCCTCTTGAACACTGCAAAGAACGCATTACTCTAGCAAGACAACATGATGGACGGGCAGCGTCTCTTTCGAAGACCATCGTAGAAAGGGGCCGTCCGATAGCCGCTTCTTTGATCATCCGTTTTGCTCGGTCATTCGCGTCATCGCACGCGTTCCATACCCAACGTCAGTACCACAAGGAGGCGTTATGCCGCACTCTTCCCCCGTTCGCCAACTGCGTCTCGGTTTGTTCGTACAGCCGCTGGGCCATCACGTTAGCGGCTGGCGCATCAGCGAGACATTGGGTTCGCCGACGGATATCGACTGGTTGATTCGTATTGCCCAAAAAGCCGAAGAGGGCACGTTCGATATGTTTTTCGTCGGCGACGCGCTGGCGACGTCCATTCATCGGCTGCCTTCCACGATGGCGCGGCTGGAGCCGCTAACGCTGCTGGCGGCGTTGGCGGTTTCCACCCGGCACATCGGCCTGGCGGCCACCGCATCGACGACCTTCAGCGATCCGTTCACGCTCGCCCGCAGCTTTGCCTCTCTTGACCATATCAGCCGCGGCCGCGTGGCGTGGAACGTAGTCACTTCCTATTCCGACGACGTGGCGAAAAATTTCAGTGAGGAGAACATGCCGGTCCACGCCGACCGCTATGAACGTGCGCATGAATTTCTTGAGGTCGCTTTTCAGCTCTGGGACGCGTGGCAGGAGGGGGCGGTCGATCCGGACAAACAGAGCGGGCGCTACTTCGCTGACGACAAAATCCGATCTATCCATCATCGCGGTAAACACTTTCAGGTACAGGGACCGCTGAACATCACCCGCTCGCCTCAGGTGCGCCCGGTGATTATCGAAGCCGGATCGTCCGCCGACGGTCAGAAAATGGCGGCGGCCACGGCGGAAGTCGTGTTTACCGCCTCGGCCTCGCTGGAAGAGGCGCAGGCGTTTTACCGGAGCCAGAAAGCACTGGTGGCTGAGGCGGGGCGGGATCCGGATCGGGTGCTGATCCTGCCGGGGGTGATGCCGATCGTCGGGCGTACGCGCGAAGAGGCGAAGGCGACCTGGCAGCAGCTTAACGCGCTGGTGGATATCGATAACGGTCTGCGCCAGCTGTCGGCGCGGTTTGGCCTCGATCTCAGTGACTATCCGTTAGACGGACCGGTGCCGGAAGCGCCGCTCGGCGAGGGGAACCAAAGCCGCGTCAAATTGCTGACGGATCTCGCCAAACGCGACAATCTGACCCTGCGCGAACTGGCGGCCATTGCGGCGGGATCGCGCGGTCACCGCGTGATCGTCGGAACGGCGGAGGATATTGCCGATGATTTTCAGCAGTGGCTGGAGCAGGGCGGAGCGGACGGCTTCAACATCATGCCCGCCGTGGTGCCGGAACAGCTGGATCTGTTCGTTGAGTTAGTGATCCCGGAACTGCGTCGACGCGGTTTGTTCAGGGAAGCGTATGAACATGCGACCCTGCGCGAAAATCTGGGTCTTCAACCCATCCGCTAATAAACTCGCGGCGAACGCAGCGCGCATCCGTCGATTCCTTTTGTGACGGCTCGGATTTAGGGCGGCGGCGGCAAAGCGCGTCGTCGCCCTGCGGATCCGTCGTCAGTCCCGCCGTTCCTAAATACTTTTCATCTTCTCAGCGCCTGCGGCCTCCGCGCTGATGGCGGTTCGCCGCGTCTGCGTTTTCAAACGTATTGTCTTCCGTTCACCGAGCGTGTCATGACGGCTCACCCCAGACTCGCTACCCACATCCACAGCGGCAATGTCGCCATCGACAGCAAAGTCGTGAGGCAAATCGCGGAGCTGCCGATCTGAATATCTTCGGGCGTACGGGCAAAGCCGAGCACGTTGACGCCGGAAGGGTTTGCGGCCATCAGCACCAGTACGCCGCGCGGGATGCCGTCAATGTGGAGCAGCAAGCAGGTCAGCAGCACCAGTAACGGCATCAACACCAGCTTGGCGGCGGCGATGCCGACGGCATGAGCGCTGGGACGTAACTGGTAGCCGGAGAGATTGGCGCCCAGCACGATGAGCGCGCAGGGCAGCGCCGCCTGCGCCAGCCAGGTCGCCAGTTTCATGCTCCAGCCGGGCAGCGTCAGGTTCGACAAATTGACCGCCGTCCCCAGCAGCAGGCCAATAATCATCGGGTTGGCGAGGCTGGCGACCAGAATACCGGGCTTGAATGGTTCGCTGCCGGCGAAACTGTCATAGAAACTCTGAGCGCTGAACAGCAGCAGGCTGTGTACGGCGAGGACGGTAAACAGCAATATCAGCCTTCGCTGCCGTAAAGACCCGCCACCATCGCCAGGCCGATCAAGGCATTGTTGCCAAAGGAGGCGGTCAGTCCGAAAGGCGTCGGGCGACCCAGACTGCGGTGGGCGAAGAGATTGACCGCGGCGAAGATCAGCAGCGCGGGAACGAAGTAGGCGGCCAGCAGCGTGGTGTTCAGACCGTCGTGCAGCGGCGCATGGATCATGCCGGTAAACAGAACCATCGGCATGAACAGCTTGAAAGCCAGCACGCCCAGCGCTTTATTGGCGTGGGGATCGAGCGCGCCTCGGCGGGCCAGCGCGTAGCCGAGCAGGATCAAGAGAAAGATCGGCAGGATCGTTTGTGGGATGGCCACGGCGGGCGCCTCCTTTTCAACATGGCGGAAGGTTATTAATAGCGACTCCGGCGTCGCTTGTCAGCGCGATTTTTGGCCCGTTTGGCCCTTTGGCATACAAATTGCTAACTTTCTATAACCTATTGTTAAGCGTTCGATGGGACGACGACGCCGAAATGCCCACGAGGTTCGCCTATGCAGTCGCTCAACCTACGTCAGATCGAAGTCTTTCGGGCGGTGATGATCACCGGTTCGATCAACGGCGCCGCTCAACTCTTGTACGTGTCCCAACCCGCCGTCAGCCGCATGTTGTCTCATACCGAGGCACGGATCGGCTTCCAGCTTTTTGAACGGGTCAAAGGGCGCCTGTACCCTTCTCCTGAGGCGCGCAGCCTGTTCAGTGACGTCGAGTCCGTCTACCGCGATATACAGCGGGTCAACACCACGCTGCACAATCTGGTTCAGCAACGTCACGGCGTATTGCGCATCGCCAGCAGCCCCAGTCTGGGGCATCAGCTGGTGCCTGACGCCATCGCTGCCTTCCGACGGTGCAACGAAGATATTCTCGTCAGCCTGGAATGTCTGCGCCATGTCCTGCTGCGCGACAGGCTGCTCGACCAGCAGGCGGATCTCGGCATTTCTCTGTTTCCTATCGATCACCCCAATCTGCGCGCGGTGCCGCTGAGCTATATCCGGGTGATGGTGGTGTGCCCGGCGGATCATCCGCTGACGCGGGTGTCGGCCAATGAGCTGCCCGACGCGCTGGCGGAGACGCCCTTCATCGGTTACGCCGCCGATACCCCCTTCCACAGCTTTATGAAGCAGGCGTTCGAACGCGTGGGCTTGCCCTACCGGCCGAGCATCGACGTCGACTCTCCGCATCACGCCTGCGCGCTGGTAAAAAACGGCACCGGTTTCTCCGTCGTCGACGAGATCTCTTTCCGTGCCTCCGGCTCTGAGCGGATGGCGGTGCTGCCGATCCTCAACGAAGAACGCCTGACGATCAGTCTGGTTCACCTGCGGCGTGAGCCGTTGGCACAGTTTGCGCAGGTCTTTGTCGACAACCTGCGCGGTACGCTGGAAGAGGGCGGTTTTCACCTGTTCAACCTGGATTAACATCAGGTTAATCCCTACCGACAAATAGGCATACGACAGGGGCTGCCGTAGCTCCCACAATGGCCCTACACACTGTAAATGGTGACCGACATCGGGTCGGTCTTGTGGAGGAATACGGCATGCGAGACATCGTTATCGGCGGCGCCCAGCTCGGGGCGATCCAAAAAAGCGACTCAAGAGAAAGCGTGGTCCAGCGCATGCTGGCGCTACTGGAGCAGGCCCGGCAGCAAGGCTGTGAGCTGGTGGTTTTCCCCGAGCTGGCGCTGACCACCTTTTTCCCCCGTTGGTTCATGGAAGATCAGCAGGAGGTCGATAGCTGGTTCGAGCGTGAAATGCCGAACGACGCGACCCGCCCGCTGTTTGATTTTTCCCGCGAACACGGCATTGCTATCACCTTCGGTTATGCGGAGCTGACGCCGGACGGCCATCATTACAACACGTCGATCCTGACGGATCGCCAGGGCAACATCGTCGGCAAATATCGCAAAGTCCATCTGCCGGGGCACGTCGAGTTCGACACCCAGCGTGACTTCCAGCATCTGGAAAAGCGCTATTTCGAACCGGGCGATTTCGGCTTCCCCACCTGGGAAACGCAGAACACGGTGATGGGCATGTGCATCTGCAACGATCGTCGCTGGCCTGAAACCTACCGTGTGATGGGATTGCAGGGCGTTGAGCTGGTGACGTTGGGCTACAACACGCCGTCGGTGAACTCGCAGAATCGCGGCGAGGGCGAAGAACACCGCCTGTTCCATTCCGAGCTGTGCATGCAGGCCGGCGCTTACCAGAACGCCACCTGGGTCGTCGGCGTCGCCAAGGCCGGGGTGGAAGATGGTTTTCCGCTGATGGGCGGCAGCGCGATCATCGATCCGAACGGTTTTGTCGTGGCGCGCGCCAAGGGACAGGATGATGAGCTGATTGTGCATCGCTGCGACATGGATCTGTGCCAGTTCGGCAAAACCACGATCTTCGACTTTGCCCGTCACCGGCGCATCGAACACTACGGCATCATCACCCGCCAGACCGGCGTTGAGCGTTCCTGACCTGGAGACTAAGCCATGCGCACCGTATACCTGAACGGGGAGTTTGTGCCGGAGAACGCAGCGAAGATCTCGATCTTTGACCGTGGCTTCACGTTCGCCGACGCGATCTACGAGGTCACCGCCGTGCTGCAAGGCCGGTTAGTGGATGCAGAACTGCATCTGGCCCGTCTGCGCCGTTCGCTGAGCGAGCTGTCACTGACGCTCCCGCTGGATGACGCCGCGCTGTTGGCGATCCATCGCATGCTGATCGCCCGCAATGATTTGCAGGAAGGCTCATCTATTTGCAGGTCAGCCGCGGGGTGAAAGATCGCAACTTTCAGTTCCCGCCCGCAGGAACGCCGCCGACGGTGGTGCTGTATACACAGGCGAAAGCCGTGATCGACAGCCCGATGGCGGAGCGCGGGATGAACATCATCAGCCTGCCGGATCTGCGCTGGGGACGCTGCGACATCAAGACCACGCAGCTGCTGTATCCGTGTCTGGCGAAAGAGCAGGCGCGCGCGCAGGGCGCGGATGACGCCTGGCTGGTGAAAGACGGCTGGATAACCGAAGGCACATCCAACAATGCGTTCATCGTGACCCGCGATGGCGCGGTGGTCACGCGGGCGCTGTCGCACGCGTTGCTGCCCGGTATCACGCGCGGTTCCCTGCTCGCGTTGTTGAAGGCGCAAGGGCTGCGTTTCGAAGAGCGCGCCTTTGCGCTGGATGAAGTCAAACAGGCCGCCGAAGCGTTCATTACCTCCTCCACCTCGTTTGTATACCCGGTGGTGACGCTGGACGGCCAGCCAATCGGCGACGGTAAACCCGGGCCGCTGGCCCAGCGGTTACGCCGTCTCTATATCGACCATGCGCTGAGCGCATTGACATAACCGAGCGGCAGGCCACGGCTTCCGGCAAACCGCTCTCTTTTAACGTGACCACACAGCAAGTCCCGACACCATTCGTTGCCCTTTTAAGGAGTGTTGAGAATGAAAAAGTATCCATCCCGTTCCTTGATTGCCTCTCTGCTGTTGCCGATCGGCCTGAGCGCCGCGCTGTTTTCCACGTCCTCGCTGGCTGCGGAGAAAACGCTGCACGCGGTGATGTCCTCCTCCCTGCGCGTGCTTGATCCTATTGCGACCACGGCCCAGATCACGCGTAACCACGGCTACATGATTTACGACACGCTGATCGGCATGGATGAGCATCAGGTCCCTAAACCGCAGATGGCCGACTGGACCGTGTCTCCCGACGGCCTGACCTATACTTTCACGTTACGCGACGGTCTGTTGTGGCATGACGACAAACCGGTGACCGCCGCGGACTGCGTCGCTTCCCTCAAGCGCTGGGCGCGTTACGACGTGGGCGGTCAGCTGATGATGAAGTACACCTCCGGCATCACCGCCACCAATGACAAAACGATCGTCCTGACGCTGTCCAAACCGTTTGGCTATGTGCTGCAACTGTTAGCCAAACCTTCCTCCGTCGCGGCCTTCATGATGCCGGAGCGCGTCGCCAATACGCCTGACGGCAAGATGATCACCGATTACACCGGTTCCGGCCCGTATAAGTTCGTCGCCAGCGAATTCGATCCCGGTAACCGCGTGGTCTACGAGAAGTTCCAGCAATACGTACCGCGTAAAGAGCCAGCCAGCGGCACTGCAGGCGGCAAAGTGGTCAAGGTCGATCGGGTGGAGTGGATCAACATGCCGGATCGTATGACGGCGATCAACGCGCTCTCCTCCGGCGATATCGACTTCATCGAACAACTGCCGATCGATCTGTTGCCGATGGTGCAGGCCAATCCGGAACTGAAGTCCGGGGTGCTGAGCAAGCTCGGATCGCTGACCGGCGGGCGTATGAACTTCCTCTATCCTCCGTTCGATAACCCAGATATTCGCCGCGCCGCGATGCTGGCGATGAGCCAGAAAGACGTGCTCGATGCGCTGGTGGGCAATCCGGAATACTTCAAGCTGTGCGCCTCCGTGTTTGGCTGCGGCACCGCGCTGGAGACGCAGGCGGGCGGCGAGTCGTTGCTCAAAGGCGGAGACATCGAAGCAGCCAAGGCGCTACTGAAGAAAGCGGGTTATGACGGCACGCCGGTAGTGATCATGCAGCCGACCGATGTTCCCAGCCAGGCGCCGCAGCCGGTGGTGGTGGCGCAGGCCTTGCGCAAGGCAGGTTTCAACGTCTCTTTGCAGCCGATGGACTGGCAGACTCTGGTTTCGCGCCGGGCGAATCAGAACGCCCCGGCTCAAGGCGGATGGAACCTGTTCTTTACCTACTGGAACGCGGAAACCATCTGGAACCCGGTGGTGAACCCGATGCTGGACGGCGGCGGACGGCAGGGCGCCTGGTTCGGCTGGCCGACCGATCCAAAAATGGACGAGCTGCGCGTGGCGTTCGCTACCGCCACCGAGCCCGCCAAACAGAAAGCGATTGCGGTAGACATCCAGAAACACGCGATGGATCAGGTCAGCTATATCCCGCTCGGCCAGTTCTACGATGTGGCGGTCTGGAGCAGCCGCATCAGCCACCTGATGACAGGGCCGTCCACGGTGTTCTGGAACGTCGAAAAAAGCGACTGATTACTGTGTGATTAATGCCTTCGGAGGTCCCTATGCTTGGTTACTTCATTCGCCGCGTTCTGGCGGCGATCCCGGTGATGCTGGTGGTCGCGTTGTTTGTTTTCCTGCTGTTGCGGCTGTCACCGGGCGATCCGGCGGCGATCATCGCCGGCGACATGGCGACCCCGCAGCAACTGGAGGCGATCCGCGAAAGTCTGGGTCTGAATCAGCCGCTGTATCAGCAGTTTTTCGTGTGGATTTCACAGCTGCTGCGCGGCGATTTCAGCACGTCGTTGATGGCTCACACGCCGGTGCTGACCATGATCGGCCAGCGGCTGGAGCCGACGCTGAGTCTGGCGCTGGTGGCGATCGCCTTCACCATTTTAATCTCCGTGCCGCTGGGCGTACTGGCGGCATGGAAGCACGGCAGCTGGATCGACAATCTGGTGATGTCGACTTCGGTGCTGGGCTTTTCGGTGCCGGTGTTCGTCATCGGCTATGTCTTGATCACGGTGTTTTCGCTTGAGCTGAGGTGGCTCCCGGTGCAGGGATTTAGCAGTATCACGCGCGGCGTGGGGCCTTTCGCCCAGCGCATCGTGCTGCCGGCGCTGACGCTGTCGTCGGTGTACATCGCGCTGGTGGCGCGCATGACCCGGGCCAGCGTGCTGGAAGTTCTGGGCGAAGACTATATCCGTACCGCGCGCGCCAAGGGGCTGGCGGAGATCCACGTGCTGTTCCGGCACGCGCTGCGCAACGCGATGATCCCGATCCTCACCGTGATCGGCACCGGCTTCGCGCTGATGATCTCCGGCGTCGTGGTGACCGAAAGCGTGTTCAACATCCCGGGGCTGGGACGGCTGATCGTCGATGCCGTATTGGCGCGCGACTATCCGGTGATTCAGGGCATGATCCTGCTGACCAGCGGGGTGTATGTCGTCATCAACTTGTTGATCGATCTGTCTTATGCGATCAGCGATCCACGCATTCGTTACTGAGGGCCCGGCTATGAGCAAACCTGATTCTCTGACCCTGCCCGCGCCCCGATACCGATGGATCACACTGCCGCGCATGCCGCTGACGTCGGCGATCGCGCTGGTGATCCTGACGCTCATCGTCGCGATGGCGATCTTCGCGCCCTGGATCGCCCCTCACGATCCGGTCGCGCTGTCGCCGGCCATGCGCCTGAAACCGCCCAGCGCGGAATTCTGGCTGGGGACGGACGCCTACGGACGCGATCTGTTTTCGCGCATTGTCTATGGCGCGCGGATTTCCCTGATCGTCGGCGTGGGCGTCACGGTGATGAGCGTGGTGATCGGCCTGCCGCTGGGCCTGCTGGCCGGTTATTTCCGCGGCATTGATGCGCTGATGATGCGTGTGATGGATGGCCTGATGGCGATCCCCGGTATCCTGCTGGCGATCGCGATCGTCTCCCTCAGCAGCGCCGGTATCTGGACCGTGATGGTCGCGATCATGGTGCCGGAGATCCCGCAGGTGGTGCGTCTGGTGCGCTCGCGGGTACTGTCGACTCGCGAAGAGCCGTATGTCGAGGCGGCGGTGCTGATGGGTACCTCGACGTTCAAGGTGCTCACCCGGCATCTGATGCCGAACACGCTGGCGCCGCTTATCGTACAAAGCACCTATATCTGCGCTTCCGCCATCCTCACCGAGGCGATCCTGTCGTTCCTCGGCGCGGGCATCGGCACGGAGATCCCGACCTGGGGCAACATCATTTCCGAAGGGCGCGTGTACTTCCAGCTTAAGCCTTCGCTGGTGCTGTGGGCCGGGTTGGCTCTGTCGCTGTGTATTCTGTCGATCAACCTGCTGGGCGATGCGGTGAGCGATGCGCTCGACCCGCGCCTGAAGAAAAGGGGAGCCGCATGAGCGAAGACCGGAAAGATATTCTGCGCGTAGAAAACCTCTGCGTGAATACGGCGCAGGGCGCGCCCATCCTGCAAGGCATCTCATTCGAGATTCAGGCGGGAGAGACGGTCTGCCTGGTGGGAGAGAGCGGATCGGGCAAGTCGGTGACGTCGCTGGCGACCCTTGGGCTGTTGCCCAAAGGCGCGCTGAGCGCGACCGGCGGACGGATCCTGCTGGATGGCGAAGATGTGTTGCAGGTCAGCAACGGTCGCCTCAAAGCGCTGCGCGGCAGCCGCATGGCGATGATTTTTCAGGAGCCGATGACCGCGCTCAATCCGGTACTGACGGTCGGGCGGCAGATTGACGAAGTGTTGCAGACCCACACGGATCTGAACGCTCAGGCGCGTAAGGCGCGGGTCATGGACGCGCTGTCTCAGGTGCATCTGCCGGACATTGAGCGAGTGTACGCAGCCTATCCGCATCAGCTGAGCGGCGGCCAGCGTCAGCGCATCATGATTGCCATGGCGCTGGTGCTAGAACCGCGTCTGCTCATTGCCGACGAGCCGACCACCGCGCTGGACGTCACGACCCAGCAGCAAATTCTCAAACTGATCCGCGAGTTACAGCAGAAGCACGGTACGGCGGTGCTGTTCATCACACACGATATGGGCGTGGTGGTGGATATCGCCGACCGTGTCTGCGTGATGCGTCAGGGACATATCGTGGAGTCCGGCAGCGTACAGCAGGTGCTTTCGGCGCCGCAAGAAGCGTATACCCAGGCTTTGCTGTCGGCGGTGCCGAGTCTGGCTCCCCGGGCGGCGCGGCGCGAGGCCGCCAGCGCACAGGTGGTGCTGGACGTCGTCGAGCTGGGTAAAACCTATCCTGCGGCGGGCAGCGCGTGGTCACTCTTTCGGAAACGGCGGCAAGGTACGCGGGCCGTGCACGATGTGTCATTTATGCTCAAGCGCGGCCGTACGCTGGGGATTGTTGGGGAAAGCGGTTCCGGCAAGTCCACGCTGGCGCGTTGCGTCATGCGCTTGCTGACGCCGACCTGCGGCGCGGTGCGAGTGACCGGCAAAGATATCTCCGAGCTGACGCCGGTAGGGCTCAAACCGCATCGCAAACGGATCCAGATGGTGTTTCAGGACCCGAACCGGTCGCTGAATCCCCGCATGAGCATTGGCCGGAGTCTGGTGGAAGGACCGGTGAATTTCGGCGTGCCGTTCGCGCAGGCCTGGGCGCGAGGGCAAGAACTGTTGGAGCTGGTCGGGCTGCCCGTGGACGCCATCGACCGCTTTCCGCATCAGTTTTCCGGCGGTCAGCGGCAGCGTATCGCGATTGCCCGCGCGCTGGCGATGGAGCCGGATGTCATCGTCGCCGATGAGGCGGTCTCTGCGCTCGACGTGTCGGTACAGGCGCAGGTGCTGCAACTGCTGGCGGACATTCAGGAACGCATGCAGGTCGCCATCTTGTTCATCACCCACGATTTACGCGTGGCCGCTCAGGTCTGCGACGATGTGCTGGTCATGCAGTACGGTCAGGTTATCGAATATGGGCCGGCGGCCGATGTGCTGGCTCATCCCCAGCAGCCTTATACCCAGCAACTGATGGAGCGGTCCCCGGTAAGGGATGGGACTTCGCCGCCGGACGGAGGATGTGACGATGGCCTACGATCTGCTGTTCCTGAACGTCACCGTGGTCGATGGAACGGGCAATGATCCCTATATCGCTGACGTCGCGATCAGCGGCGATCGGATCGCAGCGATTGGGCCGCTGGCCGGACATGACGCCGTGCGGACGATCGAAGGCGACGGCCGCTGCCTGATGCCGGGATTTATCGATGTCCATACGCATGACGATACGCACGTCATCCGCACGCCAGACATGCTGGCGAAGATCTCGCAGGGCGTCACCACCGTCATCGTCGGCAACTGCGGGATTAGCGCATCGCCGGTGATACTGCCGGGCGCGCCGCCGGACCCGATGAATTTGTTGGGGGGCGAAGACGCGTTCATTTATCCGACCTTCGATGACTATGCCGACGCCGTCGAATGCGCCTGTCCCAGCGTCAACGTGGCGGCGTTGATCGGCCATACGGCGCTGCGGGCCAACGTGATGGATCGCTTCGATCGCGCGGCCACGCCATCCGAGCTGGATCGGATGTGCGAGACGCTGGAAAAGGCGCTCGACGCGGGCGCCATCGGCCTCAGCTCCGGGCTGGCTTACACCAATGCGAAGCAGGCGCCGATGGCGGAGATGCAGCGTCTGGTGGATATCGTCGGCGCGCGCGGCGCGCTCTATACCACGCATATGCGCAACGAACATCACGGCCTGCTGGATTCGTTGCAGGAGTCGTTCAGCACCGCCCGAGGGGCGGGCGCCGATCTGGTGATTTCCCACCTTAAATGCGCGGGTGCGGGCAACTGGGGGCGCGCGCCATTGGCGCTGGCCGCGCTGGAAAAGGCCGCTGACGAGCAATCCTGCAACTGCGACTGTTATCCCTATTCGGCCAGCTCAACCACGCTGGACGCCTGGCGCGTCGACGGCAAGATGGAGATCTTCATCACCTGGTCCGATCCCCATCCGGAGATGGCCCGCCAGACGCTCAACGCGATCGCCGAACAGTGGGGCGTCGATCAGTGGGAGGCCACCGAGCGTTTGCGTCCGGCGGGGGCGATCTATCACATGATGAGCGAGGACGATGTGCGCCAGATCCTGGCGCATCCGCTGTCGATGGTGGGCTCGGACGGGCTGCCCAACGATCCCAATCCTCATCCGCGGCTGTGGGGAACCTTTCCACGCGTACTGGCGCATTATTGCCGGGATTTAAAGCTGTTTGCGCTTCCCGAGGCCGTGCGCAAAATGACGGGGCTGTCTGCCGCGCGTTTTAGGCTGCAAGATCGCGGCGTGGTGAGGGAAGGGGCGTTCGCTGATGTCGTGCTGGTCGATATGGCGACGATCCAGGACGTCGCGACTTACAGCGATCCTTGCCGAATCGCGCCGGGCATTGATCTGGTGGTGGTCAATGGCGTGGTGAGTTATGAGCAGGGCCGCGTACACCAGCGGCGGGGGAGGTTGTTGAAACGCGCGGACGTGGAGAAACCTATCCCCTAGAGCGGGAGCGGCGTCGTATTCTTTACTGACCGGTTATCTCTGAGCGGTAAGAGGATCGCCGCACTCTTTTTGTCACTGCAATGACATGGGGTTTATCGACAAGGTAAGTATTTATCCATATCAATTTCTTATTTCACGTCATTCCATCCTTTAAATTACGAAGGGGATGTCGTGTAAACACGGTAGCGTATGAATTCAAAAGCTAAAATGCCGCCTTCTTTTTCCCCGCCATCATTATCTTTATGCGTTCTTCAGATCATGTCATTCACTATTTCATCACGATTAGCTTGTGTTCTAAATATGGGTTTATTTTAACGGACTATACTTTTTCCCTATTTAGTAAACGAGATGTGGTCTATTAAATATGAATAATGATCCTGTTAAGCATTACACTGGCATTCAGGTTAATCTTAGGAGGTTGAATATTTCCGATAGGACGATAGACGCCCTGCATCGATTGACCAATAATCTGGGTGATTGTTATGAAGAAGAAGTTTGCCCGCTTCCTAATACGATGAGCGAAGAAAGAGCCGCCGTTGAATTAGTGTCGGGGTGGTTAAATTTAAATAAAGATGAAACATGGGGGTATGTCGGGGAAGGGTCATCAATTGGTAATCTTCAGGGCATGTGGATGGGGATGGCATTGAATAAAGACGCCACCCTGATATTCACCGACCAGGCGCACTACAGTATCCCCAAATTTGGCTCCATGCTTAAGTTTAATAACGTCAAAGTGATAAAAACGACGCAAGAGGGAAGTATTGATATCGACGACCTTGCAGCACGTATTACCGAGAATGAAAAACTGGTGGTCGTCCTGACGGCGGGAACAACCATTACGTCGGCCTACGATGATATCAACCGTGTTATCAATACATTAAAAGAGAAAAGTTGCCCTTTTTATCTGCACTTAGATGCCGCGCTGGGTGGGTTTATTTTGCTGTTTATCGAGGATAAAGATTTTCCTGACCGGTTGGACTACACCTTCGCCAATCCATCTATTTCATCTTTAACGGTGAGTTGCCATAAAGTGATCGGGGTGCCTATGCCATCCAATATCTTTATTTCGCGATGGAAGGTCTATGAGGCATTTAAACAACAGGTTAATAAAATAGAGCTGTTTGAAAATAAGGATGACGTGACGGTCTATGGCAGCCGGGATGGTTTTCGCGCCGGGGTCGTGTATGAAAGGCTGAGCAATATTCAAAAAAGCGAGATCACTGAGTGCGTCAATAAAGGTATTTTGTTAGCGAGCTATCTGGCTAATAACATCAGTACCACGCTGGGCGTTAAAAATGCATTCTCTGTAAAAGGCGGGTTAGCGACTGTTTTTTCCAAAGTGGAATTTGATCATATCTTTAGCCCAGAAGCCTTGAAAAGGATCGTTAAACGTTATCGACTGGTCAGCGATGACCGATTTTATCATATGTACCAAATGGCCCATATGGATAAAAGTATCTGTGATGAGTTCATTGAGTTTTGTGTGACTCACCAACAAGCCGTAGAAAACAGTTTTTAATTAAAGACATAGCTTGAAAAAGAATGCGGTATCAAATTTGAAGGCCTTGCTTTAGGCCAGTGCAACAAACACTACACATATCGGATTATAAGTATGGCAAATAAACGTATTGCTAGGCATGGCTATGGGCATATTGAAAATGCTGAATCGAGTTACAGTATTGATGCTCTGGCTGAACGCAGACAGGATGAGTGTTGTTCCCCACTTTCCGATCTCAGCAACGACCTTTTTGAGATCCCGAACACTACCCCGAATTTCCGCACCGAACTGGCTGGTCAGCTTGCCGAAATGGTTCCTGAAGCTGTTGCTGATGGCAAGCTGGATGTTGAAAAACTCCGTGAGTTGCTGGCCGAAGATGTGGCTGACAGTAGCGAGCGCTTTGGATTGTTCTGGCCGGGCAAAAAGCGCGCGCTGCGTGCCGCGCAAGCACCGACTACCGCTACCCTAAAACCAGACTTCGCCAATTCGAAAGAGTGGGACAAGACGCAGAATGTGTTTATCGAGGGAGACAACCTTGAGGTACTGAAGATCCTGCAACGACACTATCACAACAAGATCAAACTGATTTACATCGATCCCCCTTATAACACTGGCAAGGATTTTGTTTATCCCGATAACTACAAGGAGGGGCTGGACAGTTATCTGGAGTGGACGCGGCAGGTGAATGAGGAAGGTAAGAAAGTTTCCACCAACAGCGAGACCGAAGGGCGTTATCACACCAACTGGCTGAACATGATGTATCCGCGCCTTAAATTAGCCCGTAATCTGCTTGCTGATGATGGGGTGATTTTTATTAGTATTGATGATCATGAGGCGGATAATCTCAAGAAACTCTGCAATGAGGTCTTTGGTGAGGATAATTTTGTTGCAAATATAATTTGGCAAAAAAAGTTTAGTCGTTCGAATGATGCTAGGTACTTCTCCACAATGCATGATCATATATTGTGCTATGTAAAGTCGAGCTCTCTGACACGTATTGAAAATTCGTGGGTACTGAACTTACTTCCAAGGGGAAAGGAAATACCAGCCGGTTACTCGAATCCTGATAACGACCCTAGAGGGATTTGGACCTCTGTTGTTTTATCTGCTAAATCAGGTACAGATAAGCTTCGCTATGACATAACTACACCTAGTGGTAGAGTTTGCCCACCCCCAGATGGGCGTTTTTGGAGCGTAAGTAAACAAAAATTCGACGAGCTGGTGAGAGGTAAACGCATTTGGTTCGGTAAAGAGGGGAGTGGTACACCAAGGCTCAAAACTTTCTTTTCTGAGGTTCAAGATGGACTTAGACCAAATACTATCTGGATGCATTCAGATGTAGGGCATAATCAAGAAGCTAAACAGGAAGTAAAAGCTCTATTTGATGATAAAGCTTATTTTGATAGTCCTAAGCCTGTTCGGTTAATTGAGCACATTCTCACTATAGCTTCAAAAGAAGATAATTTTACTGTACTGGATTTCTTCGCTGGCAGTGCCACCACCGCTCATGCCGTAATGCAGCTTAATGCTGAAGACAACGGCAAACGTCGTTTTATCATGGTACAACTGCCAGAACCTACGCCTGAAGCTTCAGAAGCGCGCAAGGCAGGCTTTGCCACTATTGCTGATATCTCACGCAAGCGTATCGAACTAGCGGGCGAGAAAATAAAATCCGATGTTGCAGAAAGCAATATAGATACCGGCTTCCGCGCCTATAAGCTGACGGACACCAATTTCACCAAATGGCGCGTCACCAGCGATATCGAACCTGACAAGCTAACCCAGCATTTGCTCGACCTGCGTGGTAGTAGCGTTGATGATGCCAGTCCCGATGATCTGCTTACTGAGCTGCTGTTGAAACTTGGCTATTCGTTGAACGAACATCTCAGCATACAGACTATCGCCGGGCTGGACATCCATGCCATCGCTGGCGATGCCGACAAGCCGCGTCTGCTGGCCTACTTAAACGAGCGAACCAAACCCTCATTGGAACAATTGCGGGAACTGGTGAATGCCGAACCTACGCGCCTGATCATTTTGGAGGATGCCTTCCACGGCGACGATGAATTGAAAACCAATATTGCTCAATATGCCAGGAGCAAAGGTATTGAGCTGAGGACCGCGTGATGAACAGTCATTCTCAAAATATGGGCTTTCAATTTGATTCGCATCAGCAATATCAGCTTGATGCCATCAACGCCGTGGTGGATTTGTTCGATGGTCAGCCAAAGGAGGCCGACAAGATCGCGATTGCCTTGCGTGGCAGCGCTGTCAGCCGGGAGGGGGAGCTGGATTTATGCATTGAAGAGGAGGTTGGCGCTATCGGCAATCATCTGGTACTGGATGAAGGCACTATCCTTGCTAACTTACAAGCGGTACAGGATCGCAACGGGCTGGAGGTATGTGGAAAACTTGTTGATGATAAACTGGATTTCGACATCGAAATGGAGACCGGTACGGGTAAAACTTACGTTTATCTGCGTACCGTTTTCGAATTGGCAAAGAAATATGGCTTCACCAAGTTTATTGTTCTGGTTCCCAGCGTCGCCATCCGCGAAGGCGTGAACACCAGTATTCGCCTTATGTGCGAGCACTTCCGCAGCCTCTATCCGGCGCAGCCTTTCGACGCAAGTGTCTACAGCGGCGACAAAGCCGAGGAAGTACAGGCCTTTGCTACTGCAACCAGCGTGCAAATACTGGTGATGACGATCGATGCGATACGCGGTAACAAGAATACGCGCATCATCCACCAGCAGCGTGACAAACTCAATGGATTGCGTCCTCTGGATTACCTGAAAGGCTCGCATCCCGTGGTTATTATGGATGAACCTCAGAATATGGAATCACGGCTATCGCAGTCCGCAGTGGGCGAACTCGATCCTATATTCACGCTGCGCTACTCGGCCACGCACAAGCAGCGGCGAAATCTGGTCTATCGGCTCGATCCGGTTGACGCGCACGATCTTGGTTTAGTGAAACAGATCGTCGTAGCGGAAGTTGCTCAAAATGGCGCGGACGTGGCGCCATACGTCAAGCTGATAGAAGTGAAAGACACGAAAGCCGCGAAACTTGAACTGGCTTGTCGTAAGGCTGATGGATCCATCACTCGTGGTATCAAAAAGGTCAAACCGCATCAGGAATTGTCCGACGTCACTGGAAATCCTGCTTACGCTGGCTGGCGTATTAATGCTTTAAGCATCGCCGCGTTCGGTAACCCGGCCAGTATTGAACTGACGCCGAACGGGAGTCTGCTGTACGAAGGTGAGTCTCTTGGGGGAGCAACGGGCGCAATTTACAAAGAGATGATTCGGGAAACCGTGCGTGAACATATGCGCAAGGAAGCGATGTTACGCCCGTATGGGATTAAAGTATTGAGTCTGTTTTTCGTAGACAAGGTGGCGAGTTTTCTCGGCGATGGGGTGAACAACGAAGACGCAAACGGCGAGTTCACGAAGTGGTTCGATGAGGTGTTCAGGGAAGAACGTAACAAATCGAACCTTTACCAAAAATTGCTGCCGCAGGACCCTTGTGAATTACGGCTGGCGTATTTTTCCCAACTGAAAACGCGTGGCGGAACGACCGCTGTGGATTCGTCCGGTACAACGGCGAAAGATGACGATGCCTACAAACTCATTATGCAAGACAAGCAGCGTCTGCTGGACGGCGATGAACCGGTTCGCTTTATTTTTAGCCACTCTGCATTGCGTGAAGGCTGGGACAACCCCAACGTGTTTCAGATTTGTACGCTGCGTGAAATGGGCGCGGAAACGGAACGTCGGCAGACGTTGGGGCGTGGTCTGCGCCTGCCGGTAGCGAAAACAGTAAAAGGCTATGAGCGTGTTGCCGATCGCAGCATTGCACAGCTTACGGTGGTGGCTAACGAATCTTATGCTACGTTCGCTCAGAATCTGCAAGCCGAATACAAAGACGCGGGCGTAGCCATCGGACAGCTACGACTCAATGAATTTGCCAAGCTGATGAAGCGGGATCCTCATGGCGCGATGACAGATGACATGCTGGGGTTCAAGATATCCTCTGCCATATTCAAGCATCTGGAAAAAGAAGGATTTATCAAGGATGGTGAAACAACCTCCATGTTTCTGCCGGATGCAGAAGGATTCTCATTACACTTGCCTGACGAGTTCGGGCCCTACGAATCAGATATTATCCAGTGCATCCTTAAT
>NZ_LUTN01000019.1 GCF_002111595.1 Lonsdalea britannica
ACGATGGCCTTTATGTCCGATGACGAAAAAAAACCACCTGCCAGAGCAGGTGGTTTTTCTGTGAGCCGATGTCGACTAGACAAACAATCTCAGCAGCAGTGTTGCGCCGATCACGGTGGACGCTCCGCCAATACGCGTTGCGATTTGTGCGAACGGCATCAGTGACATGCGGTTAGAGGCCGACAGGATGGCGACGTCGCCGGTGCCGCCGAGGCCGCTGTGACAAGTGGTGACGATAGAGGACTCAATGGGATACATATTGAGATACGGTGCGACGAAGAAGCTGACCAGCGCCATGGAGATGACCACAGAACCACACACCAGGACGTAGCCGACAGAAAAGACGGCGACAACGCTTTCCAGTGGGACATAAAGCATGCCGAGTCCAATCATCAGCGGCCATACCAGAGAGCTGGAGACAAATTTGTAAAAGCTGCTGGCGCCGGTTTCCATACTGGAAGGAATGACGCGAGCATATTTACAGATGACGGCGATCAGGATCATCAGAACGGGGCCGGGGATATGTACGATTTTCTCCGCCAAACCGCCGACGATGAAGAAGGCACAGATCAGCAACAGTCCGCCACCCATAAGTGTGAAGTCCACCGGTTTCGGTGTTTCTGTCACGTTGAAGATCTCATTGTCTTTATCGCTGCGGATCAGTCGGCCCTGACCGTTAAGATCTTTACGTGCCATCCCCAGTCTCGCCAGCATGCCTGCGCAGATGATCGCGAAAATGTTGCCGACGACAGCAGCCGGGGCCAGTTGGGCCACATAGACGTCAGGAGACTGGCCCAGAATGGCGGAATATGCGAGGGAAAGCGGCAGGATACCTTCTCCGATACCGCCACCGATGATGGGAACGATGATGAAGAAGAAGGTGTGGTAGAGACTATAACCGCACAGCTTTCCGACCAGCAGGCCGGTCGACACCGCCGTGACCGTACCGATCACCAGCGGAACGAACATACGCACCATGCCTTGAATCAGAATGATGCGGTTCATGCCGAGAATACTGCCCACGACCAGACTGGCGATGACGAAATAGAGGAAATTGGCCTCTTTCATCAGCAGGGTCACGGTATCGAGCGTACTGTCATTAAAGAATTGGTAATAGACCAAGACCGACGGCACGATCAGGCACAAAATTGCGGGGCCACCTATTTCTTTTAACACCGGAATATTGCGGCCGATGTGCGCGAGTAAAAAACCCATCGACATGATAACGGCGAAACCGCCAATCATATTTCTGGGTAAAACACCGGTATAGGCGGCGACAAAAACAATGGCGGAAATGACAATAAAGAGAACTAAAGGGACGGAGCCAATCGTGGTTTTATTCAAACTACTCATAAAGCCAGGAGGCGGTGTGTTCACGAGGGTATCCTCACGGAGGATATCAGCATCAATTTTTTTCATTATATTCACCTTGTTGTGGTGGTAGGGCATGCAAATAACAATGGATAAATGTAAGATTTTGAATAATAAGTAGTTATTTTATTTTTGATCACACGTGTAATGTGAATAGGTATGGTATTACGAACACTGATATTGATTATCAGGCAATCTAGCATGGCTTATTGTTAAAAATAATAGCCATTCATTGGGTGCGTGATGTAATTGTGAACTAAACGGCACTTCCATTTTAAATAACTTAATTCTTGGTTTTGTAATTAAAATTAGCTCAAGAGGGTGAGGGGATTTATTTAAGCGGGGAAGATATCTTCGATCCTAATATAATCGCGTGATAAAAATAACCAATGACGGATAAATAATAAAGTTTTAAAACTAATGTAAATCGCTGTGGGAAAATATGAGATCGCTCCCGTAATTATTAATATTTCTATTTTTTATATTTGCAGTGTAATGCCTACAGGATCACATAATTACCCTTATTTCCGCCAACGTCCTCATCTTTTATTTCTTTTTATTTTGTGATGCTAATCACTAATCGCTGTATCTCCTCGCGGGCGAACGCTGCCCGTAGGCGTGGGTTTCCGGTAGAGAGACATACCCTCTGCCGAGGTGGAGCTTTTTAGCCCCTCTTTTTTCACCTTACGCAGATAGTCCTCTTAAGCCTCATCAAATGAAAATTTGAAAATCACAATCAGCCCTCTTTTGTGACATAAATATCATTATTACGAGAATAAGCCTGAAAATTAACGCGGCGGACCAGAGGGATAAGATGAATTTCATATAGTTATTTTTCATCTTTAAATTACCGACTTTGGAATTTTTTGCAATTTTAGGCTTAATTTTTTATGTATATCGGATTTTAAATCTGAAGTTAGGGTTTTTTTTCTTTTTTTAGTTCGTCGTGACGCGCTGAAAGGCTTTGTAAATCCATATTGGGTGTATTGACCTATATGTGAACAGTTGACAAATTGATGACACTGCTGGAAATGGCACCGTCCGTGTATGGGTATTTCCCTATATTTTCTTCGACCAACAGGGGACGCATCGTACGGCTTATTTCCTGGTGACTGATGCCTGTCGCAGTAATGCCGCAGTATGCGGGCCACGATATAAAAACAACGGCCCGTCTGCTAACACACAACATCCATACTATGAGGCATACGTAAATGGCTAAATCCATGATGAAATCAAGGATGCTGAGGCTGGGCCTTGGACTGCTGGCGCTCTCGGTGACGGCGGGCGTGCAGGCTAAAACGTTGGTGTATTGCTTGGAAGGTTCTCCGGAAGGTTTTAATCCGCAGTTGTACACATCGGGTACGACGTTCGATGCCAGTTCGATGCCTATCTATAACCGTTTGATTGAATTTAAAAACGGGACCACTGAGATCGAGCCCGGTCTGGCTGAGAAGTGGGATATCAGCGACGACGGCAAAACGTATACCTTCCATCTGCGCAAGGACGTGAAATGGCAAAGCGGTAAAGATTTCAAACCGACGCGCGGCCTGAATGCCGACGACGTACTGTTCTCGTTCCAGCGACAGCTGGATGTGAACCACCCGTACCACAAAGTGTCAGGCGGCAGTTATGAGTACTTTGAAGGTATGGGAATGCGAGACCTGATCGAGAAAGTGGAAAAAGTCGACGACCACACCGTGCGCTTCCATTTGACTCACGCTGAGGCGCCATTTGCCGCCGATTTGGCGATGGATTTTGCTTCCATTTTATCCGCTGAATATGCCGATGCGATGATGAAGGCCGGCACGCCTGAAAAAGTCGATCTGAACCCGCTCGGCACCGGTCCGTTCCAACTGCAGCAATATCAAAAAGACTCGCGCATTCTGTATAAAGCATTCGATGGTTTCTGGGGACAGAAACCGGGCGTAGATCGTCTGGTCTTCTCCATTACGCCGGACGCCTCAGTGCGCTACGCCAAGCTACAGAAAAACGAATGCCAAATCATGCCTTATCCCAATCCGGCGGATTTGGCCAGCATGAGGAAGGATAAGAACCTGATTCTGCTAGAAAAGCCAGGTCTGAACGTTGGCTATCTCTCTTATAACGTCGAGAAAAAGCCGCTGGATAATCTCAAAGTGCGGCAGGCGCTGAACTATGCCGTCAACAAACAGGCCATTATCGAAGCCGTCTATCAGGGCGCCGGTCAGGCGGCCAAAAATCTGATTCCGCCCACCATGTGGGGTTACAACGATGCGGTGCAGGATTACAGTTATGACCCGCAGAAGGCGAAAGCGCTGTTGCAGGAAGCCGGACTAAGCAACGGTTTTACGATTGATCTATGGGCCATGCCGGTCCAGCGACCGTATAACCCGAATGCGCGCCGTATGGCGGAGATGATTCAGTCCGACTGGGCCAAAATCGGTGTGAACGCCAAGATCGTAACCTACGAATGGGGCGAATATTTGAAACGTTCCAAAGACGGGGAGCATCAGACCGTCCTGTTTGGCTGGACTGGCGACAATGGGGACCCGGATAACTTCTTCGCAACGCTGTTTAGCTGCGATGCCGCTCGCAAAGGCTCCAACTACTCCCGCTGGTGCTACAAGCCGTTCGAGGATGTCATTCAGCCGGCTCGGGCCATCTCCGATCAGGCTAAGCGCATTGAGCTGTATAAACAGGCGCAGGTCATCATGCACGATCAGGCCCCGGCGCTGATCATCGCTCACTCGACGGTGTACGAACCGATTCGCAGCAACGTCAAGGGTTACGTCATCGAACCGCGCGGCGTGCATAACTTCAACCATGTGTCCCTGGATTAATCACTGACCACGATGCGGATGTTGCTGCGTGCATGCGGGCGCGCAGCGACGATGAGTGCTGCAGGTAGCGACCCTTGATCGATCCGCCCACGGGTCGGTCATCCACAGAGAGTGCGGATATGTTTCAGTTCATACTCCGACGTTTGGGGCTGGTTATCCCTACGTTTATTGGTATCACCCTACTGACCTTTGCCTTTGTGCATCTGATCCCCGGCGATCCTGTCATGATCATGGCCGGAGAGCGTGGGATTACCCCTGAACGTCATGCCCGACTGATGGCGGAAATGGGGCTGGACAAGCCCATATGGCAACAGTATATCCACTACATTGACGGCGTTCTGCATGGTGATTTAGGCACATCGCTCAAAAGCCGGACTTCAGTCTGGGACGAGTTCGTTCCGCGCTTCAAGGCCACATTCGAACTGGGTGTGTGCGCCATGCTTTTCGCCATCGTGGTCGGTATTCCGGTGGGCGTCCTGGCGGCAGTCAAACGTGACTCACTCTTCGATCATGCGGCAGTGAGCGCCGCATTGACCGGTTATTCCATGCCGATCTTCTGGTGGGGAATGATGCTCATCATGCTGGTTTCCGTGCATCTCAATCTCACGCCCGTCTCCGGGCGGGTGGGCGACACCTTATTTCTGGACGAGTCTCTGCCGCTGACCGGCTTCATGCTCATCGACACCTTTATATGGGGGGAGGAAGGCGACTTCATCGATGCGGTGATGCATATCATTTTACCCGCCATTGTACTCGGAACGATTCCACTCGCAGTTATTGTGCGGATGACGCGCTCTTCCATGCTGGAGGTCTTGGGCGAGGATTATATCCGCACGGCGCGCGCCAAAGGATTAAGCCGCGTGCGGGTGGTTGTGGTACATGCCTTGCGAAACGCGATGCTATCGGTGATCACGGTGATTGGCCTTCAGGTTGGCACTTTGCTGGCGGGCGCCATTCTGACCGAAACCATTTTTTCCTGGCCGGGGCTGGGACGCTGGCTGATGGACGCACTGCAACGCCGGGATTACCCGGTCGTGCAGGGCGGCGTTCTGTTAGTGGCGTCGCTGATCATTCTGGTCAATGTGCTGGTGGACTTGCTGTATGGCGTGGTCAATCCGCGCATCCGACATGGCAAATAGGAGGCCACGATGACGCAACTGACTCCACCCGCGGTGAATACGGCACCGATGCCGTTGACGCCGTTGCAGGCGTTCTGGCACGACTTCCGCCGCAACAAAGGTGCCGTCGTGGGACTGGCCTACATCGTCGTCATGATATTGGTCGCGCTCGGGGCGGGAATATTGGCGCCGCACTCGCCGTCCGAACAGTTCCGTGAAGCGTTACTCGCGCCGCCGGTCTGGCAGGATGGCGGCAGTAGTTCATTTCTTCTCGGCACCGACGATGTGGGGCGCGATATGTTGTCTCGCCTGATGTACGGCACACGTTTGTCGCTGCTGGTCGGGTGCCTGGTGGTGACGATCTCCTTACTGTTCGGCATCGTGTTGGGGCTGATCTCCGGCTACTTCGGCGGTCTGGTGGATGCCGCCGTCATGCGGCTGGTGGACATCATGCTGGCGTTGCCGAGCCTACTGCTGGCGCTGGTGCTGGTTGCGATTTTCGGCCCGTCGATTGTGAATGCTGCCATTGCGCTGGTGTTCGTTTCGCTGCCGCACTACGTGCGTTTGACGCGTGCTGCGGTGCTGGTGGAAGCCAACCGTGACTACGTTACCGCCTCTCGCGTCGCAGGCGCAGGCGCGATGCGGCAGATGTTTATCAATATCCTTCCCAACTGCCTTGCGCCGCTGATTGTGCAGGCTTCCATGGGGTTCTCCAACGCGATTCTGGACATGGCGGCGCTGGGGTTCCTGGGTATGGGCGCGCAGCCGCCCACGCCGGAATGGGGAACCATGCTGTCGGACGTGCTGCAATATGCGCAAAGCGCCTGGTGGGTGGTGACCTTTCCGGGACTGCTGATTCTGTTGACGGTGCTGGCGTTCAATTTGGTGGGGGACGGTTTGCGCGATGCCCTCGACCCCAAACTCAAGCAGTCGTAGAGGAAGAACGATGGCGTTACTTAACGTAGAACACCTGTCCGTGAGTTTCGGCGAGGGGGCGCAGCCGTTCAAGGCGGTTGATCGCATCAGCTATCAGGTTGAACGCGGTCAGGTTGTCGGGATTGTCGGGGAATCCGGCTCCGGGAAATCGGTCAGCTCGCTGGCCATCATGGGATTGATTGATTATCCCGGCCAGGTCGCGGCCGACAGTCTGACGTTCGATGAACGCGATTTGATCGCCATGCCCGAGAAGGCGCGCCGTCAGCTAGTGGGCGCGGAAATCGCGATGATTTTTCAGGACCCGATGACCAGCCTTAACCCCAGCTACACCGTAGGATTCCAGATTATGGAGGCCATCAAGGTTCATCAGGGTGGCAACCGTCGAACACGACGTCAGCGAGCCGTCGACCTGCTGACGATGGTCGGGATACCCGATCCGTCCTCGCGGCTGGCCGTTTATCCTCATCAGCTGTCGGGGGGGATGAGCCAACGGGTCATGATAGCGATGGCGCTTGCCTGCCGCCCGCAACTGCTGATTGCCGATGAGCCCACGACTGCGCTGGATGTCACCATTCAGGCGCAGATTATCGAGCTGCTGCTGACGCTGCAACAGCAGGAGAATATGGCGCTGATACTGATTACCCACGATCTGGCGCTGGTCGCCGAGGCGGCGCATCAAATCATCGTGATGTATGCCGGTCAGGTCGTGGAATCGGGACTCGCTAGTGAGATTTTCAAGGCGCCGCGCCATCCCTATACGCAGGCGTTGCTGCGGGCGTTGCCGGAGTTCGCCGTGGATAAATCGCGGCTCGCTTCGCTGCCGGGCGTTGTCCCCGGCAAATATGATCGACCCTCGGGTTGCCTGCTGAACCCGCGCTGCCCGTATGTCACGGACCACTGCCGCCAGCAAGAGCCCGCGCTGCAGCCTTGGGGCGATCGCCGGGTGAAATGCCATACGCCGCTGGATGATTCGGGGAGGCCCAGTTTATGAGTCATAACAACGAGATGCGTCAGGACGTGCTGCTGGAAGCGCGTGCGTTGAAAAAATATTACCCGGTCAAGTCCGGGATATTTCAGCCTGAGCGGGTGGTTAAAGCGCTGGATGGCGTCTCGTTTACGCTCGAAAGAGGTAAAACGCTGGCCGTGGTCGGCGAATCCGGTTGCGGTAAATCGACCTTGGGCCGCCTGTTGACGCTGATTGAAGCCCCGTCCCACGGCGAACTTTATTATCAGGGACAAGATTTGCTGAAGTCTGACCCTGCGGCTGAAAAATTGCGGCGGCAGAAAATCCAGATCGTGTTTCAGAATCCATACGCGTCGCTGAATCCCCGCAAGAAAATGGGTCAGATTCTGGAAGAACCGTTGGTCATCAATACAGCGCTGAGCCGCGCCGAACGGCGGGAAAAGGCGCTGGCGATGATGGAAAAGGTCGGTTTGAGAACGGAGTTTTACGACCGTTATCCGCACATGTTTTCCGGCGGTCAGCGTCAGCGCATCGCCATCGCTCGCGGATTGATGCTGGACCCGGACGTGCTGATCGCGGACGAACCGGTTTCCGCACTGGACGTGTCCGTCAGGGCGCAGGTGCTGAATTTGATGATGGACTTGCAGCAGGAGTTAGGCTTGTCTTACATCTTCATTTCTCACGATTTATCGGTGGTCGAGCATATCGCCGATGAGGTGATGGTGATGTATCTGGGCCGCTGCGTTGAGCAGGGCAGCAAGGCGGCAATTTTCGACCATCCACGCCATCCCTACACTCAGGCGCTGCTTTCCGCAACGCCGCGCCTGACTCCCGATTTACGCCGCGAGCGTATCAAACTGAGCGGGGAACTGCCCAGCCCGCTGAATCCGCCACCGGGGTGCGCGTTCAACACCCGTTGCCGACGCCGGTTCGACGCCTGTGTGGCGCGACAGCCTCAGCTAATCGCTTACGGTGAACGGAAGGTGGCTTGCTTTGCCGTCGATGAGGAAGAGGCGCAGTCCCCGTTCGTATCGTAATAAGAACCGGTCATAAAGCCCGTCACACGATCGTTCAGGCGTCTGACGGGCTTCCTGTTTCTGTGGTGTAGCGCCACGCTTGCCTGCTTATCCAATCAAATAGCTGTACTGGCTTTATAGCAAAACCGGAAAAGTCAGAGGGGTAACATGCTGTTTTTCTGGTCGGAAAAAGGAAAGGTCATAAGTACATTATTGCGTCGGATAAACCTATTTCCCTCCGCGATAACGCCCGCGTCTTGGTAATTAAATATTACTTTTTTTATTATAAAAATTTCAATTATAAACACCTGAAAAGAGTGTGGATGATTTTCACTGCGCTGATTTTAGCGGCGAATAAGACGGAAGAGAAATGCATATCATTTTAATTATTTGATTTTCACGACTGCCGCCAATCTATTTTGTAATAATCGGTGAAGATATTTTTGATTAAGTGTTCGTTCAATAATGGTATATTAGCGGCCATTCATGTAGAGATTCGGGAGTCTTATGAGAAGCTATGACGATCTGAAGCATTTCAAAGAAAAGACCCAGTCGGAAGACATTAATTTCAAGGAAATGTCGGGTCAATCTTTGCATGATGAAGGTTCTCGCTGGGCTATTGTGAAGCAAGTCATTAATGAAGAGAAAGGCGGTGCCGAATCTTCATTAGGCGCTGGCTTGCAGCCTATGTTGAGGCCTGTCGCGAAAAATGAATTTGCGGCGCCGGCCTCCGGCGTCAAGCCCGTCAGGTTGGACGACTCGAATACCCGTCCGCGTCATGATGATCCCGCAGGACAGCGATCGCTTCTTGATTCTGTCGCCGCCGCGTCGAAGACGTCGCCAGCGGCGGATCCTACGACGTCATCACGGCAGCCAGAGACTGCCTCCTCTTTCCCTGTGACCCGCCCGGAACCGACCGCTGCCGCGAGCGCGACGCCGCTGGAGCCCGAGCGCTATAAGCAGATGTTCAGCACGCGTGGTCGGCAAACCGCGCAGACGCCGAATAAAGAAGCGCTGTTAAAACCGCTATTGGAGAAAATTTCCTCATGCCGTTAGTTTGTGTTTGTTCTCCGAAAGGCGGGGTTGGAAAAACCACCATGGTGGCCAACCTGGCCTACGCCCTGGCGCGCGGCGGCAGTAAAGTGCTGGCGATCGATTTTGACGTTCAGAACGCGCTGCGCCTGCATTTCGGTATTCCGTTATCGGATGAGCGGGGCTATGTGGCGGCGGCCGTCGAGTCTCCGGACTGGAGCCAGTCTATCCTGACGGCTGGCGGCAATATTTTCGTATTGCCGTACGGCAGCGTGTCGGAAGCGCAACGTGAGGACTTCGATCGGCACCTGGCGGATCCTGCGTTTTTGTTACGTGGGCTCAGCGCCATGCTGAACTACCCCGGCCTCGTGATCCTGGCTGACTTTCCGCCCGGCCCCAGTCCCGCATTAAAGGCGATGACCGCGCTGGCAGACCTGCATCTGGTCGTCATGCAGGCGGATACCGCCTCGCTGTCTCTCCTGTCTCCGGTAGAAGAAAACCGATTGATTGGCGGACCGTTGAACCATAAACAGGGATACTACTGGCTGCTGAATCAGACGGATACGCGACGCGCGATCAGCAGGGATGTGGCGGCTTACATGCAGGAAAACAAAGGCGACAGGTTGATTGGCTGCGTACATCGCGACGAAAGCGTCGTCGAAGCCAACGCTTCACAGCGCTCCATTTTTGATTTTAGTCCGGCTTCCGCCGCGGCATTTGATATTGAATTAATCAGCAAACGTATTGCGGCTCTGTTGAATATCAAAGTGGGCAATGGCGAAGTCCATAAGACATTCGTGCCTGCCTCTTATTAATAGAATAAGCGCAAAGAATAACTCTGCGTCGATATTTTTAGGATATTTCCCCTTTACTATATTAACCCGCTTATTACTGACCATCAGGGTAGATTTATGAAGAAGGCGCTTTTTTATCTGTTGTTACTGGTATTATTTCCGGTAGCGTTAGTGATTATCATCACCCCGATGGATAGCCAGAAACAATACATCTTTGGCTTAATCAGTATTGGTATGCTGTTTTTATTGGGCCGCAGTGAAAGCCGAAAGGTCACTGTGGTCATGGTTATTCTTACGTTATTAATGTCAACGCGCTATATATACTGGCGCGCGACGGAAACACTGCATTTTAATTCTGAGATCGAGACTATCTTGGGAATTGGCTTATTTATTGCCGAGGTCTATGTCTGGGTTATTTTGATGCTGAGTTTCATGCAGACCTTATGGCCGCTGCAACGCGGCATTGAGGCGCTGCCGGAGGATACCAACCTGTGGCCGACGGTGGACGTCTACGTCCCGACCTATAACGAAAGTCTGGATGTAGTCAGGGATACGGTGCTGGCGGCGCAGTGCATGGATTACCCGCAGGACAAGTTCAAAGTCTACATTCTGGATGACGGCAAGCGCAGCGAGTTTGCGGTGTTCGCCGCTCAGGCTGGCGTGGGCTATATCACCCGTGACGACAACTCACACGCCAAAGCGGGCAACCTGAACCACGCCATGCAGCTCACCAGCGGCGAACTGATTTGCGTCTTCGACTGCGATCACGTGGCTAAACGTATTTTCCTACAGGCGACGGTCGGCGCGTTCCTGAAAGACGACAAACTGGCGCTGATGCAGACGCCGCACTACTTCTATTCTCCCGATCCGTTCGAACGCAACCTCAAGGCGGCGAGACAGATGCCAAGCGAAGGCGAGCTGTTCTACGGACCGATCCAACAGGGTAATGACTACTGGAACGCCACCTTCTTCTGCGGCAGCTGCGCGGTGATACGTCGCACGGCGCTGGAAGAAGTGGGTGGCTTCGCCGTGGAAACGGTGACGGAAGATGCGCATACGGCGCTGAAAATGCAGCGTCGTGGCTGGAAATCCGCTTTTTTGGCGATCCCGCTTGCTGCGGGACTGGCGACCGAGCGACTGGTGCTGCATGTCATTCAGCGTACCCGCTGGGCGAGAGGAATGACGCAGATTTTCCGCGTCGACAATCCACTGCTGGGCAGAGGGCTGACCTGGCAGCAGCGTCTGTGTTACCTCAGCGCCATGCTGCACTTCCAGTTCGGCCTGCCGCGCGTCATTTTCCTGACCGCTCCTTTGGCCTATCTATTGTTCAATCTCAATATCATTCACTCGTCGGCGAACCTGATTTTCGCCTACGTGTTGCCGCATCTGGTGATGTCGATATACCTCAATGCGAGGATGAATGGACGCTTCCGCTACAGCTTCTGGGGTGAGATTTATGAAACGGTCATGGCGTTCCATCTGATTATTCCGACGCTGTTAACGCTGATCTCCCCGCGTCACGGCAAATTCAATGTGACGGATAAAGGCGGCCTGCTGGACGTGGGCTTTTTTGACTTCCGCATTGTCAGACCGCACATCGCGACTGCCGTCCTGCTGTTCGCGGGTATCGTCGTCGGGGGCATTCGGGCCGTCGGGCACAACTATTACAACGTCGATCCGTACGTTATCGCCCTGAACGTCGCCTGGGCCTGCATCAGCCTGCTGATTTTGATGGCGGCTATCGCCGTGGCGCGGGAAACGAAACAGACGCGTCAGACTATTCGTATCGACGTCGAACTGCCGGTCATTATTCACTACGCCAGCGGTATAGCGTCACGCACGGTGACCGTGGACCTGTCGATGGGCGGCGCGCAAATCAAAGCGCCGGATCAGCGTCACAAAACCGACCCCATTGAGTGTCTTGAGCTGTTATCCCGCGCGGGGGAAATCGCGCTGCCGGTGAAGTCCGTGAGTTTTGATGACAGCACCATTCGCCTGCGGTTTGATGAAATCCCGCTGGCGCAGCGACGTGGTCTGGTACGCGTTGTGCTTTCGCGGGCGGATGCCTGGATGGACCCGCCCTGGCCACGGGACAACCCGCTGCGCTCTTTTGTGACGGTGCTCAGGACGGTGTGTGAATTCTTCTGGCTGACCTGGAAGGGAAAAAAGAAAGAGGGGGCGACGCCGTCAGCGTTACCTGCAACGACGGAAGGGACGCGGCAAGAGGATAAAACGGCATGACATACGGATTTTTCAGGACGCCTTCTGCGTTAACGACGGTGTTGCTGCTGTGCCTGAGCGGCAGCGCCTCTGCCGCTGAGGAGTCAAGCCAGCCGCTGTCGTTAATCGATGCCCCGTTGCCTGCGGGATTGCCCCGAATTGATGGCGGATATGAAACCGCGCCGCCCTTTGAAACGCCTTTGGCGCCCCGCGCCGCGCCGTCGTCTCCGTCCGTCCCCGCGCTGAATGCGTCGTCGGACGTTTACAATCAGCCGGTCAGCAGCACGATTTCCGTGGCGCAAATGGGGCAGGCGCAGGGCGTCGCGCTGAGCGGTGGTCAGTTGCAGGCCGGTTTGAGATTTACGCTCTCTGCCGATCAGGTGGTGACGTCCGCGCATCTGGCGCTCAAGTTCGCCGTCTCTCCGGCGTTGGCCGAGCGCAACACCGCGCTACAGCTGATGCTGAATGGACAGCCCTTGGGCAGCGTTCCCCTGACGACGAACGGGCAGGAGACCGGGACCTATCAGATTGAGATCCCTGCTGCGCTGGTGGTGTCCGACAACAACCTGAGTTTCCGCATCATCAATTCAGACCGTCTGCTGTGCGAGCGCGACAATGCTCATCAATACAACGTCACCATTCTGCCGAGCACCACGTTACAGCTGGAAGGGCAGCAGCTGAATGTCGGAGCGGACATCGGCAACTTCCCGCGACCGTTTATCGACTCCATGCAGATGGCGACGGCCTCCGTGCCGATGATTTTTCCCGCCGAGCCGACGGCCGATCAGGTGAGCGCGGCGGCGCTGGTGGCATCCTGGATGGGGGTGCAGACCAACGGGCGAGATATCACTTTCCCCGTGAAGCGAGACAGCGTGCCGGAACAAAACGGTATTTTGTTCGGTTACCCGGGCCAGAAGATCGGTCGTGTGACGTTGCCGCAGGTCGACGCGCCGACGTTACAGCTGATGGATAATCCAGATAACCCGATCTACAAGCTGCTGCTGGTGGTAGGGAAGAACGAGGATCAGCTGAGACAAGCCGCCTATTATCTCGTCAGCCAGCCGTTGGCCTCGAAGCAGTCGGCCATCACCGTCACCCCGCAAACCCTTCCGCGGCATAAGAGCTACGATGCGCCGCGCTGGATCAGCACCGATCGGCGTGTCCGTTTCAGCGAACTGCTGGAGCAAGATCAGAGCATGACGTCACTCGGCATCTGGCACTCCGCGCAGAACCTCAAGTTTCGGGCGGCCCCCGACCTCTTCCTGTGGGACGGCGAAACAATCCCGGTGCACATCAGCTATCGCTTCCCGGCGGAGAACTGGATTGATGAACATCGCTCTGACCTGAACGTGACGCTTAACGGCACGTTTATCAGCAACTTACCGATGGTGAAAGAGGGCCTGCTGGAGCAACTTTGGCGTCGGCTGGGGGGCGATAATCGTCAGGAATCTTATACGCTGAAGCTCGACCCCTATCTGATTTACGGCTTTAACCAACTGCAGCTCTACTTCAACATCCGGCCCAAAGCGGATGCGCCGTGCAGCGTACTGCTGAACAACAACATCAAAAGCCGCATTGAGAACGACTCGTGGATAGACCTGACCCGAACGCGTCACTTCACGATGTTGCCCAATCTGTCGTATTTCATCGGCGCGTCCTTCCCCTTCTCCCGGCTGGCTGACTACGCGCAGACGGTGATGTTGCTGCCGGAACGCCCCACCGATCAGGAAATTAGCACGCTGCTCGGCATGGCGGGTCGCTCCGGCGACGCGACCGGCGTCAGTATCAATCACAATCAGGTCGTGTTTGGCGTGCCGAAAGACGGCGTAGCGCTGCATCGGCTGCAAAACAGCGATGTGCTGGCGGTCACGACGCTACCGCACGCAGGGTTTAACGCGGCGCTGCTGGCGGAGTCTCCTTACCAGACCGACGGTCATGCGCTGGGTGTCAAAATGCCCAGCGTGCCGGAAAAACTTGTCAGCTGGCTAACCGGCGACTGGGCCCGCCACCCGATAGATGCCGACCGCTACTTCTCCTCGAATGAGCTCTGGCGTGGTTTTGTCAGCTATCGATCCCCGTGGAACCCTAAACGTGTCGCGGTAGTCGTGCTGGCGACGAACGACCAGCAGTTGCAGCGGCTGCATGGCGACCTGACGTCGGCGCGCGTTACCGCGGCGATTCGCGGCGATACCGCCATCATCACCGATGAGAATGGTATCCGCAGTTTCCGGGTCGGCCCGCAGTTCCCCAGTGGGCAAATGCCTGGTACATGATGATTATCTGGTATGCCAACCAGCATGCCGTCATTTTGGCGTTTGTCGCCTTAATCACGGCCTCGTTAGGCGGAGCGGGTTTGTATCGCGTGCTGAAACGCCGCGCCCATCGCCGTCTGCACCCGCAGCATGAGCGTGATTCAGGCCGGAAATAATTGAGCGATCTATGAAAAAGAACACACTGACAGCCAGAATGCTTCGGTCACTGTGCCTGATTGGGGCGGCGGCGCTGTCCGCGCCGACGCAGGCGGCGGACAACACTAACCCGGCGTTTCAGGCGTTATTCGATCAGGCGGAATATTGGCATCAACGCGCCCACGACGATTTGGCTAAAGGCGCCTTGCAGAAGGTGCTGGCGGTCGACGCCGAAAACACCCGCGCGATTTACCTGATGGCGCTTTACTCTCAACAGCGCGGCGACAACGCCGAGGCCACGAAGTGGCGTACGCGTCTGGCGAGCATTTCGCCGCAAGATCCTCGGTTGCAGGAGCTGGACAGCTCCCGGCGCTGGCAGAATATTCTGCCCGCTCAGCTGGCGCTGGCTCGCCAGCAGGCCCGTAGCGGCAACATCGCCGCTTCGCTGCAAACCTGGCGCAACCTGTTCGACGGCGGGCAGCCGCCGGCCAATGTGGCGGTCGAGTATTATCTGACGATGGCGGGCGATCGCACGCTGTGGCCGCAGGCGTTGGACGGTCTACGTCAGTTCGCGGCGGTGAATCCGCAGGATATTCAGGCCCGGCTGGCGCTGGGGAAGGCGCTGACCTATCAGGAATCCACCCGGCGCGAAGGACTACAGTTGCTGGATGCCATGGCCTCCGGCAACCCCGACGCGGACGGCGCTATGCGCCAGGCCCTGTTGTGGATGAGTCCTCAGCCGGAGGACGCGGCGCTGTATGGCAACTACCAGCAGCGTCACCCGCAGGATAATGCGGTGATGGCGCACTATCGCACCAACGTTGGCGGCGCGGCGAAAGGAAAAGGCTTCGCCGAACTGAACAGCGGCGATGCGGACGGTGCGCAGCAGGCGTTTGAACAGGTGCTTCAGACCTCGCCGCAGGATGCGGATGCGCTGGCCGGTCTCGGCTATATCGCCCAGCGTCGAGGCGACTACGCCAGCGCCGCCAACTATCTGGAGCAGGCGGCGAAGCAGGGCGGAGAAAACAGCGTCGAACGCCGACAGCAGGCGGAGGATGCCCGTTTTTACGCGCAATTGAGTATGGCGCAGCAGGCGATGAAAGCGGGCAATGCCGCGCAGGCGCTGACGCTTAGCGAACCGCTGATGCAGGCAAGCGGAGAACGCGGCATCGCCGTTCGTCTCTTTCGGGCCGATGTGCAACGTCGCAGCAGTCAGCTGACGCAGGCGGAGCAGAGTTATCGCGATGTGCTGACGCTGGATGCGGATAACAACGCAGCAAAAGAAGGGTTGTACTATGTGCTGCACCAGCAGAATCGCAGTACGGAAGCTGACGCGCTGCTGGCGGAATTGCCGGATAGCCTACGCCAACGTCTGGCGCCGCGCGTAGCGGTGGTCGAAGGCAGCGCGTCGATGAGGCGCGCCGCAGAGCGCGAGCTGGCCGCGGGGCGCTCGGCGCAGGCTATCGCGATTTTGCAGCAGGCGATACAGCGCTGGCCCGCCGATGGCTGGGTGAGATACGACCTGGCGCGCGCTTACAAACAGCAAGGGGACATGACGACGGCCGCTGATGTGATGCAGCCGCTGTACCGTCCCGGCGCTAGCCCGAGCAGCTGTTCGCTGGCGCGCTTTTCGCCAGTCAAAACGGCGCCTGGCAGCAAACCGGGGCGCTGTTGGCTCGCGTACCCGAGCGCCAGCAAACACCGAATATGCGTGCGCTGGCACGACGGGCCAACTTCAATCTGCAAATGGTGACGGCGCGAGATTATCTGAAAACCGGCGCTAATGTGGCGGCGGCCAACACCCTGAAGGCGCTGGCGGTGAATCCTCCCGCCGATCCGCAGGATGCCGGACAGCTGGCGCAAGCGTTGGCGGCGGCGGGCGATACCGCCGGTGCCGTCGGCGTCGTGCGCAATAACATGCAGCGTGGTATTCAAGGCAATGCGGGCGACTACGCGGCGCAGGTCGCCGTCCTGAATCAGGCTGGTCTGGGTCAGGAAGCGCAGTCGTGGCTGAGCAATCCCGATATGCTGGCTCGCAGCACGCCGGAACAGTTGGCCGCCGTGCGTAACGGCGGCGTGATCCAGGAGGCGGATCGCCTGCGCGAGGCCCGGCAGTATGCGGCCGCTTACGACAAACTGATCGGCGCGTTGCAGCACGATCCGCAGAATACCGATTTGATGCTGGCGATGGCGCGACTCTATCAGTCCGGCAAAATGAATCAGGAAGCGGCGACGGTCTACGACTATCTGATGACGCGCGATACCCCGACGCAAGATGCGCGCGTCGGCGCTATCGACGTGGCATTGGCGCAGAACGACGTCTCGAAAGCCAGCACGCTGGCCGCCGGCCTGAGCGACAAACAGACGCCCGAACGCCTGCTGCTGCTGGCGCGTGTGGCTGACGCGGAAGGGAACAAAGCGCAGGCAATAGCCTATCTGCGTACGGCCCGTGGGAAAATGATTGGGCTGCAGGGCGCGGAGTCCGGCAGCCTGCCGGTGATTGGCGGACTGGCGCTGGCGGATAATCCGTTCATCAACCGGACGACGGAAAGCACGCGTCGTTCGCCGTCGACCTACGGCAGCGCGATGCCGTGGCAGCAACGTGACGAAACCGCCGACTATCGCGCGGTTGGGGGGCAGCGCCTCGACGGAACGTCGGGGGGCACGACGGCCTCTGCGCAGAACGGCACTTTCCGCCAGATTAACCAGATGATGGATACGCTGGAGAGTGACACCGGCACCTGGGTTCAGACCGGGGTGCAGGTGCGTGGTCGGGACGGCGAGTCCGGCCTTAGCAAGTTGACCGAGGCGAAAGCACCGTTGACGTGGTCCAGCGCGCCGTTGGGCGAGGATCGATTCAACTTTACCGTGACGCCCGTGACGCTGAGCGCGGGAAGCGCCGAAGACACTTCCAGCCGTCGCTTCGGTCAGGGGGCGCTTCAGCAGGCCGATAGCGCTGACAGAGCACTCAAAGCCTCTTCCTCAGGAACCATCAACCTTGACGAGATCACGGCGGACTCTCCCGGTGCGCAGAACGCCACCGGCGTAGAGCTCAATCTGGCGTTGACCGGTAAACAATACAAGGTGGATATCGGTTCGACCCCGCTGGGGCAGGATCTCAGCACGCTGGTGGGGGGCGTTCAGTGGTCGCCGAAACTGACCGACTTCCTGACGCTGGTGCTGACCGGCGAGCGTCGGGCGGTCACCGACAGCCTGCTTTCCTACGTCGGCGCGCGCGACGCCTATAGCGGCGAGAAGTGGGGCCGAGTGACCAAGAACGGCGGAACGGCGCTGCTGAGCTATGACGACGGCGACGCCGGTTTCTATGGCGGCGCAGGCGCCTACAGCTATTTGGGCGAGAACGTGAAGAGCAACAAAAGTCTGGTGGCGAATGCCGGGGCTTATGTGCGTCCCTATCACGATAGCGAGCGTGAGCTGAAGACCGGCATCAGCATGTCGTGGATGGATTTCTCCCGTAACCTGAGCTACTACAGCTACGGGCAGGGCGGTTATTTCAGTCCGCAGAACTTCGTCTCGGTTTCTTTCCCCATCGATTACACCCAGAAATACGACGATCTGAGCGTGAAGATCGGCGGCGCTTTGGGCTATCAGTCCTACTCGCAGGATCGCAGCGCCTACTACCCCAACGACCCGTTATTACAGAATGCGTTGGAAAGGGCCGCCGCCAGCGGCCTGACGCAAGAAGCCTATTATCCCGGCACCAGTAAAAACGGTATCGGCTACAACCTGCACGCCGGGGCTGACTATAAGGTCAATCGCAACGTCACCATCGGCGGTCAGCTCGGTTACGACACCTTCGGTGACTATAACGAAAGCAGCGCGCAACTCTATTTCCGCTATATGCTTGGAGGTGAATAAGCATGAGTGAATATCATCAAACGACCTTGCAGTACTATCGCCAGCAGCAGTGCCCGCCGGGCTGGTTTGATCTTCTCGGGATCATCATTGAGAATATGATGAACAACGTCGGTGAAAGCGAAGGTCAGGCTTTTCTCCAGCAAATGGGCGAGGCGCTTGCGAAGCGTTATCCCCTGTCGGCGGCATTGACCGTGGCTGACCTGGAGCGGGAGATGAATGCGGTGCTGGCCACGTTTGATTGGGGCTATGTCGAACTGCTGCCGGGCGACGCGTCGCTGGACATTCTCCACCTGGCTCTGCCTGCCGGTGACAGCGCGTTGAGCAAAGCGCGCTGGCTGATGGCGATCAAAGCGGTGTTGCAGGGGCTGTATGCGCACTGGTTGAAAGAGCAGGGCGGCGGCGCTCATGTGCCGCTGGTCGGTGAAGCGACCGACGATGAGACGGCGCTGCGATTTCGTTATCAAAATAACTAGAGGGGAAAGCATGATAAAGCCATTGCGGCACTGGACTATGGTCTTGCTCATGGCGTTATGCAGCACGAGTGCGATAGCGGCAGATCAGGGATGGGATAGCTACAAAAGCCGTTTTTTAACGGTGGATGGGCGAATTCAGGATACCGGCAATAACAACGTCAGCCATACGGAAGGGCAAGGTTTCGCCATGTTGCTGGCGGTACATTATGATGACCGGAACACCTTCGACCAGCTGTGGTCATGGACGCAGTCCCATCTCAAAAACAAACAGAACGGTCTGTTCTACTGGCGCTATACCCCGAAAGCGGCCGACCCGGTGGCCGACAAAAATAATGCTTCCGACGGCGACGTCATGATTGCCTGGGCTTTGTTGAAGGCCGGTGAGAAGTGGCGCAACGAGCAGTATTTACAGGCGTCCGACAGCCTGCAAAAAGACATCATCGCGCACAATGTGACCCGTTACGCCGGGCATACGGTGATGTTGCCGGGCGCGAATGGTTTCAACAAAAGCACCTACCTTGTCCTCAATCCTTCTTATTTTATCTTCCCCGCTTGGGAAGATTTTTCTAAACGCAGCCATCTGCCGGTGTGGCATCAGCTGATTGAAGACGGGATGCTGTTGCTGAGTAAAACGCGGTTCGGGGATACCAATCTGCCGTCGGACTGGGTGGCGCTGAACGCCGATGGTTCTATGGCCCCGGCGATGAACTGGCCGTCGCGCTTCAGCTACGACGCCATCCGCATTCCACTGTACGTTTACTGGTACGACCGTGAGAGCGCGGAGCTTAGCGCGTTCCGCCTGTACTGGCATGGTTTTCCGCGTCTTCGAACGCCCGCCTGGGTGGACGTGTTGAATAACCACACCGCGCCGTACATGATGAGCGGCGGCCTGCTGGCGGTACGGGATTTGACGATGGGCGACGTCCAGCAGGTGACTGACGCCATCAGCCCTGATGAAGACTACTACTCCGCCAGTCTGCATCTTCTGGCCAATCTGGCGCGGGTCACCGCCGACGCGCGTTAACCTCATCAGGCGCCGCCGTATTCCGGTTGCGCCTGCTTAAGACTAATAAGAGCGCCCTTTTTCTGATGTTCGGCCACTGACAGAAAGACTTTCCTCAGAAAAATCCTTAAACCTTTTAACCGACTTCCCTTTGCATCCTATAAACTTGGCGCTCGAGATATACTGTACGGCTGTTTTTCCCCGTGCGTCGGGGTTTTGGGAGAATAGGTTTGCACGTTCGTCGTTCACTAACTATCAAACAGATGACGGTGATTTCGGCAGTGTCGGTCACCGCCGTCTGCCTGTTTATCGTGATCCAGCTGTTCCATTTCGTGCATCAGCGACGGGATGATTACGTGCGTCAGCTGGAACACATTGCCTACTCCGTGCGAACTCCCCTGACCAATGCCGTCTTACAGGGCGATGTGGTCGAGGCCGACGGCCTGCTCAACAACTTATTGCCAGTCGGCTTTCTGAGCCGGGCCTATCTGGTGCTCCCGGGCGAGCTGCATACGCTGCATGCCAACTTTCCGTCCGAACGGCCCTTACCGCGTTGGATAGCGCGGACGTTTAATCTGCCCATTGAAGTCTCGATTCCTTTATATTCCCTGCCGCAGGTGCCGGGCTCTACGCCGCTGGCGCATCTGGTGTTGCAGGCGGACTCGTACCGGATGTTCCAATTTATCGTCAGCACGTTTTCGACCCTGCTGGTGACCTATCTGTTGCTGGCGCTGATCCTCTCGGTAGGCATCACCTGGTGTGTGAAACACCGCGTCGTCAACCCGCTTCGTTTAATCATCAAAGAGTTGCAGGATGTTCCCGCCGAGTCTTTGCCCGACTGTCCGCTGACGCTGCCGGAGCGGCATAGCGACGACGAACTGGGTATGTTGGTGCGCAGCTACAACCGTAATTTGCGGCGGTGGAAGTCGCACCGCCGTGCGGGTGATGAGGCGCTGACGGACAAAGCGACGCTCATTAACGCTTTATCTCGCCAAAGGGAACCGTTCTGTCTGTGCGTGGTGGGGCTGGAAGGAGAAGCGGTCCGTGGAAGCGACACTCTGCCGCCAATGCTTGCGGCGCTGCGTACTGTTATCGGCGATTCCAGTCTGCTGGCGCGTCTGGATAACGACGAATATGCCGTGTTGGGCGCGGTGCCGGCGACACCCGATCTTGCGCAGGCGTGGGGACATCAAACCCTCGCGCTTCTGCGTGAAGGAGGATTGCTCGCGGGCGTGAATGTCAGTATCGGTTTGCTGGCGGTGCCCGACGAGGCGGCGTTCATGCAGCCCAACGCCGCCGGGCAATGGCTGGCGCAGGCCCGTCTGGCGATGGAGCAGGCGCGCGGCGCGGGTGGCGATGCCGCTCTCTCCCTCGTCGCCTCCCAGCTCGCTCCCCACTCTTAACAACGACGTCGCCTTTCTGCCCGTGGGCGACAATGCTCTTATTTAAATTATTTAATAAATAACAGAGTGTTAGATCGCTCTCCGTCCTTTCCCCCGCTGACATTGTTATCGGGCTGTTTCTGCACTATTTTTTATTCATAACCCATTGATGCGATTCAGCTCCTAACTCTCGCCTTTAAGTCACAAACTTAAGTTATAAAAGATATTCGAACTGTTAATGCAATGTTACTTTTCTGCGCAATCACAGGTGGCTGTGTTATGCCGTTTCTCGTCCACGTGTGCACTCCTACCCAAGGACATAATGATGAAAACATCAATCTTCAAAAGTTTGTATTTTCAAGTGATTGTGGCGATTACTATCGGGGTACTGCTGGGACATTTTTATCCATCCATCGGCGAGCAAATGAAACCGTTTGGTGATGGTTTCGTTAAATTAATTAAGATGATCATCGCGCCTGTTATCTTCTGTACGGTTGTGACGGGCATCGCCGGTATGGAAAGTATGAAAGCGGTCGGGCGGACCGGCGCCGTCGCCCTGCTGTATTTCGAAGTGGTGAGTACCGTAGCGCTGTTAATCGGGCTGGTTGTCGTCAACCTGATGCAGCCGGGCGCGGGGATGAACGTCGATCCCAGCACGCTGGATGCGGCTCTGGTGTCTAATTACGCCAGCCAGGCCGCGGAACAGGGCGTCATTCCATTCTTGTTGGACATCATTCCCGCCAGCGTGATCGGCGCGTTCGCCAGCGGCAATATCCTGCAGGTACTGCTGTTTGCGGTGATGTTTGGCTTCGCGCTGCACCGCTTAGGCGCGAAAGGGAAAATCGTTTTTGATGTGATCGAAAGCTTTTCCAAAGTCATTTTCGGCATTATCAATATGATCATGCGTCTTGCACCGCTGGGCGCGTTCGGGGCAATGGCGTTTACGATCGGTAAATACGGCGTCGGCTCGCTGGTGCAGTTGGGCCAGTTGCTGGTCTGCTTCTACGTCACCTGTCTGTTGTTTGTCATTCTAGTGCTGGGGTCTATCGCCCGCGCCACCGGCTTCAGCATCTTTAAGTTCATTCGCTACATCAAGGAAGAGCTGCTGATTGTCCTGGGGACATCTTCTTCCGAGTCGGTTTTGCCGAGGATGTTGGAAAAAATGGAGAAGGCGGGCTGTAAGAAATCGGTCGTGGGGCTGGTGATCCCGACCGGATACTCCTTCAATCTCGACGGCACTTCGATCTACCTGACGATGGCGGCGGTATTTATTGCGCAGGCCACCAATAGCCACATGGATATCTGGCATCAGGTGACGTTGCTGGTGGTGTTGCTGCTGTCTTCGAAAGGGGCGGCGGGGGTCACCGGCAGTGGGTTTATCGTGTTGGCTGCGACCATCTCCGCCGTAGGCCATTTACCGCTGGCCGGGTTGGCGCTGATTTTGGGGATCGACCGCTTTATGTCGGAAGCCCGCGCGCTGACCAATCTGGTGGGTAACGGCGTCGCGACAATCTTCGTCGCCAAGTGGGTCGGTCAGTTGGATGAAAAGCAGCTGAATGAGGTGCTGGATAACAAAAAACCTGCCAAGTCGGAGCCTTCTTCCCCGCGTATTTCCTGACGTTATTGCCTTTCTGCCCTCGGCCCGCAGCGGATTTCAACGCTGTGGGCCGCTGTTTATCTGAGACGTCAACATCCAGCATTTTTCACTTTTTTAGGTATATTTCGCCCTATTGAGTGACATCGACGAAAGCGCGTGGTCTAACCGAATGGTACACTGCGGTTCTGTTTTTTGTGAGGTGAGTACACAGTGTGGTGACCGCAGAACCGTCACCGTAATCCATAAAATGCACGTCTTCAGATAGTGATAAAAAAGCAGGGGTTCACATGCAGGGAACCAAAATCAGTCTTTTATTAGGTGGCGTTTTACTGGCGGCCGTTAGCCGTTTTGCGTTGGCGGAAGAGCTACAGCCCGATCCCGCCTGGCAGCAGGGTAAGCTGGATAACGGCTTTAACTGGCAGCTTCTGACCACCCCTCAGCGTCCCAACGACCACCTCGAACTTCGTCTGGTGGTGAATACGGGATCGTTAAGCGAAAACACACAGCAAATCGGATTTTCTCACGTCATTCCCCGCCTGGCGATGATGCCTAATGCGTCGTTTGCGCCGGGCCAACTGGCGGCATTGTGGGCGTCCTCTCCCAACGATGAGAAGCCGTCGCCGGTTGTCGTTTCGTACGATTTCACTTCCTACAATTTGAGCCTGCCGAATAACCGACCGGAGCTGCTGAAAGCGGCGTTGAGCTGGTTGGCGGAAACCGCAGGCGGGTTGTCCTTCGACGAGCAAAGTATGGTGTCGGCTCTGCAAATGGGAGACGGCGTCGCTACCCTGCCGTCTAATCCGCAAGATCCCGCCTGGCGATATCGCCTGCAAGATTCTATTCTGCTGGCGCACAATCCGGGAGAGCCGGTCAAAACGCCGCTGACGGCCGATGCGTTGCAGGCGTTCTACAAGGCGTGGTACACGCCGGATGCGATGACGCTCTATGTCGTCGGTAACGTAGACCACCGCGCCATTGTCGACCAGATTCGAAAGGTTTTCGCGCCGCTGGAAGGCAAGCGCGCGACGCCCGCACCGATGCCGGTATTGTCTCCGCTGCCCGCGGAACCGGCCCGACTGATCGGCACGGCAGGCAAACCTGACTCCATCGCGCTGGTGTGGGATACGGTCTGGCAGCCAATTCGAGATTCAAATGCACTGGCCCGCTATTGGCAACGTGACCTAGCGCGGGAGGCGATGTTCCAGCGCGTACAGCAGGCGCTGGAGAAAAGCGCGCTGAAAGAGGCCAGCGTGCGCTTCGACTGCAACGTGTTGTACGGGCGAGCCCAGTGCTCTCTGCATATGGACAACCTGAACAGCGAGCAACTGGTCGAGGGCGTCACGCTGGTGGGCAACGTGCTCAGCGAACTGCAGGACAAGGGCCTGACGCAGGGCGAATTCGATGCGCTGGTGGCGCGTAAAAATGACGAGCTGGGCAAGCTTTTCGCGACCTATGCGCGTACCGGCACCCAGATTTTGATGGAACAGCGGCTGCGCTCGCAGCGAAGCGGCGTCGTGGATATCGCGCCGGAGCAGTATCAGCAGCTGCGTAAACGCTATCTCTCTACGGTGACGCTGGAGTCTCTTAATCAGTCTCTGCGCCTGCAGCTGGCGCAAAATGCGACGCTATTGCTGCAACAGCAGCCGGGCGAACCCGAGGCCAACCTGAAAGAGCTTCTGGATATGTATAACGGAATGATGAAACCGGCTGATAGCGCAGCGCCCGCGGTGGATGAAACCGCGCCTGCAACGCCCTAGCCCGACGTCGCCAGAGGTCGGCGCGCTGGATTTGTCAGCGTGTTGGCGCTCTTCATCGTTGCTCGGTCGAGGGTTAAAACACGGACCGCCGTGCGGTCCGTCATCAGAAAGGGAACGGCGTTTTACGTGTCAACGCCGCTTCCGACGGGTCAGGACGACTTGCGTCGTTCGCTTATGCTCTGGCCGCCGACACCCAGATTATCGGCCTCCACTTCATCAATCATCACGATGATT
Organism: Lonsdalea britannica; assembly: GCF_002111595.1. Lineage (GTDB taxonomy): Bacteria > Pseudomonadota > Gammaproteobacteria > Enterobacterales > Enterobacteriaceae > Lonsdalea > Lonsdalea britannica. Next base: position 25,004 of record NZ_LUTN01000019.1, read on the forward strand.
TTGGCCGGATCCTTTCCCAGCGTGTTCTCCAGTACCTGCGTGATGCCACTGATGACCTGCGCTTTTTGCTCTGCGGTGGTGTCCTCTTTGAGGATGCGTACGGTAACAACCGGCATATGTTTCTCCTGTCTGGGTGACATGATCGGCTAAGCCGCCGATCATGATTAAGATGCAGCCGGCGGTTCGGCTGTGTCCTCAGATATGTTGTGACGTTTGGGCTTGGCGGTGGCAATCCACGCGGCGCAAAAGAGCGTCAGCTGGGCGAAGAAATAGAAAAAAGTCATCAGGCCGATCACCGAGCCAAAGGCGGCGCCGGAGGGCGAAGACGCCAGTTTGGGCAGCACGACGGTCATAATGAATTTCAATATTTCAAAGCCAACGGCAGCCAGCAAGGTTCCTCGCAACAGCGCTTTTCGATTGGGCTTGCGGCGCGGCAGAACGCCAAGAATCCAAAGAAATAACAGATAGTTGGCAAAGATAGAAATCGAAATTGCAATTAACGTCATGGCGGGCCGCAGCCACTCAATCCCTTCCAGTCCCAGCGCTATCACAATTCTGTTCTGCGCCGTACCGGCGACGGAAGTCAGGAACAGCGTGAACGCCAGCGCGATCAACAGCCCCAGCAGCGACAGGAAATCCCACAGATACTGAAAATAGATTTTCTCTTCATCATGCGGATTGCGTTCCCATTTCGTTCGGAACTGCGCACGGATGGCGTTTCGCAGGTTGCCGATCCAGTTCACCCCGGAGTACAGCGCGATCAGCAGACCGGTCAGACCCACGGTAGTACGCTGCTGTATTGCCGTATTCACGGTGTTTTTCAGCGTATTAGCGAGATTGGGATCGCTGATGCTGTTGACGATGCGGCTGATGAGCTCTGTGAGTAGATCGGGGTTTGAGGCCAGCACGAACCCGACCGTGGCGAAAGAGACCATCAGTATGGGGATCAGCGACAAAAAGGAAAAGTAGGTGATAGCCGCCCCGAACTGGCTGCCCATGCGGTCATTGAACCGTTCGACGGCACGAATAAAGTGCGCGACGTAGGGTAAAGACTGAATCCATTTACCCCAGCGGGTCAGCCGGGCGATAGGGGTTTTCTTCGCCGAAGACGAAGCGTCTTCTGGGGAAGGGGTCTGGGCCGATGTGTTGTCGGAGGGCCGTTCAGGTGTTACGGGCATGTAAAGAAACCTCTTACGCGCAGTTATCCATCCTATTGATTATAACCGACATATTCGTAATAACCGTGTTGTGCGGGCTTGGGTCAGGAATAAACGGCGAAACAGGGCGTGTTCGTCATTGTTGGAAAGGCCGTTCAGGGCCGGTATGAGGCCCTGAACGATCAGACTCAGTTGAGTTTCAGCGTACGGATAATATTTTCCGCATCGGTCTGCGCCTGCTGCTGATTGTCTGCCGGGAGGGTAATTTGCAGCGTCATCAGATGGTCGCCGACGATACCCAGAACGACAGAGGAATAGGCTTTCTGACCGCTGCTGGAGATGATGCTGTCCAACTGCTGCAGCTTATGGCCGTCGACATCAATGGTTTTATTGGTGACGACCTGCAGATTGGCGTCACGGGTACGCTGCTGATCTTCCAAACGCTGGCTCAGTACCGGCAGATCTTCGGTGGTGCTGTCGCCCAGAATCACGATGACGGCTTTCTGCCCGCTTTTGTTGGCATACACGTGCATGTTATTGGCCTGATTGCCCAGCTTGCCGCTCTGATCGCTCAGATCAGCGGGCAGAGTGAACGTTAGCTTGCCGGAGAGCAACGAGATCGTCTGGCTGCTCTGAGCCTGCGCCGCCGTATCGGCGGTGGAAGACGTCTCATCGTTTTTGCCATCGCAGGCGGCTAGCGTCGCGGCCAGCAATCCGATTCCGATAAATTTGACTACTTTCGACATAGCGGCTCTTTCCTTAACCAGAAAACATCAATGCGGCTATGCCACCTGATTCAGGCAGTAAAAACAAGCGTTTTGTTGTCACAAAGCCTGTCTGTCGGCCCCTTTCGGGACAATCTGGTGTTATGCCGTCTGTGGCGTCCGTTCGCTCAAACGTTTGAGCAGCATGTTCAGCATGATGCCGTACATCGGCAGGAACAGAATGCCGCAAATCAGGATCTTGAAGGTGTAATCCACCAATGCGATCTCCACCCAGTGCGTGGACATGAACGGGTCCGGGCTGCGATAGAACGCGATAAAGAAGAACGCCAGCGTGTCGCAGAGGTTGCCGAGTACGGTGGACGCCGAGGGCGCGACCCACCAGGCGCTGCGCTGCCGCAGGCGGTTAAAGACGTGGACGTCCAGAATTTGTCCCAGTACGTAAGCCATAAAGCTGGCGCAGGCGATGCGGGCGACCACGATATTGATTTGACTCAGCGAGGCTAAGCCCTGCCAGCTGCCGTCATAAAATAGCGCGGAAACCAGATAGGAAATCGCCAGCGCCGGGATCATCACCAGCAGAATAATGCGTCGTGCCAGCGGCGCGCCGAAAATCCGCACCGTCAGGTCCGTCGCCAGAAAAATAAACGGGAAGGTGAAAGCGCCCCAGGTGGTGTGAAAGCCGAAGATGGAAACCGGCAGCTGCACTAAGTAGTTACTGGAGGTGATAATCAGGATGTGGAACAGCGTGAGCCAGCACAATGCTGTCAGCCGCTGCTGCGGCGTAAAGTCAAACATGTCGCGACCTTTTTGGGTTTATGGGGTGAGGGAACCCAGTGACAACGTTCTGCTTGGCGCAGGACGTCAATAAAACGGCATCATACCCATTTCCGTTTTCTTTGAACATGGGGGTTTTTCGCGGCTTGCGCCCTGAAATTCGCAGCGTAAACTAAGGCCGCTATCCATCGACAACCCCTTTTGAGACTCGCCATGACCGATATTTTTGCCCACGCCGACCGAACCCTCGACACGCTAGGACTACGCTGTCCGGAACCTGTAATGCTGGTGCGCAAAACGGTTCGCGAAATGGCCGCGGGAGAGACGCTGCTGATTCTTGCCGATGACCCCGCGACGACGCGCGATATTCCCGGTTTCTGCGTGTTTATGGAGCACGAGCTGCTCGGTCAGACGACGGATGCTTTGCCCTATCGCTATCTCTTGCGTAAAGCGGGCAAATAACCCGCTTCTGCTCACGCTCCGTTTGACACTCAGGCATAGATGGAACGGACAATCAGGAAATGGCCGCCGAAATAGCAGATGGCCAAAATCACCTGATGAGCCGGAAATTTAAAGCGGAAGTGATAAATCAGCCAGGATGCATGCCCGATAAAGAGCAGGGCCGCGCCGACCAGCAGCGACAGGTTGTAGTCGGTGCTTGCGGCAAAATAGGGGCCGCCCGCCACCCACACCATGATGGCGGTCATGGCGATAAATGCGCATACCGGCAGACGCAGCGTGTCCAGTCGGGTCCACAGCATCGCAACCAGCAACGCCGACACGATGGCGAGCAGCAGCAGCAGCGGCAGCGGCCAGAACAAATTCAGCGTCATCTGGGTGGACAGGAAGCTGATGGTGTAGAGCAGATGGGCGACGAAGTAAGCGCCGATGGCGTACAACATTCTCTGTGCGGGCAGCAGCAACAGCGCATCGCCGGCGAGTGTCACCAGCAGGCCCAGAACGATGAGGTAAGCCGGAACGTTCAGTATCGGCGCCTGCCAGGCCAGCGCGATCAGCAAGAGTAAGGTGAGGGGCTTAAACAGCCAGCGCTGCCAGGTGGGACCGCGATAGCTGGCATCGACATACAGCCAGCCGGAGAAAAGAACGGCAATAAATGACCAAAGCATAGAACGTCCTTAAATGTGGGAAATTCAGACGGCCAGAAGTGCGAGTGCGCCGAGGCGAAACCCGGCTTCTGGTATGAATCTGCACAATGATTGCTCTTTCAGTGTAGGTGATCGACCCTAAGCCAGACAACGGCGGGATGGCGGATGCGGGGGGTAGGGCATCATGCTAAGGTAGCGCCGAATAGGTGGCACTACGTTATGGTTAATCGCTCGAAAGGGAGAATGTTGTTGAATGAGTAATGAATCCGCACTCTACCGCATTCAATTTATGAACAACGGTAAGAACTATCAGCTCTATGTCCGAGAATTGGCGCAGAGCGCGCTGTTCGGCTTTATCGAAATCGCCGACTTCGTGTTTGAAAGCCCGTCGGAGCTGTTGGTCGATCCGAGTACGGAAAAACTGAAGACCGAATTTGCCGGCGTTGACCGCAGCTATATTCCGCTGCAGGCGGTGATTCGCATTGATTCGGTGAAAGAGCGCGAGCGCGGCAGTTCACGGATTGCTGAGCTCGGCGACAATGTGACCCATTTCCCTTACCTGCCCGGCAAGAAGCCCTAATCCCGGTGGTCAGGCATCCGCCTTGCATGTGCGGATGCCCTTGCGCCTAGCGCTTTTTCGGTTTGCTGTTCTGCGGCTGATGACGCTGCCACGCCATCAGCTCGAATACCCCGAACAGAAAGATCCGCAGTTGCGTCATCCCGCTGATGGGCGGGGCATCTTTTGGCTGGCTGGCCTTCAGCAGCAGATACTGCATGCCGTGCATCAGTACCATGAACACCATTGCTACCGTCATGAAGATGTTTAACGGTCGCGGAAATGGCTGAATCAGGTTCATGATCAGAAAGCCCCATACGCCCAGCATCAGTAATCGTCCGAGATTAATCCAAATTATCATAGTGTCCTCTGAGGTTGCCGGTCTGTCAGCCGCGCGCGTAAAGCCGATAGGCGACCTGGCCTGCGACTTTTTCACGGTGCAGCTGCCAGTTGGCCGGAAGGTTCAGGGTGCGGTTTTCCGCCTCTGTTTCAATATAGATCCAGGCGTCGTCCGCCAGCCAACCTTGTGTTTCCAGTAGGTTGACCGTGTTGTTCAACAATCCCTGTCGAAACGGTGGATCGAGAAAGACCACGTCAAAGGCCTCTCCTGGCTGAGCCAGCCACTGCAGCGCATCAGTATGGATCACGCTGGCGTTTTCCGCCCGGAGCAGCGACAGATTTTGGCTGAGCTGACGCGCAATGCCGCGTTCTGCCTCCAACAGCGTGGCGTGAGCGGCGTACCGCGACAGCGCTTCCAGCGCCAACGCGCCGCTGCCCGCAAAGCAGTCCAGACAGCGTGCCTGCTGGATCACCGGCGCCAGCCAGTTAAACAGCGTTTCCCGCACGCGATCGGTGGTGGGGCGCAGGCCGGGGCTATGGGGAACGGGAAGTTTTCTGCCGCGCCACTGGCCGCCGATGATTCGAATTTGTCCGGGTGCGGATGTCGCGTGTTGTTTTGCCATTAGCCTGCCATTCACTGAGGTTCGTTACCGGTCGCAACCGTATAGGGTTGAAAGTAGCGCTATTCTAACGGGGCCGGGCCATCGAGGAAATGCAAAGATATTCGCCTATTGAAGGGCGTCGCAACTTCCGTCTCCCGGCATTTTTCTCCTTGTATATTGAAACACTTGGTTACGCAGATTGTCTGCGTTCAGGGCCGTACGCCGCGTGTTGCTGCGGTCGGGAAAGTGTTAAACTCTGCTCTTTATCGACTTCATAATTATTCATCATCTGCACTGGATGGCGAGGAGCGCAATTACAAGATGGCTAAACAGAAGAAGCGCGGATTTTTTTCCTGGCTGGGATTGGGACGTCAGGAAGAAGAAAAGACTGAGCAATCGCAGACACAACCTGAATCAGGCGAGATGGCGCACTCAGATCCGGATGCGCAGATCGTCTCTACTGAAGCCTCGGCACCCCAAGAGGCTGAACGCCAGCCGTTGAACCCGGATGATGACGCGCCAGCGCCCGTTGAGCGCGAAGAAACCGCCGAGGTGGCGGATAACACGCCGCTCGGCGAGATGCCGGAAGAGGCGGATGTGGTCGACAAAACGGCTGATGAGCCGGTCACCGCCACCGTGGAAGAAACGGCGCCGCAAGCCGTCGAAGCATCGGACAGTCCGGTGCAAACCGCATCGCCGGAAGAGATTCTGTTGCAGGAAGAGGCACTGGAAACGGCTCGTCAGGACGTGGAAGACGCGCCGTTAGAGGAGCTGGAGCCTGACGTCGTCGAAGAGGAACCGCAAGCGGTCGTCGTTGCGCAGGCTGAAGTGCCGGAAGACGAACCCGCAGAGGCCGTCGACGAAACGGCGTTAACGCCGTCAGCGTTGCCTCAGGAGCAGGAACGTCCTACCAAAGAAGGTTTTTTTAGCCGCCTCAAGCGCAGCCTGGTGAAAACCCGGCAGAATTTGGGTTCTGGATTTGTCTCATTGTTCCGCGGTAAGAAAATTGACGACGATCTGTTCGAAGAGCTCGAAGAACAACTGCTGATCGCGGATGTGGGGATGGATACCACCCGCAAGATCATCGCCAGCCTGACGGAACACGCCAGCCGCAAGCAGCTCAAAGACGCCGAAGCATTGATGGCGCTGTTGAAAGAAGAGATGGCCGCCATTCTGGAAAAAGTCGATGAGCCGCTGAATATCGAAGGCAAAACGCCTTTCGTGATTCTGATGGTCGGCGTGAACGGCGTGGGTAAAACCACCACCATCGGCAAAATGGCGCGCCAATATCAGGCTCAGGGCAAGTCAGTGATGCTGGCCGCGGGGGATACCTTCCGCGCGGCGGCGGTAGAACAGCTGCAGGTCTGGGGCGAGCGCAACAACGTGCCGGTCGTGGCGCAGCATACCGGTGCGGACTCCGCTTCCGTTATCTTTGACGCGATTCAGGCGGCGAAAGCGCGCGGCGTGGATGTGCTGATCGCCGATACGGCGGGCCGTCTGCAGAATAAATCCCATCTGATGGAAGAGTTGAAAAAAATCGTCCGCGTCATGAAGAAACTGGACGAGCAGGCCCCGCATGAAGTGATGCTGACGCTGGACGCCAGCACCGGCCAGAATGCGGTGAGTCAGGCTAAACTGTTTAACGAGGCGGTAGGCTGAGCGGTATCGCCCTCACCAAACTGGACGGAACGGCCAAAGGCGGCGTGATTTTCGCCATCGCCGATCAGTTCGGTATTCCTATCCGCTACATCGGGGTAGGGGAGCGCATCGAGGATTTAAGGCCATTCAAGGCTGACGATTTTATTGAGGCACTTTTTGCCCGTGAGGACTAAGACGGATGATTCGTTTCGAGCAGGTCAGTAAGGCGTATCGTGGCGGTCGCCAGGCATTGCAAGGCGTTGATTTTCATGTCCGACCCGCGGAGATGGTCTTTCTGACCGGCCACTCCGGCGCAGGGAAAAGCACCCTGCTGAAGTTGATTTGCGGGATAGAACGACCGAGCGCGGGACAGATCCTGTTTGGCGGCCATGACATCAGCCGGTTGAAGAAGAGCGAAATCCCCTTCCTGCGCCGTCAGGTCGGTATGATTTTTCAGGATCACCACCTGCTAATGGATCGCTCCGTTTATGAAAACGTGGCAATGCCGCTCATCATTGCCGGCGCATCGGTGGAAGATATTCGGCGTCGCGTGTCGGCGGCGCTGGACAAAGTGGGGCTGCTGGATAAAGCGCGCAGCTACCCCATTCAGCTCTCCGGGGGTGAACAACAGCGTGTGGGCATTGCCCGCGCGGTGGTGAACAAGCCCGTGGTGCTGCTGGCTGATGAACCGACGGGCAACCTCGACGACGAATTGTCCGAAGATATCCTGCGTCTGTTCGAAGAATTTAACCGCGTCGGCGTTACGGTGCTGATGGCAACCCATGATACGGGGCTGATCGCCAGCCGCCGTTACCGGGTTTTGACGCTGTCTCAAGGTCATATGCTGGGAGATAACGTCAATGGCTAATCATCAGGTTCGCAGAAAAGAGAAACACAAACGTCCCGTCAGTAAGGCCCGCGCGCTGAAAGGCGGCTGGCAGGAGCAATGGCGCTACGCCTGGGGGAACACGCTGCGGGATATGCTGCGCCAGCCGCTGGCGACGCTGTTGACCATTATGGTCATCGCGATTTCCCTGACGCTGCCGAGCATCTGTTATCTGGTGTGGAAAAACGTCAGTCAGGCCGCGACGCAGTGGTATCCCACTCCTCAGCTGACCATCTATCTGGATAAGTCGCTGGACGATAAAGCGGCGGAGGGCGTGATCGCTAAAATTCAGGCGACGGACGGGGTCGATAAGGTCAACTATCTGTCGCGTAACGAGGCGATGGGCGAGTTCCGCAACTGGTCCGGTTTTGGCGGCGCGTTGGATATGCTGGAAGAAAATCCGTTGCCGGCCGTGGCCATTGTGACGCCCAAAATGACGTTCCAGAGCGCGGAGACGATGACGTCCCTGCGGGACCGCATTACCGCCGTTGAAGGCGTCGATGAAGTGCGAATGGACGACAGCTGGTATTCGCGTCTGGTGGCGATGACCGGACTCGTCGGGCAAATCGCCTTTACGATCGGCGTGCTGATGATCGTGGCGGTGTTCCTGGTGATCGGCAACAGCATTCGTCTGAGCATTTTCAGCCGTAGAGATACCATCAACGTCATGAAGCTGATTGGCGCGACCGATGGCTTCATTCTGCGGCCGTTCCTGAACGGCGGGGCGCTCCTGGGTCTGTGCGGCGCGGTGTTGTCGCTGATCTTGTCTCAGGCGCTGGTGTGGAAGCTCTCTGCGGCTACCGCGCAGGTCGCCGCCGTCTTCGGCACGACGTTCGCGGTGAAAGGAATGGGCTGGGATGAAGGCCTGCTGCTGCTGCTGGTCGCCGCAATGATTGGCTGGCTGGCCGCGTGGCTGGCGACGGTCCAACATTTACGCCGCTTTACACCGGAGTAAGGGTTTTCTGATATACTCTTCCCTTGTAAAAGGGATTAAATGTCAAGGGAAGAGTATGAAAAAAACCGCTTCCGTAAACACTTTTTCTCCTGATTTATTCTTACTGCACAGCCGTCTTGATATGTAAAAGAAGATGGATAAAATTGTGTGAACTTGTGAGATAAGTCACGCTCTAATAATGAGCGAATTCTAGATTTGAACGTTGATGTGGGTTAGACATTGCTTGTCATGTCCGACGACATAAACAAACCATGAGAGGGTTGAATGACCAAAGATATGCAAACTTTCACCTTAGTTCCCCAGGGCAGTCTGGAAGGGTATATTCGTGCCGCCAATGCCTATCCGATGCTGACGGCGGAGGAAGAACGGGCACTGGCTGAACGGCTGCATTTTGAGGGCGACCTGGATGCGGCTAAGCAGCTGATCCTGTCACACCTGCGCTTTGTCGTTCACGTAGCCCGCAACTATTCCGGCTATGGTCTGCCGCAAGCGGATTTGATCCAGGAAGGCAATATCGGCCTGATGAAAGCCGTGCGTCGGTTCAACCCTGATGTCGGCGTGCGACTGGTGTCTTTTGCCGTCCACTGGATCAAGGCGGAAATCCACGAATACGTGCTGCGCAACTGGCGCATCGTCAAGGTCGCTACGACCAAGGCTCAGCGTAAGCTGTTCTTTAACCTGCGTAAAACCAAGCAGCGTTTGGGCTGGTTCAATCAGGATGAAGTCGAGCTGGTCGCGCGCGAGCTGGGGGTGACCAGCAAAGACGTGCTCGAGATGGAATCCCGCATGGCGGCGCAGGACATGACTTTCGATCCGGCGCCGGAAGATGACGCGCAGCCGGGACACGGCATGGCGCCCATGCTGTACCTGCAGGACAAAACGTCCGACTTTGCCGATGGCATCGAGGAAGACAACTGGGAAAGCCATGCGGCCGATAAACTGGCCCATGCGATGGAAGGTCTGGACGAACGTAGCCAGCATATTATCCGCGCCCGTTGGCTGGACGACGATAATAAGTCCACCCTGCAGGAACTGGCCGATCGCTATGGCGTATCCGCCGAGCGTGTACGTCAGTTGGAAAAGAACGCCATGAAAAAACTGCGCACGGCGATAGAAGCCTAAACAGGCTCACGACTGAACATCGCCGAAAGCAACGGCCGGGCTTGTCTTGGCCGTTGCTGTTTTCATACCAGGTAAAGGCTGATAACTCAGAACGGCCCCGCTGAATTACCGGCTGTATTTCCAACCGCCGGATACCGGATCAAACCCGCAGGATCGCATAAACGCATCCATCACGCTTTCACTGACCAAGGCATGATCGGCTGCATCCAGCCACCACTCTTTGACGTGCGGCAGCGCCCGCAGCACTTCTTCGACTAAATATTTCCCCACTCCTCGCCGACGCGTGACATCCCTTATTTGCAGATCGCAGAGTTTGGCGCTGTCCTGTTTAATTTCCACGATGACGGCCCCGAGCAGGCGATCGTTGAACCGCGCGGCGAACAGCTGGTGGTCAGGGTTCAGGCTCTGCTCCAACTGCGTGAAGTTTTGATGTGGCCATAGCGGGCTTAGATCCAGCTTGTCCTGGTCGGTAAAAGAAGTCAGGCATTCCACGGTCAGTTTCATGCGATGTGCTCCGATTGATGGCGAAGACGATTGTAGTGAGTAGACGCCAGAAAGGTTGTGTCATTTTTTATGTACAGTTTACAGGGCAATGTTTTTCACTTTGGTCATTTTTCGAGTTATTAATTACCTTTCTATATGTCGGTTAGCATAACTGACTAGATATGAAGCAAACCCTGGGGATTAAGACTAAAATTTTATGCTGTTTACACCGTGACTTACTGCGTGTGCGAGTTGCTATGTAGCATAAAATTCCTGTTTAATGGCATGAAAAATAAAATCTTATTGCTAACTATTGCCAAATATTAAGCCTAACTTGTTATTACTTATAAAAAAAGCGTGGGTAGTCACGGTTAGCGCCAAAAATGATCGCAATAAATGAAAATTAGAATGGGGTAAAACGGGATGAAATTAAGCAAAGGCAAAATGTTGCTGATGGGATGTATGGCGATGACGTTGGGTCACGCTGTTAACGCGGCGGATATCAAAGTGGCCGTCGTTGGGGCAATGTCTGGCCCGGTCGCACAGTATGGCGATATGGAATTTAACGGCGCTCGTCAGGCCATCGCGGATATCAACGCCAAGGGCGGCGTCAACGGCAATAAGCTGGTCGGTGTTGAATATGATGACGCCTGCGACCCGAAACAAGCGGTCGCCGTCGCCAACAAAGTGATTAATGACGGCATCCACTATGTCATTGGTCATTTATGCTCTTCCTCCACCCAGCCCGCGTCGGATATCTATGAAGATGAAGGCGTGATCATGATTACGCCCGCCGCTACCAACGCCAACCTGACGACCCGGGGTTATGAGCTGATCCTGCGCACTACCGGGCTGGATTCCGATCAGGGCCCGACCGCCGCCAAATACATTCTTGAAACCGTGAAGCCGCAGCGTATCGCCGTCGTGCATGACAAACAGCAGTACGGTGAAGGTCTGGCGCGCGCCGTTCAGGACAACCTGAAAAAGAGCAATGGCAACGTCGTCCTGTTTGAAGGCGTGACCGCCGGAGATAAAGATTTCTCTACGCTGGTCGCGCGTTTGAAGAAAGAGAACGTCGATTTTGTTTACTTCGGCGGCTACTACCCGGAAATGGGGCAGATCCTGCGCCAGGCGCGTCAAGCGGGTCTGAAAGCTAAGTTCATGGGGCCGGAAGGCGTGGGTAACTCCTCGCTGTCCAATATTGCGGGCGATGCCTCAGAAGGCATGCTGGTCACTCTGCCGAAACGCTACGATCAGGTGCCGGCGAACCAATCCGTCGTGGCGTCGCTGAAAGCGAAGAATCTCGACCCGTCAGGCCCGTTCGTATGGACGACATATGCCGCGTTGCAGTCTCTGACCACGGCCATGCAGCGTTCCGGCAGCATGGAACCCGCCAAACTGGCCGCCGATCTGAAGGCCAAGCCGGTGGAAACGGTGATGGGCCCGTTGAGCTGGGATGAAAAAGGTGACCTGAAAGGGTTTGAGTTTGGTGTATTTGAGTGGCACGCAGACGGTACTTCCTCCTCCGTGAAGTGATTGACTGAATCCGTATTACTCCCTGAATACCGTTGTCCTTCCGTCTCCTGACGGCGGGGCAACGTCAAAGGTTTAAGGTATGTCCGAGCAGTTCCTCTATTTCATTCAGCAGATGTCCAACGGTTTGACGTTGGGCAGCACCTATGCGCTGATCGCCATTGGTTACACCATGGTTTACGGCATTATCGGCATGATTAACTTCGCCCACGGCGAAGTGTATATGATCGGTAGCTATGTCTCCTTTATCGTGATTGCCGCCCTGATGATGATGGGTATCGACACCGGCTGGCTGCTGATCAGCGTCGCCTTTGTCGCGGCGGTCGTGATTTCCAGCGCGTATGGCTGGAGCATTGAGCGCGTGGCCTACAAGCCGGTGCGCAGCTCCAAACGTCTGATTGCGCTGATTTCCGCCATTGGGATGTCTATTTTCCTGCAAAACTACGTCAGCCTGACTCAGGGATCGCGCGACGTGGCACTGCCTAGCCTGATCCACGGTCAGTGGATATTGGGCGAAAGTAACGGTTTTGCCGCTACCCTCAGTACGATGCAGTTGACCATCTGGGTGGTCACCTTCCTGACCATGCTGGCGCTGACGCTGTTTATTCGCTATTCGCGTATGGGCCGCGCCTGCCGCGCCTGTGCGGAAGATTTGAAAATGGCTAGCCTGCTGGGTATCAGTACGGATCGGGTAATCTCGCTGACGTTTGTGATCGGCGCGGCGATGGCCGCGGTCGCCGGCGTCCTGCTAGGACAATTTTACGGCGTTATTAACCCCTACATCGGCTTCATGGCGGGTATGAAGGCGTTTACCGCCGCGGTGCTGGGCGGTATCGGCAGCATCCCCGGCGCGATGATCGGCGGCCTGATTCTGGGTATTGCAGAAGCGCTGACCTCCGCTTATCTGAGCACGGAATACAAAGACGTGGTGTCGTTCGCCCTGTTGATTGTCGTGCTGCTGGTGATGCCTACCGGTATTCTGGGCCGTCCGGAGGTAGAGAAGGTATGAAACAGCATAACGTCTTCAACGCCTTCTTCTCGGCGTTTGTCCTGCTGGTGCTGGCCTCATTCATGATGGGAATGCAGTTGAGCCTGGATGGCACGAAGCTGGTGGTTCATGGCGCGGATAAAGTGCGCTGGTACTGGATCGCCGCAGGCTGTGTCGTGGTTTTTCTGTTCCAACTGCTGCGTCCTCTGCTGGCGCGGGGCGCGCAGCAATTTTCCGGTAAAGGTCTGGTGCTGCCGAGCTTTGACGGCAGTACGCCTCGGCAGAAACTGCTGGCGCTGCTGCTGATTGCCGCTGCGGTGGCCTGGCCGTTTATCGTGTCCCGCGGCACGGTCGACATCGCCACGCTGACGCTGATTTATATCATGCTGGGTTTGGGTCTGAACGTGGTGGTGGGCCTGTCCGGTCTGCTGGTTCTGGGCTACAGCGGCTTCTATGCGATTGGCGCTTATACCTATGCGTTGCTGAGCAACTACTACGGGCTTGGTTTCTGGCAGTCTCTGCCGCTGGCGGGGCTGACGGCGGCGCTGTCCGGCTTTCTGCTGGGATTCCCGGTGCTCAGGCTGCGCGGCGATTATCTGGCGATCGTGACGCTGGGATTCGGCGAAATTGTCCGTATCCTTCTGCTTAACAACACCGCGTGGACCGGCGGCCCGAACGGCATCAGCCAAATTCCCAAGCCAACGCTGTTTGGGCTGGAGTTCAGCCGCACGCCGCGTGAGGGCGGATGGGATACGTTCCATCATTTCTTCGGGCTTGCTTACGATCCCGGCGACCGCATTATCTTCCTGTATCTGGTCGCGTTACTGCTGGTGGTACTGACGCTGTTCATCATCAACCGCCTGTTGCGTATGCCGCTGGGCCGTGCATGGGAAGCGCTGCGGGAAGATGAAATCGCCTGCCGCTCTCTGGGCCTCAGCCCGACCAAAATCAAACTGACGGCCTTTACCATCAGCGCCGCGTTTGCGGGCTTTGCCGGCACGCTGTTTGCCGCCCGTCAGGGATTTATCAGCCCCGAGTCGTTTACCTTCGCCGAGTCCGCCTTCGTGCTGGCTATCGTCGTGCTGGGCGGTATGGGGTCGCAGTTCGCGGTTATTCTGGCAGCGGTGCTGCTGGTGGTTTCCCGTGAGCTGATGCGCGATCTCAACGAGTACAGCATGCTGTTGCTGGGCGCCTGATGGTGCTGATGATGATCTGGCGTCCGCAGGGACTGTTGCCGATGAAACGGCCGCAGATGAAGCTGAAGGTTGAGGATAAGGAAGGACAGGCATGAGTACGCAGCCATTATTATCGGTACGGGGCCTGATGATGCGTTTCGGCGGTCTGCTGGCCGTCAACAATGTTGAGCTGGATCTGCATGCCGGTGAAATCGTCTCGTTAATTGGTCCGAACGGCGCAGGCAAGACCACCATTTTTAACTGCCTGACCGGATTTTATCGCCCGACCGGCGGCACGATTCTGTTACGCGATCAGCATCTCGAATCGCTGCCAGGACAGCAGATCGCCCGAATGGGCGTCGTGCGCACGTTCCAGCATGTGCGTTTGTTCCGCGAGATGACGGTGATTGAAAACCTGCTGGTCGCTCAGCATCAGCACCTGAAAAGCGGCGTCTTCGCCGGACTATTGAAAACCCCTGCCTTTCGCCGTGCGGAAGCGGACGCGCAGGCGCGCGCCGTCACTTGGCTGGAGCGAGTCGGGCTGTTGGATCTGGCGAACCGTCAGGCTGGCAATCTGGCCTATGGGCAGCAGCGCCGGTTGGAAATCGCCCGCTGTATGGTGACGCGTCCGGAGCTGTTGATGCTGGACGAACCGGCCGCAGGTCTGAACCCGAAAGAAACCGACGAGCTGAACGACCTGATTGTCGATCTGCGCGATAACCATCAGGTCTCCGTCCTGCTGATTGAACACGATATGAAACTGGTGATGGGCATTTCAAACCGCATCTACGTGGTGAATCAGGGGACGCCGCTGGCACAGGGCACGCCGGCTGAGATTCGTAATAACCCGGATGTGATCCGTGCCTATCTGGGTGAAGGATAAGGTTATGTTGTCATTAAATCAGGTATCGGCGCATTACGGTAAAATCCAGGCGCTGCATCAGGTCGACCTGCATATCAATCAGGGCGAAATCGTCACCCTGATCGGCGCTAACGGCGCAGGAAAAACGACGCTGCTGGGGACGTTGTGCGGTGACCCGCGGGCGTCTACCGGGTCCATCGTGTTCGACGGTAAGGAGATTACCGACTGGCCGACGGCGCGGATCATGCGAGAAGCCATCGCAATCGTACCCGAGGGGCGTCGGGTCTTTTCCCGCATGACGGTGGAAGAAAATCTGGCGATGGGAGGCTTTTTCGCCGAACGTGAGCAGTATGATGCGCGTATTGAGCGGGTGTATACGCTGTTTCCGCGCCTGAGAGAACGTCGTACTCAGCGTTCGGGCACGATGTCCGGCGGTGAACAGCAGATGCTGGCGATTGGTCGCGCGTTAATGAGCAACCGCGTCTGCTGTTGCTGGATGAACCGTCTCTGGGACTGGCTCCGATCGTGATTCAGCAGATTTTCGACACCATTCAGCAGTTGCGTGAAGAAGGGATGACCATCTTCCTGGTGGAGCAGAACGCTAATCAGGCGTTGCGTCTTGCCGACCGCGGTTATGTTCTGGAAAATGGACGCGTGGTGCTGGAAGATACCGGTGCGGCGCTGTTGGCGAACGAAGCGGTGCGCTCCGCCTATCTGGGCGGTTAAACTTTTCTTTGGCCGGGGTTCTCCCGGCCTGTTTCTATTATTCCCTCTTTTTCATGAGTGAGCATTGTTATGGCAATGGGTAAGTTGGTAGCGCAGCGGATGGAGCGGCTTAAAAGCTCCGCGATTCGAGAACTGCTGAAGCACAGCAAAATGGATGGCGTGATTTCGTTGGCGGGAGGGATACCTTCAGACGCGCTGTTTGACTTTGACGGACTGCGGCAGGCGACGGAACTGGCGATCGTCGAGCAACCGAAGGCGGCGTTCCAGTATGGCCTGACCGAAGGCAGCCCGGTGCTGCGTGAACGCATTGCCGAGCTGTGCGAACTGCGTGGCGTACAAACCTGTGCGGACGATATCGTCGTCACCGCAGGCTCCCAGCAGGCGCTGGATTTGGTCATGCGCGCAACGGTCGATCCGCAGGATGTTTTCGTCGTTGAGCGACCGACCTACCTGGCGGCGTTGCAGACGTTGGAACTGGCGGAAGCGCAGATTATGTCGGTCTCTTCCGACGAACACGGCATGGTCGTTGACGAACTGGAAGCGCTGCTGGCCACGCAGCGTATCAAAGGCGTTTATCTGGTGCCGAACTTCGGCAACCCCAGCGGCGTTTCGCTGAGCGAGGCTCGGCGCAAGCAGCTGGTTGCGCTGGCCGCGAAGCATGATTTCCTGATTATCGAGGACGATCCCTACGGTGAACTGCGGTTTACCGAGACGCGCCATGCGACGCTGTATCAGCTGGCGAATGAGGCCGGACACGCCGATCGCGTGGTTTACCTCTCTTCTTTCTCCAAGGTGCTGGCACCGGGCCTGCGTCTGGGCTGGGCCGTACTGCCCGACTGGTTGCTGCACAACGTGGCGATCATCAAGCAGGCTGCGGACTTGCACGCCAGCGCGCTGTCCCAGGCAATTGTGGAGAACTATTTAGGGTTGGGTCGTTTGCCGAAGCAGATCGAAACCATCCGTCATGCTTATCGTCAAAAAGGCGAGCGCCTTTCCGCGTTGGTTGAAGAGCAGCTCGGCGATGTGTTGACCTTCAATCAGCCAGAAGGCGGCATGTTCCTGTGGGCGCGCTTCCGTGAGACGTTCGATACGACCGAATGGTTGAAAAAAACGTTGGCAGAAGGGGTGGTGTTCGTGCCGGGCGAGTTCTTCTTCGCAGAACAACCGGACCGTTCAACGCTGCGCCTGTCTTTCGCGACGGCGACGGAAGAGCAGATGCATGAAGCCGTAGCGCGTCTGCGCCGGGCGCTGTAAATCAGAGACGTAAAAAGCCCCGCGAGAGCGCGGGGCTGTGGAAGGAATTCGCGGTTGCCATCCTGCCATTCGCCAACGCGTTATGCCGTTAGGCCAATGGCCGATCTAGCATGACGTCTGGCTTTCAGGCGGCAACTCGCCGGAACGCCGCATTATCGCGGCTGTTCCGTGGGGAATATCAGAAACGCTCCCAGTCGTCTTCGCTGCCACCCGCGCTTGCCAATGCGGGTTTTGGCTGAGACGCGGCTGCCGGTCTTTTGACGGGCGCTTTGGCGCCGGGCAGAGCGTGCGCGCTTCCACTTTAAATACCTGCATCAGATCCACCAGATTGGACGCCTGTGAGCTGAGGCTGTCTGCGGCGCTGGCGGACTCTTCCACCAACGCGGCGTTCTGCTGAGTCACCTGGTCAAGCTGGTTCACCGCATCGTTAATCTGGGTGATCCCATCCTGCTGTTCGTGGGTGGTGACGCCGATTTCGCTGATGAGATCGGCGACGCGGTGAGCCTGCTCGACGATCTCATCCATTGTCGTTCCCGCGTTGCCGACCAACTTAGAGCCGGTTTCCACTTTTTCCACGCTTTCCGTGATGAGGTCTTTGATCTCCTTGGCGGCAGACGCGGAACGCTGTGCCAGAGAGCGAACTTCACCGGCCACCACCGCAAATCCACGTCCCTGTTCACCTGCTCGGGCAGCTTCTACAGCGGCGTTCAGCGCCAGAATATTGGTCTGGAACGCAATGCCATCGATGACACTGATGATGTCGCTGATTTTGTGAGAGCTGGAGGTGATCTCGTTCATGGTGTTGACGACGTCGCTGACCACGGTGTTGCCTTTGGTCGCAGAGTCGCTGGCGGACTTCGCCAGTTCCGTCGCCATGCGCACGGTATCCACGTTCTGTTTGACGGTCTGGCTGATCTGCTCCATCGACGCCGCCGTCTGCTGGAGATTCGCCGCCTGCTCTTCGGTACGCTGGCTCAGATCGGTGTTGCCCATGGCGATCTGGCTGGAGCCGGTAGCGATGGATTCACTGCTTTGACGTACCTGATTGACCGTCGTGCTCAGGCTGTTGCGCATTTCTTCCATCGCAGCCAGCAGGCTGGATGTGTCGTTGTCGCGCAGCTTGACGCGCATGGCCAGGTCGCCTTTGGCGATAGCGCCGGCAATTTGCGCAGCATAGGCCGGCTCACCCCCCAACTGGTTGATGATGCGACGGGTAATCAGCCAGGCGGTTATTCCGCCCAGTACGGCGACAAGCACAGCTAAAGCCACCATCACCGCACCGGAGCGGTTGGCCTGATGGCCAGACTGTTCGGCGTCGCTGATGGTGGTTTCTTTCTGGAAGTTCAGAATGTTGTCGACGGCCTTGAAGATTTTGTCCTGCTCATCGTGTACCTCCGTGAGGATGGTGTCTCTGGCTTCTTCCTGTCGGTTCGCCAGCCCTAACGTGAGCGCTTTTCTGACGGCGGCGACATAACCCGGCTGAACCTGAGACAGCTGGTTGACCAAAGTCGACATTTCCTGTGTGGACACGGAGCGGCTGACTTCATTCAATGTTGCGGTATTGACCGTGATGATGTCTTCGATCTGTTTTTGTCGGCTCAGCATTTGATCGCGATCTTTCAGCAGCGCGATATCACGGACGGAGCGGGCAACCACGTTGACGTTGTCTTTAAACTCCTGGAACTGCAGCAGACGGGTGATACGCAGCTCGGACAACGTCTGAACGTTGGCGCTGATCTGCTTGAGCTGAAACAGGCCGAACAGGGCGACCAAAAAGCCGATAGCAATGACCAGCGAAAAACCGCTGCCCAGCATGGTGCTGAGCTTCATGTTTTTTAGCAATTTCATAATGTCCCTTTGGGTTGGCGGACACCTGATTTTTCATGGTGAAGTCCGGGTGTCTAAAAAATGTAAAGCGGGCCGAACGCGGTATGTCATTGGCAATCGCCTTTACTGCCATATGGCGACATACCATTTAGGAACCCTCAGGGGTCTTTATCGGCTGCGTTTCTTGAGCCTGTACCATCAATTTTCAAAACATGTTGATAACAGAACGCCAGTGACCGGGGCGTAATGTTAGGGAGATGACAGAACGTTTAAAAAGCGATGCTCATCGGCCATGCTGCGCCTGAAAGTAGTCGGCAAAAGCGCGTCACCCTTTTATTTGCTGGATTTTTTCTCAGCGCAGTGCTGGCGGTGAATGACTCGTTTTTATCCTGTCTGATATGGCTTCTTTTCACGCGTTTTGCTGAATGCCTTTGCCATCGGGGTGTCATTTTTTTGTCATTTAAAAGTTATTTTTATGTCATCTGCACATGTCATGTTACCTGCCACATTTATGGCTCCCACCGGGGGGCCGAACGGTATTTTTGCAGGAGACTGGCATGTTGAAACACGCAATCCGCACCGTCGCCGCCAGCGCCGTCATGGCGATGGCCCTCACTTCTCAGGCGCAGGCGGTGACCGACATCCCGTTCTGGCATGCGATGGAAGGGGAGCTGGGGAAAACGGTCAATACGTTGGCGGACCGCTTTAACCAGAGCCAGAATGACGTCAGGATTGTGCCCGTCTACAAGGGCAACTACGAACAGACGCTGGCCGCCGGGATTGCCGCCTACCGCAGTGGGAATGGGCCTGCGATCTTGCAGGTCTATGAGGTGGGCACCGCCACCATGATGGCGAGCAAGGCCATCAAACCGGTTTACGAGGTATTCCAACAGTCGGGCGTGCCGTTCGATGAGAGCGTATTCGTGCCGACGGTCTCCGGCTATTACACCGATGCCAAAAGCGGCCATCTGTTGTCTCAGCCGTTTAACAGCTCCACGCCGGTGCTTTATTACAACAAGGATGCATTCAAAAAGGCGGGCCTGGACCCGGAACAGCCGCCGAAAACCTGGCAGCAGATGGCGGAGTACACAGCCAAACTACGCTCCTCCGGCATGAAATGCGGTTACTCCAGCGGCTGGCAGGGATGGATTCAGCTCGAAAACTTCAGCGCCTGGCATGGTCTGCCGTTCGCGAGTCAAAACAACGGTTTTGACGGCACTGACGCGGTGCTTGAGTTCAATCAGCCCGCTCAGGTCAAACACATCGCCCTGCTGGAGGCCATGAACAAGAAAGGGGACTTTACCTACTACGGGCGCAAGGACGAATCGACAGAGAAATTCTATAACGGCGACTGCGCCATGATCACGGCCTCCTCAGGTTCGTTGGCGGGTATTCGTCAGTACGCCAAATTCCACTTCGGCGTCGGCATGATGCCGTATGACGCCGACGAGAAAGGCGCGCCTCAGAACGCCATTATCGGCGGAGCCAGCCTTTGGGTGATGAACGGCAAGGATCCCGCCACCTATCACGGCGTGGCGGAATTTATGCAGTTTCTGGCGAAGCCGGAGATCGCCGCCGAGTGGCACCAGAAGACCGGCTATCTGCCGATTACTGCCGCCGCCTACGACCTGACGCGCCAGCAGGGCTTCTACGAGCAGAATCCCGGCGCGGATATCGCCACCCGTCAGATGTTGAACAAACCGCCGTTGCCGTTCACCAAAGGGCTGCGTCTGGGCAATATGCTGCAAATCCGCACCATCGTGGACGAAGAAATGGAGAGCGTCTGGATCGGCAAGAAAACGCCGCAGCAGGCGCTGGATGCCGCGGTACAGCGGGGAAATATGCAACTGCGTCGCTTCGAACAATCCACCCGGTAAGTGTGTTTTAGGCCGAAAGGACGCGGCCTATTCCTATTGAGATTATCCGATGAATGCTTCCCGCCCCGTTTTTAGCCGCAGCTGGCTGCCTTATGCGCTGGTGCTTCCGCAGCTGTCGATTACGGCGATATTCTTCCTCTGGCCCGCCGGGCAGGCGCTGTGGTACTCCGTGCAGGACGTCGACCCGTTTGGACTATCAAGCCGGTTTGCCGGGTTGAATAACTTTATCCAGCTGTTTCACGATCCCTACTATCTCGAGTCGTTCTACACCACCCTGTGGTTCAGCGGGCTGGTCACGTTTTTCGGGCTGATCATCTCCCTGTTTCTCGCGGCGTTAGTCAATCATGTGACGCGTGGGCGGCGGATTTACCAGACACTGCTGATCTTGCCCTATGCCATCGCGCCCGCGGTGGCAGCGGTGCTGTGGATGTTCTTGTTTAATCCGGGTCTGGGCCTCATCGCCTACTGGCTACGTCACCTGGGCTATGACTGGAATCATGCTCAGAACAGCGGTCAGGCGATGCTGTTGGTGGTAGTGGCGTCGGTCTGGAAACAGATCAGCTATAACTTCCTGTTTTTCCTGGCGGCATTGCAGTCTGTGCCGCGCTCTCTGATTGAAGCCGCTGCGATTGACGGCGCGGGACCAGTCCGGCGTTTCTTCAATGTGGTGCTGCCGCTGATCTCGCCGGTAAGCTTCTTCCTGCTGGTGGTCAATCTGGTCTACGCATTCTTCGATACATTCCCGGTGATTGACGCCGCGACGGCCGGCGGCCCGGTACAGGCCACAACCACGTTGATTTATAAGGTGTATCGCGAAGGCTTTGCCGGATTGGATCTCGCCAGTTCGGCCGCGCAGTCGGTGGTGCTGATGGTGTTGGTGATCGTGCTGACGGTGATTCAGTTCCGCTTCGTTGAGCGTAAGGTGAACTATCAATGATTGAGCATCGTCGCGGGCTGAATATTTTCAGCCATGTCATGTTGGCGGTCGCGCTGCTGGTGGTGCTGTTTCCGCTGTATATCGCGGTGGTGACGGCGACGCTGGATCAGGCGCAGGCTTCGCAGGCGCCGATGACGCTCATCCCCGGCAGCCATCTCTGGCAGAACTTCACTACCATTTGGCAGCATGGGGTCGGCAACAACAACAGCGCGCCGTTCGGCTGGCTGCTGATCAACAGTTTCATCATGGCGTTGACCATCACGGTGGGGAAAATCAGCGTGTCGATGCTGTCTGCCTACGCCATGGTGTATTTCCGCTTTCCCCTACGGCAGGTCTTTTTCTGGATGATTTTCACCACCCTGATGCTGCCGGTGGAGGTGCGTATTTTCCCGACGGTGGAGGTGATTTCTCATCTCGGCATGATGAACAGCTACACCGGTTTGACGCTGCCGCTGATGGCTTCGGCCACCGCAACCTTTCTGTTCCGGCAGTGTTTCATGACGCTGCCGGATGAACTGATGGAAGCGGCGCGTATCGACGGCGCGGGTCCGATGCGCTTTTTCTTCGACATGGTGCTGCCGTTATCCAAAACCAATTTGGCGGCGCTGTTCGTCATTATTTTCATCTACGGCTGGAACCAGTATCTGTGGCCGCTGCTGATTGTAAGCGATTCGCGTCTCGGCACCGCCGTGGCGGGTGTTCAGAGCATGATCGCCAGCAGCGACAGCCCGACTCGCTGGGAGCATGTGATGGCGGCGATGCTGCTCACCATGCTGCCGCCGATATTGGTTGTGCTGCTGATGCAGCGCTGGTTTGTCCGTGGACTGGTCGACAGTGAGAAATAAGACGCTATGACATCGTTAAAACTACAGGCCGTCACTAAATCCTACGACGGCAAAACGCAGATCATCAACCCCATCAACCTGGACGTGGCCGATGGGGAGTTCGTCGTGCTCGTTGGCCCGTCGGGCTGCGGTAAGTCGACGTTGCTGCGCATGGTCGCCGGTCTGGAACAGACGACGAGCGGCGATATTTATATTGGCGACGAGCGCGTTACGGAAAAAGAGCCGAAAGATCGCGGTATTGCGATGGTGTTCCAGAATTACGCGCTTTATCCGCACATGAGCGTCTATCAAAACATGGCCTACGGGCTGAAAATTCGCGGTCTGGGCAAAGAGCAGATCCGTAAACGGGTCGAAGAAGCCGCGCGGATTCTGGAGCTGCTGCCGTTGCTGGAGCGTAAACCGCGCGAGCTGTCCGGCGGTCAGCGCCAGAGGGTGGCGATGGGGCGCGCCATCGTGCGAGAACCGGCGGTGTTTTTGTTCGACGAACCGTTATCGAATCTGGATGCCCGGCTGCGTGTCCAGATGCGGCTGGAGCTGCGGCAGCTGCATCAGCGGCTACGGACCACCAGCCTGTATGTCACGCACGATCAGGTCGAAGCGATGACGCTCGCGCAGCGGGTGATCGTCATGAACAAGGGCGTGGCCGAACAGATCGGCGCGCCCGCCGAGATCTATCGTCGCCCGGCAACGCTGTTCGTCGCGAGTTTTATCGGGTCGCCCGCCATGAATCTGCTCTCAGGCCGGGTCAGTGACGACGGCGACCGGCTGATCTTATCCTCCGATCTGGCGTTAACGCTACCAGCTTCAAAACCCGAGTGGCGGGGGCGAGAAGTGACCCTCGGTGTTCGGCCGGAACACATTCTACTGGCGGACGGTCCGGACAATGCCGTGCCGATGACGGTCGACACGGTGGAATTATTGGGCGCGGATAATCTGGCGTATGGACGGTGGGCAGGGCAGAATGTCATCGTGCGCTTGTCGCACGAATATTGTCCGGCCGTGGGCGCTACCCTCTGGCTGCATGTGCCGGCCTCGTCGTGGCATATATTTGATTCGCAGAGCGGATTACGGATGGAACGATGACACACTCTTGGCCTTATCCTGCTTATGTCGCCCATCGTGGCGGTGGTTCACTGGCGCCGGAAAATACGCTGGCGGCGATTGATGCTGGCGCACGTTACGGGCATCGAATGATTGAAATTGACGCCAAGCTGTCGCGCGACGGGCAGGTTTTCCTGCTGCACGATGACACGCTGGATCGCACCACCAACGGTTGGGGGATTGCGGGCGAGCAGAGCTGGGAACAGCTATCCCGGCTGGACGCGGGCAGTTGGTTTGGACGGACATTCCGCGGCGAACATTTGCCGTCGCTGGCGGACGTGGCGCAGCGCAGCGTTCGTTACGATATTCTGGTGAACATCGAAATTAAGCCGACTACCGGTAAGGAAGCGGAAACCGGCCGGGTCGTCGCGTTGGCGGCGCGGGAACTGTGGCAACATCGTGTTGTTCCTCCGTTGCTGTCTTCTTTCTCCGTCGAGGCGTTGGAAGCGGCTCAGCAGGCGGCGCCTGAATTGCCTCGCGGGCTGCTGCTGGACGAGTGGCGCGAGGACTGGCTGACGCTGACGCAGCGGTTGGCGTGCGTGTCGATTCACCTCAATCATGCGCTCCTCGATGAAGCGCGCGTGGCGGAGTTGAAGCAGGCTGGGTTGCGAATTCTGGTCTACACCGTCAACCAGCCGGAACGGGCGCAAGACTTATTGCGCTGGGGCGTTGATGCTATCTGCACTGACCGGATAGATTTGATTGGGACAGCGGAAATCGCCGACTGAAGCTGTCTCCAGGATGGCATGTCGGTCAACGCTCGGCGTTTTCCATTCTTAGCCGCATTGGATGCCGTCATCCGGCAGTTTCGCATTATCCTCTGTATGGATAGAGCGAGCCTGCCGTTATGAGGCGGCTCAGGGACGATGTCGCAAACATTAAGGAAGAAGGGCTATGCCCGCGTTTATTGTTTCACTCTGGCACCAGATTTATCTGTCTTTACCTCTTTTCGTTCTGATTGCGTTGGGATATGGCCTCGTCCGCGTGGGCCATTGGCCGGCCGACATCGCTGACGCATTGACCAGTTTCATTTTCAATATTGCGCTACCCGCAATGTTATTCCTTATGATGTGCGACTTCGCCGACCGCCCGGCGGTGGATGCCCGCTTGTTGATTGCCTTCTTCGGCAGCTGTCTGGCCGTGTTTATATTAGGGCGTGTGATTGCCCGCTGGGTATTCAAGTTAGATGGGGTATCAGGTTCGATCTTTGCGCTGAGCGGTATTTTCTCCAACAACGTCATGCTGGGTCTGCCTATCGCCACGATGATGTTGGGGCCGGAGGCGATCCCCTCCGTGGCGCTGGTGCTGATTTTCAACGGCCTGATCCTCTGGACGCTGGTCACCGTGTCCGTCGAATGGGCTCGCAATGGCGCGCTATCGTTAAAGGGATTCACCGCCACCGCGCTGGGCGTGCTCAAAAACCCGCTGATCATCGGTATTCTGTCTGGCACGCTGTTTGGCTTTACCGGTCTGCCGTTGCCCGAGGTGGCGGAGCGCTCGGTGAATATGCTGGGCCAGAGCGCCGTTCCGCTGTCGCTGGTGGCGCTGGGCATGGGGCTGGCGGAGTATCAGATCCGCGAGGGGTGGAGAATCAGCGTCGCCATCTGCATCATCAAGCTGTTGGTACAACCGCTTATCGTGTGGTTGCTGGCGGTTGCGTTGGGATTGCCTGAGATGGAAACACGAGTGGTGGTTCTGCTGGGTTCAATGGCTATCGGAGTGAACATCTATCTGATGTCGCGTCAGTTCAACGCGCTGGGCGGCCCAGTGGCCGCCAGTCTGTTGTTATCCACGTTGCTGGCGGCGGTGACGACGCCGCTCATCCTGACGCTGATGGGCGTTCGTATATAACGCCGGCTCTCAGGGCGTGGTTGACGGCATCACGCGCTGTTGCGTCTGTTGTTGTTGCTGCCTGAGCTGCTGCTGTCGCGCGGCGCTGTTTTGCTGGATGCTCTGATTCAACTGCTGCTGCTGTAACTTCTGATCCTGTTGCATCTGCTGTTGCAGCCGTTTTTGGCTGCCGATGCCGCTTTCAAACTGTTGCTGTTGGGTCGATGGCAGGGGCGCTGCATTTGCCCACAGGGCCATCGATGAGAGTAAAACGCCGAGCATGACTGTCCGAATCACGTTGTGGTGCATACGTCCTCCGCGGGAAAGCCGCCTGTCGCTTAAGTTTAGTCGTTAATTGTCTCGCCGTCGCCCGCAGGCTGGGGTGGTGCGCAGGGATACGATATACTGCCGCCACCTTTTTGACGACAGACGTTATCTGAATGTTCCATATTGCGCTTTACGAACCGCAAATTGCGCCCAACACCGGCAATATCATCCGGCTGGCGGCGAACAACGGATGCTCTCTGCATCTGATTGAACCGCTGGGCTTCGACTTCGAAGAGAAGAAATTGCGCCTGGCCGGACTGGATTATCACGATCTGGCCGTAGTCCAGCGTCATGCGAATTACGAAGCCTTTCTGGCGTCGGTGCCCGGCTGTCGCATTTTTGCCTGCACGACCAAAGGCAGTCAGCCCTACGATCGCCCCACCTATCAGCCCGGAGACGTGTTGCTGTTCGGTTCGGAAACGGCCGGACTGCCTGACTCCGTGCGTAACGGCATCGCGCCGGAGTATCGCATCCGCATCCCGATGGAGCCGGACTGCCGTAGTCTGAACCTTTCCAACTCGGTGGCGATTATCAGCTACGAAGCCTGGCGCCAGAACGGCTTCGGCGGCAGAAGCTAACGCGTCAACGTAGAACGCTTGGCGGGCGGGGGATTGAGCAGGAAGACAACGGCCCCGCGATAAAACGGCGAGGCAGACAGTCGATGCTGCCAGCGCTCGTCCCAGCGCCCATGTTGCACCAGCCCAAGTCGGAACGGCACTCGCAAGGTTAGCAAGGCCGGAAGGTACTCGGTGTAGCGGTTCACCGTATTGCGCCCCTGATAAGTCTGCACCACCAGTTCGTCCACGATGTCATTTAGCCGGTTGATTTGAGAGATTTCACCGGTTTTCGCCCAGTCAAGTAGCCCGGTCACGCTAAGACGGTAGTCCGACGGCAGACGCTGCCGCAGCTGCTGTAGAAAAGCGACGTAGCCGGAGAGATGATAGCTGGCGGCATCGAAATCAATTTGAATGCCCTCGACTCGATTGCCCAGCGCACGCCAGCGTTGGGCGATGTTGAGGATGCGCGCCAGCTGAGGTTCACCGAAGTCTAGCGTGGTCACCCGGAACGATAGCCACAGATGTTTGACCGTCAGCGTGCTGGCAGGCAGCCCCTGTCGCAGGAATACGACGTCGCCCCGCCGCAGCGCAATCTCTCCCTGATGCAGATACAGCGTATCGGCCTGATGCAGTACCGGCTGGGGCTGCACGGCGGCCCACAGCCAGAAGGCGTTATAGCGGGCGGCGTTGACGGTCGTGGCATCCGCATTGATGCTGGTGAGCAGCAGGCTGGCGATGATAAAACGACGCGCTACCAGTAATATTTGAGCTGCTCGGCCCATTGGCTACCCTTAAACTCGGTTTTGAGCTGTCTGAACCAGGCTTTGCGAGTGGCCTTGCTGATGTCTTGAGAGCCGCAGCTGTTGTAGCCGCTGGGGGAGTAACAGTAGATTGCACGGTAGAGCGCGTAGCTCTTGTCTTCCGGTGGGGCCTTCGGGTTGGCGATCACCTCAATATAGCCGTCCAGCCGATTAAACTCCGGTCCCTGATATTGGGTTTTGGCGTCGGTCAGACCGTTCAGCATGTTGTTTTCCCCCCAGTCGAAACCCACGGTATTGCCGGTACGCAGGAAGAACTCACCCAGGCAGTTGACGGCGCGCGCGTCCTGCGGGTTTTTGTTCAGGCGGACCACCGTTTCTTGCAGGCTTGAGCACTGATAGCCTTCCTCGGTATCGCTGCCGTCCCAGGAGAACGCCGTCAGATCTTCCTCGTCCCAACTCATGTTTTCGGTGCTTTTCAGCGGTGGAATGGCGGCGAGTTTTTCGCTGTCCTTCAGATACCCTGCGTAGTCCCTGTGTGTGATCTCCTTGGTAAGCAGCGTATCCAGCGCAATAGCGCGTTCGGCGGGCGTTTGCTGCGGGCCGGTCTGTTGGCGTAATAGGTTAGCGTCGGCGCTGACTTTAAGGATGGCGGAACGGAAGCGCAGATTTTTGACTGGGCTATTCGCCGCAAACACCTGCTCCGGATGACCGCTATCGACCAGCGTTTGGGCCAGCGCGAGCTGGAGGAACTGCTGTTGGGTGTAGAGGGTGTTCATCGTCAGCAAATGACGCCAGTGCGTTTCGGCTTCCGGCCAACGTTGTAATTGATCCAATGCCAGCCCGCGCAGCGCCTGACTGCTATAGGCGACGGTATCCGTCAGGTCCTGACCAGTGGCGGCGGGGAGGGTGCGGAGCACTGCCTCGTAATCCCGCCGGGAATAGAACTGAAAAGCCCCTTGCAGATAGAGAAACTCGGCGTGCATGCCCGCGCGTTCGAACCCGGAACGCTGCTGTTCAATCTCCTCTTGCGTCA
The DNA here is from genome assembly GCF_002111595.1 of Lonsdalea britannica. GTDB lineage: Bacteria > Pseudomonadota > Gammaproteobacteria > Enterobacterales > Enterobacteriaceae > Lonsdalea > Lonsdalea britannica. Next base: position 52,980 of record NZ_LUTN01000019.1, read on the forward strand.
GCGCCGGCAAGTTCATCCAGCCGTCTGAACTGCGCAGCCGTTTGAGGTCTTGCACCAGAGTCAGCAATGGCACGGCATCGGACGAGACGAAATCGCTGTTTTCCAGCAATTTATCGTCAATTTCGTTACTGATATCGAGCAGGGCGGGCACGTTGTCGACTGACGTCAGCGCTTGATTATAGAGGTTGGCTAACGCGATGTGGTCGCCGTTCATCCAGTAGGCGCGGCGATACAGTCCGCGCGCTGAATCGGCATAAAATCCCTGCGGGTACTGCTTCAAGTAACCGTCGATACGTTCGACGGCGCGCTGTCCGGCCGCTTTGTCTGTTTTGCGGATATCAAACATGTCGTATTCATCCAGCGCGTGCTGAGTGGCCTGATTGATCGCAACGCGAATCAGCATATAGCGGGCGGTTTCGGCGACCCAAGGCTGTCCCGCGGTCAGCAACTGCTGAAAGTCGTTATCGGCCTGTTCTAATTCGCCTTTGTAGAAGGCTTGCGCGCTATTCAGGTAGCGGAGGAAGTCACCCGCATGACCGTTGGCGAGCTGTGAATCTTTATCCAGTGCGGCTCGGGTGGCGGGGTAATCCGCCGAGACCAACGCGATACGCCCCTGCGCCAGCAGGATCCGTTGCGCTTCCGTCAGGTCGGCGTCACTGCTCAGGACATCGAAAAAATCGCCCAGCGTGCTGAGGCCATTTGATATTCCTCGCCCTTCCATGTCCTGCGGGGACAGGGTTTTGAGCTTTTCTATCATGGGTGCGGGCAGATGTAGTCGCTCCGCTTTGGGAAGCAGTTCGGCATTTTCTACCTGTATTACCTGAGCGTCAGCAATATCGGAAGAGGGCGATGTCGCCTCGTCGGGCGCTTCGGTGGCGACCAGCCCCATCACTCGGTAGGCCGTAAAAGGATCGGTCCGTGACTGTCCTGGGTCGGGGATTGGCTGCGGGATAGGGAGCGCTATCTTGTTGCGGCTGCTTTGCAGCAACATCAGGTTGGTGCGGGTATCGTTATCCGGCAGCAGGTAGGGAAGCGCGGGCATACCGCATTCAGAATCTGTAAATCCGCATATTCCATCGCCAGAGGCGTGAGCGGAAGAAATCAGTAATGTCGTAACCAAACCAGCCAGTAGGGCCAATCCTTTCATGTCCTTTTCCTGTGGGTGAGGTGTCAGGCGATTTCAGGAACGCTGCCCAGATGACGCTGGCGCCGAAGACAGCGTTGCAAGTCGCTAATTGTGCGACCCTATGAGGTTCACACTCTACCCGACGTCGGGAAAAACTCAATGCGAAGGGGAAGATCGAGGCGGAAGAGCTGCGCGCTCTTCCGCTTTTTACGAGGGCTGATTAGCGGTGATAAAGCGGCAACCAGATCGTCAACTGCAGGCCGCCGAGAGGGCTGGCGTCGGCCTTGACCCAGCCATGATGCTGCGAGATGGCCGTTTCGACGATCGCCAGTCCGAGGCCGGTTCCGCCGGATTCGCGGTCGCGGGCTTCATCGGTACGGTAGAAAGGACGGAAAATCTGTTCCCTGTCTTCCGGGCTGACGCCGGGCCCGTCATCGCCGACGATAATGGTGACGCCCTGACCGTCGACGGAGAACGAAACCTCGATGTGCGTTCTGGAGTAGCGCAGCGCGTTGCGGACCACGTTCTCCAGCGCGCTGTCGAGCGCTGACGGGTTGCCAAACAGCGGCCATGGGCCGGGCGGCGACAGCACGTTCAGCGTTTTGCCCATCTGCTCCGCTTCAAAGCTGGCGTCGTCCAGCACATCGCTCCATAGTTCATCCGCTTTCAGCGGTTCACGATGCAGTTCGTTTTTGTGTTGATTACGCGACAGCACCAGCAGATCGCCGATCATGCTGTCCAGACGCTGGGTTTCGGTTTCAATGCGGGTCAGTTCGTTGCTTTCGCCCTGCCTGCGGCGCAGCAGCGCGCTCGACAGCTGCAGCCGGGTCAGCGGCGTACGCAGTTCGTGAGAGATGTCCGACAACAAACGCTGCTGCACGGTCACCATGCGCTCCAGCGCGCTCACCATCTGGTTGAAGCTGGCGCCGGTCGCGCGGAATTCGTGCGGGCCGGATTCCAGTTCAGGATGCTGACGCAGGTTGCCTCGCGCGACTTCGTCGGCCGCGATTTTCAGCTTGCGGGCTGGTTTTGCCAAACTCCAGGCCAGCCACAGCAGCAGCGGGCTACTGATGAGCATGGTGACGATGAGCAGCAACAGCGGGCGATCAAACAGCAGGTTGATGAAGTCGGACTGCGGGCTGCTGGCGGGCCGGATCAGGTACAGCAGATAGTTGTCTTCGCTATCCCTGACGGAGAACGGACCCAGCAGCTCGACGCGGCCGTATTTCTTCTTCTGGGGGAAGTCGGCGTTATCGGACTGGCCGATAAAGTTGCGTACGATCTGCATTTCCTGGCGCTGCGAACCGATGACGCGCCCCTCGGTGGTCACCAGCAGCAGGCGTTGGCCCGGCGGCGCCCATTTCTCTATGGCGTGAAACAGCCGACGCCACCAGAGCAGGTCGTTCGCCGGGTCGTGAGCCAGTTCCGCTTCGATATGTTGTTCGAGCATTAATCCCTGACGCTGCTCGCTTTCGAGCAGCGGGGTCAGTTGGCGGGAGTCCAGTTTGGGCAGCATCAGCACCAGCATCAGCACCAGGACCAGCGTCAGCCAGAATATGGCGAAAATACGGGCAGTAAGGCTGTTGATCATGCGGTGGACACCATCAGATAGCCTCGTCCGCGCAAGGTTTTAAACCACGGCAGGCCGTCTTTGCGGTCGGGCAACTTACGTCGCAGATTGGAAATGTGCATGTCGATGGCGCGGTCAAAAGGCGTTAGCCGTTTGCCGAGCACCTCCTGACTCAGGTGTTCTCGGGATACCACCTGACCCAGGCGCTGCGCCAGCAGATACAGCAAGGTAAACTCAGTACCGGTCAAATCCAGCACAGTCTCGTCGAAGCTGGCTTCCTGACGGCCGGGATTCAGACGTAGAGCATCCACTTCCAGCGTCGGTGCGGTTGTCTCGCCCACCTGTTGCTGATCTGTCCAGTTTGACCGGCGTAAGATCGCACGAATACGCGCCACCAGCTCCCGGTCGTTAAACGGTTTCGGCAGATAATCATCGGCGCCCAGTTCCAAACCCAGTACGCGGTCCAGCTCGCTGCCGCGCGCGGTCAGCATAATGACGGGCGTCTGATGGCGTTGACGCAGTTCCTTCAAGGTATCAAGGCCGTTTTTCTTCGGCATCATGACATCCAACAGCAGCAGATCTATTGAATCGTCCAGCGCGCCCAGTGCTTGTTCGCCGTCATAGGCCACCACCACGTTGAACCCTTCCATTTCGAGCAGTTCCTTCAATAAGGAAGTCAGCTCTTTATCATCGTCAACCAACAGGATTTTATTCATGAGTTACCTACCTCCTCGGGCAAAATACGCCATAGATTGCCGCTATTCCATGACTTTACGTAGTTTTACACCGTCTGACGCATGTTTGCAGCGGGGTGTTTAGACTGAACCCATCAATTCGCTGAGCGGTACAACTTACTGAGGAGTTATTGATGCGGCGCACCACCTTATTGTCTCTCGCTTCACTGCTGTTGCTGGGTTCCAGCATCGCTACGGCAGCCGACGCCGGGGGGCTTGGGATGGAAGAACTGACGCAGAATGACTCTGCCACGAAACGCATTCCTAGTCAGCAAAGGATGTTCGATGGCGTGAAGTTGACGGAACAGCAACGCCAACAGATGCGTGATCTGATGCAGGAAGTGCGGCATGACATGCCTCCCTATTCCGCGCAGGACGTAGAAACAATGTATCAATTGGTTATAGCTGAAAAATTCGATGAGGCGGCCGTACGGGCGCAAATCAATAAAATGACGCAGGCGCAGATTGCACGCCAGGTGGAAATGGCCCGGGTGCGTAATCAGATGTACAGCCTGCTGACGCCGGAACAGAAAGAAGTGCTGCGTCGTAAGCATGAGCAGCATATGGAAGTGATTCGCGAGCAAATCTCAGTCGCGAATCAGCAGGAAAAATATTTTAGCGTGCCGAAGTGAGCCTTTGACTGAGGTGTAGGCAGCGCAAAAGCGGAATCCCTGAGCAGTCCCTGTGAGTTGTTGAACGATAGTGAAACGTTGTGTGTGTAGATGATAGACCCTGTTTTCCTTGCCATAGACACCATCCCTGTCTATTTGCCCTCCTTGATGGAGGGCTTTTTTTTGGCTATTTCCGGTAAACACCTTTCAAAACAAAAAGATATAAACCAAATGCAAGCGGTTAGCATGTGGACGGATACAGGCCAAAAACCGGTTTTTTCCTCAAGTGTGGACACCATGGGGTCACTTTTTACAGCGCGTATCCCGGATATGTGTGAATCGCAGACTCAGTCCTTGCACGACGGCTTTTTTCCTTTGTCAGATTATCAATATCCTATCTGAGAAAGAAAAAATTGTGGGGAAATCACTTCTGGCAAAGAGGGTATTTCGTGGACTCGGTAGGAGCGAACGAAGAGATTATTCGCAGATATGTCAGGTATCAGGACAAGGTAGCGAAAGAGGAAGCGGAAAAACAAATGCAACTGGGGTTGGAATAATAGTGTTTAAGCCCCCTTTTAGGGGGCCGTGTCAAAGCCGCCTTCTATGAAGGCGGATTTTTACTTAAATAGCAAAAAATTAAGTGTAAAAAGGATCTCAAGAATATCTTCAATGAGATTATGCCTTTTCCTTTTTACCATCGGCAATACCTTTGGTACGGCAGGCTCTACACCACATCTGAGAGCCCCCCCTTCAGGTACATTTCTAAAACTAAATAAAGGCTCAATCTCTTGATACGTTGTAGCCATAACAGGATTAAACTTATAGTCATAATCAGAACAATGGCATTGATGGGGTAATGTTATTGTTCTGATCACAGATAATCCCCAGTATTTAACTAAACAACTAATAAGACTATAAAACAAAGTAATACTAAAATAATTATAAACGAAAAGATAACAAATCAGTGGTTATCTTATCTTTTTAAAAATTAAAAGAATCATAATCATACAGATAGGAAAAGCAATAAATGAAGCCCAATAAATTGAATCTATGTGTTCTTGCATCAATTCCACAATAGCATTGTGATATTCAATAGATATATTCTTCTCTGAAGAGTACATGATATCCTTATCAAAGGATATTGCACCGACCCCACCAACCAGCAAATAATAAAATAAAAATGAAAGTGAAATACTGAACCATCGTATAAACGTTTTGCTTTTACTTGTTAACATCATGCATTCCTTCTAATAATCCACCAAAAGTACCTCCAGAATAAGGTGATACTTCTCCGATACTTGAGGAAACTTCAGAGACGCTCCTACCCACAACCATTTCAAGTGTATTTTCACTTATAGGTGTATGGTTATCGATGTTAGGATACTGTTTTTTAAACTCACTGGTCATATCAACAACAAGCATGGATTGCTCTTTGCTTTTCTTCTCTAAATACCTTCGCAGTGATACAGGTATTGCAAAATCTTCTTCATACTTGATATACAGCTGAGAGTTAGTTGTATACCCATTTTTAAAGACTTGTGATCCAGCGATCTTTACGCCTTTTGTTGCATGGGTTGTACAGTTCACGCCAGTGACATCGTATTGATCAATAGTGTGTCCATTTCTTTTAGTACTGTCCTTCATAAATGGAGTCTCTTTTGCTTTTACTCCTGAATGCCACAATTTTTCAAAGTACATTCTTGTAATCACCGGATCTGCGTCTGTAATTATGAACGCTTTGGCTTCCATCTTGTATAATTCTTCTCGATAATATTTTCTCGCATCTTCAAATTGCAAAAAATTAAGAATACCATCACCGACAACTCCGGCAATACCAGACCGTCTACCGAATCGGCCATAAGTGAAAACAGAAGCATTATTACCCTCATGAACAGAGACAAAAGCGTGTCCTGTCCCCTTAATTTCTGTCCAGATAAAGACACCGTTCTCTAATGGGTTATTTTCTTTTTTGCACTGTTGTATCTGATCGACCCATTCTCCTTTTGCGGGGGTGAGGTAAATGGGGTCATCTTTGAGGTACGTTACGGGTTCTGGCTTAATATTTTCCCGGGGATTCTGCCATAGGCCTAACCCGCGGCCATATTGCATAAATTTATTGTGCTCCACTAAATCCGCTCCATGTGGTTTTTGCGTCCATAAATATGTTATTAATGAATAGGTTACCATAACGCTTGTTACGCGCAACGCTTCAGCCGCCCCCAAAGTGTTTCGATGCCCTGGAATCGCTTTGTCGCATAGTTATGCATCCGAATTCCCGGCAAATGTTTTACTACACGAACATTCGCTGTGGCGCTGCGGGTTCTCTTTCCCTCTCTTCTCCCTCCTTCACCTAAACCGCGCCTTAATCACAGGCCATGTTTACCGCATTTCGCGCGGAATTACCGCTAGGGTACATCACGTATTATTTTGCGCTACGAAGTAGATGGTGTGGCGTAGCCTTGTCTGAGCGATGATGCTATTCCGGCGGTCAGATTGGTCGGCGGAAACGATGCATCATCAAGAAGCATAAACGGAGAGTTAAGATGGCGTGTCTGCTAGGGCTGGCGCTTGTTGTGTTGGCATTACATCACACCGTCGCTGGGGTGTTGCTGGCATTCACGTTACTTTGTGCCTGGTTGCAGGGCGTTATCACACTGCCTGCCGTGGGGACGCTCTGCGTGGCGATGTTGATAGGATATTGGCTGCATCGCTATCGGGACAGAACGTGGATTGCGGTCGGCGGCGAAGGGCTTTTAGTTCTGCTTTGTGTACTGCTGTTTTTGCATCTGGTGCCCGGTTTTCACAACCCCAAAGTGCTTGAGCATGTTGTGGCGGGTCCGCACAGTGCCCCTTTTTCGCTCTCTTACAATCTTGATAAGGCTATCGCGCCCTTCCTGCTGTGGATGGCGATCCCCGGTCTGTTTTACAAGGCGACGTCTGTCTCAAGGCCGTGTTGGCAGTGGGGGCTACTGATGCTGACGATGCCGGCCCTGTTGCTGCTGGCCGTCGCCCTCGGTGGCTTACGATTCGAGTGGCATTGGCTGTATGGCTGGGCCAGTTTGTGTTGGCCAATCTTCTTTTCGTTTCTCTGGCGGAAGAAGCGCTGTTTCGCGGTTATTTGCAAAGACGCCTGACGGAATGTGCCGGCCCTCTCCCCGCGCTGATCGTGACCGCGACGTTATTTGGTCTGGCGCACTTTCAGGCTGGGCCGCTGATGATGATTTTCGCCGGGCTGGCAGGACTGATCTACGGGGCAGCCTGGTGGTGGAGTGGTCGGCTGTGGGTCTCGACGGCGTTTCATTTCGCGTTGAACCTCATCCATTTGCTGTGCTTTACCTATCCCTTTTTTGTGCGCTGACGCCCTTGGGCGTCTTAATCCGAGAGATGTTTCTGTAGCAGTGAGAGCAGGTTATCGGGGTAAACCGTATCGTCTGTCAGGGCCAGTTCAGCAAAAGACCACCATGCGTACTGGCTTATGACGCGTTTTTCGTTGTCGCTCCAGCCGCTGGCGTCGATCTCTGCGTGGTCGACGCGGACAATAAAGAAGTGTTCTTCGGCGATGACCTCTTCACCGTTATCCAACCTCATAGAGAATGTCTGCGTGGCGATACAGGGGGAGAGTGATGCCGTCGCGAATCCAGTTTCTTCCCAAAGTTCCCGTCGCGCCGCTTCTTCAACGCTTTCTCCGCTTTCAACGGCACCGCCGGGAGTGGCCCAATAAATTTGCCCCGCCAGAGCATCCCCGTGATGGGAGAACTGAAACAGCAGAACGCGTTGCGCCGGGTCGATGACCAAAAGTCGGGAAGCGGGACGGTGTCTCATGGGAGGAAGCCTTAATTACAGCGTAGAGTGATAGCGCGATTGTCTGCTGAAGTCGGCGATCTGTCTACGGCGCTCAGCGCGGGCGACACCGGTCGGCGGCAGGGTGTCTGTGCGCTGTCACGTTATTGTCGGGTGGCTGTCGTGTTGCATAGAGCGTGCGGGGTATACGCTCATCGGCGTGTTTTACCATCATGGGAAAGAGAGATGAATCCGATAAAATCGTTACGGCTCAACCGGGCCTGGTCGCAGGAGCAGCTGGCTGAGCTGTCTTCATTGAGCGTCAGGACAATACAGCGCATAGAAAATGGCGAACGCGCGAGTCTGGAAACCCTCGGTGCGATTGCCGCCGCTTTTGAGGTCAAGGTGTCGGCGTTGATGGAAAATGGCGCGACGCCGCAGAGGGCGGGTGAACCGCTGGAGCAGCGTATTCAAGACGCCCGGCATCAGGTGCGTGAAGAAAGCCGCTTCTGGCGTGGGGTGATGTTGTTCATCGTGGTTAATCTGGCGCTATTTGTCATCAATCGACTCGCCGCTCCCCAAAGCCACTGGTTTCTCTGGCCGCTGCTGATCTGGGGCGGGATTCTGGCGCTGAGAGCGATAAAACTGTTCCTGCTGCGTGGGCGGCTGGCGCGATGGGAACAAGCACGACTGCAAAAAATATTGCGGCGTTAGAGCCTGTTTCCAAAGACACGTTAACTGCCAAAAGCGCCTGTTCGGATCCCATCAGCCCGATCCGCTATACTTAACGTCTTGTTTTCATGGGAGGTGGGTATGGATTCACGCTACGGGCGCCTGGTGACGACAGCCGCTATTCTGGCGACCGCAACGGCGCTGTCGCTTTTTGCTCTGAAGGTTTTTGCGTGGTGGTATACCGGGTCGGTCAGTTTGCTGGCGTCTTTGGTCGATTCGTTGGTGGATATTGCCGCCTCATTAATCAACCTGCTGGTGGTGCGCTATTCATTGCAGCCGGCGGATTCCGAGCATACTTTCGGTCACGGCAAGGCCGAGTCACTCGCCGCGTTGGCTCAGAGCATGTTTATCTCTGGCTCGGCGTTGTTTCTGCTGCTGACCGGTTTCCAGCACTTGATTTCTCCCCAAGAACTGAAGGATCCGGCCGTCGGGATGTGGGTAACGATAGTCGCGCTGATCGTGACGGGGTTCTTGGTCGCATTCCAGCGCTGGGTGGTGGCCCGTACCCACAGTCAGGCGGTGCGCGCAGATATGCTGCACTATCAATCCGACGTGATGATGAACGGTGCGATTCTGGTCGCGTTGGGGCTCAGCTGGAAAGGCGTGACCTGGGCGGATGCCGTTTTCGCGCTCGGGATTGGCGCATATATTTTGTACAGCGCTTTACGGATGGCGTACGATGCCATTCAAGCCCTATTAGATAGAGCGCTGCCGGATGAAGAACGGCAGGAAATTACCGATATCGTTGCCGCGTGGCCGGGCATCAGCGGCGCTCATCAGCTGAGAACGCGAAGAGCGGGTCCCACCCGGTTTATCCAGCTGCATTTAGAAATGGAAGATACCCTACCGCTGGTGGAATCTCATCAGATTGCGGACGATTTGGAGAAAGCATTGCTGCAACGCTTTCCTGATGCCGATATCATTATTCACCAGGACCCAATATCGGCTGTTCCCGACGCCCAGCGCGGGTGGTGGAACATTTGATTCAACAGAGAATTATCACGTAGGCGTTATATTTTTGTAAATATGTGATACTCCACAGGGAAATTATTGGTCTTTAAGCCTGACTTGAATCAATTCAGCCGAGGGTATTTGTTATAAAATGCGTACAAGAAGGTGAGAGGTTTGCGTTGTCGGTGTTGAATGCCGCAAACTTCGCGCACGATATCAAAAATCTGCGAATTAACATCTACAAATCCAGAGGTTGTCATGATTAAGAAAATCGGAGTACTCACAAGCGGTGGCGATGCGCCAGGCATGAACGCAGCTATCCGCGGTGTGGTGCGCGCTGCATTAACGGAAGGACTGGAAGTTTATGGAATTTATGATGGCTATCTGGGTTTGTATGAAGATCGCATGGCGCAGCTTGACCGTTATAGCGTGTCAGATGTCATCAACCGCGGCGGTACATTCCTAGGCTCTGCCCGTTTCCCTGAATTCCGTGAAGAATCCGTGCGTCAGGTCTGCGTAGAAAACATGAAAAAACGCGGTCTGGATGCGCTGGTGGTGATCGGCGGCGACGGCTCCTACATGGGCGCCAAACGTCTGACCGAAATGGGCTTCCCTTGTATCGGTCTGCCGGGCACTATCGATAACGATGTGGCAGGTACGGACTACACCATCGGTTACTTCACCGCGCTCGACACGGTCGTTGAAGCGATTGACCGCCTGCGCGACACGTCTTCTTCTCACCAGCGTATTTCCATTGTTGAAGTTATGGGCCGTCACTGCGGCGACCTGACGCTGGCGGCAGCTATCGCTGGCGGCTGCGAGTTCATCGTGGTGCCGGAAGTCGACTTCAAAAAAGAAGATCTGGTCGCTGAAATCAAAGGCGGGATTGCCAAAGGGAAAAAACACGCTATCGTTGCCATCACCGAACTGATGTGCGATGTGGGCGAGCTGGCCAGCTACATCCAGCAGGAAACCGGGCGTGAAACGCGCGCCACCGTGCTGGGCCATATTCAGCGCGGCGGTTCTCCGGTCGCTTACGACCGCATTCTGGCTTCCCGCATGGGCGCTACTCCATTGAACTGCTGCTGCAGGGATACGGCGGTCGTTGCGTGGGGATCCAGAATGAAAAAATGGTTCACCATGATATTATCGACGCAATTGAGAACATGAAACGTCCGTTCAAGGGCGACTGGCTGGAAACGGCGAAAAAACTGTTCTGATTGAGTGTTGGCCCGTTGTGGCAGGGTGTATAAAATCCCGTCCCTTAGGGGGCGGGATTTCTTTTGGCTGTCATCCGCAGGCACAGGGTGATAGGTTGACCTAAACTTTTATTTGGCGCTGATTGAATTAGCCTTTTCCGGCGGTTCAGCAAGAGCATAAACGCAGAAATTATCGAGGTTTCGCATGACAAAAGTGACTGTTGCCGCCACGCAGATGGCCTGCACTTGGGATCTGCCCAAAAATATCGAAAACGCGGAAAAACTGGTACGGCAGGCGCACGCGAAGGGTGCGCAAATCATCCTGATCCAGGAGCTGTTTGCCGCGCCTTATTTCTGCATCGACCAGAATCCTGAACACTACGCGCTGGCGCAGAGCTCGATAACAGTCCGTTAATCAAACATTTCTCCGCACTGGCCGCCGAGTTGGAAGTGGTGTTGCCGCTGAGTTTCTTCGAGCGTGCCAATAACGCCTACTACAATTCGCTGGTGATGATCGATGCGGACGGCAGCGTGCTGGACGTTTATCGTAAAACGCACATCCCCAACGGCCCGGCCTATCAGGAAAAGCAGTTCTTCATTCCTGGCGATACCGGCTTCAAAGTGTGGCAGACCCGCTACGCCAAGGTGGGCGTGGGCATCTGCTGGGATCAGTGGTTCCCGGAAACCGCCCGCAGTCTGGCGCTGATGGGCGCAGAGATCATTTTCTACCCGACGGCCATCGGCTCCGAACCGGCTTTCCCAGACTGGGACAGCCAGCCGCACTGGACGCGTGTACAACAGGGGCACGCCGCCGCCAACCTGGTGCCGGTGGTGGTCTCCAACCGTATCGGCACGGAAGCCAGCAAGTATATCGACGGGCTGGAAATGACGTTCTACGGCTCTTCTTTCATCGCCGATCAGACCGGCGCGCTGGTGCAGCAGGCCACCCGTACCGACGAAGCGGTGCTGGTGCACAGTTTCGATCTGCAGGACATCGCGCAGATGCGTGCAACCTGGGGGCTGTTCCGCGACCGTCGCCCGGAAATGTATGATGTTATCGGGACTTCCGACGGCAAAACCTGGAGATAAATCATGTCACAGCTGACCACCCCGTTTCAGGACGGTTTCGCCATGCCCGCAGAGTGGGCTCCGCAGGAAGCGGTCTGGATGCTGTGGCCGTATCGCCGCGACAACTGGCGATCTGTCGGGGAGTTGATCCCCGCGCAGCAGACTTTCTCTACCGTTGCGGCGACGATTGCCCAGACGACCCCGGTTATCATGGGGGTCCCGGCGGCAGAGATGGCGCATGCTCGGAGTATCATGCCGGCCAGCGTCACGCTGGTTGAGATTGAGAGTGACGACGCTGGATGCGCGACACCGGGCCGACGATCGTGTTGAATCCCGCGGGTAAACGCGGCGGCGTCGACTGGCAGTTCAACGCCTGGGGCGGAGAGCTGGGTGGTTTGTATGCGGACTGGCGTCGCGATGAAGAGGTCGCGCAGCAGGTTCTGGCCTACCACCACGATGCTCGTTATGTCGCTCCGCTAGTGTTGGAAGGCGGCTCTATCCATACCGACGGCGAAGGTACACTACTGACGACGGCGGAATGCCTGCTGAATCCCAACCGCAATCCGCATCTGGATAAGGCGCAGATTGAGCAACTGTTGACGGACTATCTGGGCGTATCCGCCTTTATCTGGCTGGAGTCCGGCGTTTACAACGACGAGACGGATGGGCACATCGACAACATGTGCTGCTTCGTGCGTCCCGGCGAGGTGGCGTTGCACTGGACCGAAGATGAAAACGATCCTCAGTATGCGCGGTCTATGGCGGCATATCAGGTGCTCTCCAAGGCGCGAGATGCCCACGGTCGACATCTGAAAATCTGGAAACTGCCCGCGCCGGGTCCGCTGTATATGACGCAGGCGGAAGCGGAAGGCGTTGATGTCGATGGGCAAGCGATTGAACGTATCGCAGGTTCTCGTCTGGCGGGCTCCTACGTCAACTTCCTGATCAGCAATCGTCAGGTGATTTATCCGTTGCTGGATAAACGTACGGACCGTCAGGCTCATGCGCTATTGCAGCAGATGTTCCCCGATTATCTGATCAGCGGCGTCCCTGCGCGTGAAATATTGCTGGGTGGAGGAAATATCCACTGCATCACCCAGCAGATCCCCTCAGCACGCGCGGAATAATCTGCCCATAAAAAAACGGCTCCTCGAAAGGAGCCGTTTTTCACAGCGAATAAAACCGTGGGCGTTACGCGCCTTTGGCTTCTGCTGCGGCTTTCACGATCACGGCGAAAGCGTCTGCTTTCAGTGATGCGCCGCCAACCAGCGCGCCGTCGATATCCGGCTGAGTGAAGAGTTCAGCTGCGTTAGACGCGTTAACGGAACCACCGTACTGGATGATGACCTGTTCTGCTACCGCAGCATCCTGTTTAGCGATGTGGCTACGGATGAATTTGTGGATAGCCTGTGCCTGCGCCGGAGTGGCGGATTTGCCAGTACCGATAGCCCAGATAGGTTCGTAGGCGATGACAGCATTTTCAAACGCTTTGGCGCCCAGCGTGTTCAGAACGGCATCCAGCTGACGAGCACAAACGCTTTCAGTCTGACCCGCTTCGTTTTCTGCTTCAGTTTCACCGATGCACAGGACCGGAGTCAGACCGGCTTCTTTCAGTACGCCGAATTTTTTAGCAACGAATTCGTCGCTTTCTTTGTGATAGGTGCGGCGTTCTGAGTGACCGATGATGATGTATTTAGCGCCGATGTCTTTCAGCATGTCGGCAGAAGTTTCGCCGGTGAATGCGCCGGAAAGGTTTACATCAACGTTCTGCGCGCCCAGGGCAATACGGCTGCCAGACAGTTCGTGCTTAGCCTGACCCAGGTAAACAGCCGGTGGAGCGATAGCTACGTCACAGCCCGCAACTGCGGTCAGTTCATTGCGCAGACCCGCAATCAGTTCGTGAACCATGTGGGTGCTACCGTTCAACTTCCAGTTGCCCATGACTAAGGGATGTCGCATCTTTTTTCCTCCAGACGGATAGCAAGTTAATCAATACGTCACTGCCGCTCGGCAGTGTAACCTGACGACAGTATAAAGATGAAAAGACCTCGTGGCTCTGTTTTTCGTGCCTAATAGCGGCTTTGATCAATATTCTGCCAGCGTGAGCTTAATCGGTTCAACTGCGAACGTTAGCCCTTTTTCGCCCCCATCTGCCACCACATAACGCAGCGCCCCCTCCTCCTGCTGGAAGAAGGGATGCCCTTTGCCTTGCGTCAGCAGGGTATCGACTTTTTTCAGGCTTTGTTCGCGCGTCAGGGAGGGGACGAACACCCGCAGCAGCGCGGCCATATACTCCTGCGCCTGTTTGCGTCGGCCCGCCTCATCAGGATCTTTCGAGCCCGGCAGTAAGGTGATTTGCAGCGTTTTGATCTTGCCCGTGCCTTTCTCAAGTGCGGTAGAGGAGTAGAGCATATCGCTAATCTTGCTGGCGGCGCGGGTCAGCATAGGTGAATCTTCGTTGGTCTCTACGACCCGATATTCCCCAATCGGCAGCGTTGGATTGCTGAGATTATAGCGAGTGCGAAACTGGACGATGGTCATGTCGAACGTTGGCGAGCCGGCCAGCAGATAGGGCGCAGCAGGACCTTTGTGCTGAAACAGCGCATCTGCCCTGACGGCGCTGGCCTGATGTATTCCGGCGGTGAGCAAGCAAAGGATAAGTAGAGATTTTTTCATAGCGTGTTCGTTAATATCGTCGCAGTAGCCGTTATGCCGTAAAGCGGCCTTGTGATTAAAGCGGTATTAGTTAGGGATTGTCAAAATTCGCGTAAAAAATACGAGAGAAACTGTTCATTAAGGTAAACTCGTCGCCAGAAAACAGCTATCGGAATAGGCTTGAGATGACAGTGCAACAGTGGTGTTTTTCTTTTCGTGGCCGTCTTGGGCGGCGCGAATTCTGGCTGTGGATGGTGACCTGGGTGGTGCTGACGGTTGCGCTCTTCGCAGTGGCGGGGCAGAACTGGTTGCCGACTCAGACTGCCGCCTTCGCGCTGGTGGCGCTGATGTGGCCTACCTCTGCCGTACTGATAAAACGGCTGCACGATCGCAACAAGAGTGGGTGGTGGGCATTGCTGCTCGTGTTGGCGTGGCTATTGGGCAGCGGCAATTGGTATATGCTGCCCTCGCTGGGACAGTGGGGGCTGGGGCGCTTCCTGCCCTCGTTGATCGGTATCATGATGTTGCTGGACTGCGGCTATTTTGCCGGGACGTCGGGCGCAAACCGTTTTGGTCCAGAGCCGGAGCCGCTGCGGCTCCGCTCCTGAGATTTACCAGTAGTTTTCGCCGGTAATGTTGCCGGGCCGACGGCGCAAATGTTTCGTCATCTGGCGCTCATCTTTCAGCAGTTGCTGAGTATCTCGCACCATCTGTGGATTGCCGCACACCATGACATGACTGGTGGCGGCATCCATCGGCAGACCGACCGCCGCTTCCAGCGCGCCGCTTGCGATCAGCGCCGGAACGCGTCCGGTGAGTGAGCCAACCGATTCTTCACGACTGACGACCGTTTGGATATGCAGCTTGCCGTTGTAGCGCTGTTGCAGCTGTTGCATGTGCGGCAGATAGCTGAGATCGCGGGCAAAGCGCGCCGCATGGACTAAAACGATGTTCTTGAAGCGTTCTACGTCGCGGCCTTCTTCCAGAATGGAGAGATAAGGACCGATGGCTGTGCCGGTCGCCAGCATCCATAGTGTGTCGCAGGGCGGCACTTCTTCCAGCACGAAGAAGCCAGCGGCTTCCTGCGTGATAAGCAGTTCGTCGTTCTCTTTAAGCTGATGCAGACGGGGGCTGAGTTTGCCTTCCGGCACATCCACCAAATAGAACTCCAGCGTATCGTTGCTGGGTGCATTCACGTACGAGTAAGCGCGTTGAACTCGCTCGCCGTCCACATCCAGCGCCAGCTTGGCGTACTGCCCGGCGGTGAATGTATTGACCGGTGCGCGTACCCGGAGGCTGAACAGACTTTCCGTCCAGTTTTCTACCTCAACCACCTTTCCCGTTAGCCATACTGCCATAGTTCGAATACTCCTGTTGCAGCCTGCCGCGAGCGGCACGATATCCCGATCTGAAAATAAATAAACATGGCTGTGCATGGTTTTTTTCAGATGCAGAGCCGATGTGCGTCGGCCCCTAAGATACGCGATCTTTTAACAGCTGTGAAACAGTGTGAGTTTAGGTTTCATAACAGAAATTCATGTAGCGCCTGATCTTTACGATCGAGGTAGTGGGTAGACCGGATCCGGCGAATGGTGCGGGATTTACCTCGGATCAACAGTGTTTCCGTGGTGGCCATGTTGCCGCTGCGGGCAATGCCTTCCAGCAGATCGCCTTTAGTGATACCGGTAGCGGAGAAGATGACGTTGTCATTGCGAGCCATATCGCCGAGTGCCAGCACGTTGCCGGCTTCGATACCCATTTCGCGGCAGCGCGCCAGTTCCTGCTCGCCGATACGGCGATTTTCTTCGTTGTCGCCTTTCACTTCGTGGCGAGCGAGCAGGCGGCCCTGCATATCGCCGTCCAGTGCCCGGATCACGGCGGCAGAGATAACGCCTTCGGGTGCCCCGCCGATGCCGTACAACACGTCAACTTCGCTGTCTGGCATACAGGTGAGGATAGAGGCGGCGACATCGCCGTCCGGGATCGCGAAGACTTTGACGCCCAGGCGCTGCATGTCGGCAATGATGGCGTCATGTCGGGGCTTGGCCAGCGTGGTGACCGTCAGCTCATGCAGCGGTTTGTTCAGCTGTTTGGCGATCGCGCGCAGATTGTCTTCCAGCGGACGGTTCAGATCGATCGCGCCTTTGGCCTGAGGGCCGACGATCAGTTTTTCCATGTACATGTCCGGCGCGTGCAGAAAAGCGCCTTTCTCCGCCACCGCCAATACGGCGAGCGCGTTAGCCTGACCCATGGCGGTCATACGGGTGCCCTCAATCGGGTCGACGGCGATATCCACTGCATCGCCCTGACCGGTTCCTACCGCTTCGCCGATGTACAGCATGGGGGCTTCGTCGATTTCACCTTCGCCAATGACGATCTGACCGTCAATGTCGACCTGATTCAGCATAATGCGCATGGCTTGAACCGCCGCGTTGTCCGCCGCGTTTTTGTCGCCGCGCCCCAGCCATTTGTAACCGGCCAGCGCCGCTGCTTCGGTGACGCGGGAAAACTCGATGGCTAATTCACGTTTCATGGATATCTGTCCGTTATCTCTGGCAAGAATAAGTGCGGCAATATTATCACAGGGGTCGGAATGGGAGATAAAGCGGCGGGGAGAAAATGGGCGCGGCAGATGCGCCCGATCAAAGTTGTGGGGGATTTAAGCGACGAGCGATTTAATCGTCATGGTCTTCCCACGCGCGTACGCGCGCCACGGCTTTCTGCCAGCCGCGATAGCGATAATTACGCTCCACGGTTTCAATGCCGGGACGAAACTCCCGCTCGATAGCGGTCTTGCTTTTGACCTCATCCAGATCGCTCCAGAATCCGGTCGCCAGACCGGCCAGGAAAGCGGCCCCCAGCGCGGTGACTTCGCGAATGACAGGACGTTCGACGCGCGTGCCCAGAATGTCGGACTGGAACTGCATCAGGAAGTTATTGGCGACCGCGCCGCCGTCGACTCGCAGCGAGTGCAGATGAGTCCCCGCATCCGCCTGCATCGCGTCCAGCACATCTCGCGTTTGATAGGCGATGGACTCCAGCGTCGCGCGGATGATGTGGTTGGCGTTTACGCCGCGCGTCAGTCCGAAGATGGCGCCGCGCGCGTAGGGATCCCAGTAAGGCGCGCCCAGTCCTGTGAACGCGGGAACAACGTAAACGCCGTTGGTGTCGTTCACTTTGCCAGCGAAGTACTCGGAGTCCGTTGCGTCGCCAATCAGTTTCAGCTCATCGCGCAGCCACTGTATGGATGCGCCGCCCATGAATACGGCGCCTTCGAGCGCATAATTGACTTCGCCGCGCGCGCCGCAGGCGATGGTGGTCAGCAGGCCGTGTTCAGATTTCACCGCTTCCGTACCGGTATTCATCAACAGGAAGCAGCCGGTGCCGTAGGTATTTTTCGCCATACCGGGGCTGACGCACAACTGACCATACAGCGCCGCCTGCTGGTCGCCGGCGATGCCTGCGATGGGAATACGCGTGCCGCCTTTCCCCCCGATATTGGTTTTCCCATAAATCTCGGACGACGAATGAACGCTCGGCAACATGGCGCGAGGGATATCCAGCGCATCGAGCAGCCGGTCGTCCCAGTCCAGCGTGTGGATGTTGAACATCATGGTGCGCGAGGCGTTGGTGTAGTCCGTGACGTGTACGCGTCCCTGCGTCATTTTCCAGATAAGCCAAGTGTCGACGGTGCCGAACAACAGTTCGCCCCGTTGCGCTCTTTCGCGAGAGCCTTCCACGTGGTCCAGAATCCATTTCACCTTCGTGCCGGAAAAGTAAGGGTCGATCACCAGACCGGTGAGGTCGCGGATCGTCTCTTCCAGACCCGCTTTTTTCAGCTGTTCGCAGATCTCGGCGGAGCGGCGGCACTGCCACACAATGGCGTTGTAAATCGGTTTTCCGGTGTCCTTTTCCCAAACGATGGCGGTTTCCCGCTGGTTGGTAATACCGATGCCCGCGACTTCATCCGTACTGATCCCGACCTTGGCGAGCGCCTCGACCAGCGTGGCGCTCTGCGACGCCCAGATCTCCATCGGATCGTGTTCCACCCAGCCAGCCTTCGGGTAAATTTGTGCGAATTCGCGCTGGGAAACGCTGACGATATTGGCATCGTGGTCCAGCACTACGGCACGGGAGCTGGTGGTTCCCTGGTCAAGGGCAACAATATATTTCTTTTCCTGAGTCATAGAAGTGGTCCTTTATCGGGAAGACACGTTGCGAGTTTCGGCAGGCGCTGCGCTGGCGTCATCGGTCGGGCAGACGTCGCAGGGCAGGTTGCGGCCAATCAGTTTCCGGTAGCCAAAAGCGCCCAAACCGGCACCGACGATCGGCCCAAGGATAGGCACCAGGAAGTAGGGAATATCCCGGCCTCCGGTGAAGGCGACCTTGCCCCAGCCCGCGAAGTAGGCGAAGAGTTTCGGACCGAAGTCACGCGCCGGGTTGAGGGCGAATCCGGTCAGCGGCCCCATTGAGGCGCCAATGACGGCGATGAGGATGCCGATGAGTAAAGGCGCCAGCGGGCCGCGTGGAATGCCGTTGCCATCATCGGTCAGCGCCAGTATCAGACACATCAGGATAGCGGTAATCACTGTTTCCACGAGGAAGGCTTGGGGAACGGAGATCAACGGGTTGGGATACGTCGAGAAAATGCTCGCCAGGCTCAGGCTTTCCACGCTGCCGCGGAGGATCCCCTGTGCCTGTTCGGTCGCGTAAAACAGATTGTAGTACAGGCCATAGACCAGCGCAGCGGCGCAGAAGGCGCCCCCTATCTGCGCCAGGATATAAGGGACAACTTTGCGTCCGTCGAAGCAGGCGAAGAGCCACAGTGTAATGGTGACGGCGGGGTTAAGGTGCGCGCCGGAAATCGCAGCCGTCAAATAGATAGCCATGGCGACGCCGAGGCCCCAGATGATGCTGATTTCCCATTGTCCGAAGCTGGCGCCAGCCAGTTTCAAGGCGGCGACGCAGCCAACGCCGAAAAAGATCAGCAGACCTGTGCCCAGAAATTCGGCAATGCACTGGCCCTTTAATGTAGAGATTCGCGATTGACTCATACACATTTCCTGTTTTTAACGTAGGGCGTAATAGTGAATGCAGGAGAAGATTCCTGCGGCGTTCGACCTTTCACGGTTTGTTTCACTGTGCTATCGCCAACGACACGCAAAGTGAGGAGGGAGTGACGTGTGCAGGTCAAATGTTCCTTTGATGTTAATTTATCGTTAATGAGCGAAATAGAAAAATATCGCTAGTAAAATGTGTGTTGTGCGTCAAAAAAATGAGCGTATTCGCTTATTTCTCGTGAGCTGGAAACCTTCCGCCGCTGAAACGCGTTAAATAACGCCTTAACTTGATTAACATTTGCTGTTCTCCGACGGTTTTTTTCGGTTTCTGCCGATAGCTCCGGTCAGGAAAAAATGACACACTCGCGATTGTGGAGGATGGGCGCTAGACAGTTTCCGGCTGGCTACATACAATCTTCCGAGCGTGTTGCGCCCTTGGGGCGTAACGGAGTCGGCGCAGACCGGCCGTTCGCATTGCGGCTAGTGCGCCAACGCTATGAATACGCCAGTACGGTGTGAGAATTCGCAATAAATCAGCGTTAACGGCGTATGCCTTGCGTGAAAAAGGGGTTAGAAGTTATGTCATTTGAAGTGTTTGAGAAGCTGGAATCGAAAGTTCAGCAGGCGATTGACACCATTACGCTGTTGCAGATGGAAATTGAAGAGCTGAAAGAAAAGAATAATGCGCTGTCGCAGGAAGTTCAGAGTGTGGCAGGCAATCGTGATGCGCTGATGCGCGAGAACGAACAATTGCGTGAAGCTCAGAGCTCATGGCAGGAACGTCTGCAGGCGCTGCTGGGAAAGATGGAAGAAGTACAGTAAGACAGTAGCAAGAGACGGAAAAGGGCGCGTTCACGCCCTTTTCATCCGGTCGCTTACTCCAGATCCAGCGGATCTTCGGAGAGAATGATACCGGTGTTGTCGGCATACAGATGGTCGCCGGAAAAGAAGGTGACGCCGCCAAAATTGACGCGGATATCCGTTTCGCCGATGCCTTCTCCCTCAGCGCCAGCCGGCGTGGCCGCCATGGCCTGAATGCCAATATCCAGCTCAGCCAAATCGTCGACCTGACGCACCGCGCCATAGATCACCATGCCTTCCCACTCGTTTTGCGTCGCTAATCTTGCCAGCTCGGCGTTGATCAGTGCCCGGCGCACAGAGCCGCCGCCGTCGATCAGCAGTACGCGACCGATGCCGTTTTCTTCCAGCAGCTCATAAAGCAGCCCGTTGTCTTCAAAGCATTTCACCGTGGTGATTTGACCACCAAATGAACTACGGCCACCAAAATTGGAGAAGAGAGGCTCAACGACATTGACCTCTTCATGATAGACATCACACAGTTCGGAAGTATCGTATTTCATAGGATTAACGCCTGGTTGTCGCAGGGATCGTGGAATTGAGTATATCCCTTTCTGGAGAAGGTTAGCAAAATCATCGCCTGTTGCCTTGACCGTCATCAGGGAACAGGGATGACCTTGAAGGGGCGAACTTAGCTCAGCATTACGCCCGCAGCGAACAAAATATTGGTCAGCAGGCGCATTTGACCGTCTTTTCGAGCATGGGACGCATACTGAATGCCGTGGTTTCACGCAGCACGTAGCGCCCCTGTTTGACCAGCAGCGGCAGTGACAGAATAAACAGCCAGCCGGCCAGGCTTTGCAGATAAATGAGCGCGAACAGCCCGAGGCACAGCGGCGCGGCCATCAGCAGCAGCATGTGATACCGGCGGGCTTTCTGTGCGCCAAGCCGGACGGCCAGCGTGTTTTTTCCGCTCAAACGGTCGTTGTCGATATCGCGCAGATTATTGATGTTCAAAACGGCGGTGGCAAGCAGACCGCAGGCGGTGGCGGGCAGCATGACGATGCTATCGAAATGACCGGTTTGCAGTACATAAGAGCCTGCCACGCTCAGCCAGCCGAAGAAAATCAGTACCGAGATATCGCCCAGGCCGATATAGCCGTAAGGCCGGTTGCCCACCGTATACGTGATGGCGGCCAAAATCGCCATCAGCCCCAACACGAGAAAGACGACGATATCTACCGGTTTCTCGCAGGCGAGCGCGACCAGAGAAATACCCGAGACGATGGTCAGCAGCACCGTAACGATCAGGGCGTTGCGCAGTTCGGTCAGGCTGATGGCCCCGGTCTGAATACCGCGTAGCGGTCCGATACGTGTCTCGGTATCGCTGCCTTTCACCGCATCGCCGTAGTCGTTGGCCAGGTTGGAAAGAATTTGCAGCAAACCGGCTGTCAGCAGCGCAAGCAGCGCGACTCCCGGTTTGAAACTGCTTTGCCAACCGGCGATAGCTGAGCCGGTCACGATGGAGGCGAAGGCCAACGGTAGCGTCTTGGGACGCAAGCTGTCGAGCCAAGCCTGAGTTTTGCTGCTATGTGTCAATGAGGTCATGATCCGCTTCAGTTCTGGGAGATTATGCTTAACGTCGTTGCCGAAAACGCAAGTGGGAGGCGATAGCCTCCCACTTGATATGTTGTCAGGAACGATCCGCTGGCACGGATTATAAGATAAATCGGCTCAGATCTTCATCTGCTACTAATTCATCCAGGTGATCACGTACGTAATCCGCATCAATCGTCACATTCTGACCGCCCATTTCACTGGCGTTGTAAGACACTTCCTCGATCAGGCGTTCCAGCACGGTATGCAGACGACGCGCACCGATGTTCTCGGTACGTTCGTTGACCTGCCATGCCGCTTCCGCGATCCGACGGATACCGTCCGGCGCGAATTCCACATCCACGCCTTCCGTCGCCATCAGCGCTTTGTACTGCTGAGTCAGGGACGCGCTCGGCTCGGTGAGGATGCGCTCGAAGTCTTCCGTGGTCAACGCCTGCAGCTCAACGCGGATCGGCAGACGACCCTGGAGTTCAGGGATCAGATCCGACGGGCTGGCTACCTGGAATGCGCCGGAGGCGATAAACAGGATGTGGTCAGTTTTCACCATGCCGTGCTTGGTAGATACGGTACAGCCTTCCACCAGCGGCAGCAGGTCGCGCTGCACGCCTTCACGGGACACATCCGGGCCGGAGGACTCGCCGCGCTTACAGATTTTGTCGATTTCGTCGATGAACACGATGCCGTGCTGTTCAACGGATTCGATGGCATTCTGTTTCAGCTCTTCCGGGTTCACCAGCTTGGCGGCTTCTTCTTCCACCAGCTGTTTGAACGCGTCCTTGATTTTGATCTTGCTGGTTTTCTGCTTCTGTCCGGCCAGGTTCTGGAACATGGACTGAAGCTGATTGGTCATCTCTTCCATACCCGGAGGCGCCATGATTTCAACGCCTACCGGCGCGGCGGCCAGTTCGATCTCGATTTCTTTATCGTCCAGTTGGCCTTCACGCAGTTTTTTACGGAAAGCCTGACGAGCAGGAGACGGCTCCTGATTCTCTTCGGACTGTCCCCAGTTGTTTTTGGCCGGTGGGATCAACGCGTCCAGAATACGTTCTTCCGCCAGTTCTTCGGCGCGAACACGGTTCTTTTCCAGAGACTGGTGGCGCACCATCTTCAGGCGGCGTCAGTCAGATCGCGGATAATGGAGTCCACTTCTTTACCGACGTAGCCGACTTCGGTGAACTTGGTCGCTTCCACCTTGATAAACGGCGCGTTGGCCAGTTTGGCGAGACGACGGGCGATCTCGGTTTTACCTACACCGGTCGGGCCAATCATCAGAATATTTTTTGGCGTAACCTCGTGGCGAAGGTCTTCGTCCAGTTGCATGCGACGCCAGCGGTTGCGCAGGGCGATTGCCACGGCCCGTTTCGCCTTGTTCTGGCCGATGATGTAGCTGTCAAGCTCGCTGACTATTTCGCGCGGGGTCATCTCAGACATAGTAGATCCTTACGCCTTGGAGGCTAATTCTTCAATCGTGTGGAACTGATTGGTATAGATGCAGATATCACCGGCGATACCGAGTGATTTCTCGACGATTTCTTTGGCGCTCAGGTCGGTATTCTCCAACAGGGCGCGTGCGGCGGACTGGGCATAGGGGCCACCGGAACCGATAGCGATCAAGTCGTTTTCCGGTTGTACGACATCGCCGTTGCCGGTGATGATCAGCGAGGCGTTCTCATCGGCCACGGCCAGCAGCGCTTCCAGACGGCGCAGCATACGGTCGGTACGCCAGTCTTTGGCTAATTCCACCGCGGCTTTTACCAGGTGTCCCTGATGCAGTTCCAATTTACGTTCGAACAGTTCAAACAGGGTGAAGGCGTCGGCGGTGCCGCCCGCAAATCCGGCGATGACACGGTCGTTGTAAAGACGGCGTACCTTCCGCACGTTACCTTTCATGACGGTGTTACCGAGGGTGGCTTGACCATCTCCGCCGATGACGACTTGGCCATTGCGGCGTACGCTTACGATTGTTGTCACGAGCTAATCCCCGTTACTGAATAAAAAGACCCCCGCATAGCGCGGGGCATGTTGAAATTAGAAATGGGGGCGGGGCGGGGGTTTTCAACCCCCGGAGGCTAATGGAATACAGCTGCTGTTGCCCATACCTTTCAGTTTTTGGACCATCTTGTCTGCCGCGGGGCGGCTGCTGTATGGGCCTAGTATGATGCGATTCCATCCGCCGCTACTGGTAATTCGGCTTTCCACGCCCGCGAATGCCAGTTGCGCCCGGATGGATTCCGCGGGCGCCATCGCCTTGAACGAACCGCACTGGATCATCCAACGCTGCGCTTTCTCGGGTTTGTCCACCGGAGCCTTGGCCGTTTCCGTGTTGGCGGGCGTGGTATTTTTCGGCGCAGCGGGCGCTGTTTTCGGCACATTCTGACTAGGTTGCTGCGTTAGCGGCGCGACGGGCGCGGGCGTCGCCGTCTGCGGTTTGATAAACACCTGAGAACGCGGCACCTGAGTCTGGTCGTTATATGGCACTTCGGACAGCTGGGTCGGCTGACGGCGCATGTCCGACTGCATCTGCTCCAGCAATTGGCGCTGCTCTTCGGTCAGTTCCCCCGTCGAGCGCACTTCGCCGCCGGCGGAAGGCTCCGTCGGTGTCGTCACGCCAATCTGGCGATTTTCCAGCTCTTTGATATAGCGCCAGCGTTCTTCGGGTTTAGGCGGAAGCCCATTGCCCTTGCCGCCGGCATGATTAGGGAGGACCGGAATTTCCTGCGGTTTGTTATGGGCAATGAAATACAGCCCGCCCGCGAAGGTCACCAATACGGCAACCGCCAGCGCAATCATGGTTTTGGATGCGCCTGAGGAACCCTTTTTTTTCCGGCTGGATGTCTTTTTCCGGCGTGTGCCTGAACGCCCCCGCCCGACATAGTCTCTTTGTGCCACTATCGTTTCACTACGAAGTAAAAAAAGTAACAGGATGTCATGTTACTGAACCCTAAAATGTTTGACTAGCACCGTGATTCCTAAAGCCGGTGACGCGCAAAATTCGGCGGAGCGGTACTGTCGCGAATGACCAGTTTACTGGACAGCAGGCGTGAGCCCCGGGTTACGGAATGCCCCTGCAGCTGTTCAAGCAGCAGCAGCGTTGCCTCACGTCCGATTTCGTAGCGGGGTTGAGCCACGGTGGAGAGCGGGGGGAAGCAGTAGCTGGCCTGGATAATATCATCAAATCCCATTAGCGATAGATCCCGCGGCACGTTCAGACCCATTTTATGAGCTTGCGCCAGCGCACCCAACGCTATGGTATCACTATGACAGAAAATCGCGGTGGGTGGGGTAGGATGTGACATCAAAACCCCCAACCCGCGGATGCCGGTGTCATAGCTGAAATCCCCTCGCACGATATAGTGGTTATCCACCGTCAGGCCGCCCCGTCGCAACGCCTGAATATAGCCTTGCAGCCGATATTCGCTGAGAGGCAACGTCTCTGGGCCTGCAATACAGGCGATGCGCTGATGGCCCAGTTCATGAAGATAGTGCACGGCGTCGAACGCGGCGGTCAGGTTGTCGATATGGACCGTCGGCATTTCCAGTTCAGGTACGAATTCATTCGCCATCACCATTGGCGGCAGATTGCGGCGTCCTGCCTTACCGGCATCGAACGGCAAGTCGGACCCGAGCAGCAGCATACCGTCCACCTGAGTGGTGATATTGGAATCGGACAGCTTTCCGTCTCGTCTCTGTTGGTAAGCGCAGTCGCCAATCAGAACCCAATAACCCCGAGCCGCTGCGGTCTCTTCGATCCCGTGAATCACCTCGCTGAAAAAAGGATCGCCGATATCCGGGACGATCGCCAATAGCGTACGGGTTTCATGCCGTTTGGCGTAACGAGCAGACGCGTATTGCAAATAGCCGACGGCCTTGGCCGCTTCCTCGACTTTCTGTCGGGTCACGGCTGAGACTTTTTCCGGATCCATCAGGCTCGGGATACTGTGGCGGTCGAGACGCCCGCCTTGTCCGCCACGTCCTTCATCGTTGCAGCGGCCGTGTCTTTATTCTCCAACGCTTATTCTCCTCACGCCAGCTTCCGCTGCTGCGTCTTTCCGGCGTCTGTCAGCCAGGAGCGCCTGTATACCGCAGTCAAATTTACACCGTGTTCAGCATAGCGCCTTGCGGAGTAAGCATTAACAGATCTCGCATTATAGTTGTGGATTTATTATTCGCTGAACAGCATCACGCGCGAGTTTTTCGCGTTGGTTCGCAAAATTGTAGAAAAATCAATATGAAGAAAAGGTCACCCGTCCGTCGGGTCGACGTCCAGCACCCATTTGACCTTGCGCGACTGCGGCAGGGTATCGACGAGGCTCAGGGACGTCCGCAGCAGATGCTGTAGTCGGGCGCGGGAGGGGTGCTGAAGCAGCAGCTGCCAGCGAAATCGTCCCGCGCGTTTGGGCTGTAGCGCGGGCACTGGTCCCAGGACCCAGAGGTTTTCGTCGCGCAGCGGGCTGGCTTCCAGCAGATTACGTAGCTGGTGAAGGAATTGGCTGGCCTGCTGATTGTCGTGATCGTCAGCGCGAAACAGAACGTGGTTGGTGAACGGCGGCAGAGCCACGCTTTGGCGCTCTTTCAGCGTTTGGGCGGCGAAGGCATCGTAGCCCTGCTGCAACAACGTTTGCAGCAGCGGATGTTCGGGGTGATGGGTTTGCAACACCACCTCGCCGGCTTTTCCGGCGCGTCCGGCGCGGCCAGAGACCTGGGTGTAAAGCTGGGCGAATCGTTCCGCGGCCCGGAAGTCGGCGGAAAACAGAGAGCTGTCGACGTCCAGCAGAGCCACCAGCGTCACATCAGGGAAGTGGTGGCCTTTGGCCAACATCTGCGTCCCTATCAGGATCCGGGCGCCGCCCTGACGCACCTGCGCCAGCTGTTGCTCCAGCGCGCCTTTGCGGCTGGTGGTGTCGCGATCGATGCGAGTAATCGGCGTATCGGGAAAGAGGGCGGGCAGCGCCTGTTCGAGCTGCTCGGTCCCCAGTCCCACCGGCATCATGTTGGTTGAGCCGCAGTCAGGACATTGTTGTGGCACCGGTCGTTGGCTGTCGCAGTGATGGCAACGCAGCATCTGCTGGTGCTGATGCAGTGTGTAATAGTGATCGCAGCGCGGACACTCGGCGATCCAGCCGCATTCATGACACATCACCACCGGCGCAAAGCCGCGGCGATTGAGAAACAGGATGACCTGGTTTCCTTCCCGAACGTGGTGACGTATCCGTGCAATCAGGGGTTGCGATAGACCGGTGTTAAGCGGCAGTCCCTTCAGGTCGAGGATATTTTGCTGGGCAAGCCGCGCATTACCAGCGCGTTTACTGAGGCGTAACTGCCGGTATTTGCCGATTTGGACGTTATACAGCGTTTCCAGCGCCGGGGTCGCGGAGCCCATGACGATAGGGATATTCTCTTCCCGGGCGCGGAACACGGCCAAATCGCGGGCGTTGTAGCGCCACCCCTCCTGCTGTTTATACGAGCTGTCGTGCTCTTCGTCGATGACGATGAGGCCCAGCCGGGCGAAAGGCGTGAACAGGGCGGAGCGGGTGCCGATCACGATGGCGGCTTCCCCGTTTTTCGCCCGCAGCCATACAGACAGACGTTCGCTGTCGTTCAAACCGGAGTGCAGCGCGTCTACCGGCGCGTTAAAGCGATCTCTGAAGCGAGCTATGGTTTGCGGTGTCAGTCCGATTTCCGGCACCAGCACCAGCGCCTGCTTTCCCTGCGCCAGGATGTTTTCCAACACGCTGAGATACACCTCGGTCTTGCCGGAGCCGGTAATCCCGGCCAGCAGCCAGGCGGAAAAATGCTGATCTTCGCTGCGTATCGCGCCGACGGCGGTCGCCTGTTCGGTATTCAGACGCAGGCGTTCGCCGCTGACGCTGAAGTCCGGTCGCCAGTCTCGCGGCGCTTGCGATAGGGGCCTCAGGTCGCATAGCCCTTTAGCGCGTAACGCTTGCAGAGCGGCTTCGGTCAGTTGGGCGTCGCTGACCTGATGGCGGTAGAGCGGCCCTTGCAGTAACGCGGCCAGCGCTTGTTGCTGTTTGGGCGCGCGTTTCAGCGTCGGCAACGGAGTTTCACGCCCTTGTTCGGTGGCGAACCACTGCCACAGCGGCGCCGTGTGAGCGGGTTTACCCTGACGCAGTAGCGTCGGCAACGCATGGAACAGCACTTCGCCGATGGGGTAGTGGTAGTACTCGACGGCCCACATCAGGATGCGCCACAGGCTGGCTGGGAATAACGATTCCTGGTCCAGTACGTCCTGCACGGGTTTGAGCTGGGTCAGCGGCAGCGCGCTGTTATCGCTGAGAGCGGTCACGATGCCAATCATCCTGCGGTTGCCAAACGGCACGCGTACCCGCATGCCGGGCGTCGGGGGCAGAGATCCCGGGGGCAGCAGATAATCAAATGTACGCGCCAGTGGCACGGGCAGGGCAACCTGAACGACAGGCATGGCATCTCCGTCCGAAAGCTAAGGGGAAACTCTTTATACAGCATGGATGGCGAGTCAAAAGCGACACAATGCGATTGTGCGGAAAACCATCCGGCCGATAGTGTACATGGTGCGGCAGGTTCTGTGTGGGGGTGATTGCATCGGCTGGTTAATTTCTGTATGATTCGCCGCCTTTATACCGCGTGTATAAAGATAAAAACGAATTCAACTTCAACCTCGTGTGGTGTCTGGCGGAATAGGGCTGGATAGCGACACGGCCTTAATCAGAGGTTTCCCATGAAAGAAGGTATCCATCCGAATTACAGCGAAATTACTGCATCTTGCTCTTGCGGTAATGTCATCAAAACCCGTTCTACTGCGGGTCACGACCTGAACCTGGACGTATGCTCCGCTTGCCACCCGTTCTACACCGGCAAACAGCGTGTTGTTGACACTGGTGGTCGTGTTGATCGCTTCAACAAGCGTTTCAGCATCCCGGGCAGCAAGAAGTAATTTGCTTCACGGTTTTTGCCGCGGATTTTCTTCCGCGCATAACAAAGGCACCCTCGGGTGCCTTTGTCGTTTCTGGATGCCGTGAACGGCATCACTCAGTATTCCCAGGTATCCGGGTTGATACCCATTTCTCGCATGATCTGTTTGGCCACTTCAGGGATTTCATCGCAGCGCTCTTTACGCAGGTCTTCATCATTCGGCAACGGTTGCCCGGTAAATGCATGGAGAAACGCTTCGCAAAGCAATTCGCTGTTAGTGGCGTGACGCAAGTTGTTCACCTGGCGACGGGTGCGTTCGTCAGTTAAAATCTTCAATACTTTCAACGGGATGGAAACTGTGATCTTCTTGACCTGTTCACTTTTCTTGCCGTGTTCAGCGTATGGGCTTACGTATTCGCCATTCCACTTAGCCATGAGATACCTTAAAAATTATCGTGATGAGGACAGTCACTGTCATAAATTGTCTTAATTCTAGCGATTATTATAGGGATGCTCAATCTATACGCAAAGAAGTTTAGAAGTCTAGATGTATTGACGTCTATGTTGACTGCGTTTACTCTTGGGGCTCTTCATTCAGCTACCAGTCAGGAATCTCACCGATGACGCGCAAACAGGCCACTATCGCAGTTCGCAGCGGGTTGAATAACGACGAACAGTACGGTTGTGTCGTTCCCCCCATCAATCTCTCCAGCACCTATAACTTCGCCGGTTTTAACCAACCGCGTGAGCATGATTACTCACGGCGCGGCAACCCGACCCGCGACGTCGTGCAACGCGCGCTTGCTGAGTTGGAAGGCGGCGCAGGTGCGGTAATGACGAACAGCGGCATGTCTGCGATTTTGCTGGTTTGCACCGTTTTCCTGCGACCGGGCGATCTTCTGGTGGCGCCTCACGACTGCTACGGCGGTAGCTACCGCCTGTTCGACAGCCTGAGCAAACGTGGCGCGTTCCGGGTGAAATTCGTCGATCAGGGCAATGACGCGGAGCTGAAGGCGGCGTTGGCGGAAAAACCGCAGCTGGTGCTGGTGGAAAGCCCAAGCAATCCGCTGCTGCGCGTAGTCGACATCGCCGCGATCTGTCAGGCGGCGCGTGACGCGGGTGCGGTCAGCGTGGTGGATAACACCTTCCTGAGTCCGGCGCTGCAGAATCCGTTGAATTTGGGAGCCGACCTGGTGGTGCACTCCTGCACCAAATATCTCAACGGCCACTCGGATGTGGTCGCGGGGACGGTGATTGCGCGCGACCCTGAACTCGTGACCGAACTGGCCTGGTGGGCCAACAATATTGGCGTGACCGGCGCGGCGTTTGATAGCTATCTGCTGCTGCGCGGCCTGCGGACACTGGGGCCACGCATGGCGGCGGCGCAGAAGAATGCATTACAGATTGTGGAATTTCTTCAGCAGCAGCCGCAGGTGAAAAAACTGTATCACCCCTCTTTACCGGAAAACGCCGGGCATGACATCGCGCGTCGCCAGCAATCGGGTTTTGGGGCTATGCTGAGCTTTGAGCTGGACGGCGATGAAGATACGTTGCGCCGTTTCTTGTCCTCACTGGAGCTATTTACGCTGGCGGAGTCGTTGGGGGGCGTTGAAAGCCTGATCTCCCACGCCGCCACCATGACTCATGCCGGAATGGCCCCGGAAGCGCGCGCTGCAGCAGGGATATCCGAGACGCTGCTGCGTGTTTCCGTCGGTATTGAAGACGGTGACGATCTGGTCGCCGATTTAGAACAGGCATTTCAGGCAGTCGCAAAGAGGTAACGATGAGTGCTTTAGGGATAGCGGGTGCCGCCACGGGTCGGCAGCTGCATAAATTTGGCGGCAGCAGTTTGGCTGATGTGAAATGTTATCAGCGCGTCGCCGGTATTATGGCCGAATACAGTCGTCCCGGTGACCTGATGGTCGTGTCGGCGGCGGGTGGCACGACCAACCAGCTGATTAGCTGGCTAAAGCTTAGTCAAACCGACCGTATTTCCGCGCATCAGGTGCAGCAGGCGCTGCGCCGCTATCAAAGCGAACTGATTGCGGGTCTGTTGCACGAGGCTGCGGCAGAGCGGCTGACTTCTGCGTTTATTCATGACCTTGAGCGTCTGGCGGCGCTGCTGGACGGAAAAATCACCGAAGCGGTTTATGCCGAAGTCGTGGGACACGGAGAAATCTGGTCTGCCCGATTGATGGCCGCCGTGCTGAATCAATCAGACATCGATGCCTCCTGGCTGGATGCACGCACGTTTCTCTGCGCGGAGCGCTCTGCGTTGCCTCAGGTTGACGAAGGACGCTCCTGGCCGCTGTTACAGCAGCAGCTCATCCAGCATGCTAATCAGCGTCTGGTGATCACCGGTTTTATCAGCCGTAATGAAGCGGGTGAAACGGTCCTGCTGGGCAGAAATGGGAGTGACTA
Organism: Lonsdalea britannica; assembly: GCF_002111595.1. GTDB lineage: Bacteria > Pseudomonadota > Gammaproteobacteria > Enterobacterales > Enterobacteriaceae > Lonsdalea > Lonsdalea britannica. The sequence continues at coordinate 84,211 of NZ_LUTN01000019.1, forward strand.
CTCGGCCACGCAGATCGGCGCGTTGGCGGATGTCGAACGTGTGACGATCTGGAGCGACGTTGCCGGCGTGTTCAGCGCGGATCCGCGCAAAGTCAAAGATGCCTGTCTGCTGCCGTTGCTGCGGTTGGACGAGGCCAGCGAACTGGCGCGTTTAGCCGCTCCTGTTCTGCATACCCGCACGTTGCAGCCGGTGTCCGGTAGCGATATCAATCTTGAGCTGCGCTGCAGCTATCAACCCGAACAGGGTCGACCCGTATCGAACGCGTACTGGCCTCCGGAACCGGCGCCAAGATCGTCACCAGCCATGATGATGTTTGTCTGATTGAGGTGACGGTACAAGATGGACACGATTTTCAACGTGTGCAGCAAGACGCCGGACAATTGCTTCAGCGCGCGCAGATAAAAGCGCTGGCGACAGGCATCCATCCTGACCGTAATTTGCTGCAGTTCTGCTACACCTCGGAAGTGGTCGACAGCGCCTGGTCGCTGCTGGAGCAGTCGGCGCTGCCGATTCAGCTTCAACTGCGTGAAGGTCTGGCGATTGTCGCGGTCGTAGGGGCTGGCGTCGGCAATAACCCGCTTCATAGCCACCGTTTTTATCAGCAGCTTAAAGACCAGCCAGTCGAATTCGTCTGTGAATCGGACGATAGCATCAGCCTTGCGGCGGTGCTGCGCGTCGGGCCGACAGAGCATCTGGTGCGTGGTCTACATCATTCTTTATTCCGAGCGGAAAAGCGCATCGGACTGGTGCTGTTCGGTAAAGGAAACATTGGTTCCCGCTGGCTGGAGCTGTTCGCTCGCGAACAAACTCATCTGTCAGCACGTACCGGTTTTGAATTTGTTCTGGCCGGTGTCGTCGACAGCCGCCGCAGCTTGCTGAATCACGATGGCTTAGATGCGGGGCATGTGCTGGCCTATTTCGACGACGAAGCTCAGGAACGAGACGAAGATGAATTGTTCCTGTGGATGCGCGCGCATCCCTATGATGATTTGGTGGTGCTGGATGTGACCGCCAGCGGGGCTGTGGCCGATCTGTATCTGGATTTCGCGAGCTACGGTTTTCATGTCATCAGCGCGAATAAACAGGCGGGAGCTCCGGCGGCGACAATTATCGCCAAATCCGCGATGCGTTCGCGAAAACCGGCGGCCATTGGTTATATAACGCCACCGTCGGCGCCGGATTGCCGGTGAACTATGCGGTCCGCGACCTGTGTGAAAGCGGAGACAGCATCCTGGCCATTAGCGGGATCTTTTCCGGCACGCTGTCTTGGCTATTCCTGCAGTTCGACGGCACGGTGCCGTTCACCGAGCTGGTGGATCAGGCATGGCAGCAAGGTTTGACCGAGCCTGACCCGCGCGACGATCTGTCCGGTCAGGACGTGATGCGTAAACTGGTGATTCTGGCGCGCGAAGCCGGCCATGACATAGAGCCGTCGCAGGTGCGTGTCGAGTCGCTGGTCCCCGCAGGCTGTGAACAGGGTTCCGTCGACCAGTTCTTCGAGGACGGCGAGTCGCTGGACGACCAAATGCTACAGCGGCTGGAAGCGGCCAATGAAATGGGATTGGTGCTGCGCTATGTGGCGCGCTTCGATGCCAGCGGTAAGGCGCGCGTCGGGGTGGAAGCCGTCCGTCCGGATCACCCTCTGGCCGCGTTGCTGCCGTGCGACAACGTCTTCGCGATCGAAAGCCGTTGGTATCGTGATAACCCGCTGGTTATCCGAGGTCCGGGGGCGGGTCGTGATGTGACCTCCGGAGCTATCCAATCCGATCTGAACCGGTTGGCTCAACTGCTCTGATCGCGAGGATGTCGGCGACATCTTCGTGAAAAATCGCCGTGATCCAACTCCGCCCGAAGCGTTCTGCTTCGGGTTTTTTTATACTTAAAATCAACGTGTTGTGTCGTTGTTAAAGCAACATGAATCCTCCTCACATTGCATGAATAAACATCAGCTCCCAAAGCGTTGACTACGGATACCGATTCGGCCATTTTTATATAGACGTCTAAACGTATAGACGTTTGCATGGTGGCAATGACAACGGCTAATTGAGGTAAGGATATGAGTTTTTTCCACGCGAATCATCAGGAGGCGCTGAATCAGAGCCTGGCGGAATTGCAGGGGCACATTAATGTTTCTTTCGAGTTTTTCCCGCCGCGCACCAGTGAGATGGAAGGGACGCTGTGGAGTTCAATTGACCGTTTGAGCAGCCTGAAACCCAAGTTTGTGTCGGTGACTTATGGCGCTAACTCCGGCGAACGCGACCGCACGCATAGCATCATTAAAGCCATTAAGGAACGTATCGGCGTTGATGCGGCGCCACATCTGACCTGTATCGACGCAAGTCGTGATGAGCTGAAAGCGATTGCACAGGATTATTGGCAAAGCGGTATTCGTCACATCGTCGCGCTGCGAGGCGATCTCCCCCCCGAAGGTGGCAAACCTGAGCTTTATGCGGCGGATTTGGTGACCCTGCTGAAAGAAGTAGGCGACTTCGATATTTCTGTGGCGGCCTACCCTGAAGTGCATCCTGAGGCCAAAAGTGCTCAGGCAGATTTGATCAATTTGAAACGCAAAGTCGATGCGGGTGCTAATCGCGCCATCACCCAGTTCTTTTTCGACGTAGAAAGCTATCTGCGCTTTCGTGACCGTTGTGTCTCCACGGGGATCGACGTGGAAATTGTGCCGGGCATTTTGCCTGTTTCTAACTTCCGACAGCTGCAGCGTTTTGCCACGATGACTAACGTACGCGTACCAAATTGGATGACAGCGATGTTTGACGGGCTGGATCACGATCCGGAAACGCGCAAGATGGTGGGCGCTTCCATTGCGATGGATATGGTAAAAATCCTGCGACGGGAAGGGGTGAAAGACTTCCACTTCTATACCCTGAATCGCGCGGAGCTGAGTTATGCAATTTGCCATACGTTAGGGGTTCGTCCCGCCATCGCGGCCTGATTGCCGTTGCGACATCATGCAGCGGCATCCATATCGGCATTTCCTACTGACGGGGATGCCTTCACATTCCTTCTGACTACGGGCACGTAGCTCCCGACAGTTTCTCTGTAACTCTTATCAATAGACAAAAAAAGGCGGGCCTGAGGCCCGCCAAAGTATCGTTGGCTTTCTTTTTACTTGTCTGCTTTTCAGGATGATATCGGCGTGATTCTGTACCGTTAGTGAATATCAGGTGCCGATAGCCCGCATGGGTTAGCCTCGGCCTGCCAGAAATTCACTGATCCTGAATGCCACAATCCCGTTGTAGCTTCTCTGCCCTGGTGGTGGCGTTGAATAAGTTCACCTTCATGTTCGGTAGCGTACAAAAAGAGAGCTGTTTGCTTAACTTGGAAGTATTATTGCTCACAGAGGTTGATAGGGCTAATCGTTCATTGCTATTCTATCTATCGTTATGGGCTATCGTGTTTAAGGAGAATTGAGGCATGAACATCCGGGATTTAGAATATCTTGTGGCGTTAGCGGAGCACCGGCATTTCCGCCGAGCCGCTGATTCTTGCCACGTTAGCCAACCTACGCTGAGCGGGCAGATTCGCAAGCTCGAAGACGAACTGGGCGTGATGTTGCTGGAGCGTACCAGCCGCAAAGTGCTGTTTACACAAGCCGGTTTGCTGTTGGTCGAACAGGCCCGAACGGTGCTGCGCGAAGTCAAAGTGCTGAAAGAGATGGCGAGCCAGCAAGGTGAAAGCATGTCTGGTCCGTTGCATATCGGACTGATCCCGACCGTAGGCCCTTATCTCCTTCCTCACATCATCCCCATGCTACACAAAACGTTTCCAAAATTGGAAATGTATTTGCACGAAGCGCAGACCCATCAACTGCTGGCTCAGCTGGATAGCGGTAAACTGGACTGCGCCATTCTTGCCATGGTGAAAGAGTCGGAAGCCTTTATCGAAGTGCCGCTGTTCGACGAACCGATGAAACTGGCAATTTATCAGGATCATCCCTGGGCCAATCGCGAGCGGGTCGCCATGTCGGATCTGGCCGGGGAGAAACTGTTGATGCTGGAAGACGGCCACTGCCTGCGCGATCAGGCGATGGGCTTCTGTTTCCAGGCCGGTGCGGATGAAGACACGCATTTTCGGGCGACCAGTCTGGAGACGCTGAGAAACATGGTGGCGGCGGGTAGTGGGATTACGTTATTGCCTTCCCTGTCGGTTCCGAAAGAAAGAACGCGTGACGGCGTGTCATACCTCCAGTGTTACAAACCGGAACCGAAGCGCACGGTCGCACTGGTTTATCGCCCAGGCTCGCCGCTGCGCAGCCGGTATGAGCAGCTGGCCGACGCTGTTCGCGAGCACATGCAGTTGTATCTGGACAATCAGGCAAAGCAGGCTGTTTAAATGGTTCGAGAGGATGGTTGCTGATTGAGCGTCTCCGCGGTCTGGGCGCAAATTATTACTTATGCGAATGGATTGCTGATCGCGCCATCCGAGAACAACCTCGCATAGTGCCTTGGACAGGGTTGAGCCTGTGGGCGTAAACCCCTTCTCAGGCTTCATCTCGATGTGTGTCGAGACGAGAACAATCGCGACTTTCCCTAAATCGTCGGTGTACAGGCCGGCATCAGTTGCTTAATTGCGGATATTGGCCTTTTGACCATCCACGAAGATTTCCCGAGTAAACCACGCTATTGTCACTTTTTATACGGACAAACTTTGACGCACTTTGTAGTGAGCAAAGTTTGCTATAGTGCCTCTCTAAGTAAGGAGAGCAAATCACTTTGAGCAAGACTACGGGTGTTAGAGCACAACAAAAAGAACGGACGCGTCGTTCCCTTATTGAAGCTGCATTTAGCCAACTGAGCGCTGAACGCAGTTTTGCCAGCCTTAGCCTGCGTGAGGTAGCCCGCGAGGCGGGTATCGCCCCCACTTCCTTCTATCGTCATTTTCGTGATGTTGATGAACTCGGTCTGACGATGGTCGATGAGAGCGGACTGATGCTCCGCCAACTGATGCGGCAGGCTCGCCAGCGTATCGTCAAGAGCGGCGGCAGCGTCATCAGAACGTCTGTATCCACCTTTATGGAGTTCATCGGCAACAACCCGAACGCTTTTCGCCTTTTGCTGCGTGAACGTTCCGGTACTTCCGCCGCATTTCGTGCCGCCGTTGTCCGGGAAATTCAGCATTTCATTGCCGAACTGGCGGATTACCTTGAAGTCGAAAATCATATCCCGCGTAGTTTCGCCGAGGCGCAGTCGGAAGCGATGGTGACGATTGTTTTCAGCGCGGGCGCGGAAGCGTTAGACATCGGCGCTGAACAGCGAAGCCAGCTGGAAGAACGCCTGGTATTACAACTGCGGATGATTGCGAAAGGGGCGTATTACTGGTATCGAAGAGAGCTGAGCAAAGGATTTACTACGCCGTAGTCTTTCAGACTCGTTGAGGAACATCATGGCAAAACTGAAAAATGCAGAGAAAGGGACGTTGTTGCTGTCGATGATTGCCGGTTTGTCCGTCAATGGCTCGTTCGCTGCTTTGTTTAGCGCCGTTGTTCCGTTTTCCATTTTTCCGCTCATCGCATTGGCGCTATCGGTTTGGTGTCTACATCAGCGCTATCGACGCCTGAATATGTCGCCTGGGCTGCCGAAGTTGGTTGCAGGCTGCTTTTTATTCGGCCTATTGCTCTTCAGTGCGATGATTCGGGCTGAGTATCCCCAAATCGGCTCCAACTTCGTGCCGTCTATTCTCTGCGTTTTGCTGGCTTTGTGGCTGATCATCAAGCGGCGTGACCGCCCATAGGCCAAAGACCATGCCTCTTAATCGATCAAGCTGGCAGCCGGGAAATCCGGCTGCGAAGGCGTTAGGCGAACTTTTCCAGTAAAACGCCGCATTCCATGTGATGGGTGTAGGGGAACTGATCAAATAGCGCCAGTTGGCTGACTTTGTGTGTCTGACTCAGGGTTTCCAAATTCGCGCACAAGGTTTCCGGGTTGCAGGATATGTACATAATCCGTGGGTATTCTTGAACCAAACGAACGGTATCTTCATCCAAACCGCTGCGCGGCGGGTCGACAAAGATGGTTTCGCATTGATAGCTGCTAAGATCGATGCCCTTAAGCCGATTGAACTGGCGGACGCCACGCATGGCTTGGGTGAACTCCTCCGCGGCCATGCGAATAATTTGCACATTATCAATCTGGTTCGCGGCAATGTTGTATTGCGCGGCAGCCACAGACGGCTTAGCTATCTCGGTCGCCAATACGTTTTCGAAATTACGCGCCAGCGCTAATGAGAAGTTGCCATTGCCGCAGTAGAGCTCCAGCAGGTCTCCTTTTGAACCGGCTGTCACGTTCAGCGCCCATTCCAGCATTTGCACATTCATGGCGGCATTGGGTTGGGTAAAGCTGTTCTCCACCTGGCGATAAATGATGTCTTTGCCGGCAACCGGCAGCACTTCATCAACGTAATCCCGATCGAGACAGATTTTAGTCTTGGTCGCTCGTCCTATTAATTGCAGATTAAAACCTTGAGCTCGCAGTTGGTCGCGCAATTCGCGAGCCTGTTGCTGCCATTCCTCATCTAATGGACGGTGGTACAGCAACGAGACTACGATTTCTCCACTCACCGTGGAAAGATAATCAATCTGGAACAGCTTGCGGCGTAATACAGGTTGCGGACGAATGGCCGCCAGTAATAGCGGCATGAGTGCGTTAATCAGCTCGCTGGCGGCGGGGAACTTGTCGACCCGAATGCGCTGTTTAGTGTGCTGATCGAACATGATGTGGAAAAGGTCGTCGCCTTCGTGCCAGACGCGGAACTCGGCCCGCATCCGATAGTGGCTAACCGGAGAACGGAATACGGCGGGTTTCGGAGCGGAAAATGGTGCCATCATCGCCTCTAGACGTGTGCGCTTTTCTTCTAGCTGAGCGTCGTAGTTTTCGATGGGCAGGATTTCTGGCGTCATAGTGTTCTCGTTTAAAGGCGGCTAGGTGACTTTACTGGCGGCGATTGTAGGGGATTGGGAAGGGATAGCCAACCTTGTCATAGGGAATCAGTTTACTGGTCGTAACGTGTGCTGGTGATAGATTACTTCCTCTCGAACAACTCGCTTCATGGTAAAATCGCGGTCTATTTATTGAGATGAAGAGGGGTGTATGGCTACCGATTGGCAGAGCGAGAACCCGGTCTCGCCGGAAGCTATTCCTTCTGTTTCCGGGCGTCCCACCGTACTGATTCTGGATTCCGGCGTGGGTGGTTTGTCGGTTTATGGTGAAGTTCGCAAGTTGCTTCCGGAATTGCACTATATCTACGCATTCGATAATGAAGCGTTTCCTTATGGCGAGAAACCGGAGCAGTTTGTCATTCAGCGGGTAGTTGCCATCGTTGAAGCGGTTCAGCAACGGTATCCGCTTTCCATGGTTATCGTCGCCTGTAACACGGCGAGTACGATTTCCCTTCCCGCCTTACGTGCTCGTTTCTCTTTTCCTGTTGTGGGTGTCGTGCCTGCCGTCAAGCCGGCAGCAAAACTCACACGCAACGGCGTGGTTGGGCTGCTGGCGACTCGTGGCACAGTGCAACGTACTTATACCCATGAACTGATTGCGCGCTTTGCTAATGACTGCAAGATTCTGCTGCTGGGATCGTCGGAACTGGTAGAGCTGGGGGAAGCTAAGCTGAGGGGAGAACGTGTTCCGACAGATGCACTGGTGCATATATTAAAACCCTGGCTCAAACTACCAGAACCGCCAGATACCGTAGTGCTGGGATGTACCCACTTTCCTCTACTGACGGAAGAGTTACAGCAGGTTCTGCCGGATGGGACTCGTTTGGTGGATTCCGGAGCGGCGATTGCGCGAAGAGCGTTATGGCTGATTGAACATATAGAAAAGCCAGCGCTATCTATTCAGAAAAATATCGCCTTCTGCCTTAACATTACGCCGCAGGTTGCCATGCTACAGCCGGTATTAGCTCGTTTTGGCTTCGATTCGCTGGAGAAATTGCCACTCCATCCTGTTTTTGAGTGAATTCTGAACGGTTGAAAATGTTTTTGTATTTAG
>NZ_LUTN01000020.1 GCF_002111595.1 Lonsdalea britannica
GCAGTCTCAGTTGGATGCGATGGCGTTGGATGTCGCGGAAGGAGGGGCCAACATGGCGGACAGCCATGCCTTTTTCGAAGCCAGTATGGACTACGCAAACGCCAACTGGGCGACCGGACAGCTGCTGAGCGTTAAGCACGGTCTGGCCAAGGCCATCATCAATGACTTCAACTGAGCTCATTTACCTCCTCGAACACTGGTTAAACCGCTTGGGCGGCCCGTTAACGCTGGCTATTGACGGCGGCCCGGTAGTGCTGACCCGCTACCCGCGCGGCATCGGTTGTTCTGCGCGGTTGACGACGGCGATCGAGGTGAATGATGCCTTACTGCAGCAGGCGCTGGTGTGCTCATCCGCCTCGGTGCTGCGCTTTGGTTTGCAGGCGGCCGCGCTGGCCTACGCCAAAGAGGATAAACAGCTTTGGCTGCTGATGCGGCACGCGCCGGATGAAGCGCAGGCGCTCTGCCGCACGCTGGAAATGCTGGTGAATCAGCGGGATGCATGGCAGGGCCTGTTGCTGCCGTCACGACGCAGTAGCGCCCTCCCGGTCACTAACCTCCACACGCTGGCCTGGTCGCAAGGAGATTGGCATGCGTAACCTGATCTACTCATTGTTATTCACCTTTTATCGCCTGTTTTGCTGGTCGCTGGTGTTGATTGGGATGATGCCGATAACGCATGCCGCGACGCCGTCAGCCTGGAACAAGGGCGCTTACGCCTATTCGGCGGACAACACGCCGTTACCGCAGGTTTTACAGGATTTTGCCGACAGTCACGGCGTTGAACTGCGGCTCGGTCAGATCCCGGATAACGCGGTCAACGGTAAAATTCGGGCGGACAGTCCGGTGGCTTTTATCGACCGGCTGGCGCTGGAACATCATTTTCAGTGGTTTGTGTACAGCAACACGCTGTATGTCAGCCCACAGGATGAACAGACGTCGGTGAGTCTGGAGATCTCGCCGGAGGCCGCGCCGGATCTCAAACAGGCGCTGACCGGTATCGGCCTGCTCGATCCGCACTTCGGCTGGGGGGAGCTGCCGGAGGAGGGTGTGGTGCTGGTCACGGGGCCACAGGAGTACGTCAATCTGGTCAGCAGCTTCGCCCGTAAGCGCGAAAGTCGGGAGGAGCGCCACAAGGTGATGAATTTTCCCCTACGCTTCGCCGCTGTGTCTGACCGCACTATCCACTATCGTGACCAGACGCTGGTGATCCCGGGCGTCGCCACCATCCTGAACGAGTTGATGGATGGTCATCGTTATCCGCCCGTCGGCGCCACGGCTGCCACCAGCGGCACCAATGCCGCCGCGGGCGGCGGATCGGAGGCCGGTGATGCCAACAAAGCGCTGGAGGGCGAGGCCCGCAACATGCTGACGCGCTGGGCCACGCGCACGCCTCCCCGCAGTCGTGACGGTAAATCGACGCTGGAAGGCAAGGTGTCTGCCGACGTGCGTAATAACGCGTTGCTGGTCAGGGATGACGAGAAACGGCGCGCCGAGTATCAGCAGCTCATCGACAGCATCGATGTGCCACAAAATCTGGTCAATATCGATGCGGTGATTCTCGACGTCGACCGCACGGCGCTATCGCGGCTGGAAGCCAATTGGCAGGGAAAACTGGGGTCTGTAACCGGCGGCGCGAGCTTAATGTCCGGCTCCAGTACGCTGTTCGTCAGCGATTTTAAACGGTTCTTTGCCGACATTCAGGCGCTTGAGGGGGAAGGCACGGCGTCTATCGTGGGGAACCCATCAGTGCTGACGCTCGAAAATCAGCCCGCGGTCGTGGACTTCAGCCGTACCGCATTCATTACCGCGACCGGCGAACGGGTGGCCGATATTCAACCGGTCACGGCGGGCACCAGCCTGCAGGTGACGCCGCGGGTCATCGGTAAAGGCGATCAGAGCAGTATCCAACTGGTAATCGATATCGAGGACGGTCAGTTGGAGACCAACGCGGAAGGCAATGCCGCGGGGGTGAAGCGCGGAACGGTCAGTACACAGGCGCTGATTGGCGAAAATCGCGCGCTGGTGCTGGGCGGCTTTCACGTTGAGGAGAGCGGCGACCGGGACCGGCGCATCCCGCTGTTGGGCGACATCCCGTGGATCGGCAAGCTGTTCACCTCCCGGCGACATGAGGTGTCCCGACGCGAGCGGCTGTTTATCCTCACGCCGCATCTCATCGGCGATCAAAACGATCCGACACGCTACGTGTCTCAGGATAACCGCCGCCAGCTACAGGAAGCGATGGGCCGCGTCACGAAACGCAACAGCAAAACCGATCTCTACGGCATGGTGGAGAACGCGCTGCGCGATCTGGCCAGCGGCCAGACGCCCGCCGGATTCCATGTCGATAGCGCCGGTAGTCGGCTCAATGAGGTCTGCCAAAGTGCGCGCGGGCTGGTCTACGAGAGTGGACGGCACCAGTGGTACAGCAATGAGGTGGTCGCGCTGACGGTGGGCGTGGTGAAAAATCGCGGACGTCAGCCACTGCGTTTTGACGAGGCGATCTGCGGCGGTCGTCGCACGCTGGCCGTTGCCGCCTGGCCAAGAACCACGCTGGCGCCGGGACAGTCGACGGAAGTCTATCTGGCGCTGCTGCCTGCCCGTCTAGCCGCGCCGACGCGTCCTTCTCTGATTCAACCTTGATGCTTTAAGGAGAAAAGCATGTATTACAAGCTGTTCTTGTTGTGCTTTGCGCTGTTGCTGAGTGCCTGTGCGACCAAAACGCCGCCGGCGCGGTGTGCGGACGTGTCCTGCCGTCCGCAGCCCGATGACCATCAGTTGGTGATTTGGTGGCAGCCAGACCTGCGAACCGGCGTGGCCGATTCTACCCAGGTCACTCTGCCATGACCGACAGCACGATAACCGACGTTGAGAGCGGTGCGGCGTTTATCGCCGCGATGAACCGCCAGCAGCCTACTCGCTGGCAGCCGCAGTCCGGTATAGAACTGCGTTTTCAATATGGCGAGAGTGGGGGCTGGGCGCTGGAGCTTTCGATCCAGCCGGGCAGGCAATACCCCGGGCAGTTACGGCAGATTTTGGGGCGTCGCTATGACCGGGATGCCGAAACCGAAGGTGCGCACATCTTCCTGCGGGAAACCAACGTGCTGACGATTGGATGGCAGCTTTGGCAACCGGCGGTGGAGTATCCGCAGGTGGTGCGTGCGCTGTTTCAACTGGCGGGCGTGGAGTGGAGAGAAATGGAACGAGCGGATTGATCGCGATGAAATCATCACGGCAAGGAACTGTTCCACGGCTGAAGTCACTCACTTAGCAGTACCGGACAGGCGTTCGCCGCAGGTACTGGCGTTATGACGCGACGTTGCGTACGTCATAGCAGGACATCGCCACGACTCATCAAATGGATAAGGAAACAGCATGATTCAAATCTCAATCAAGAGCACTCCCGGCGCGGATTTCGGATCTCAAGCCTCGGGTGTTGAAGGCTATCAGTCTCTGTCCGGCGGAACGGGAACGCAGGGCAGTAGCAGTGCCAGCGCCGACCAGCTGAGTAGCATTATTGATAAACTGACCGACCTGCTGACATCTCTGATGTTTGCCAACCAAGGGCAGTCAGCCACGACGCAGAGCGGTTCACAGAACAGCGGCACAGGGACGAAAGGCGCGCAGTCAACCGTCGATACTCAGGATTCTGATGCCATCGATAAGCTGTTTTCCAAGGCGCTGGAGAACCTGCTCGGTAGCGATACGGTTAACTCCCTGAGCCAGTCCGGCAGCAATAGCGGATCGCTGCTGAGCGACAGTCAGGCAACCGAAGGCAACAGAGACGCCTATAGCCAAGGCGTTAAAGATGCGCTGACGTTGTTGCTGGGGAATAACTCAGGCGGCAGCGCAAATACGTCGTCATCGCTCTCTCTGGGGGGGAATGGTCTTCAGGGGCTGAGCAGTACCTCGGATTTCAACCAGCTCGGCAACGCCGTCGGTTCCGGCGTGGGTAAAAGCGCAGGTTTGCAGGCGCTGAATAATATCGATACCCATCGGGATGGCGTAGATCGCAACTTTGTTAACAAAGAGGATCGCGGCACGGCCAAGGTCATCGGGCAATTGATGGATCAATATCCTGAAATTTTTGGCAAGCCGGAGTACCAGAAAGATAACGCGTCGTCGCCGGTACAAGACGACAAAAGCTGGGCGCAGGCGTTGAGCAAGCCGGACGACGACGGGATGACCAGTGAAAGTATGGATAAATTTAAACAGGCCGTTGGCATGGTGAAAAGCGCGCTGGGAGGTGATAGCGGCAACAGCAATCTGAACCTGCGCGGCGCGGGCGGTTCTCTGTTGGGTATCGATGCGGCGGTCGCCGGAGAGAAGATCACGAATCTCTCACTGGCGAAGCTGGCCGCCTAACCGCTCTCGGGTACGCGTCAGCACCGGACATGTGGTTGTTCCAATATCACGTCGCTGTGTAGTGATCGAGACAAAGATAAATGCTCGGCGATACGGGAATTGAGGGCAATGGCATGTCGCGGCGAGAGAGTTCCTCAGGCAAGGCAGTTCTTCACCCCGGCGCTGCCGGGGTGTTTCATTCGGCATTCGCCCAGCGTCTAATTCTTTGACGCGCCATCGATATCCCGCGCGATTTAGGCTGAAAACAGGTATTTGTTCCTGAGGAGCCGCGGCTAAGGATCGCCTATCTCTATTCAGCGTATCTCGCCCTGACCACGATGAGCGCTATATTTCAAACCCCGGCGCGACTTCCTTGATTGGTTTTTTACAGGCCTCTAACTGAGAAGCCTGCGGATTTTTTGCTGAACAGTCGGGTTTAAATGGATTGAGAGTGTCGCGATTAAAATAGATCAGCAACAGCAATAGAATGAGGGCGATTCGACGGAATCGTTTATATTTTTTCATCGGTTATTCGTTAATTTGTTTACGTGGCGTTAACATTTTACAAAAGCCTCACGGTAATGTCTCCTCGCTTGACGTCGTTTCTTCTTTCCCAGACGGCTTTTCCTCACCAAACCGGAGGTAAAACACGGTCCGGACCTCTTTTCAAGCACGCCAAAAACTGTGCGAGGTCAAGAAAACGTCGGTTTTTTTGGGATTTGAGAGGGCGGTGCGTAATCTACGTGAAGCCGGGAAACATGGCATAAGGTAAAATTGCGTTGATTAAGTCGACTTTTTCCGAACAAAGTAAAAAATAAGTTATATAAAAAATGTGCTTATGATTAAATTGCATTTATATGGCAGGGATTTATGCCGTTGTAGTTGATGTACTAGTCTGTCATTGCAATAAGCGTCCAAACATAAGATGTCGTGCGCACTATTCAATTTAGAATGGGATAAATTATGAAATTGCAACAGCTTCGTTATATTGTTGAAGTTGTTAATCACAACCTGAACGTCTCCTCTACAGCGGAAGGCCTTTACACCTCCCAGCCGGGTATCAGTAAACAGGTCCGGATGCTGGAAGATGAGCTTGGGATTCAGATTTTTGCACGCAGCGGTAAGCATTTAACACAGGTGACACCTGCCGGGCAGGAGATTATTCGTATTGCCCGCGAGGTGCTGTCCAAGGTCGAAGCCATCAAAGCGGTCGCCGGTGAGCATACCTATCCGGATAAGGGATCGCTGTATATCGCCACAACGCATACGCAGGCCCGTTACGCGTTGCCAGAGGTGATCAAAGGCTTCATCGATCGCTATCCGCGCGTGTCTTTACATATGCATCAAGCTCGCCCACGCAAATCGCGGAAGCGGTGGCGAAGGGTTCGGCTGACTTCGCCATCGCCACTGAAGCGCTGCATTTGTATGAAGATCTGATCATGTTGCCTTGCTATCACTGGAACCGCGCCGTGGTGGTCAAGCCCGATCATCCGCTGGCGTCGAAGACCAATATCACCATTGAAGAGCTGGCGGCCTATCCGATTGTGACGTACACCTTCGGATTTACGGGACGTTCCGAGTTGGATACGGCGTTTAACCGCGCAGGTCTGTCGCCGAGGATCGTATTCACCGCCACCGATGCCGACGTCATCAAACCTATGTCCGGTTGGGTTTAGGGGTGGGGGTTATCGCGAATATGGCGATCGATCCGCAGGCGGATCCTGATCTGGTCAAGCTCAATGCCGACGACATCTTCAGCTACAGCACCACGAAAATCGGCTTTCGACGCAGTACATTCCTGCGCAGCTACATGTACGACTTCATTCAGCGCTTTGCCCCTCATTTGACGCGTGATGTCGTGGATACCGCTATCGCGCTGCGGTCGAATGAAGAGATCGAAGCGATGTTTAAAGACGTGGTGCTGCCCGTCAAATAATCGCGCGTTATTCGTGACGGCCAAAGCATTTTAAGCTTTGGCCGTCACGATAATCCCTTAGACGTCGACCTTGTCTTTAAACTCGCAGAGATCTTCGATTAAGCACGAACCACAGCGCGGCTTGCGGGCGATACAGGTATAACGTCCGTGCAGGATCAGCCAGTGGTGGCAGTCTACTTTAAATTCCGCTGGCACCACTTTCAGCAGTTTCTCCTCTACTTGCTCCACCGTTTTTCCGGGCGCAAAACCGGTACGGTTGCTGACGCGGAAAATATGCGTGTCGACGGCGATAGTCGGCCAGCCAAATGCCGTATTCAGCACGACATTCGCCGTCTTTCTGCCGACGCCGGGGAGCGCTTCCAACGCGGCCCGATCTTCAGGCACCTGTCCCTGATGATGTTCAATCAGCATCCGGCAGGTTTTGATCACGTTCTCCGCCTTGCTGTTAAACAATCCAATCGTCTTGATATAACTTTTCACGCCATCCACACCCAGCGCCAGCATGGCTTCCGGCGTATTGGCGACCGGATACAGCTTGGCGGTCGCTTTATTGACGCTGACATCGGTCGCCTGCGCTGAGAGCAGCACGGCGATCAACAGCTCAAAGGGGGAGGTGTAGTGAAGCTCCGTTCTTGGTTCCGGATTGTTGTCCCGTAATCGCGTCAGTATGGCCAGTCGTTTTTCTTTATTCATGATGATGCAGTCGAGCCTTATTTAGAGACCGAAATGGCATGTGTACTGGGGATTGCCCAGGAAAACCTTATTGAACCGCCGAGAGAACGCCGTCTCCACGACGATATGCCTGACGGCAAGCTTGTCGTTTAGCCCCAGCATTATCACGTTCAACGGAAATGCGCCGATATTCGTGGTTGCGTTAGGCGATCTATCAGTGGAACGGCCAGATTCGCCACTAGTACAGCAAGGGCTATCCCTTCCGGATATCCCCCATAGGTTCGGATAGCCCACACCAACACGCCGGTCAGCGCGCCAAACAGGATGCGTCCCTTCCTGGTCGTCGCCGAAGTCACGGGGTCGGTGACGATGAAAAAAGCGGCCAGCAGCGTAAATTCAGAGAAAAGATGCAGCGACAGCTGGGCGCAGACGTCCGGCTGAAGCTGTCGGCCAACCAGGGCGCAAAGCGATAGCGCCAGCAAAAAACTGACGGGAATCTGCCAGCGAATAATACCCCGTGCTAGCAATAACAGGCCGCCAGCCATGAAGGCCAGATTAATCCATACGCCCTGCATGGGTGCGGAGAAAAAGTTGAAGGCGGTGGGGCCGAACTGGGCGGCGAGGGTTTCTCTCGCCGAGAGTGCGTCGGCCTGGGGATTGTACCCGACAGGATGCGGCAGGGTGAATACTGACGGGATCAACGCGTGATGATGAGTATAGAGGGTCTGGAGCGCGCTGAGGATATCTTGCGGTTCATTCGGCGCATGACCGTGAATGAGCGAGTTAGGAAATGCCAGCATCAGTAGGGCATAGCCCGC
This sequence comes from Lonsdalea britannica, assembly GCF_002111595.1. Lineage (GTDB taxonomy): Bacteria > Pseudomonadota > Gammaproteobacteria > Enterobacterales > Enterobacteriaceae > Lonsdalea > Lonsdalea britannica. The sequence continues at coordinate 7,768 of NZ_LUTN01000020.1, forward strand.
CATGGCGGGGTTAAAGCGATTATGCCCCAAACCGCCGGAGAGCTGTTTGACGCTGACGCTACCGCCGTGGCAAGGACGGCCCACCACCAGGGTGCCAGCGGTGGTAGGATGATGCCGATCAGTACCGCGGTTAAAAGTCCCGAATTGTCTTTGGACGTTGCCGCGATGGGATGTCTTTTAAGTGACAATGTCACGGTTTCAACCACACGCGCAGTTATCATCGCCAGGAGTATCTGCAGGAGATTGCCGTAGCCAAAAAAATAACTCTGTAGGGCAATACCCGGAACGCAGGCCAGGATCACCCATCGCATGATGCCGGACGTCGTCTGCCGTTGATGCACCAACGGCGCGCTCGCAATTCTAAAAGCCATTTATTCCTCGTGAGGCTGTGGTTCTGTCTGAGATCCCTGTAACGCCTGCGCCGCTTTACGCGCTTTGACGCGGGCGATAGCGGCGGCCACGGCGGCTTTGCGCGGGTCATGTTCTGACTCGGCATTATGCGTCGCTGGCGTATCGGCATTCGCGACGTCGATCGGAGAGGCGTCAGGTAAAAACGTCTGCTGCTGCGCTGCTTTACGCGCTTTGACGCGAGCGATAGCGGCGGCTACGGCGGCTTTACGCGGATCGTGTTCTGACTGACGAGGCTGCGTGGCATCGTCAGGTACTGCGGACGGAGGGGCAGCAACTGCTGCGGGTTGTTGCGTCATCATGGCTTCCGCCTGAAGCGCCTTAGCCCGTTCAATGGCCGCCGTGACGGCAGCGCCGGGTTTGCCGGAGGTGACAGAGGTTGTGTCTATCGCAGGCGTAGCATTCGCGGCAGGTACAGCGGTCGTTTTAGGTGCAGACACGACGCTCGTTGTCGCGTGCTGATGGCGTTGTTCCCGCGCTAATTTCTCACGTTCCAACCGGGCTTTTTTCGCCACAAAACGCGCTTTGGCGTCGGCGGCACGTTGGGCTTGCTGTTCCCACGACCGAATTTCGGCTTTTGACTGGCGAAAGTATTGCACCAGTGGAATCTGGCTGGGGCAGACGTAAGCGCAGGCGCCGCATTCGATACAGGCGGACAACGCGTGCTGGCTCGCCTGTTCATGGTTGTCGTCACGAATGAATTTAAACAGCTGTTGCGGCAGAAGGCTCGTCGGGCAGGCATCGGCGCATTCGCCGCAGCGGATGCAGGCCTGCTCCTCCGCCTCAGGCTGAATTTCATCCCGTGAGGGTGCCAATATCGCACTGCTGGCTGGGATGATCGGGACATCCAGCTCCGGCAGCGTGAACCCTGTCATGGGACCGCCCACGATGACCATCGGCTGTCCGCTGGTGACGCGGTAGCCTGCCTGACGCAGAAGGTAGCGTACCGGCGTACCAAGCAGAGCCCATACGTTGCCGGGCTGTTGAAGGGCCTGACCCGCGACCGTCACCACACGTTCTGTCAACGGTTCGCCGTCAATCACCGCGCGTTTCACCGCATAGAGGGTACTGATATTCTGCACAGCAACGCCGAGGCGGGTGATGGGTTGACCCTGGGGAATGGTTTTCCCGGTGAGTATCCGTGTCAGCATGGCGACCTCGCTGGACGGATAACGGGTCGGGATCACCCGGATATGTATGTGCGGCGAGGCGTGCAGCGCCTGTTTCAGTGCGGCAATCGCCTGTGGCTTATTGTCTTCGATACCCACCAAAATTCGCTGAGGCGCGTAGAGATGATCCAAGATGTCGATACCCACGGCCAGCTCCGCCGCACACTCTTGCATCAAGCGGTCATCGGCGGTGAGGTAAGGTTCCGATTCTGCGGCGTTGATGATGAGCGTATCGATGTTACCCGGCGCATCCGGCCAGGGTGACGCCGTGGCAAATCCGATGCTGCCGAGCCCTGCGATCCCCGCCTGATGCAGATGATCGCGCAGTGTTTGCGGCGTGAGCTGCCGATAGTCTGGTAAAGGACGACGCTCCGCCCAGCGATCGTCGCCATCCGGTTTCAGGATCAGGCTCAGTTCGGGAAGCCCGGAAGGATGTGTGGCGGCGTGGTAGCGAACCGCCTGTATTGTCCCGGAGGTGGGAGCATGGACCGGCACCGTTGGGCCGAGACTGCGTGTCAGCGGCTGGCCTCGCAAAACCTGTTCGCCAACCTGCACGCACAGATCGCTGTCCGATCCCAGATGGGAGGTGAGCGGCACGATCAGGCGGTCAGGCAGCGGCAGACGACGTAAGGGGATTTGATTCGACGACGATTTCATTTGCGGCGGGCGAACGCCGCCCTTCATGGGCCAAATCCGATTTTTCCCGAAGGCAGTCAGCACATTAAACATGATGTCCCCCCTGTAAAACGCGTACTGGGATCGCGTTCAGATCCCAGTTCCAGCTGTCGGGGCCGGGGGGAATCGGGTCCAGCGTAATGCAGTCGGTTGGGCAGGGTGAAACACATAAATTGCAGCCGGTACATAGATCGCTGACGACGGTGTGCATAGCGCGTGCGGCGCCGACGATGGCGTCAACCGGACAGGCTTGAATACATTTGGTGCAGCCGATGCAGCGGCTCTCATCAATCCGCGCGACCTGTCTTTCCGGTTTGCCCGGCATCGCGTCATCCGGTAAAGGCTGTGGCTCAACGTTCATCTGCTGAGCCAGTTTGTGCATCAGTGGCTCGCCTCCCGGTACGCATTTATTAATCTGTTCGCCGTTTTGGATCATGGCTTCTGCATAAGGGCGGCAGCCAGCATAACCGCATTGGCGGCACTGTGTTTGCGGGAGCAGATCTTCCAGCTGTTCAACGGAGGGGGGAGTCTGTCGCAGAGAACGTCGGCGTGAGGCGTAGCCGAGCATCAGACTGGCCGTCAGCGTCAGCGCGACGAGTACGGCTATCGTCATCCAAAAATTCATCATCACCATTTCACCAGTCGGGTAAAGCCCGTAAGAGCCGACACGTTCGCCAAAAAGGCGCCAACCGGTAGCCGCGGGTATTCGCTCATTACAGTACTTACAAAATAAAACCGACGTATTATCCGGCATTGTCCTTGCTTCGACAACCTGAACGCCTACCATCCTGACCTGCCGGAGACTGAACGATTAAGTTGTGGTCACCTATCGGCGAGTGAAAAGCGCCGTTTCCGTGAAACAGCAGACACGACGGGCTTAACGGAGGGGGAGATTGATGAAAAGGGTGCGGCAAGCGGCACCATGACAAAGACTGGCGCTGTATTCGAACGGCGGTTATTTTTGGTCTGCCAGAACACGACTTTTGATTTGATACGCCCGATTTCGGTGAATCCCCCTGCCGGATGCGGGGCAGGGTTAACGGCGAACATACCGTGCGATGCACTTTGTTTCTTAACCCAGCCCAATACAAAGAGCGAAAGTGAAACGCCCCGCGACTTCACGGGGCATTTAGGTTTGAGCGCTATTTACTCTCCGTTGTTACGGATCAGCTGTTGATACCAGAAGAAGCTCTTTTTACGCTGGCGTGCTAACTGACGCTGGTGGTCGACATACACAAAGCCATACTGTTTTTGGAAGCCGTTCAGCCAGCTCAGTAAATCGATAAATGACCAAGGGTAATAACCACGTACATCGGCGCCTTGGACGATAGCGTCTGCGACGGCGTCAATATGTTGACGCAGGTAGTCGATGCGATCGTCATCCACCACTTCACCGTTAATGATGGGGTCTTTAGCGCCCAAACCGTTCTCAGTGATGTAAATCGGAATATCACCGTAGCGCTCTTTAATCTGCAGAATGCCTTCCGTCAGGCCCTGCGGGTAGATCTCCCAGTCCCAGTCGGTATACACCCCGTTCGGATTACGCACGAATTTGAACAGATTTTTAAAACCAAACTCGTTTCCGGTCTGGTGCGCGCTGCCTTTCTCGCCCGTTGTATTGATTTGCAGACGTGACTCGCCGTGATTCGCCGCCACTGTTTCCCGTTTGTAATAGTTCAGGCCAATAAAGTCGCAGACATTGTCGTGCAGCAGCGCTTCATCGCCGGGTTCAAATACCGGCGCGCCGAGGCTCGATTGGGCCAGATGCAGCAACTCTATCGGATACTCTCCTCGCAACACTGGATCGTATAACCAGTGGGTAAAAATCCCGTCCGCCAACTGGCAGGCCGCTACGTTTTCCGGTGTGTCATCGAGCGGGGTATTCGTTTGCAGCACGTTGACGAAGCCGATCTTACCGACAATGCTGGACTGACGGAAAGCGGCCACGGCGCGCGCATGCGCGATGAAAACATGGTGACATGCTTGCAGGGCGCGGGTGGGATTGCGAATACCCGGGGGATGCGCGCCCGTGATGTAGCCAAAGCCGATAAAGCAGAGGGTTTCGTTAAAGGTTGACCATAGCTTGACGCGGTCGCCATAGCGCTGGTAGCAAAGGCGGGCGTACTCTTCAAAAGCATCAATGGTCTGACGGGATTCCCAGCCGCCCTGATCTTGCAGCGCCTGCGGCAGATCCCAGTGGTACAAGGTGATCATAGGCTCGATGTTGTGCTCCAGCAGCGAGTCGATCAACGCACTGTAAAACTGGACGCCGGCTTCATTAATCTCGCCGCGACCTTCGGGGAGCAGGCGTGGCCAGGAGATAGAGAAACGGTAGCTTTTTAAGCCCAGCTCCGCCATCAACGCAACATCTTCACGGAAACGGTGGTAGTGATCGACGCGACGTCGCCGTTGGTGCCTTTATAGGTGGTGCCCGGCAGGTGAGAAAACGTATCCCAAATCGACGGGCCTTTGCCCTCGGCGTCGTGCGCGCCTTCAACCTGATAGGCTGCGGTCGCAGCGCCCCACAGGAAATCTTTCGGAAATCTAGACATAAAACCTCGCTCTTGGGTGGCAGTAACCAACGATAAGTGAGTGTAGGCGGGTTAAATTATTAGTTGCAACCGGTTTCTGAAACCGGTTTCTTTTTGCGGATGGATTTGTGATCACACTCACATTGATTCGTCATAGGTCTGCATAGCCCGTCGTCGATGAAGCTACGTAATTTTTAGATACAGGCTTTCCGCCGATTGTGGTCGGAGAAGCGTCAGGGTGAGCACGGCATTTTGATGACGTTATCCGATAAATCTGGAAAGCTCGCGGTGATATACTGGGCGCTCCATCACAACGGGAAAGCCTGTCGCACAGGCTAGGGGAATGATTTATGGCAGATACCATTCGTGTCGGATTGTTGGGGTATGGCTATGCGAGCAAGACGTTTCACGCGCCGCTGATTGCTGCGACGCCTGGAATGACGCTGGTGGCGGTGTCGAGTCGACATCCAGAAAACGTGCATGCAGATTGGCCGTCTGTGCGGGTAGCCGAGAAACCTGAAGTGTTGTTTGACGACCCCGAAATCGATCTCATCGTGATCCCCACGCCTAACGATACGCATTTCCCGCTGGCTAAACGCGCGCTGGAAGCTGGAAAGCATGTCGTAGTGGATAAACCGTTCACGGTCACGTTGTCTCAGGCTTTCGAGCTGCATCAGGTTGCCGTCCATATGGGCAAAGTGCTTTCCGTCTTTCACAACCGCCGTTGGGACAGCGATTTCCTGACCCTCAAACATTTGGTGCAAACCGGCGTACTGGGCGACGTGGTGTATATGGAATCCCATATGGATCGCTATCGTCCCGAAATTCGTGAACGTTGGCGTGAAGACGGCAGTGAGGGCAGCGGTATTTGGTATGACCTGGGGCCTCACCTTATCGATCAGGCGTTACAGCTGTTCGGCGCGCCGGTCGCCATCCATGCGGACCTTGCGCAGCTGCGTCCGGGAGGGAAATCCGCCGACTACTTCCATGCCACGTTGATTTATCCGCAGCGCCGCGTTGTGTTGCACGGGACGTTGCTGGCCGTTGCTGAGACCGCGCGTTATATCGTTCACGGCTGCCACGGCAGTTACGTGAAATATGGCATCGACCCTCAGGAGACGAAACTCAAGGCGGGACACTTGCCGGATGACGATACTCTGTGGGGGCACGATGAACGCGATGGCGTGCTGACGATGAATCGGGAAGGCGCGACCGTGGAGGAAGCGGTGACGACGATCCCCGGTAATTACACGGCCTACTATGCCGCCGTGCGTGATGCGTTGAATGGTCAGGGTGAGAATCCGGTTCCGGTCACTCAGGCGATTAAAGTGATGGAGTTGATTGAACTCGGACTCATTTCTAATCAGAAAAAATCCGCGGTGACGTTAAAAAATAGCTAGCGTTGTGGGTATTTATTCCACATATTAACTCTCTATCTCACAGGCGATCTCATGATCGCCTGTATTGTTTATAGAGAGGGTGTCGTTTCGTTATGGGATGGTTGCAACGGTTAAAAATTGATAAATTTCTGTTAGTTCTGGTTCTGGTGGTCATTACCGCTTCGTTTTTTCCCTGTGAAGGTGAAGTGAAGGTGTTCTTTGAATACCTGACGACCGCGGCCATCGCACTGCTGTTCTTCATGCATGGCGCAAAATTGTCTCGAGAAGCTATCGCGGCTGGCATCAGCCACTGGCGTCTGCATTTGGTGGTCTTCGCCAGCACGTTTGTGCTGTTCCCTTTGCTAGGGTTGGCCATGTCCGTTTTGGTTCCAGAGATACTCACGCCGACCGTCTATCTTGGATTTCTCTATCTTTGCGCCTTACCTGCAACGGTTCAGTCCGCCATCGCTTTCACGTCAATGGCGCGAGGGAATGTGGCCGCGGCGATTTGTAGCGCATCGGCATCCAGTATTTTGGGGGTCTTTCTGTCGCCGATTCTGGTTGGACTGCTGATGCACACGCAAGGCGGACAGACGGATACGCTGCATGCGATTGGGTCGATCGTTCTCCAACTAATGGTGCCATTCGTTCTGGGTCATTTGTCGCGACCACTCATCGCAAACTGGGTGCAGCGCCACCGTAAGCTGGTTAATATTACTGACCGGTCATCGATTCTGCTGGTGGTTTACGTCGCATTCAGCGAGGCGGTCGTTCAGGGTATTTGGCACCAGATCAACGGCTGGTCTCTGCTATCTATCGTGGTGTGTTCGTTCGTCCTGTTGGGGATTGTGCTGATGTGCACCACTATGGCTGCGCGCAAGCTGGGCTTCTCGAAGGCAGACGAGGTCACTATCGTGTTCTGCGGTTCTAAGAAAAGTCTCGCTAACGGCATTCCGATGGCGAATGTCCTGTTTCCCGCGGCGGCGGTGGGGGCCATGGTGCTTCCTCTGATGATCTTCCACCAGATACAGCTGATGGTGTGCGCCACTCTGGCTCAGCGTTATGCCAAACGCCCGTTAGAGGCTGATAGCTCCGAAGAGTAATCACGCGCTCTCATCATGAAGAGACGACGCCATGAGTGAGAACTCATGGCGTTATTTCATTCAGAGCGTTTGCGATAGGCTGTTTTCGCACTGCGCGGTATCGTGCTCCAGCACCGTGAATAAAGCCTGAGATCACGTGATGGGAGGACGTCAGTTACTGCCTAAAAGATTTAAGGGCTCCCGCGGAAAGCGTGAAACATCGGGTTCAATGTCATTTGTCTCGTCGCTATACGTTCATCAAAATAGAAAAAAATAGCCATTATCTTTCTCTATCGATGGTCGCCAGCGCGAAGCAATTCTTTCAGTTCATCTGCCAACAGCACTATTTTTTGCAGGTTTTAGTCTGCGCTGTAAGAAGGGGATAACGCGTGGTGAAAACGGGAGCGTGGGGACAGGAAACAGAGGATAGGGCACAGCTGAAAGATCGCCTCCGCCCCCCATCACGACCTATCCGGCCTGTAATGAGCGGCGGGGAGATAACATTACGCCGCGCGATTTTTCGCTTTCTGACGTAACAGCGCTTTTTCCTCTTCGCCGATGAAGGCGACGGTCAGGCCGTTTTCCTGAGCCTGATGAATATCTTCCTGCGTCAATCCCGCCTGCGGCGCGGCGACAGTGTACTCGTGCTCGATTTCGATCCCCTGTACGGCCGGGTCGTCGGTGTTGATCGTCGCCAGCATACCGTGGCGCAGGAAATGTACCAGCGGGTGGGCGAGCAGAGAGTGGACGGTGCTGGTCTGAATATTGGACGTCAGGCAGGACTCCACGCCAATCTGGTGTTCAGCCATGTACTCCATCAGCTTACGATCGACAATGGCCGCAACGCCGTGGCCGATGCGCTCCGCGCCCAGTTGATTGATCGCCTGCCAGATGCTTTCCGCACCTGCGGCTTCACCAGCGTGTACGCTGATATGCCAGCCGGCATCACGCGCCTGGCGGAAGTGGTCGGTAAACAGTTCGCCGGGATACCCCAGTTCATCGCCTGCCAAATCCAACGCGGTGATACTGTCTTTGTGCGCGAGGAGAGAACTCAGTTCCTGCTGGCAGGCCTGAGTCCCGAACGTCCGGCTCATAATCCCCATGAGGCGGATCATGACCTTGTCATCATTGTCGCGGCAACCGGCGTGAATGCCGTCGATGACCGCTTCCACCACGCCTTCCAGCGGAAGCTGATAAGCCTGAGCCATGTAGTAGGGGGAGAAACGCAGCTCGGCGTAGTCCAGTCCGGCGCGAATCGCATCCTCGACGTTTTCGTAGGCGACGCGCCGACATGCGTCCAAAGAACCCAAAACGTTGACACCCCAATCCAGCTTCTTCAGGAAGCTGAGCAGGTCTGGTTCGTTATCGACGATCTGCACATGAGGACGCAGCGACTCCAGATCCTGCCCCGGCAGAGCGATATTGAACTGGCGCCCCAACTCAAGAATGGTCTGAGGGCGGATATTACCATCCAGGTGGCGGTGGATATCTGTTAGGGGGATGTGCGGATCAATCATGTTTTACTCTTTATTAACGAAATCAGTAAGTCAGTAAATAGCCGTTAGTATAAGAATAAATCCGGTCAAATTGCCATTCATTCACAGAAAACTTCATGTCCAACGGTTACTGAATCGGAAGCGCGGGAAACCATAAAGAGGGGTGTTGGGGCGTTAATCAGCAGGAAGCAGGAGGCGCGTTGCTAAAGGGCAGGCACCCGAAAGGTGCCTGCAAAGTGCATCGATTACTGAGCCTGAGGCGCAGGCGCAGGGACGGCTTGTGGCGCGTCCTGTGCAGGAACGGAAATGTAGGGAGCGATAAATTCCGCCAGCGTTAATTTGCGACCGTTGAAGGTCACCGTGCCGTCGGCATACTGCAGCGAACTGGTGATCGCATTGTCTTTGGTGACCGTCAGTTGGCTCATCTGGCCGACACCGGCAATCAGCTGCGCCTGCTGGCGGGCCATGGCTTCAATCTGCTTTTTGTCGTTGTCGTTGTCATTTTCGACTTTCGGACCGGTCTGGACGAACAGCTCCGTCAACATGTTCAGCGGCAGGTTGAGTTTCAGGTCTACATTTTTGATGGACTGACGGATCAGCGCCTCTTCATCGGATACGCCGGTGATGGCGTTGTGATCTTTCTGCAACGGATCGGTCAAGTCCAGGGCCAGATTGAAGTCGCTCTGTCCTTTGGCGTTTTTCCAGGTTATCGGCGCGATGTGGATCTGCGGATTGCCTTTCAACAGCTGAGGCAGGTTATGCAGCACGACCATCGCCATCTGCTGTTGGTACTCGTCGGTGGTGATCGGTTCCGGACTGGACATCAGCGCCTGGAATTTGGCGCGGTAGGCGTCGGAGAATTGCTTCAATCCGTGGCCATCGACACCGGCGAAGCTGGCCTTCAGATTCACCGCACCCAGGTTCTGGTCACGCAAGACTACAGAGGCAACGTCAATACCCAATTTGCCGGACAAATTGACGTCGTCCGCGTTGTTCTCGCTGGAGACGTTCACATCATTGATGGTTAGCCCATTTTCATTTTCGACGTTCAGCGTCAGTTTTTTCAGGGTGATGTTGGCATCACCGACATTGATGTCGAACTTGCTTTTACGAGAGGTGGAGTCCAGCGCCAGATCCTGTAACGTCAGCACTTCATTCTGACCCAGCTGGTTTTTCTTCTCGGTCGCCAGATTGGCGATGTTACCCGAAATGTGGGCCTGGCTCAGGTCGCGTGCGACGAACAGCTTCAGGTCTGAGCCGCTGAAATTCAGTTTCTGTTCCGGGTTTTGGAAATCAATCGCCGCCAGGCGAATATCGGAGTGAGTATCGCCACTGTAGGTGACGCGTGTTTCCGCATTGATAAACGGCACGTCTTTCGTCAGTTCGAACAGCGGTGCGACGGCGTCGGTTTTCACCAGTTCGCTGTGCACGGACGCCATCGACGGGATCAGATTCAGATGTTTGAGCTGAGACAGCGGGAACGGTCCGTGATACAGCGTTTCTTTAAAGACGACTTCCTGATTCTTGTCCAGCACCTGATGGTCGCTGGCGGTGCCGTCGGACTGAAGCACATACGTCAGGTGACTGCTGAACAGACCACGCTGATAATCTCGATAGCTGACCTTCAGTCCGGCGTTAGGATAGTTGGTTTTTAACTGGCTGTTGATGTTATCTGTGAATTCACCAATATGCTTTTCGACCTGTTTGCCAGTAAACCAGGAAGCTCCTGTCCAAACTACGCCTAGAGCAACGATGACCCCTGCGGCCACGACTGTTTTTTTCGTCACGCTTGTATCCTTTTTTATCTTGTGTAGTACCGCCCCTCATCGGGGCGTCAGCATCATGCTGTTTAAAGTCTAGTTATAAACGCGGGCAATGCGACCCGTACCGTGAATTTGCACGGGAGATTCATCAGCGCCGATAAAGCAGGACTCTCCCGGTTGCAGAGTAATCCGCTGTTGCGCTTTTTCCACGGTGGCTTCTCCGCTGACGCAGAAAAGAATAGCAGCGCTCTCCTGAGTCAGCACCTGAGGCTGTGCGGAGAGATCGTGCAGGGAGAAGGCAAAATCGTCAACCGGTACGGAGAAGGTCAGCGTCTGCTCGCCGACGACGGGCTTAGTCAACAGCGTTTCAGCCGGTTTGGGCTCGAACTGCACGTTAGCCAGCAGTTCAGGAATATCGATGTATTTCGGCGTCAGACCCGCGCGCAGCACGTTGTCTGAATTCGCCATCACTTCCAGCGCGACGCCATTCAGGTAGGCGTGCGGGGTTTCCGCCGTCAGGAACATCGCTTCTCCCGGCTGTAACGTCACGACGTTCATGAGGAGCGGAGAGAACAGCCCATTGTCGTCCGGGTAGAATCGGGTGATGTTGCGAATCGTCGCCCAGGGTTCGCCGTCACGGCTGTTAAGCGCGGCTTTTAGGGTCGCGATCGCGGTGTCTTTCTGCTCTCCGCTCATCTCGAGAAGGTTGGCGAACAGTCTCGACAGGCTTTTGCGATCCGGCTGCTGTAAAAACGCGGCGATAGACGGATGCGCGCTTGCCAGCGGTTGTAACAGCTCGGCGATCTCTTCCAGTCTGCGGAAGCCGTTAATGGCGCTGAACGGTGTGAGCGCGAAGACCAGCTCGGGTTTGTGATTGGCATCTTTATAGTTGCGCTCCGCCGCGCTGACGGGAATCCCCGCGGCGTTTTCTTTGGCGAACCCTTCTTCGGCGGCGCTTTTGCTGGGATGCACCTGAATGGACAACGGCTGATCGGCGCATAACACTTTAAACAGGAACGGCAGCTCGCCGAAACGCTGGGCGATGCGTTGGCCCAGATACCGCGCCGGGTCGGCAGTAATGATATCCCGCAGGCTGACCTGCTGCCCCTGATTGTCCACCAACTGAGAGCTGCTGCTGGGGTGCGCCCCCATCCACAGCTCCGCCATCGGACGATTATCGGGATTTTCCATGCCGTACAGCTCGGTCAATGCGCTCGGGCTGCCCCAGGCATAATGCTGAACACGGTTAAGCAATTTCTGCATAACGGGATCCTAGTGTTATTGATGATTTCACGTAGTGAATTAAGGGTTAAAGACAGAGGGGACGGGTGATGATCCAGAACCTCGATACCCATCATGGTAATGCTTTATCCGCGACGATACCATAACGTCAAGTACCTCAATTATCCGAAAATAAACGCATCTTCTAAGGAGATAGGTCATGTCCGATATACGTGTTGAGAAAGACTCTATGGGACCGGTTGATGTGCCCGCTAACAGGCTGTGGGGAGCGCAGACCCAGCGCTCTCTGGAACATTTTCGCATTTCAGAAGAGAAAATGCCCCAGGCGCTGATCCATGCGCTTGCTCAGACTAAGCGTGCAGCGGCGAAAGTGAATCTCGATCTGGGATTATTGCCGAAGGATCGCGGCGACGCGATCATCAAGGCGGCGAATGAGGTACTCGCGGGACAACACCCCAATGAGTTCCCGCTGGCTATCTGGCAGACCGGTTCCGGTACCCAGAGCAATATGAATATGAACGAAGTACTGGCGAACCGCGCCAGCGAACTGTTGGGGGGAGGCCGCGGCAACGAACGTTTGGTTCATCCCAATGACGATGTGAATAAGAGTCAAAGCTCCAATGACGTTTTCCCGACGGCGATGCACGTGGCCGCTGTGACCGCGGTGCTGGAGCACCTTCTCCCCGAACTGAAAACGCTGCAGCAGACGCTGTCGACCAAAGCGGTGCAGTATCACGACGTGGTGAAGATTGGTCGTACCCATTTGCAGGATGCGACGCCGCTGACGCTGGGGCAGGAGATCTCCGGTTGGTCAGCGATGTTGGAGCACAGTCAGCGACATATCGAACACACCATTCCTCACTTATCCGAGCTAGCGCTGGGGGGAACTGCGGTGGGTACGGGCCTGAACACACATCCGGAATATGCGGTACGGGTCGCGGCGGAGTTGGCGTCTTTGACCGGTCTGCCTTTCGTCACCGCGCCCAGCAAGTTTGAAGCGTTGGGCACCTGCGATGCGCTGGTGCAGGGACACGGCGCGCTTAAAGGGTTGGCGGCATCCTTAATGAAAATCGCCAACGACGTGCGCTGGCTGGCATCTGGACCGCGTTGTGGCATCGGCGAATTGAGTATTCCTGAGAATGAACCGGGAAGCTCCATCATGCCGGGCAAGGTGAATCCGACGCAGTGCGAAGCGATGACAATGCTGTGCTGTCAGGTCCTGGGCAATGATGTCGCGGTGAATATTGGCGGCGCTTCCGGCAATTTCGAGCTGAACGTCTATCGCCCGATGATTATTCATAACTTCCTACAGTCGGTACGGTTGCTGGCGGACGGCATCAAGAGCTTCAATGAACACTGCGCCGTCGGTATTGAACCGAATCGCCCGCGTATCGAACAGCTGCTAAACGATTCTCTGATGCTGGTGACCGCGTTGAATCCGCATATTGGCTACGATAAATCCGCTGAAATCGCCAAGAAAGCGCACAAAGAAGGGCTGACGTTGAAAGCCTCTGCCTTGAAACTGGGCTACCTAACGTCCGAGCAGTTTGATGAATGGGTTCGCCCGGAAGAGATGGTCGGCAGCCTGAAACGCTAAGCGCCGTCGTCGGTATATAGGTGAAGGCGGGGGATGAGCAGCCGCAGTGGATGCGCTTTAGGTTTGTGCTTATGTTTGATGCTGTCGGCATCGTAATCATTGAGCTCTCCCAGCACCGGTGACGGTGCGCCGTCAGTCTGACGACAGAGGACAATCAGCGGCGAAGGGCAGGGGTATTGCACCTGTTTCTGCTGCTCCTGGTACCAGACCCGCGCAATCGGCTGAACTTTCACCGGTCGTTTAATCTTCAGCAACGCCTGCTCCGGCAGGCGTTTTACATCTGATATTTCTTGTTCCAACAGCGATGCCCATTGTTCCTTGCTGTAAGGCGCCAGCGATCTGCCCGCCTGTAGACTTTTCTCCAGCTTTTTCAGCATGTCGTCGCGCGTGACTTTCTTAATGATGTTTTTATTGGCCCAGCCGAAACGGACTGAGGCCGGATTGACGATCATCGGGATCGTGCGGTAGGCACTTAGCGTGATCAGCCGCGCAGATGCGTATGCACGAAGTCGAAGCGCTGTTCGGGTTCGAGTCCAGACTCGACGGTGACGATGTATTCCAGCGTTTTTTTCAGCATATTGATATGTTTAATATGCTGCTCCGCCTCGAGAAATTGTGCCTCATCAACGGAAAAGCAGAGGGCGCCAGGCAGACGAATCGCAGCTTTGCTGCTGATGTTCTCCGCATAGTGATGAATGAACAGCCGCTGAAAGTGTTGCAAAGCCAGGTGGCGTGCGGCTTCGCCTTCTGAAGGCGTAACCTCGATCTGGGTGATGGGATCGTGCTCTCGGCCTTTCTCTATCTCGGGGAGAGTAAAGACGCGAGCGCCAATGAGTGGAAGCTGTGCAAATCGCTGCTCCATGTTCCCCAATGCCTTCTCCAGTTCGATGAAGGTCTGATTCATCCGCTCGATCAAATCGTAAGCCGCCATAAAAACCCTTATTAGTTACAACATGCAATAAGTTATAAACTAACTCCCCTGATGAGACAACGGTGTTGACTTGTCGGCTCATCAGGGGAGGGCGGTGATGGGGTTATCGTTGCAGGGCTTTTAAACGGAAGCTGATATAGAACGCCAGCAGCAGGAGTGCCCCCAGGAATCCCACGACGCCCGGCCAACCGAACTGGTACCAGAAGAAACCGCCGGTGGTGCCTGCCAGGCTGGAGCCGAGATAGTAGAAGAACAGGTACATCGACGACGCCTGACCTTTGGCGCGATGCGCGCGTTGGCCGATCCAACTGCTCGCCACCGAATGCGAGGCGAAGAAGCCCGCCGCGAACAGCATCATGCCTGCAAACACCAGCACTAGCGGTGAGAACAGCGTTAATATCAGGCCGGACAACATCAGTAAGACCGAACCAGCCAGGACCCGGCCACGGCCATATTTTGCCGTCATGGCGCCCGCGCGCGGCGAGCTGTAGCTGCCGGTCAAATAGACGACAGACAGCAGAGCGACGACAGCCTGATTCATGTAATAGGGCGCGCCCAGCAGACGGTATCCGATGTAGTTGAACAGGGTAACGAAGGACCCCATCAGCAGAAACCCTTCAACGAACAACAGGGGCAAACCCGCGTCACGCCAGTGCAGGCGCGCATTAATCCATAGCGTTTTCGGCTTCAGCGAACCGGCGCGAAAATGGCGCGATTCAGGCAGCATACGCCAGAAAGCCAGCGCGGCGAACAAGGCCACGATCCCCAACACGAAAATAGCGACGCGCCAGGGAAAGAAATCCGTCAGCACCCCGGTAATCAGACGTCCGCTCATGCCGCCGATGGAGTTCCCGCTGATATACAGCCCCATGGAAAAGGCGATGACGCTGGGATGAATCTCCTCGCTCAGGTAGCTCATGGCCACGGCAGCGACCCCGCTCAGCGACAGCCCCAGCAGCGCACGCATGATCAGCACGCTTTGCCAAGTGGACATAAAGCTGCAAACCAGCGTACAGACAGCGGCTAGCAGTAAAGACACCACCATGACGTTCTTGCGTCCGACGCTGTCGGAGATGGGACCGGTAAAGAGCAGTCCGACGGCCAAAGTGACGGTTGATACGGACAGCGAAAGGCTACTGGTCGCGGGCGAGATGCCGAAATCTTGAGAAAGTATGGGGAGGATAGGCTGAACGCAGTACAACAGGGCGAAGGTGGCGAGACCGGCGGAGAAGAGCGCCAAGGTGACCCGCATAAAGGCCGGGGTGCCGCGTTTAATATAAGGTGTTTTGTAAATCGAAGGGGTGCTTTTAGGAAGAGGGTCTGCATCATCAGTGATGGTCGAAGACATTCCTTGTGAAGACAGCGGGGTACTCACAATCGATCCTTATCTGGATAAGAGGGCAATAGGGTAAACGGAGCCGGGATCATAGAACTGCGAGATTCTTTTGTATAATATATTAATCATCATGAATGATACTTTTAAAATATGAATATAGAGCTGCGTCACCTGCGTTATTTCATCGCCGTTGCGGAAGAGCTGCATTTTGGACGCGCCGCCGAAAAACTGCGTATCTCTCAACCGCCGCTAAGTCAGCAAATTCAGATACTGGAAGAGCAGGTCGGAGCTCGGCTGCTGGACCGAAACAATCGTACGGTTCGGCTCACGCCCGCCGGGGCGCAGTTTCTTAAAGAAGCCTGGGCTATTATCAACCAGCTGAATCAGGCTGCCGATCGCGCCGCACGCATTCAGCGCGGAGAAATCGGCGAGTTAAATATCGGCTTCACCTCGTCGGCGCCGTTTGTGAAGTCCGTTTCCCGCAGCCTGTTGCAGTTTCGCCAGTCGTTCCCGGAAGTTCACATCCAGATGGTGGAGATCAATACCAAGCAGCAAATCGAACCGCTGCTGAGCGGCAAGCTGGATATCGGCGTGATGCGTAACAACCCGTTGCCCGACGCGCTGCGTCATCAGGTATTGCTGCATGAACCCCTGGTGGCCGTCGTTCATCAGGAACATCCGCTGGCGATGGCGCCGGACGGCTGCATCAGCGTTCGTCAGCTCGCGCAGGAGCCTTTCGTATTTTTTGCCCGTGAAGTGGGAACGGCGATGTATGACGAAGTGCTGACCCTGCTGAAAAACTATGGCGTAAAACCCTATATCACGCAGGAAGTGGGAGAGGCGATGACCATTGTGGGTTTGGTGTCCTCCGGACTTGGGGTGTCTCTGTTGCCCGCCTCATTCAGACGTATCAAGGTCGATGGCGTCAAATATCTCTCGCTACAGGAGGAAGACGCCATCAGCGAGATGTGGCTGGTGACGCATCAGCGTCGGCCGATCACCACGGCTGCACAGACGCTGATTTCGCTGATGTTGAACCACTCCGGCTCAAATATGTGCGGCAAATCACATAACGAATCAAATAGTTGACGGCTTTTATGAAAAGCGACACCATGGCCGCAGTTTTTTATTTTGCAGTGTAAAAAATAACAACATCGCATGATAAATCAGGAGTCGCTTCAGCGTGATTGCCAGCGGTCAGCCCGGACACATCGACCAAATTAAGCAGATGAATGCAGGGGCCGTCTATCGCCTAATCGACAAACTCGGCCCCATTTCCCGCATCGAACTCTCTAAAAAAGCCCAACTCGCCCCTGCCAGTATCACCAAAATTGTCCGCGAACTGATGGAAGCGCATCTGGTTCATGAAACCGAATTTCCCGATGTCGGCAGCCGGGGGCGTCCCGCCGTTGGTCTGATGCTGGAAACGGAGGGGTGGCACTATCTGGCGGTTCGAATCAGTCGTCACACGATGACGCTGGCTTTGCGTGACCTCAGCAGCGCGCTGGTGACGGAGGAAATCCTGCCGTTGCCCAACCAGGATCCCACGCCGTTACTGTCCCGCATTCTGCACGAAGTGGATGCATTCTTTATTCGTCATCAACGGCAGTTAGAAAGGTTAACGGCTATTGCCATTACCTCTCCGGGGATCGTCGATGCGATCACCGGCGTAATTCACCGTATGCCGTTCTTTGATATCCATGAAATGGCGATCGGCCCCGCCTTGTCTGAGCGCATTGGCGTGCCCGTCTATTTGCAGCATGACATTTGCGCCTGGACGATGGCGGAAGCGTTGTTTGGCGCATCGCGGGGTTACCAGAATGTGATTCAAATTGTTATCGATCACAACGTGGGCGCGGGGGTGATTACCGGCGGAAAGATCCTACATGCGGGAAGCCGTAATCTGATAGAAATCGGCCACACTCAGGTCGATCCTTATGGTAAACGCTGCTACTGCGGCAATCATGCTGTCTGGAGACGGTCGCCAGTATCGAGAGTATTTTGGAGTTGGCTCAGCAGCGGCTATCCCAATCCATGAGTTCGATGCTGCACGGCGTACCGCTCACAGCGGAAGCCTTGTGCGACGCTGCGCTGCGGGGTGATCCGCTTGCGAATGATATTATTGTGGATGTCGGGCATAACGTGGGTCGAATCGTGGCGATTATGGTCAATCTGTTCAATCCGGATAAAATTCTGGTGGGGTCGCCGTTGAATCACGCCGCGGATATTCTCTATCCGGCGATTATGGCGTGTATCCACCAACAGTCGCTTCCCGCATACAGTCATAATCTACAAGTGGTCGCCACCGAGTTTTACAATCAGGGCACCATGCCCGGCGCCGCCCTGGTCAAGGATGCGCTATACAACGGATCTCTGTTGGTAAAATTGTTGCAAGGCTGATCGTAAAATCCGCATCTATTCGTTTGTTCGCCCTCCTGAAAAGCAAAATATTGAGCTAACGCAAGCTGGCTGCGCTGGCTATCGCCTAGACTTTTGACTTCGACATTAGATTTTACATTTTTATTTATTTCCCTGGTGGTTCCTTCCGGAGTGGTATCTTCATGTTAAAACGTATTTTCATTACAGGCACGGATACGGCCATTGGTAAAACGGTGGTATCAAAAGCGTTATTGCAGGCGCTGGCGAAGTCTGGCAAAACAGTGGTGGGCTATAAGCTATCGGCAAAGGGTGTATCGAAACGCCGGAAGGGCTGCGTAACAAAGATGCGATGATCCTGCAGGAGGCTTCGAGCCTTTCTCTTCCGTATGATCAAATCAATCCGGTCGCGTTGCCGGAAGACGAGATTAGCGCCAGCGAGCTGACCATCAATTATTGCGCCATGACGGAAGGACTTCAGCAGATCTCCGCGATGGCGGACGCCGTGGTGGTCGAAGGCAGCGGCGGGTGGCGCACGCTGATGAATGATATGCGCACTTACTCAGACTGGGTCATACAAGAGCAGTTGCCGGTCGTCATGGTGGTTGGTATTCAGCTGGGATGTATCAACCATGCGCTGCTGACGTCGCAGGCGATTCTCAACGACGGACTACCGCTGGTTGGATGGGTCGCCAACCGTATCAATCCCGGTCTGGCGAACTATGCCGAAGTCATCAACGCGCTGCGCAGGAAAATCCCGGCGCCGCAGCTGGGCGAGCTGCCGTATCTGCCGCGTCCGGAACAACGCGAACTGTCTTCCTACATCGATCTGTCCGCACTCGAACAGTAACGTTTCGACCGGCGTGCCAGCGCCGGTTCGCTCATCCCTCTCTCACAGACCCGGCGCACGTTGCCGGGTTTTTTGTCCTATCGGTCGAAAGTTAAGCGTTTGTATCAGACTTTGCTATTTTTAACACGTAGCCTGCCGTGACTTCATAAAGTGACGGTTTTCGCCATTCAGTGATTCCCATTATCAAGTGCGAACTCTTTCCTGCAGCGTCATTGGCTGCCCTTTGGCGTCCGTGCTCAGGAGTGTCTGTGTGAATAAAAATTTCCTTGCTTGGTTTAAGTCCGAACAACTTCCCGCTTTTCCCGCAAAAGGGGCGACGCCTAAGCCTGGCGAACACCCTTATACCACGATCAAAGCCGAATTGTTCTCGGCCGACCAAATGGAGCGCTATGGTCGAAAGCTCGCGCGGTCCCACAAGCTGACACAGGAAAATGCGCCGTATTATTTGCTAAAAAATCTGGCGGATCATGAGGCGGTATTGACCCACAGTTGTGACGTGCTCAACGCCAGCGACAAATCGGCGATTACTCCGGCAGGCGAATGGCTGCTTGATAATTTTTACCTGATCGAAGAACACATCCGCGCGTTTTTCAGCATCTGCCGAAAAACTTCGGCAAGGGGCTGCCGCAGCTGGGCGAACCGTTTAATGGCCCGCGCATCTATGACATCGCGACCGAAGCGATCGCCCACGGCGATGGCGGTTTCGATGCTAAAACGCTGATGCGTTACATCGCCGCTTATCAGGAAATTACGCCGCTGACGCTCAGTGAATTGTGGGCGCTGCCCGCGATGCTGCGGCTGGCTATTATCGATAACCTAAGACGCGTGAGCGTAAAAGTAGCGACCGCCCAGCAAGAACGTAATCTCGCCGATGCCTGGGTCGACAAGTTTCTGGAAGGCGCCGAAATCGATCCTTCCAATCTGATTATCGTGATTGCGGATATGGCGCGATCCAACCCGCCGCGTTCGAACTCGTTTGTGGCTGAAATGGTGCGCCGTCTGCGCGGCCACGGCAACATGCTGGCGCTGCCGCTGACCTGGGTTGAGCAACGGCTGGCAGAGGAAGGATTAACGACAGACGCCATGATCCATCGCTTCAATCAGCAGCAGGCGATTAATCAGCTATCGGTGAGCAACAGTATCGCCAGCCTGCGGCAGCTGAGCGAAACGAATTGGCCTGACTTTGCGGAGGCGATGAGTCTGGTTGAACAAAGACTGTTGCAGGACCCCGCGGGCATTTACGCCGCGATGCATTTTGATACCCGAGATCACTATCGTCATACCATCGAAATTCTGTCCCGTCAGTGTCCGTACAGCGAAATCGAGGTGGCGGACGCTGTCCTGGCGATGGCGAAAGCGGCGCCAGAAGGCGGACGGAAACGCCACGTCGGTTACTATCTTGTCGATAAAGGCCGCGCCGCGCTGGAACAGCAACTTCAGGTGCATTATCCGCCGCTCACGCGGTTGCGCCATTGGTTCAATCAGGAGCCGCTTCTTTCGTGGCTGGGCAGCCTGAGCCTGTTGACCACGGCGCTGAGCGCCGACCTGTTATTACGCACCCACGAAGCCGGCATGGGATGGACGCTGTGGCTGATGGCGATCCCCGCCATCATTGTTTTCAGCCAACTGGTGCTGGATCTGCTGGGTGACGCCACCATGCAAACGCGTACGCCAAGTCCGTTGCCGAGACTCGACTTTTCCACGGGCATCCCGTCGGATTCACGGACGCTGGTCGTGGTGCCGTGTCTGCTGAGTAGTCGGGCAAGCGTCGATAAGCTGATCAATAGCCTGGAAGTGTGTTATCTCAGCAACGTTTCTCCCCATCTCTATTTCGCGCTCCTGACCGATTTTCCCGATTCAGCCACCCAAACTCAGCCGTGGCATGATGAATTGCTGTCCTACGCGACCCAGCATATCAAGCGATTGAATCAGCGCTATTCCAATCCGGTGGACGCGTTGTTCTTCCTGCTGCATCGCAATCCGCAGTGGAATGAAAAGCAGGGCGTTTGGATGGGCTACGAGCGCAAGCGCGGCAAGCTTCAGGCCGTGAACCGCTGGCTGCGCCAGCAGAGCAACGAATTCGATACCATCGTCGGCAATCAGAGCCAAACGCTGGACGACATCAAATATGTCATCACGCTGGATAGCGACACCGTGCTGCCGCGCGATGCCGCACACAAGATGGTGGGCGCGATGGCCCATCCGCTTAACCAGCCTGTTTTCGATGTGGATAAAGGGCGCGTAGTGGATGGATACGGCATCCTGCAGCCGCGTCTGGCAGAGGAGATCCCCCGTTACGGACAGAGTCGGTACGCGGCGTTGTCCAGCGCCATTCCGGGCAACGATCCCTATTCCTATATGGCGTCTGATATTTATCAGGATCTGTTTAGCGAAGGTTCCTTCGTCGGTAAGGGGATTTATGACGTTGACACATTTACCCGCGCTAACGAGGGGACTTGTCCGGAAAATCTGGTACTGAGTCACGATCTGCTGGAAGGATGCTATGCCCGATCCGGACTGCTGAGCGATGTGCTGCTGTACGAACAGTACCCCACCTGTTATCTGGCCGATATGGCGCGGCGTACTCGCTGGGTGCGCGGTGACTGGCAGTTGTTAAACTGGCTGGGCATTTATGTGCGGCGGGAAGACCGTCGGCGTGTCGCTAACCTGCTGAGCGGCTTGTCCCGCTGGAAACTGCTGGATAATCTCCGACGGAGTCTGTATTCACCGAGCCTGCTGGTCGTCCTGTTTTGTGCGCTGACGTGGGCGCCCAATCCGGTGAACTGGCTGACCGCCGTCGCGATGGTTCTACTGTTGCCGACCGCGCTGACGTTGATTTATCAGATCATCAGAAAAAACCGGCGGCGCACGTTTTCGCAGCATTTGCGCACTGTGCTCAACGCCGCGTTACAGCGTTTACTGCGCGTGGGAATGAACCTATCGCTATTGCCGTATGAAAGCGTCAATACGCTGCGGGCAATCGGCGTCACGTTGTGGCGTCTGGTGATCAGCAAGCGCCACCTGCAAGATTGGGTGAGTCTGGATGCCGGTCTTGGCCAGCATCTTCTGCGCCGCGTCAACGCGCCGCAACAATACTATCTGGTGATGTGGGCTAATCCGGTCGCGGCGGTGCTACTGATGCTGCTGACGGCCTACTTCAATCCGCTGCTGCAAGTGGTTTCCGTCCCGTTGGGCGTGTTGTGGCTGTCAGCGCCGCGTCTGCTGTGCTGGCTAAGTCGGGAGCCGCAGCGAAAGAAACAGGGGCTAACGGAAGATCAGCGTCGGCGGCTGCGTGAGCATAGCCGTGAAATTTGGCTGTTCTTTGAAACCTTCGTCACGGCTGAAGAAAACTGGCTGCCGCCGGATAACTTTCAGGAGGAGCCGGGACCGATTGTGGCGCGTCGTACTTCGCCGACCAATATCGGCCTGTCGCTGTTGGCGAACCTAACGGCATGGGACTTCGGCTATATCAGTCAGGCCAGCGTGCTCAACCGGACATCGCTGACGCTGGATACGCTCGACAAGATGACGCACTTCCGGGGCCACCTCTTCAACTGGTACAGCACTGACACCCTGACGCCGTTGGCGCCACGCTATATCTCCAGCGTCGACAGCGGCAATCTGGCGGGGCATCTGCTGACGCTTCGTTCAGGATTGGTTGCCATGCGTACGCAGCCGGTCATGGACATGACTCAGATTCTGGCCGGGCTGGACGACACGCTGTCGCTGCTGGAACGCGTTTGGACGCGCGCGCCGGGCGCTTTGAATCAGCTCCGTAAAAAATGGGCATCCGCGCACGACGCGCCGCCATTCCGTTTCGATGCCGAGCTACAGGCGATGCAGGGGATAAGTCATACCTTGGCAGACCTGGCCGCGGCAGAAAGCCATGTGATTCGACGCTGGGCCGAGAGCCTGGATGCGCAGATTAGCGGGATAAGTCAGGAGTGGTCACAGCTATTGGGTTGGATGACGGAAGAGGATCGCGGTGTCTCGACGCTGCCGTCGCTGGTCTGGCTGGCGCAATACTCATCGTCGGTGACGACGGCACACGCTATCTCCATGTCTCCCGCCATCGAATTGGCACGTCAGCGACTGTCGATTCTGGCCGAGCTGGAACAGCGTCTGAGCGACCATGCCAACATGGATTTCCGCTTCCTCTACAACCCGGTAACGCATCTGCTCAGCGTGGGCTACAACTGCGACGCCAACGTCATGGACAGCAGCAGTTATGATCTGCTGCCGTCAGAGGTGCGACTGACCAACTTCGTCGCTGTCTCCGCCAACCAACTGCCGACCAAAAGCTGGTATGCGTTGGGTCGACTGTTTACGGTGATTGATAACGAACCGGCACTGATGTCGTGGAGCGGTTCGATGTTCGAATACCTGATGCCGCAGCTGGTTATGCCGGATTATCCCGGCACGTTGCTGGAGCTGATGAGTCAGTCTGCCGTGAATCGCCAGATCGCGTGGGGAAAAATTCGCGGCGTGCCGTGGGGTATTTCCGAGTCGAGTTATTACGCCTTCGACGTCAACCGCAATTACCAATATCACGCGTTCGGCGTACCCGGTCTGGGGCTGCGGCGTGGTCTGGGCGACGATACGGTCGTCGCGCCCTATGCCACGTTACTGGCCTTGATGATTAACCCTGCCAAAGCCTGCGAGAACCTGGTGACGCTGGAGAATAACGGCGCACGCGGTGAATACGGTTTTTATGAGGCGCTGGACTACACCACGTCACGTCTGGCGCAAGGCCAGTTTTACGCCATCATTCGCTCTTATATGGCGCACCATCAGGGGATGGGGCTGCTGGCGCTGTCTCACGTGCTGCTGGATGCGCCGATGGTGGAGCGTTTCGCCAGTACCCCGATGTTCCAGTCTGCGCGTCTGCTGTTGCAGGAGCGGATGTCTGAGGTGGTAGAGCTGTACCGCCCGCGCCGCCACTTCGAGTCCCATGAAGGAGTGTTGAAACCGGCGAAATACGACATTCGGGAGTTCAAAGATGTCGACAGTCCGATACCGGAAGTCCAACTGCTGTCGAACGCCGATTACCATTTGATGCTGACGCAGGGCGGCGGCGGTTACAGCCGCTGGCGCGATTTGGCGCTGACTCGTTGGCGTCAGGACAGTACCTGCGATAACCGGGGTTCGTTCTGCTATCTGAAGGATACGGCGACTGGCGAAGTGTGGAGCAACACCTGGCAGCCTGTGGCCGGGCAGGAAGGACAACATCGGATTGTGTTTACGGACGCAGGCGCCGAGTTCGTCCGCCTCAATGGCTCGCTGACCGTACATACCCATGTGGTGGTGTCGCCGGAAGATGATATTGAACTGCGTCGTATGACGCTGGTTCATCGCGGTCGTCAGCCCCGCAGCATTGAAATCACCTCTTACGCCGAAGTCGTTCTGGCGCCGGCGGCGAACGATCTCGCGCACCCGGCGTTCAGTAATCTGTTCGTACAGACGGAACTGTTGCCGGAACAGGATGCGATTCTTTGTCATCGCCGTCCGCGCGAGCCGGAAGAAGCCTGTCCGTGGTTATTCCATACGATGGTCGTACACGGTCATAACAGCGGGGAAACGTCTTTCGAAACCGACCGCGCCGCCTTTATCGGCCGGGGTCGTAACGGTGCGACGCCGTTGGCGTTGGAACGGGGCGGCTCGCTCGCCAATAGCGCGGGCGGGGTGCTGGACCCTGTGATGGCGATCCGCCAGCGCATCCAGCTGGAGCCGGGCATTCCCGTCGTGGTCGATCTGGTCTATGGCATCACCGAAGCACGTGACCCGACCATCGCGCTGCTCGAAAAATACCGTGACCGCAATATCGCGGACCGTGTCTTTGAGCTGGCGCGTTCCCACAGTCAAATTGTTCTGCGTCAGCTTAATGCCAACGAGGACGATGCCAGCCTGTTCAACCGTCTGGCGGGCGGCGTGCTGTTCCCGACGCAGGAGCTGCGGGCCGATGCGCATACCATTATGGCGAACCGTCGCGGGCAGTCGGGCCTGTGGGGGAATGCCATTTCCGGCGATTTACCCATCGTCCTACTGTCCGTCAGTAGCAACGTCAATATCGGGATGGTCGCCACGTTGGTTCGGGCACACAGCTACTGGCGTCTGAAAGGGCTGTCGGTCGATCTGGTTATCATCAACGCCGACCTCGGCGGCTATCAGCAGGATCTGCAAAACCAGATCTTGGGCCTGATTTCGGCGGGCGATGCATCCAGCCAGCTGGATAAACCCGGCGGCATCTTCGTGCGCGGCGATATCCACATGTCCACTGAAGATCGCACGCTGCTGATGAGCGCGGCCGCCATCGTGCTGGACGACCGTGGCGACAGCGTGATTGAGCAGCTTAATCAGCGGATGCAAAATACGCTGTCCCTGCAAAAACCGCTGGTTCCGCTTAGCCCCGCACTGCCGGATCGTCATACGCCGTTCGCCCCGGAAGTCAGCCAGTTGCAGTTCTTTAACGGCCTCGGCGGCTTTTCTCCAGATGGACGCGAGTATCACATCGTGCTGAGTGAGGGCGAAAATACGCCTGCGCCGTGGTCCAACGTGATCGCCAACCGGGAATTCGGCACGGTGATTTCAGAAAGCGGTCAGGCCTACACCTGGTACGAAAACGCCCACGAATATCGTCTGACTCCGTGGGAGAACGATCCTGTCAGCGACGCGTCCGGCGAAGCCTTCTATCTGCGCGATGAAGAGAGCGGACAGGTGTGGTCGCCGATGGCGCTGCCGGTCAGGGGACGTGGCGCGTATCGGACACGGCATGGGTTTGGCTACAGCGTGTTTGAGCATCGGGAATCGGGCATCGACAGCGAATTGACCGTGTTTGTCGCAGAAGAAGCGCCGGTCAAACTGTTTATTCTGACGCTGACCAATAAATCCGGGCGAACCCGTAAGCTGTCCGCCACCGGGTATGCCGAGTGGGTGCTGGGCGATTTGCGGTCTAAATCGGCGATGCACATCGTGACGCAGGGAACGCCGGTTGAGCGTGGGTGCTCAATTCTCGCCAAGAACTACTACAGCGGCAATGGTTCAGAGCGAACCGCCTTCTTCGCCGTGACCGGCGCGCATTGCTCTATCTGCGGCGACCGACGCGAGTTTTTAGGACGCAACGGTTCACGCGCGGCGCCTGCGGCGCTCAAACTACGCCGTCTCTCCGACAGAAGCGGCGCGGGTCTTGATCCGTGCGGCGCGGTGCAATCGGCCCTCGCGTTGATCGACGGCGACCAGCGTACGCTGATTTTTGCATTGGGCGTCGGACAGGATACAGGGCAGGCGGAAGCGCTGATGCGGCAATACCTTGGCGAAACCAGTGCACGGAGCGAGCTGGAACGGGTGCAGCAATACTGGCGCGGTATCGTGGGGAAAATGCAGATTGCCACGCCGGACCCGGCCACCAACCTGCTGGCGAATGGCTGGCTGCTTTATCAGACGCTCGCCTGCCGTATCAACGCCCGCAGCGGGTATTACCAGTCCGGCGGGGCATTCGGTTTCCGCGACCAGCTACAGGATTCGCTGGCGCTGACCCATATCGCGCCGGAACGGATGCGCGAGCAGATCCTCCTGTGCGCCTCTCGTCAGTTTATTGAAGGGGATGTTCAGCACTGGTGGCATCCGCCGCAGGGTAACGGCGTGCGCACGCGCTGCTCGGATGATTACCTCTGGCTGCCGCTGGCGATTTGTCATTATGTGGAAGTGACCGGCGATGTTGGTGTCCTGGATCAGCCGGTGCCGTACCTTGAAGGTCGCTTGCTTAACCCCGGCGAAGAGTCGAGCTATGAACAGCCGGGGATCAGCGCTACGGTCGAAACGCTGTGGCAGCACGGCGAACGGGCGGTCGCGAACGGTCTGCGCATGGGACAGCATGGTCTGCCGCTAATAGGCTGCGGCGACTGGAACGACGGTATGAATCTGGTGGGCCTGCAAGGCCGGGGTGAAAGCGTCTGGCTTGGCTTCTTCCTATATACCGTATTGCAGCGCTACGCAACGCTGGCCGATACCCGCGGCCTGGCGGATAAAGCCGATATCTATCGGGATAACGCCGCGACGCTGAAAGAGAATCTGAATACCCACGCCTGGGATGGCGATTGGTATCGTCGCGGCTATTTTGATACCGGCGAAATGCTGGGTTCCCATACCGCCGAAGAGTGCAAAATCGATGCGATTGCGCAAAGCTGGTCGGTCTTGTCCGGCGCGGGCGATGAGGCGTATCGACAGAAAGCCATGAAGGCGCTGGACGAACAGCTAATCGATGATACGAACGGTATCATCAAACTGCTGATGCCTCCGTTCGATGGTCATGGACCTAACCCCGGCTACATTCGCGGCTATCTACCGGGCGTGCGCGAAAACGGAGGACAGTATACGCACGGTGCGATTTGGGCGGTGATGGCCTTTGCAGAAATGGGCAATACCGAACGGGCCTGGGAACTCATGTCGATGATTAACCCGATTAATCACAGTCTGGAACCCGCATCGATGCAGCGCTACAAGGTGGAGCCTTATGTCATTTGCGCAGACATCTATGCGGTCAGCCCCCATAACGGACGCGGTGGCTGGAGCTGGTATACCGGTTCTGCGGGCTGGTCATATCGACTGATCACCGAATCACTGCTGGGGATCACCCGTCATGGCGACAGTTTGTCCGTGGCGCCGCATCTCCCGGCCGACTGGCCGCAGTTGGAGATTCGCTATCAGGAAGGCCGTAGCCAATACGTGATTACCGTAAAACGCGGTGAGCGCGAAGAGCGTGTGACGGTGGATGGACAGGGTATCCCGGGTGGTCTGATTCCGTTACGGGATGACGGTGGATTACATCAGGTCGAGGTTTGGGTTGGCGGGGAGGCGTCAGTCGGACAATAAGCGTGGCGTTAAAAGCGCGTCCCGCGAGAGTCAAACTCGCGGGACGCGGTGGAAGCACAACCTGTGTTATTGCGGGGCGTGCGCCGCAGGCGCGCTTTCCGCAGGGGCTTCACCTTCGGCAAAGCGGGTATAGACGATCTTTTGCGAATCGTTTTCGCAATGACCCACCACTTGTCCACCCGCCTGACCTACCTGATCGTTAGGAACGATATCCAGCTTGAAGCCGGATTCCGGTACGCCGTTTTGGACGATTTTGTGTGAGATAGCATCACGAACGCTTTCACAAGATGCCTGTGCGGCCAGGGGGGCAATCACGAAAAGCGCGGCAGTTAACATTATCGTTTTTTTCATTTCATCACCTTTGTTCAAAGAAACCTAACGACTGCCCGGCTGGATGCCGGGACAAGGGTCGGGACTCTCTACAAGCGTAGACGAAAAGTTACGGCATGACAGTGCGCCCGGTACGACGGTCAAGGCAGCGGGACGTATTCGGCTCCCAATAGGCGTTGACGTTGGCGCTGGTCGTGCATCGCTCTCTGCCGTCAATCGCGTTTGCCGTTTTATCGAACTCTTTTTCAACCCGCTGATTTACTTTCTTGCGGAGTCGCTGGGTTTCATTCCACTGTTCCTGGCTCTGGCGAGCCGCTTCCTTGGATAATGCGCTGTTGCCGTTATCCACAATGATGTGATCCGTCTGCGCCTGAGCCGTCTGCCAACTCGCCGCGGCCAGCAACAGTGACAGTGGAATAACAAAACGCAGTGCTGATTGATATGACGTCGTATTCATTTTTCACCCTGAATTCGGTATGTGCCAACGCGATTCTCGCCGTGATGCCAAAACATTAACGTTGTAAATGACAACGAAACTATAACCGACCCGCCATTCACGTCAATCGCACATGGTTAGACTGCGTTAATACCCATGCAAACTATACTGATATTGTCGACAGCGACTTGCGCTGCCATTTCTTGGTTTCAGGAGGGTTGATGAGTACTAAAGAAATATTTCCCTACGCAGGTTCGTCTTTCGTGATCACGTTCAATCCGCAGCTCGTCATTAAAAACACCTATTCAACAGAGGGCGATAAGGTGACCGCCGAATTCATGACGGGAGATATGGCGGGAACAATCATGACGATCCCGTTCCAATGGGAGTCATTGCCGGACGATTATTTTCTGATCGCCTGGCAGGAGGAAGACAAGTCGACGGTCGTTCATTGCGATAATTTTGTGAAAAAAACCTCGCGCGCGTTTTACACGATGATGGATGGCAGCTTCTACGTCATGAAGGGGGAAATATGTTAAAACGTTGGTCGTATCGTCGTGGGGTTCTGTTGCCCCTGTTACTTGGTTCCGGCTTGTGTCAGGCGCAGAGCGCGGATAAAAACAGTACGATTCGTTATTGGAGTGTATGGGTTGATAAGGCGGGGATTTCCCATCAGGCGAAGTGCGAGTTGGATACGCTCAAACTAGAGCAATTCAGCGCGAAGGGCGATCCCGAATGGGTGTCTCAGCATGATCTGCCCACGTCGCGCTACGTCTTCAACATCATGCCGGTCGGTTGGGTGGGCCCTTGGCATAAAAACCCGTCGCCGCAGTGGATTATTCCGCTATCAGGGCGTTGGTTTGTCGAGACGATGGATGGCAATCGGATAGAAATGGGGCCGGGGGAAATGTCTTTTGGCTATGACAAAAATGCCGGGACGTTTGGCAAAAGAGTGGGGCATATTTCGGGAGCGGTGGGTAAAGAACCGGCCAAGGTCATGGTGGTTCAGGTGACGTCGGCGCTTGACAACCCCTCAGATGAACGATGTCCGGCCGGAGGCGTCAGCCTGTCGTCAGGCTGATTTTCTTGAGTTCTTTGGGGGCGCCGCGCGTCGGTCATGTGAAAAAGGGAAGGGATCGTGACGATCGCCTTCCCTTTTTATGCGAACCCGAGGTTCACGACAACGTCGGTTACTCGTCGCGATAGACCTTCAGCCCCGCGTAGGTCTGGCTCACCGGCATCATTTCCATCGTATTGATATTGACGTGTTCCGGCAGCGTCGCCACCCAGAAGACCGCCTCAGCGATATCTTCCGGCAGCAGCGGATTGGTTTTGTCGTAGGTCTGCTGCACCTTGTCTTCGTTGCCTTTAAAGCGAATGCCGGAGAATTCCGTGCCGCCCACCAGCCCGGGCTCCAGATTGGTCACGCGCACTCGGCTGCCGTACAGGTCTGCGCGCAGTCCCAGACTGAACTGACGGACGAATGCTTTCGTCGCGCCGTAGACGTTGCCGCCAGCATAGGGCCAATTCCCGGCGGTGGAACCGATATTGATAATGTGACCGGCGTTCTTATTCACCATTTCCGGCAACAGGGCGCGGGTTACGAAGACCAAGCCTTTGTTATTGGTATCGATCATGGTTTCCCAGTCGTTGACGTAGGCTTGATGCGCAGGTTCCAACCCAAGCGCCAGCCCGGCGTTGTTCACCAGCACGTCAATCTTGCGCCACGCAGCGGGCAGGGAGGTAATAGCCTGATCGATCGACTTCTGGTGGCGTACGTCCAGACGCAGCGTATGCAGCGAATCGCCAAACTCTTCTTTCAACACATCCAGACGTTCTTGACGGCGGCCGCAGGCGATAACCCGATGGCCTTCCTTGATGAAACGACGGGTTATTGCTTCACCAAATCCAGCGGTGGCTCCAGTAACAAAAATAATCATGTCAGTTCCTCTTTACTGCGCGATGGTCATTCCAATCATGGTCGATAGGGGCGATATTTCAACTCAGGGCTAAAAACTGAGGGCAAAGACGGGCGAATTCGGATTTATCGGTGTTAATCACGTCAGACGCTCCGAAAACAGGGGCTGCGTATTTCGTGTCAGCGATAGCTTTACACTCCTTTACGATCCTATCAAGGACTATTAAATCCTGTGTCTTCTTGAGCAACGGTATTTTCTGTTCGCGTAAATATGTAACAGTCACAAGACGTTATGCTTTTGTGGTCCGTAACAGCGGGAGATATATGAAAAACAGCGACAATCATTTGCAGTCGGTCGATAAGCAGTTTGGGGAGCAGGCTCAGACCTACTTAAACAGCGCTGTGCATGCACAGGGCGCAGACCTGCAGGCCTTGGCGCAGAGACTTCAGGGCAAATCCACGGCAAATGTGCTTGATCTGGGGTGTGGCGCCGGACACGTCAGTTTCACCGTCGCGCCCAATGTAGCCCATGTCGTCGCCTACGATCTCTCCCCGCGAATGTTGGAGACCGTGTCATCGGCCGCCAAAGATAAAGGACTGGATAATATCTCGACCCGACAGGGCGTGGCGGAATCCTTACCGTTCGACGACGCCAGTATGGATGTGGTCATCAGCCGCTATTCCGCACATCATTGGCAGGACGTCGGTCAGGCGTTGCGTGAAGTGAAGCGCGTACTGAAACCGGGCGGCGAGGCGATTTTTATCGATGTGGTCTCACCCGGACATCCCGTTCTGGATGTGTATTTGCAAACGGTGGAAATATTGCGGGATACCTCGCACGTTCGCGACTACACGCCGGGCGAATGGCTGACTTTTTTCACTGAAGCTGGGTTCAAAGTTGTGTCGGTGAGCTGTTCTCGTCTGCATCTCGAGTTTTCAAGCTGGATCACGCGGATGCGGACGCCGGAATATTTCGTGACCGCTATCCGCGAGTTGCAACGCGACGCTTCGGCGGAAGTGAAGCGCCATTTCGCCATTGAAGACGACGGCTCTTTCTCCAGCGATATGGCAACGCTGATCGTGAGGTGTTAAGTTGCTTGTTACCGTCCTGTCGGTTATCCGTCCCGCTTAAGCGCTTTTCTGCGGGACGAACTCACACTTAACGCCCGGTGCTATTCATGCCGGTGGAGGACTTCATCGTGTCGACGCCTGCTTCGCTGTCTATAGGACTCCTGCTTTTCCCCGGATTGACCCAGCTTGACCTGACGGGGCCGCATGAAGTGTTCGCGCGCGCGCCGGGGGCCAGCGTGCACCTTATCTGGAAAGATCGCGCACCGGTGACGGCGGACCGCGGCCTACAGCTGCTTCCCTCAACCACTTTTGCGGAATGCCCCGAACTGGATATCCTCTGCGTTCCCGGCGGACCGGGTCAGATTGATTTGATGGACGATTGCGAAACGCTGGCGTTTTTACGCCAGAAGGCGCAGGAAGTGACGTGGGTGACGTCGGTCTGCACCGGCGCATTAATTTTGGGGGCGGCGGGGTTGCTGCAAGGCTATCGGGCGACGACACACTGGGGATCGCTAGATCAACTGGCGCTGTTGGGGGCAATTCCGGTCCCAGAGCGCGTTGTCCGCGATCGCAATCGTATTAGTGGCGCGGGGGTGACGTCGGGCATTGATTTCGCGTTGACGGTCGTGGCGGAGCTTTATGGGGTTGCCGTAGCTCAACGTATTCAGCTTCAACTGGAATACGATCCGATGCCGCCGTTTGCCTGCGGTTCTCCTGAGGCTGCGCCGCCTGAGCTATTGGCGGGTGTTCGTCGAGATCAGGCGGCGTTTATCGTTCGAAGACAGGATGCGACGAAGCAAGCGGCGGCCAAACTGTCTGACCTGCCGCCGCAGACCTAAACAGACTTATTTCACCCCTGAGATGCAATTTCCTGTCGGTCGGCTTCCACCGCTTCGTAAAGGCGTTCCAAGACATCCGGAAACGCGGACTGCACGCGGTTCCAGCTAGGGACGAACGGCTTGTCTCCCGGGCTTTCGCTAAACACCTGTCCCGACTGCGTGATGACATCGGCAAACAGTTCAACCGCGGACTCTTCCGTATGACGGTCAAAATGCAAACCATTCATACGCGCGTCGTGCTCGAACGAGTCGATCATGTCCAGCGCGGTACGGTAGTACGTCGCGCGTAGCACGCGGAAGGAATCGGTGGTGATATTCACACCCTGAATCGCCAGTTTACGGTAGAGCGCTTTGGTGATGTCCATCGCCATCCGCTGGAGTCCGGCGTTAGGATCGTTTTCCGACATGGGCTGATGCTTATGGTCGTAATTGTCCGCGATATCCACCTGACAGATACGGCTGGTCGCCGTTCCGCGATGGATCTCTGACAGAACGCCGATTTCCAGCCCCCAGTCGCTCGGGATCCTCAGATTACGCAAGACGTGGCTGCGCATGGCGAATTCGCCGGACAGCGGATAACGGAAGCTGCGCATGTACTCCAGAAAATCCGAGTTGCCGTAGACGTTTTGCAGTGATTTGAGCAGAGGGAAGACCAACAGCCGGCCGACGCGACCATTGAGCTTTCCTTCCGCCACACGAGCGTAGTAGCCCTTACAGAAGTCGTAGTGGAAATGAGGGTTGGCGATAGGATAGAGCAGACGTGCCAGCATACTGCGATCATACGTGACAATGTCACAATCATGCAGGGCGATGCAGGATGAACGGCGAGACGCCAGAATGTAACCTACGCAAAACCACACGTTACGGCCTTTGCCCGGCTCCATCGGCGCCAGACCTTTTTCAGCCAGCTCCTGACTCAGTTTGGTCAGACGCGGGCCATCATTCCATAAAATTCGGTGACGTTGAGGCAGACGCGAGAAGAACGAATGAGCAAACTGAAACTGATCGCGATCGGCCCTGTCCAGTCCAATGACGATTTCACCCAGATAGGGGACCTGCGCCAACATATCCACAATGTTGCCGAGAGCCGGGCCTTCCAGCTCGGAAAACAGAGAGGGCAGAATCAGGCCCATGCTGTTTTGGCCCGAAAAAACCTGAAGGTCGTATTCCAACTCTTCCACGCTGCGCTGGGTCAGGTTATGAAAGTTGGTGATGATGCCATCCTGATAAAAATCGCTCATGCCTTCACTCTCCCTTAATAATACATCATTAAATTAATAAGTTATGATTTGACTGAGGTAATGGCTAAGACCTTCGCTCCAGCCTCGAGGCCCGGTAAATTCCGTACGGTAAACTTCACCACGATATTGTGGTGACAACGTCACTTTGTCGCTGACGGCCCCCTTGATGATGACGGCATGCTGTGTCGCTTCCAGCAGGGAACGATCATTTGGCCCGTCGCCGAGCCCTAGTGTGGCCATCGCAGAACCGGTCCGCTGTTGATATTGATCTACCAGCCATCCCACCGCATGACCTTTGCTGACGGATTCATCCATCACATGATAGAAACGGCCGCCCTGCGTTAATGCGAGCTGATACTCTTTAAGACAAGCGGCAAAGCGTTCCAGTTCAGTGTTAGTGCCCAACCAGATTAACGGCTCTGAACCTTCCCGACGTCGCGCGAGCGTCGCGTCACCCAGAGCAAGCCCGGTGATATCGGCCACTTCGGCGTCGGTCATATCCGAAAACCCCCTGAAATGAAATGCCTGTTCCGCCCGTAAACGGTTCAGGCGTTGGCAAAGCTGAGGGTAGTCCGCGCCAAAGATTTTGTGGGGATAATCAGGATGATTTTCCCAGGTCGCGGGAAGCGTGACCAACGCGCCGTTTTCGGCGATGAACGGGACGTTGATCAGACCCAGGGCGCGCTGCAGAGGCGCCACTTCGGCGGCCGTTTTACTGGTGGTGATAATCACCGGCACCTGTGCGGCCTGTAGCCGCGCCAGCCACGGTTTGGCCGGTTGCCAGTCGTAGGTGTCATGGTCCAGCAGCGAGCCATCCAGATCGGTAAATATCACCCATTCGGCTGCACATTCTGACATTTGACCTCCGTTGACGATCGCTAGGGGGACTTAACAGGTTAGCGTAGGCAGGTATGAGGACGCAGCGGTAATCGTAGAAAATTACCGTAAAATCAGAATGATGAACCCGGCCGCTGCATTTCATGCTTCACTAAGCGTATGCACGTATTTCCATTTGTGCAACTCATGAGCGCGGCCGAGTTTTCCTGTCGGTAGCCAGGATGAGGGAAGTGCGGATTTAGATCCCCAACGCAGCGCGGGCGACACGACCCGCGGCTAAATCCCACGCGCCGGTCCCGACCGTTTTGTACACGATGGGGCGACCGGTCGTCGGTGCTTGACGTAATGCGCCAATCAGCGAATGAACGGATGCCCAGTCGACGCCGGCCTGAAGCAAATCGCCCGCTTCTTGTTTCGCCCCTTCGGGATCGTCAACAAAGATATCGCTTCCCGCGAGCGTATGGGGGCCGATTTCCGCCATATTCGGTTTGAAGGCGCCGACGCCGATGACTAAAACCTCCGGGCGCGCATCCGCATGGTAAAACGCGGCGGTGCTGGTTGTGAGGGTGATGACCACGTTCGCGCTCTCCGGAACAGCGTCTGGTTCGCAAGGGGTCAGTGCGGGATGCAAAGAAGCGTGCTGTTCGCAGAAGGCTTCGGCGCGTCCAGGACGAGAGCCGCGGACCCATACTTTGCTGTTGGGATACAGCTCGGCGATGGCCTGAAGGTGGTAAAGCGCCTGCGTGCCGGTGCCGATCAGCAGTATTTCCGTAGGGGGTTCCTGCATAAAGGTACGGATCCCCAGCATGGAGACGGCGGCGGTGCGACGTCCGGTGACTTCCGGCCCGTCGAGCACAAAAAGCGGGACGCCGGTTTGCGCGTCGAATACCGTAACTAACCCGTGAATGGTGGGGATCTGGCGGCTTTTGTTCTCCGGGACGACGTTCACCAGTTTATGGATCGCCACGTCATGGCTGACGGCGGGCATACTTAACATCACCGCGCTTTCCGACATGGGAACCACCAAACGCTCAGGGCTAAGAATGCCCCTTGTGGCGTACTCCTCTGCGGCATGAGCAATGGCATCAACCAATGCGGAAAAACTCAGCAATTTTGCGGTTTCTTCGCGGCTGTAGGTGACGTATGACTGGCTTTTCATTAAGACTCCCTGAATTTAAGTTAAACATGGTGGCCCAGGGCGTCAGAAGACGACGTCATTGGCCTGAGTAGGTGTGATGCTAGAAGATGGACCACTCGAGGCGTTCGGACAGTCGCTCCAGCGCGGCGATGCCTGCCAGCGAGTTCCCGGACGCATCCAGCTCCGGCGACCATACGGCAATACTCATTTCTCCCGGCACGATGGCGACAATGCCGCCGCCGACGCCGGACTTGGCTGGCATTCCCACTCGCCAGGCGAACTCACCGGCGCCGTCGTACATCCCGCTGGTCATGAGCAGCGCATTGACCTGACGCGTCTGACGCGAGGAGAGCAAGGCGGGGGCGTTGCCGAGCGTGCGTCCATGACTGGCGAGGAACCGGAAGCCACGAGCGAGTTCCGCACAGCTCATCGACAGCGAGCAGTAGTGGAAATAGGTTTGCAGCACTTTGGGGACGTCGTTATCAAAATTGCCGAATGACTTCATCAGCCAGGCTATCGCCGCATTGCGGGCGGAATGCTCGAATTCAGACTGCGCCACCGTGCGGTCGTAGTCGATATCGGGCTGGTTGGTCAGCGAACGCACCAGTTCCAGCATCCGCAATCGCGGGGCGGCAAGGCGGGTTTCCAACATGTCGCACACGACAAGTGCGCCGGGATTGATAAACGGGTTGCGAGGTTTACCATGCTCCAGTTCTAGCTGAACCAGCGAGTTGAAAGGTTGTCCTGACGGATCTTTGCCGACGCGCCGCCAGATCTCGCTTTCCTGATAGCGTGTTAATGCCAGAGACAAAGAGAGTACCTTCGATATCGACTGGATGGAAAAACGCGTGTCGGCATCGCCTGCTTGATAATACGCCCCGTCAACGCCGCAGACCGCGATCCCCAGATGGTCCGGCGCGACGCCGGCCAGGGCGGGGATGTAATCCGCAACGTGGCCTTGCCCAATTAACGGACGGACGTCTTCCAGTATTGCTTCCAGTAAACCATTGCTGAGTTCAGCCAATGTGAATCTCCGACGTAATAACGCGCTTCAAAATGGATGAGAGAACAAGATGATGCCTATTTTTTCACAGACTTCAGGTCTGACGCAAAACTCGCGGGCATGAATGTCAGATGTTCTGTTACAGAGCAGGCGAGGGAGAGGCGCTAAGTGGAGGCGATTCAGGATGGCCGGGTAGGGAGTCTACCGGGCCATTGCAGGGATAAGTTTGGCGTACGATTAAGCGATAACCGCGCTTATTGGTCATCTGCGGTTATCACGGCAATTGCACGTTACCAACGACCATATAGGCCTGAGACGTGCTTTCCGGTATTTGCGGCAACACGTCTTTCAACTGACGGCCTTTGATATCGGTGAACTTGATTTGCGTGACCTGGTTTCCTAAATTCTCAAGAATAAAATGGTTGTAGCTCATTTTAGGCGCGGTAACCCAATTGTTATCCTTCATATACTGCATCGCGATGATAGGATATTTAGCATTGCGTACCTGGACAGCAGCCCAATAAGGGTTGGAACCCTCTTTGATTCGATAGATGACATTACCTGACACCGGCGCTTCCACCAGTTGCCACTCGATATTGATAATGCCGTCTTGCAGGTCGCCTATTTTTTTAAAGGCGTTATAAGATAGATCCAGCGCACAGTCGCCGCCTTCAGGATAAATATCGGTGACATACACCGTCGTGCTGCCTTTAGGACCGGTGACCTTCAGATAAGCACCCGCCATCGCGGCGTTGATGCCGTTATAGTTCAGCTGATTGCTGTTTAATGCCGTGATTTCCATGTCGCTGGATATCGGATCCAGCAGCAATGCGCCACCGGAATATCCGGAGCCAGTCGCTGTCGCCGAGCCCCGGCAGACGTCGTTAATGTCCCTGGATGCCTGCGCATTATTGAATGCCGCAGACGAAAGAGATATGAATAAGGAAAGTAATAACGATGTTTTATTTTTCATGTTCACGTCCAATATGAAGTCATTGAGAAAATAATAGAAACACAAGGTGAAACGTAGAAGACGAATAATTCAATGATCACGCTTCCATTTGAATCATCCCTTTCTATTGTGTGTTAATTTTGGCTGCTATGTTTATAGAACAGAGAAGATACCTAAATCAATCGCATTTATCTTAGTATGAGGCGTCTGAAAATAACGCTCCTCCTGTGATAAGGAAGAACATTATTTTTATTTACTAAGTTCGGTATTATTTACCGATAAATAACTCAATAATTATTTATCGGTTGCCGCGAAGATGCGTATTGGCAGACCATTGATAAGTCGCGGAGGTGTCGGGTTTGAATTTGTTTTTCTTTTTCTCTGCGCGGGCTTGTTTGGCAACAGTTTCCCTTTCTCGCATCAGCTTATCGATGAACTCGTCCTTGATGTGATTATTTTCTGAGTTGGTTAGCGGTCGGCCGTGCTTCTTTCGTTCCTGGTCGAGGAGGGTTTTGAGTTGACGTTGTTCGCTTTCCGTCATGTCTTTCTGCGTTAATCTGGGCATAGCTCTCATTCCGCGTGGGGATTGGACCGTCATTATAGTGGAAAAAATCGAGGTATTCACAAATATCGGCGTGCTATTTCGCCATAAATCTTAACCGACAAGCATTTTTCCATGACAAAGAAATGTCGGATTGGCGCGACTAGGAGAGGGAACAACAACGACTGATAGAAAATGCGATTTTTCATCGCGTTGATCGAAAAAAAATCAATTTCCTCCACTAAATGCCGATACTGATTCAGGAAATATTCCACGTCTTGAACCGAGCCGAAATATTTAAAATTGTGAGAAAATAATATGAGTCATGACCTTAATGCATTGGTACCAGTCGAAGGAAATTCGACCGGAAGGGAAAACGTTGCGCAGCGTGGTGGTCAAAACCTACGGTTGACTCCGCTCTTTATTCTTGTCTTCTCCGTCGTTTTAGTGTTGTTCGCCGCGGCGATCGGCACGGCATCTTACTTCTTGTGGCAAGGCAAGCTATCCCTCGATGACTCCAATCGGGAACTGAACGTGCGTATGGAGTTGGTTGACAGTGCCAACCATATGCGTGCGGCGCGAATGAACCTTATGCATGCCGCGAACAGCAGAAACAACGGACAGATGGATCGTTACAACGCCAGCATGAGCGCGGCGGAAATGCGTCTCGCGATGTCGCAGCAAATGTTCACTGGCTACATCAAACGCAGCAATCGTGCTGAATCCGAGCTCGCTCGCGATCGTGAATTGGAAAGCCGATATAACGATTACATAAACACCGGTATTACCCCGATGTTTAATCTGGCTAAAACAGGAACGGCTCAGGAAATCAATAATTTTGAGTCTGATGTTGTTGACGATTTAGACGTTAAATATGATGTACCGCTGAAAGCCTCTTATTTGTATCGTGTTGAAAGAGAGAAGGCAATCAACGAAAATGCTCAAAGCAATTCTCGGCTGAGTTATATTTTGATGGGCGCATCGTTTGTATTAACGCTCGTGCTGGTCTTTATGACCTTTATCATTATTCATCGCGTCATTATCAATCCAACTCGTTATTGGGTCTCCCGTATTCAGGCTATTGCCCACGGTGATTTAACACAGCCCAGCATTCCCACGGGTCAAAATGAAATCGGTGTCTTGGGCAGTAATATTCAGCAGATGCAGCAGTCGCTTTATGACACTGTTTTTTCTGTTCGTGACAGCGCCGCGTCTATTTACAGCAGCTCCAGCAAGATTGCCGCGGGGAATACCGACTTGTCTGCACGTACCGAGCAGCAGGCCGCGGCTCTGGCGGAAACGGCGGCAAGCATGGAACAGTTGACGGCAACGGTGAAACAGAATACCGATAATGCCCATCATGCCCGGACGGTCGTCAGCAATACCTCTAAGAAAGCGACGGAAGGGGGTGAAATTGTGGATCGAGTTGTTGAGTCGATGGTGAAAATCACTCGCAGCTCAGACAAGATTTCCGAGATTATCGCGCTGATTAACAGTATTGCTTTCCAAACCAACATTCTGGCGCTCAATGCCGCGGTGGAAGCCGCGCGTGCGGGTGAGCAGGGTAAAGGTTTTGCCGTTGTGGCTGCCGAAGTGCGTAGTTTGGCTCAGCGCAGCGCCAATGCTGCCACGGACATCACTCGCCTGATCAAAGATTCTGAAACTGGTGTGAAAGAAGGGGCGGATCTGGCTAACAGCGCGGGCAATGCGATGAAGCAGGTTGTCTCTGAGATCAACAATGTCACCAGCATCATGAGTGAAATTGCACTGGCCTCCGATGAGCAAAGCAGCGGTATCAACCAGGTGTCCCTGGCGGTTTCCGAGATGGATCACGTTACTCAGCAAAACGCCGCGTTGGTGCTGGACGCGTCTGCGTCGGCCATGTCGCTGGAACAGCAGGCTGAACGTTTGAATCAGGCGTCGCGCGATTTACGTTGAACTGATTTTTCACTGAGTATGGGTCTTTATTTCAAGCCAGCGATTGAAGTCATCGCTGGCTTTTTTTTACCCTTGCAGAGCAAGCACGTTAGCTTTTAACGACCGATTTTGCTGGCTTGAAGCTGACCCGGTGTCTGGCCAAAACGCTGACGAAATGCCTCGATATAAGCACTTACATTGCTATAACCGCTCATCAGCGCAACGTCGCTGATTGATAATCCCGCAAGAACCCATCGCAAAGACACAATGATTTTCGCCTGTTGCCGCCATTGGCTAAAGCTCAGGCCGGTCTGTTGACGAAATAGCCGGCTTAAGCTGCGTACGCTGAGTCCCCACTGCTGAGCTAACTGAGTCTGATCCCAGGCGCCCCCGGGATTGTTCAATAACGCATTAGCGACGTTGCGAGCACGGCGATCGACGGGAAACGTTAAGTGCAGAGGCAGTTCGTCGCTTCGGGCTATTTCGTGGCCCAGTAACGTCAGAAGATTATTCCGGTAGTCGTCAGAGGACGTGGCATGAGTTTCTCTGAAAACGCGTTCTAAAAGCCCCAAAACAAAGCTATCTGCGCCGTAAATACCCGGCTGAGAGGGCAATTCGATGGACGACGCGGCAGCGAGGTAAAGACTTCTCCCTTTGGCCGTGGCTGGAACCCAGGCTTTATGTTTCAGGCCTGCAGGAAACCATCCGACGGAACCGGGGGTGACGGTCCACTGCGCTCTTGATGTTTCAATCACAATAA
The DNA here is from genome assembly GCF_002111595.1 of Lonsdalea britannica. Lineage (GTDB taxonomy): Bacteria > Pseudomonadota > Gammaproteobacteria > Enterobacterales > Enterobacteriaceae > Lonsdalea > Lonsdalea britannica. Next base: position 48,454 of record NZ_LUTN01000020.1, read on the forward strand.
CGCCATCGCTGAGCCAATAAAGTTGGCCTGACTCATGCTCATGCCAAGGCGTTGAATGCGGCTGCTTATATTCGAATGTTTTTGCTTGCATCGGAATGGCTGATTAACCGTATATCATGTCCAAATAACGATAATAAGCGATCTGGGATGTTATGTAGACTGGGTTTGTTCACAGTCAGGAGAATTCAATGAAGACATGAGTCAGATCGTGATGAATGCTTTGCAAGAAATCATCAATAATCCCGAGCACAATGAAGAGAGGATCGCCGTTTATTTTTCTCCCGATTATCAGCAACAGGTTGATGGTAAACATCTTGGCTATGATGAGTTTGTCAAACATATGGGCTTACTCAAAACGAAAACCAGACGTATGACTCTTTCAGTGCTGTCTATTGTTGCCGAGGGCGAAACTGTTTTTACGCATCATGAGGTCAAGGTAGAAAAAGGCGAGGGCAGGGACAGTCTATTTGAAGTATTAGCCCACTATCGTTTGTCGTCAGACAAGATTGTCAGTTGCCAGGAGCTGACACGAATGATTTATGGCGAGAACAGTGATCGAAATCTCGGCAGTCGGAGTTGACTGAAAGATTATAAAACTAGGCGATGGGACTAAAACGCAAGAACTATTCGACAGTTTCATCCGGTTGAAATTTAAACTGTCGACGGGCAGATCTCGGCTTGGCTTTGATATTTAAGCGGGTTTTGAATATCAAGAACCATTCTATGCCAAGCCCATTTTTAACCTTGATCCATTGAATGTCTCTGACTCAATTCCTGATGGATGAAATCAATGAGCGCTCTGGTTTTAGCGGGCAAGTAACGACGATTGGAATAAACGGCGAACAATTGCAATGGGGCTGCCGATTGTTCAAACTCCACTTCTATTAACCGGCCATCGCTGATGAAGGGCTGGCAGGCTTGTTTCGATAGAATGGCAAAACCTACACCCGCTAGCGCAGCTCGTCCTGCCATTTCTCCACTGTTGACCCGATAATGCTCTTTAACCTTAATTGTCTCGAATCCCCCTTTCATATTGACGAACTGCCAGGGCGCACCTTTGAGTGCACTCACCGTTGTAATGCAGGGTAATTCTTTAAATTGCTGGATATGAGAAGGGGTGCCATAACGCTCAATGACGGAGGGGGCCGCAACAATGGTGCAAGGGATAGTCACCAGATGACGGGCTATGTAATCACTGTCATCCATCTGACCACGGGTCACAATGATGGCTAAATCCAGATCATCTCGCAGGGATTCAAAACCTGACAAGTTGGTGATGCAACTGATCTCTAGATCCGGGTACTGACAGGCGAAATCAGCAATAACAGATCCCAGCAATGCAGGACCTATTTCATTGGGAATACAGAGACGTAATGGACCCTTGAGCTGCATTTGCCGCAACGTTAATTCTGTCTCTGTTTGCTCAAGCGCCTCTAGCAGTGGTTTTGCGCGGGTATAAAGTAGGTGTCCTGCCTGGGTGAGTTTCATATGGCGGGTGCTGCGTTCAATCAGCTGAAGATTCAGTTTTTCTTCTAACTGAGAAATACAACGACTGACATTGGATCTCGGCATTTCGAGGACTTTAGATGCCCCGACAAAACTTTCTCTTTCAACCACAGCCATGAACACTTTCAGGGTATTAAAATCAAGAGCCGAACGCATTAACTATCCCATATATGATAACAATAAGTGCCACTTTTACCATATAGTGAACATCATTGATAGCAGTTAAGCTGGGATATCTTTCATCCTTAGGTAGTTAGCTATGCCACTGATCATACAGATATTTAATCATAAATCCCTTATGCGAATCGCCATTGTCATGGCTTTTGTCCAGTTCACTAATGCGCTGGAATATATGGTGTTTAACCCTGTATTTGCTTTTATGGCAGAGGATTTTTCAGTGCCCGTATCATTCTCGGGCTATGTGTCAGGTATGTACACATTGGGTGCCGTCCTTTCGGGTGTTATCGCCTTTTACTGGATTGGTGGTTTCAATAAAAAACGTTTTTTAATCGCCAATATGGCGCTATTAGGCCTGCTGACACTTTTAACTACATTCATCTCCAGTTTTAGTCTTTTGCTTACACTTCGATTCTGCGCAGGGTTGGTGGGAGGAACGACAATGGGGGTAGGGACAAGTTTATTGATAAACAATGCGCCAGCTAATTTGCGCGGAAAAATGTTGGCGACGGTGATTGCGTCATTTTCGATGGTCAGCATTGTAGGAATGCCCAGCCTATTATTTTTGTGTACCAACTATGGTTGGCATGTTGCGTTGTGGCTAATCACTACACTTTGCTTGTTGGCCTTGCCTCTGATTGTCTCCGCCATCCCACAAAACTCGGACTCTCTCAGCACGCGCGAGACGCAGGCTCTCGATGTCGATACTTTACTGTTCGCCTCCGGTAATGCGCTTGTACAGTTTAGTCCAATGCTGGTCATTCCTATTTTGGTACCACTAATGACGCAGCAGTTGGGCGCTTCGGAAGATCTATTGCCTTGGCTGTTTTTCGGCGGTGGAGTGATAGGTTACCTGTCTACAAAAATCACTGGCGTGTTAACTTCCCGTTTTTCTGCGTTGGTTCTGGCGACTGGTTCCACCGCCGTCTTTATATTGAGTTTGCTAATACCCATCTTGGGTTATCAGCATGCGGCGTTATTCATGACTTTATTTCTCGGTGCATCTTACAGCCGTCTGGTTTCATCTTCAGCGATTACGATTCAGTTTCCTGATGATAGGCAACGAGCGGGATTTTCTTCATTACAGACATCAATAATGTATGTGATGACAACGGTCGCATTTTTCCTGTCTGCTTTTTTATTACCCGATCATGGCATGGCACCACAAAATGTAAAAAGGTTGCTGGTGATATGCGCCATATCCGCATCCGTATTTCCCATTATCGTTATCATTCTGCAAAAGAAATTGGCTAAGCGTTTTCATCTGTCAGCAGATCATAATTTTTGATATCCAAACTGACCCCCATAAACGCGAAATTCTGCACATTCTCACCTTGGTGTGCATTTAATGTACGATGTGTAAAAAAGTGTTATAACAATCTTGCTGCATGGTCGCATTTTCAATGCATAAAGTTATTTTTAATCATGAGGTTAGGGTATGGATACGGTTGAAGAACTTAATAACACCTACTTTTAAGCTGGCCGCTCAAATCTGACTGCAAGCCAATTGATGTTTATGATTTTTTGCGAAAATACAGCTAATCAGCTTGGTGTGCAGGATTTTGGGGCGATAGTGTCCATTGTGGCCGGATTGAATATTTTGCCTACACGGACAAAACCGCGTGGTGCCATTGAAGGTACTTCGTTAGCTTCCCGTAGTTCTCGTAAAGTATTTGGTACTGCTAAATTTCCCTGGGGAATACAGTTGCCATCTGTGATAGGTGGATATCCGCCATCAACATTAAAAATAAAAATGGTTGCAAAAATTAGCGCATTTACCGGTCGTGCTATACCTGTTGTTGGATGGGTTATTCTGGCCTCTGATATATCGCAGATTGCATATTGTACAGGCAGGGATTACAACCGTATTGTCAGAGGAAGTGATAAAATATGGTAAGTGATACGATTGAACACCGGATTTATGAACTGGTAAAAAGCTATGATGGAATCTACCTTTTCAAGAAAAAAGAACTGACACCTACAACGGATTTAGATTCAGATCTACGGCTGGAAGATGATGAAGCACTGGCTTTGATGGATGTTTTTTTCACAAAGTTTGATGTAGATAGGGGGAAGTTTTCGATCACTACATACTATCCGCCAGAACCACCACTAAAGGATTTGCTTAATCCATTTCGTAAACGTGATATTCCTCAGGTGCCGGATTTCACGATAGGAATGCTAATTGAATCCGCTAAAGCAGGCCGTTGGCTGTATGACTGATTCACATAGCAGAGTTATTTTTGACCCTGTGCATCAACACGACCAATGACCAATGACCAATGACAGCGCCGGGAACGCCAGTTTCCACGCTCCCTTATCTTGGTTCGCATAATGTATATTATGTTAAATTTGATTTATATGCCGAGACGCCGCAGCCATTCCTGAGCGCTTCACTCGCCATGCAACCCCACTCTTCACTTCACCATGTTGGATGAGATTTTCGACATTGATAACTCTGCCATCATCTACAAACCAATCCTCGATAATGACAGCCATTCATTCTTCAACGCCGCAGCACCCAATTTTTGATCATGCTGGGTGAATTTTTGTCACTGGATAACTGGCGCTGTTGATCCGATACAGGCATCAGCCGTCACTCGACATCTTACGTCTTTCACGTGGTTCCGTTTCCCATACAACGCAACGTTGCTTCGTCACAGAATTTAAAATGAGCCAGATTTTCGGTTTAACTGTCTCAGTCGCGGTGCCCGTTGCCCTGTAAAAATCCATCGCATGGAATCACTTTTACCGTTATTGCAATTCAGCTGGAATATTCTGGCTCGACAGATCCGCTAACTGGCCAAAGAGTGGATCCCACAGCTGTATGTCCAAACGTACAATCAAATTCTCACGTGTGAACGGATCGCCGTGAATCATTGCTTTCACTTCATCAAGGGTCGCCGCGCTGAAAATCAGAAACCCTGCCCTTAATGGCGTCTCTTTGAGCAGTCCTGACGCTATCAAACGGCCGGCTTTGATTAATCCCTGAAGATAGCGAACATGCTCTGCAACGTGTGTATTCCATCCTGTCCCGTCTGGATGGTCCATTCTGACGATATAAATGCCCATAACGATTCCCCTGATGTGTTATTCAACGGCAGAGAGGGTGTGTATTGCGTCGTTTTGATGGCTATCAGCATTTGATGGGTTTACTCCGACGCGGTGGCGATAACGCCGGAGAAAGAATTTCCGTGATTCACTGTCCCCGGGAGGTGTCCCGGAGACAACGGCGGGCGAGTTATTAGTTGAGTTTGTACTGCAGTGTGATCTCGGCGTTCAGCACCTGTGAAACCGGGCAGCCGGCTTTGGCTTTGTTGATGATTTTTTCGAACGCCGCTTCTTCAATACCGGGCACTTTCACCGCGCTTTCCAGCTCAATTTTTGTGATGGCGAACCCGCCGTTGGCTTTATCCAGCGATACCACGGCCGTCGTATCAATACTGTCCGGCTTATAGCCTTCGTCGCCTAACATCAGCGACAGCGCCATGGAAAAACAGGCAGCATGTGCGGCGCCAATCAGCTCTTCGGGGTTGGTGCCAGGTTTGCCTTCGAAACGGGTGTTGAAGCCGTAGGGTTGCTGACTCAGCGCCCCGCTTTCCGTTGATACCGTACCTTTACCCTGCTTGATGTCGCCTTCCCAGTGGGCTTGCCCTTTCTTATGAATGGTCATGCTTTCTCTCCTGTTGATGAGACTGAACAGTAAGTATAGGAAGTCATGCCGATCTTGCCTGGTTTCGCTAATGATGAATGCCCTATTGATTTCATTGGCCACTTCGATTGATGCCTGACGCCTCGGTATTTCTGGCATACACTCAGTATTCACCGTTCGATGCTATTTCCGTCATTTTTCTCTCACCGGTAAGGCAAACGTATGAGCCAACTTTTCACCCCATCCAAACTGGGAGCGCTGACACTCGATAATCGCATTGTCATCGCCCCGATGTGCCAATACTCCGCCGAACAAGGGTTTCCCAGCGATTGGCACACCATGCACCTCGGCAATCTGGCGCAATCCGGGGCCGGTCTGTTGATTGTGGAAGCGACCGCTGTCCAGCCGGAGGGCCGCATCAGCCTAAAGATTTAGGGATCTGGAGCGATGAACAGGCGACCGAACTGACGAAACAAGTAGCGAGTATTCGCCGCTATTCCCCAATCAAACTCGGTATTCAGCTTGCACATGCGGGGCGCAAGGCTTCCACCGCAGAACCCTGGAAAGGCGGAAAAGATGTCGCTATCGCCGATGGAGGATGGCAAACGGTGGCGCCTTCGGCATTGGCCTATGCGGATAGCCGCCAGCCACAAGCCCTGACCATAGAGCAGATCCACCAGCTCAGAGCGGATTTTATTTCCGCCGCGGAACGGGCAGAAAAGGCGGGATTTGATCTGATCGAGCTGCATGCCGCCCATGGCTATCTGCTGCATCAATTTCTCTCCCCCCTGTCCAACCAACGCAGTGACGATTATGGCGGTACGCTGGAAAACCGGATGCGTTTGGTGTTAGAGATCTTCGCGGATGTCCGTGAGGCGGTTTCTATCGCTGTGGGCGTCAGAATCTCCGCCACGGATTGGGCCGACGGCGGCTGGAGCGAAGCCGACTCGGTAGTATTGTCGAAACAGCTGGAAGCATTAGGTTGCGATTATATCCATGTCTCCAGTGGCGGCCTGTCGCCTGAACAGAACATCCCCGTTGGCCCTAACTATCAGGTGCCGCTGGCATCACAGATCCACGAGTCGGTCGGTATTTCAACGATTGCCGTAGGCTGATTACCGAAGCAGAACAGGCGGAAGCCATCATTGCTACCGGACAGGCGGATTTTATCGCCCTCGCCCGCGCCGTGTTGTTCGACCCCCGCTGGCCGTGGCATGCCGCCGCCAAACTGGGTGATACCATCACGGTTTCGCCACAATATCTGCGCTGTGAGCCGCATTATCTGAGGGGGTTATTCGGGTAAGCGATGGCAGTGACCGGGGCAACGTCTTCGGTCACTGCCCGTACGCCTGTGAGACAGCGGTTATCACTCAGACTTAACAAATATCACATCATGCTTGTTTGCCCCTGGATATCGTCCACCCACTGCAATGCTTCAGGCGCCAACTGATTTACGGGACGGGTAACCCATAAGGATGCGGGTGGTTTCAAACATGAAATCAACCGTGGTCAGATCACCGATATGATTAAAAGATGAATATTTTTAATAAAGCCCCACATATATATGTGGGGCTATCTTCAGCAGGAAATTTCAACTATTTCTCAATGCTGGATCTCAATCTGTGTCCAGCCTTTGCGATACATGCAGTCTTTCACCAGAATGTCTCGATGACTCTCATTTTCATCACTCGTTGAGTAGCTTGTACTAACCGTTTTATGTTTTTCATCTCTAGATGTGTACTTGCCTGAGATTTGATTGTCAGGTGGCAAATCCCTGAGCGCCTGCGCTTTACATTGCGTTTCAGCAATAACTGCCTGCTGCTTGTCGGTGCCGGGCTTAACCCACTGATACTGAACACAACCCGTCAAGCTTATTAGGATTAACGTCATAACAACGGTCTTTTTCATGATACCCAATCAAAAGTAAAATAAAGTTAATTCTAACTATACTGCGATCGAGTTCCTATAAACAGAATATCAACACGAGCACCGCGGGTTACGGCACAAAAGCCACCATGTTGAGAAAGCATACGGGCAGGCAGCTGTAGGCCCCGCAGGCCTCATTAGCTATGACTGCGGATAAACCGTGAACGCCAAGGTTTAAGTACCCAAATCGCCAGCGCCGCCGTGACAAAGTCCAGCGTAATTGCGCAGCCGAAGACGATGTGCCATCCTGCGTGTGTTGATACAGCAATGCCGCCAGCGGTCCGCCCAGAATTGAACCAACACCTTGCGACATATACAGCCAGCCGTAGTTAGCGGTTGCGTTTTGAGTCCCGAAGGTATCGGTCAGCGTCGAAGGAAATAGCGAGAAAATCTCTCCCCAGCCAAAGAACACGACGCCGGACAGCAGCACAAACAGCAACGCGTTATCCCGCGACATCAGCCAAAGCGTCATCGCGCACCCTTCCAAGGCAAAGGCGATGAACATGGTATTTTCGCGTCCGAAGCGGTCGGATATGAAGCCGAACAGCGGTCGGGTCAATCCGTTGGTGAACCGATCGATAGTCAGCGCCAGCGGCAGTGCCGCCATACCGAAGACAACCGCGCTGGTAATGCCGAAGTCATGGGCGAAGATCGCCATTTGCGAGGTGACCATCAGACCGGACGTCGACATCATCGCCATCATCAGAAACATCAGCCAGAACAATGGCTGACGCAACATCTCTTTGGAAGCAAACTGCCGCCGACTTTGCTCCAACCGGCTGACAGGTTGTGACGCGGTATCCTCTTCGACCGGCACTCTTAACCCCTGACTCGCCAGCAGCCCCACCAGCGCGAATACGCTGCCAAAGACCAGTAACGTCCACTCCAGTCCCTGCTGACCCAAACTGATAGATATTGGAAATGTGGTGAGAATCGCCCCCATACCATAGCCCGCAGCCACCATGCCTGCGGCGAATCCGCGATGACGCGGAAACCAGCGCACCATCAGTCCCACAACGCCGACATACACAATCCCGGTTCCCAGACCGCCAAGACAGCCATAGACCAGATAAAGCATCGCCAGATTCTGAACCTGTGCGGAGAGCACCCAGCTGAGGCCGGATAAGACGGTCCCCAGCGAGATCAGCAGACGTGGCCCGAAGCGGTCAATCAGCTTGCCCTGAAACGGCGAGAAGAAGGTTTGCAGGATAATCAGCAGCGAAAACGTGACTTGCAATTCAGGCAGACTGACGCCGATTTTCTCTGTGAAGGGTTTAGTCATTAAGGTCCAGACGTACTGCGGACTGGATATCGAGGCCATACAAATCAATCCCAGGAGCATTTGAATCCACTTGGTGCGGGCCGATACCTGAATCGGCATGCTGAGCGTTGTCACTATTCATTTCCCCCTGCGTATCAATGTCATCGCGCATCGTCAGGATGCGTCGAAAAAAACTGCGACGGGAAGCCGGTCTCTTTGTGATGATGATGACTCATGCTGACCCCAGAGGGTGATAAGCACTATCTATGCCACCTGTTGTCCAGCCAGGCAGGAAAACCCGTCAGCCAACCGGTAACGTGTTGACTCAATAAGAAATGATTTGCCTTACGAGGCTGGAGGATTTCTTGATGCGGCGGTCACGTCCTTCATTATTCTGTTTTGGCTTAACGTCATGAAAGACGCCCCATGGTGCGAAGCCAAGGCAGCCGCGCACTCTTTTCGTTCATTCGCGGCTTTTGCGTCGCCGGTGGTGATCTTTTTTACCTAAAGCGAGCTGTCGGTCTGACGGGGGATCGCGCTTCTCCATTTCATTACGGTGCGTTACGGGCTACCCTTGTTATGGGCGAAAATAAGGCTGATAAGGCAAGCATTTACTCCTTTTGCCGTTTCTTTTGCCGTTTGAATTGCTTGCAAAAAGGTAGAATTTACGCTGGCGCAGACATACACCGAGCTTTTTCTGCCGTGAAACATCTACTACACAAGGTCTCTTTGGCGTGGCAAAACTATTTTTACGCAGTGGCAATCTGGACGACTTTCTGGCGTTAGGAGAGAACGGACAGCCCGTTTACGCTTCGGCGCTGCAACTCAGGGAAACACTGCGTCTTCGTAAGCAGCAGCCGATCGCTGACTGTCTGGCAATACCCCAGTCTAATGAAAAAGGCGATCGCATCGATTGGTATGCGCCCGTCGCAGGCAAAATGACGTCCTGGATGGCCGCGAGCGACGAACAGCGCGAGCACGCGCTTGAACTGCTGGAACAGTACCAGCAAACCATCGCCGGGATTAGCGAGAAGGCGCAAACCTCCGAAAAACCCGCGCTGAAACTGTTTGGCGTTCTCTTGGCTAAAGCCATCCAGTTCCCCGGCCCCAACCACGTTTATCTGGTGGATGATAAACCGGTTATTACCTTCTGGGGCTTCGTCAATCTCGGCAAAAAATCCCGAGCCGATGCGCTGGAGTGCCTGCGCCCCGTCGCGCCGCCTGAACCGCCTGTGATTGAGGTGGCGCCAGAGCCTGAGCCGGAACCGATTGAAACCCCTGCGCCTGAGATTCAGGAGCCGGAACCGACCCCCGAGCCAGAAGCCGCGCCCGTTGAAACGCCGGAACCGGCGCCCGTGTTTGTGGTGCCGGACGCGCCGAAACCCGCTTCACATTCTGTCTGGATGCGGGCGTGGTGGCTAATCCCCTGCGCCGGGTTACTGGTCACGCTGGGCATGCAGATCCGCAGTTGCGTTTCGTTGCCGCCTTCTGAAAAAGCGCCTTCCATGGTCGTCGTCAAACCCGAAAAACGTGCGTTGGACGCCACCCCGGCGCCGGTAGAATCCCCGCTGCTGAGCTTCTCTGGACTGCCATTAGGTGAGGCCACCCTAATGCCGCCCGTCGTGGCCCCTGCCGTAGCGAGCGAAGAAAAAGCGCCGGAAACCGCGCCAGCCAGCGATGCTGTGCACCTGACGCCAGCGCCTAAAGGCGTACTGGTCATGCCGCCGGAATCCATCCGCGTTGGCTCCGTCCGGTTCCTGAACGGTAACTGGCAGGCGACCGCTATCGTGAAGAATCCGCTGACGGGCAAGCCGCCGGTATTGAAGTACCAGATCCAAAACGGTAAAGGCCGAGTGAGATTCACCTATGGCGATAAAGTCACCTGCCGTGCCGACGTCGAAGCCGGGCTTCATCAGTCGGGTAATCTGGTGATTAACAGCCGCTATCGGGCGCGTTGCAGCGACGGTTCGCGTTACAGCATGCCGGAAGTCGTCTGTAACCGGGTGGACACCGCTGAAGCGGCGGACTGTAAAGGCCGCTTTGACGCCGATACGATATTACCGATGACGATTAAGCGTGAGAGTAAATAATAATGCTGGCAACCATTACTGATTATAAACAACGCATTACGCTGATTCAGAATAGCGGTATCCAGTTTCTCGATTTCGCGTTCAAACTTGATTCTGAGGCAGACATTGCCAACCGGTTTATCCGCAAGAGCGCCAATGGCCCTCTCCTGCGGTTGATTTACAACGAGAACAACGGCAAGTTCGTGCTGCCGGGCGAAACCAACGTTTTGCCGGAGGCGGTGAACCCCGAGTCGAACTTTACGCTGAAGCAATCACTGAACCTGCTCAGTCAGGCCTGGCTGCCGCTGCCGTTTTTCCGCTTCAACCCGCCGCGGACGTTCCTCGGCGGCCCGAACAACTGGGCCCGCGTTCAGGTCCTTGAGCTGGATCAGCCGGATGACGACGGCAACACGCACCGCATTTGTCTGGCCTTCGACACTAAGGTATATCCGGAAAGCCACGAGTATGAGTCGTTAGCGCCGAGCGAGAACGACATCAATACCGGCCGAAACTATACGCTGGCCTACCACAGCGACGAACTGTACGAGTTTTTGGATCTGACCTGGGTCGACGGCTGGCTGCGTGAGACATTCTCCCAGCAGGCCGCGAAGCGTGAACGCCGGAAGCCGCACGAAATTCGTCAGGGGCTGCGCGACTTTGAATATCAGGCGCACTTCCTCAACCTGCTGGACGTGCTCGGCAACCTGCTGGAAATTCCAGAGGTGCAAATCACCGCCAGTACGCTGCAGGAACCGGCTGTCAACGTTGACCTGATCCTGGATGTGGGCAACTCGCACACCGCCGGTATTCTGGTTGAAGACCATGCAGACGAAAGTAATGGTCTGAAACAGACCTACGAAATGCAGATCCGCGATCTGAGCGAACCCCATTATCTGTACAACGAGCTGTTCGATAGCCGCGTGGAGTTCGCACAGGCCAAATTCGGCAAACAGAACTTCTCCTACGAAAGCGGCCGGGAAGACGCTTTTGTCTGGCCGTCCATCACGCGTGTTGGACGCGAGGCGAGCCGTATGGCGCTACAGCGTCAGGGAACGGAAGGCTCCAGCGGTATCTCCAGCCCGCGCCGTTATCTGTGGGATGAAGAACCCTACATGCCCGGCTGGCGTTTTGGTCAACCTGCGGGTGCCGCCCAGCAAGAGCTGTTGGCAACGGCGATGCCGCTGACCATGCTGGTCAATGACGAAGGTCAGCCGCTGTTTAATCTACCGCTGGATGAACGTCTGCCGGTATTTGCGCCTCACTACAGCCGCAGCGCAGTCATGACCTTCATGCTGTCTGAATTGCTGGCGCAGGCGCTGATGCAAATGAACAGCGCCGCCCAACGTCAGAAGATGATCCACGCCAACGCGCCGCGTCAGCTACGCAACATCATTCTGACCCTGCCCTCGGCGATGCCGAAGCCGGAGCGGGAAATCTTCCGCCGTCGCATGTATGAAGCCATCGGGCTGGTATGGAAAGCGATGGGCTGGCATCCGGCGGACGAGGACTTCCACACGCCGCAGGATAAAGCGCTAAGTCGCGTTCCCGTGCCGGAAGTCCAGATGGAGTGGGACGAAGCGACCTGTGGCCAGATGGTTTACCTGTATAACGAAGCGCAGGTGAACTTCGGCGGACGCGCAGAAGCGTTTTTCGCCAGCATGGCGCGCCCGGATAAAGAGCTCGCGGACGATGAACAGCCCGGCAAAACGCTGCGCATCGCCTCTATCGATATCGGCGGCGGCACCACCGACCTCGCCATCACGCAGTACTGGCTGGATGACGGCGTCGGCAGCAATGTGAAAATCATTCCGCGCTTGCTGTTCCGCGAAGGATTTAAGGTGGCGGGCGACGATATCCTGCTCGACGTCATTCAAATGTATGTTCTGCCTGCGCTGCAGGCCGCGCTGAAAAAGGCCGGCATGACCAGTCCGGAAGGATTGATGACGCGCCTGTTCGGCAGCGAAGGCCGAATGGACGGGCAGTTAACGCTGCGTCAGCAGGTCACTTTGCAGCTGTTTATCCCGATCGGTCAGGCGGTGCTGGAAGCGTACGAAAACTTCGATCCGCTGGATCTGAATGCGGAGATCGACGCAACGTTCGGCGAGCTGCTGAGCCAGCTGCCGACGCAGAAAGTCCTGGATTACGTCAACAGCGGCGTACAGCGTGAGCTGCCGGAAGAAGAAGTGGGCTTCGATATTCTTCAGGTACCGCTGGTTTTGCGCTTGAGCAAGCTGCACGCCGAATTCCTGTCTAACCGCATGAGCATTACCCAGCATCTGCGTCTGATGTCCGAAGTCGTCTCGCTGTACGCCTGCGACGTGCTCTTGTTAACGGGACGCCCTTCTCGCTTCCCGGGGATTCAGGCTCTGTTCCGTCATCTTCAACCGCTGCCGATCAACCGTATGCTGTCGCTGGATGGCTATCACACCAGCGACTGGTATCCGTTCAACAAGCGTGGCCGGATCGATAACCCGAAATCGACCGCGGCGGTAGGCGCCATGTTGTGCCTGTTGGCGCTCGATCTGCGTCTGCCGGGCTTCTACTTCAAGGCGGGCGATTTCCAACCTTATTCCACCGTGCGTTACCTGGGGATGCTGGACAGCAGCCAGGCGTTGACCATGGATAATGTTTACTACAACGATATCGATCTGGATGTCGCCGACTTTACCCTGCGCGAGCAGCCCGGTTTCGACGTGCGCGGATCGCTGTGTCTCGGTTTCCGTCAGTTGGACAATGACCGTTGGCCCGCCTCTCCGCTTTATTCCCTTTCGATTGTGGACCCGGAGCTGGCACGAAAAGTCGCAGGCGACAGCGTGCTGCATGTGCGTCTGGAAGTCGCTAAAGGCGAAGGCCACGACACGCCGGAGTGTTTCGAGATCGCCGAGGCGATTCTGGGCGATGGTCAACCAGTACCGCCGCAGCACTTGAAACTCCGTCTGAATACCCTGGCCAGCACCGGCTCGGGCATGACTCATTACTGGATCGATAGCGGGAGCGTCTTTAAGAAATGAAACCATTAACGCCCAAACAACTATCGAGCCGACTTAACCGCCAACTGCAATCCGTTTCTCAGGGCGTCGACGAAGCGATAGCCTGGCTGGACGATACGCGGCGCAATGTCCCGCGTCTGGATATGGAAGCGGATCGTCTGAGCATCAAACTGCGCAGCAGCCGCAATCAGGCGCATGACCTGATGGACTCCGCGACTAAAGAGATCGCGATGGGCTTCTTCGGCCTGTCGCAGGCGGGTAAGTCATACCTGATTTCCTCTTTGGCCGCCGGTGAAAACGGTCGGCTAGAGACCAGCGTCGGCGGATTGACGTTGGACTACCAGAAACACCTCAACCCGACGGGCCAGTCCTCGGCGTTTGTCACGCGTTTCACCCGCCAGGCCGAAGGTAAGAACACGCCGAACCCGGTCCAGCTGCAACTGCTGAATGAAGCGGATATCGCGCGGATCATGGCGAACGCGTTCTTATATCACCGTCGTACGCCCGCGAATGAAGAGCTGGATGAGCAGCACATCGCCGAACACCTGAAGATGTTGGCCATGCATCGTCAGACCACGCCGGTTCCCGGCATGGACAGCGATGACGTGGTCGCGCTATGGGACTATCTGGTGCGTCACGATGGCAAGCGCCAGACGATCCTGGCCGGTCAGTTCTGGCCGACGGCGGTTGAATTAGCGCCCTTCCTGAGCGCGGACGATCGCGCCAGCCTGTTCTCTCTGCTGTGGGCCGAGCAAGCCGACATCACGGCCGCCTATCGTTACTTCGCTTATACGCTGCAGCACCTCTCCAGCGCACGAAAAGTGCTCGCGCCGCTGAGCGTGCTGGTTGATGAAAGCATGCATGCCGACGGCGGTATCCTGAACGCCAGCTTGTTTGACCGCCTGAATAGCCCGGCGGATATGAGCGTACAGGTGCGTCCGATCGTGGGCGGCCGCGCGGCGAAAACCGTCGAACTGTCTCTGGCGGAGCTGATGATGCTGACCGCGGAGCTGCAAATTCCGCTGTTGAACGCGCCGCGTGAAACGCTGTTCGAACAGGTCGATTTGCTGGATTTCCCCGGTTTCAGTCTGGTGAACGACGAGCCGGAAGCGGACGATGAGGAAGACTTCAGCCGTCCGTTACGCAGTGCCCCTCACCCGCTGGCGCAGACTTTGCTCTACGCGAAACGGGCCTACCTGCTGGAGCGCTACACCGACAGTCAGGAGATGAACGTTCTGTTGGTCTGTACGGCCGCCGCCGGTAAGCAAGATGTGAAAACCGTGGGTAAAGCGCTGGACTATTGGGTCCGCCATACCCAAGGCGAAAACCCGCAGGTCCGCAGCCGCCGTAAACCGGGATTAATATGGGCGGTCACCAAATTCGACCGACGCTTCACTCATGGACATAACAACGACGAAGCGGTTCAGCGCTATGTCGGCAACCCCGGCGATGCCTGGGGAACGATGCTGGCGTTGGATAAACGCGGCGTGAATCGTATGGCCGCCTGGCTGGATGCGGAAGTTCGCCGCGAGGTAAAACTCAACCGCGTCAACGAGCAGTTGAGTGAACTACAACGTGAGCTGACCGAGAATCTGTTGGGCAGCTGGTATCAGCCGACGGGCGCGGATGCGCCGGCGAAAAAGCAGCAGATTGCCGAGTCGATGCTGAAAGCGTTGCAGACTCGAACCGGTGTTCACGGCGAAATGTTGGAACGCCTGTTGCCCTCGCGTGATGAGCTGCGCAGGCTCTATCTGCAACAACAGGAGTCGTCCCCGCGCAGTTATAACGCGCATCCGGACGATTTGGACGCCGTTGCGCCGCCTGCGAGCTATGAGCCTTTCGGCGTTGGGTTGGAAATTGATCTGTTCAGCGATGAACCGATCAGTGAAGCCCCCCAAGATGCTGAGGAACCTAAAGCCTCGGAAACGGATATTGCCGACAGTCAGGGGTACGAAGCCGAGTTCGCTCGTAGCGTCTATCGCTACTGGATCACGCATCTGCGTAACCTGCCGGAAAACGACGCCATCATCGAACTGCTTGGCGTGGCCCGTCCGACGATCGAAATGTTGGTGGAAGAGCTGATTACCGCGGGTATTCGCCTGAAAATCGAAGAAGAGCTGCTTACCGTGTTAGTGAACGCGGAACAGCTGGATTTGAATCGGGAAAATAAAACCGACCGTCAGGTCTCACGTGCGTTAACCGTACTCGGCGACTTTGTCGCGTGGCTGGGCTTCCAGCGCGTCAAAGAAGCGGAACGTCCGGAAAGCCGGGTCAATAAAGGGCAGAAAATCTTTGCTCGTCCCGAAAAGCAGGCCGGTAGTTTTGGCGCGACACAGCGATTGACCCGCCTGTCCGTGACGCCGACCAACAGTACGGCCTATTACATCTACGACTGGCTGATCGGTCTGAATGAAACCATTATCCGCAATGCGGGCTATGCCGCAGGACGGGACATCAAGCCGAAACAGCGCGAGCGTCTGGGACATGTTCTGGCGCTGATCAAGTCCGACGCGTAAAACGGTCGACACCGCATCTGAGGGATCAGATGCGGTGCTCGTTTCTCCCCGCATTCCTCAGTTTTGTCGCGTCTGCGACGATATTCCCCCCCTTCATTTCCTCATTTTATCGACCGTAAGTTGATACTTTCTGTTCCATCACGCGCCTGCGTTATAACGCATGAACCTATGCCTACCCTGCATGACGGACAAAAAGCGATCCAGATCAACGCCTTTAGAGAAACCTGACAAAAACCATACAAAATCAGATCGGATTGTGGCCTGATCGAGTGAACCAAATTCGAAAACGCCTTCTTTGACGTGAAACTTTTTTTCACGACTCGCACAGCTAAAAAATGGAATTGTCATCATGAATTTACACGATCACGCTGGTCAGCTTGATAGGGAAAACCACTTCAAGGTCAACGGATTTGTCGAGCTTGAGAGCCGACAAACGCTGAGCCAGGAACTGGATGATATCCGCACGTTGCTGAAAAAAGCGATGGCGCTGGAGCATGCGATTATCCCTCCTTACCTCACCATGCTTTACACGCTGAACGACGATAGAGACCGCTGGATATCGGACGTGATTCGCAGCGTCGTCGTCGAAGAAATGTTGCATTTCGTTTTGGTCGGCAACGTGCTTAACGCCGTGGGCGGCACGCCGGAGGTCAATGCGCCTGATTTCTTGCCGGACTATCCCGCACCGCTGCCGTTTGGCATTGATGATCTAGAAATTCAGCTGCATGCGTTCTCTCCTCACGCCATTCATCAGGCGATGCAGATAGAGCATCCGAAATACATCCGCCCCGAGGTCGTGGCGAATCACGTCTGTAGCGATATGAGCATCGGCGAATTTTACGTCTATATCGAATCTCGCCTGCGAGCGGCCGTAAACGCATTCGGCGAAACAGCCGTTTTTTGCGGCGACGCTAACCGCCAAATCGCCCCTGAACATTTTACCTATGGCGCAGGCAGTAACGTGATCCCGGTCTACGACCTGAACAGCGCCATCGAGGCGGTGAGAGTCATTTTCCATCAGGGCGAAGGATCGCCGAATCAACTTTGGCTCAGCGATGATGGTGAAATCGCGCACTACTATCGGTTCAATGAAATCTACTGCGGACGCCGTTACGTGTCTGACGATACCATCGCCAGCGGACCAACGGGCGTCCAACTGACCATCGCCAGCGGACCAACGGGCGTCCAGCTAACCACCGGCTGGGACCATGCCGTCAAAACCCATAGCGGACTCAAGGTCAGCGATTATCCCGCGGGCGACGCGCAAGCGGCGATCGTTCGGTTTAATCGTCGCTACTGCGAACTGCTGGAACAACTTCAGCAAGGGCTGTGTGGGAAACCTCAAAAATTGATGCCGGCGCTGGCTTCGATGCATACGCTGCGAGATGAATTCTTACATATTGTCCGTATGCCGTACCCCGGCGATAACGGCTATTTTTGCGCCCCGACGTTTGAATACACCCCGCCAAAAGTGACATTGTCACCCAGCGCCGTGCCGGACGTGAATTTCAACAGCAATCAGAAAACGTTGAGTACGCTGATGCAGGCCTATGCTTCCGGCGATGTACAGAAGGCGGTGGCGTGTATGAGTGAACACATCATCTGGGATATCTCCGGCCCCATCGACGTCCCCTACGCGGGGGTGTTTTATGGCCATGACGGTTTTCGTCGCTATTGGTCGCTAATGGAACAAACGGTGGAGTTCAGCAGCATTGGCACCGAGAACGTGTTTTTCAATGGCAACGAAGCGATGGCCTATGGCGGCGAACAAGGCATCACCAAGACGACGCGTGTCCCTTACAGCTATGACTGGGCAATTCGCTACGAGTTTAATGACGATCATAAAGTCGTGCTAATGCGTCAATACTTCAATCCGATGCGGATCCAGGCGGCCTTAGCGGCTTCTCATGCAGGAGCCGAATCGAACGGCTAGGCGTAGGAAAAGGACGAGGGTCTGTGGAGACAGCCCCTCGTTTGGTAGACATTATTTGGCCGGCAGCGTATGCATTTTATCGCTGATTTCAAGGACCAGTTTATCCTGAGCCGCGACGGCGGCAGGCAATGCGGCGGTATCAGTAAACGTCACGGGTTGCACTTCCATAATTCGCCCTTGGACGTAAGTGGCACATAGGGAGTGCAGCACCTGTTTGTTCAGCATCGTCTGCAGACAGCGAACAGTTGAACCGTTGCTGCTGGTCAGTGTCCGTTTCTCCGGCTGGATGCGCTGACGTAGCATCTCTTTCTCCGCACTGGCGATGACGGCATCGACATCGCTTTCCCGATCGGCGTGAGGAATTTCGCCGCTCATATTGACCGGTAGCGTATACAGCGAAATCAGCGCCTTACGGTTCGTCGACGACTCGATGTACTCCGCATCAATAATATGGTTGGTGGTGTCCGTGTTCAGGCTGCGTCGCATCAAACCGTTGACCGTATCCGGCAGCGCAGAGGCCAACGCCTGTGACGTATAACCCTCTATGTTGTCTGTATTGGTGTCCTGCGTCTGACCAATCACCGGCGTCGTCAGCAACAACATGGCGGCGATATAACTGGCCCGAAATTTCATCGGCATAGCTCCATCCCTATTTCTTTATTAAAAGTGAATGTTTTGACTCAATAGGTTCTTATCGGCTGCATTTCCAGATTCTTTTCTTCAACGGGCTTGTTTGTACTTAAAAGCAGCGATTCAGCGCTATCAGCAAAAACGATCGTGAACTTCGCCGTAGACTGCCGCCCGCGGTTGTCGATGATCTAACCATAGTCAAAAAGTGAAGCCGATAGTATGCTCATTTGGCCATTCACCTTTCTGGGGAAATCACGATGCAAACCTTTTTGCTTGATAAAATAGCGACGCCGATTGGCGGGCTGATGGTGGTTGCCGACGAAAATCACGATTTGCGCGCACTTGAATGGAGCGAATTCGAAGGCAAGTTGCATCGCACGTTGGAGCGACGCTATCGCGATGCGCCAGTGCGACTGTCCCCCAGCGTCAACCCCGGCGGACTGAGCGACGCTTTGCAGCGCTATTTCGCCGGAGAGTTGGCTGCGATTGACTCATTGCCGGTCGCGGCGGCAGGCACCGATTTTCAGCAGCAAGTGTGGAAGGCATTACGAGATATTCCATGCGGATCGGTAATGAGTTACGGTCAGCTTGCCGCGCGTCTCGGACGCCCGACGGCATCGCGCGCCGTCGGTATGGCGAACGGCGCAAACCCGATTTGCATTGTCGTCCCCTGCCATCGGGTTATTGGCGCAGGCGGCGCGCTGACCGGTTATGCCGGTGGCATCCAGCGTAAGGAATGGCTGCTAATACATGAAGGTTACTTATCATAGCCGGGTGTAATTCATCGGATAACATTTTCACATTGGCTTATACCTTCACCTTCAATGGTTAACACGAGGTTACCAGCCATTCACATTTCTGAACTCTCAGTGCGTGATATTCCCTCTTCTTGAGTGTCTGTGGTCTTATCAGTGACCTTAAAAGCTGTTAAAATTGACCAATGTCAATTATCGCCAGAGCAAAACCTATGATTCCTGAAAAGCGCATAATCCGACGCATCCAGTCCGGTGGTTGCGCAATCCATTGTCAGGATTGCAGCATCAGCCAACTCTGCATCCCCTTTACCTTAAATGAGCACGAGCTGGACCAGCTCGACAACATCATTGAAAGGAAGAAACCGATCCAGAAAGGACAAGCGTTATTCAAGGCCGGTGATGAGCTGAAATCCCTCTATGCCATTCGCTCTGGAACGATTAAAAGCTACACGATTACCGAACAGGGTGACGAGCAGATTACCGGGTTTCATCTGGCCGGTGATCTGGTCGGGTTTGACGCCATTGGCAACGCTCTGCACCCGAGTTTCGCGCAGGCGTTAGAAACATCGATGGTCTGCGAAATCCCCTTCGAAACACTGGACGACCTGTCTGGAAAAATGCCCAACTTGCGTCAGCAGATGATGCGGTTGATGAGCGGTGAAATACGTAGCGACCAGGACATGATCCTGCTGCTGTCGAAAAAGAACGCCGAAGAGCGTCTGGCGGCCTTTATCTACAACCTGTCACGCCGTTTTGCGCAACGAGGCTTCTCTCCCCGCGAATTCCGTCTGACCATGACCCGCGGCGACATCGGTAACTACCTTGGCCTGACGGTCGAAACCATCAGCCGTTTGCTGGGCCGCTTCCAGAAAAGCGGGACGCTGGCGGTAAAAGGCAAGTACATCACG
This sequence comes from Lonsdalea britannica, assembly GCF_002111595.1. Taxonomy (GTDB): domain Bacteria; phylum Pseudomonadota; class Gammaproteobacteria; order Enterobacterales; family Enterobacteriaceae; genus Lonsdalea; species Lonsdalea britannica. The sequence goes on from NZ_LUTN01000020.1 coordinate 68,777, forward strand.
ATCGAAAAAATCGAAGCGTTGGCCGAACTGGCCGGAACCGCCCGTCAGAAAATCTAATTCCCCTGCCGAATCAACGGTTGTCCTCAATTATTGATTCGGCTCCCATCATCAGTTGTTCAAAATAATTTTCTTGGGGTACTCTTATTTATGCAGGCTGCGAATCGTCAGCCGAAAGGAGGACCTATGGCGAAGTATCAGAATCTACTGGTCGCTATTGACCCTAATCAGGATGACCAACCGGCACTGCGTCGCGCCGTGTATTTGGTGCAACGGCTTGGCGGCCGTATCAAGGCGTTTCTGCCGATCTACGATTTTTCCTATGAAATGACGACGCTGCTGTCTCCCGATGAGCGGACCGAGATGCGGCAAGGCGTTATCGCCCAGCGAACCGAATGGATTACTCAGCAAAGCCAGTATTATCGCGATATGGGCATCCCCATCGAGATCAAAGTGGTTTGGCATAGCAAGCCGTTCGAAGCCATTATTCAGGAAGTCATCGCCTGTAAGCACGACCTGCTGCTGAAAATGGCGCGTCAGCACGACCGATTGGAAGCGGTCATCTTTACGCCGACCGACTGGCAGCTGTTGCGCAAATGTCCCTGCCCGGTCTGGATGGTGAAAGACCAGCCTTGGCCCGATGGCGGTCAGGCGTTGGTGGCGGTCAATCTTGCGAGCGAAGATCCTTTGCATGACCCCCTGAATATTAAGTTGGTCTCCGAAACGCTGGACCTCGCCAGACAGGTCAATCAGACCGATGTGCATTTGGTGGGGGCCTACCCGGCAACGCCCATCAATGTCGCCATCGAACTGCCGGACTTCGACCCCAGCGTGTACAACGATGCCATTCGCGGTCAGCATCTGCTGGCAATGAAGGCGCTACGGCAAAAATTCAATCTCGACGAGCGTCTTACGCATGTTGAAAAAGGGTTGCCTGAAGAGGTGATCCCCGACCTGGCCGAGCACTTGCAGGCTGGTGTTGTCGTGTTGGGCTCTCTAGGCCGAACAGGATTATCCGCCGCCTTTATCGGGAATACCGTCGAACACGTCATCGATCGTCTGAAATGTGATTTATTGGCGATTAAACCGGATGATTTTGTTTCTCCGCAGGCCTCTGGCGAGAGTGACGACGATACCGCACCGGAATTGAATAGCGTGCAATAACCCTCTCGTTTTAAACGGGGCGCCGAATACCCGGCGCCCCACAGCTTTCTCTTGCTTCAACCCCTCATTCAACTCACTCTGCCTGACCCTGACCCTGACCCTGACCCTGACCCTGACCCTGACCCTGACCCTGACCCTGACCCTGACCCTGACTCTCGTGCGCGAGTCAATTTGCCCCTCATTATCCGCACGTCGGTTTATCGTCTTCCCGTAATAATAAAGGGTATCGGCTTACGTGATGGTGAGGTGGCGATGAATGTTTTGTGGAGTAGAGATGAAAAAAACGCCGCACGAGGCGGCGTTGGGGTAGCTAAAAAGAAAGCTTAGAGGGCTTTCAGAATGGCTTCGACGCTGGCTTTGGCATCGCCAAACAGCATCTGCGTGTTTTCTTTGAAGAACAGCGGGTTTTGTACACCGGCATAGCCCGTATTCATCGAGCGTTTGAACACGATAACGTTATGCGCCTTCCACACTTCCAGAACCGGCATTCCCGCGATGGGGCTGTTCGGATCTTCCTGCGCGGCCGGGTTGACCGTATCGTTGGCGCCAATGACCAGCACGGTATCGGTGTCGGCGAAATCATCATTGATTTCATCCATTTCCAGTACGATGTCATAAGGCACTTTGGCTTCGGCGAGCAGTACGTTCATGTGGCCCGGCAGACGTCCGGCGACCGGATGAATACCAAAACGAACGTTGATACCGCGTTCACGCAGCTTGGCGGTAATATCGTGAACCGGATACTGAGCCTGTGCGACGGCCATACCATAGCCTGGGGTGATAATGACTGAACTGGAGCCTTTCAGCAGTTCAGCAACCTCTTCCGCCGTGGTTTCACGGTATTCACCCACTTCTTCACTGGCGGAAGAAACCGCGCCGTCTGTACCAAACCCACCCGCAATGACGCTGATAAAGGAGCGGTTCATCGCTTTACACATGATGTACGACAGGATAGCGCCGGAAGAACCGACCAGCGCGCCAGTGACGATCAGCAAATCGTTGCTCAGCATGAAACCGGCTGCCGCAGCGGCCCAACCTGAATAGGAGTTCAGCATGGAAACCACCACTGGCATGTCTGCGCCACCGATAGACGCGACCAGATGCCAACCAAACACCAGAGCGATAGCCGTCATCAGCAGCAGAGACAGAACCTGCAGAGAGACGCTGCCCGTGTTCACAAAGACCAACAGTAACAGGAAGGACACGACCAGCGCGGCCAGATTCAGCTTGTGGCGGTTAGGCAGCATCAGCGGTTTGGAGGAGATGGTTCCGCGAAGCTTCCCGAACGCGATAACTGAACCGGTAAAGGTAACCGCTCCGATGAAGATGCCTAGGAAAACCTCGGTCATGTGAATGTTGATCAGGACAGGATCGGTAATTTCACCATGATCGATATAGCTGTTAAAGCCTACCAATACCGCGGCGAAACCCACGAAGCTGTGCAAAATCGCCACTAACTCCGGCATTTCCGTCATTTCAACTTTGCGCGCCAGATGAACGCCGATACCGCCGCCGATCGCCATCGCCACGATGATCCATCCGACGTTATCAGCATTCGGTCCCAAAATAGTCGCCAGTAGCGCAATCGCCATACCGGTGATCCCAAAAATGTTCCCCTGTTGAGAGGTTTCATGTTTGGATAACCCAGCAAGGCTGAAAATAAACAATATGGCAGCGACAATGTAGGCTGCCGTGACTAATCCACCAGACATCCTTGACTCCTTAATTCTTGCGGAACATTTTCAGCATGCGCTGAGTGACGGTGAAACCACCGAAGATATTGATGCTGGCAACCAGTACAGCGATAAAGGAAAAGAACGACACCCAGCCGCCATGCCCTATCTGCAGTAGCGCCCCGACGACGATGATGCCGGAAATAGCATTCGTCACGGACATCAGCGGCGTATGCAGCGCGTGGCTGACGTTCCATACCACGTAATATCCGACCACGCAGGCCAGCGCAAACACGGTGAAATGCGACAGGAACTCTGGCGGAGCAACGTTGGCTAACCAGCCGAACAGCACGATAGCGACGGCAAGGATGATGTATTTATTCCATGGGGACGCAGGTTTTGCTTCCGGCTTTTTCGGCGCGGCGGCGGCAGGTTGCGCCTGCTGCGGCTGTGCGGAAACCTGAATCGGCGGTGCCGGCCAGGTGATTTCACCGCTTTTCACGACGGTCACGCCGCGGATCACGTTATCTTCGAAGTTGACATCAATTTCGCCATTCTTCTCTTTGCATAACAGTTTCAGCAGATTCACCAGGTTGGTGCCGAACAGCTGGGAAGACTGGGTAGGCAAACGGCTCGGTAGGTCGGTGTAGCCGATAATCTTGACGCCGTTGTCTGTGACCGTGACCTGATCGGCCACCGTCAGTTCGCAGTTCCCGCCGGTTTGCGCGGCCAGATCGACGATCACGCTACCGGGCTTCATGCTCTCCACCATCTCTTTGGTGATGAGTCTAGGTGCGGGTTTGCCGGGGATCAGCGCAGTGGTGACGATGATATCCACCTCTTTCGCCTGGGCGGCGAACAACGCCATTTCCGCTTTGATAAAGGCCTCGGACATGACTTTGGCGTAGCCATCGCCGCTGCCGGCTTCTTCTTCAAAGTCCAGTTCCAGAAACTCTGCGCCCATACTGCGCACTTGCTCTTTCACTTCCGGACGGGTGTCGAAGGCACGTACGATAGCGCCCAAGCTTCCCGCGGCACCGATAGCTGCCAGTCCAGCAACGCCAGCACCAATCACCATCACTTTCGCCGGGGGGACTTTACCCGCAGCGGTGATCTGCCCGGTAAAGAAACGGCCGAATTCATGCGCGGCTTCAACAATCGCACGATAACCGGCGATATTCGCCATCGAGCTCAGGCGTCCAGGGACTGTGCACGGGAAATACGCGGCACAGAGTCCATCGCCATCACGGTTACCTGACGATCGGCCAGTTTTTTTAGCAATTCAGGGTTTTGTGCGGGCCAGATGAAACTGACTACGGTGCTTCCTGCCCGAGTCAGCGCGACCTCATCGTCTTCCGGCGCATTCACTTTGAGAATGATGTCACTCTGCCAGATATCCGATGTATCCAGAAGTGTGGCGCCTGCCTGTTCGTAGGCGGAATCTTCGAAGCTGGCAAGTTTCCCTGCCCCACGTTCTATTGCTACCTCGAAGCCCAATTTTAGCAACTGCTCCACCGTTTTCGGCGTTGCGGCCACGCGGGCTTCATTGGTTAGCCGTTCTTTTGGTACACCAATACGCATACGGAATCCCTTTTCGCTCAGATTTAACGAAGGTTGTTATAATGATTTACCTGAAGAATTATTTATCGCATAAGTTCATACCCTCGAACTTTTCGATAAATGCCGTTATAACCTACTGAAAATGGAAGTAATGATCCACTCGTAAAATAATTTTGATCTAAAACCCCAGTCCGGGCGAGTCAAACCACGATTTTTCGCGTCGCTAGCGTTTAAAACCCCATATTCCTTAACATAATTGTCGAAAAATTATTTTCGATTGCTTCACAAAATTAGCCGAAAATCGCGGTTATTGGCGGGGCGTGCTGATAAAAAACTGTCATGATGGACTCAACGATATCAGTTACCTTTATTTCCACATTTGCCCTCCTCTTTCTGGTCGATGATTCGGCAAGGATGTTTGCTTTAAAATGCTGAAGCACTGGGGATTATTACGTGACATAATCGGCGGCTAACACACAGTGTGCCTATTCGAATCAACCGTACTGCGTCAGGCGAAAGGATTTTTTATGAAGCTGAGAACTCGCGTTATTGCCTCCACCCTCCTCTCCATATTAGCGTTTTCCGCGCAGGCTGCGCAGGAATTGACGCCGGAAAAAGCCGAAGCCGTTAAACCCTTCGAACGTATTACCTTTATGGGCCGTTATAACGCCATCTATGAGGCGGCTGCCGATGCCTCCAAGCGCGCTGACGAAAAAGGCGCAGATGCGTTTTATATCCAGAGCACGGCTGAAGTTAATGGCGGACGCTGGGCGGTGACGGTAGACCTGTATCATAATGATGCGCCGAAGGTTTCCGACGTCACTACCTACCGTACCTTTAGCGGTGTGAAAGAGCTGCCAAAAAATGAGGCGTCGCAGTTGGAGCCTTTCGACACCGTCACCGTGAGCGGTTATTTCCCAACGCAGCCAGATGTGACTGCGGCGATTGGCGAAGCGGCACAGCGCAAAGGTGCCTATTCCTTCTTTATTGTTCGCCAGGTCGATATTAACTCCCGTGGCAACAGTCAGAGCATTACCGCTTTCATCTACAAAAAAGATGCGGCTAAACGCCGTGTACAAAGCCCGGATGTCATTCCTGCCGATTCCCAGGCCGGTAAAGCAGCGCTGGCCGCAGGCGGCGAAGCGGCTAAACGCGTAGAAATCCCTGGAGTCGCGACCTCCTCCAGTCTTAGCAGCAATGTCGGCAATTTCTTCCAAACGCAGGCTTCTACCGTGGGGCCACGTTATACGGTGACGACAAAAGACGGTAATCGTATTCAGGAACTGAACAACGCGACGGCGGCACAGATGGTGCCATTTGATTCTGTCAGCATCCGCGGCCGTTTCAGCACGCCGACGGAAATCACCGAAGCTATCGCCAAGCGTGCAGCAGATAAAGGCGCGAAGTACTATCACATTACCAAAGAGTGGCAGGATAACGCCGATCGCTACACGATTAGCGCCGATCTCTACAAGTAACGCGCCCCCGACGGGATATCGGTCTATATAGCCGTTATCCCGTTGCTTTCCTATCTCTCTCCTCCTTGCCTTCTATGCATTCGTGATAGCATCACCCGCACGCCACTAATTGACGATAGTCGCGAAACATTGAATGTAACCCCTCTATTCCAGCGATTAAGACTGTCCCCCATTCGTCGCGATAAACCTCGTTATCAGTGGACGTCGAGCTTACTGTGCGAGCGTCGAATCTGATTAAATCAGGAGTCGTTCCACAAGAACGCAAACTTCCTGCTCTGATGGTGTATCGCCAGCGAAATGAATGCGGTTAAGTAACGGAGCGACAAGGGGGGATTGTCCGTTCTGTTTCGACAGGTTGTCGCCGCTAAAGCTTCCCGTCTCTAACGGCTGCTGCTCGGGTTGCATTTGTTTAATTGCCATATCGACCAGAAATAAGGAGGGCCCTTCCAACGGCGGTAGATCGTCGAGGGGACCCGCTCTGCTCGGGCGACAATGGCGACGACGTTAGCCCTGCGCGACTTTTCATCTTGCTTTAAAGATGTTTCACACAGAAGTTAAGGTATGGCTATTCTTTAAGAATGGATAAAGTATGTTGTAACTAATAATGCGTTCCTCGTTTAGAGACAAAAAAGCCTGCGCATTCGCAGGCTAAGTTTAAATTGACTGAAAATTTGTCAGTTAATGGCTGGTATCCAGTTCAGGGAAGCTCTTCACCAGATCATCAATAGCTTTAATTTGCTGCAGGAATGGTTCCAACTTACTCAGCGGTAATGCTGAAGGTCCGTCGCAACGGGCATTATCCGGGTCTGGATGAGCTTCAATGAACAGTCCGGCCAGACCAACCGCCATCCCCGCCCTCGCCAGTTCCGTCACCTGACCACGACGCCCACCGGATGCAGCACCGAACGGGTCGCGACACTGTAAAGCATGGGTCACGTCGAAAATCACCGGAGAACCGTCTGAGACCTGTTTCATCACGTTGAAGCCCAACATGTCGACAACGAGGTTGTCGTAGCCGAAGTTACTGCCGCGATCGCACAGGATGACCTGCTCGTTGCCCCCCTCGCGGAACTTATCAACGATATTCCCGACCTGACTTGGACTGATGAACTGTGGTTTTTTTACGTTGATCACGGCACCCGTCTTGGCCATGGCTTCAACCAGATCGGTTTGACGCGCCAGAAACGCGGGCAGCTGAATAACATCAACGACTTCTGATACCGGCTGGGCCTGCTGTGCATCATGAACGTCGGTGATAATCTTCACGCCGAAGGTCTGTTTCAGTTCCTGAAAAATCTTCATCCCCTCTTCCAGACCAGGGCCACGGTAAGAGTTAATGGAAGAGCGGTTAGCTTTATCAAACGACGCTTTGAAAATATAAGGAATGCCCAGCTTTTGCGTGACGGTGACGTAGTGCTCGCAAATCCGCATCGCCAAATCGCGAGATTCGAGTACGTTCATACCGCCAAACAGTACAAAGGGAAGATTGTTGGCAACCGGGATATCCCCGACGTTTACCACTTTGTTATTCATACAGTTACCTTAATGTCGGATAAATCAAAAAACCAAATTCGCAGTTAATGCAACACAATGTCTTTCTGTTCGATGGAGTGTATCTGTACTTTGATCATGTCGCTGACAGGGTCTTCGGGACATTGTTCTACAAAGTAACTCAGGTCAGAGAGCGCAATATGGTCGCAATCAAGCTGAGCGTAGATCAATCCCCGGTCACGAATCTCGTAAGGGTCTTCCGGGTCGAATTGCAACACGGCCTCGCAGGCGCGCAGCGCCAGCTCCATTTGCTTTTCTTCCATCAGAGCGATTTTCAGCGTATCCAGCAGCTTGCGGACAATCATGACGTTTTCTGCTTCGTCCAGATCCTCATCCAGCAGGCGCGTTGAAGGGCCAATGTTCCCTTTCAACCAGACATCCAGCACATGCTCACTCAATGTGTCGCCGTTAAGCGGATTGATGAGCCACATCTCTTCGTCCAGCCAGTCGACGCGGATAATAAACTGGGTGGGGAAAATCACAGGCATCAACGGCAGATCAATCTGCTGAGCGATGTGCATAAAAATAATGCCCAGCGAAACCGGCATTCCCTGACGTGTGGAGAGAACTTTATCCAGCCATAACACGTCTGACAGGCGATACACGCCGCTCGCGCCGCCAAAGCCCCAAGCGCCAAAAAACAGCGCAATCAGATTTTCCAGTTTCTGTTCCGGGGCCAGATGCGTCGGGATAGCTTTCCGGGCTTCATCGACAAGGTGTTGCAGATTTCGTCGCACTTCCGTCGCAGAGAAGTCACAGCGTATTTCCTGGGAAACTAAGATTACCCCTTCACTCAACGGTGAGCGGTTGAATTCGAAATCGGCAATAGCACTCATAGGTATTCCATCAGCATAGGTAACTTGGTGATAATCCAGCGTTTTAAAGATAGCAGGCCCACCAAGGCAAACATTAACGCTATCCTGCTAATTTACTGTCGTCGTCATGGGTGTCACAACCCCCGGACGCGAGGCAGAATGTAAGTAATTATGCCAAACGGGCTCTCTCACAGCCAGCACTCCACGGATAGGGAGAGGCAAAATGAGCGATGAGTATCACTTTGTCGTCATTTGGGGTGAAAGGAGCATCACTTCGGCCAAAAACCCAACGAAACCCGATCGTTGCCGCCGTAGTCTTTGCAGGTTTCAACCCGAAGAAAACCGTGCTGTTTCAGTAAATCACGCACCGCTGCGCCCTGCTGCCAGCCATGTTCCAACAGTAATCCGCCACCGGGTAGGAGGTACTCGGGAGATGCGGCGATAATAACGCGCAAATCCGCCAGGCCCGCTTCGCCAGAAATCAGCGCGCTGCTCGGCTCGAAACGCACGTCGCCTTGCGACAAGTGGACATCTTCAGCGTCGATGTAAGGCGGATTACTGACGATGAGAGAAAAGCGTTGCGCCTTCACACCGGAAAACCAGCTTCCCTGAGTAAAACAGACGTTGCTGATGCCAAGCCGTTTGGCATTTTCCTTTGCTAACGTCACCGCTTCGGGCTGAACATCCACGCCCTGCACGCGGCAATCCGGCCGCTCGCTGGCGAGAGCCAATACGATAGCACCCGTGCCGGTGCCCAAATCCAGTATGTCGGCAGGCTCTGTCGGAAGGTAACTCAACGCGAGTTCGACCAGACACTCGGTGTCCGGTCGCGGTATGAGCGTGGCGGGAGAAACGTTAAGTGGCAGTGACCAGAACTCTTTTTGCCCGATCAGATAGGCGATGGGCTCACCGGCAACACGCCGTTCAAGCAGTTGCGACAGTTGCCGCTGCTCTGCCTCTGACAGCGTAGTTTCACCAAAGGCCATGATAAAAGTCCGCGCCTTCCCCGTCGCGAAACCGAGCAGAATTTCCGCATCGCGCCGGGGACTGTCGCTGTCCTGCAACCGTTGAATGGCCTGCTGCAGCCAGCTTTGATAATTCATTACTCTTGCTCGGACAATGCGGCGAGCTGATCAGCCTGGTACTCCTGCACGATCGGTTGGATCAGCATATCCAACTTGCCTTCCATCGCTTCATCCAGACGGTACAAGGTCAGGTTAATGCGATGATCGGTTACGCGGCCCTGCGGGAAGTTATAGGTACGGTTACGGTCGGAACGGTCACCGCTGCCCAGCAGGTTTCGGCGCGTCGACGCCTCTTCAAGCTGACGCTTTTGCACTTCTGCGGCACGAATACGCGCGCCCAGCACGGAAAGCGCTTTAGCTTTGTTCTTATGCTGCGAACGCTCATCCTGACACTCCACGACAATGCCGGTAGGAATGTGCGTGATGCGGATAGCGGAGTCGGTGGTGTTGACATGCTGTCCGCCCGCGCCGGAGGAGCGGAAGGTATCGATGCGCAAATCTGACGGATTAATCTCCGGCAGTTCGGCTTCCGGCACTTCCGGCATCACGGCCACGGTGCAGGCCGAGGTATGGATACGCCCCTGGGACTCCGTCGCAGGCACACGCTGCACGCGATGGCCGCCGGACTCAAACTTCAACTGTCCGTATGCACCGTCACCGATAACTTTAGCGATCACTTCTTTGTAGCCACCATGTTCGCCATCGCTGGCGCTGACCACTTCGACCTTCCAGCGCCGTGATTCTGCGTAACGACTATACATACGGAAGAGATCGCCGGCGAAAATCGCGGCTTCATCGCCGCCGGTGCCGGCACGAATTTCCAAATAGCAGCTACGATCGTCGTCAGGATCTTTCGGCAACAGCAGTACCTGCAGTTGCTGTTCCAGCTCTTCGCCCGCTGATTTTGCTTCGCTCAGCTCTTCCTGCGCCATTTCGCGCATTTCAGGATCGTCCAGCATCGCTTCCGCCGTCACGATATCTTCCTGCGTTTGCTGCCAGCGCTGGAAACAACGGGTAATGTCGGTCAACTGAGCATATTCCCGGGACAAAGCTCGAAAACGGTCCATGTCGGCAATCACGCCGGGATCGCCCAACAGCGCCTGGACTTCTTCATGGCGCTCTTGCAGTGCTTCCAGTTTGGCAACAATAGAAGGCTTCATGCGTGGTGTTATATCCTGTCGTTAATCGAAAAGGGTGAGAAGGATGCTAGTTCAAGCCGAGGCTGTCACGCAAAATTTGCAAACGGTCTTGATCGCCGTCGCGAGCAGCCTGCTGAAGAGAGATGGTTGGAGCATGAATTAACCGGTTTGTCAGGCGATACGTCAGTTCTTGCACGATAGCTTCTACGTCCCCGCCCTGCTGGATCGCCGCCAGCGCCTTGGTCGTCATTTCCTCACGCAACATATCCGCCTGAGAACGGTAATCCCGGATGGTTTCTACCGCCGTCTGCGAACGCATCCAGCCCATAAATTCCGAACTTTCCTGCTGCACGATAGATTCTGCCTGCACGGCCGCCGCTTTGCGTTGCGCCAGGTTCTGCTGCACGATCGCATGCAAATCATCCACGCTGTATAAGTAAACGTTGGGCAGCTTGCCAACTTCCGGCTCGATATCGCGTGGCACGGCAATATCGACCATTAGCATAGGTCGGTTACGCCTCACTTTGAGCGTGCGCTCCATCATCCCTTTCCCCACAATCGGCAACGTACTGGCCGTGGAACTAATGACGATATCCGCCTGTGCCAGTTGGCCGTCCAGTTCGCTTAGCGCGATGACTTCCGCGCCCACTTCGCTGGCCAGTACCTGTGCTCGCTCACGCGTCCGGTTGGCGATCCACATGCGCTTGACCTGATGTTCGTGTAAATGACGCGCCACCAGCTCGATTGTTTCGCCCGCACCGATCAACAGGACATTGACCTCAGACAACGATTCGAAAATCTGACGCGCCAGCGTACAGGCTGCAAAGGCAACGGATACGGCGCTGGCGCCGATATCCGTCTCAGTGCGAACGCGTTTCGCAACGGTAAAGGATTTCTGGAATAGACGCTCCAAATCGCCTGACAAAGAACGTTCACGCTGGGATTCGGCAAACGCCTTTTTGACCTGTCCGAGAATCTGCGGTTCGCCAAGGACTAAGGAGTCCAAGCCGCTGGCGACGCGCATCAGGTGGCTGACAGCCGCGTTGCCCTCATGCCAATACAGACTTTTACGGACGTCGTCCGTGCTAAGGTGATGGAATTCGCACAGCCAGTGGATGAGCTGTTCACGCCGATTTTCTTCGGCTTCTACGCTCAGGTAGAGTTCAGTGCGATTACAGGTGGATAGCAGTACCCCACCCTGTATCAGCGGTTGCTGTAACAGGCTGTGCAGCGCTGCTCCGAGTTTATCCTGCGAGAACACAATGCGTTCACGCAAAGAAACCGGAGCCGTTTTATGATTAATGCCAAGCGCGAGCAGGGTCATGAGTCTTTGAGTAATACCGATATTAGTATGGACTTCATCTGTGGGGGCATTCTACTTGAAGCCACCATTCAAGAAAAGTGAAGGGATCAGCCCCATTTACGGCTGTTGGCCATTTTTAGGCGGCGATAACAATGATTGACGATACACATGAAGCCCGCTAGCGTGACACCTTATCCCGCATTTTTCCTGTTTCAGAGGACGCCAAATCCATGTCAAAAAAACTTGTCCGTTGCCTGCAATTACTGCCTCTCGCGAGTATTTTGCTGACGGCCTGTAGTACGCGACAGCCAGAATTACCCGGGCAAAGTCCGACTTCCCCGCAGTGGCGACAGCATGAACAAAAAGTACAACATTTGAACCAATACGAAACCCGCGGGTCCTTTGCCTATATTTCAGATAGGCAAAAACTTTATGCACGCTTCTTCTGGCAACAAACGTCTGCGCAAAACTATCGCCTTCTTCTCACCAATCCTCTCGGCAGTACTGAACTGGAGTTAAAAGCACAGCCGGATAGCATCCAAATTACCGACGGACAGGGTAAACGTTACGTAGGTAAAGACGCCGAAGACATGGTGCGCCAGTTGACCGGGATGGATATCCCGATGAATAACCTGCGTCAATGGATTGTCGGCCTGCCCGGCGATGCCCAGCAGTTTACGCTCGACCAACACTATCTGCTGCACACGGTCACCTACCAGCAGGGCGGTCAGAGCTGGAACGTCAAATACCAGCAGTACACCGACAGCATTATGCCAATGCCGAAGAGCCTCGAATTAAGTCAGGGCGAACAGCGCATCAAGCTGCGAATGGACAGCTGGACGGTTCAGTAAGCCATGTCGACGAATAAAATAACCTGGCCGTCTCCGGCCAAACTGAATTTATTTCTCTATATCACCGGCCGTCGGGCCAACGGTTACCACGATCTGCAGACGCTGTTTCAGTTTCTGGATTATGGCGATACGTTGACCATCACGCCTCGCGCCGGAGAGACGATTTCGCTGTTGACCGACATGGACGGCGTTCCCGCCGAACAAAATCTGATCGTTCGGGCGGCCGCATTGTTGCAAACGTATTGCCGCCAGCACGACCGTCCCTTCTCCGGCGCAGACATCGCCATCGATAAACGGCTGCCGATGGGCGGCGGACTTGGCGGCGGTTCGTCAAATGCAGCCACCGTTCTGGTAGCGCTGAATTATTTGTGGGGATGCGGATTATCGCCCGAAACGCTGGCGGAGTTGGGGTTACGACTTGGCGCCGATGTCCCGGTGTTTATTCGCGGTCACGCCGCCTTTGCGGAAGGCATCGGCGAGGCACTGACGTTCGTCGAGCCGGAAGAAAAATGGTATCTGGTCGCCCACCCAGGCATCAGCATCTCGACGCCGGAGATCTTCAACGATCCGGATCTCAAACGAGATTCTCCCGTGCGCACATTGCAGTCATTATTGCTTATCCCTTCGCCAATGATTGTGAACCTGTAGCAAGAAAACGTTTTCGTGAGGTTGAACAGCTACTTTCATGGCTGTTAGAATACGCCCCGGCGCGCTTGACCGGCACAGGCGCTTGTGTGTTTGCAGAATTCGACACCGAGTCTGCTGCTCGTCATGTGCTCGACCAAGCCCCGGAAAATTTAAACGGTTTTATTGCTCGCGGTGCTAATGTATCCCCCTTGCAACAAACGCTTTCCGGACTACCCGAGGGTCGCTAAAAAACCACCGGCATCAGTGGTGTTTTAACGCTCTTTACCCATACCCGTATGCATATTCTTCCTACCCCAGTGGGTCGAGTATTTCTCTGGACGCAAGCTTGAGGTTCTTCTCGTGCCTGATATGAAGCTTTTTGCTGGTAACGCCATCCCGGAACTAGCACAACGTATTGCCAACCGTTTGTACACCAGCCTTGGTGACGCCGCCGTCGGTCGCTTTAGCGATGGCGAAGTCAGCGTGCAAATCAACGAAAATGTCCGTGGTGGTGATATTTTCATCATCCAGTCCACCTGCGCACCGACCAACGATAACCTGATGGAGCTGGTTGTCATGGTTGATGCTCTGCGCCGTGCTTCTGCTGGACGAATCACCGCGGTAATCCCCTATTTCGGCTATGCTCGCCAGGACCGTCGCGTCCGCTCCGCTCGTGTGCCTATTACGGCAAAAGTTGTTGCAGACTTCCTTTCCAGCGTTGGTGTTGACCGCGTTCTGACGGTTGACCTGCATGCTGAGCAGATCCAGGGATTCTTTGATGTGCCGGTAGATAACGTATTTGGTAGCCCGATCCTGCTGGAAGACATGCTGCAGCAAGATCTGGATAACCCGATCGTCGTCTCTCCGGATATTGGTGGTGTCGTTCGCGCTCGTGCCATTGCGAAACTGCTGAACGATACGGATATGGCCATCATCGATAAACGTCGTCCTCGCGCCAACGTTTCTCAGGTGATGCATATCATCGGTGACGTCGCGGGTCGTGACTGCATCCTGGTGGATGACATGATTGATACCGGCGGTACGCTGTGTAAAGCCGCAGAAGCGTTGAAAGAGCGCGGAGCGAAACGTGTGTTTGCTTACGCTACTCACCCGATCTTCTCCGGCAATGCTCACGACAACATCAAAAATTCTCAGATCGATGAAGTGATTGTCTGCGATACCATCCCGCTGGCTGATAACATCAAAGCGCTGCCGAATGTGCGGTCGCTGACATTGTCAGGCATGCTGGCTGAAGCCATTCGCCGCATCAGCAACGAAGAGTCCATCTCTGCCATGTTCGAACATTAATCGTTCACGTCAGTGATGTAAGAAAATGCCATCGGTTTTCCGATGGCATTTTTGTTGGTTCAGTACGACGTTGACGTGCGCTTAGGGAAGACGTTCTCTTCGACGGCAGCGTTTATCGAAATGCTTCACCCACCAATAGCGGTCAGACACCGAATCTCTCCCGCCGATACGTGCGCCGATAAGCCAGACGATCGCGCCGGAAAATATTCCCATCAGATCCAGATAGCGGCCCGAGCCCAGCAGGTGCCAGCCCGGTAGTTGGCTGATAATGGCGTAGGCGACGCTGGCGACCATCAGCACAAGGCCGACGCTCATCAGCAGATTTCCTGTCATTACGGCATGTTTGCGTCTCATATCCACCTCCTGTAAAGGTTTGACAGATAACGGGGATGTCCTGGCGGTCCCTCTTATTACTCAAAATTATAGGCGCTGGGCTATTCTCCGTTGCGTACGCGATCACAGAAAATGAATAAAAAATAGTCACTTTGACGACAATTTCTTTTCGGTGCTCAGACAAATGACGGCTTTGTGCCCCTCACGGCGGCAGTGATATTGGTGATCCCCTCCCCCGGCGTGTAAACTAGCGAGCCTGTTATTTGTCTCTGACTTCAGCGTTACTGGCGTAACGCCCTATCTGGAAAAGTATCGTGAGCAGTATCAAACTGATTGTGGGGCTGGCGAATCCGGGTGCTGAATATGCATCTACCCGCCATAATGCGGGCGCCTGGTATATCGACCGTCTGGCTGAATCCCACCGCCAGCCGCTCAAAGAAGAAAGCAAATTTTACGGTTACACATCGCGCCTGACATTAGCTGGGCATGACGTCCGTTTGCTGGTACCTACCACCTTTATGAACCTCAGCGGCAAGGCCGTAGCGGCGATGGCGACGTTTTACCGCATCCAGCCTGATGAAATTCTAGTCGCACATGACGAGCTGGATCTGTTACCCGGTGTCGCCAAACTCAAGCTGGGTGGCGGCCACGGCGGTCACAACGGCCTGAAAGACATCATCAGCAAGTTGGGGAATAACCCGAATTTTCACCGACTGCGTATCGGCATTGGCCATCCGGGTGACAAAAATAAAGTCGTTGGTTTCGTTCTGGGCAAGCCGCCCGTCAGCGAACAGACCTTGATCGATCAGTCTATTGATGAAGCTTTGAGCTGCACCGACATCATGATGCGAGAAGGCATGGTCAAAGCGATGAATCGGCTGCATGCCTTCAAGGCATCTTAAGGTTTGACGGGGTCAATCGCATAACGCCCCTGCATTTGTGTATAATTGGGCGTCATTTTCATATTCAAACAGGCTGTTGCATTAACAGTCTGATTAACAAGTTATTTAAGGTGATATAAACATGGGATTCAAATGCGGTATTGTTGGGCTGCCTAACGTGGGTAAATCCACCCTCTTCAACGCGTTGACTAAAGCAGGTATTGATGCGGCCAACTTCCCGTTTTGTACCATCGAACCGAACACCGGCGTCGTACCGATGCCGGATCCGCGTCTGGACAAACTGGCCGAGATCGTTAAACCGCAGCGTACCCTGCCCACCACGATGGAGTTCGTGGATATCGCCGGTCTGGTTAAAGGCGCCTCTAAGGGCGAAGGTCTGGGCAACCAGTTCCTGACCAATATCCGTGAAACTGAAGCGATCGGGCATGTTGTTCGTTGTTTCGAAAACGACAACATCATCCACGTAAACAACAAAGTCGACCCGGCTGACGATATCGACGTCATCAACACCGAACTGGCGTTGTCCGACCTGGACACCTGTGAACGCGCTATCCACCGCATCCAGAAAAAAGCCAAAGGCGGCGATAAAGACGCTAAAGCTGAGCTGGCTGCGCTGGAGAAATGCCTGCCGCAGCTGGAAAACGCCGGTATGCTGCGTGCCATTGACCTGAGCGACGAAGAAAAAGCCGCGATCCGTTACCTGAGCTTCCTGACGCTGAAACCCACGATGTACATCGCCAACGTCAACGAAGACGGCTTCGAAAATAACCCGTATCTGGATCAGGTGCGTGAGATTGCCGCGAAAGAAGGTTCAGTCGTGGTTGCGGTTTGTGCCGCCGTTGAAGCGGATATCGCCGAGCTGGATGATGAAGAACGTGACGAGTTCATGGCAGAGCTGGGACTGGAAGAACCGGGTCTGAACCGCGTTATTCGTGCAGGCTATGAGCTGTTGAGCCTCCAGACTTACTTCACCGCTGGAGTAAAAGAAGTCCGTGCGTGGACCATCCCTGTCGGCGCGACTGCCCCGCAGGCCGCCGGTAAGATCCACACCGACTTCGAAAAAGGCTTCATCCGTGCCCAGACCATCGCTTATGAAGACTTCATCACCTACAAAGGTGAGCAAGGCGCTAAAGAAGCCGGAAAAATGCGTTCAGAAGGTAAAGAGTACATCGTGAAAGACGGCGACATCATGAACTTCTTGTTTAACGTCTAAATAAAACTTGCTGTCTCATGAGGTTTCGCTGAATCTCAGAAAAACGGTAAAACTCTATAAAATCCACGCAATTGCGTGGATTTTTCATTTCACAATGTCTCAATTCATCTCGTAACAACGCTGTCAAAAATGAGTACATGGATGAGTACAACATTCTTCCATCTTCATTTTAAGTGAGTACAATAATGGTATAATAAATAAACAAGGCTCCGTTATGCTCACTGATACGCAATGCCGCACTGCCAAGCTGGACTGCCCCAGCCACGGTAGACAATCCTGCCCTATATTTTGAGCATAGGAGGAGCGTATGGGCACACCACGATTTACACCTGAATTTAAGGAAAAGGCCGTCCGGCAGATCACTGAGCGTGGCTATTCCGTTGCTGAAGTTTCCGACCGCCTGGGTGTCTCCGCACACAGCCTCTACAAGTGGCTACGCGCCATAAAACCTGATAATAGCGAGCAGCAGGTGTAGTCCCTCCGGTTTTTAGTGCT
>NZ_LUTN01000021.1 GCF_002111595.1 Lonsdalea britannica
ACCGGGCGAGGTGCTGGCGGGTAACAACCAGATCCATGCCGAAGTGACCACCACCGACGGCGCAGGCAATGCGACGTCAGCCGGTGCTGATCACAGCTACGCGGTCGATACCGCCGCGCCAGAAGCGTCTATCTCTATCGATAACGTGACCGGTGATAACACCATCAACATCACCGAAGCGGGTCAGCCCCAGGCCATTACGGGTCGCGTTGGCAACGACGTGCAGGTGGGTGATACGGTGACCGTCACTATTGGCGATCAGGCCTACCAGACCACCGTCACTGGCTCGGATAACGGTAACGTGTGGAGCGTCAACGTACCGGGCGATGTGCTGGCCGGTAACAACCAGATCCATGCCGAAGTGACCACCACTGACGGTGCAGGTAATGCGACGACTGCCGGTGCTGACCACAGCTATGCGGTCGACACGGCGGCCCCGGAAGCGTCAATCGGCATCGATGATGTGACTTCTGATAACACCGTCAATATCACTGAAGCCGGTCAGCCGCAGGCCATTACTGGTCGCGTTGGCAACGATGTGCAGGTGGGCGATACGGTCACCGTCACCATCGGTGACCAGTCTTACCGTACCACCGTCACCGCGTCCGATAATGGCAACGTGTGGAGCGTCAACGTACCGGGTGATGTACTGGCGGGTAACAATCAGATCCACGCCGAAGTCACGACGACGGATGCGGCCGGTAACCCGACCACGGCATCCGCAGATCACAGCTACGCGGTCGATACCGCCGCGCCGGAAGCGTCGATCACCATCGATAACGTCACCGGTGACAATACGCTGAACATCGCGGAAGCCGGACAGCCGCAGGCCATCACCGGTCGCGTGGGCAACGACGTGCAGGTCGGCGATACGGTGACCGTGACCATCGGCGATCAGGCTTACCAGACCACTGTTACTGGCTCGGATAACGGCAACGTATGGAGCGTTAACGTGCCGGGCGATGTGCTGGCCGGTAACAGCCAGATCCATGCCGAAGTCACCACCACGGATGGCGCGGGCAATGCCACCACGGCGGGTGCCGATCACAACTACGCAGTCGATACCGCCGCGCCGGAAGCGTCGATCACCATCGATAACGTCACCGGTGATAACACGCTGAATATCGCCGAAGCGGGTCAGCCACAGGCCATCACCGGCCGCGTCGGCAACGACGTACAGGTCGGCGATACGGTGACCGTCACGATTGGCGATCAGGCGTACCAGACCACCGTCACGGCGTCGGATAACGGCAACGTATGGAGCGTCAACGTACCGGGCGACGTACTGGCCGGTAACAATCAGATCCACGCCGAAGTCACGACGACGGATGCGGCGGGTAACCCGACGACTGCCACGGCAGATCAGGCTACAGCGTCGATACCGCCGCGCCGGAAGCCAGTATCACCATTGATACGATCACCGACGATGATTCAATCAACCAGGCTGAAAGCAACCAGCCGCAGACCATCTCTGGCCGCGTCGGCAACGACGTCCGTGTCGGCGATACGGTGACGGTCAACGTCGCGGGTCAGTCTTATCAGACCAATGTGACTACGGCGGCGGATGGCGCCAAAGTGTGGAGCGTCGTTATTCTGGGCAGCGTGCTTGCTCTGGATACTGTGGTTCATGCCGCGGTGACCACCACCGATCAGGCGGGAAATGCGACGACGGCGACCGCCGACCATACTTACACGGTCGATACGGTATTGCCGGATGCCAGCATCACCATCGATGATGTGACCAGCGACAACACCATCAACATCGCGGAGTCTGGACAAACCCAGACGATCTCCGGCCACGTCGGCAATGACGTGCAGGCAGGCGATATTGTGACGGTCAAAGTGGGCGATACGAGTTACCAGACCGAAGTTATCGTCAATGATGATGGGGACACCGTTTGGAGCGTGAATGTGCCGGGTGCAGTCCTGGCCGGTAACGCGCAAATTCATGCGGAAGTCACCACCACGGATGTTGTCGGCAACTCGGCAACGGCGTCGGCAGACCACAGCTACGCGGTTGATACGTCCGCGCCGGAAGCCAGCATCACGATTGACGCGGTCACGGCGGATAACACCATTAACCTGGCGGAATCAGGTCAGACCCAGACCATCACCGGGCGCGTGGGTAACGACGTACATGTCGGCGACATCGTCACGGTGACCGTTGGCGGTCAGTCTTATCAAACGAACGTGTTCGCGGCGGCAGACGGCAGCAATATCTGGAGCGTCAATGTTCCGGGTAGCGTGCTGGCGGGCGACTCCCAGATCCACGCGTCTGTCACGACGCTGGATATGTCGGGCAATGCGACCACGGCAACGGCCGATCACGGCTACGGGGTTGATACGGTCGGTCCGGACGGCGGCAGCCACACGCTGACCGTCGCGGAAGATACGGCGCTGTCGATCGCCTGGGGCGATCTGGGCGTGTCCTCCGACACCAGCAGCATCGTGATCTCTTTGTTGCCGGATGCCAGCGCGGGTTCGTTCTACTACAGCCAGGGCGGTGAATGGCATCAGGTGACCGTGGGTCAGGAGTTCACGGCGGCGGATACCGCGTTGCGCTTCGTTCCTGCGGCCAATGTGTCCGGCAATGGACTGGCGGAACTGAGCTGGCAGCCGGTTGATGCCGCGGGCAACACCGGTTCTCAGGCGAAGTCACGGTTAACGTGACGCCGGTAGCCGATACGCCGGTCGTTTCACTGGATATCACCAGCGGTGAAACGGTGCCGACGACGCCGTCTTACATCAAGGTCAACGGCGGCAGTGAAAACGGCGGTTTCGACGTTCAGGACGGCAAGATTGTGCGTATCGGCGACAACGTACGCATTTGGCTGTCTGAGGGCGATACGGTGCCTGAAATTGTGGGTAACGGCGTGGTCGCTTACTACGGTCAGGGGAACTCTACTGGCACCAGCAGCCAGTACACCGACCTGTTCGTCGTCCATAACGGCAGCGGCTACTATCAGGATGGCAATTGGCGTCCGCTGAACGCGGTCACCGGCAACAGCGGGACGGAAGCGTCTGGGACGCGTCCTGACTACATCTTTGTTGAAGGCACGACGGCCGATGGCTATGCCACCTACGTGGGTCCGAACAACAATGCCGCCACCAATGTGAATACGTATGACTCTGTGAACATTACGTATCAGGGCAATACGCTGATCAGCGGAGCGAACCATCTGGACGGCATTATCTATGGCGACGGCAGTTACATCGCGGCAGATAAGCCGGACTTCAAGGAAGAGTCCGTCGCGGAGCAGGTCGGCTATCAGCAGCATGAGTTAACCGTGTCTGCGGCGCTGACCGACCTTGACGGCAGCGAGCAGTTGTCGGGTATTACGCTGACGGGAATTCCGGAAGGCTCCGTGTTGACCGACCACATCAATAACGTGACGGTCACCGTCGGTGCGGATGGCGTGTACCTGATTACCAATGCTCAGCATCTGGATACGTTAGCCGGAACCATCACTATTCAGACGCCTGTCGATGCCGGCAAGTTCGACATCATTGCGCAGGCGACGGCGACCGAAGTGGCGAACTACGATTCGTCGACCGGTTACTCTTCGCAGGAAGTGGAACAGTTCGGCGCCACGATGGGGACCACGGGTGACGATGTGCTGACGGGAACGAACAGTAACGACCTGATCGTCGGCGACGTTTCCGGCCTGCAGATCATGGAAGGGCAAAACTACAATATTGCCTTCCTGGTGGACTCCTCCGGCAGTATGTCGAATGACAGCATCAGCAAGACGGTGTCTTCGCTGACCAATGTCTTCAACAACCTGATCAAGAGCACGTCGGATGTCCATGCGGGGTCGGTGAATGTGTTCCTGGCGGACTTCGATACGAAGGTCGGCCAGACTATTTCCGTCAACCTGTCGGATTCGAACGCCTTGTCCAAACTGGTTGCGGCGCTGGAAACAATGACTTCAGGCGGCGGTACGAACTACGAGGACGTGTTCAAAACGGCGGCTAACTGGTTCCAGAGCGATACCGTGGTAAGCAACTCCGGTACCAATCTGACCTACTTCATCACGGATGGTGAACCGACCTATTATCAGGCCGGTGAGACGGATACGATCAAGGTCAACAGCCGTACGACGTTGGATATCGACTCGTTTGATTACCAACCGGGCCAAACCTACTATATGAACCTTTCTGGGGTGAGTCGCGAGGTGATCAGCAGCAGCGGCGACGTGTACTACTACTCCAACTCAGGTCGGGGTGGGGTAACGCGTACGGTGATCGGTCAGGTCCACGCCCAAGGCGATGGGACTTACGAGATCTCTCATCTGGCGGGTACCGGTTACAATGCCAACTCGGCGACGACGTCGAACTCCTCTGAAGGCTACGCATTGTTGCAGCACGTATCGAATGTGGAAGCGATCGGGGTAGGCGACTCGTTGAACGCGTCGAGCCTGCAGCACTACGATAGCGACGGCGTGGTGTTGGATCACATCGATCCGGCGCAGTTGTCCGAAGCGATTCTGGGCTCGAATCAGTCCCTGACCGGCGGCCACGATACGCTGCTGGGCGGCAACGGCGACGATATCCTGTTCGGCGACTCGATCTCGTTCGACGGTATTGACGGCAACGGTTTGCCAGCTTTGCAGCAGTATGTCGGCAACCAGCTGCATCTGGGGTCGGATACCACGGCTTCTGTTCAGCAGGTACATGATTACATCGCCGGACACAGCGCTGAATTCGATGTTGCCACCTCTGCGGGCGGTAATGATACGATTAGCGGCGGTTCGGGTAATGATATCCTGTACGGACAGGGCGGTAACGACAATCTGGATGGTGGTTTGGGTGACGATATCCTGTATGGCGGAACCGGCGATGATGTGCTGAGAGGCGGTGTCGGCAACGACACGCTCATCGGCGGCAGCGGCGCGGACACTTTCGTCTGGAAGGCGGGCGATACCGGGTTCGATACCATCAAGGACTTCAATCCGGCGGAAGGCGACCGCATCGACCTGAGCGATTTGGTCGGCGAGCTGGAAGCGGGAACGGATATCAGCCACTATATCCGTATTGTGGATAACCAAGGTTCGCCGACGATTGAGGTGAGTACTCAGGGCCAATTCACGGATCAAGGCGGCGCAACGCCGGATACGTCCATCACGTTGGAACATTACAACGGGACGATGCCTTCTCTGGAAAGCCTGATAGCGAAGCCGGAACACAGCGCTTAGTCATCAAGACTCACTCGCGATAGGCAATAAAAAGGAAACCGGACGTCATGCGTCCGGTTTCCTTATTGGCGGTATGTAAAAGGACAGCCTATGTTTTATATATTACGAGATAACGACGGTAACCTGGTTCAGGTGCAGAGTTCCCCGTTCGAAGGGATGAACGGCGAACTGCCGCAGGACTCGGTTGAGGCACAGGCGTGGATGAATAATCAACAGTCGATTCTTTCTAGTCTGGAACAACTGCGCAGCAGCGATCTGGAAATGGTGCGAGTGCTGGAAGACCTGATTCAGGTGCTGACCAGCAAAGGCTTGCTGAATATCACGGATTTCCCACAGGCGGCGCAGCTGAAATTGATTCAGCGTGCACAGGCGCGTGAAGCGTTGGGGGGATTGGATGCGCTGATTCGCGATGACGAAGAGGGTATGTTTTGAACATCAGTCATGATGCAGACTGACTTGCCGAAGCCGGCAAGTCAGTGGCGTAGACTTAGGAAAAGATCACCGGGAAAGGTTCTCCCAACAGTCGGCCCATCGCGCCTCTGATACCCAGCGCACGCAGTTCCTCCAGTTCGCCTTCCGTTTCTACTCGCTCCGCAATCAGCGGCAAATCAATGCTATTCATCGCACGTTGCAGCGCGGTGATAAACACTTTCTTGTCTTCCGCCTGATCGATACCGCGAATATAGCTGCCGTCGATTTTCAGATAGGCGAGGCCCCATTTCGACAGATTACCGATGATGGTAAAGCGGCCGCCGAAGTGTTGCAGTCCCAGTTTACAGCCGAATTCGTTGAGCAGTTTCACCAACAGATCGAGCTGCTGTGCATCGGGCAGCTGGTTTTCGTCCAGTTCCAGAATCAAGCGCGAGGCCCGCTGCGGATACGCTTTCAGCGGCGCCAGCCATTCGGCCATCAGCTGCAGGTCTAATACCGTGCTGCCGGACAGGCTCAAAGCCAGCGTACCGTCGTAGCGTTGCAGGTAGGCGAGGGCGTGTTTCATCATGACCTGATCAAGACGCGTGTTCCATCCAAAGCGTTGGATCCACGGCAAGAATTGCCCTGCATTGATAGTGTTGCCTTCCTGATCGAGGATGCGCGCCAGCACCTTGTGATGAAGAATCTGACCCTTTTGTGCGCAGTCCATGACCGGCTGCAGGAACAGCTGGACATTCTCTTGCGCCAGCAACGGATCCAGCAGGGTAAACCAGTAATGGCGGTCTGCCACCCATTGGGACTCCTGACCGTTTTCCTCTTCTTCGGCATGGATGTCCGAATTGCGTTCCGCCTTCATCAGCAGGCGATCGCCGCGGATGAACAACGAGGCCGGTGAGTCCCCGTGCTGGAATGACACCAACGCCAAGCGGGCGACGGGAGACACGTCCGTCTCGCCGGTCAGAAACAGCGCCTCAATCCGGTTCGACAGTTCGTCGGCCAGCGCCTGCGCCTCTTTCTGTACCAGACCGGGACAGAAAATGGCGAACTCTCCGCCGCGAATACGTGCGGCGAGGCTGTCGGCTTCGACATAACGTTTTCTGCACTTCAGGATATTGTGCGCGACAGAGGCCAGCAAGGCATCCGTTTTGGCTGCGCCCAGGCGCTGATTCATGCCTGCCAGATCCTGCAACCGCAGCATAATCAGGTAGCCGGTGGAGGCCTCTTCATCGCTCAGGCGGGTTTCCAGCTGGATATCCATCGCGCGGCGGTTGGCCAGTCCGGTTTGCGGATCCTGATAGGCTTCCTTACGTAAGCGCTCGCTTCGCTGGGCTTCCTCTTCGAACAAGGACTGTAATTTGGTGACCATCAGGTTCATGGCTTGAACGACCCGGCGCAGCTCCGGCGTTTTGGGCAGTTTGGGAATGCTCAGGAACTCGCGACGGCAAATGGCGAGCGACTGTACGACCATGTCATCCAGCGCGCGCAGCTGTCGGCGCAGGAACAAAGCGCCAAGCACGAGCCCGATGCCGCCGCACGACAGCAGCCAGAGCAGCGAGGCGGAGGTGCCTTGCCACAGCCTGGCAATGGCGAACATCGGGTGACTGACCACCTCGACCCGCGCCGCCTGTTCCCAGCCGCGCATCACGATGGCCTGTCCATTACCGGGCTGTAAATCCACCAGTCGGACAAACCAGGCGGGAACGCTCGATACTTCCGGCGAAGTGACGCGCTCCATCGTCACCTTCTGGGTTTCCAGATCGATGACGCGGATGCTGGAGAAATAGCCGCTATCGAAAATAGAACTGACCAGCAGTTCCACCATCGCCGGATCGTCGATATTCGGCGTGAGCGCGACGCCCAAAGCCGTGGCGGCGTCCTGAGCGTGCGAGTGCAACTGATTGTTATATTGATCGCGTGAACTTTCCAGATTGGCGATAAAACTACCGCTGAAAATGAACAGCATAAACAAACAGATGGCTATCAGTAATTGTTTAAATAGCGACATAGCCCCATCCTACTCATCAAGAGAAAATCCTTCTGCGCGCATTTTAATTAATAAGTCCTGCCAGCGAGACAGACGTTTGCTGTCGCCGGCGCGTCGGTTGCCGCCCGTGCCAGGCAGCCAGAGTCCGTCGCCG
Organism: Lonsdalea britannica; assembly: GCF_002111595.1. Taxonomy (GTDB): domain Bacteria; phylum Pseudomonadota; class Gammaproteobacteria; order Enterobacterales; family Enterobacteriaceae; genus Lonsdalea; species Lonsdalea britannica. The sequence continues at coordinate 7,766 of NZ_LUTN01000021.1, forward strand.
TTAAAGGAATAGACCGGCAGCAAATCGTTACGCTGGGTGGCGGGTCGGATCTCGGTGATCAAACTATCCAGGATCAGCGGGATGGCGTTCGGTGAAGGGTAATAGCTGAGCACCATATGCGCACGGTTTAGGCTCAGCGCTTTAACGTAGGTAATACGCAGTTTTTCACGCTCGACGCCAAGGTGGACCAGCGTCAGATATTTGGCGATCGCATAGTCTTCGCAGTCGCCCATCCCCTTTCGTAACATCTCTATCGGCGTAGCCAGTAATCTTCCTGCTGCCAGACGTCGATATCTTCCCGGTAAGCTATCCTGTCATTGAAAAAGCGATTGACCGACTCCAGCTTCTGACTTTCTGTGGTCGTTTGCTGCGCCTGCATCAACGCTTGCCAGGCGGCTATCCGCTGGCGTGCTTCCGGCGTGGCCTGACCATATCGCTGATCGGTGATTGAGTTGATGGCGGAGAAATTCCAGTCCGCATATAGCGTACCCGCCACCAGCAGCAGGCTGCCGATGAAGAGGTGTAATAGAACATGAACTAATGACTGGCGCTGCGCATGAAATTTCAACGTGACGTCTCTGTTACCCACCGGTGAGTCCGGACTCCGTGGTCTGAATTCGACGCCTGAACAATCAGGCATTGTAGACCGCTGCCGCATAGCTTACTTTGAACGGCTGAAAAGTGCCATGTCATAACGATAGCAGGTACGACTGATTTATCACGAAGCTGACACGTATCAGCTTCGCGTTCACAAACGAGGAAGTGTATGGATTTAGGGGCATTAGTCTCAGAGAGCCGTCACCCGGCGACGATGGATTTAGATCGTATGGCGACGCTGGACATGCTGGCTCTCATCAATGAAGAGGACCGACGGGTGCCGGAAGCGATCCGGCTGGTGCTGCCGGCGATTGCGCAGGCTGTGGATGTCACCGCCGCGTGTATGAAGGCGGGCGGGCGACTGATCTATTTAGGCGCGGGCACCAGCGGTCGTTTGGGCGTGCTGGACGCCTCTGAATGTCCCCCCACGTTCGGCATCGCACACGGCCGGGTGATCGGGCTGATCGCGGGCGGTCCCAGCGCCTTGCTGAAGGCGGTGGAAGGGGCGGAAGATGACCCCGCGGGCGGGGAGGCGGATCTGGCGGCGCTGGCGCTGACTGCGCAGGATATGGTGATTGGACTGGCGGCATCCGGCAGAACGCCCTATGTCATTGGCGGGCTAGAGTATGCGCACCGCATCGGCTGCCATACCGCGGCGATTTCCTGTAACCCCGCGTCGCCGATCGCCCGACTGGCGGAGATCGCCATCTCCCCGGTCGTCGGACCGGAAGTGCTGACCGGTTCGACGCGACTGAAGTCCGGCACCGCCCAGAAGCTAGTCTTGAATATGATTTCCACCGGGGCGATGGTCAGGTTGGGCAAGGTGTACCAAAATTTGATGGTGGATGTGAAGGCGACCAACGCCAAGCTGGTCGATCGCGCCTGTCGTATCGTGGTGGAAGCCTCCGGCGTAGAGCGCGACGTCGCGCGGCAGGCGCTGGAACAGACGGGGTTTGAGGTCAAACCGGCCATCGTTATGCTCCTGACCGGCTGCGGCGCCGCTCTGGCGCAGGAAAAGCTGGCGCGTCATCAGGGATACCTGCGCGACGCCATACAGGAATAGCGCCATTCGCTTTTCACCCTTTATTACCGCAAAACGAGGCGGGGACGCTCCCGTCATCTTTAAGGAGCCCGTTTTGAACGATAAGCAAACGTTGCGCGTCGTATTTTTCGATTTGGACGGCACACTGCATCAGCAGGATATGTTCGGCAGTTTTCTGCGTTATTTGATCCGGCGTTTGCCGTTGAATCTGCTGGTGGTCATCCCCGTACTGCCCGTGGTGATGCTCTCGTTGCTGTGCGGAGGCAGGGCGGCTCGCTGGCCGATGAGCTGCCTGCTGTGGGCCATCACGGTAGGCCGCGGCGAGGCGAAGCTTGAACAGCTGGAAAAAGCGTTCGTGGACAGTTTTCGTCAGCAGGTGACGCCGTTTCCTCAGGTGCAGCAGCGGCTGACCACTTATCTGAGCGCCAGCGATGCTCAGGTGTGGCTGGTTACCGGCTCTCCGCAGCGGTTGGTGGAAGCCGTCTATCGCGATGCTCCCTTTCTGCCGGGCGTACGTCTGATGGGCAGCCAAATTTCCCGGCGTTATGGCGGCTGGGTGCTCACGCTACGCTGTCTGGGGCGGGAAAAAGTGGTGCAGATGGAACGCCAGCTGGGCGCTCCGCTGAAGCTTTACAGCGGTTATAGCGACAGCAAACAGGATAACCCGCTGCTCTATTTCTGCGAGCATCGCTGGCGCGTCACTCCGCAAGGCAGCCTGCAACAGCTGGAGTAATTCCACTGCGCGGTGCGCCGTGTATAATGCCCGCCGCTGACGAGGATTGACGGGTAAAAGAGGCACGATGAACAGCGTAAATGATGATGAGTTTTGGATGCAGCACGCGCTGACGCTGGCGCAACGAGCCTGGGACGAAGGCGAGGTTCCCGTCGGCGCGGTGCTGGTGCTGGACAACCAGGTGATTGGCGAAGGCTGGAACCGTTCTATCGGTCAGCACGATCCCACCGCGCATGCCGAGATTATGGCGCTGCGGCAAGGCGGTATGGTGGTGCAAAACTACCGTCTGCTCAACAGTACGCTGTACATCACGCTCGAACCCTGTGTGATGTGCGCGGGGGCGATGGTTCACAGCCGCATCGGGCGTTTGGTTTACGGCGCCGCCGATGCCAAGACGGGCGCGGCCGGGTCGCTGGTGGATATTCTGCGTCATCCGGGCATGAATCATCAGATTGAAATCACGTCGGGCGTGCTGGCGGAGGCGTGTTCAACGCAGCTGAGCGACTTTTTCCGCATGCGGCGGAAAGAGCAAAAGGCGCGCCGGGCGGCGGCCAAAAGGGAATCACTTTCCTGAGGGATGCAATCCGGACTGCGCCAGCGCCGGTGAGACTGCGGGATAGCCTTCACCCGCCTGCTTGATATGCTGCGCTTTGTTCTCTTTTTCCGTCAGGTAGCCGACCAGGCTGATCATATAGCGACGGATGTTTTCCACGTAGTTGTAGGCTTCGTGACCTCTCGCGTAGCCGTTGGCGGTCTGCTGGTAATAGCGTTTTTGGCTGAGCATCGGCAGGCGTATTTTGACGTCCGCCCAGCTGTCGGGATTACCTTTTTGCTTCTCCGTCAGCTTGCGCGCATCCATCAGATGGGCGTAACCCATATTGTAGGCCGCCAGCGCGAACCAAATTTTCTCGTCGTCCGGGATCGTGTTCGGCATACGCTGCATCATCAACGACAGATACTTTGCGCCGCCGCGAATACTTTCTTCTGGATTCAGCCGGTCGACCACCGCCAGACTTTCCGCCGTATTCCTCGTTAACATCATCAGACCGCGCACGCCGGTCGGCGACGTCGCCAAGGGATTCCAGTGCGATTCCTGATATGAGATCGCGGCCAGCAGCTTCCAGTCCATTTCCGTGGCATAGCGTTCGAACAGCGAGCGCAGCCCCGGCAGCGTGTTGTCGATCGCATTCAGAAACGTGGTGGTGTCCACGTAGTCGAACTCGCCGACGTGACCCAGATATTTTTCTTCCAGACGCGCCAGCGAGCCGTCTTCGCCGATCCGGCTGAAGAAGTCCAGCATGGCGGCGGATAGACTGTCGTCGTGGGTCTGACGCATATACCAGTTCACCGGCTCTTCATCGCTAAGATCGAACGCGACGGCCAGCTGCGGATAGATGCGTTGCAGTAACCCGACGCTGATGGAGTCCGCAATCGTGTAATCCAGCCTGCCGTCGACCACCTGTTTAAGCAGATCCAGCTCGGAGATATTGGTGCTGGTTTCCCAGGTCAGGTTGGGATACTGCGTGGACTGCTGCTCGCGCAACGTGGAAATTTGGGCGGAGCCGGACAACACCGCCAGCCGGCCTTTGAGCTTGCCAAGCGACGTGGGGCGGGGCGACCCCAGCCGGTACACCAGCTGTTGCGAGACGGAATAATAGGTGGGGCCAGCACGGAACGACTGCGTCCGGTCATCGCTGTAGATGAGGCCCGCCGCCAGCATATCGGCGTCTCCGTTGTCGAGATCGGTGAATAATTCATCAATGTTCTGACGTGTGGAAACGACCAGCTTGACGCGAGGTAATCGGCGAATCGTTTAGCCAGTTCATAATCGAGCCCTGACGGGGAGCCCCGGTGTAGGGAGTAGGTCAGTGGAGAAACAACCGTACTGACACGTAGCTCACCACGTGAAAGGATTTGCCTGAGTTGGTCGTCCTGGCTGCTGCGCCAGGGAATATTGGGCCACAGCGCCAATGCCAATAACAGTGCAATCACCCCGATGAAAAAATAATTTATCGTTAAACGCTTCAAGTAATTTGATGTCTCTCGGTGGCCTGTAGGCCTGTCTGTCTATTAGGCAGTTTCTTATACTGAGTGTCCCAGAGTCGGGGCATTTTGCGTAACAAACCGCCAGGGTGCAACTTTTATTGCCCCGACAACGAATCGGTCGCCTATCATCAAAGATGTTCGACTATTGCCGCGCAAACGGTTTCGTCACGCGTCGGTATTCTCTATAATGTGCCGCGTTCCCCCTCCTGTAGCGCCATGGTGCCCCGCTATCGGTGCATCGAAGACGAGAGAATGTGAAATGATGGAAATACTGCGTGGTTCCCCGGCTTTATCGGCTTTTCGTATCAACAAACTATTGGCGCGCTGCAAAGACAATCTCCTGCCTGTCAGCGATATTTATGCCGAATATGTGCACTTCGCCGACGTGACCGCCCCGTTAACCCCCGATGAAAAAACGCAGCTGGCCCGCCTGCTGAAATATGGCCCCTCACTCCCCGAACATGATCCTGCGGGCCGCCTCGTGCTGGTCACGCCTCGTCCCGGCACCATTTCTCCCTGGTCGTCCAAAGCTACGGACATCGCACACAATTGCGGTCTGAATACCGTTCGTCGCTTGGAGCGTGGGCTGGCCTTCTATATCTATGCGCCGACGCTGAATGAAGCGCAGTGGCAGTCGCTGAGCGAACAGCTTCACGACCGGATGATGGAGACGGTGTTCAGCGAACTCCAGCAGGCGGAGCGTTTGTTTGTTCAGCATGAGCCTGCGCCGCTGCAGCGGGTGGATATGATGGCGGAAGGGCGTCAGGCGCTCGAAGCCGCCAACCTTCGTCTCGGCCTGGCGCTGGCGGAAGACGAAATCGACTATCTGATCGACGCCTTTACCCGCCTGAACCGTAATCCGACCGATATCGAACTCTACATGTTCGCGCAGGCCAACTCGGAACACTGCCGGCACAAAATCTTCAACGCTGACTGGGTTATCGACGGCGTCAAACAGCCCAAATCCCTGTTCAAAATGATTAAAAATACCTACGAACAGACGCCGGATTTTGTGCTGTCCGCCTATAAAGATAACGCTGCCGTCATGACAGGCTCCGCCGTAGGACGCTTCTTCCCGAATCCGCAGGGGCGCTATGAATATCATCAGGAAGACGCCCATATCCTGATGAAAGTGGAAACCCATAACCATCCCACCGCCATCTCGCCGTGGCCGGGCGCCGCGACCGGCTCCGGCGGTGAAATTCGTGACGAAGGCGCGACCGGGCGCGGCGCCAAGCCGAAAGCCGGACTTGTGGGTTTTTCCGTTTCGAACCTGCGCATTCCCGACTTCATTCAGCCGTGGGAACAGGACTTCGGCAAGCCGGATCGCATCGTCAACGCGCTGGACATCATGCTGGAAGGCCCGCTGGGCGGCGCGGCGTTTAACAACGAATTCGGCCGTCCGGCCCTGACGGGGTACTTCCGTACTTATGAAGAGTCGGTCGACAGCCACAATGGAACGGAAGTCCGCGGTTACCATAAACCCATCATGCTGGCGGGCGGGATCGGCAACATCCGTGCGGATCACGTGCAGAAAGGCGAGATCTCCATCGGCGCGAAGCTGATCGTGCTGGGCGGACCGTCGATGAATATCGGTCTGGGCGGCGGCGCGGCGTCTTCCATGACCTCCGGCCAGTCCGATGCCGATCTGGACTTTGCCTCGGTGCAGCGCGACAACCCGGAAATGGAACGTCGCTGTCAGGAAGTGATCGACGTCTGCTGGCAGCTCGGTGACAAAAACCCGATCCTGTTCATTCATGATGTGGGCGCGGGCGGCCTGTCCAACGCCATGCCGGAGCTGGTGAGCGATGGCGGCCGCGGCGGTCGTTTCGAGCTGCGCGACATTCTGAACGACGAGCCGGGCATGAGCCCGCTGGAAGTGTGGTGCAACGAGTCTCAGGAGCGCTATGTGCTGGCAGTCGCGCCGGAACAGTTGGCGACCTTCGACGCATCTGTCGTCGTGAGCGCGCGCCTTACGCCGTGATCGGCGAGGCGACGGAAGAACAGCATCTGACGCTGAACGATCGCCACTTCGACAACCAGCCGATCGACATGCCGCTGGAAGTGCTGCTGGGTAAAGCGCCGAAAATGCAGCGTGACGTGACTCGTTTGCACAACGAAGGCAAGCCGCTCAACTTCGACAATATCTATCTGGCCGACGCCATCGAGCGCGTACTCCATTTACCGGCTGTCGCTGAAAAAACTTTCCTGATCACCATCGGTGACCGTAGCGTAACCGGTATGGTCGCACGGGATCAGATGGTGGGGCCGTGGCAGGTGCCGGTCGCAGACTGCGCGGTAACAACGGCAAGTCTGGATAGCTATTACGGCGAAGCGATGTCCCTCGGGGAGCGTGCGCCGGTGGCGCTGCGTAACTTCGCCGCCTCGGCCCGCCTGGCGGTAGGGGAAGCGCTCACTAACATCGCTGCGACGCATATCGGCGATCTGAAACGTATCAAGCTGTCCGCCAACTGGATGTCCGCCGCCGGGCATCCGGGCGAGGACGCGGGTCTGTATGACGCCGTTAAAGCCGTCGGCGAAGAATTGTGTCCGGCGTTGGGGCTGACCATTCCCGTGGGTAAAGATTCGATGTCCATGAAAACCCGCTGGCAGGAAAACGGCGAGGACCACGCCGTCACGTCGCCGCTGTCGCTGGTGATCACCGCGTTTGGCCGCGTCGAAGACGTGCGCAATACCGTCACGCCGCAGTTGCGCACCGATAAAGACAACGCCCTGCTGCTGATCGATCTCGCGTCGGTCATCATGCGCTGGGCGCGACGGCGCTGGCGCAGGTATATCGTCAGTTGGGTCGTAAAACGGCCGACGTACGCAGTCCGGAACAGCTAGCCGGATTCTTTAACGCCATGCAGAAACTGGTCGCCGACAAAGCGCTGCTGGCTTACCACGACCGTTCTGACGGCGGCCTGCTGGTGACGCTGGCGGAAATGGCCTTTGCCGGTCACTGCGGCCTGTCAGCCGATATCAGCAGTATGGGCGAAGACGGTCTGGCTATTCTGTTTAACGAAGAATTAGGTGCGGTTATTCAGGTTGAAGCCGACCGACGCGCGGAAGTGGGACAGGTATTGGCCGAATTCGGCCTGGCGGAGTGCGTGCACTATCTGGGCCGCGCGGAAGCAGCAACCAGTTCGTCATCTCCCTGGGCGAGGAAGTGATTTATCGTGAGAAACGCTCCACGCTGCGCAGCTGGTGGGCGGAAACGACCTGGCAGATGCAGCGTTTGCGCGATAACCCGCAGTGCGCCGATGAAGAGCATCTGGCGAAAGAAGACAACAGCGATCCGGGTCTGAACGTTTCGCTGAGCTTCGATCCGCAGGAGGACATCACCGCGCCGTTCATCAATACGCAGGTGCGTCCGAAAGTGGCCGTGCTGCGTGAGCAGGGCGTCAACTCGCATGTGGAAATGGCGGCGGCGTTCGATCGGGCCGGGTTTGAGGCTATCGACGTACACATGAGCGATCTGCTGGCGGCGCGACGCGACTTGCAGGACTTCCAGGCGCTGGTTGCCTGCGGCGGCTTCTCCTATGGCGACGTACTGGGCGCTGGGGAAGGGTGGGCGAAGTCGATTCTCTTTAACAGCCGCGTCCGCGATGAATTCTCGGCGTTCTTCGCGCGTCCGCAGACGCTGGCGCTGGGCGTGTGCAACGGTTGTCAGATGATGTCCACGCTGCGCGAACTGATCCCGGGGGCAGAAAACTGGCCGCGTTTCGTTCGCAACAAATCAGACCGTTTCGAAGCGCGCTTTAGTCTGGTGGAAGTCGCTCAGAGCCCATCGCTGTTTATGCAAGATATGGCGGGGTCGCGTATGCCGATCGTCGTGTCGCATGGTGAAGGACAGGTTGAAGTGCGTGATGCCGCTCAGCTGGCTGCGTTGGAGCAACAACAGCTGGTGGCGCTGCGTTACGTCAACAACTACGGTCAGGTCGCGGAAAACTATCCGGCCAACCCGAACGGGTCGCCGCGTGGGATCACGGCGGTGACCAGCGTCGGTGGTCGCGCCACCATCATGATGCCGCATCCTGAGCGTGTCTTCCGCACCGTCAGCAACTCCTGGCATCCCGACTCCTGGGGCGAGGATAGCCCGTGGATGCGTATGTTCCGCAACGCGCGTAAGCAGCTTGGATAAGGTTCTTCGGCTGAGCTGAAGCGCTGACAGAAAAGGGGGCGATGCCTCCCAGAGCCGGATACCTTGGGTGTCCGGTTTTTTTATGGGCCTAACGCCGCTTCATGATGTCGTAGCGAACCGTCTAATGATGCAGCGTTGCCGCGAGGTGAAATGTTCAGCACAACGCGTGCTTTTTTAGTCGTCGATGATCGCGGTGACGTTAGGCGGTGTGGGTTGCTCTCAACAATGCTGCCAGACGTTGCTGCATTGCTGGTTTCAACCTCTGTAAGTACGCGAACTGAACGACCTGTCTCAAAGTCACGACAATGCTGTTTTTTACTGTCTCCACATGGAGACATTTATTTTATTGATATTTAAGGTTTTTATTTTTGGTGAGTTGTGGTGTCGGTTTTTGGCGACAGAAAACGGAGGAGCGGAAGCCGATGCTGACCTGTCCGCAAGGGGCTCACCGAGGATAAAAGTAAAAATGGGATTTAATTTCAATTAAACATCAATTAGTTATGGTGTTCCGTGGATTAGTGGCACGGTAGATGCTATAGCTTATACAGCTGCTCATTCAACTGGTTATGATGGCCAAGCAAAATTACCGCTTTCGCTCATAACGCCCAGAATGATGCCACAAGAAATGGTGCCTATCGTCCAACTTTTACGATAACTGCGCGTGCAAACGCACTTTATCACACACCGGACGACACGTTGAGTGAGGCACCCCCTCTTCAAAGACCCGGTCAAACTTCGTGTTTGACCGGGTTTTGCCTTTTTGGGGCAACCCCAACGCGGCTTTCTGCGAGGCGCTATGCTGTTTTTAGGGCAATGAGGCGAGGGTTACCGTAATCGCTGATTAGCGCTTCGCAGGTTGCTGGCGAAAACGTTGCACTTTCGCCGCAGTCGGCTAGCATGCGAGCGCATGAACAGGTAATGAGATGATCTCCTTGAAACGATGGCGTTTGTTCCCCCGATCTTTGCGACAGCTGGTCATTATGGCGTTCTTGCTGGTGCTGCTGCCCTTGCTGGTATTGGCCTATCAGGCATATGGCAGTCTCAAAGCGCTCAGCGAGCAGGCCGCCATCATTAACCGCACCACGCTGACGGATGCCCGTCGCAGCGAGGCGATGGCCGGTTTGGCGTTGGCGCTGGAACGCAGCTATCGTCAATATTGTGTGCTGGACGACCGCACGCTGGCTCAGCTCTATCAAAATCAGCGCAGGCAATATACGCAGATGCTGGACGTCCATGCGCCGGTACTGCCCGATCCCCAATCACCTCAGCGCCTGCAGCAGTATCTGACGCAACTGGCGGAAATGGATTGTCAGAACAGTGCCCCGAGCAGTGAAGCCGCGTCGCTGCTTGAACGTTTTTCTCAGGCCAACACGCAGATGGTACAGGTGACGCGAGAAGTGATCTTCTCCCGTGGGCAGCAGCTTCAGCGGACTATCGCGGAGCGCGGCCAGTTCTTTGGCTGGCAGGCGCTGTTGTTGTTCTTGGTCAGCGTGCTGCTGGTGGTGCTGTTTACCCGCATGATTATCGGTCCGGTGAAGGGCGTCGAGCGAATGATTAATCGCTTGGGGGAAGGGTTGCCGTTAGGGTCATCGCCCACGTTTCGAGGCCCGCGAGAAATTCGCTCGCTGGGACAGCGCATCATTTGGCTAAGCGAACGTCTCTCATGGCTTGAAGCCCAGCGGCATGAGTTTCTCCGGCACATTTCACATGAACTTAAAACGCCGCTGGCGAGCCTGCGAGAGGGCACGTCGCTGCTTGCGGACGAGGTCGCGGGACCGCTGACGGAAGACCAGCGGCAGGTCGTAGCGATTCTGGACAGTAGCAGTCGCCATCTATTACAACTGATAGAGCAGCTGCTTGACTACAACCGCCAGCTCGCCGATGCGCCAACCCAGCTTGAGCAGGTGGATCTGGCGGCGATCGTGGATTCCGTCGTCGCCGATCACAGTCTGCCGGCGCGCGGTAAAGCGATGAAAACGCATGTTGAGCTGGATGTGACGGCGTGCCGTGCGGAAACCACGCTGCTGATGAGAGTGCTCGATAATCTCTATTCCAATGCGGTGCACTACGGGCAGGAATCCGGTAACATTTGGGTGCGCAGTCGGAGCGCCGGTTCGCACCTTCAAATTGAGGTCGCCAATACGGGAGCGCCGATACCGGAAGCGGATCGCAGCATGATTTTTGAGCCTTTTTATCAGGGCGCGCATCAGCGCAAAGGCGCCGTCAAGGGCAGTGGGCTGGGGCTCAGTATCGCGCAAGACTGCATTCGACGAATGCGCGGCGAGCTGGATCTGGTCTCGGTAGACTATGCCGACGTCTGTTTCCGTATCGAATTGCCATTAACCACCGAGAATGAAGCATGAATGCACGGTTTTTCCGCTCCTTATCCCCCCGTCGGTATGCTGTGACAGCCTCAACCCTATGGGGCCGTGTATTACGAACGATGCTGCTCTCTTCACCCCTTTTAGTCGGCTGCGCGCAGCAAGCGGGCGGCGGAACGCCTACGATCATTGACGCCAACCGCGAGCCCGATCAGCAGTTGGCCGATTACCGCAGCGTGGACTGCCACACGATCTGGCTGGTAGACAACCGCAATGCGATGACAAATTCCCTGTATTGGCTGAGGGCGATGGACTGTGCGGCGCAACTGTCTCCGTCGCAGGCCTTAATGCAGGCCAATCGGACACCATCTTCGTCAGATTGGGCCGGGCTCTGGAAACAAAGCCTGCTGCGTGAGCGGACCGGTGCGATCCCCGCGGAACAGCGGCAGCGCATTGCCCGACTGGCACAAGAGAGCGAAGACGTACCGACAGTGCTGATTCCGCTGCTGCAACTGTGGATGGACAAGCAGCAGTTGACTGCGTTTCAGGACGAAGAGCGAGTGCGAGTACAGCGCCTGCAGGACGACCACGATAAAGCGCTGGCCGATCTCCGGGAACAGCAAAATCAGCTGCGTGAGCAGTTGGATACCACCACGCGCAAGTTGAAGAATCTGACGGATATCGAACGTCAGCTGTCGGCGCGCAAAGCGGTGCCCGCAGACTTTTCTGACGGAGAAGAGCATCGCGGCAACGCTCAGACTCGTTCATCGTCAGAGACGAATGGGAAACCTCAGAACGTCGAGCGCACACCGGTGCCGCCCAGTTCGAAAACGGGAGTCAACCATCCATGACGACACGGAAATCCGCCAGCTTACTGCTGGTCGACGACGATCCGAGCCTGCTGAAGCTGCTGGGAATGCGTTTGACTAGCGAGGGCTTCCACGTCATCACCGCCGCTAGCGGTCAGGAGGCGTTGCGTTTGCTGGCGCGCGAAAAAATTGACTTGGTGATCAGTGATTTACGGATGGATGAAATGGACGGCCTCGCGCTGTTCGCTGAGATCCAGAAGCAACAGCCGGGGATGCCGGTCATCATTCTGACCGCACATGGCTCTATTCCGGACGCGGTGGCGGCGACCCAAAAAGGGGTTTTCAGCTTTCTGACCAAGCCGGTCGATCGCGATGCGCTTTATCAGGCCATCGATGAGGCCTTGTCGGTTGCGGCGCCCGCTCGGGATGATAGCTGGAGAGAGACGATCATTACCCGCAGCCCGTTGATGTTACGTCTGCTGGAGCAGGCTAAAATGGTCGCGCAATCGGACGTCAGCGTGTTGATCAATGGTCAAAGCGGGACCGGTAAAGAGGTGCTGGCGCAGGCGATTCATGCGGCCAGCCGCGAGCTGATAAACCCTTTGTGGCGATCAACTGCGGCGCACTGCCGGAGCCGCTGCTGGAGTCTGAGCTATTCGGACATGCCCGTGGCGCGTTTACCGGGGCGGTGAGCAGTCGTGATGGCCTGTTTCGCGCGGCGGACGGCGGAACGCTGTTTCTGGATGAGATAGGCGATATGCCGTTATCGCTACAGGTTAAGCTGCTGCGCGTATTGCAGGAACGCAAAGTCAGGCCGCTCGGGAGCAACAACGATCTGGATATCGACGTGCGTATTATCTCCGCGACCCATCGCAACTTGCCTAAGGCGATGGAGAAAGGGGAGTTTCGGGAAGACCTGTTTTACCGCCTCAACGTTGTGAATATGAAAATTCCGGCGCTGAACGAGCGTTCTGAAGATATTCCTTTACTCGTCAACCATCTGCTGCGCGAGGCCGCGGCTCGCCATAAACCGTTTGTGCGCAGTTTCTCCACGGATGCGATGAAACGCTTGATGACGGCGAGCTGGCCGGGTAACGTGCGCCAGCTGGTTAACGTGATCGAACAATGTGTGGCATTGACCAGCGCGCCGGTCATTAGCGAGGCGTTGGTCGAACAGGCGCTGGAAGGCGAAAATACGGCGTTGCCGACCTTCGCGGATGCGCGCCATCAGTTCGAGCTGAACTATCTGCGTAAACTGCTGCAGATTGCCAAGGGCAACGTCACCCAGGCGGCTCGAATGGCGGGTCGTAACCGGACTGAATTTTATAAACTGCTGGCGCGCCATGAACTGGACGCCAATGATTTTAAAGACTAACTATGGGTCAGTATCGTGCTGATAGCGGGTGCGAGTTGATGCGCGGCCCATCGCATAAACGATGCCAGGCTACGGCCGTGACAAAGTGATGATTAGGATTTCTTGATGAAAAAAATTGATGCGATTATCAAGCCCTTCAAACTGGACGACGTTCGTGAAGCGTTGGCGGAAGTAGGGATTACCGGTATGACGGTGACTGAAGTCAAAGGATTTGGTCGCCAGAAAGGTCATACCGAGCTGTACCGCGGTGCGGAATACATGGTGGATTTCTTGCCGAAGGTCAAAATCGAAATCGTTATTGCCGACGATATCGTGGATACCTGTGTCGAAACCATCATGCAGACGGCTCAGACCGGTAAAATCGGCGACGGTAAAATTTTCGTTTATGACGTCAGCCAGGTCGTGCGTATTCGTACGGGCGAAGAGGACGAAGCCGCGCTGTAAGCGTCTTCGCTGGCTTAAAGGGCTTTTTACATGCTCTTGGACCACTGAACGCCACACTGAATCAATGCCGGTTGTCATACGTTGTCGGCATTGGTTCAGGTGTATTCAGCCCGCTGTTGTGTTTTGCCTGCCTCTTTTCTGACTTTTCTCCCTTGTTTTATTATCCCTGATCTTCGTTTCTGGTTATCTCTTTCCGCACATTCGCCCGCCTTATTGATGTCTGCTAGACCGTTTTGACGAGCCATGCCACGCTCTTATGACTCGCTGAATCAGGGTTACGACGCTCGGTAAATCCCCCTCAGCTGTCGCGACATTTCTGCTGGAAAGGTTCCATTGGCCCTATAGTGCGTAAGCGCAAAAAGCGCTGGCAGTAAAAAAACGGCGACGTCATCACAAAAAATAGTGGGGCGAATGGCGGCAGAGTCGTGCAGTCTGTCTGGTCCATTTTATTAAAATGAAACACGCGTGTATCCGCAGCCCTATGTAAAGACGCTAATCTTCAATGGAAATATCAGATACTGAGAGTGATGACAAAGCGTGAATGCGATTGAAATCCGTTTACAATAAAAAAGAAGGGTGATGCAAGGCCCACCCCAGAAAATTAAAATGGAATGAACACAGTTTTTATCGATTGCTGTCATTTTTTATAGCCTTGCTATCGATATTGTTGGGAGTGAAATGATTATTGTAGAATTACAAAAAAGACATCCTTCGTTGTTGAATTGTTTAAGGTTGTATTTGGACGAATAATTCATGCTGAATGAATTCAGGATTGAATGTTTACATTAAAAAATATCAATACGGTTGTGCTATTTTATTTTTATTATTGGCCGGTCACGCCGTTATTTAAACAGCACTGACCGACCATAATGTGTCACGCGTTATTCACGCAGACAGCATCTGCATTGGATTAGATTTTGCCGTAACCCGCGCCAGCCATAACGGTTTTGATCAGGCTGGTGTTCATGGTCTGTACCTTGTAGGAGTAGGGGATTTTGGCGGTATAGTTGGTGAAGCCACAGCTGGATAAGCCAGCGGCGCCATTGTTGATAATCGAATTTTTATCGGTGAAAATTTTGCCGTTAAATGCCTTCACGACGCCGCACTTGCTCTTGAGGTTGGCAATAGTGAAAGCATTGCCTTCCGATAACAGGCTACTGCTGGTGCCGATACCGAAACTATAGAGGTAGGCATAAGTCGATGCGTTGACGTTGCCCACAAAGACATTGTTGAAGGCGTGAACATTGCCGAAACGAATACGCGGAGCTCGTTCACGCACCTGGCTGAACAGGTTGTTGTAGAAGGTCACGTGTAGTTTGCCTGCGTCCTGTGAACCATTGCTGTCGCTATGACCGATCAAGATGGTTTTATCGTGCTGTTCAAAACGATTGTTGGAGACGGTGACGTAGTCGGAGCCACGTTTAATATCCAAGGTGCCGTCATGCTGTACGTAGGTTTCGCCATTTTTCTTGGTGTATTTATTGTCGGTAAAGCTGCCGTCGTTAAACGTCACATGGTCGATCCAGACGTGATGAGACGTGACGATATTAATGGAGTCCCATTCCGCATTCCAGCCATCGCCAGATTCATAATGCGGTGCGACGTCGACCGGTGTTTCAATGTAAATGTTGCGAATAATCACGTTGCTGGCACCGCTGACGACCAGCGACCCCTTGGTAAATTTACCCGAATTCCCGATGCCGATAATGGTGGTGTTCGATGGGATGAGAATCTGGCTGCGCGCCTTTTGGTCGTTAAAAGAGGTGTAGGCTTTTCCGCCGCTGATATCGATGGTCCCGGTGATTTGAATGATTTTCGCCGTGTTTGCGGCTGCTAATGCTGCTTTGAACTCAGTAATGTTTTTCGCCGTGTAGATATTGGCGGCGGTGGCGGCTTTGCCCCCCGTGGTTGTTCCGTTCTGAGTCGCCCACCCTACGGTTGCCGCAGTACGGCCTTGAGCGCTTAGCAGACTGGCGGCCGAGGCGTTGGACGTCATTAACGCGGCAGTGATACTGGCAATCAGCAGTGGTTTGGCACAGGAGTAAATACGTGAAAGTGATCCAGAATATCCTGATTGTGTCTTTTTAGATAAATGAGTGGCGTTCATTAAGAAGTTCCTTTTTCGTTATGAGAATTATTCATGAAATACATTTCATCGGCTTGATATAAAGCTATCGTGTAACCGGCCCGTATTATTAAGAACTGGGATTTTAGTTTTTTGATCAAAATCGTTTTTCTGAGAGAAAATATAAAAACAAATGAAAAGGGATTTACTTGGAGGGTTTTTGATGGAATGAATATTTCACCTTGTGACGGATTGTATGGGTAAATGAAAGGGTATTATTTTATTTTGTGTTATTCCTATCAATTCTTATAGGTATTAATGAGTGATTTTTCATGATTGATTATTGGTCTTTTCTTATTGACTTGTTTTTTTTGTGATAGAAATAAAATAAAGCGGCAATCCCGGGTTAATAACCTTTGTACGATTGCCGCTTTTACTTATTTAGAGCTTGCCGAAACCAGCCTTGCCAGCGATGTCGTCAGACAAAGTGGTTGTCATCGGTTGCACGGTATAGCTGTAAGGGATGGTGTCTGAATAGGCCGTAAAGCCGCAGGTCGATAAATCAACTTCGTTGCCGTTCAACATGGAGCCTTTATCCGAGAAAATTTTGCCATTAAAGGCTTTCACTACTTTGCATTTATTGCTGAGGTTGCTGACGGTAAAACCGTTGCCCTCAGATAACAGGCTGCTGCTGGTGCCGATGCCAAAGCTATACAGGTAAGGATAACCCGTGTCCTTAACGTCGCCGATGTAGACGTTATTGAAGGCATGGACATTGCCGAAACGCACTCTTGGCGCGCGCTCACGTACCCGATTAAACAGGTTGTTGAAGAAAGTGACGTGCAGCTTTCCCGCATCTTGCGAGGTATTGCTGTCGCTATGTCCGATCAGGATGGTCTTATCGTGTAGTTCGAAACGACTATTGGACACGGTGACATAATCAGAGCCACGTTTAATGTCTAACACACCGTCGTGCTGTACGTAGGTTTCGTCATCCTTGGTCGTGTACTGGTCGTCCGTAAAGCTGCCATCGCTGATGGTCACATGGTCGATCCACACGTGGTCGGCGGTTTGAACATTCATCGCATCCCACTCCGCATTCCAGCCATCGCCCGACTCATAATGCGGCTCAACATCGACCGGCGTTTCAATGAAGATATTCCGCAAAATTACGTTGCTGACTTCTTTGACGATCAGTGAACCGTTGGTGAATTTACCCTGGTCGCCCATTCCGATGATCGTCGTGTTAGATGGGATCAGGATCTGGCTACGTGCTTTTTGATCGTCGAAGCTCGTGTAGGCGGTGCCGCCGCTGATGTCGATAGGCGCCGTGATCTGAATGATTTTGCTGGCGCTGCCTGCTGCCAGCGCGGTTTTAAATTCGTCGAGCGTTCCCACGCTATAAATGTTCTCTTCCGCTGCGGCGGAGCCGCCGGTGGTTAAACCATTTTGCGATGCCCAACCGACGTCGGGTGCGGCGGTCAGGGCTTCCTGCGTCAGCAGAGTGCCGGCGCTTGCGCTGGAGGACATCAGCGCCGCTGCGATGAGCGAGAGAGAGAAAGGGCGAAATCGGCCGGGTCCAATGCGAGGTGTAAGACTAGTCATGAGGTTATCTCCTTATTATGCCCACGTATGTCGCATACGTTTCCCTGGTGTGAGAATGAAGGGCTAGTGGTTGAAATCCGTTCAATACGAGGAAGTTAGCAACCCATTTATATGGGTTCAATATCATTATTTGGAATAATTATTCCCAATCAAAAAATACCTCAAAAAATACTTAGTATCAGATTGGTCTTACAGACCAATCCATCAAAAATATCGATGGATTGGGAGAGGGAAATTGGGCGGGTTGAGCGAGTCAGATCGCAGCCCAACATGAAAAAGATGCAGGTGCCTGATGAGAAAAAGTCCCTCCGCACAGGGAGGTAGAGAAAAGCACAAACCCTTGTGCCACCGGTGGCTAATCGTTTGCGCAAAAACCTCTGTCAAAGCCTATCTTCGCTGGTGAGAATCGGTTTACACTATAGGCCAGTGCCTTTCGGGGCGATTATATTGCGTTGTAAAAATGCACGTTAGCTGAGTCAGGACAGGAGATGCGGATGTTAAAGCGTGAAATGAACATTGCCGATTATGATGCCGAGCTGTGGCAAGCCATGCAGCAGGAAGTGGTGCGTCAGGAAGAACATATTGAGCTGATTGCTTCAGAAAACTACACCAGCCCACGCGTCATGCAGGCACAGGGATCTCAGCTGACCAACAAGTATGCGGAAGGA
Organism: Lonsdalea britannica; assembly: GCF_002111595.1. Lineage (GTDB taxonomy): Bacteria > Pseudomonadota > Gammaproteobacteria > Enterobacterales > Enterobacteriaceae > Lonsdalea > Lonsdalea britannica. Next base: position 25,615 of record NZ_LUTN01000021.1, read on the forward strand.
TACCCGGGCAAACGCTATTACGGCGGTTGCGAATATGTCGATATTGTTGAACAGCTGGCGATTGACCGTGCGAAAGCGCTGTTTGGCGCGGACTACGCCAACGTGCAGCCGCACTCGGGTTCTCAGGCCAACTTCGCGGTCTACACCGCGCTGCTGCAGCCTGGCGATACCATTCTGGGCATGAACCTGGCTCACGGCGGCCACCTGACTCACGGCGCGCCGGTTAACCTGTCCGGTAAGCTGTATAAAGTGATTCCTTACGGCATCGACGAAAGCGGCAAGATTGATTACGACGAAATGGCCGAGTTGGCGCGTACTCACAAACCGAAAATGATCGTTGGCGGCTTCTCGGCTTATTCCGGCGTAGTCGACTGGGCGAAAATGCGTGAAATCGCTGACAGCGTAGGCGCTTACCTGTTCGTCGATATGGCGCACGTGGCCGGTCTGGTCGCTGCTGGCGTTTATCCTACGCCGGTGCCTCACGCGCACATCGTCACCACCACTACGCACAAAACGCTGGCAGGTCCGCGCGGCGGCCTGATCCTGGCGAAAGGCGGTGACGAAGATCTGTATAAGAAACTGAACTCCGCGGTATTCCCGGGTGGTCAGGGCGGCCCGCTGATGCACGTGATTGCGGGTAAAGCGGTCGCGCTGAAAGAAGCGATGGAGCCGGAGTTTACCGTTTACCAGCAGCAGGTAGCGAAAAACGCCAAGGCGATGGTTGAAGTCTTCCTGTCCCGCGGTTTCAACGTGGTATCCGGCGGTACGCAAAACCACCTGTTCCTGCTGGACCTGGTCAGCAAAGACATCACGGGTAAAGAAGCCGATGCGGCGCTGGGCCGTGCGAACATCACCGTCAACAAAAACAGCGTGCCGAACGATCCTAAGAGCCCGTTCGTCACCTCCGGTATTCGTATCGGTACGCCATCCGCCACTCGCCGCGGCTTCAAAGAAGCGGAAGTGCGTGAACTGGCCGGCTGGATTTGTGACGTGCTGGACAACATCAACGACGAAGCTGTGATTGAGCGTACCAAGCAGAAAGTGCTGGAACTCTGCGCTCGTTTCCCTGTTTACGCCTAAGATTGCCATGCGTGCTTCGTCACGCATCGCGAACAAACGCCAGCGCAAAGCTGGCGTTTTTTTATCTGTCGACCGTGGTTGCGCCCGTCACACATCTTTGCCAAAGTAGCCGGTCGAAAACAGGAGAACCCATGGTTTTACGATCCACTCGCTGGCTGGCTCTCAGCTATTTCACCTACTTTTTCTGCTATGGCATCTTTTTGCCCTTTTGGGGCCGCTGGCTACAGGGAGAAGGTTTATCGGATGAAACCATTGGGCTGCTGCTCGGCGCCGGTCTGGTCGCCCGCTGCTGCGGGAGTTTGGCTATCACAGCCGGAGTAGGCCATCCGTCCAGGCTGATCGGCGCATTGCGCTGTCTGGCATTGGTCTCGTTGCTCATGGCCTTCGGGTTTTGGCTTGGCAACGCGTGGCTGTGGCTGCTGCTGGTCATGATCGGCTTCAACCTGTTCTTCGCGCCGCTGGTGCCGCTGACCGATGCGCTGGCCAATACCTGGCGTCAGCAGCTCACGATGGACTACGGTCGGGTGCGGCTGTGGGGGTCGATCGCGTTCGTTATTGGTTCTGCGGTCACCGGGGATTTAGTGGCCGTTTGGGGTCATCCTGCCATTCTTCTGGTGCTGTGCGTCGGGCTGCTGTGTATGTTGATAGGAATGCTGTTCCGGCCTGAAACGGCACCGCAAGAGACGGCGTCAACGGCGTCCGACCTGGCGTCAACGCCGTGGCGTCAGTTATTAAGCGAAACCGCCGTGTGGCGCTTTATGCTTGGCGTCACCTTGTTGCAGGGCGCGCACGCCGCGTATTACGGATTCAGCGTCATTTACTGGCAGGATATGGGTTATTCGGCGTCGGTCGTGGGGTATCTCTGGTCGCTGGGCGTGGTCGCAGAGATCGTGATTTTTGCGCTCAGTCATCGATTGTTCCGACGCTGGACAGCGCAGGGACTGTTGCTGCTCTCCGCCGCGTGCGGCGTGATCCGCTGGGGGCTGATGGGCTCGACGGCGTCGCTGCCGTGGCTGATCGTGATTCAGCTCCTGCACTGCGGGACGTTTACGATATGTCATCTGTCCGCCATGCGTTTTATCGCCACGCGTCAGGGCAGCGATGTACTGAAGCTGCAAGCGGTGTATTCCGCGCTGGCGATGGGCGGCGGAATCGCGTTGGTCACCGTCTTGTCGGGTTATCTGTTCGGCCATTTGCAGGGTAAAACGTTCTGGGTGATGGCATTACTGGCGCTGCCGGTCCTGTTTATACGATTGCCGGATACGGCGAAGGCAAAGACCTCCCTGAGTGAAAATCATTAGTCAGAGGTAGTAATGGTATTCGGTGCAATGACGTCGCGATGGCCGGGTCGACTGGCAGCGGCGCTGATGATGATAGGATGTGGCGCTATCCCGCAGGCGGCCGCGCATCCGCACAGTTTCATCGACATGCGTCTAACGGTGGAGGGGAAAAACGACCTCATCACCGGGCTGCGCATGGTGTGGACGATGGACCCCATGACGTCCGCCGATCTGCTTTACGACGCGGGCTCAGCGTCCCAAGAGGCTGAAATCTGGAAGAAACTGGCGGCGGAAGTTATGGCCAACGTGCTGGGGCAGCACTATTTCACCGACGTCTTTCGCGACGGTAAACCGGTTAAATATGCGCCGGTGCCGAGCGAGTATCATCTTTCTCGCCACGGTAATCAGGCGGTGCTGGAGTTCGTGCTGCCGCTGGCCCATCCTCAGCCTCTGGCGGGAAACCCCCTACAAATTTCCACCTACGATCCCACCTATTTCGTCGATATGTCCTACAAAAATGACAATGCGGTTGCTGTCAACCCAGCACTCTCGGCGCGCTGCCATACTACGCTGACGACGCCGAAACCGGATGCGGCTTTGCAGTCTTATGCGCTCTCATTGGACAAAAATGATAGCCCGGACGAAGACATGGCGTTGGGTCAACAATTCGCACAGAGGGTTACGTTGCAATGCCAATAACGCCATCTTCTCTTTCTGTCGAGCCATCTCGCCGCGCCGCGTGGCCGCTGCTGATCGTCGTACTGGCGCTGGGATGTGGGCTGTACGCAGTCTGGTCCTGGTGGCCGGAGATGCTGCGCCAAAGCGTCATCTGGCAAAGATCGCTGCATCAGCAAATGTCGCAACTGATGGAAGCGGTCAGCACGCAGCCGCATCGCGCCGGTTGGAGCCTGTTGGCGTTCAGTCTGGCCTACGGTATTTTGCACGCGCTTGGACCGGGCCACGGCAAGGTGGTGATCGCCACCTATCTTGCCACGCATCCTTCTCGTCTGAAGCGCAGCCTCCAGCTCACCTTTGCGGCATCGCTATTGCAAGGCATGGTCGCGGTGATCCTGGTCACGGTGGTGCTCTCCGTGTTGCAGCTCTCTAGCCGGGTGTTGCACGTCAGCAGTTTTTGGATAGAGAAGGGCAGTTACCTGCTGGTGGTCTTGCTGGGGATGGTGCTGTGCATTCGGGCGGTGCGTAGGCTGCTGGCGGCGCGGGCGAGTTCCCGCCCTCCGAGGATCCAGCGGCTTGCTCCGCTGGCGGCCGCTTCGTCGTCCTCGCTGCTGGTCGCTCATGTCCGCCGCTCTGGCGCGCATGACGCCGGATGCTGCTGTGGTCATCAGCATGTCCCGGGGCCGGAGGCGCTCGCCGAGGACGGCGGATGGCGGGCGCGCTTGATGGTCGTGTTAGCGATGGGATTACGGCCCTGCTCGGGCGCGATATTGGTACTGTTGTTCGCCAAAGTGCTCGGCGTGTATGGCTGGGGGATTTTGGCTGCGCTGACGATGGCGTTAGGCACCGCCTTCACGCTCTCTCTGCTGGCGGCGGCGGTCAGCTACTGTCGGCGGCTGATGACGCGTCTCGGCGCTGAACAGGCGTCTCCCCGCTGGCAGCAGGTCGTCTGGTTCGTTTTGTCCCTGAGCGGCGGCGCATTGTTGATCGTCATGGGCGTGGTGCTGTATGTCAGCGCGCAACCCGCCATGATGGGCGGCATTCGTCCGTTTTCAGGATAATCACCACGTTTTCCATGCGGTTTCGACGACTGTCGGGAGGCTATCGGCCTAAAGCCCCGGCATAGACCGGGGCAAAAAGGTTACTGCATCGGCTCCGTGACCAGCCCATCGATCATCACTTGCGGGATTCCCTGTGAGCAACGTTCGATTCGCCCGCGTACGCCGTAAACGCGGGCCAGGCTCTCGGCGGTAATCACTTCCGCCGGTTCGCCATCGGCAATTAGCTGTCCGTTTTGCAGCATCAACACGTGATCGCCATGGCGAAGCGCGATGTTAATGTCGTGGACCACCACCACGGTGACGATGTTCCGACGCTGGGTTTCTCGCCGTACCAGATCCATCACGTGGAACTGATAATTGAGATCGAGCGCGCTGAGCGGTTCGTCCAGCAGTAGCAGAGACGGCTGACGGATCAGCGACTGCGCTAGCCCAACCAGCTGTTTTTGCCCCCCTGACAACTGGTCCAGATAGTTCAGCGCCAGATGTTCGATGCCAAGCTGTCGCAGCAGCGTCATAACCTCGCCTTTATCCCCGGAGGGGGATAGACCTCCACTGGCGCGCTGGGCGACGATAATCGATTCCAGGACGTGCAGATGCACGCCGGCCGGCAGCGATTGGGGCAGGTAAACCACGTTTTCGGCGCGTTTGCTGAAAGGCAGTTGCATCAGGTTCACGTCGTCCAGATACACCTCACCGCTCGCCTTGCCCAGACCGGCCATCGCTCGCAGCAGCGTGGATTTCCCACTCCCGTTCGGCCCCAGCAACACGGTGATCTTCCCTCGCGGCAGTTTCGGCACGTTGAGATCCGCGATTACCGGACGCTTGGGATAGCCCGCGTGGAAGTGGGCTAGGGTCAGCCCCTTGGGTGGCGAATTCATACGTTCCCCCTGTGGCGCAGAATGATACTCAGGAAGAAAGGCACGCCGACCAACGAGGTGACGATACCGACAGGAATGATGACGCCTGGCAGCAGATTTTTGGACACCACGGAGGCGAGTGATAGCACCAGCGCGCCGGTTAACGCGCTCGCCGGCAGATAAAAGCGGTGATCTTCGCCGAAGATCAGTCGGGCGATGTGCGGCGCCACGAGGCCGATAAAACCGATTGGGCCGACGAAGGCGACCGACAGCGCGGACAATATGCTGATGCGCAGCAGCGTCGCCAGCCGCAGTCGGCGCACGTTGATGCCGAAGCTGATGGCCCGGTCTTCGCCCAAACGCAACGCCGTCAGTTTCCATGCGTTCATCATGGACAGCGGCATGACGACAGCCAACACCAGCAGCAGAACGCCCAGCTTCTCCCACGATGCGCGGGCCAGACTGCCCATCGTCCAGAAGACCAGCCCCTGTAGCGTGTCTTCGTTGGCGACGAACTGGAGCATGGAGACCAGTGCGTTGAAGGTGAAGACGAGCGCGATGCCGAAGAGCACGACGCCTGACGTGGCGACCTGCGTCCAGCGGGTGATGGCATCAAGCAGCAGCGCGGCCAGCAGCGCGAACAGGAACGCGTTGGCGGAAATAAACCACTGTGCCGGAATACCGGGAATGCCGATACCGAGCACGATTGCCAGCGCCGCGCCGAAAGCGGCGGCCGAGGAGACGCCTAACGTGAAGGGGCTGGCGAGTGGGTTGTTGAGGATGGTCTGCATTTCCGCGCCTGCGAGCCCCAGCGCCAGACCGACGACGACCGCCATCAGCGCATAGGGCAGGCGGATATCCCAGACGATGACGCGGATACCGGCATCGGCCGCGGCGGGGTCGGTCAGCGTTTGCCACAGTGTCTTCAGCGGCAGGCCCGAGGGCCCGAGTACAAAGTCCAACAGCAGCGAGGCAACGATGGCCATCGCCAGGATGGCCATCATTAGCAGGCGATGTCGGACGATATGCTGGTAGCGATGCATCATGTGCTTTTCGGCAGCGAGGCTGCCGTGGTGAGTCGATTCGGTCGTAACAATCATGAAAGTTACTCAGCCTGTTTCCAGGAAAAAATAAATTCGCTATCGGGCAACGTGGTGAAGCGGCGAATAATGTCGTGGTAGGACGCGTCCGGATTCAGATCGCTGAACTGCTGAGGGTAGATTGCCTTAGCCAGATATTCCATACCAACCACATTGTACGGGTGATTATAGAAATGGTGGTAGAGGCCGAAGGCGTGTTTTTTTTGCACGGCCGGAATTTGCGCCACGCCGGTGCGGCTGAGCAGCTGACTGCCTCTGGCATCGAGAGACGCCTTGTCCGCGTCATAACCGAGCTGCAACAGCGGGCTGGTGCCGTCGCCGCGCTTAGAGCCGGTCATGATGTACACATCCGGACTCATGCTGATGAGCTTTTCCAGAGAAACGTAGCCATACGCGCCCGGAAGCAGGTCTGAGCCGATATTTCGCGCGCCGACGGCTTCGACCAGCCCGCCCCAACCGTTATGAGCATGGCTGAAGCAACAGGATTCAGAACGACCGGCCAGCGCCTCAATGAACACATTGGCTTTCGGCGTGATGGCGGCGGTGCGCTGCTGAATGGCGGCGAGATGTTGGCGATAGAAATCCGTATAGGCTTTCGCGTTGTCTTCGCGGTTAAGCACGCGTCCCAGCAGGGTGATGCTATCCGTCGTGTTTTTGACCGGTGAGACTTCAAAATCGATGAAAATGACCGGAACACCGAGCGTGTGCAGTTTGGCGAGTATGCCGTTATCGGTCAGCGAGGGCTTGGCGCGCATCTGCGCGATCATTAGGTCCGGCCGTTGCGCCAGGACGCTTTCCAGCTCGATATCGCCTTTGTCGCTGAATCCCATTTCAAGAATGGATGCCGCCTGCGGCCATTTCCCTTTCAACATATTCCACGTCGCGGTGTCGGAAGTTCTGGGCAGGTTATTCCAGGCCACCAACCGCTGGAATGGATTTTCGCGATCCAACAGCGCCATCGCCATGATGTCGCGGCCATCCTGTAAAACAATGCGCCGAGGCTCTTGCTTGAGCGTGACGCTCTTCCCGTCGAGATCGGTCACCGTGACAGGATACTGTGTGGCATAGATGCTCAAGGAAGCCGTCAGTGCGGCGACCAACAAAACGTGTCGAAATAGGTTGATGAACATAACGCGACTGCACTCCGCCCTTAAAATGAGTTTAATAATGATTATCATATGTAATCAGGGGCGCTTTCAACCAACAAAAAAGTTAAAAAATAAAAGTTAGCGAAGGCTTGTGCGATCCCGATCGGGATAACAAAAGTGCAGAAAAGCCTGCTTTGGGTATTAAGTCGGCGTTGGGACGGAGTTATTAACGCTATTGCATCACCGCGACAAGGCCTTAGGGCCGCTGGTGTGTTGTCTGCGATGAAGGTTATGGATACTACCTGTGGTTTCTGTGTTTTTCTCGCGCGTTCTGAAGAACGGGCCTTCGTCATCACGGCAAACGGATAAAGATGCATGAGATAGGAAATTCGATATCAGCGCGTAAACAAGGCGTGTGGTATGAGATGTTGTGCACATTTTACCAAGCGTGATGGGGGATAAGGGGGCGTAAGGGGATTGATGAATCAGAGAAAGATGGCGTGAAGTCACATAAGGGATAAGGAAAACGGCGGTTAGCTGACCGAAGTCGGCTAACCGGAAGAAACTTAACGTTTCAATGCATCACTCAGGTTTTCGCGGACGTTAGACAGCAGAGATTTCACGACACGCGGGTTACCGGCGACGATGTTGCCAGTCGTCAGGTAATTGTGGCCGCCGACGAAGTCGGTCACGATACCGCCTGCTTCACGTACCAGCAGTTCGCCGCCGGCGAAGTCCCACGGTTTCAGGCCGATTTCGAAGAAGCCATCCACGCGGCCAGCGGCGACATAAGCCAGATCCAGCGCGGCGGAACCAGTGCGGCGGAAGTCCGCGCACAGGCCGAACAGACCTTCCATCATGCGGAAGTAGCTGGCGGAATGCTGTTTGTGCTTGAACGGGAAGCCGGTAGCGAGGATGGTGCCGTCCAGATCGCGAGCGTTGCTGCTGCGCAGACGGTAGCCGTTCAGCTGAGCGCCCTGACCGCGAGTGGCGGTGAACAGCTCATTGCGCATCGGATCGTAAACTACCGAGACTTCGGTGCGGCCTTTGATGCGAACAGCGATGGAAACCGCGAAGTGCGGCAGACGTTTGATAAAGTTGGAAGTGCCATCCAGGGGATCGATAATCCATTGAATATCCTGGTCTTCTCCGACCAGTTCTCCGCACTCTTCACTGATGATGGTGTGCTGAGGGTATGATTTGCGAATGATTTCAATAATCAGGCGCTCTGCATCCCGATCGACATTGGTGACAAAATCGTTACTGCCTTTCTGACTAGCCTCGACGGCGTCAGGCGTTTCATAGTTTTTGGCAATTAAATTACCGCCTTTACGCGCGGCGCGCACGGCAATGTTCAGCATCGGATGCATGGTATCGTCCACAAGAATGTTAAAGAACAGAAATCGGCGCGCAGTATACCAGCAAAAGAGAAAATAGCGAAGATTGTGTTAACATAGTCCGCATTTCCTTTTTCGCACTATCGAGTCAGCATGTTAGAAAATATACGCATTGTCCTGGTGGAAACGTCCCACACCGGCAACATGGGATCGGCCGCTCGGGCGATGAAAACCATGGGGTTGAGCAATCTTTACTTGGTTAATCCGCTGGTTAAACCTGATTCACAGGCGATCGCGCTGTCCGCCGGCGCGAGCGACGTTATCGGGAATGCGACGCTGGTTGAAAACCTGGATCAGGCGCTGGAAGGTTGCAGCCTGGTGATAGGGACCAGCGCGCGTTCGCGCACGTTGCCGTGGCCGATGCTGGAGCCCCGCGAGTGCGGCGTTCGCAGCGCGCAAGCGTCGCGTCATGCGCCGGTCGCCATCGTCTTTGGTCGCGAGCGCGTTGGGTTGACCAATGATGAACTACAGAAATGTCATTATCATGTGGCGATCCCGGCAAACCCGGAATACAGCTCGCTGAATCTGGCGATGGCGGTGCAAATTCTGTCTTACGAAATCCGAGTCGCGCACTTGGATAACGAACAGATGGATACGCCTGAGCATGAAGAAACCCCGTATCCGCTGGTGGACGATCTGGAACGCTTTTATCAGCATCTGGAATCCACTTTGGTGGAAACCGGGTTTATCCGCCAGGCGCATCAGGGTCAGGTTATGAGTAAGCTGCGTAGGCTGTTTACCCGTGCGCGCCCGGAAAGTCAGGAGCTGAATATACTGCGTGGCATCCTCAGTTCTATCCATAAAAATGACCGGTGAGTAGCGGGTAATAGTTGAGTGATTTACTAGGATAAATACTTGACTGAAATACTCGGGAATGACAGACTAATGTCACATTTCGACCCTACCTGTGTTTTGAAACACGGGTTTACTCTACGGATACCATTGATATGAGACTGACATCTAAAGGCCGTTATGCTGTTACCGCCATGCTTGATGTGGCGCTGCATTCTCAGGAAGGCCCTGTTCCTCTGGCCGACATCTCTGAACGTCAGGGCATTTCGCTTTCGTATCTTGAACAACTGTTCTCCCGCTTGCGTAAAAATGGTCTGGTTTCCAGCGTGCGTGGTCCGGGCGGCGGTTATCTGTTGGGTAGAGACGCCAATGACATCGCTGTCGGCGCAGTGATCTCCGCCGTTGATGAGTCGGTCGATGCGACCCGTTGTCAGGGGCGTGAAGGCTGCCAGGGCGGCGATCGTTGTCTGACCCATACGCTGTGGCGCGATCTGAGCGATCGAATCACCGATTTCCTGAACAACATTACCCTGGGCGAACTGGTCAACAACAAAGATATTCTCGATGTTGCCGACCGTCAGGATGCCGACACGCGCCGTACCTCTACCGGTCGTACGCAGGAAACGATTAACGTTAATCTGCGCGCTTAATCACGCCGGGAGAGGTGCTGACAACGCATGGCGTTGGCCCCAAGGGGTACGGGCAGGAGCGCCCGACTATAAACAAAACGCAGAGTACGTTTTGATGTGAAGTACGGAGTTAATGAGCAATGAAGTTACCCATTTATCTGGATTATTCAGCGACGACACCGGTTGATCCGCGCGTGGCTGAAAAAATGATGAAGTTCCTGACGATGGACGGTACGTTCGGCAATGCCGCGTCCCGTTCGCATCGTTACGGCTGGCAGGCGGAAGAGGCGGTGGACGTCGCTCGCAACCAGATTGCCGATCTGGTTGGCGCGGATCCTCGCGAAATCATCTTCACGTCAGGCGCCACGGAAGCTGACAATCTGGCGATTAAAGGCGCCGCCAGCGTTCATCAGGAAAAGGGTAAGCACATCATTACCTGCGTCACTGAACACAAAGCGGTTTTGGACCCTTGTCACCAGCTGGAACGTGAAGGGTTTGACGTCACTTATCTGACGCCTATGCGCAATGGCATCATCGACATGAACGAGCTGGAAGCCGCTTTTCGCGATGATACGATTCTGGTTTCCATCATGCATGCCAACAACGAAGTTGGCGTGGTGCAAGACATCGCGGCTATCGGCGAACTGTGCCATCGTCGTGGTGTGATCTACCATGTCGATGCCACGCAGAGCGTCGGCAAATTACCAATCGATCTGGGGCAGCTCAAGGTCGATCTGATGTCGTTCTCCGGTCATAAAATCTATGGCCCGAAAGGCATCGGCGCACTGTTCGTCCGCCGCAATCCCCGTGTGCGCATTGACGCTCAGATGCACGGCGGCGGACACGAACGCGGCATGCGTTCCGGTACGCTGCCGGTGCATCAGATCGTCGGTATGGGCGAAGCCTATCGCATCGCGGCAGAGGAAATGGACGCTGAATCTGCGCGGCTTGGCACCCTGCGCGATCGGCTGTGGAACGGCATTCGGGATATCGAAGAAATCTACCTGAATGGCGACCTGTCAAACAGCATCCCCAATCTTCTAAACGTCAGCTTTAACTACGTCGAGGGCGAATCGCTGCTGATGGCGTTGAAAGATCTGGCGGTTTCCTCTGGTTCTGCCTGTACTTCCGCTAGCCTGGAGCCTTCCTATGTGCTGCGGGCGCTGGGCGTTAACGAAACGCTCGCGCTGAGTTCTATTCGTTTTTCGCTGGGGCGTTTCAGCACGGAAGAGGAAGTGGATTACGCCATCGAGCAGGTGCATAACGCCGTTGACCGGTTGCGTAGCGTTTCTACTGACTGGAAAACCTTCAAACAGAGCACCAAGAGCAGCCGCGTTGCAGGCGCGCCTCAACTCTGACGCTTTTCTATAAGCCCAACAGGCGTGGTTGACCGGGCGATTCAGTGCGGTCAACACCGCACTCAACGCGCTTTTCTATGCAGTGGTTACCCTTCCGCGAGTTTGAGTGAACGCTGAGTTGTGGCGTGTTAAACCGTTTAACGCGGCATCGCCTTCGCGGCTTATCCGTTCATCGACCCGAATTCCTATTTATCTCGCTCTTCCGCGCGCCTATATGTGGGATTTTTCCTGTTTTCGAGATTCTCTTCCGACGGGTTACGCCAGCCATCGGGGGCATATATGGTATCTTGGCTCGAGTTTTTTGCCGCTGCGCGTAAGGTCTAAGAAATCGGTCATAAATTTGCCTTACTATGACCATCAGTGCTCGACGGGCGCAGCGAAGAGGGTGGTGTTTGGAAAGGTTGAACGACACTACGAGCAAATACGTCGCGCGGGGCCTAAAACGCCCCCTTACACTATATTGATACACGCACCGGCCTTGCTTCGTAAGCCGGTACGGTGAGACGGATTCATACGAGGATCGGCGGTCGATATCGCCTGCCGATTTTTCAGGAACAAGCCAGCGGCATGACGAAAAGTGCCGCGGGATGATTTCACGATCGGCCACCGAACCGTGACCTAAACAGGTTCAAAGAGACGCGGTTCTCTGGTTGGATAAAAGCTGAATAACCAGCACGACAGGCGCGCCTTCACGGCGGCCGATTTCTCTTCTTCATGCTTGAACGGCCTGATTAAAGAAATGCGCAATAGGGAACGAGATTATGACAACCGAAGCTATGCCCATTACCCTGACCCACCAGCCCGCGGATGCTCGCTGGGGTGAAAAAGCAACGTTAACCTCTGGCGAACAAGGGTTCACTATCCATCTGACCGGCGACAAACCGTTGGCGATCATCCAGCGCGCCGGCCGCAAAATCGACGGTCAGGGCATTAAATGCGTCAAGCTGGAAGGCGAGGGATGGGATCTCGAAAGTAGCTGGGCTTTTTGGCAGGGTTACCGGGGGCCGAAAGGCAAGCGTACCGTCGAGTGGGCCGAGTTGGATGAGGCTGCGCGGCAGGAGTTGGATCGCCGCCTGAAAATCGTCGACTGGGTGCGCGATACGATCAACTTGCCAGCGGAAGCGCTGGGGCCGGAGCAACTGGCTACCCGCGCGGTGGATCTGCTGTGTTCCGTCAACTGCGACGCGGTATCTTATCGCATCACCAAAGGTGAAGACCTGCGTCAGCAGAACTATTCCGGCTTGTATACCGTCGGACGCGGCTCCGAACGTCAGCCGGTATTACTTGCGCTCGATTACAATCCGACCGGCAATCCCGATGCGCCGGTGATGGCCTGTCTGGTCGGTAAAGGTATTACGTTTGATACCGGCGGTTATAGCCTGAAACCCAGCAGCTTTATGGATTCGATGAAGTCCGATATGGGAGGCGCCGCGCTAGTGACAGGAGCGCTGGCCATGGCCGCTGCGCGTGGTTTGAATCAGCGTGTCAAACTGTACTTGTGCTGCGCCGACAACATGGTGAGCGGCAACGCATTCCGTCTGGGAGACATCATCAGCTATCGCAACGGCAAAACGGTGGAAGTGATGAACACGGACGCGGAAGGACGTTTGGTGCTGGCCGATGGCCTGATCGATGCGTCCGCCCAGAAGCCGCAGTGGATTATCGACTGCGCTACGCTGACGGGTGCCGCAAAAATGGCGTTGGGTAACGACTATCACGCGCTGTTCAGTTTTGACGATGCGTTGGTCGGAGATTTGCTCACCAGTGCCGGGCGCGAGAGCGAACCTTTTTGGCGTTTGCCGCTGGAGGAGTTCCACCGTCAGCAACTGCCGTCCAACTTTGCTGAACTGAATAACATCGCGAGTCCGGCCCATTCGGCAGGCGCCAGCACGGCGGCGGCTTTCCTGTCCCACTTTGTGGAGAACTACCAGGAAGGGTGGCTCCATATCGACTGTTCGGCGACTTACCGTAAAGGCGCGGTCGATCAATGGTCTGCGGGCGCGACCGGACTGGGCGTTCGCACGCTGGCGGACTTCCTGCTGAGCAAAGCTGGCTGAATAAGCGATGGTGGGTAAGTTTATACCCGCAATGAACTACGCGCGGTGACGCCGCGCGAGCATAACAAACAGGCCTTGCGCAGTTAAAAAGGTGCGCAGGGCTGAGAGCGTTGAGGAACACGATGGAATTTTCACCACAAAACACACTGGAAGAGGCGCTGATGCGCGCTGCGACGGAGCCTGCGCATCGGCCCGAGTTTTTCAACGAGCTCATGACGGCCACGGTGTATGTACTGGGAAACAGCGACGGCGATACCACCTTTGGCGAGCAGACGCTTCAGGCCGGGAGCCATGTTCATCTTCAGCATTGGGAGAAGCCGGATGGCAGTTCTGCGATCCCCTTCTTCTCTTCTCTGGCGGCTTTACAGTCAGCCATCACCGAAGAGCAGTCCTTCCTGGCACTCCCTGCTCGCGCGCTGTTTGAGCTGACTCAGGGCGCTGTGTTGTTCCTCAATCCTAAACTACCTTACGGTAAAGAGTTTCTGCCGCAGGAAGTGGAACACCTGCTGGCGGGCGAAGGCACCGGACTCGTGACGAAGAAGGTGATCGAGGAGGATACACAGGTCCTCATTGGACAGCCCGCAGAAATGCCTGCGCAGATGATCGACTCCCTGACCCAACTATTTGCGAAATATCCCGCCGTGCGCCGTGCGTTTCTGGTGCAAATTAAAGAGCCTGACGAGGAGCAGCCGCATCTGTTGGTCGGGATTGACGTGGATGAAGACGTTGAGGCGATCATTCAGGCTGCGGGTACCGTTGCCAGCGACACGCTGCCGGACGATCGCCCGATTGACCTTTGCGTCGTAGCCGACAACGAACCGGGCATCAGCCATTACATGATCAAGCACACCACGCCATTTTATGAGCGTAAGTGGGGCAGCTTTCTTCGCGACTTCAAAAACAGCGGCCACGCATGATTAGATAATGCCGCTTGACCGCTTGACCGCAACGCTACAAAAGCCAAAAGCCAAAAGCCAAAAGCCAAAAGCCAAAAGCCAAAAGCCAAAAGCCAAAAGCCAAAAGCCAAAAGCCAAAAGCCAAAAGCCAAAAGCCAAAACGGCAAAGGCTCACTGTGTGAGCTTTTGGTCGGCGGATGCGCGTCGTGATGAATCACGATTACGGAGAGTGCTGTTACTGCCATCTATGAGACTGAAGCCAGGAATCCCCGCAGAGGCACAACATCAGTCATGACGGATTCCGTGACGGCCACATGATGTGGCCGTTTTTACTGAGATTGTGTCAATGGCAAATCGGTAAGCGTCAGCGAGTTACCCCTGTTTCAACGGGCAGGTCATCTCGACTTCCCCATTCCCCCCAGGAACCGTCGTACAGTTTGACTTGAGGGGCATTCAGCACATACAGCGCTAATACGACCACAGCTGCTGTCACACCGGAGCCACAGCTGGCGACGATGGGACGCTGGATATCTATTCCCTTTTGCTTGAACACCGCGGCCAGCTCTTCTGGGGCTTTCAGCGCGCCGTTTGCCACCAGCTCATTCCATGGCACGTTAACGCTGCCGGGGATATGGCCACGACGTAGTCCCGGACGGGGTTCATCCACTTCACCCGCGAAACGCAGCGCCGGACGGGCATCGACGATTTGTGCGGAATGATCGTGGGTGATGGCCAGCACGACTTCGGCCTGACAGATCACTCCGGCGTCCAGTCGAGCCTTGAAGGTTCTTGTCGGATGACCGTTGTTTCCTTGCTCCAGGGGAAGTTGCTGGTGTTTCCATTCGGCCAGGCCGCCAGCCAGAATAGAAACCTTTGTCACGCCGAAGGTTCTCAGCATCCACCAGGCGCGAGGGGCGGAAAACAGATTGCCTTCGTCATAAATGATGCAGTGTTGTCCTTCGCTGACGCCTAGCGCTCCTATCGTCTGAGCGAAGGACGCACTGTCCGGCATCATATGCGGTAGAGGCGACGTCGCGTCTGACAGCGTTTCGATATCGAAAAAAGCCGCCCCCGGCAGGTGTTCGGCTCATATTCGGCCTTAATATCCCGCGTGGTGTCGCCAGGTGGCAGCATCCGCGCATCAAGCAGCGTGATATCAGCGTCGTTCAGATGCGAATTCAGCCAGGTGGCGGTGACAAAGATGTCGGAACTGGATACAGACATGAGACCTCCCGAGCGGGCCGTCAACGCAGCCCGGAATAAGATGAGGATTGAATTGTCAGCGATTTTTCAGCAGCGGACAAGCGCAATCCTGCCGATAACGCCCGTTTAGGCGCACTCTATTTCAGGAATGCGAGCGTTACCGGAACACTGGGATGAAACAGGTGAAACGCGCGAATTTGTTTGCCATCCGCCCCGCAGGTCGGACAGAGAGGGGGTGTCAGACAGAGATTCAGCGTTATAATGATAAGAAAAGGACGATAAGATAACGTTATTTTAAAAAAATGTTATTTGACCGTAGGCAAGATGGAGGTGCAACCCTATAATCTGCGCCACTTTACGGTGCCGGGATCATAATTTATTAACCGGCAGTTATCAGACAGTTATCAAACGAGGTCACTATGACGGTAGAACGTACTTTTTCTATCATTAAGCCCAATGCGGTCGCCAAGAATGTGATTGGCGCTATCTACAACCGCTTTGAAAGCGCAGGCTTCAACATTGTTGCTGCCAAAATGCTTCATTTGACTCGCGAACAGGCCGAAGGCTTTTACGCTGAGCATCAGGGCAAACCTTTCTTTGACGGTCTGGTGACATTCATGACTTCCGGCCCCATTCTGGTTCAGGTTTTGGAGGGCGAAAATGCCGTTCAGCGTCACCGTGACCTGATGGGTGCGACGAATCCTGATAATGCGCTGGCGGGAACGCTACGAGCGGACTATGCAGACAGCATGACTGAAAATGCGGTGCACGGTTCTGACTCTTTGGCGTCAGCCGAACGCGAAATCGCCTATTTCTTCAGTGCGGACGAGGTGTGTGCACGCACCCGTTGAGCTGAGGCAAAGAATTAAAAGCGGAGTGGCGCTGGCACCTCTGTATTAAACTTTGTACAATGCCGCGCCCCGGAACGAGCAGGCGCTTGGCCGGGGCGTTTCTTTATCCTTTATCACTTCTTTCGAGCCATAACGTGTAACAACGAGGCCATGAGTCAATATGTCTGAGCAAACCGTATCCCCGATCGCCACCGAGTCTGACGCTATTGCCGTTAAGCCGACGGGCACTGAAAAAATCAACCTGCTGGATCTTAACCGCCAGCAAATGCGCGCCTTTTTCGCCTCTATGGGGGAAAAGCCGTTCCGTGCCGATCAGGTCATGAAATGGATCTATCACTACTGCTGTGATGATTTCAACGAAATGACCGACATCAATAAGGTGTTACGCACCAAATTGCAGGAGATCGCTGAAATTCGCGCGCCTGTCGTGGTCGATGAGCAGCGCTCTTCTGATGGCACGATCAAGTGGGCTATATTGGTCGACGGCCAGCGTGTGGAAACGGTCTACATCCCGGAAGAGGAACGCGCGACGCTGTGCGTGTCTTCTCAGGTGGGTTGTGCGTTGGAGTGCAAGTTTTGCTCGACGGCGCAGCAAGGGTTTAACCGTAACCTGCGTGTTTCTGAAATCATCGGTCAGGTATGGCGCGCGGCGAAAATTATCGGCGCGGCTAAAGTCACCGGTCAGCGTCCTATCACTAACGTTGTCATGATGGGCATGGGTGAACCGCTGCTGAACCTGACCAACGTGGTGCCAGCGATGGAAATTATGCTGGACGATTTCGGCTTCGGTTTGTCTAAACGGCGTGTGACGTTATCTACTTCAGGCGTCGTGCCTGCACTGGATAAGCTCGGCGATATGATCGACGTCGCACTGGCCATTTCCCTGCACGCGCCGAACGATGAAATTCGTAACGAAATCATGCCGATCAACAAAAAATATAATATCGAAACTTTTTTGTCGGCAGTGCGGCGTTATCTGGATAAATCCAACGCCAATCAGGGACGTGTCACCATCGAATACGTCATGTTGGATCACATCAACGACGGTACGGAACACGCCCATGAATTGGCGGAATGCCTGAAAGATACGCCGTGCAAGATCAACCTGATCCCGTGGAACCCCTTCCCGGGCGCGCCGTATGGGCGTAGTTCCAACAGCCGTGTTGACCGCTTCTCCAAGGTATTGATGGAATATGGCTTTACCACCATCGTTCGTAAAACACGCGGCGACGACATTGATGCGGCCTGTGGACAGTTGGCCGGGGAAGTCGTTGACCGAACCAAACGCACGATGAAGAAAAAAATGGTCAAGGATACGATAGCCGTTAAGAGTGTATGATCGTGGTCGGCTCGAGAGGGCCGGACTGATGATAAATACATTTCAGTGGCTTATCATACTATGCTGTGGTGACAGCGGACTCCTATAACTGTGTCCGCCGCCCTCGGCGAGAGACAATGGCTAAGGATAGTCAGCGATGAATTCACGGCGACAGGGAAGGTGGCGGCGCGCTTTGGCCGTGTTATGCGTGATGATCGGCGGGTGCGTGAGCACCGCAGAAACAGACTCACTCTCGCCGCAGGCGCAGACGCGTTTGCAACTGGGGTTGGCCTATCTGGAGCGCGGACAGTTTGACGTCGCGCACAGCAACCTGCTCAGCGCCGTGAAAGCAGCCCCAGATGACTACCGTACCAATTGGGTATGGCGCTATACGAACAGCAAATTGGTGAATATGCAGCGGCTGAAAAACGTTATCAGCAGTTGTTGCGACAGAGCCCTTCGAACGGGAGCGTAATGAATAATTACGGTGCGTTTCTGTGTGGTTTAGGGCAGTATGTAACGGCGCAACAACAGTTTAGCCGCGCAACGCAGCTCGCAAATTATCCGCAGGTTGCCGATGCTCTGGAAAACGCCGGTTATTGTTTTCTAGACGCAGGGCAGTTTGATGAGGCGGAGCAACGACTTCGTCGGGCGCTGAACTACGACCCTCGTAAAGGTCGACGCCTACTCGCGGAAGCCGAGCATCGTATGCATGCCGGTCATACAGAACAAACGCGGGTGCTCTTGAATATTTATCAGCCGAAATTTCCGGCGAGTGCCGAAAGTTTATGGCTACAGATTCGTTTCGCCGCGCTGGCGGGGGATACCGATAACGCGATGCGTTACGGTGCGATGTTGGCGCGAAGTTTTCCACAATCTAAACAGTACCAGCAGTTCTTAGCTAATGAATACTGAAGCCAATCAAGATAAAACAGCATCACCCATAGCCACTCCTGGGGAACGACTGCGTCAGGCGCGTGAAAGCTTAGGGTTGTCGCAGCAAGTCGTCGCGGAAAGGTTGTGCCTTAAAGTCTCCACCGTTCGTGAGATTGAAGAAGACAACACGCCTGCTGGCCTTGCGCCGACATTCCTGCGTGGATATATCCGTTCTTATGCCAAGCTGGTGCATCTGCCCGAAGATGAGCTGCTGCCGATGCTGGAAAAACACGTGGTGCCGAGTCGTACCTCCAACGTATCCCCTATGCAGCATCTCGCGCTGGGCAAAAGTCGTAAAAAGCGCGACGGCTGGCTGATGACCTTTACCTGGCTTATTTTGCTGGGGGTATTGGGGTTGACGGTCGCCTGGTGGTGGCAGAATCATCAGGCGCAGCAGCAGGAAATCAATTCCATGGTCGATCATGCGAACGCTACGCAGACTTCGCAAGATGGACAACCGCTGGATTTAGGCAACGGCGAACCGGACCCGGTTGTGCCGGACGATAGCGCCACGGGGGCGACCACTCCCGAGGTGACGCCGCCTGCCGACGCTTCCTCGGTAGCGTCCACGCCAGCGAGTAATGCGCCTGCGCCTGTGGCCCCTGCCACGCCTGCTCCCGCGCAGACGGCATCCCCGGCGCAACCTTCTCCCGCGCCATCCTCTCCGGCGGCCCCTGCCGTTGAGACGCTGGCGCCTTCCGCGCCAGCGTCTAACGCATTAGCCATGTCGTTCTCTGCGGACTGCTGGCTGGAAGTGGTGGATAGCACCGGCAAAAAACTGTTCAGCGGTATGCAACGCAACGGCGGTTCGCTGAATCTGAGCGGACAACCTCCTTATCGACTCAAAATCGGCGCGCCTGCTGCTGTGCGTATTCAGTATCAGGGTAAACCGGTGGATTTGAGTCAGTACGTCAAAAGCAATCAGGTTGCACGTTTAACGCTGGCCGGCCAGTAATTTTCCGGCCGGTAGCGGCATTTTGGAGGTGAAGTTGTGAATAACCCCGCACCCATAACCCGTCGCAAATCAAAGCGCATTTACGTTGGTAAGGTGCCCGTCGGTGACGGTGCGCCTATCGCGGTGCAGTCGATGACGAACACCCGTACAACGAATGTTGAAGCAACGGTAAATCAAATCAAAGCGTTGGAGCGCGTGGGCGTCGACATCGTTCGCGTTTCCGTCCCCACGATGGATGCTGCTGAGGCATTCAAGCTGATCAAACAACAGGTGAATGTGCCGCTGGTGGCGGATATTCACTTTGACTACCGCATCGCGCTGAAAGTCGCTGAATACGGCGTGGATTGCTTACGCATCAACCCGGGTAATATTGGCAACGAAGAGCGCATTCGCTCTGTCGTGGACTGCGCACGGGACAACAACATTCCGATTCGTATCGGCGTGAACGCCGGTTCACTGGAAAAGGATCTGCAGGAAAAATACGGCGAGCCAACGCCGGAAGCGCTGCTGGAATCCGCTATGCGTCACGTAGACATTCTCGATCGGCTCAACTTCGACCAGTTCAAAGTCAGCGTGAAGGCCTCCGACGTCTTTCTGGCCGTCCAGTCCTACCGTCTGCTGGCCTCCCGCATCGATCAGCCGCTGCATCTCGGTATCACCGAAGCCGGCGGCGCACGGAGTGGGTCGGTGAAGTCCGCCATCGGTCTGGGCCTGCTGCTCTCCGAAGGGATTGGCGATACGCTGCGCATCTCGCTGGCGGCCGACCCGGTCGAAGAAGTGAAAGTCGGTTTTGATATTTTGAAGTCGCTGCGTATTCGCGCGCGTGGCATCAACTTCATTGCCTGCCCGACTTGCTCGCGTCAGGAGTTCGACGTGATTGGCACCGTTAACGCGCTGGAACAGCGGTTGGAAGATATCATCACGCCGATGGACGTATCGATTATCGGCTGCGTGGTTAACGGACCGGGCGAAGCGCTGGTCTCGACGCTGGGCGTGACCGGCGGCAACAAGAAAAGCGGTTTTTATGAAGACGGCGTTCGCCAGCGTGAGCGTTTCGACAACGAACAGATGATCGACCAGCTGGAATCGAAGATCCGCGCCAAAGCGGCGATGTTGAACGAGAGTAACCGCATCACCATCAACGTGGTCGATAAGTAATGACTGTGGCGGCATCGCACGAGATGCCGCCCTGTCGACAGCTTCCCAACCCGACGGCGACGGCCGCGCATTGATGCCGCAGTGCCGTTCCCCCTATAATCGGGCCTATTTTCGAGAAAACGGATTAGAGAACTGACGTGGCAAAAAATATCCAAGCCATCCGAGGCATGAACGACTACCTGCCGGCCGATACGGCTTTATGGCAACGTATTGAAGGCAGCCTGAAACAGGTCCTTGCCAGCTATGGCTATAGCGAAATTCGCACGCCTATCGTTGAGCAGACTTCTCTGTTCAAGCGCGCTATCGGTGAAGTCACCGACGTCGTAGAAAAAGAAATGTACACGTTCGAGGACCGTAACGGCGATAGCCTGACGCTGCGCCCTGAGAACACGGCAAGCTGCGTCCGCGCAGGCATTGAGCACGGCATCCTTTACAATCAGGAACAGCGTCTGTGGTACTCAGGGCCGATGTTCCGTCACGAACGTCCGCAGAAAGGCCGCTATCGTCAGTTCCATCAGCTCGGTTGTGAAGTTTTCGGTCTGAAAGGCCCGGATATCGATGCTGAAATGATCATGATGACGGCGCGCTGGTGGCGAGAGCTGGGCATCGCCGAACACGTTACGCTGGAACTAAACTCTATCGGCTCGCTGGAAGCGCGCGCGCGCTACCGAGAGGCGCTGATTGCGTTTCTGGAACAGCATCAGGATGTTCTGGACGAAGACTGCAAACGTCGTATGTACACTAACCCGCTGCGCGTACTGGATTCCAAAAATCGCGATGTGCAGACGCTGCTGAACGATGCGCCGGTCCTGACGGATTACCTCGATGATGAGTCGCGCGAGCATTTTGACGGCCTGTGTGAACTTTTAACGCAGGCGAGCATCCCATATAAGGTTAATCCGCGCCTGGTTCGTGGGCTGGATTATTATAACCGCACCGTCTTCGAATGGGTGACTACCAGCCTCGGTTCACAGGGCACTGTGTGCGGCGGTGGACGTTACGATGGCATGGTGGAACAGCTGGGCGGCTCCAGCACGCCTGCGGTCGGTTTCGCGATGGGCTTAGAGCGTTTGGTACTGCTGGTTCAGACGGTCAATCCAGAGTACAAAGCGCTACCGGGCGTGGACGTTTACGTCATTTCTTCCGGTGCGGGAACGCAGAGTGCGGCTATGCTGCTGGCGGAATCGCTGCGTGATGCGCTGCCTGGGTTGAAGCTGATGACCAACTTCGGCGGCGGCAACTTTAAAAAGCAGTTTGCTCGTGCGGATAAAAGCGGGGCGCGTGTCGCGCTGGTGCTAGGCGAAAATGAAGTCGCGGCAGGACAGGCAGTGGTGAAAAACTTGTCCAGCGGTGAACAAGAAACTCTGGCGCAGGCTGACGTTGCAGCCCGGCTGACGACGCTACTGGATTGAGGAGAAAGACACCGTGGAAGTCTATACCACAGAGAATGAACAGGTTGATGCGCTGCGACGTTTCCTAAGAGAAAACGGCAAGGCGCTGGCTGTCGGCGTGGTCCTGGGAATAGGGGCGCTGGTCGGTTGGCGCTTCTGGCAGAGCCATCAGGACAATAGCGCGATGGTAACGTCATCGGCCTATCAGCAGGCCAGTGAAACGCTGACGGCAGGTAAGGGCACCACGGCGGTGGAAGCGTTTGCTGCCGCCAACAAGAACAACTACGGCGCGCTCGCTTCTATGGAGCTGGCGGCTCACTATGCTGAGCTGAAAGACTTCGCCAAAGCAGAGCAGCAGCTGACTCAAGCGCTTTCTCAAAGCAATAACGCCGATCTGCAATCGCTGATCAACCTGCGTCTGGCGCGTGTGCAGCTTGCGCAGAAAAAAGCGGATGACGCGCTAAAAACGCTGGATGCCATTAAAACCGAAGGCTGGGCCGCTATGGTTGCAGACGTTCGCGGCGACGTTCTGGTCAGCAAAGGTGATAATCAGGGTGCGCGTAGTGCGTATGAAAAAGGCATCGAGTCTCAGCCTCCTCAGGGGCTGCAGGCCCTGTTACGAATGAAACTGAACAACCTGTCCAGCTAAGAGGAATTCCATGCAATTGCGTAAAACACTTTTGGTAGGACTGGTTTCAACTGCCCTGCTGAGCGGCTGTTCGCTATTCGACCGTGAAGAAGACGTTGTTAAAATGTCCCCTCTGCCGCAGGTAGAGAACCAGTTCACGCCGACGAAAGTCTGGAGTCGTTCAATCGGCAGCGGTATCGGTGATTTCTATTCCAATCTGCGTCCGGCCTGGCAAGACAGCCGTGTTTATGCCGCCGACCGTCGCGGTACGGTTAAAGCGCTGGATTTGAGCAACGGCGAAGAAAAATGGAAGGCCGACCTGTCTGAGAAAACGGGCCTGCTGTCGGCGAACCGTCCGGCACTGTTGTCCGGCGGCGTATCGGTTGCCGGAAATCACGTTTACGTCGGCAGTGAAAGAGCGAAGATGTTCGCTTTGAATGCAGACGACGGCTCTCAGGTCTGGGAGACGCCGGTCGCCGGGGAAGTCACTTCTCATCCGGTTATCAGCGATGGCGTAGTGCTGGTGCACACCAGCAATGGTATGCTGCAGGCGCTGAACGAAGCTGACGGCGCTGTTAAGTGGACGGTGAACCTGGATATGCCGGCATTGTCGGTGCGCGGCGAGTCTGCGCCAGCGACTGCATTTGGCGCGGCTATCGTTGGCGGCGACAACGGACGCGTCAGCGCCGTGCTGATCAACCAGGGCCAGCTGATTTGGCAGCAACGTATTTCCCAGCCGAGCGGCGCTACCGAAATCGACCGCCTGAACGACGTCGATACCACGCCGGTCATCGTCGGCGAAGTGGTGTATGCGCTGGGTTACCATGGCAACCTGACGGCGTTGGACCTGCGCTCCGGTCAGATTTTGTGGAAACGCGAACTGGGCTCGGTGAACGACTTCATTGTTGACGGCGACCGTATCTATCTGGTCGATCAGGATGATCGCATCGTGGCCCTGAACACCAGCGGCGGCGTGAGCATCTGGCGCCAGAGCGAGCTGTTGCACCGTAATCTGACGGCTCCGGCACTGTATAATGGTTACCTGGTGGTGGGTGACGAGGAAGGGTACATGCATTGGGTTAATACGACCGATGGCCGTTTCGTCTCTCAGCAGAAAGTGGATAGCTCCGGCTTCCTGAGCAACCCTGTGGTGGCCAGCGATAAGCTGTTGATTCAGGCTAAAGGCGGCGAGGTTTACGCCTTTACGCGCTAGTACACGTGTTTTACTCCGGGCGAAGGCGCCAGAATGGCCTTTGACCTGTCGAACGGCTCCTGACGCTATCAGGAGCCGTTTCGTCTTTTATGATCAGCCAGCTAAGCTTGCTGTAACGAATTGAAATATAAGCAATGAGGTTGTAACAATGATACCTGTCGTCGCGCTGGTCGGGCGCCCGAATGTGGGGAAATCCACGCTGTTTAACCGCTTAACGCGTACTCGTGACGCATTGGTGGCGGATTTTCCTGGGCTGACGCGTGACCGCAAGTATGGTCGTGCCGAGGTGGAAGGAAACGAGTTCATTATCATCGATACAGGCGGTATTGACGGTAGTGAAGAAGGCGTGGAAACACGGATGGCGGACCAGTCTCTGCTTGCGATTGAAGAAGCGGATATCGTGCTGTTCATGGTCGATGCCCGTGATGGGTTGATGCCAGCGGATTTGGGCATTGCCCAGCATCTGCGCAACCGCCAAAAATCCACGTTCCTGGTCGCCAACAAAATCGATGGGATCGATGTGGATACCGGCACGGCGGACTTCTATTCGCTGGGCCTCGGCGAAGTCTACCCGATCGCGGCATCGCATGGCCGTGGCGTCACCGGCCTGCTGGAAAAAGTGCTGCTGCCGTTTGCGGAAAATCAGGGCGAAGAGCCGAAGGAGCTGACGGAAGAAGAAGCCAACGCCGCCTATTGGGCGGAGCAGTTGGCCATTGAAACTGAAGCCGAAGAGGAAGCCGAGGTTGAAGATAACTTCGATCCGGAATCTTTGCCGATCAAACTGGCTATCGTGGGTCGTCCTAACGTCGGTAAGTCGACGCTGACCAACCGTATTCTGGGCGAAGATCGCGTTGTGGTTTACGACATGCCTGGTACGACGCGCGACAGCATCTACATTCCGATGGAGCGTGACGAGCGCGAATATATCCTGATCGATACTGCCGGTGTGCGTAAACGCGGCAAGATCACGGAAACCGTCGAGAAGTTTTCCGTCATCAAAACGTTGCAGGCGATTGAAGACGCCAACGTGGTGCTGCTGGTGATCGATGCTCGCGAAGGGATCTCCGATCAGGATTTGTCTCTGCTGGGCTTTATCCTGAACAGCGGTCGCTCGCTGGTGATCGTGGTGAACAAGTGGGATGGCCTTTCTCAGGATGTGAGAGAGCAGGTAAAAGAGACGTTGGATCTGCGTCTGGGCTTCATTGATTTTGCCCGTATTCACTTCATCTCCGCACTGCATGGCAGCGGCGTCGGTAACCTGTTTGAGTCGATTACTGAGGCCTACACCTGCTCGACTCGTCGTGTGAGTACTTCGCTGCTGACGCGTATCATGCGCATGGCCGTCGACGACCATCAGCCGCCGCTGGTGCGTGGGCGTCGGGTGAAGCTGAAATATGCGCACGCCGGGGGTTATAACCCGCCTATCGTCGTGATCCACGGCAACCAGGTCAAAGATCTGGCGGATTCTTATAAACGTTATCTGATGAACTACTTCCGTCGTTCGTTGGAGGTGATGGGAACGCCGATCCGCATTCAGTTCAAAGAAGGGGAAAACCCGTTTGCGAACAAGCGAAATACCCTGACGCCGAACCAGCTGCGTAAACGTAAACGTCTGATGCAGCACATCAAAAAAGGCAAATAAGCCGAATTGAAGTGCCAGATTGGACCGGCGGGGCAGACTATTTTCTGCCCCGTTTTTATTGCGGGAACGCCAGTGATAAGTGAGGCCACACGACGATGGAAAAGGAGAACGGCATGACGCCGCGATGTCCGCAGTGCCAGCACGAAATGCAAGGGCGCAGCGATGAGCGTTTTAGCTGCGATGAGTGTCGACAGGATTATCGCCGTGAGGCGTTATGCCCAGACTGTGGGCAGTCGTTGCAGGTGCTTAAAGCCTGCGGCGCGGTGGACTATTTTTGCACGCAGAAACACGGTTTGATTTCAAAAAAACGCGTGTTATTCCGCTACCAACCGGTTTTGACCGATACGTCGGATTGAGCCGTCGCCGCAGACATCACGGCGCTGGCTGTGCGTTCCGCCACAGAGCATCCAGTTCCGGCGCATTCCGTTCGGGAATCCGCCACTCTTGAAGGGATGCGTCGCTGCGGTCTGACTCACTCCGGAGAATATGAATGCGGTAGTAAAACTGATCGCCCGGCCGGGGGGATCGGTCAGATCGTCGGACTCCGCTGAAGGCAACACGCTGCGCAGTACCGCACAGATGCGTTGACGTTCTTCCTCAGGCAGTTTGGCTAATACCACCCATCTCGGCCCGGATAATTGGGGTATCCAGCGATGCCGCCTTCCCGCGCCAGTTCGATAATGGCGTCGTCAGTCAAGCGGGGCAGTGCGTTCATACTCATTCGGGATCCCCGTATCCACGCCCACCCGATGCCAGGCGTGCAGCACGGTATCCGCTACCGCCGTACTAAAACGCTGTTCCGCATGATTCACGGTATATTGAGCAAACAGTGAAAAGTCGGCGTTCTGCGGCAGCGATTTGTCACATAAAACGTCATACCAGATGACACCCGCTTTCTCCCATGCATACCCGCCAAGATCGGTCGCTGCCAGATAAAAGGCGCGGCTGGGTATACCAGAATTGAGATGTACGCCGCCGTTATCTTCACGGGTGTTGATGTAATCACGCATATGAGCAGGTTGCGGATCCGTACCTAGCAGCGGGTCGTCATAGGCCGTTCCCGGGCGAGACAGGGAGCGTAGGCCCTTGCCATCGATCTCCTCGGTCAGGAGGCCCGCGCCGACGATCCAGTCCGCTTCCTGAGCCGTTTGTTTAAGATAAAACTGCTTCACCATGGCGCCGAACACATCGGACAGCGATTCGTTTAATGCGCCGGACTGGCGCGTATAGAGAAGATTCGCTTCGCTCTCGGTGACGCCGTGCGTCAGCTCATGGGCGATAATGTCGATAGCGGTGGTGAAGCGGTTGAAAATCTTGCCATCGCCGTCGCCAAAGACCATTTGCTGCCCATTCCAGAAAGCATTCTGATAATCCTGACCGAAATGAACGGAGCCCAGTAAGGGCAGCCCGGCGTTGTCCAAAGAATTGCGGCCGAAAACCTGCCAGAAGAAGTCGTAGGTGGCGCCCAGATACTCATAGGCTTCATCCGTGGCGATATCGCCCGTGGCGGCCTGGCCTTCCTCGCGAACAAGCGTGCCCGGCAGCGTTTGCTGATGTTGCGCATCATGAATATGGCGGTGGATCTGTCCGCCGGGGAGTGGGTCGTGCTCGGGAGGACGCGTCTGGGCGGAGACCATCAGCGACTGTACATGCATCAGCGTTTGCTGAGCGAGGCGTCGCTCTTCGTCAGAACCATTGCTGACGATACGATGAAGGATATACGGGGGTACTATGCTATGAATCGCTTTCATACATCATCTCCACATGGATGCATATCTCTCGGTATGAGCGGACGTCCATAACGTAGATAACCAGTAAAGGAGCGATAAGTATAGTTCAGGAAATCATTTTCAGACGAAGAGTGATTTCAGGCGTCATCGGCCGAATGAATAGCGGTCACCTGGCTTTCAACCCACCCATCTTGCAGCCGCGTGCTGAGGGTGTCCCCGGCGGCGATCTGGCCCGCTTTTTTCAACACCTCGCCCGATGAGGTCGTGGTGACGCTGTAGCCTCGACCCAGCGTGGCCAGCGGGCTGACGGCTTGCAGGTGAGAGCAGGCCTCGCCGAAGCGCTGTTTGTTCTGACCGATCTGTTTGTCGAGTGCGTGTTGTAGCCGGTAGTGCAGCTGCTGAAGGTGTTGCTGCGCGCGATGGATTCTTGGCTGCGGCGGCTGTTGCAGCAAGCGTTGCTGGAGGTATTCCTGTCTGCGCGAGATTTGGCGCAGTCTGAGCTGTACGGCGTCGTCCAGTCGCTGACGCAACCGGATCAGCCGGTTTTGCTGGCGCGCCAGCCGCAGTTGGGGATGCTGTTGTTGCAGGCGATGATGCAGCCGAGTGAACAGGCTCTGGCGCTGCGCCAGATAGTAATCCATCGCCATTTCCAGCCGTTGGCGCTGGGTTGTCACCTGTCGCAACAGCTCCTGCTGGTTACGGCTGACCAGTTCCGCGGCGGCGGAAGGCGTCGGGGCGCGTAAGTCCGCGACGAAATCGGAGATGGTAACGTCCGTTTCATGGCCGACGGCGCTGACGATGGGGATGCGGCTGGCGAAAATCGCTCTGGCGACGCGTTCGTCGTTGAAACTCCACAGATCTTCGAGTGAGCCGCCGCCGCGGCCGACGATCAAGACATCGCACTCATCGCGCAGGTTAGCCAGTTCGATGGCGCGGATGATTTGCGGCGGCGCGTCTGCGCCTTGTACGGAGGTCGGATAGATGATGACCGGCAGCGACGGATCGCGACGTTGCAGCACCTGTAAAATGTCATGCAGCGCGGCGCCGCTCGCCGATGTGATGACGCCTACACGCTTGGCCGGTTTCGGCAGCGGCTGTTTGAACTGCTGGTCAAACAACCCTTCGCCGAACAGACGTTGCTTCAACTGTTCGAACTGCTGCTGCAACAGACCGTCGCCAGCAGGCTGCATGCTGTCCGCCAGCAGTTGGTAGTCGCCTCGCGGTTCGTACAACGTAATCATGGCGCGGATGAGCACCTGCTGGCCGTTCTGTGGTCGGAACGTCACGCGACGGTTGCTGCCACGGAACATGGCGCAGCGCACTTGGGCGCGCTCGTCTTTCAGCGTGAAGTACCAATGGCCGGATGACGGCTGGGAAAAGTTGGAGATTTCGCCGTTGAGCCAGATATGGCCCATCTCGCCTTCCAGCAGTTGTTTAACCGTCTGATTGAGACGGCTGACGGTAAAAATGGCGCTAGAAGGAGTCTGTGGCATGTGAGAAAGATCAAGTTTCAAAGCAGTGGGTTAATCTTTCCATACTACCGGGCAAAGGGCAGTACGCAAGGCTTTTTATAAAAAACGCTGGAGACAATCCTATATGCTCTGTATAATGCCGCGGCAATATTTTATCTAATCTTCCAACCATCCTCGGTGAGATATTGCCCATGTTACGTATCGCAAAAGAAGCATTGACGTTTGATGATGTCCTGCTCGTTCCTGCACATTCTACCGTACTTCCCAACACGGCCGATCTCGGCACTCAACTGACGAAAAACATTCGCCTGAACATCCCTATGCTGTCTGCCGCCATGGATACGGTAACCGAATCTGCTCTGGCGATTGCGCTGGCACAGGAAGGCGGTCTGGGCTTCATTCACAAGAACATGACTATTGAGCGTCAGGCGGAAGAAGTCGGCCGCGTGAAACGTCACGAAAGCGGCGTCGTGGTAGAACCGCAGACCGTCACCCCGGCAACCACCTTGCAGCAGGTGAAAGACCTGACCGCACGTAACGGCTTCGCGGGTTATCCGGTCGTGACGGAAGGCAACGAACTCGTCGGTATCATCACTGGCCGTGACGTGCGTTTCGTGACCGATATGAACAAGCCGGTCAGCGCTGTGATGACGCCGAAAGAGCGTCTGGTGACAGTCAGCGAGAGTGAAGCGCGCGATCGTGAAGTCGTGCTGCACAAACTGCACGAGCGCCGTATCGAGAAGGCGCTGGTCGTCGATGACCAGTTCCGCCTGAAGGGCATGATCACCGTTAAAGATTTCCAGAAAGCGGAACGCAAACCGAACGCCTGTAAAGACGAGCGCGGTCGTCTGCGCGTCGGCGCTGCCGTAGGCGCGGGCGAAGGCAATGAAGAGCGTATCGACGCGCTGGTCGCCGCTGGCGTCGATGTTCTGCTGATCGACTCCTCTCACGGCCATTCTGAAGGCGTATTGCAGCGTATTCGCGATACACGCGCTAAATATCCTGAACTGCCGATCATCGGCGGCAACGTCGCCACCGGCGCTGGCGCATTAGCGCTGGCGGAAGCGGGCGTTAACGCAGTTAAAGTCGGTATCGGCCCGGGCTCCATCTGTACGACGCGTATCGTAACCGGCGTAGGCGTACCGCAGATTACGGCGATTTCCGACGCGGTTGCCGCGCTGGAAGGCACAGGTATTCCGGTGATTGCCGATGGCGGTATTCGCTTCTCCGGCGACATCGCCAAAGCCATTGCTGCGGGCGCGGCTTGTGTCATGGTGGGTTCTATGCTGGCGGGTACGGAAGAGTCTCCGGGCGAAATCGAACTCTATCAGGGCCGCTCGTTCAAATCTTACCGTGGCATGGGCTCTCTGGGCGCGATGTCCAAAGGCTCTTCTGACCGTTACTTCCAGTCAGACAACGCAGCTGACAAGCTGGTGCCGGAAGGTATCGAAGGCCGTGTCGCCTATAAAGGTTACCTGAAGGCGATCGTTCATCAGCAGATGGGCGGCCTGCGTTCTTGCATGGGCCTGACCGGTTGCCCGACCATCGACGCGCTGCGCACCAAGGCTGAATTTGTCCGCATCAGCGGCGCAGGCATTCAGGAAAGTCACGTTCACGACGTTACCATTACCAAAGAGTCGCCTAACTACCGCTTAGGTTAAGCGCTTTTGTTGGCTGATTTAACGAACAGAACCCGGTAATATTTATCGGGTTCTATTTTTCATTCGCTTCTATCCGTATTGGAATACGCCTCTCATGACAGAAAACATTCATCAACACCGCATTCTTATTCTGGATTTCGGTTCGCAATACACGCAACTCGTCGCTCGCCGCGTACGTGAGCTGGGCGTGTACTGCGAACTTTGGGCATGGGATGTCACCGAAGCGCAGATTCGTGAATTCAACCCGAACGGGATTATTCTCTCCGGCGGCCCGGAAAGCACCACCGAGTTCAACAGCCCGCGAGCGCCTGAATATGTGTTCCAGGCCGGTGTTCCTGTGTTGGGCGTTTGCTACGGCATGCAGACCATGGCGATGCAGCTGGGCGGAAAAGTTGAAGGCTCCAATCAGCGTGAATTCGGCTACGCGCAGGTGGAAGTGAAGTCTGCCAGCGCGCTGGTGCGGGACATTCAGGATGCCGTCAGCGCGGCGGGCGAACCGTTGCTGGACGTTTGGATGAGCCACGGCGATAAAGTCACTGCGATCCCGCAAGGTTTTGAGACCGTAGCCAGTACCGATACCTGCCCGTTTGCCATTATGGCGAATGAAGAAAAACGTTTTTACGGCGTACAGTTCCACCCGGAAGTGACGCACACTCGCCAGGGCCAGCGCATGCTGGAACGTTTCGTCCTCGAGATTTGTCGTTGTGAAGCGCTGTGGACGCCGGCAAAAATCATCGACGATGCCGTCTCCCGCATTCGTGAGCAGGTCGGCGAAGATAAAGTCATCCTTGGCCTATCCGGCGGCGTTGACTCCTCTGTCACCGCGATGCTGCTGCACCGCGCCATCGGCGACCGCCTGACCTGCGTCTTCGTGGACAACGGTTTGCTGCGATTGAATGAAGCCGATCAGGTGCTGGAAATGTTCGGCGACCATTTCGGCCTGAACATTGTTCATGTCCCGGCGGAAGAGCGCTTCCTGAGCGCGCTGGCGGGTGTTGATGAGCCGGAAGCCAAGCGTAAAATCATTGGCCGTGTGTTTGTGGAAGTGTTCGACGAGGAAGCGAGCAAACTGACGGATGTGAAATGGCTGGCTCAGGGCACCATTTATCCGGATGTGATCGAATCCGCCGCGTCTGCGACCGGTAAAGCGCACGTCATCAAATCTCACCACAACGTGGGCGGCCTGCCGAAAGAGATGAAGCTGGGCCTTGTTGAACCGCTGAAAGAGTTGTTCAAAGACGAAGTCCGCAGAATTGGCCTGGAACTGGGCTTACCGCACGACATGCTGTTCCGTCACCCGTTCCCGGGGCCGGGTCTGGGCGTGCGTGTGCTGGGCGAAGTGAAAAAAGAGTACTGCGACCTGCTGCGCCGTGCCGATGCCATCTTCATCGAAGAACTGCACAAAGCCGACCTGTATCAGAAGGTCAGCCAGGCATTTACCGTCTTCCTGCCGGTTCGCTCTGTGGGCGTAATGGGCGATGGCCGTAAATACGACTGGGTCGTCTCTCTGCGCGCGGTAGAAACCGTGGACTTCATGACCGCGCATTGGGCGCACCTGCCGTACGAGTTCCTCGGCCGTGTTTCCAACCGCATCATCAACGAAGTGGACGGCATCTCCCGCGTTGTTTACGACGTCTCCGGCAAGCCGCCAGCGACGATTGAGTGGGAATGATTTAACGTCTGGCAACAGCCTGCACGTAAAAGCAGTAAAACACCTCTAAGCCCGCGTAATTGCGGGCTTTTTTGTTTTTATCTCTGGCATTTTCTGGCAGCTGTTAGTAACGGGAAGCACGGTTTTTTCAATGGAATTTTTGATGGTACTCTCTGGTTTTGAATTCAAATTTGAAAAAGTACCATGTGATAAATTTCGGTTGAGTTATGGTATTTATTTTTTATAACTCAATTAAGACAGATAGTTAAATAAATTTTCTGGGGTTTTTACAACATGGTATTAATTGATAAAGGGAAACAATAAACCATGTTGACTGGCACCAGGCTGCGTCACCTTAAGCCGAAGGAGAAACTCTATAAAGTTAATGACCGTGATGGTTTGTATGTTGCGGTAACTCCGGCTGGAACGATCTCATTTCGTTATAACTACTCAATATGGACTGCCCCTACCACGGTAGACAATCCTGCCCTATTGGACTGCCCCACCTCAGTAGACATATTCTGTCCTCACGACGAGGCCTGTTCGAAGGCCTCCGGACTGACGCCGCCGAGATGACTGTGGCGCCGGGCCCGGTTGTAGAAGACTTCAATGTAATCGAAGATATCGGCCCGGGCCAGCGCGCGGGTTTTGTAGATCCGTTTTCTGATGCGCTCTTTTTTTAGCGAACTGAAGAACGACTCCGCCACCGCATTATCCCAGCAGTTCCCACGCCGACTCATACTCGTCGTGAGGTGGTTGGCCCGGCAGAAACGCTGCCAGTCGTCGCTGCCATACTGACTGCCTTGATCGCTATGCACTATCACTTCACTTTCCGGTTTTCTCCGCCATACCGCCATCATCAATGCGTCCAGTGCCAGTTCGCGTGACAGCGTTGGTTTCATCGACCACCCCACCACGTTACGGGCAAAGAGGTCGATAACCACCGCCAGATACAGCCAGCCCTGCCAGGTACGGATATAGGTGATATCCGTTACCCATACCTGATTGGGTTTCACCACGGTAAATGCCCGCTGCACCCGGTTAGGCGCCACCACGGAAGGCCTGCCGGCGATGCGCCGGGGTGATTTGTAACCACGTACTGCCTTGATCCGGTTCAGTTGCATAATGCGGCCCACACGATTTTTACCACAGCGTTCTCCGATTTCGCACAGATCGCCATGAACCCGGCGGTAACCGTACACGCCGCCGCTCAGCACATACGAATCCCGGATAAGCGTCAGCAGGCGCTGGTTATCCCGTTCACGCTCGGACACAGGATTATGCAGCCACGCATAGAAGCCAGTCCGTGCAACATTCAGTACCCGACACATCGTCATAACACCCCATTCAGCGCGGTGCTCATTAATAAAGCGGTACTTTAGTCGGGCTCCCTTGCAAAGTACCGCGCGGCCTTTTTCAGGATATCTCGTTCTTCTTCGGTGCGTTTTAGTTGTGCACGAAGTTTGAGGATCTCGCTTTTAGCCTCGAGGAGATCCCTTGCATGCTGCTCGCTATTATCGGGTTTTATGGCGCGTAGCCACTTGTAGAGGATGTGAGCGGAGACGCCCAGCCGGTCGGAAACTTCAGCAACGGAATAGCCACGCTCAGTGATCTGCCGGACGGCCTCTTCCTTAAATTCAGATGTAAATCGTGGTATGCCCATACGCTCCTCCTATGCTCAAAATATAGGGCAGGATTGTCTACCGTGGCTGGGGCAGTCCAAATTCTGTGTTTGAATGGAGCAGGATTTAGGGTCAGGGTCACTTACAGTTTGTAAGTTGCCCATTGCTAGGCTATGAAGTCAAATCTAATTAGGTTATTTACGATTACTAATAAATCATATTTATGATTAGAGAGTGGCGCCAAAGAGTTTTGAATTGGTATGAAGCCCCAATAGGTGGGGGCTATTTGAAACGTTGGCGTTAAATTTTTTTAGGTTATCAACTATCTGAAGCTATCAAATTTTTATTCCAAATGAATATCTTCACTCCTTCAGCCTCAATCACTTTGTCTGGATTACCAAATTGCTTGACAACAGTCGCCTCAATATCAATATTATTGATAATGACAAAATTATTTCCTGCGTTATACCACTCATCTTTACTAAGCCACTTCATCTTGATCAATTTGGTGCCATCATAATAAACTGGCGCGACTTGGATATCATCATAAACAGAAATGGATGAGGCATGCCAAAACTCAGCATAACCTTTTTTAAGACCATTTTTTTTGATAATATCAGAAACGCTGTGCATTTGATTAACAGCTTTGGGAGTATTTAACATGTTGTAAATACTATAAATTGATGTGACAAGCATCACTGAAAAAACAAGGCTATTTAATCTTTTTTTTGAAGTTATCGCATCATTTTTTCTACTAATAAATATTATTATAAAGATAAAGAATGGGATTATATATCTTATTGATGACACACCAACATTTACGCTACTTACTACAAAAGCTATAGGCATAACAAAAGTTGCTGAACAAAGATAAAAGTCCATGTTATCAAATTCTTTTGCTTTTCTTAACTTTAAAAAAAACATGGCTGCAATATAAACAAGGCATGAAAAAGATAAACAAATAAATACAGTTTCACGATTATGTGGGTCTGTACCAAAAAAGAAAGCATCCTGTAAGCGTAAAAAACCTTCAACTAATACATTAAGGTTACTGTAAAAAGTATCTAACGATACAAATGTGGGAGATGAGTATCCCGGTACATTAAATCCGTATTTTTTAAATAAAGTCCATATCATCAATGATGATGCATATGAAAATAAGGACACAAAAGTAAGTGTAGACCAACGCTTATGTGTCTTACCTTGAAGAAAATTGATAAAAAAGACGGTTAGAAAAGGGAAAAGTATTATAAACAAAGAAATGCTATCACTAAAAAAAACCATAGTGAGTACAAAATAATTAATTATAAGCAGGAATCCTGCTCCATCCTTTATGTATTTTATTGAAAGCAATAAAGATATTAGACTGAAAATGTATGCTCCGATATGAATTACCGGTACTAATATATTGCTCGCCAAGAATAAACCGGGTGATCCCAGCAAGAAAAATGTAAGAAAAAACCCTGTCTTTTTATTATCACAACACATTATTATCAGTGTGCATAAGATTGCCAAATATATTGCCGGTAATGCATAGTTATACATATAGTGATACCCACCAATAAGTATAACTAATGAATACCAAACTATTTCTGTAAAATAAAATGGGACAGTTGAGAGGCTCCAACCTTTGAGAAATATATTGCCCTTGCTTACATCGATAGCAGCAAGGAAGCCGGAAGCCATGTCAGAATTTATATTTATTCTTTGACTTATTTTATAGTAAATAAGTGATATGATTGTAGCTATGACTAAGTATAATCCATAGTGGATAAAATTCCTTTTATTCATTTTTCAACCTGTTTTAAATGGTGGCATTGTTGGCGGATATTCTACCTTCAATCTCCTTTTGCATCTATAGAAAAAATACAATATTGGTGCCAGTTCTTCTTAGATTTATATACTTATTTTTACTAAATATTTGGAGTTAAGGTCATAGGGAAGCCACTTCTGGCGAAGAGGATATTTTGTGGACTAGGTAGGGGCGAACGGAGACGTTATTCGCAGATATATCATATATCGGGACAAATTAGCGAAAGGGTAAGCAGAAAGACAAATGCAACTGTGATAGGAAGAATAGTGTTTAAGCCCAAGTCAGGGGGGCGTGTCAAAGCCGCCTTCCTACTGGGTATATCCCCGCATGGAAAGGTAAGTGACGCCAGCTGAATCTGGCTAAAAATCTGCTGGCTGCTAAGCAAAAGAGTTCGCCAACCCAAGGCCATTTTCCTCACGATGATTGGAATAGATTCGGAAGAGGGAGGTTAAATGACTCCCCTCACGCCCGACAAGACTTATCAGGCCGACAAGCAAGCTTCATCCCCCGAAATGCCACCGGCAAACCCCTAGCGCAAACAGATAAAAATGGCATTAGATGAGTACATTAAAGTTGATTAGAACCCACGTCCTCGGCATAGTGGCGATGGTGGAATAGCGTGATGACTACCGAGGAAAAGACGCTCGACGGTGAATGCCGAAGGAGGGCCACATTTATCGGCTCTCTTCATTCTTGATGTCGTAGGGACACAGAATGTCCGCAATGTGCGTTTCCCCGCGAGGAGCTACATCCTGTTTTCCAGACGATCATCACTCAGCGCATAACCACGCTAGGCAATTCAGGGAACAGAGCGATGCATAATCCTCACCATGGACAGGAGCTGTCGAGTGACGCTGTATGATATTAAGCCGAAATTTCAAAGCCTTTTGAGGCCTATCGTCGTGACATTACATCGTTGGGGAATCACGGCAAATCAGGTGACGCTGCTCGCGATGGGGCTCTCGGTGGCTCTGGGCAGTGTCTTGATGTTGTATCCGGTGCCTGTTCTGTTCGGTTTCCTGCCGATATATTTGTTCTTTCGTATGGCGCTGAATGCGATGGATGGCATGCTGGCGCGGGAATTTAACCAACAGACAACGCTGGGCGCGGTGCTGAATGAAGTGGGGGATATTATCTCCGACGCGGCGCTCTACCTCCCGTTCGCTTTCTTGTCAGGCGTTTGGCCGGGGTGGGTTGTCCTTGTCGTTTTGCTTGCCGGGCTAACGGAGTTTTGTGGTGTCCTCACTCAAACATTAACGCATCAGCGAAACTATCGTGGCCCACTGGGGAAAAGCGATCGCGCATTTCTCTTTGGCGCATTAGGCCTCGGCATCGCCATCTGGGCGCAATATGCTGTTTTAGTGAATATCGTATTGATGATTGCAGTTTTATTACTTATATGGACCTGCATTAACCGTTGCCGTGGGGCATTGGAGTCCAGAGATGCCTAGCGCAACCCACACGTTATATTATTGTCTGGGCGGTATATTCAGCATTTTATTCTTGGCGACAATAGCGATACTCCTACTGCAAAAATGTCGTCCTCAGCAAGATTGGGTTGAGTTACAGCAGAGGATGAACAGCTGGTGGATCATCGTTATTCTGTTCTCTTTAGCGATGGTATCGCCGAAATGGCTCGCTCTGACGTTTTTTGGATTGCTCAGCTTTCTATCGTTAAAAGAATATACCGGTCTGGCCCTCATACGGCCCTCCCCAAATAGTCCTCTCTTGTGGATGAATGCGGCTATCCCCCTGCAATATCTTTTAATCGGCATGTCGTGGTATGGCATGTTCCTTATTTTTATTCCTGTTTATCTGTTTTTGATTTTACCTGCTCGCATGGTCGCCATTGGCAATACCCGAGGTTTTTTGCATTCGGTGTCGGTGATGCATTGGGGCATGATGATGACCGTGTTTGCACTGAGCCACGTGGCGTTTTTACTGGTGTTGCCGAAAGAGGGCGCCCGTGAGGGATCGCTGTTGGTCATCTTTCTGGTCGCGTTGACGGAACTCAACGATATCGCACAGTATCTTTGGGGTAAGTCGCTGGGAAAAATCAAGGTGACGCCCACCGTCAGCCCGAATAAAACCCTGGCGGGACTGCTGGGGGGAATCGGTACGACGATGTTGCTGGCCACGATATTAGGCCCGGTGCTGACGCAGATGAACTGGCTTTATTCATTAGGCGCGGGGATGATTATCGGCGTCGGCGGATTTTGCGGTGATGTTGTGATGTCGGCGATTAAACGCGACGCCGGCGTTAAAGATACCGGTAATTTATTGCCCGGGCACGGCGGCATATTAGACCGCCTGGACTCGCTAATGTATACCGCGCCATTGTTTTTCCATTTTTATTACTATTTATATTATTAAGGTGTGCTCATGAACCTTATTGCATACCGCATCTTTATTTTGCCTGTGACTTATTTTTCAAAAGATAACGTCTTAAATGGCTTTTTACATTCCAGCAGAATGTCACAAGGGAAATATCATGAGTGAGGATGCTCGTCTATTTCAGGATGGAAGTTTTTTAACCAGTGATAATACGTCATTGTATTTCAGACACTGGCCCGCTTTAGTCGGAGAGGGGCGTAAAGTCATCGTGCTATTTCACCGTGGACATGAGCATTCAGGGCGATTGCAGCATGTTGTCGATGAACTGAACATGCCGGACACGCAATTTTACGCATGGGACGCGCGCGGTCACGGGATGTCTCCCGGCGAGAGGGGCTACAGTCCGAGCCTCGCCCGCTCAGTGCGAGATGTCGATGAGTTTGTCCGTTTTGTGGCGTCGAATGCCAATGTCAGTGGCGAAGATATCGTTGTAGTCGCACAAAGCGTGGGAGCGGTGCTGGTGTCAACGTGGGTGCATGACTATGCGCCCAAAATTCGCGGTATGGTGCTGGCGTCGCCGGCGTTTAAGGTCAAACTCTACGTGCCGTTTGCTCATGCGGGTTTGAGATTGTTACAGCGAATTCGTGGCCTGTTTTATGTCAATTCCTATGTGAAAGGGAAGCTGCTGAGCCACGATCCGGCACGTATCGCCAGCTTTGAGCAGGACAAATTGATTTCGCGGCAAATCGCGGTCAATATTTTATTGGACCTCAATGTCACCTCTAAACGCATCGTTTCTGATGCTTCAGCGATTACGCTGCCTACCCAACTACTGATCTCTGGCGATGACTTCGTTGTGCGCACCAAGCCGCAAAAACAATTCTATGCGCGTCTGCGCAGCGCCGTAAAAGAGCAGCATGTTTTACCGGGCTTTTATCACGATACGTTGGGTGAGAAAGATCGGCACATTGCCTTCGATAAAATGCGAAATTTCATTTCGCGCCTCTATAGCCGTGACGTTGAGACGTTCGATTACCGTTACGAAGATCGCTGGAGCCCCAGCGCCGATGCGTATCGTGAATTGCAGGTACCGCCAAAGCCGCTTTCGTTAGAAGGGGGATGCTATACCGCACTGAATTACGTCATGCGAACCCTCGGCACTCGCTCAACAGGCATGCAGTTGGGGTTTGATACCGGCTTCGATTCTGGCAGCACCCTCGACTATGTCTATCGCAACATCCCAGAAGGCAAAGGTATCTTGGGGCGTCTCATTGACCGTTATTATCTCAACAGCATCGGTTGGCGCGGTATCCGCATCCGCAAAGTTCATATCCAGCAAATGATCCAACAAGCCTTGACGACGTTGAGAGAAAAAAATCTGCCGATACGCGTTGTCGATATCGCCGCCGGGCATGGGCGCTATGTATTGGATGCGCTGGAACATCAGCCTGATATTGAGAGTATTTTGCTGCGGGATTATAGCGAGCTGAATGTGGCGAAAGGGCAGGCGATGATTGAAGCGCGAGGGCTGAGTCCGGTTGCGCAATTTAGGCTAGGCGATGCCTTTGATGACGGTTCTCTGGCCTCCATCGCTCCCGCGCCAACGTTGGGGATCGTCTCCGGTTTGTATGAGCTTTTTCCGGCTAATGACTTACTGGAAAGGTCTCTGGCAGGGCTGGCTGCGGCCATCCCGCCGGGCGGCGTGCTGATTTACACTGGACAGCCCTGGCATCCTCAGCTCAAAACGATCGCCTACACCTTAACCAGTCACCGCAATAACACCCCCTGGGTGATGCGGGTCCGGTCTCAAAACGAGATAGATAGTCTGGTGGAACAGGCCGGCTTTGAAAAGTGCGCTCAACTAATCGATGAGTATGGGATTTTTACCGTATCGATGGCGGTAAGAAAACAGCATGACTGAATTCGCTGTCTCAACCCCTCCATTTGGCCGCTGGAAAAATGGACTGTGCTGGTTGTTACTGTTGGGGCCGCTATTTTTTCTGACTTACGGTCAGGTGAATCAGTATACGGCTGCCAGGCCGGACGTGGGTGGCAGCGTCTTTAGCTGGGAACATGCCATTCCGTTTATGCCGTGGACCATCGTACCCTATTGGAGCATTGATATTCTGTACGGCATCTCCCTGTTTATTGGCTCATCAAAACAAGAGCTGACGCGGCATGGATACCGGTTATTGGCGGCATCGCTCATCGCATGTTGCGGATTTTTATTATTCCCGCTGAAATTTACCTTTGTGCGTCCTGATACTGAGGGGATCTTTGGCTGGCTATTTCGCCAGTTGGCGCAATTCGATCTTCCCTATAATCAGGCGCCGTCATTACATATCATTCTTACGTGGTTGCTGTGGCTGCGTTTCCGGCAGCATCTGAGCGGTTTGCCGGCAAAAACAATATCCGGCGCATGGTTTCTCCTGATTGCCCTCTCAGTTCTGACCACCTGGCAACATCACGTCATTGATGTCATCAGCGGGGTCATCACCGCAGTGATTATCAGCTATGCGATCCCGATGACGGGAAGATGGTGTTGGCGACGGCCATCGGCTCAGGCCGTGCGCCTGTCGGCGCTCTATACGGCCAGTGGGATGGTGCTTTTGTCTGTTGGATTGACGATTCCTTACGGCGAAATAGCGCTGTGGCCAGCACTTTCGACGCTCATTGTCGCTGTGGGTTATGCCGGGGTGGGCGTCGGCGTTTTCCAAAAAAACGCGCAGGGGAGATTATCGCTGTCCGCACGGATACTTCTGCTGCCTTATTTAGCGGGCGCAAGGCTTTCTAAATACATGTTTTGTCGGCGTTTACCTCACACTTCGGCCATTCATGGTGGTATTTACCTCGGGGCTTTTCCTCTGACTGAAGTTCAACAGAGCGCCGTGTTGGATCTCACCGCTGAGTTTCATCGTGTAGCCCCCTCTGTCTGGCACGCCTGTCCACTGATGGATTTGGTCGCGCCGGACGAGCGAACGCTCTATCAGTGCGTCATGACATTAAATCAGTTACGGCAAAGCCACGAGACCGTTTTGGTCTGCTGCGCTCTCGGTTTATCCCGTAGCGCGGTGGTTGTCGCCGCGTGGTTATTGGCGGAGAGAATCGTCTCCAACGTGCAAGACGCCGTCGAGTTGACCAGCGCTCATCGACCACAGGTGGTGTTAACACCGCGCCATCTCAGGGTGTTGGAACAGTTTCAGGAGCGGTTATGCCGAACAGCGCGTTAACGAATCGCATCATGCAAATCCATCTGTCGAGCTGGCGTTATCTGGCGCTGTTAACGCTCCCACCTCTGGGCGTTGCGTGCCATTTCTTCTCTTCGCCATACTGTGCGTTGCTGCTTACGTTGTTTTTCATTACTCACTATTTTTGTTGGCGTTTATGGCTTGATGAAAGACTTTTTCAACTGATAACGAGTGAAAACCATCTCGCCGATTTCGATAAGGGAATGTCACAGTTATGGTCACTAAAGCCGGGGAGAAAGACACGTACATTGGCCGAGCGTTATCTGGGCGTCAGGCGACTCTTTCGTAGAGCGCTATTAGCCACGACGGCGCTGTGGGTGACCGCCTCGATCCTGTTGCTTTTACAGCCTTAATGTCGATTGTCTGAGATATCGCGGAGTACTCAATCATTGATTCACGGTGGATCTTGGGGGATATGTGAGTGGAAAGGTTATTTTTCCGAAGAGTCATTCCGTGATTCACCCAACAGATAATATCTCTTATCGCTAGAGCGTCATTATCCTTCGCACTAATCATGAGTGATTTAAAACTATCGTTACTTTCGATAGCTACAAAACTGTACCCATCTCATTAATTCAATTTCGAGTTTATTTCCCGCGCTCGATATTTTTACGGAAATAATTCAAGGAGATTGTGTTGTGCTATTTCCGACACAACCACTGCTTATTTAATACGCTATTGGCAGTGATACCCTCATTAGACCGCGTTAAGTATAGCGGAAATGAATATTAAGCCATGATTTAATAATGAGGAGTATGACCATGAACGATAAAACAGAATTAAATACTGCGAATGAACATGCGGATGATACCGCAGTCCGTATTTATCACTGGCTCGCCGATTTACCGTCGCGTTCAAATAAAAAACTGATCTCCGGCGCGTTTGGCGGGTACACCCATATTACCGGCGAAGATGCTTTTTCAATGCGGCAGGCGGAAGCGATTTGCGCGACTACGGGGCAATTTCCTGCGATTTACGGCGCGGATTACGCGCGCGGTTGGGATATTACCGAACCGGGCGAGGAGGCCTGTTTGATCGACTATGGCTGCAATGCCGAGCTGATCAAGCACTGGGAGAAGGGCGGGTTAGTGGCTATCAGTCATCATCTGCCGAATCCTATTTATGCGGGGAACAATCCGGGAACGGGGGGAGGTGCGCTGAAACAGCCGATCAGTAATGAACAATTTTCGCGGATTTTGGCGTTTGGCTCCGATGAGCGGCAGCGTTGGTTGGCAATACTGGATCGCATCGCCGAGGGGCTGATGGAATTAAATCGTCGTGGTATTACGGTGTTTTATCGGCCCTTGCATGAAATGAATGGCGAGTGGTTTTGGTGGGGGGCGTCCGGATATGAAACGTGCGACACCGTGCGTATGGAACTGTATAAAATGCTCTATCAGGATATGTTCAACTATTTCACCTATCGCAAAGGGCTCAATAATTTGCTGTGGGTCTATTCACCGGATGCGCACCGCCAATATAAATCAGACTATTATCCCGGCCATGCTTATGTCGATATTACCGGATTGGACATGTATTTAGATAATCCGCAAACGTTATACGGCTATCAGGAAATGGTGGATCTCAATAAACCCTTTGCCTTTCCGGAAATAGGGCCGCTGACGCTCGATGGCCAACTGGATTATGGCAATATGGTGGACGTCATTCTCTCTGCCTATCCTCAGGCCACGTTTTTTATGCCGTGGAATAATGTCTGGGGTCCGCTGAAAAATAAAAACATGGCCAGTGCTTATAACAATGCTCATGTGATTAATCGTGGCGATGTCTGGAATGGCAATGTGCTCAGTCAGACGTGATTGGTAAACCGTCCATGAGAAACCATGAGGGAAAGTGAGCGGTTCATAAGCGCCCGAGTATACCCGCGCCACATCGCCTGGCGTTTGGGTTCCGCCCGATCACCTACGCATTTTCCCTCGCTGATTATCCCCGCGGG
Source organism: Lonsdalea britannica (assembly GCF_002111595.1). GTDB lineage: Bacteria > Pseudomonadota > Gammaproteobacteria > Enterobacterales > Enterobacteriaceae > Lonsdalea > Lonsdalea britannica. The sequence goes on from NZ_LUTN01000021.1 coordinate 68,665, forward strand.
CATCGGGAAACAATTAGCGAGGGACTTTTTCCCACCAGCGTTCAAACGTCGTTTCGCTGTCGTCCAGCCACAGCGGTTGGCCGATCATCGGCGTCAATAGCCGCCAGTCATGACGCTCGCTGGCTTTGTCGATACGAACAAACGGATCGTTCCAGTCATGCTGCGCCAGCGCGAACTTACCAATATGGCCGGGCAACAGGGCTCGCGCACGCAGGTCCGTCGTGGCCTGAGCGGCCTCTTCCGGTCGCATGTGAACGTGCGACCAGCGTTCGTCATATTGACCGCTGTCGAGCGCGACGAAATCAAAACCGCCGAGCTGCTCGCCGATCTTTTTGAAATGCGCGCCGTACCCTGAGTCTCCGCTGAAGTACAGGCGCCGCTCAGCCGTTTGCAGAGCGAAAGACACCCACAGCGTCTGGTTTTTCTTGAATAATCTTCCCGAGAAATGGCGGGCGGGCAAGAGCGAAATGTCGATGCCATCCCCCAGCTTCAGTTCGGAAAACCAGTCAGCTTCATGAACGCTTTCGTGAGCGAATCCCCACGCGCGAAAATATTGGCCCACGCCCAGCCCGCAGACCACCTGTTTTACCTTGGGCTTGAGCGCAATCAGGGTGGCGTAATCCAGATGGTCCCAGTGGTCGTGGGTCATCAGCAAATAATCGATGTTGGGCATATCGGCCGGCGTGAAGGGATTAGTGCCCCGAAAGGCGCGGTTTCCGAATGGGACCGGCGCGGCGTTTTGGCTAAGCACGGGGTCGACCAGCAGGCGCTTTCCCGCCAGCTGCACGTAAAACGAGGAGTGACCAAGCCAGATAACGACGTCCCGGTCGGCGGGCAACGCCAACAGCGACGTATTGACTGTCGGGAGCGGCTGTTTAGGGCGACGACGCGGGTTGCCGTGCAGGATAAAGTCCAGCATCAACGTGGCAAAATTACCGCTACCGGTAAAGACGGGGGTGGCCTCGAGGTTGTGAAACTGGCCTTGCTGATAATGGTCCGAGTCGCTTGCTTTCACTTCCGGAACACTGATTTTGACAAACTCGGGCCTATGAAGGTAAACGGCGGGAATGACAATGAATACCACGATTATCGCTAATAAAGTCAATAACATGCTTCTACCCGTACCTGATCGCTAAGAGTTGGAAGAGAGAATATTGTCCTATTCAGTGTACTGCATTGTATGGCGCTCTGCCGTGGTGAACCGGTGGCCTCATTCCTTTAGGAACGCGCCTCGGTCCGCCGACACTCTCTCGCGGACCCTCGACGTTATGCCGCCGTGGGTTGCAGGATGTATGGCCGTTCGCAGAGAGCAGGGAAGGGGGATAAAAAACCGCCAGCACGAAGACACGTCTGGCGGCAGAGAGGGACAGCGCGGCCGTGACAACAGACCGCCTTGATGGCAAAGATTAGCTTTCGGCTGGACCGAAGACCGGGAACTCCGGCAGTTTGACCTGCTGGTAAGATTCCCAGCCGCCGCCCAGCGCTTTATACAGCGCCACGAGATCCAGATTGGTCTGCACGCGCGCCATAATGGCCTGCTGTTTCGCCTGCGCCAGCTGCCGCTGTGCGTCCAGCGCCTCAATAAATGACGTCAGACCTTTGCTGTAACCGTCACTCGCCAGTTCGAACGCATTTTGTTGCGCTTCGACGGTGCGATCGAGCTCTTCAACCTGCAGTTGGTCGGTCCGGTAGCTGATCAGCGCGTTTTCCACGTCCTGCAAGGCGGTAAGCACGGTTTGACGGTAGCCCAATGCCGCGCTGGCCTGTTCCGCTCGGGCCAGTTTGACGCCGGAGACCAGACGGCCGCCCTGGAATATCGGAATGGAAACCGATGGGCCGAAGCTATAGAAGTGGCTGCTCCAGTTATCCATATAGCTGAAATCCGTATTGCGCATGCCGAGCTGCCCGGTCAGCGACAGGTCGGGGAACAGCTGCGCGATGGAGACGCCGATATTCGCGGTGGCGGCATGCAGCTGTGCTTCCGCCTGACGAACATCCGGTCGGCGTCTCGCCAGCGTCGACGGTACACCGACCGGCACGGCCTTGGGTAGCGTCGGCAGAGCTTTCACGGCTGTCAGTTCATGGTCCAGCGTCCCCGGAACTTGTCCGGTCAGCACGGACAGCCCGTTCATCGCTTGCTGCACCTGCGCCAGATACTGCGGCAGCTGTGCACGCAGCGAACTCAACTGGGCGCGGGCATTTTCCACGTTCATCTGCGGAGACAGGCCGTTGCGCTGCTGGCTTTCCGTCAGTTCCAGCGTCTGCTGCGCTATCGCTATCTGGCTTTCCAGCGTTTGGTGCGCGGCCTGCGCGCCGCGCAACTGCAGATAGGTTCTCGCGACTTCGGCCTCCAGCGATACCAGCGCATCATTCCGGCTTTCTATCGACTGCTGCTGTTGCGCATCGGCGGCTTCGACCTGACGACGTACCTTGCCCCACAGATCCAGCTCCCAAGAGGCGTCGAAGCTCCCCTGATACAGGCCGACGGGTTGGGTCAGGCTATCAAGCGATGACGTCAGATTGGGATCGACCTGATCTACCTGACCGTACACATTGTGTGACTCCATCAGCCCTTTCAGACCCATTTGACGTCGCTGTGCCGAGGCGCTGCCGTTGACCGACGGCATCCAGGCTCCGCGCGCCTGATTCAGCTGCTGACGCGAACCGGCGATCCGGAGTACCGCCTGCTGTAAGGACAGGTTGCCGGAAATCGCCCGGTCGATCAGGCTGTCCAACTGCGGGTCGTTAAACGTTTTCCACCAGTTGGGGTTGATGTCCGCCGCCAGTGGTTTCGATGCGCTGTCGGACGCCATATCGTTGAACGACCCCGGCGTGGCGGGTTTTGGCGCCTGATAATCCGGGCCGACGCTACAGGCCGACAGCGCCAGCAAGACGGCGATCACCGTTCCGGCTCGTGAATAGGAATAGGGTGAAGAAACCTTCATGTTAGTGTGCTCCAGCACTGCCTTTGCTCTTGATGGGAGAAAGCAGCAAACAAAGAGGAATGAGAAGCAGAGCGATAATGCTGAGGCCCGTAAAAACGTCTATGTAGGCAAGGATACGCGCCTGGGCAATCATCTCTTTATACAGTTGGCCGGTGGCGATGGACATCGGATCGCCCGCCATCGTGGAAAAATTTTTGACCGCGTGCGTCAACCGCTCCAACGCGAGATTGAACGGTTCGTTAAGCGGCGTCATGGTGTGGACCATGCTGGCGCTATGCACCTGCTGCCGTTCGGTGATCATCGCCGTGGACAGCGAAATGCCGATCGACCCGGCCACGTTACGGCACATGGTGAACAAGGCGGACGCATCCGCATTCAGCCGTTGCGGAATGGACACGAAGGCGATAGTGGTGAGCGGCACGAACAGGAAACCGAGTCCGATGGTTTGGGCGCTACGCATCAATATCAGCGTGTAGAAATCCACGTTCGGCGCCAGCGTCGACGAATACAGGAACGAGGCTGCCAACGTGGAGAAGCCGAACGCAATCATCCAGCGAGTCTGCACCAGCGGCATCAGTTTCAACGCTAACGGGATGGTCAGCACCACCAGAATCGCGCCCGGCGAAAGGATCATCCCCGACCAGGTCGCGGTATAGCCCAAATCCTGCTGCGCCAGCTGCGGGATGACCACCGCACTGGCGTACATCACCAGCGCCATGCCCGCCATGAGCAAGCAGGACACCGCGAAGTTGCGGTCTTTCAGGCAGTGGAGATCGACCACCGGCTTTTTGGCATAGAGCAGCCAGTAGATCGCCCCCACCAGTCCGATTGCCGTCAGGATGGCAAAGGTAATGATGAAGTTGGAATGGAACCAGTCGTCGTCCTCGCCGCGGTCCAGCATGACCTGCAGACAGCCCAACCCCAGCGTGAGCAGGCTGATGCCGATGTAGTCGATACTGAGTTTGCCCTTCGCCGACTTACGTTCCCACGGCGGATCTTCCAACAGATGATAAATCGCCAGCACGCTCAGGATGCCGATGGGGATGTTGATGAAGAACACCCAGCGCCAGCTGTAGTTATCGGTGATCCACCCGCCGAGCGTCGGCCCGATGACGGGCGCGACGATCACCGCAATCGCCGAGAGACCAAAGGCTTTACCGCGATCTTCCGGTTTGAAGTAATCGAGCAGCACCGACTGCTGTACGGGCTGCAGGCCGCCGCCAAAGAAGCCCTGCAAGATGCGGAACAGAATGATCTGCCATAGCTCTGTTGCGATACCGCACAGGAAAGAGCAGATGGTGAACATCACAATACAAAGCAGAAAGAAGAGCTTACGGCCGAAGGCGCGGCTCAGAAACGCCGAGATAGGCAGCACAATGCCGTTGGCGACCAGATAGGATGTCAGCACCCACGTCGACTCGTCATAGCTGGAGGACAGCGAACCCGCGATATGCGGCAGGGCGACGTTGACGATGGTGGTGTCCAGGATCTCCATGAACACCGCAAGCGTGACCGTAATGGCGACTAGCCAGGGATTCCCGGCCGGCTGCCAACTCTGGTTCTGGCTCATTCCACCGTCACCTTGGGCTCAACCGACAGACCCAGCGGCAGCGGTCTTTGCGGATCCAGCCCTTTATCAATGACGATTTTCACCGGAACGCGCTGCACGATTTTCACGTAATTGCCGGTGGCGTTTTCCGCCGGGAACGCGGAGAAGCGAGAACCGGATCCCATTTGCACGCTGTCGACATGGCCTTCGAGCTTCATATCCGGCCATGCGTCTACGCTGATCTCGACTTTATTGCCGGGCCGCATCCGCTCCAGCTGTGACTCTTTAAAGTTGGCGGTAATCCAGGTGTTCGGGGACACCAGAGAGAACAACGCCGTGCCCGGCTGGACCAGACTGCCGACCTGCACGTTGCGGCGAGTGATGAATCCGTCGTAGGGCGCGCGAACCTCGGTGTAGGACAAATTAAGGTTGGCGGTATTCAGCTGGGCCTGCGCCTGTTCAACCTGCCGTTGACGCGCTTCGACGTTGGTGGCCTGCTGGCGGATTTGCAACGCGACCTGCGAGGCGACTTCCACCTGTGCCTTGGCGCTTTCCCATTCCGCGCGGGCGCTTCTTAACTGCGCGCTGGCGGCGTCAATGTTGCGTTGCGACGTGGCTCGCGGATCGACGCCCCGCTGACGTTTGTCATCTTCCTGCGCATTGAGGTAGTTGGCCTGCGCTTTGGCGAGCGTCGCCAGCGCCTGATCTTTCTGCGCGGGATACTGAACCTTCGCCAGATCCAATGCGGCTTGCGCCTGATGCAGCTGCGCCATCGCCAGTCCCAGCTGCGCTTGCGCCTGATCGCGCTGCGCGGTGTTATCGCGTGGATCGATGACCACCAGCACGTCGCCCTGTTTAACGAACTGGTTATCTTTCACCGACAGTTGAGTGACGTAACCCGAGGCTTTCGGGGCGAGGGTGACCGCGTCGGAGTCGGTAAAGGCGTCATCGGTGGTTTCGATATTGCGGCTGGTCAGCCAGAAGAACAGGCCGATGATCAGCATGACCACCACGACAATAGCCAAAATAATCAGCGGCTTCTTGCCGGGCGTTTTGCGTTCCGTGGGAGCGCTGTCTGGGGTGTGGTTCTGCGGGTTGTCGTCCTGATGACGCGGGTCATTCTCAGACGGAGAAATAGATTGATTAGCCATAGTTCTCATCGATAAACGACGGACTCAAACCAAGTCCGCGAAATGAATACTGCCATTATGAGACGGACGTTAAATCCGGCACTCCCAAATACAGGCGATTGCGGATGGAGGTGATTGGCGTAACTCGCGTTGCTGTTTCCCTTTCCCTCTACGCTGTTTTTGACCTTATGACTAACGCGTCTGTCAATCAAGGTAGGATTAAGTAAATTAGTGCCAAAAAAATGCAGGAATACGCGTCAAAAAATGAGTCCGCCAAGGAAATAAACTCACATTTTTTGGGCAACGATAATCTGAGTTCTCTTGGGGAGAAAATGGCTGTATGGCTTCTAATTAGCCGGAATATCGTATATTTCACCATTAACTTGCCATGTCAGGCTTGCTATCGAGGAAGAATCTACGGGGCTTTTGGGACGTTATAATGAGGTGCGCAGAGGGAAGAAAAAGTGACACGATTTGTAACGATCTTTTCAGGGTTCTTCGTTTTGTCGCTTGCTAAGTACTTGAAAGCTCATATTTTCATTCCCGAAACACATGACATTTTGTGTCAATTGCGTGACAAAAATGGGTCTCATCATTTTGCTGAGTTATTTTCTCCGTGAGCCTCAAAGTAGTTAACATATGGAATAATTGCCAAATCTGCGCAACTTCTTGCGCACTTTCCAGCATAAATCACTTTTTGCGCAATGTTTGCAAACGATCTGCGCATTCTGCGCAAGTTTTTGCGCGAGTATTGGATAGGGTAAAATTCGTATTTTAAATTCCTTTATAAAACAGAGGGATAGAAGTTGGCATGATCATTGCATTG
>NZ_LUTN01000022.1 GCF_002111595.1 Lonsdalea britannica
ACTGTCAGATATGTGGTAAGGCTCTGGATGAAGACAGTTTTTCCAACACCGCCGTCAGCATGGAGGAATACGGGAAGATTGCTGGCTTCGATCTCGTCTTTGACATCTTGCGAGGCGCTGCGCTCAACGACATCACCAACATCAACAAACCGCGTATCCGCTGGAAATAACTGATCCTCATCACATTCAAGAGCATCGAGGATATCTTCACGCCTGATAGAATTCTTGCCCTGCCCCTCGATTTGCGACTTCTCTCGGACAATCTCTACGAGTGCAAACAGCCTCCTTGCAGCCAGTCCGCTTGAGTCAGCCGACCAATCACTGATTGTTCGTCGCAAGAATCGGTTCTGCGCAGGCAAATCATTTGTTGCAGCGCGAAACTCGATGAGCAGGAAAATGTCCTCCGCTTCGACCTTCTCTTCCTTGCACCAGGTTTTGAGGTACTCAAGTTGCTTCTTGGCGCTATTGGACCCCGGTGCGCGACCCGATTTCAAGCACGCGATAGCATCCCAAAGCTCACCAGAAAATTCCGCATTCGTCACGAACCCGAATGACAGTTTCTTCGCTATGTCTTCATCCGAAATGCTGACCTTAAAGTTTCGCAGTGTTGCGGCGAATTTCTTGATCGTTTTTTTCAGATAGGATGATGTGACGGGCTCGGAAGCTTCCTTGTATTTGAACTGCAAAATCTGCTGGGCTGTGCAGGTTTCGAAAGTATCTCCATTGCCATAATAAAGAACAAGGTCGGCTATATCCTCTGCCTCTTTTCCAAGCTTTAGATCTTCGTTAGGGGATAGGCCTTCGATCACTATCGCGAAAAGATTATCCTTCGGGAACACAAGCTGAAGAGCTCGCCGCGCTGTCCACCTTTCATGAAAAGTGTGTCCCGCACGTGATACTCTGACTTTGTCTACGTTCCTTACTGCTATATTCATAGAAATCTTGACCCTTAAAAATTATTTGATTTCACCATATCCACGTTTAGAGACCCAAGCCAGAACATAATATTGTAACTACTTGAATACTTTGAACGTCCGCTATTGGCGCAGACTGTGTGAAAACACTTGCCAAAAACTTAGGGCGCGCGTCTACGCAAAATATGAAATTGCTCAATTGGTTAGTTAGGGCCAAATTTTACACACGAGCACGGTTTTTAGCTCTATTTTCGGCAGTCTCTCTTTGACCAAAAACCTTTTCACACAACATATGCACAGAACAGGCTCCCTGGTATTTTCTCGGGTACAATTCCACTATGAGGACAGAAACAACACTACCCTCGTAGACATAACCATAGTAACGATTACCAAATGAACGTAGACCGCTCAAATCAGTTTTATGTAACCAGCTTCGATTGGTGGTCATTCTGGTGGTCTTGACAAGAGGGGAATTCAGGATTAGCTTAATTATTAGCCAGTTACTGGCAAAGGCGATCCCAGTCAGAGGAGCCAATTTTAGAAAAGCCCGCTTAAGGAAACTTAAGCGGGCTTTTTGTTTGCATGTACCTAAGCAAGTTCTTTAGCGTTTTGATGCGGTAAGGTAACGAGAACGCTTTCAACTGCGTTTCAGGCTTTTTCTCCGCATCGGGGAATTTGATGGTCAGATTTGGGGGCAGGTTGGTTCGATGACGGAGTGCCCCCCAAATGTCTCTTATATGTCACGAAAATCCGCAAGTTAACATTTCCCGCTCCCCCCATAAAACTATCTGACTCACACAGTCCATATCTCCGCGTTAAACCTGCTTGTTCACGTCTCTGGTACTTCACCATTTCGATAGTAAAAAGTTTCAAGACCGTTGCGCTACGGTGGCTTAAAAGCAACAGAACTTAATCGAAAAACTAGGCCGCTTGCCTGCCTGAGCAATTATGTTTTTCCGGCGATCGGTAATCACCCGATAACGGAACTCAAAACCCGGCACTTCACTGCCCTGCTGAAGGGTATTGAGAAAAACGGTTTGCTGGAGATCGCATCCCGAGCACAGCAGCATCTGTGCAACATTATGCGTTACGCGGTTCAGCAAGGATGGGTGGGAAATAATCCGGAGCTAGATTTAGTTAGCGTAACCGCTTCGTCAGTGAAATGTTATTACCTGAATCTGCCGCTGGCAGCGTCTGCCTGAGTTGCTGGAACGCATTGAAAACTATTAGCAAGGCCGGGAACTGACCCAGCTGGCGGTATTGCTCACCCTGCACTTGTTCATCAGTTCCAGCGAATTGTGCTTGGCTCGCTCGCACAAGAGAGATTTTAAAAATGGACTGCCCCCACATCAAAATATCTCCTTTCCCCTTTATTAACATCGCGCTTTATATTCCTGTCGGCCGCACCAGCGGATCACACTGACGTACCACTCCAAGAAAACGGTCAAACTGGCAACATTGGCGGCGTCACATACGTCTCAACATGCAGAGGTAGAGGTTCGCGAGGCTCCCCTCGTAATTTTGATGTTGGGCGATTTAGAGGAAACCCTACCCGAGCAAAAACGTTGTTGGGTTAAACGGTTGAAACGCCGTTACCGGTCAGATTCGAAAATCTGATTACGCAATTTCGCGAGGCGGGAAGCCACTTGCCTGTTTTAGATCCCTAGATTCATGTTCTGACAAATAAAACTAAGGATCGCCGCATGAACAAAACCACGGCAACAACCGGTTGTGCTCCGCGCTTTTCAGACAATTAACGAATAAAATTGTTTTGCTGGGGATGGGTATGAGTCGCTCGGTCTCCAGCTCGCTCGCCGATCTCAACGCAGTGTCAGCGGTGGGATCCCTACATACGGGCTCCGATAAGCGCAGGAGACCCTATTGTCGTTCAGCTTTTACCCCCAAACGGTGAACTCTATTTCCAGATAATCTCATGATAGTGGGTCGCTAAAAAACACGACCGTTCGCCCCTTCGTTAATCAAGGTAAGGCCTAATCGCGTAATACCAGGACGACCGCTGTTGATGAGTGCAGCGTGTTAATCACCCGGTCGTTTTCTGGCGATGAATCGCTGGCGGCCACATTGGGCGGAGGTTCCATTATGGGATATATTAGGGGCAATCTCTTTATGACAGGTAACATCGGCAATGGCACTAATCCCCAAAAACTACACGCGTTTAGAAAGCGGATATCGTGAAAAAGCACTAAAAATCTATCCGTGGATATGTGGACGCTGCTCGCGGGAGTTTGTTTATTCAAACTTGCGGGAATTGACCGTTCACCATATCGATCACGACCACACCAATAATCCGGAAGACGGCAGTAACTGGGAGCTCTTGTGCCTTTATTGCCATGACCACGAACACTCGAAGTACACGGAAGCGGATCAGTACGGCTCAACCGTGGTGGCGGGCGAAGACGCACAAAACGATATCGACGCGGCAACCTATAATCCTTTTGCCGATTTAAAATCCATGATTAACAAGAAGAAATAACTCCGCGTGGCATCACTTGATGCCTTGGGGTGGTTTCGACAGACATTGCAGCATCATTCGAATCGAAGCTTAGCCACTGATGAGCGAAGGCGATCCCGCTAGATTCCCTAAAATCAACGCCAAGGTATTCAACAGAATGCCGTGGCGTTTTTTCCATTCATGAGTAAAAAAACGGCGCGTTCCGCTTCCAATCTGTTCCATTGAAAGCCCATACGGTGATAAAGCATAACGTGCGCGCTGACCCGACAAGCACCTCTTCGGCATGTCTCGGTCTGACTCCTGGTGACGTTAGGATTGACTAAATGAGACCGTCTAAACGCGCGGTCCTGATACCGCAGCCGCGACCGCATGGCTGTCTTCCAGCATACGGAAACGGACGATTTTACCGTCTCGGACGGTCAGTACGAAAGCAAAGGGGCTGGTAATCAACCGTCCGGTGGCCTTAACCCGGGAGGCTAACTCACCCACCGCCACCGCCTCCTCGGCATCAGCCAGAATTCGCCGCACCTCGAATCGCTCAGGGGCAATCTGTGCCACCAGTTCCATAAGGAAAGCACTCACCTCCTGGCGATCCCGGCGCGGGCCGATCCAGGGCACCGTGTCCCGATCGCCCGGGATGTCCCAGTCCACGTCTTCTGCAAACAGTTCGAGCACCCCCTCCAGAGCCAGAGGATCGTCCGGCGTCGCCCACAGGACCGCCCATCGTTCAAAATAAAGTGAAGCAATCTGGTGAGGTGTCGGAGAAGAAACACCGTCACGGTACAGCGCAACACGCCTGCGGTCTTCGCTGGTGAAGTCGGGATCGACATAGATGAACGCTCGCTTGACCAACAGCCCGTCGAACTCGAAGACGGTGGCAAAACGGCCTTGCGAAATATCGCCATCCGGCCACGCCCGCCCCTCTGCGGTCACTCCCCACTCTCGCCCTTCCACGACGATGCGATCGCCGTCAACGGTGAAGACCAATCCATCAATGTCATGAGAGAGCGTCGCTGCGTCTCTGGCGATGCGCGTTGCAAACAGGGCAAGCGCAGCCTTACCTCGCATCGCGCCGAACTTGGGGAAGAAGAACTCGACATCTTCTGTGAACAAGTCCAGCAAAGTGGCGGATCTTGCATCCACCTCGCGAAAGTAGCGACGAACGATTTCGATACGGCTTTCGGAAAGATCAGACATGCGCTTGCTCCATTTATGTAATAGAGATTACATTATTGGCACGCGGATTTACCTCGTCAATATTTATGTAATAGGTTTTACAAAAAGGAGATCCTATGGCCCGTGGACGTCCCCGGAGCTTCGATCGTGATACGGCACTCCAACGCGCGATGGAAATTTTTTGGGCCAAAGGCTATGAAGCCGCCCAGCTTTCCGAACTGATGGCCGCGATGGGCATTAACCCGCCCAGTTTCTACGCCGCCTTCGGATCGAAAGAAGCGTTATACCGAGAAGCGCTCGACCTTTATCTTGCAACGGCTGGTTCCGTCAGCATGAACGCGCTGGCCGACAGCGGAAACATACGCGATGTCATCAAGACCATGCTACTGGCGAGTCTGGACACCGCGCTGTCCAGCCCCTCTTCGGGAGGCTGTTTAGTCACTCTCGGCCTAATCAACTGCCTGCCACAAAATGCCTCCCTGCGCGATCGCATGCGTGAACTTCGGCACAGCACCATACGCCTGATCCGCCTGCGACTGGAGCGTGCAATCGCCGATGGCGAGCTGCCGCCCGATACCGACACAGAACGACTCGCCACGTACTTCGCCGCGATAATTCAGGGTATTTCGCTTCAGGCGCAGGATGGCGCAGGCCGCGAAACGCTGCTCGGGATTGTTGAAACGTCGATGAGCGCATTAAAGGAGGGATAAGCGGCCGTTGGTTGTCATTTCGTCGAAACGGCGACGAGGTGTCCAGCAGCGTTTATCACCTCGAAGCGTGCCGGTCCCTTAGCTTCAGCGATCGAGCTGTAAACGCGGAAGGGATAAGATGCCGCCAACGCGAAGGGTATCTCCTCAACTCTCCCCACGATTTGAGAAAAAGCGACACCCAATAAAAATATCGCGATGGCATCCTGTATTTGTGCTTCTGTGACTTTATAAAAAACGCTCATATCGCCCAATGCAGGTAAAAATATATCCGTAGAAATTAATCCACCCACAGATAGGCAGGCAATGAGCACTACAAGTGGCTTTGAAATAGTGTTATTCATTTCGGTTCCAACTCATTTCAGGAGTTACCGAATATAATAAAGCGCACAGTCGGTGAAAACACCGGATAGCTAAACGCACTGTTTCATATTAGTAAACAGTCTATTCGTTTTTTGGTATTGGGTTTCCTTATATTGCAAGCCTAATAAAATAAACAAGAATTTATTCACGGATGTTTTTTATAATTAACGCAATCATTATAAAACAATAAGATACTTTAATTAATTACCTCTGATGCACCGTAATATAAATAGATTAAATATAGGGCCATAATATTTAATTAAGATGATGGTAACCCAACGGTATACCCTAAATATGAATAATTGGACGGTCCCTGCCACGGTAGACAATCCTGCCCTATATTTTGAGCATAGGAGGAGCGTATGGGCACACCACGACGTACACCTGAATATGAAAAAGAGGCCGTCCGGCAGATCACTAAGCGTGGCTATTCCGTTGCTGAAGTTTCCGACCGGCTGGGCGGTATCATCGCCCCTCCGTTAAACGCCACTGCCTCTTCTTCCACTGGACGGCTGCCGGGACTATTGGCTCGTCTCTGATGGTCCGCTTCCCAATGTGCCAAACTCAGCGGCGACCTGAACGTAAAAAGCGTTTACCTGCTCTTTTTCCAAAATCTGAAAGAACCGCGCGGCCTCCTCTTCAGTGACCACCAGCGTGACTTGAACCGGCTGGTCGGAGAGATCAAAAAGGTTGACCGCATGCACGGTTCCATCGTGCCCCAGCCCGCCAAGCGCGCCGTTCAGCGTCGCGCCGCGAATGCCCTGACGTCGGGCTTCTTCGATCAGCCATTGCGCAAGAGGACGTTGTCCATGTAAACGGTCCTGCTGGGTAAAAAACGTTATTTGATAGCCGTGCATACGTCACCTCAGAAACAGTAAGTTATTCTGGATACGTGATAAGAAAACAGTTCATCACATTGGTGTTGATGGGGTATCGCCCACATCAATAGTCGGTGTGACTGACATACCAACACGTAGCCTCATCACGTCTTTTTGCTCTTTATCCAGTCGGATACGAACAGGTAGTCGCTGAACGATTTTGGTGAAATTCCCCGTCGCATTATGTGGTGGCACCAGTGAAAAGCTTGCGCCGCTAGCAGGCCCGACACTTAATACATGCCCGGTAAGATGTACGTCGGGCAACGCATCCACCGTGATGTCTACGGCCTGTCCAACCTGTATACGCGCTAACTGGGTTTCACGAAAATTGGCTTCAATGTAGATCTTATCCAGCGGCACCAGGGTAAGCTGCGGCTCGCCCACATGCGCATACCCTCCGACACGCGCATGGCGTTGCGCCACCGTGCCGGCTATCGGGGCGGCTACCTGTGTATAGGATAGCCGCAGGTCAGCATCCGCTTTTTCCGCCCGGGCCTTATCCAGCTCGGCATGTAGAACCTTTACCTGCTGTTCGGCTGAGCGCAATCCCGCCCGATCTCGTTCATAAGCGGCACGCTGTACGCCCCACTCCGCTTCGGCCTGCTGCTGGTCCTTTACTGTACCTGAACCGTCACGGGCAAGATTGATAAAGCGCTGGTGGTTTCGTTCCGCCAGTTTGAGGTTAGCATTTGAGGCGGCAACCGCCGCATTTGCCTGCGCAATCAGGCTTTGCTGACGTTCCAATTGTGCATTGAGTCTGTCGATATTGGCCTGCGCATTTTCGCGCGCAACCACCAATTCTCGATCATCAATTTGAAATAAAGGCGCCCCTTGCTCTACCTGTTGGTTGTCATCCACGGAAACCGTGTTAATTACACCTGAAACCTGAGGGGCAATCACGGTGAAATCCGCACGTACATAAGCATCATCTGTGCTTTGCGAGGCGGCGCCGGCCTCCGATTTGTTCAGTACCCAGATAGCCGAGATCACCATGACGGCGGCCATCAGTGCGAGGGTGATTTTCAGTTTAGATTTAGTAGTCATGTTCACTTTTCTTTAGCTTATTTTGATGCCACGCCAGGCTGCGTGGCCGACGGAACGGACGGAGAGAGACGAGGAACGACAGGCGCCGGAATATACTGGAACTTAAGGACCAGCGGGATCATCAGCAGCGCAACCAAACCGATAACGCGGTAGACATCCGCCACCGCCAGCACACTGCTCTGCCTGACGACCAACGCGATAAGCGAGTCAGGCGAGGGATGAAAACCTGCCCATTGCGCCGAAAGGTTGCCGGCCTGATCCCGTAACGACTCATAGTGAGTGCGGGTACGTATCAGATTCAGTTGATTGATAAGCGCCCCCGCCACAACCGTACTGATGACGCGCACAATATTAACCAGCCCCGCCAGATAGGGGCCTTCCATTGGCTGAACGACGCTGACGATAAGAAACAGCATGGCAACCATCGCCAGCGGTTGCCCGATGGCATGCAACAGTGTGATGACCAGGAACTGCGGCACCATCCACTCATCCGTCACCCCCGACGCCAGCCAGCATGCGGCGGCCATGCATGCCAGGCCGGCGGCAAAGACGTAGCGCGCGTCTACCCAGCGCTGGTACAGCATAACCGCTACACAGGACCCCAGAATCAGTTGCGGAAGACCAACCATCAATCCCAAAGAAGCCGTCTGCTCAAGGCGAAAACCGTGCAGTCCAGCCAGGGTATTGGCAGGTAAACCGACCCCGGAAAAGGTGACGACAAAAAAGCCCAACAACGTGATGAAGCCCAGCCAGATATTGCGCCGTTTCAATAAGTCCAGCCGGATGAATGGCGTAGGATGTAACCACTCGCAGATAAAGAACAACGCGGTAAAGCCGGCACCAACACTCAGTGCGGCCACAATCATCGGTGAGTGAAACCAGTCCAGACGCACGCCCTGATCGATGCCGAGAACCAACAACATCAGCCGGGTACGGCAAACAGCATACCAAACCAGTCAGCCTGTTTTAGCCTCGCCAGCGCCATCGGCATTTCAGGAATCCCCCATGCGACCATCGCCATGGCTAACAGCCCCAGAGGAATGACATTCCAGTATGCCCATCGCCAGTTATCCAGTTGATCGACGGAGACGCTGGCAAGCCAGAGTGCGACATTGGGTGACAGTGTGGCCGTCATCGCGAACAATGCCAGGCCGTGCAGCCTGATCGGCGCAGGCAGGAAACGCAGCGCAGCCATCATCAGGATGGGCACCAGCGACCCCGAGCACAGACCATGCAGGACACGCAGCGCCAGCAGTAAGTGCAAATCGCGGATATAAGGCAACAGGGCGGCAAGCACCATTGCCGCCGCCAGCATCGTCAAATGGAAACGGCGCATTGAGAAGGTGATGGCGAACCACGCCGCAAATGGCATGGCGGCCAGTTCACCAGCCGAATAGGCGGTGGTAAGCCAGGAGATATCATCCTTTGCAAAACCCAGCCCTCCTTGTATATCAACCAGCACCAGAGAGGGAACCCGGCTGCTCAGACCGGCGACCATCGCGGCGAGAAGTATGCCTAACAGACCCACGGCCAGACGGGAATTAAAAACCGGTTGGGGCTGAGGGATGGACGGAGCGGAAGCGGGCATTGCCGTACTCATGATCGTATCCTGTCCTTCGCGGTTTCAGCCTGGAGATTTGCCGACCATCCACCGCCCAACGCACGATACAGCGAGACAACGGCCAGTGCTGAGGCGGTTGCGCAGTCGCTCAGGTCTGCCTGACTTGCCAGCAACGTGCGGCGGGCAATCAATACGGTAGTAAAATCAGCCGAACCCTCCTGATAAGAGCGTTGGGCTACGGAGAGTGCCACCTGGTTGTTTTCGACGGCAGTCTGAAGCAGTTCATGCCGTTTGCCTTCACTGGCATAAGCGCCCAGCGCGTTGTCCACTTCGTGCCATGCGCGCAGCACGGTTTGCTGATAGTAAACAGCCGCCAGAGACATACGCGTTTCACTTAACTCCAGCTGTCGGCGTAAGCGCCCGCCTTCGAAAATGGGCAAATAGAGCGTAGGGCCAACCGAAAACTGGCGGGAATCCCAACTGCCGAGATCCGTTAAATTGAAACCCTGCACGCCCAGCGATCCGGTCAGGCTGATGCGTGGATAGAAATCGGCCTCTGCCGCGCCGATGTCCGCCACTGCGGCATGCAGCTTTGCTTCCGCCTGCAATATATCGGGTCGGTTCCGGGCCAGGTCGGAGGGTACGCCAATCGGCAACTGCGCAGGCATAGACGGCAGCGCGGCGCTCGTCAAACGCGCATCAAGCTCTCGCGGCGCCCTGCCCAGCAACAGCGCAAGCGCGTTCATCAACGTAGCTCGCTGATGGTCCAGGTCCGTTAGTCTCGCCTCCAGGGCTGCGGCATCCGCCCGTGCCGATGCGGCATCGAAACGGTTAGCCACCCCATTACGTTCCCGGCTTTCGGCCATGCGCACCAAATCGCGGGCAATGCGCTGGTTCGCGTCCACCAGCGACACCTGCGCCTGTATACCCCTTAGCAGAATATAGGTCCGTGCCACCTCTGCAGTAACGGAAACCTCAGCCGCGTCTCTGCCGTAGTAGGCTGCCTGCAGGTTGGCCTGCGCAGATTCGCCGCGACGGCGCAGATGCCCCCATAAATCCAGTTCCCACGCGGCTTCCATCCCTAACGACCAGGTATCATAGCTGCTGGTCGCGCGCCGAGCCGATGGGTGGGCGAGTTCTCGCTGATGGCGGAACTGGCGTATCCGCTACGGGCGGAAAGACTGGGGCGGCGGGAAGCATCAACCAGCCCTGACTGCACGCGGCTTTCGTCAATACGCAGAGCCGCTGTCCGCAAATCCAGGTTGGCACCCACTTCAGACTCTAGTTGTATCAATGTGGCGTCGTTAAACAACGTCCACCAGCGATCAGGCGCCCGGGAACCGATCAGTGCGGGATGCCCGGCGACCATAGCCTCACGCGCCTTCAGCGCTGCGACTTTCGAGCCGGTGTCGGGCACCTCTGCCGACGGGGGAGTAACGCATCCTGCCAGTAACAGAGCAATCAGAGCAGGTGCGCCTTGATACAGCGATGTGTATCGAACAAGACGGTTCATTCAATTCCTCAAACTGAGAACGGCACTCGCGTTCTCTTCATTAAAGCAACAAAAATAAAGGGGATATTGCGATTGTATTCAGGACTGGAAACTGATCGGTATCTTACGGAATAAATCAAATATCGTCAATTTCTTAATATCGTTGTAAGAAATGAGTTTTACCTCAGAATACCGGTAGGTATACTTGCTGACTATAATGGCCTTCAACACAGGAGCGCTCTGTGCCTAAAAGTATTCATCCCTATCATGACAAGGCATCCATCGTCTTAAATGCAGCGGCTTCGGTATTCCTGACGCATGGATTTAGCGCCGCGACGACGGATATGATTCAGCGTGAAGCCGGCGTCTCCAAAAAGACGCTGTATGCCTGCTTTCCCAGTAAAGAGGCCATGTTTATGGCGGTGATTGAGCGGCAGTGCGCATTAATGGCCTCGACGGTCAGCGCGATCCAGCCCGCTCCCGGAAACCTTGCCAAAACGTTGACGGACATCGGCCGGGCTTATCTGGATATCGTGTTATCCGAGACAGGTGTCGCGCTATTCAGAGTGGTCGTCGCCGAATCTCCCCGCTTTCCGATGGCCGGCAGGCATTTCTACCTGTCAGGCCCCAAAGTCGTTACCGCGATGGTGGCGGAACAGCTAAGTGCGGCGTCACAGGCCGGCGATATCAATGTCCATGATATCGGTGCAGAGACCGCCGCCGCCCTTTTCATTGGCATGGTGCGCAGCGAAGGACAACTGGATTGTTTGTTACATCCAGGAACGCGGGCCTCTCCTGGCCAACTTGACAGATGGGTAAAGCTGGCCGTCGACACCTTCATCGGGCGATTTGCTGTTGTGCCCCCAGAAGATCACAAGCCATCGTAGAATAGAAGCGTGTGACATACAGGTAAGCCCTACGCAACGCCTGCGGCCACCTGGGGCGACATGACGCCGTTGCGCGATCACAAGCATCTCTCCAATCAGTTTGATGTCACTCGCATTAATCGGTGGTTACGCCGGTCGTATTAATAGGAATGGGGATTTTTATTTAGCTAGTCTATTCGCTAGTGACTGGCAAAGGCGATCCCAGCCGATTGATCCATATAACGTTTTGTCAGCAACGGTGTAGAGGGCCACGTCAATGCCGAATCGGCCTCTGCCACTCAGCAATTGTGCTCCGATGACGAGTAAAAACTTTTAGCGAGTACCCGAGCGGATCGTCAACTCAGTCGGTAGAGCTATTAACTCTTAATCAATAGGTCTTTAGGTGACTCAGCGTTATTAAATCGAGAGCAAGGGGATAATGACGATATCGTTAACTCTGTCTGATAAAAATTTATATTTTATTAGCCCCGACTCTCCCTACTATTGGCGCCATCAAAAAAATGCTACCCAACATCAATGCCATTAACACATACACGGCAGAGAAGCCGATATATTCCGCAAGGTACCCGATCGGCGCCGGAGCCATCAACGTCCCTAAATAGCCAATCGTCGTCGCGATGCTCATTCCCGTACTGGCGAGAACTCCCGGTTGATTCCCTGCTGCAGAAAATGCGATCGGTACAATATTGGCGATACCTATTCCCGCGAGTGCGAAGCCGAAAATTGCCATCCAAGGTGTGATCGCCAATGCAGCGATTAGAACGCCCACGGCCGCCAAAATACTCGATGCGCGTATGATCCAGACTGCGCCATAGCGGTCACGAATATGATCCCCTATTAAGCGAAGCACTGACATGCCACATGCAAATAAGGCAAAGGCAAGACTGGCTATCTCAATATCGGCACGAAGATCTTTTATAAGATAGCGTGAAGACCAATCCACAACTGCACATTCTGGGATCATTCCAAAAAGGGCCATCACGCCAATAAAATAAATTTTGGCTGAACGAGGCAACCGCATGGGTTGTTTGATATTTTCTTTTGGTTCAGGCTTATCTTTCATGACAAAAGGCAATGTCATACTGACGAGTAAAATTGCTGCCACACTCATCAGTAAAATATGGCCTAAATATCCAAAATGCTTGACGGAATAGCCGCCAATAGAACCCGAGACAAACAGACCTATACTCCATGAACAATGCGAGAAGGATAATATTGCCTTAGAGAGTTTTTTTTCGACTGCCACGGCATTGGCATTCATGGCAACATTCATTGAGCCGATCATGGCCCCGAGAGTAAACAACGCAACGACTAATGAGGTATATTTTTGACCAGTCCCAAAGGGATCAATGCGACAGAAGTCGCAATAGAAAATAGTTGGACAACGCGTTGCGAACCTATTTTCGCCATCAAAATACCCGACAGTGGCATCAGCAATAACGCGCCAAGACCGAATATCAAAATGAGATGACCGATTGTCTTGTCATCCACGCCAAAACGGGGAACAAGCTGTGTTATTTGTACGGCCCATCCCCCTTGTACAAAACCATTAACAAAAAAGAGTACAGCAATAGCCCATCGAGACTTTTGTGCCAGCTCCATCAGTTATATTCCTGTTCTGCTGGTAGCCCATGACGCTAGGAGGGTAAGCGTTCCATCAAAACCTGGTGATTGAAACAAAATGAAAGTATCGCGCTGTCTGTCGTGTTGCTTGATACTGTTACGTCTCGGAAATCGGGGATCATCACTTTGGCGCCTAATGGCAGTAAATCTTCATCACCCACCCCAACGCAAAAGGCACCGGCTGCGACAGCCGAAGTCACGCCGCTCTTTGCATCCTCGAAGACCACCGTTTTACTTGAAGGGATTCCCACCCGCTGCGCAGCCAGAAGATAAGGGTCAGGATAGGGTTTCCCCCGGGTCACGTCGTCTCTTTCAATAATGACCGAGATGTATTGCTCAGCATGAAGTAACGCGATGACACGATCAATCTTTTGTCGCCAGCCACTTGTGACGATACCTACAGAAATACCTGCTTCACCCAAAGAGGCGATAAGTTTTTCCACGCCAGGAATAGGATCGCAATCCGCCGTATTTTCGACATGAATGATATGTTCTTGAACCCGCTTTTGGTCGGATATCGGAAGATCGTTAAATAGCGTTTTGATGGTGTATGGCCCGGGATGTCCATGTATATGTTTTTGCATATCTTCGTCACTAATTCGACGGCCATACATCTGCGCAGCCTCACACCATGCCCTTTCAATAACCGTCCTGGAATCGATGAGCACACCGTCCATATCAAACAAGACCGCAGAAAAACTTTCCAGTGATGCATTCATGTTTTATCTCTCTCAGTTAATTTTTCTTTTTTAATTTTATTTGCGGCAACCACAACCTGACCCAGTGATATACCACCGTCGTTAGTCGGGACTAATTTATGGAAATAAGGTTTAAGGTCTTGAGACTCAAGAGAGTGAAGCGTATTGATTAAAATAAACTCATTACAAAAAACACCACCACTTAACACAATATTATTCACTCCATGCCGTTTGGTCATGCGTAAACAAACTTCACTAATAATATCTACGACGGTTGAATGAAAACGTCTACTCAGCTCGGCAGCATCGACGATACCCGCTCTGATTAGCTGAACCAGCTCTGTAATCATAGGGCGGAAATCGACCTCCAGCCTCCCCTCTTTATTTTCCTCTATGCCATAGTCGAGCGGTTTAACCATGTGGAAATCACGTAATAAAAGGGCTTCCATTTCAATGGCGGCCTGAGCCTCATATTCAACCTCAGTACAAATACCGATAAGAGCAGATATTCCATCAAAAAGGCGCCCCATGCTGGTCGTTTTAGTCGTATTAATATTTCTTGCCGCCATTTTGGTAAACACGTCCCGCCGTTGTTCGGGCAAGTCTCGAATAACGGGCAAATCCATAACGTTTTCTACTTTTTCACCGAATGTATCAACCAGTAATGCTATTGCCACCCGGAGAGGTTCCTTAACCGCTTTATCACCGCCAAGTAATAGCATTGGGCGTAAATGGGCGACGCGTTCGAACTCGTCAAAATCTCCAAATAAAAACTCGCCGCCCCAGATCGTCCCATCAGGCCATACCCTGTGCCATCAAAAATCACACCCATCGTCTTCCCAGAAAGTCCATTCTCAGCCATGCACGATGCCATGTGAGCGTGGTGATGTTGGACTTGGACTACTTGAATATCTGATTGCCCGAGCGCATTTCGCGTGGAGCGAAAGGCCGGATGCATGTCACACGCTAAAACGTCGGCTTGTACCGCCAGCAACCCTTGCAAGTGTCTGGCGCAATCGCCATGTGATGTGAAAGTCGTCTCGTTTTTCAAGTCACCAATGTGCTGGCTGATGAAAACCTGTTTGCCTTTTCCAATGCTTACCGTCGTTTTCAACTCTGCGCCTAAGGCCACGACATTTCCGACTGAATAGGGCAAATGGATAGGATAAGGCGCATAGCCACGCGATCGGCGCAAAAAAGAGATCTCTGTCTCAGGTGAGTGTGCTCGTTTGATCACACGTACGACAGAGTCATCGACACGAGTACGAATATCCCGATTATTTAACACAAAATAATCGGCAATAGCGCCTAATTGTTCGATTGCCGTATGGTTATCAATGACAATCGGATGGCCGGAGAGATTGCCGCTGGTCATGACAACGACAGAAAGTCTGGGATCTTCAAGCAGCATATGCTGTAGAGGCGTCGAGGGAAGCATCACGCCCAGATTGGGATTTTTCGGCGCGACAGCTTCTGGCAACGTCTCGGATCGCTTAGGTAGCAATACAATAGGACGTGCTTCACTCTCAAGCAGTGCCTCATCTTCGGGACTCACCCATGTCCACCGCGCTGCACGGCTGCTATCGGCGACCATCACCGCGAATGGTTTTGCCCCCCGATGTTTGCGTCGGCGTAGTTCTTTAACCGCATCGGTATTGTTGGCATCCACGACTAAATGAAAGCCGCCAAGCTTTTGATCGCGACAATAGCGCCCTCTACCAGTTTAGAGATAGTGAAACGTATTATGTCATCCGCTTCTTTTATTGTCTTACCGTGACAGTCTGTGAGCTGTAATTGTGGACCGCAGACAGGACAGGCATTGGGCTGTGCATGGTATCGACGATCTTCAATGTCATGGTATTCATGGTCACATTGAGAGCACATGACAAACGAGCGCATCGTACTTTGTATCCGATCGTACGGCATGCCTAAAATAATAGAGTAACGAGGACCACAATTGGTGCAGTTGATGAAAGCGTAACGGTAACGATGATTGCCTGGATCTCTCATCTCCCGTAAGCAGTCGTCACAGACGTTCGCATCTGGAGGAATAATCGTGTCCATATAGGCTAAATCTTGGCTTTTCCTAATATCAAAGCCTGAGTAACGGGGGGCCGGCGCATCCAATGCCACTTGCCGTAAAGTCGTAATACGTGCCAAAGGTGGTAGCTGTGACATGAGTTCGTTAATGATTTTAGCAATGATGTCGGAAGGGGCCTGCAGTTCCAGCAAAACGCCTTCAGAATCATTGAGCACCCAGCCGGTGGCCCCATAACGTCGCGCTAAGCGATGGACGAAGGGTCTGAAACCGACCCCCTGAACAATTCCGCAGACGCGATATCTGCAGGTATCGCCCTCTTCTGATGACTCAGCAAAGTCTGGGGAGTTCCGCACCATAAAGTTCCTCAATCATCGTCTGAGAGCCATCTGGTTCGACCTTAAACACCTCAGGCTGAGAACCCGCCCTAACTTCCCCAATCAGCGCTGCATTTCTACCCAAAGGATGATCATGAAGTCGCGCAAGCACCTCTTCAACGACATCCGGTTCAACAAACAGGCAGAGACAGCTTCATTAGCCAGGTTGATGACATCCACGCCTAACATATCAGCTGCCATCGCTGTTTCCGGTAAGATCGGTAGTGCTTGTTGATCAAAAAAGATTGAGCATGACGCAGTCCGGGCATGTTCATGCAAGACCGCCGAAAGCCCCCCGCGAGTGACGTCTCGCATAGAGGCGATTTTCCCCGCCGGGATATCGCGTAAAACGCTTTCGATCATGTGATTGAGCGGCGCGCAATCACTCAAGACATGACGTTCAAACCCTAGACCTTCTCTAATGGATAAAAGGTGAATGGAATGATTCCCTATATAACCGCTGAGGATAATTTTCTGACCTGGCCTGACGTTTTGTACAGAGACTGGAGGTCGTTCCAACACCCCTACTCCTGCCGTATTGATGAAGAGCTGATCGGCCTCACCTTTACCAACAACCTTCGTGTCTCCGGCAACGATCTTCACGCCCGCCGCCCGCGCGGTGTCACGCACGGAGGCGATGATATGCAGTAAATCTGCCATCGGCATCCCCTCTTCAATGATGAGGCTAAGCGTGAGATACAGTGGACGGGCACCGCTTACCGCGAGGTCGTTAACGGTGCCGCACACGGCAATTTTACCAATATCGCCATTGCCAAATATAAGCGGAGTCACCACGAAAGAGTCGGTAGTCAACGCGATACAATGGGAAGGGAGTTCCAGTAACGCACTATCTTCCATTTTCCCGAGGTAAGTCTCCTCCAACGTGGCGGAAATACGTTCGACCAGTTCCCGGCTTAATTTTGCCCCCGTCCCATGGTCCAAAATCACGGTTTCTCCCGCAGGCGCGAACAAGTCCGGACCAAGCTCATTATCATAGTGAGAATCAGGTATGCTCATGCTGGTTTCCTTTCACCGCGTTCAGGCAGGTCGCCAATGCTGTTAAGCAGCGATAAGATTTCAACTGACGGTGCGACGGTGGCGCAATAGCCCGCAAGCCATTGCAGCGCTCGATCGGTATCCTCTGCGGAAGGCGCAAAAACGCAATCGTCGGGAACCCAAACATTGTAACCCCGGAAGAAAGCATCTGCGGCCGTCGTCTGAACACACACATGCGTCTGTAATCCAGTCACGACGACTGTTTTGACATCCAGCGCTTGCAGCGTTTTATCTAATTCTGTCTCGAAAAACCCACTATCTCGCCCTTTGATAACGATGACGTCCGATGGATGATGGATGGCATCAATGATGGTATTACCAGGTGTGCCGGCAATAGCCGGAATGCCTGCCGCGCGATTGCGATATCGGCGTTGGACTGCCGGATCATCGGGGTCATGGATCAGCTGTAAATGAATGATGGCGTGCCCCGCGCTTCTGACACCATCAAGAAACTCATTAAATTTGGTCAGTTTTTCCCTCAACTCCTGTTGATCTGTCGTTATTTTGTATGTGAACTCGTATTGAAGATCATTAGTGAGAACAGCGACGTTTGGCATAGTGAATCCTTACACATTGAAAAAACATGAAAAATCATTATGAATTCAAGTAGTGATAATTAAGCCTCGCTAGCACATCAGTATTGTCAGCAGTGAATGTATTGAATCTGTAATAACCCCTGCAAGCGCATTTAATGCATGTAAAAAATATAATTATTCATCTGTTTCATAACGATATTCTTAATTCGACATTCACATAACCGCCCAATTTGAAAACTAATGACAATCTGAGCTATGCGGGTATAGTTTGTATAATTCCGTTTTTTCCATATTAGATAAACAACTGGAATGGGTATGAATCTGAAGCTGCTACGAGCATTTGCTACTCTGGCTGAACTAGGAAGTTACCATGAGGCCGCAGAAGCCCTGTGCATGACCCAACCTGCATTAACTAAACAGATTCAGTCACTCGAAAATCTGACGGGGATGACGCTTTTTAATCGAGGTCGTCATGGTACAAAACTTACCCTGTGTGGCGCGATGCTCTATTCCAAGAGTCAAGAATTGTTGAAGCATTATGATGTTTTCACGGAATATACACGGCGCATACAGAGAGGGGCGGTGGGTGAATTAACGCTGGGATTTGGAATATCCTCGTTTCAAATAGCGCCAAGATGGGTCAATCTTTTTCGGGAACAATACCCCGATGTAGAAATATCGCTCAACGATATCCCATCAAACGTACAATGCCATAGGCTATTAGAGGGCACCCTTTCGGCTGGATTTACACGGTTACCCTGCACAGATCAACTTAAGTTTCAGGCAATTATGGAAGAAACTCTCGTCTTGGCCCTCCCTCAGGGGGTTCATGCCGATCCTGCAAACATCCAGCCAATACTCAATAAATACCCACTCTTACAAATCACGCCCCAACGTGGACGTGGTCTGGCAGAACAGGTAGAGCAATTCCTCAAAGAAAACGCTCTCACTGGTAAACCCGCGTCCGCAGCAGATGATATCCACACCTTATTAGCATTAGTCGCTGAGGGAAACGGCATTGCATTATTACCCGCAGGCGTGAGCCATTTTCTGCCTACCGGGGTTTCTCTTATTAAACCCATGGGTAAAAATATTATGTGGAATATTGGAATTGCGTGGAACCCTCATATTCAAGATATTCTGCGAGATAATTTTTTAAAAATGGTTATATCAAAAAAGTCATAACTCTCTTCGGCCGGACTCATGCCGCAACCGCACCCTGCCATCGCTCGTTTTACCCATGACCTGTACGCCTGTTATCTTACCCGTTCACGTATTACCAGCACCGATGTCACCGAACTACGCACCGCGGATTCAGCATCCGCCGATCGCGTTCAGCCATTTCGCACGGGCCAACGATATCAATATGATGCCTTTTATTGACGTCATGCTGGTGCTGTTGATTGTCTTTATGATGAGCCTGCCGGTGATAAACCATGCGGTAAAAGTCAATCTACCTAAAGCGAATGCCAGCGTAATGGATAAAGACCCACAGGCCATCGATATTTCGGTGCTCGCCGACGGCTGTGTCGCTCGGGATAAACAGCCCGTAGATGACACTACCTTAAAATCCCGGCTGGAAGAGACGGCAAAAACGTCCCTCGCTGCCCCACTTGCGTATATACGCCGACAAAGCCGCCGAATATGGCCGCGTCGCTTTTGTGATGATCAGTGCGCAAAGCGTTGGCCTGACAACGTCAGACTTTGTTGTTGATAAAACCGCGCAATAAACGAGATTTTCACGCTCCCAAAAAGCGCCGTCAGGATAAGGGGCGGCGCGACAGACCTTAGAACGCGGAAAACGCATTACCTCCCCGATCAATGCATTAGCGCCGATAACATGAATTTTTACGCTAAAAAAAATCAGGTCAGTTGATCTCTTTTCAGGATAGATACCATAATGAGTCCATAGGGAAGCTCAGCGCTTTCCTTTTATTTTTAGACAGTTAACGCTCATATCGATTAAGCAGACTTATCAGAAAAGTGCCGTTCTCGTCTTCAGGACTGCGGCCTGGAGATGTTTGTAACAATGAAACCTTCGTCCCCTGCACAGACGTCCATCCCCTCTCAGGAAGAGGGCATTCCCGGTTCACGGCGGATGTGGGCGATCCTGTCCGTCTCTCTGGCGGTGGTACTGAGCGTGCTTGATGGCACGTTAGCGAATGTCGCGCTCCCTACCATCGCACACTCATTGAATGCCAGCGCGCAGACCTCAGTGTGGGTCGTCAATGGCTATCAGCTCGCCATCATCGCCACGCTGCTGCCGATGGCCGCGCTGGGCGAATTCATAAGCTACCGAAAAGTGTTCAGCGCGGGCGTGGTAGTATTTACCTTGTCATCATTAGGCTGCGCGCTGGCCGACTCCATGTCCGGCCTGATCGCCGCGCGCATCATTCAGGGCGTAGGAGCGGCAGCCATCATGTGCTGTACGTCAGCGCTGTTGCGTCATACCTACCCGGCGAAAACGTTCGGCCGGGGGCTAGCGCGCAATGCGTTTGTCGTGACCGCGTCCTCTGCCGCCGGGCCTTCCATATGCGCTGCGGTGCTCTCCGTCGCCCCCTGGGAATGGCTGTTTGTAATTAACTTCCCCATCGGGGTGTTAGCGCTGATCTGCGCCCGCGCGCTGCCCATGACGCCGCGTCAACCGCGCAAGTTCGATCTGCAGGCCATCGTGCTCAATGCGTTGGGTATGAGCCTCGGCGTGATCGGTCTCAATGAGCTTAATGAGTCCCCCGCGCTGGCCTTAACGCTGATTCTATCCGCCGCGATATGTCTCTGGCGGTTGGTAAAACGCTGCCTCGGCGACGAGTCGCCCTTGCTTCCGCTCGATCTGTTCAAAATCCCGCGCTTTCGCTGGGCGATCGCCGCGTCGTTTTGCATGTTTGCGGCGCAAATGTGCGCGTTTGTCGCCCTGCCCTTTTATATGCAGCATTCGCTCGGTCGAACTATCGTGCAGACCGGTCTCCTGATGACAGCCTGGCCTGTCGGATCATCGCTGGCGAATCTCGGTTTGTCTTCGTTCGTTGACCGGGTTCAGGCGGGGAGTCTGTGCGCCATCGGCGCCGGCCTGCAGATTATCGGGCTGGTAATGATTATGGCGTTGCCGCACGGCACCACGGATATCTGGCTGCTTTGCGGGTTATTTTTAGCCGGTGTCGGGTTTGGTTTTTTCCAGTCGCCGAACAGCCGCGACATGCTTTCAGCTCCACCGCGCAGCCGCAGCGGAGCCGCGGGCGGGATGCAGGCAGCCGCCCGCGTGAATGGACAAGCATGGGGCGCCGCGTTGGCCGGGCTGTGCTTCTCTCTGTCCGCCGGCGAAGGCGCTTATCTTGCCCTCTCGGCATCGATGGGCTTCAGCCTGGTGGCATTGATACTGAATCTAAGACGGCGTCGGTTAGTCCACGCCCACTCGGTCGTGAATGAATAAACGTCGTGAGAGGCACCGCGTTCAACGGGCGTAAGTGATGGGATTAAACGTTGTCAACGCGAAGGGCGGAATGTGGGGCATAGGACGTCGGGGTAGATGATGTCTCCGCCGACATCGCAAGCGTGATGTCGGTGGAGTTTTGCAGGTCGCGCTCGGCGTTTACTTCACCAGCACGCTCTGAACCGCAGCCGCCAGTTCGTTGATTTCGAACTTCGCGACATAAGCGTCGGCGCCCACTTTGCGTACGTGATCTTCGTTGGCGCTCCCCGAGAGCGAGGAGTGGATGATCACCGGAATATGCTTCAGGTACGGGTCACCCTTGATATGACGCGTTAGCGTGAAACCGTCCATCTCCGGCATTTCCAGGTCGGTCAGCACGAACGCGATCTTATCGGAGATAGGCACGTTTTCTGCCTGCGCCTGTTTCGCCATCTGCTGGATTTTATTCCACGCTTCCTGACCCGTGACGTGCATTTGACCCGGGATCTGCATCAGTTCCAGCCCCTGCTCCAGCAGCGAACGCGCCACCTTGGAGTCTTCGGCGACAATCGCCACCGAACCGGGTTTGATCGGGAACGCTTTGTTTTCCATATCGTTGATATGAATATCGCGGTCAACCGGGATCATGTCGTGCAGGATCTGCTCGACGTCCAGCACCAGCGCCAGATTGTTACTCTCTTTATCGCTATCCAACCGTGCAATACTGGTGATGTAGCTGCTGCCGACGCCCGCCTCAGCGGTCAGCACCTGGCTCCAGTCCAGACGGACGATATCGTCAACGGACTCCACCGCAAACGCCTGGGTGCTGCGCGCGTACTCCGTCACCAGCAAAATATTCAGCCCGGTTTCCGGCTTACATCCCGCCACCGCAGGGAGATCGATCACGGGGATAACCTGTCCACGGATATTGACCATCCCCATCATCGGCGGCTTCATACCCACAGCTTTAGTCAACGACGGCATGGGAACAATTTCACGCAGCTTGAAGACATTGATGCCGAACAGCTCGGAATCGCCCCCCTGCAGCTCGGAGCCTCCCAATCTGAACAAGAGAAGTTCAAATTTGTTGGCGGATGTGAGGTTGGTCCTCTCATCGATATCTTTCTGAAAATTATCCATGCAGTCCTCAATAATACGAATACTTCATTAATGTCTGGCCGGCCGTCGTAACGAGTCAATAAGCGCGTTAATCAACGACATCCGCCCAAAGCCGTGTGCACTCAGTCATGTTATTCAACTTACTCTTGCCTGTTATCGGCTGTAGAAATGAAAACTATATGCTAACAATAGCCGTCTTTTTTATCCTTTAGACAATAAATTATTCTTCAGGGATAAATGCCCCTGCGACGGGGATTCCATCAGCGTGGAATGACGTCATTATCAATCACACCCATAGACATCACCTTAAGACACCTTTGCGGCCGTTTCTTAAAAAAAATTTATTAGTCTGTTAAATCCTTCTGGAATCAATCGGGTAGCGCGGCATGTCCCCATCCGCCAAGGGCTGAGGCCATGCTGGCGGCCGCTCCTGGTGAGAAACCGTCAAGGATAGTCGATTGAAAACAGGGGCATCCGCCAGAAAAAAATCAAAACACTGTTAGAATTGTTGAAGGAAGATGGTACTGCCCCTCCGGCTATATAGGGACAAAATAATATTACAGGGAATAATTTGTTAATAAGGATCCAGTTACCTCTTTTTACCTTTTTCAGTCTGGAGGTTTCTTATGTATTCGTTCGTTGCACGGCAACCCATTTTAGATCAGCGCTTACAACCCGTAGCTTATGAGCTTTTATTTCGCCAAGGTATTACCAACAAATTTCCTGACGTCAGCCCGGAATATGCCACCGCCCAGCTAATATCAGAACAATTTCTCACCACCCCATTGAATAAATTGACCAGTGATCACCCCAGCTATATTAATTTTCCCTATCAGCTGCTTATCGATGGTCAGGCGGAAATATTACCGGCGGACAAAGTCGTGATTGAAATACTCGAAAACTCCACGCCGGATGAAGAGCTGTTTTCGGCCGTTAAAAGGCTAAAGAGAAAAGGCTTCACGCTGGCGCTGGATGATTTCAGTATGGACCCCAGCTGGGATCGCTTTCTGCCCTACGTGGATATCCTCAAGTTCGACTTGCAGCAGTCAACCTTTGAAGAGATCGGACGCTATATCAGCACGCTGCGGCACAAGCACCTCAGCTATCTGGCTGAAAAAGTCGAGACCAACGAGCAGTTCCTGCGCGTCAAGGCGATGGGATTTACGCTGTTTCAGGGCTACTTCTTCAGCCACCCGCAGATGTTCAAAGCCAAACGGCTTTCCAACGATCATAAAAATGCCATTCAACTGCTCAAGGAAGCCAACGAGCGGGAGCTTAACTACGACCGAATTGAGCGCCTGATCAACAGCGACTTATCGCTGGCCTACAAACTGATGCGGTACTTCAACAATTTCCGCTACAAGGCCAACCTGTCAGCCATCACGACCTCCATGTCGTTTCGCAGTATCGCGATATTTCTTGGACAACGGGAATTACGGCGTTTTATTTCGTTGATCAGCATTACGATGGGGAGCAAGGATAAATCCTGCGAGCTTTATCGTATGAGTCTGATCCGGGGGAAATTCTGTGAGCTGTTGTCGATCCGTCTGCACGGCCGCGAAGATCCGTTCGAGGCCTTTTTGTGCGGCCTTTTTTCCATGCTGGACGCCATTCTGGATTCTCCGATGGACCTTTTGCTGGAGCAAATCCCCGTGTCATCGCATATCAAACGCGCACTGATGGACAACGCCGGGGAGTTAGCGCGCTATTTAAGCATCATTGCTTATTACGAGAAGCAGAACTGGGAGCAGGTGAACACCTACATGGAGATGTTGGACATTAATGAAGAGCAGATGCTGAACCTGATCGCCGAAGCCACCCTCTGGGCTGATGAATTGCTGGATTTATAATTGTTCTTCTCATATTGCCTATCCTGCCGATAGCCCCTCTTTCAATACACGCAGATTCCCTTATCCCTCGAGTTTTCAGCGAGCGAAATACCGCACGCCGCGTCTATACGGGTGACGGTTAAAACAGGCAGACGGAAATGCCTTCGGTAAAAGCGTTATCGGCACAGCCGACACGCTTTTACCGTTAACGCATACGCTGAATCACCTGCAACAGTTCCGCAATGGCATCCTCGCCGCCGTCAGTCAGCACCGCTTTGCGGACGCAGCCGTTGGCATGATCGGCCAGCATCTGGTTGGCGACGGCACTCAACGCAGAGCGCACGGCGGTAATCTGATTGAGAATATCCACGCAATATCGGTCTTGCTCCACCATCTGCGTGATACCGTTGACCTGCCCATTGATCCGTTTCAGACGGTTCAACAACGCTTTTTTGCGCGGCTGTACCACCTGCTTCGCGTCAGCCTCGCCCGCGCTGGCGTCAAGGCACGCGTCGCACTTAGCCGGCAACATCGAAACCCATCTCTTCAATGGCGTTGCGGAACGCGTCTGGGTTGGCGGTGTCGGTTTCCGCATACGCCACGTCAACCAGGCCACTCTCCAGCGTCACGTTAACCTGACTCACCCCTTCCAATGACTGCAAAGCCTGAGTCACTTTACTGACGCACCCGCCGCACACCATCCCCGAAACCGTTAATGCTGTATGAGACATCATCACACTCCTCTGTTCTGAACGTTTGTTTAAACCCACGAGAAACACTTATCCCTTGCGGCGCGGCTTCCAGCGGCGTAACCACAGTGAATTACTCAAGACGGAGACAGAACTCAGCGCCATCGCGCTGCCGGCAATCACCGGATTGAGCAGGCCGTATGCGGCCAGCGGGATCCCCAGCACATTATAGAAAAAGGCGAAGAACAAGTTCTGCCTGACCTTATTCAGCGTCGCGCGCGACAGGCTAATGGCGTCGGGCAATCCGCCGAGACGGTTTTGCATCAGCACCACGTCCGCCGTATCCAGCGCGATATTCGAACCGGCGCCGACCGCGAATCCTATGTCGGCCACCGCCAGCGCGGGCGCATCGTTGATGCCGTCGCCCACCATGCCGACACAGTATCCCTCCGCCTGTAGGCGAGCGATCTGCTCCGCTTTCTGCTCAGGCAACACTTCGGCGATAAACTGACGGATCCCGGCTCGCTCGGCTACCCGCTCCGCCGCCCGTGCGTTATCGCCGGTCAGCATGACAACGCGGATCCCCTGTCGATGCAGCGTTTCCACCGTCGCCACGGCATCGTCACGCAGCCGATCCTCGAAACAAACATAGCCGAGCAGTTGGTCATCTCGCGCCAGCCCCACCACCGTCAACCCCTTTTGCTCTTGCATCGCGGGGAGCGCGGTATCAAAAGCCACGCCGCGCGACGTCAGGAAGGTAGGCGAGCCAAGAATCACTGTGCTGTCGCCCTCTTGCGCACTGATGCCGCGCCCCACGATAGCGTTAAATCCGTGTACTTCCGCCGCAGTCGCCCCGGCCTGCTGCGCATACTTCACCAGCGCCTGTCCCAGCGGATGTTCGGAGTTCTGCTCCAGGCCCATCGCCAGACTCAGCAGCGCCTCCTTCGACATACCATCAGCCGGCAGCACGTTGACCACGGAAGGGTGTCCTTCAGTCAGCGTCCCGGTTTTATCGATCACCAAAACCTGCAACTGCTGAGCGTTTTCCAGCGCGCTCGCGTTGCGAAACAGGATTCCCGCCCGCGCGCCCTGCCCGGTTCCGACCATCATCGCGGTCGGCGTCGCCAGTCCCAACGCGCACGGACAGGCGATCACCAGCACGGCGATGGCGTTGACCAAGCTTGCCTCCCACTGTCCGGTCACCCACCCGCTGATCACAAAGGTCAGCACGGCAATCGTGATCACGACGGGGACAAAAATCGCGGAAATCCGGTCAGCCAGCCGCTGCACGCTGGCTTTAGAGCCCTGAGCCTCTTCGACCAGCCGGACGATACGCGACAGCGCGGTATCACTGCCGACGCTGGTCGCACGCACTCGCAGGGCGCCGCTATGATTCTGCGTCGCCGCGTAAACCTGCGCATCGGCTTGCTTCACCACGAGCTGACTTTCGCCCGTCAACATCGCCTCGTTGACCTCGGACAATCCGTCGATGACCACGCCGTCAACGGGCACACTCTCGCCCGGTCTGACCAGAAACACATCGCCACTGCGCAGCGATGCCACATCACGGTCCTGCCATTCGCCGTCAACGTCGACGTGCGCTATCTGTGGCTGAAGGCGTAACAGCCCCTCAATGGCGTCACCGGTTTTGGACTTGGCTCTGCTCTCCAACAGCTTGCCGAGCAGGACCAGCGTGATGATGGCGGCGCTGGCCTCAAAGTAAAGATCGCCGTGTTCCGAGGTCAGGAGCGTCACCAGACTTAACGTGTAAGCGACACTGGTTCCCAACGTCACCAGCACATCCATATTGGCCGTTCCGCTGCGCAACGCGCTCCAGGCCCGGTGATAAAAGTGACGGCCGCACCAGAACTGCACCGGCGTCGCCAGCAACCATTGGAACCACCCCGGCAGCCAGTGTGCCTGCCCGAAAAACATCGCGACCATTTCAAACAGCAGCGGAAACGACAGTACGGCAGCCACCACCAACGCATTGCGATCTTTTGTCCAAGCCCGCTCGCGCCGCTGACGCTCGGCCTCCCGATCGCCCGCCGTCACCTGACGCGCCGTAAACCCGGCGCGTTCGATACGCGCTATCAGTGATTCCGGCGTAGCACTACCGGGGGTCACGCTGACCTGCGCCCGACCGGCGGCGAAATTGACCGTCGCCGTCACCCCGTCCACCTTATTCAGCACCTTTTCGATACGTGCCGCGCAGGCGACGCAGCTCATGCCGTCGACGGCCAACGCTACCCGCTGATCCGCCACGTCGAACCCGGCTTTGCGGATCGCGGCGATCACGTCGCTGGACGAACTGCGCGCATCATCGAGACGCACCACCGCTTTCTCGCTGGCGAAGTTCACGCTGGCGGAGACGCCATCCAGGCGGTTGAGGACACGTTCAATACGGCTGGCGCACGCGGCGCAGGACATGCCGGTGACGGCAAGATGAAAAGGCTGGGATTGGCTCATAAAGGGCTGTCCTAATCTGGTTGCAGACAAGGGGGTTATCGCGCGGGTAGCCGGCATGCCCAAAACATCGTGGGAACCGGGGCACTGTTGACGCGCAACCGTTGAAAACCTGCCTAACAACATACGCGCAGCCATCGCTTTATGATACCCCCCAAGGGTATTTTATTAAACCGTCCTGTCCGCCTCGCTTTGTCACGGTAGTGAAAGACGGAAGCCATATCGTGTTTTCTCACTCAGAAACACCTATTTATTCTTCCAATTAAGCGATAAATACCGCGCTGAAAAATCGCTACGCTACAATCGGCTTTAAATATAAGAAAACGTGAGGAGTGTTTTTCTGTAGAGGGATACCCTGCTTAATTCATGAAGGTGACGCCGTGCGTGCGCTTTCAAATCACCGGCGATACCGAGCTAGCGGCGACCGATTAAAACATCACCTTCATCAAAATATTTAACGGCGGATGAGTAACGTCAATACCTCCAATTTTTTCGGACAAAATGGAAACAATACCTACCCCAATCCCTTCTCGAAACAGACCTATTTCAACGATGGAGGACGGGACAACACAATTTCATTTTTTCATCTTTCAATAACCTGATTCCTCCCTCATGAAATAAAGAATAAAGAGGAATGATCGTCTATTTATTTACCCTTTCCGCCCTAAAAGTCATAAAAAAAAAACCGTTCAATTACAGATAAATGAATGCCATTGGACTTTTTTAAAAATACGCCAAATGAAGCCGCCGGGTTTTCCGTTATTTTTTCATCTCAACACCTACCTATTTACCGCCGCCATATCGGGGGCTTTACGTCGTTATTCCCGAGGCATCACCCCGACTTAACAGAATAAACATCAGCACCGTATCACTGACCCACATCGATATTTTTAGCCCGCCCATTCCTCATCGAAATGCGGTCACAAACCTGAGAATTCATCATGCCAAACACCTATTAACCCCGTCCCTTCCGCTATAGGAAAATAGCGCCGGTGACAGCGATAATTCACGAGGTGACATCCTGTTTTTCCTCGCCCACATTTCTTTCCGGGCGTCGAAGATTAGAAAAACGGCCCCTTTTGCAGTATCCTGAGCCGCGTTTTGGCATAAATGGATTGGGAAAACAGAACATATAAAATATCGGTAAGATGACGGGTCACTGACCTATTTCACTCCTCGACGAGTGTTCAATACGCAAATGAAACCAACACCATGGGGAGAAATAAATGAAAAAAGAGCATTCGGACTTACAGAAATTGCTCGGGCAGGCTCAGTTCAGCCGCCGGTCGTTTCTCAATACTGCCGCACTCCTTGGAGCGAGTAGTGTACTTTCTTCATTTCCTTTGAGTAGTTCTGCTGCGCAAGCCGTACCGAGGCGGGGCGGCACGCTCAAACTGGGTATGTCTGGCGGGAACACCAGCGATACGCTCGATCCCACACTGTTCAGCGACTGGGTGCCGCTCAATCAGGCCTACATGCTGATGAACGGTCTGGTCGAGATCGATGAAAATAATCAGGCCACGCCGGAGCTGCTAGAAAGCTGGCAGGTCGAACCGGGTGCCAAAGAGTGGCGCTTCAAGGTGCGTCAGGGCGTTACCTTCCACAACGGCAAAACGCTGGATGCGGATGACATCATCTACTCCATCAATCTGCACCGCGGCGAAAAGTCTCGCAGCGCGATTCGCTCCCAGCTCTCCAGCATCACGAAACTCTCCCGCACCGCCCCTGACGAGATTGCCATTACGCTCGACAGCGGCAACGCGGATCTGCCGTATCTGCTGGCGGACTATCACCTGCTGGTGGTGCCGAACGGCTTTACCGACTGGTCACACCCTATCGGCACCGGCGGATTCACGTTCGACTACTATCAGCCAGGCGTTCGCTCTCGTTTCAAACGCAACCCGAACTACTGGAAGCCGAACCGCGCGTTCGTCGACGCCGTGGAAGTGCTGGTCATCAACGATCCGACCGCCCGCACCAATGCGCTGATTTCCGGGCAGGTGCATGCCATCAACCGCGTCGATTTCAAAACCGTCGATTTCCTGAAGCGCAGCCCGCTGCTAAATATCATTCGATCTTCCGGCGGTCAGCACTTCACGTTCCTGATGGACTGCCGCGCCGCGCCGTTTAACAACAACGACGTGCGCCTCGCGATCAAGTACGGCATCGACCGTGAAAAAATTCTGGCCACTGTGCTGCGCGGCTACGGCAGCCTCGGCAATGACCATCCGATTCCGAAAACCGATCGCTTCTTCAACCACGACCTGCCGCAGCGCGCGTGGGATCCGGACAAGGCCAAATTCCACCTGAAAAAGGCCGGGCTGACTACGCTCCCGCTGGAGCTATCCTCCTCAGACGCCGCTTTCGCCGGTGCGCTGGACGCGGCGGCGCTGTTCCAGGGACAGGCCAACCAGTCGGGCCTTCAGGTGACCATCAAACGCCAGCCCGCCGACAGCTACTGGGAGAACGTGTGGATGAAAGCCCCGTTCAGCATGGGCTACTGGGGAGGTCGACCGACCGCCGACCAGATGTTCTCCACCGCCTGGCAGTCCACCGCCAAGTGGAACGATGCCCATTGGAAAAATGACCGCTTCGATGCGCTGCTGTTGCAGGCCCGTTCCCTGCTCGACGAGAAGGCGCGCGCCGACATCTACGGCGAACTGCAGAGCATCGCACGCGACGACGGCGGCGCGATGATTCCGCTCTTCGGCGACTACCTCGATGCGACCAGCAAAAAACTGGGCGGCGTCACTCCCCATCCGTTGTTCAACTTTATGGGGGGACGTCTGGCGGAGCGCGTCTGGCTGGAGTCGTAATGAAAAAGCATATCCTTCACCGTCTCTTGCTGGGGCTGTTGACGCTCTGGCTGGTTTCCATGCTGATCTTTCTCGGCACCGAGCTGCTGCCCGGCGATATCGCCAGCGCGCTGCTCGGCCAAAACGGTACCCCGGAAACCATTGCTGCGCTGCGCACCCAGCTGGGGCTGGATCAGCCTGCCGTCGGCCGCTATCTGCACTGGCTGACCGGTGTGCTGCACGGCGATCTCGGCACCTCGCTGGCCAACGGGCGTCCTATCAGTGAAGAGCTGCTACCGCGCCTGGAGAACACGCTGTTTCTGGCCGCCTATGCCGCGCTGATCGCCATTCCGCTGGCGGTGGCGCTCGGCATTGCCTGCGCCATCTGGCGCGGTTCGCTGTTCGACCGGCTCGCCAACTCGCTGACGCTCCTAAGCATTTCCGTCCCGGAATTTTTCGTCGGCTACCTGCTGGTGATTTTCTTCGCTATCCACTTCGCCTGGTTCCCCAGTCTGGCGATGGTCAGCCCGGACGACTCGCTGACGCAGCGGCTGTATAACGCGACGCTGCCGATGCTCACGCTAGTGCTGGTGGTGCTGGCGCACATGCTGCGCATGACGCGCGCCTCCGTGGGCGCGGTCATGTCAGCCGGTTATATCGAAACCGCGCTGCTGAAAGGCGTGCCGCGCTGGCGCATCGTGCTGGGTCATGCCTTGCCCAACGCGCTGGCGCCCATCATCAACGTGGTGGCCTTCAACCTCGCGTATCTGGTCGTCGGCGTGATCCTGGTCGAAGTCGTCTTTGTCTATCCGGGCATTGGACAGCTGATGGTCGATGCGGTCAGTAAACGCGACCTGCCTGTCGTACAGGCGTGCGGACTGCTGTTCGGCGGCACTTATATCCTGCTGAACACCGTCGCCGATCTGCTGGCTATCTGGTGTAACCCCCGACTGCGACATACGAGGTAAGTCAGGCATGAAAATAACAAAAATGAGCGGAGTGCCGCTCTCGGCGTGGATCGGGCTGCTGATTATCGCCGTCAATCTGATTGGCGCGCTGTTCGCGCCCTGGCTGGCTCCGCATAGCGAAACCGCGCAGGTCGGCGACATCTGGATAGCGCCGTCGGCTGACGCGCTGCTCGGCACCGACAGTTTGGGGCGCGATATGCTGTCCCGCATTCTGTTCGGCGCCCGCACCACCATCGCCATTGCGCTGGTGATCACCTTCAGCTCCTTCGTCATCGGGATCATTACCGGCTTCACCGCGGCGATTTACGGCCGCTGGGTCGACGTCGTACTGACGCGTATCGTCGATACCCTGATGTCGATTCCGGTCCTGATTCTGGCGCTGATTGTCCTCTCGGTATTGGGCACGTCGATTCCCGTGCTGGTCGGCACTATCGCGCTGCTCGACGCCACCCGCGTCTTCCGGCTGGCGCGTCTGGTCGCGCAGGACATCGTGTGTCAGGAATATGTGGAACTGGCCCGGCTGCGCGGCGAAGGCCTGCGCTGGATCCTGACGCGGGAAATCCTGCCGAACGCCATTCCGCCGCTGCTGGCCGAATTCGGCATGCGTTTCTGCTTCACGTTCCTGTTCATCGCCGGCCTCAGCTTCCTTGGCCTTGGTATCCAACCGCCGTACGCCGACTGGGGAAGCATGGTGCGCGACAACGCGCAGGCCATCAACTTCGGGCTGCTGGCGCCGCTCTATCCGGCGGCCGCCATCGCGCTGCTGACCATCGGCGTCAATTTGGTCGTGGACTGGCTGCTGCTGCGCAACAACCTGTCACTGGGGGATGAAGCATGAATCAACCTGTACTCAACATCCGTCACCTGCGTATCGAAACCGAAGACAAGGGACGCGCGCTGGTGCAGGACATCTCGCTCACCCTACAACGGGGCGAAGTCCTTGGCCTGATCGGCGAATCCGGCGCGGGCAAGTCCACCATCGGGCTGGCCGCGATGGGCTATACCCGTCCGGGTTGCCGCATCAGCGCGGGCGAAGTCCGCATCGACGATCAAGATATCGTGCCGCTCTCCAACGCGCAGAAGCAGGCGATCCGCGGCCGCCGCGTCGCCTACGTGGCGCAGAGCGCCGCCGCCGCGTTCAATCCGGCGCTGACCATCGGCAAACAGGTATGTGAAGGCCCGTTGCGACACGGTCTGATGAACCGCAGCGAGGCGAACGCCTGGGCCACGACGCTGTTCACCGCGCTGGATCTGCCCGATCCGGAAAACATCGGTAAACGCTATCCGCATCAGCTCTCCGGCGGACAGCTGCAACGCGCGATGGCGGCGATGGCGATGTCCTGCAAACCCGACCTGCTGATCATGGACGAACCCACCACCGCGCTGGATGTCACCACGCAGATCGAAGTGCTGGTGATGCTGCGCAAACTGGTGCGGGAGTTTAACACCGCCGCGCTGTACATCACGCACGATCTGGCCGTGGTGTCCCAGATCGCCGACCGCATTCTGGTGCTGCGTCAGGGACGCGCCGTGGAATGCGGCGACACCGACGTCATTTTGCAGACGCCGAAGGAAACCTATACGCAGCAGCTGGTTTCCGAACGCACGCACGCGCTGACGCCGGGCGAAGAAACACAGTCCGACGCTTCCGCGCTGTTGACGCTGGATCGCCTTAGCACCGGATACAGCGGCAAACGGGTGGTGCACGATGTTTCGCTGTCGCTGCCCAAAGGGCAAACGCTGGCGATCATCGGCGAATCCGGCAGCGGTAAGAGCACGCTGGCGCGGGCGCTGTGCGGTTTGCTGAACGATACCGAGGGCGATGCGATCTTTGACGGCGTCAAACTGGCGCACCGCTATCAGCAGCGCGACAAAGAGACGCTGCGCCGCATCCAGATGATCTACCAGTTGCCGGACGTCGCACTGAATCCGCGACAGACCATTCTGGAAGCCATCGGCCGCCCTATCGCCTTCTATTTCGGCCACAACCGCCAGCAGGTGCGCGCCCGCGTCGAAGAGCTGCTCCAGCTGACCGAATTGCCGACCTCGCTGGCCGACCGCTATCCCGGCGAACTCTCCGGCGGGCAGAAGCAGCGTGTCTGCATCGCGCGAGCGCTGGCCGCCAATCCGGATCTGATTATCTGCGACGAAGCGACGTCCGCGCTTGATCCGCTGGTCGCCGAGGGCGTGCTGAATCTGCTCAAACGGCTGCAAGAGCAGCTGGGGCTCTCCTATCTGTTCATCACGCACGATCTCGGCACGGTCAAACGCGTCGCTCAGCAGGTCGCGGTCATGTATCAGGGCAATATCGTCGCGCAAGGCCCGACGAGCAAAGTCTTCAGCGCCCCGATGCACCCTTACACCGAAAAACTGCTGACCTCCGTCCCTGAAATGCGCAGCTCCTGGCTCGACGAAGTTCTGGAGACGCGCGGCAATGAAATTTCGACAGGAATATGATGAAAGAAACCGTAACCCACTTCCCGCACAACGTCGTCGTTACCGAACATTTCTGGATCACGCTGGCCGACGGCACCCGTCTGGCCGCACGGATGTGGCTGCCTGAGCAGGCGCATCAAACGCCGGTTCCGGCCATTCTGGAATACATTCCCTACCGCAAACGCGACGGAACCCGTACGCGCGATGAACCGATGCACGGCTGGTTTGCGGGCCACGGCTACGCCGTCCTGCGCGTGGACATGCGCGGCAGCGGCGAATCCGACGGGCTGATGGCCGATGAATACCTGTTGCAGGAACAGGAAGATGCGCTGGAAGTGATCGACTGGATCAGCCGTCAGGCGTGGTGCAGCGGCGCGGTCGGCATGATGGGCAAATCCTGGGGCGGCTTCAACTGCCTG
The DNA here is from genome assembly GCF_002111595.1 of Lonsdalea britannica. GTDB lineage: Bacteria > Pseudomonadota > Gammaproteobacteria > Enterobacterales > Enterobacteriaceae > Lonsdalea > Lonsdalea britannica. The sequence continues at coordinate 33,951 of NZ_LUTN01000022.1, forward strand.
CAACTCGCCGCGCGCCGTCCGCCAGCGCTGAAGGCGATCATCACCGTCTGCTCGACCGATGATCGCTATAACGACGACATCCACTACAAAGGCGGCTGTCTGCTGAACGACAACCTGTGGTGGGGCGGCATCATGATGGCGTACCAGAGCCGTCCGCAGGACCCGGCGCTGATCGGCGAAAGCTGGTATCAGGACTGGATGCACCGGCTGGACAACATGCCGTTCTTCCCCGCCCAGTGGATGGAACATCCGCTGCGCGACGCGTACTGGCGTCATGGTTCCGTCGGTGAAGAATGGTCTGACATTCAGTGCCCGGTGATGGCGATCGGCGGCTGGGCCGACTCCTACACCAACGCCGTCTTCCGCCTGATGGACAATCTTGAAGTCCCGCGCAAGGCCATCATCGGCCCGTGGGCGCACATTTACCCGCAGGACGGAACGCCAGAACCGGCCATCGGCTTCCTGCAAGAAGCCGTGCGCTGGTGGGATCACTGGCTGAAAGGCGAAGACAACGACGTACTAGACGGACCGCGCGTGCAGGCGTGGATGAACGAGAGCCAGCGCCCCAGCTCGCAGCGGCCGACAGCGCCGGGCGAATGGATCGGCATCGAGGGCGACACCGCGGCGGCTACCACCCCGCGCACCTTCTGGCTACAGCGCGGCCAGTTGAACGACCAGCCGGATGAGCACGCTGGCTGGCAGAACGTCTGTTCGCCGCAGAGCCACGGTGTCATGGGCGGAGAATGGATGGGCGCGGGCGTATTGGGCGAAAGCCCGAGCGATCAGCGCATCGACGACGGTCTGGCGACGTGTTATGAAAGCGAGCCGTTGCAGGACATGCTGACGATCTACGGCCTGCCGCAGTTTAGCGTCGCGCTGAAAAGTGATAAGCCCGCCGCGATGCTGTATGTGCGCCTGTCCGACGTCGCGGAAGACGGCGCGGTGACTCGCGTTTCGCACGGCTGGGTGAATCTGAGCCATTTGCAGGGGCAGGATCGTCATACCCCGCTGACGCCGGGAGAAACCGTGCAGGTCAACGTTCAGCTGGACGGCATCGCCTGGCGCTTCCCCGCCGGGCATCGTCTGCGCGTCTCGCTGGCGACGACCTACTGGCCGATGGTCTGGCCGATGGCCGAAGCGGCGACGCTCAGCGTCGATCTGGCAAGCGCGCAGCTGCGCCTGCCGGTCTGCGAGTCGGTACAGCCTATCGCTGGTCCCAACCCGCATCCCAAAACCGCGCCGGATACGCCGCTGACCGTGCTGTCGCCGGGACGAGTCGACCGTCACGCGTCCTATGACATCGTCACCGATACATGGACCTACGTCACCGAAGGCGTCGGCGGCGTGTTCGGCGAGGGGGTTTACCGCTTCGACGACATCGACACTACCGTCGACCACAGCCTGCGCCGTCAGTTGACCATCAACAGTCAGGACCCGCTGTCGGCCCGCTATCTGTTGACGCAGTCGATGAAAATGGGACGTGAAGGCTGGTGGACCGAGGCGGAGATCACGCTGGAGCTGCGCGGCGATCTCACCCACTTTATCGTGACGGCGGATATGCGTATCCAGCACAACGGTCAAGAGGTCTTTAACCGCCAGTGGGATCGCCGCATCCCGCGTTAATGAATGCCTGCCGCGGCGCGGAGTCTCACTCCGGTCAACGCCGCGCGCGATGACCCATGCTTAAACCGCCCGACTGTCGGGCGGTTTTTTTATTGCGCTTACTTCAACGCGCCGGACAAGAACTGCTGCAATCGCCGACTTTGGGGGTTGTTGAACACCGCCTCCGGCGCGCCCTGCTCTTCAATCACGCCCTGATGCAGGAACACCACCTGCGTGGAGACATGACGGGCGAACTCCATTTCATGCGTCACCACAATCATGGTTTTGCCCTCTTCCGCTAGCTGCTGCATGATTTTCAGCACTTCCCCCACCAGCTCCGGGTCCAGCGCCGACGTCGGCTCATCAAACAACAGCACCTCCGGCTCCATCGCCAGCGCGCGCGCAATGGAGACGCGCTGCTGCTGTCCGCCGGACAGACTTGAGGGATATTTTCCGCGCGCCCGTTCGTCGATGCCGACTTTGTCCAGATAGCGAATCGCGCGCTCGCGTGCCTCGGCGCGACGGATGCCCAGCACCTGAATCGGCGCCTCCATCACGTTTTCCAGTACCGTCATGTGGCTCCACAGGTTGAAGTGCTGAAACACCATCGTCAGCCGCGTACGCAGCAGCTGTAGCTGTTTCTTATCGAACACTTTCAGCTGGCCGTCTTTGTCCCGCACCAGTCGGATCTCTTTCTCATTGACCCACAGCGTGCCCTCCGTCGGCTTCTCGAGAAAGTTGATACAGCGCAGCAGCGTACTTTTACCGGAACCGGAGGAGCCGATGATGGAAATCACGTCGCCGGCGCTGGCGGACAGCGAAACGCCTTTCAGCACCTCGTGTTCGCCGTAGTGTTTGTGCAGCTCGGTCACGACTAATTTTTTCTTCTCAGACATAGCACATTCTCCTGCTATCCAGCGCGGATGATTAAGGTTTCAGATGGATCAGCCAGCGTTTTTCCGCTTTGCGGAACAGGCGAATCAGACCGTAGGAAACGACAAGGTAAAGCACGGCGGCAAGGCCGAACGCATAGAAAGGCTGATAGGTGGCGGCGTTGATATCACGCGCTACTTTCAGCAGATCCGGCACCGTGGCGGTAAACGCCAGCGCGGTGGAGTGCAGCATCATAATCACTTCGTTGCCGTAGGCAGGCAAGGCGATACGCAACGCGGACGGCAAAATGATGCAGCGATACATCTTGGCGCGCGAGAAACCATAGGCCTTCGCCGCTTCCACCTCGCCATGCGGCACCGCGCGGATGCCACCGGCGAAAATTTCCGAACTGTACGCGCAGGTATTGAGAACCAGCGCCAAAATCGTACAGTTCATCCCGCTGCGGAAAAAGGCGTTGAGCACCTCGGTGCCGCGCACGACTTCCAGGCTGTACATGCCGGTGTAGATCACCAGCAGCTGCACATAAAGCGGCGTACCGCGAAAGATATAGCTGTAAAGCCACGCGGGAAAACTCAGCCAGCGCGACGAGGAAACGCGGGCCATCGCCAGCGGCAATGCCAGCAAGCCGCCCAACAGCACGGAGACAATCAGCAGCCACAGCGTGATCGCCAGACCGGTGATCCGATAGCCGTCGCTCCACAGCAGCGGCTGCCAATATTGTTGCAGGATCTCGATCATAGTTCGGCCCTCTTCACGCCCATAGAGTAACGTCGCTCCAGCCACAGCAAGACGCCATTAGAGACGGTGGTCAGCAGCAGATAGATGGCCCCGGCCATCAGGGTATAGAAGAACGGCTGCCAGGTGCCTTTACCCGCCAGCTGGGTCGCTTTGACCACATCGTGCAGCCCCAGAATGGACACCAGCGCCGTCGCTTTCAGAATGATCATCCAGTTGTTACCGATGCTGGGCAGCGCAAAACGCATCATCGCGGGGAACAGCACCCGGCGGAAGACCTGCATTCCGTTGAAGCCATACGCCTGCGCCGCCTCTATCTGTCCGCGCGGAACGGCCATAAACGCGCCGCGAAACGTCTCGGTGAAATACGCGCCGTAGATGAACGCCAGTGTGATCACGCCCGCCGAAAGCGGGTCGATATCAATCTGGCTCATACCCAGAAACTCTGTCACATGATTGAGCGTGATTTGCAGCCCGTAGAAAATTAGCAGCATCAGCACCAAATCCGGCACCCCGCGAATTAACGTGGTGTAGGCATTCAGCGCCGCGACGAGCGGGCGGATGCGCGAGAGTTTACCGCTCGCGCCGAGGAGGCCGATGATCACGGCCAGCAGCACCGAGCTTAGCGCCAGGTCTATCGTCACCAGCGTGCCTTCGAAGATCAATTTATTGTATCCCTGCAACATTCGTCGTCCTCTCTGTTATTGGATGTGTAGCTGTTGCCGCGTAAAAGGCGCTTGAGCAACGGGATCTATCGACCATCAAGATCTCCCCAACGTTGGCTCAAGCCTCGCGCAGTACAGCGTAAGGACGTACCGCGGTCAGGACGGCTCGCTCAGGCTGTCCCACTCGCGTTCGGTCAGGACAAGTCCCGCCCGCAGGCCCAACGCGACGTTTGGATTGGGAAACAAAATCCACTCGTGGCGATGTTTGACCCGGTCGCTTTCACCCGCCTGCTTACACAGCCGCGTGCCGTGATCAACGCGGGTAAAGTTCGGCGTATCGTCCGCCAGAAACAGCTGAAAGTCGTCGCTGCGTTTGATCAGCGAGCGATTCACGCTAAACACTCGCAGCGGCGCACTGGCGCGTGCCGGAACGGCCTGTGCGCTCACCAGCGCGCGCAGCGCGCGGTCAATCGCGGAAAACTGCCCGAGATCGTTATGGCCAAACGGCCGGGCTTTCCCCAGCTCCAGTGTGCAGCTCTCCGCCTGACACCGTTCGCTGCTGAAGTGGCTGAAGGTGCCCCCCGGTTCGCTGTGCACCACCAGCGCGTCCAGCTCCGCGCCCGCCAGGGCCGCCAGCAGCGCCGGACTGTAAGGTCGTGGCTGATAAGGCAGCAGCCCAAAACGCGGCAACAGCGACTCACGAATAGCCGTATGCAGGTCGTAGTGATGGCGCTCGATCCCCCGCTCCGCCGCATCGGCGTCGAAGAAGGCAGTGAGCAACGGTTCCAGACGGCGTGCGCGGTCCGTGTCTTCCCCCGGCGCGAACTGCGCATGACGCCCGCCGAACATGCGGTTCATGTCGCTGTGCAGATAACGTTTCCCCACCCGCATCGCGGCGGGATTCCCCAAGATTGCCAGCAGCCGCACGCCCAGCGTCAGTCTCCCCGCCAGCAGATCGCCCACCAGCGCGTCGAGCAGCTCAATCGGTGCCGTTTCGTTGCCATGCACGCCCGCCGAGAGCACCACCGCACGGCGATAACCCGCGCGCGGCGTCAGTTCCAGCACGCCTTCGTCCAGCCAGCGCCAGTGCAGTGCTGCGGTCTCGCCTGCGGTTGTCGGCGGTGATTCGCCGCGCAGCGTCAGCGCTAAAAAATCGTTCATCCGCAGCACCCCTTACCGTTGGAATTCATAGACGGCGCCCAGACCGAGGATTGACGTCAACGCGTCCAGCGCCTCACGCCCTTCCCGCAGCAGCTGCGGGTCGGCCAGATCGCCCGCGCTCAGCCGATCGCGATAGTAACGGTCAACCCACTGATTCAGCGTGTCGAACAGCGCATCGGTCATCATCACCTGCGGATTAACCGCACGGCGCTCTTCCTCGGTCAGCGCCACGCGCAGCCGCAGACACGCCGGCCCGCCGCCGTTACGCATGCTTTCGCGCAGATCAAACACCTTGATGTCGTCGATTGGGCCGCCGGACGCCGCCATTTCGCTCAGATAGCTCCATACGCCGCGGTGGCTACGCGACTCTTCCGGCACCACTATCGTCATACGGCCATTTTCACGGGTCAGGATTTGGCTGTTGAACAGGTAGGTCGCCACCGCGTCTTCCACCGACACCCGCTTTTCCGGCACTTCGATCGAAATCAGCTCCTGCTCAATGTGCGCCATCTTGCGGCGGATCTCGTCCAGCGCCTGCGCCTGATGCAGAAACGCTTGCTGATGATGAAACAACACCTGCTGATTGCTGACGGCGATCACGTCGTTATGGAACACGCCTTTGTCGATCACCGCCGGGTTCTGCTGTACGAACGCCGTGGACTGCGGGTCAAGCTGATGCAACCGCGCGACGGCCTCGCTGGCTTCGCGCGTCTGGCGCGCCGGATAGCGCTGCGGTCCCGGCTCAGTCCCGTAATGGTGCTGCCCATAGACGAACACCTGCACGCCGTGGCTGGCATAGTCGCCGCCCAAGCGGTTATGGTTGGCCGCGCCCTCGTCGCCCAGCAAAGCCACCTGTGGCAACGCGTCGTGATGCACGAAGTGCGCCTCGTCGCGAAAAATGGCGCGCAGGAGGGCGGATGTCGTCGGCGCTTCAATCGCCCGGTGGAATTTGTTGTTCAGGTTGGCGGCGGTGAAGTGGACGCGGCCGTCCGCGCTGTCCGCCGAGGGCGATACCGTGGCGGCGTTCGCCGTCCACATGGAGGAGGCGGAGCTGAGCGAAGACAGCAGGCGCGGCGCCTCACGCATGGCCTGCGCCAGCACGCTTTCATCGCTGCCGCTGAAGCCGAGGCGGCGCAACGTCGGGATATGCGGCCGTTCCTGCGGCGGCAAGACCGCCTGCGGATAGCCGAGATCCGCCAGCGTTTTCATTTTCAGCAGCCCCTGCTTGGCCGCCAGCTTCGGGTTAGAGAGGCTATTTTGATGCTGCGTCGAGGCCTCGTTGCCGAATGACAGCCCCGCATAGTGGTGCGTCAGCCCCACCAACCCGTCGAAATTGATTTCATATCCACGCATGTTGACTCCGGAAAACAGAAAGTGGCGGTGCGGTCCCGCCCCTGCTCATGATGAGCCGGGAGCGGATCGGCCGATTAGGCATCAGACTCATCAAACGAGACGCCCGGCGACAGTGCCGTGGGCAGAGACAGCGTTTCGCTTTCCAGCGAGGCCATCGGCCACGCGCAGTAGTCTGCGGCGTAAAACGCGCTGGCGCGGTGGTTGCCCGACGCGCCGACGCCGCCGAACGGCGCGGCGCTGGAGGCGCCGGTCAACGGTTTGTTCCAGTTAACGATGCCCGCTCGCGCTTCCAGAAGTAGACGGTCGAACAACGCGCGGCGCGTCGACACCAGCCCCGTTGCCAGCCCATAACGCGTGGCATTGGCGATACGCAGAGCCTCGTCGAATTCGTCGTAGCGAATGACGCAGACCAGCGGTCCGAACAGCTCTTCATCCGGAATATCGTTAACCTCGGTGATATCCAGAATGCCCGGCGTCAGCAGCGCGTTATCCGTTTCCGGGCGAGTCATCGGCAGCAGCGCGTCGGCGCCAGCGGCCAGCAGGGTCTGTTGGGCCGACATCAGGGCATCTGCCGCCGCGGCGGAAATCACGCCGCCCATAAACGGCTGCGGCTCCGCATCCCAGCGTCCGATGCGCAATGATCGAGCGACGGCAATAAAGCGTTGCAGGAACGCGTCGCCTTCGGCTCCGCGTTTGACCAGCAGACGACGCGCACAGGTACAGCGCTGTCCGGCGGAGACAAAAGCGGACTGGATCGCGAGATTCACCGCCGCGTCACGATCCGCAAAATCTTCGACAATCAGGCATTGTTGCCGCCCATTTCCAGCGCGATGATTTTCTCTGGCTGACCCGCCAGCTGGCGGTGCAGTAGATAACCGGTGTGAGCGCTGCCCGTGAACAGCAGTCCGTCCGTCTGCGGATGACCGGCCAGTGCTTCACCGGTGGCGCGGCCGCCCTGCACCAGATTGAGGACGCCCGCCGGCAGACCGGCCTCTTGCCACAGTTTCACCGTTTTTTCCGCCGTCTGCGGCGTCAGCTCGCTGGGCTTGAATACCACGCAGTTACCCGCCAGCAGCGCCGGAACGATATGTCCGTTCGGCAAGTGGCCGGGGAAGTTATAAGGCCGAAAACCGCCAGCACGCCGTGCGGGCGGTGGCGCAGCGATGCCGCGCCGTCCGCCATCGGGGTGACGCTTTCGCCGGTACGCTGTTCATAGGCCCGCTGCGAGATCGCGACCTTGCCGATCATCGCCTGAACTTCGGTGAGGGTTTCCCAACGCGGCTTGCTGGTTTCACGGCTGATGACCGCCGCCAGTTCCGACTTATGCTCCTCCAGCAGCTGAGCGAAACGCTGGACGATCTCGGTCCGCTGAGCCAGCGTCAGTCTGGCCCAGGCAGGAAAGGCCGCGCGTGCCGCAGCGCAGGCATCGTCGACGTCCGACGCGTCGGCGGCAGCCGCCTGCCAGAGCGACTGACCATCGAGCGGATCGGTTTTCTCGAATGACGCGCCGCGCCCTTGACGCCAGGCGCCGTTGATAAACAGTGCAGGATGCGACATTAGTGTGTCTCCTCAACGTTAAGCGGTATGACGCGAGCCAGTTCGCCCGCTTTAAGACACAGGACATCCGCCGTCGCGGCATCCAGTTTCAACGTATCCTGAGTCAGATCGGCCAGAACCCGCATGGCGCGGTAGTGGCGATAATTGTCGTTAGCCACCAGACAGATCGTTGCGTTGCCTTCCACCGCGCGGTCGTCGACGACCACGGTCTTCAACTGGCTATCTTTCACCGCACGCAGCTCGTCGATGTTCGCCTCAAGCGTCGATCCCCCGTCAAAAATGTCGACATAGCCGCGATAGCACAGCCCTTCGGCTTCCAGCAGTCGGCGCGCAGGCGCGGTATGCGGATGCACACGGCCGATGGCATCGCGGGCGGCTTTATCCAGAAAGTCCACGTACAGCGGATGTTTCGGCATCAGCTCGGCGATGAACTCTTTTTGACCAATGCCGCTGAGATAGTCGGCCTTGGCAAAATCAATCGAGAAGAAGTGGCTGCCGACCCCTTCCCAGAACGGCGAGCGACCGTTTTCATCGGAGTAGCCGCGCATTTCCGCGATGACCCGATCTGAGAAGTGTTCACGAAACGCGGCCATAAACAGGAAGCGCATTTTGGACAGCAGCTTACCGTTCTGGCTGTGGCGATAGTCCGGGTCCAGAAATAGCGTACACAGCTCGCTGCAGCCGGTATGGTCGTGGCTCAATGACAACGTCGGCATCGCCTTGTAGACGTTCAGCGCTTTGGACGCATGAACCAGCGTGCCGAGGCGGAAGTTGTACCAAGCTCCGTCAGCCCGACCGCGACTTCCAGCGCGCTGACCCCTACCACCCGACCACAGGAAACATCTTCCAGAACAAACAGGTATCCCTGCTCGCTTTTCGGTAGTTCGCCCTGCCAGGTTTTCTGCGCCCGCGAAATACGGGCGGATAAAATCTCTTCGTTATGCGGCAACGTGGTCAGCCCGACGCCGGACTTTTGCGCCAGCGCCATTAGGTCCGGCAGGTCGCGGTGCGCGACGGGGCGAATCATCATCATTGTCATATCAACCTCTCGTTCTCTTCCTTGCGCCGAATTCATCCCCGAAAACGTGCGATGGCGCGCTCAAAGCGCTGTAATCCTTCCTCGATATCACGTTCCGGAATGACCAGAGACGGCGCAAAACGCATCACGTCCGGACCGGCGATCAGCGCAATCAGCCTTCTTCCGCCGCCAGCTGGGTCAGCGCTTTCGCTTTACCCGCGTAATCGGCAGTGAGCTGGCATCCCAGCAGCAGGCCTCGTCCGCGGATATCCGCGAAGATGCCGTGCTGAGCGTTGATCTGCCGCAGACGTTCAACGAAAAGCGAGTGGCGACGCTGGACGCCTTCCAACACGTCCGGCGTGTTAATGGTGCGGAATACCTCGCTGGCCACGGCCGTCGCCAGCGGATTTCCGCCATAGGTGGTGCCGTGCGTGCCGACGGACAGCGTGGCGGCCAGCGCATCGGTCGTCAGCATGGCGGCGATCGGGAAACCGCCGCCCAGCGCCTTGGCGGTGGTCAGCACGTCCGGCACGACTTCATATTGCATGTAGGCATACAGCGAGCCGGTACGACCCACGCCGGTCTGCACCTCGTCAAAAATCAGCAGCGCGCCGTGGCGATCGCACAGCTCGCGCAGACCGCTCAGGAAGGCCGGATCCGCCGGGATAATGCCACCTTCCCCCTGGATGGGCTCGACGATAACGGCGCAGGTCTGCGCATCGATACCCGCTTCCGCCGCCGCCAGATCGTTGAAAGGCAGATGTTCTATCGCGCCCGGCAACGGTGCAAAATCTTTCGAATATTTGGGCTGTCCGCCCGCGCTGACGGTAAACAGCGTGCGGCCGTGGAAGGCATTATTGAAGGCGATGATGCGGTTTTTATCCGGCGTTCCTTGGTCGTGCGCATGTTTGCGCGCCAGCTTTAATGCCGCCTCGTTGGCTTCCGCGCCGGAGTTACAAAAGAACACTTTGTCGGCGAACGTCGCGTCGATAAGCTGACCCGCCAATTGCAGCACCGGCTCATGGGTATAGCCATTGCCGATGTGCCATAGCTTGGACGCCTGCTTCGTCAGCGCGTCTACCGCAACCGGATGACAGTGGCCCAGCGCATTGACGGCAATGCCGCCCGCAAAATCAACATACTCTTTGCCCTGGTTGTCCCACAGGCGCGAGCCTTCCCCCCGCTCCAGAATGAACTCGGCAGGCGCATACACCGGCACCATACGTTCATTAAAATCCTGACGAGTTATTTTTGCTGAATGTTCCATAGTGGCCTCATCTCGGTCGGCGGCTCGCCGACATTGGCTCTCATCAACCGTTTCGATCTCAAAGAGCGTGAAAGAGAAAGTCAGGGTAAAAAGACGCGCTTTCTCATTACCTAAACTTGGTAGGAAACAAATGAAAAAAAGATTATTTTTCAAATAAATACATGAGAACTAGTTCCGCGGCGCGATGATTATCGCTTTGGTTAAACCGTGGTATAGATATCAATGACAGGAGGTAGAGCAGGCATCGTGCCAGAAATGAATAAACGATGAATAAGTGTATTTTTTTTCCTAAAAACAAGCGATTACAAATGCATAATTATGCAAGCATCTTGAATTCAAACCTAAAGTAAAAAAGAATTCTTTGTAAAACGCCCCTTTGGCAGAAATTTTATTCAAAAAAAAGGAAAAGAATTTTTTTTAATTTGACGCCACATCATCCCTGTCTCGTTGCACTAACAGTGAGCAAACAAACCGATCGCCCGACGCGGCGCGCACCATATTAGGTCGCTAGTTGCACCAACTTGAGGCGCGCCCCCTTACGGTGAGATCGCGCTCGCCGCTTTTGTGCGATAAAAGCCCAACAAGAGACTGTGATAGAGAACGAAGGCCGAGACGAGGGATTCGCCAGATCTCTCCAGCATCAGGCTGAAAGCGGTAGAAATGGGCAGGACTGGATGGAAAAAGGGAGAACGATGGGGGCAGGTCAGGCAGGCGGCCGCGCGTTCTGACACAAGACGCGCAGCCTGAATCACAAGCCTTAATGGCTCGGCATAAAGCGCTCCAGCTGTCGCCGCAGCCGCAGATTTTCCTGGTTGAGGCGCTCCATTTTATCCAGCAGCGTCAGCGTCATGGCGATGCCCGGCCAGTCAATCTCCAGCTCGTAGCGCAAACGTCGCGCTCGCTGTAGTTGGCTCACCGCACAGGCATCGAAGCACCACTGCGGCTGGGTCTCTTCCTGAGGTGCGATGACGCCCAGCGCAACGACTTCGCTGAGCTCATCTCTGGAGAGCCCGACGATCTGGCACACCTCAATCACGGTAAAGGTGACGTCGATATCATCCATAGCATTACTCCCATACTGTCCGAGGATTAAAGGCCGCCTTCTCAGCCAACGAGGTCCAAATCGCAGCCGTGGATTCATCCGGTTTTGGCGGCATCACAACTTTCAGCACGGCATAGAGGTCGCCCGCGCCTTTTTTGCTGACCAGCCCTTTGCCTTTAATACGCAGGCGCTGGCCGGTCTGACTGCCTGCCGGGACGGTGAGGGTAATGCGCCCCGACAGCGTCGGCATTTCGATGTTGGCGCCCAACGCCGCTTCCCAGGGCGCCAGCGGGACGACGATTTGCAGATTCTGGCCGTCGATATCAAACCGCGGATGCGGCGCCAGACGGATGATCAGGTAGAGATCGCCGTTCGCCCCGCCGTTAATCCCCGCCACCCCCTGATGTTTGAGGCGAATACGTTCACCGTCGCCCACGCCCGCCGGAATTTTCACGTTCAGTTTTTTCGTGACTTCATCCACCACGCGACCCAACGGGTCGTGAACCGGCAGCTGATAGGAGATGGTGCGGCTTTGCTCTTTCAACGTTTCTTCCAGGAATAACGGCAGCTCCATTTCGACATCCTGCCCGCGTTGGCCATGAGATGAACGCCCGGCTGAACGCGGCTGCGCCTGATGACCGAAAACGGATTCAAAAAAGTCAGAGAAGTCGCCGCTGTTGTGCCATTCCTGGCCGCCTGCGCCTGCGGAGCGAGATTGAGAAAAGTGCGATTCGTTGAAGTGGGGATCGTTACGGTGCAGTCTGATTTGATCGTATTCCGCGCGGCGTTCACTGTCTTTAAGGACTTCGTAGGCTTCCGCCACGCTCTTGAACTTTTCCGCCGCATCCGGCTCGGTGCTGACGTCAGGATGATACTTCCGCGCCAGCTTCCGGTACGCCGCTTTTATGGCCTTGATATCGTCTGAGGGCTCAACCCCCAGCAAGGCATAATAATCTTTGAATTCCATCGGCCCACATCCTCATTTTGCCATGCATTAATAGAGGATAGTCCTATCGGCGGCTGAATAAACGGTTTTCTCTGCATTCGTTTCATCAGCCGCCGGAGAGGAGATTAGGCGGAGGGGCGATCTTTCTTCGAGGGCATCATGCGCAGCATGGTGTTATCGCGCATGAAGTAGTAGTGGAACAACGCGGCCGCCGCATGCAGCCCAATCAGCCAATAGCCGAGAGGCGCCAGCGTTTCGTGCAGTTGAATCAGCGACACCGCCAGATCGGGATTCGGCGTGGCCGCGACCGGCATACCGATGCCGAACAGCGCCCAGTCCTGTCCACGCAAATAGCGTGAGCTGACGGCCAGCACCGGCAACGCCACGAACAGCGCGTAAATCAGAATGTGCGTCAGGTTCGCCAGAAAGTGCTGCCACTTCGGCGCTGGCGGGACAATTGGCGGAGAAGCGTATTTGATACGAAAGTAAATGCGCGCCACCATCAGCACCAGCACGGTCACGCCGCAGCTGAAGTGCGTTGCCATGACCAACTGGCGCGTGAGCGTCCCTCTCGGCGCCAGTCCCCGCAGCTCGACGGTGGCATAGGTAACAATAAGAAGAAGAAAGACGGCCCAGTGCAATGCTATTTGCACATTCGAAAAACGCCCTTGGTTCTGCATGACGACATCCTTTTGACGGTGATTTACCCACACCATAACCGATGTTTTTCTCAATCGATCGAAACTTTTACATTTATTTTAACTCGTGGAGGGCTGCGCGCCAGTCGGTCCGGTTAAACGAGAAAACCGGCGAGTCTCCCTGATGAGCCTCGCCGTTGCGGGCGGATGGGATGACTCGATTTCAGCCCTGATCTTCTTACCGGCAAAGTTGGCGTAGGCTGAAATTAATATCAGCGAATCTTCGTTAACGACTGGAAGTATTAATCAAAGGCGTGTTTGGGGATTGTGTTCTTATGATTTGGCGATGGGCTATCGGGGGGATGAGTCCGCTGTGAGCGAAGAGCGGACTAAATCCAGGAGCTTGACTGGCTTCAATAGGAAGAATGGATTTAAACCGCGTAGACTGGACGCGACAGGCTGTAGCTTTCCAGGATAGAGCATCAGGGGAAGTCGGTAGAACTGTGACAAACTGGCTTAGGCTAAACAACGCTAAGCACAAATATTGCTCTCCCGGGCCGCAGGAGAGCAACAGGCTCAGGCAATCAATATTGCCCGGATGTGATTTACGTTGGTTAAAGTCGGGCCGGTTATCAGCAAATCATCAAGCGCGTGAAAATAGCTGTAACTGTCATGTCCATCGAGATAATTAACCGCATTAAGGCCACTCATTTTGCCGTGTGCCAGCGTGTCCGGAAAGACCATCGTGCCCGCTGCATCTTCGGTGCCGTCAATACCATCACTGTCGCCAGCTACTGCCCTGATACCATTACATAGCCCCCCTCAACTCCATGAATTTCGATCCCCTGTGTAACTGTCTTGCCCCGCACAATTATGTGCTTAGAAACTTCAGCATCCGGAGATGTCCTGTACCAAACCCAGGCGGAATCGCCTTCTTCATGAATCGCATCGGGGGGGACAATAATCGCCTTCTCATTTCTGTAGAGGATAACGGCAACCCGGGCACTCATCCCCAGACGAATTTGTTGAGCTGAATGTGACTTAAGGCTATCAATGGAAGCGACTACATTGTAACGGGCGGAGGTCCCGCCACCGTCTGGCGAGTCGCTTTGTACGGAAATAGCAGAAATATGACCGTCAAGTATCTGCCCGGTAAACCCATCCCCGGTGATTTTTACTAGCATTCCCTCACGAAGTAGATAGAGATCGGACTCGTTAACCTGGGTCAAAACCTGAAGGCGGTCCAGGCCGATGACCGTTATTAAGGGGGTTCCCTGGCTAACCTGCATGCCCTGTTGAGCAAAAACTGCCTTACCTCCTTCAGTAACATCAGGACGAACAGCAATACCGTCAAAGGGTGCATTAATCGTTTGTTTTTTGCTTTGCTCTTCGAGTGTCTGATAACGGACCTGAGCATTCAGCAATCCCATTTCAGCAATTTTCCGTTCCTCCCCCGTCCCACGGGCCTTAACATCCCGTAAGTCATCCTGAGCACTGAGCAGATCCTGCTGCTGTGTCAGTTCCTGCTGGACGAGCGCATCAACCTCCATTCGGGGGACAATTCCTCTTTTGAACAAAGCCCGGGTATCACGCAGGTTTGCCTGCGTTGCGGTTAACGCAGAACGGGCTGACAGCTCGGCTCTTCTGGCGCGCGAGACATCAGGACTGCTGCTCCATTTATCCAACTGATGCACCTCCCGCTTAGATTTGATCAGTTCAGCTTCTGCCTGCCGCAGTTGTATTCCAAGCAATCCGGGGTCAAGCTGGACTAATGTCCGGCCAGCTTTGATGAACTCCCCTTCCCGTACCCGAACATCACGAATGAGCCCTTCAAAAGGAGCGGAAAGTATTATCTGTCTTTCGGCCTGGATTCGGCCAACCAGCCCAAGCTGCTGCTCGATTGCCTGCGGCTGAACTAACATCCATTCAGCCTGTTGTTTTGGTGTTGGTTTATTATTGTATTTACTCATAAACAACCATGTAGTCACCAGGATGGCAGACAGAACCATGACGGTCACTGGAATACGCCTGTGGAAAATATTGAGGATTGCCTGCAAAAATTTTTTAATCATTGATTGATATGTCCCAGCTTTGCAGGGCTGTGCCCAGAGTCTGATCCAGCAGGGCCTGAGAATTCAGATAGCTGATAAGCGCATTGAGCTTTGCGCTGTCAGCATTCCGGAGATCGCTCTCAAAACGCAGCACCTGAAAGTTGCTGGAACGACCAGCAGTGAGCTTCTCACGTTCAATGTCCAACTTCCGTCGGGAGAGATCGCTGATACGAACAGAAATTTCGTATTGACGCCATCGGGTACCAATGTTCCTGACAGCATTGATCACTTCGCGCTCCAGCTGCTGATGAGCCTCCTGTACGCGAAGCGCCTGAGTTCGTAGATCTACCTGTGCCTGAACCTCTTCCTGATGTGCTCTCATATCACCTACAGGTATTTCTACCTTCAGGCCAACATAGTTGTCCCATGTTTGTGACGAGCCATTTTTATCGCTACGGTCGCGGACCTGGCTTGCTCCTCCCACCAGTGAAACGTCCCAAAGCCTGTTATTGCGTGCTACGACAAGGTTAATTCCGGCCTGCTCATCCGCAATAAGCTGGGCAAGCCACTCTGGTTAAGATCTCTCAGCTTCTGACAGCGCTTGCTGGATGTTTATGTCCACACGTCGCGCCTGTAAGGCATCGCTGGCGAATATTGAGGTATTCAGATCCAGAGCCAAAAGTTGCAAAAGCGCCAGCCTTGAAGACTCCTGCTGATTACGCGCATCCTCCAGAGCCAACTCTTGAGAGGCTACATCGGCTTCAGTCTGCACAATTTCGAACTCTGCCATACGACCCGCGGAGATCATTGCCCGATTGACGTCAGCTAACTGCCTGGAACGTTCAAGGGAGTCCCGTGCAATATTAACCTGCTCCTGTGACTGAAGCAGCTCACGGTAGGACATGATAATTTTTGTCACGGTCTGCATGATCGTCAGTTTTAACGAGAGCCGGTTGCTCTGTTCATTAAGCTGAGCAAGTCTAACGGGTGCCGTGGCAACGTCCCTGCCCGCACCGCGAAGAAGTGGCTGAATGACAGTAATATTCGCGCCATCATTGCTGGAAAGTCCCGAATTTCTTGCTCTAGTCTGACTCCCGGTCCACCCTAGGCTGAATCGAGAACCGTATGGGGTGAGTAAGGTCGCTACAGGCGACATATTTCCCTGGTGAGAACGATCATCCTGATTCCTGTCGGACTGATAACTGGCGCTGAGAACTAACTTTGGTGTAAAGCGATCTTCAGCAACACGCAGATTAAATTTCTGAGAGATACGATCAAAATAGATGCTGCGAATTGACCGGTTGTCCCGTAGGCCCAAATAGATAGCGTCGCTAAGGGTAAGATCTATCGTCTGAGTATTCAGGGAAATTATAGGATTAGCTGATGACGGCTGTCCCGGTCGTGATGCATGAGAAGGATGTAATTCAACGTCAGACCATGCATATGAAAATAAGGGGGTAAACAAAGCGGCTAACAACAGTAAACTGCATTTATTCATCGCGAAGGGCCTTTATTGGGGACAACCGCGATGCTGCAATCGCCGGTGATAGACCAAAAAAAAGCCCCGTAGCTATAGCGCTTCCTATACCCAGTGGAAGAGAGGCTGGGGACATTGTAAAATTTTGCCAGCCTGAGTAATGGACGAATATCCAGGATGCAGCCAAGCCCAGTGCAGCACCGGTGAATGCCCCAAGAGTCGCCAGAATAATGGCTTCAATCAGGAAAAGTCGGGCAATGTCCTTAGGTCGAGCCCCAAGTGCCATGCGGACACCTATTTCCCGGCGCCGTTCCGATATGTTCATCACCATCACATTCATTACGCCGATACCTCCAACCAGTAACGCAATACCGCCAAGTCCTGA
>NZ_LUTN01000023.1 GCF_002111595.1 Lonsdalea britannica
CCCTATTTAGGGGCGTAGTTCAATTGGTAGAGCACCGGTCTCCAAAACCGGGTGTTGGGAGTTCGAGTCTCTCCGCCCCTGCCAAGAAACAACCCTTCACATTATGTGAAGGGTTTTTTTTGTCTTTTTTACACCCATTCCATGAACGATCTCAACGCCTCAGCGACATCTTCCTTCTTGCGTTAAATCGCGCTCCATATCCTCGATGTTAAGTCATTCGCGGATCACAAAAATGTATTTGCTCACCGCGTTTCTGCCTTCGACTGACTAAGACGTGGTGGTATCCAATGGCGTAATCGAGACTTTCAGCAACTGCCGTATTAATGCCTGTTGATCGCTGTTTTGGAGCCAAACGGCATAAAAAGAGCGGCTAATGACAGGTGCGTCATCGATAATTTGCAGCTCTTCATACTGCTGTTGCCAGTGGTTAGGTAGGAATGCACACCCTCTCAATGTCGATATCAACTGACGCGTTAGCTGCGCAGACGTGGTTGTCAGCACGGGGGTATGGTCGCTCGGAAATAATCGGTTTTCCTGTTGATGAAAATCGGCGCCCCATTCGAGTCTGATATAGGGGAGATCTTCTTTTGATTGCTCTCCCTTCACTGTGAAAAGCGATAACGAGAAGTTTCCCAGTAATTGGCTGGCAAGCTCTTCCATCTTTGGGGCTTCAGTAGTAATGAGGAGATCCAGTTGTCTCTCCAGCAGCTGTTGTACCAGAGATTGCCGTAGCGCGATTCTGGCTTCCAACTGGAGGAGCGGCCGTTGCAGATAGAGTTCGTTCAGCCATGACGCTAAATAGGTCTCCCACAAAGAGGCGGTAGCACCGATAGAGAGAAGGCTATGTTGTTGCGAACGAGCAACCTCTTTCTTCGCGATAGACCAGGTTCCAATTAGATTCTCGGCATAGGGCAACAGCCTCTCTCCTGCCGGCGTCAGGCGGATATTGTTGCGATGGCGAGTAAACAGATTTGCGCCAAGTTGGTTCTCAAGTTGACGGATACGAAAGCTAACTGCCGACTGTGTCAGATAGAGTGATTCCGCAGCACGGCCGAAGTGCCTGGTTCTGCTCACTTCCAGGAAGGTTTTCAATAAGTCGGTGTCCATGCCTTTCTCCAAAAAAATTTGTCGTGATGATTTAAATGTTTTGTTTTACAGGAAGTCAAGCCTATCTAATACTCCGCGCCATAAAGGGCACGACCATAAAGCATTAGGAGCGTGTAAAATGGCAGAAAGCTTCTCTACAACCAGTCGTTTTTTTGATAACAAATTCTATCCACGTGGTTTTTCTCGACACGGTGACTTTACGATTAAAGAAGCTCAACTGCTGGAGCGTCATGGCCATGCGTTGAACGAGCTTGATATCGGTAAACGTCAGCCGGCCACGGATGAAGAAATCCAGTTTTTGGCTATGTGTCACGGCGAACGTAAACCTGAAACAGAGTTGGAAAAAATCTGGGCCAAATATACGGCACGTGTGCGCCGTCCCAAACGTTTTCACACTTTATCGGGTGGAAAACCGCAGATGGACACGGTTGAAGAATTCACTGAAAGCGATGATTGATAAAATGGGGACTCGGTCCCCATTTTGCCTTTCTACTGTCTCTATTTCTCTTTATGCCAAATTCTTATGCAGTTGAATCAATAATCGATCCATACAACGATAGCTCAGTGCTTCCGCGAGATGGTTTCGCTTGAGACTGTCTTCCTCAGACAGGTCTGCAATGGTACGGGCAACCTTTAAAATCCGATGCCATGCGCGTACTGAAAGTCCCAGCTTACTCATCACCTCCTCGAGATACTGCGCATCTTCGGATGTCAGATGACAGTGCGTTTCAATTTCCCGGGGACTGAGGTAGGCGTTTATTTTGTCCGCACGCGCTAATTGCCGCTGCCGGGCTGCCAGTACACGTGCACGCACTGTAGCGCTATTTTCTCCCTGGCTACGCTGTTTACGCAGAATACCCGGCGGTAACAACGGCACTTCGATAGAAATATCGAACCTGTCCAGAAAAGGACCCGAGAGGCGATTGAGATAACGGAGAATTTGCTGTGCCGGCATGCGGTTGTGGATGCCTGATAGTGTCCGGATGGGCTCGGATTCATCGCTGCGACCAGTTGAAATCGTGCGGGATAGCAAACTTTCGCTCTGGCTCGCGAGATAACGATTTCTCCCGACTCGAGCGGCTCTCGAAGCGAATCGAGCACGCGCCGTTCAAATTCCGGCAATTCATCAAGAAACAGAATGCCGTTGTGAGCGAGAGAAATTTCCCCTGGCTTCGGTAACGAGCCACCGCCAACCAGCGCTGCTATGGACGACGTGTGATGAGGCGCGCGAAACGGCCTGCTACGCCACTTATCCGGTTCGTTATAGCAGTTCACCAGACTATTTATCGCCGCGCTTTCCAGCGCCTCTGAGTCGTTGAGCGGCGGCATCAATCCAGCTAACCGACTCGCAAGCATGGTTTTCCCCGTACCCGGCGGGCCGAGGAATAACAGGTTATGGCCTCCAGCCGCGGCTATTTCCAGCGCCCGCTTGGCTTGTTCCTGGCCCACGATATCCTGTAGATCAAGCTCTGAGGCTGAATGGTGTGATTCCGATGGCAAAAGCCGGTTGCATGACAGGGTTACCTTGCCATGCAAAAAAGCGCATACCTGCAGCAAATGATTCGCCAGCAGAGCTTCACCCTCTGGAATGAGCGCCATTTCTCGCTGGTTATCCTCGGGGACGATCACGTGTCTGCCCGCTTTCTGCGCCTCTAATGCTGCCGAAATAGTGCCGTTAACGCCACGTAGCGCTCCTGAGAGGCCCAACTCACCCAGGAATTCATACTCGCTCAGTTTGTTACCGGGAATTTGTTCAGAGGCCGCTAAAATCGCTAAAGCGATGGGGAGATCGTAGCGTCCGCCTTCTTTGGGAAGATCCGCAGGCGCCAAATTGACGGTAATACGTTTGGCGGGGAAGGTGAAACCGCAGTTAAGCAGGGCGCTTCGTACCCGATCGCGCGCCTCCTTGACGGTGGTTTCCGGCAGGCCAACCAGTGTGAGTGCAGGCAACCCATTGCTGATGTGTACTTCGATGGAGACCTCTGGCGCCTGCATGCCGATGGTTGCTCGAGTAAAGGCTATGGCGAGTGTCATCGTGTTTCCTCCTTTTGCGGAGGATTATGCCCGTCATTTTTCGTGGCAAAAGAAAGTCCACATGATTTTGCGAAGCGATGCGAGGAAATTAATCGGGGTAGTCATGCCCGTTTGGAAAACTTCTCTACAAGGTATTCATTCCACGCCGAGTAAAAAAGTGAAATGGGCTATTGAAGTCCTTTATTAAATTTAATAATTGAATAATAAGAATTTTATTTGGCTTAGGACTGAAGCAATCAAATAATCACGGAAAAAAAATGTTGTCAGTCCGCGTCTGACTATGGTAACTCTGTAGTCATTCGTTCGACACTGATTAATGAATAAACCGAAAAATGAAAGCGTTTGCCCTCGTGATTAGCCTAGTCGTCATTAGCGTGGTGGTGATTATTAACCTACCGTGCGGGGCAGCACTTGGACGACGAATGGCTTAAAAATCAAAGCCGAATTCAAGAAAAACCCCCGCACCAAATGGTCGGGGGTTTTTTTATGGGGTCGGTATTCGTAACAAGGGAGCAGAGAATGTTCATCAGCATAAAATTCTGCCATACCCGAAAGAAGTTGGGGAAATGACTATGAATGGGGCTCAGTGGGTGGTACAAGCGTTGCGAGCGCAGGGAGTGGATAGTGTATTTGGCTATCCTGGTGGCGCAATCATGCCAGTTTATGATGCATTGTATGACGGGGGGGTCGATCACCTGCTATGCCGCCATGAACAAGGCGCTGCGATGGCCGCTATCGGCTATGCCCGTGCCACGGGTAGAGTCGGCGTCTGCATCGCGACTTCCGGTCCGGGCGCAACCAATCTGATTACTGGTCTGGCGGACGCACTGTTGGACTCGGTACCGATTGTGGCGATCACTGGTCAGGTCGGATCTTCACTGATTGGGACCGACGCCTTCCAGGAAATAGATGTCCTTGGCCTCTCGCTGGCGTGTACTAAACATAGCTTTCTTGTCGACTCCCTTGAATCCTTGCCGGAAATCATGGCGGAAGCCTTTGCGATTGCTCAAAGTGGGCGTCCGGGACCGGTACTGGTCGATATTCCCAAAGACATACAGCTGGCCGAAGGCGGCGAATTTACCCCTTACGTTTTCTCTCCGGCAGAGACCGGCAGCCTGCCGACGCAGGCGCTGACGGATGCCAATACGTTGCTGGCTCATGCCAAACAGCCCATTCTGTATATCGGCGGCGGCGTGGGAATGGCTCAGGCAGTTCCCGCTTTGCGCGAGTTTCTGGATACTACGCACATCCCCTGTGTCGCCACCTTGAAAGGGCTTGGCGCAGTGGACACGAATTATCCCTACTACCTCGGTATGATTGGGATGCACGGAACTAAAGCGGCAAACCTCATGGTGCAGCAGTGCGACCTGCTCATCGCAGTAGGCGCGCGCTTCGACGACCGCGTAACCGGCAAACTGAATACATTTGCCCCGAATGCCAGCGTGATCCACATGGATATTGACCCGGCTGAACTGAACAAACTGCGTCAGGCGCATGTGGCGTTGCAGGGGGATTTAAACCACCTGTTGCCAGCATTAAAACAGCCGCTGCGTATTGATGCCTGGCGTCAGCAAGCCACGTTGATGAAAGCCGAATATCCGTCGCGCTACGATCATCCGGGTGATGCCATTTATGCCCCGGCACTCCTGAAAACCTTGTCTGAGCGGATGCCGGCTAACACCGTCATCACTACGGATGTAGGGCAGCATCAGATGTGGGCGGCCCAGCATATGCAGGTCAATCGTCCGGAAAATTTCATTACGTCCAGCGGCCTCGGCACGATGGGTTTTGGAATTCCGGCTGCCGTCGGCGCTCAGGTGGCGCGGCTGATGATACGGTCATTTGTATCTCGGGTGACGGTTCCTTCATGATGAACATCCAGGAGCTGGGTACGATCAAACGCAAGCGTCTGCCGATGAAAATTGTGCTGTTGGATAATCAACGATTAGGCATGGTCAGGCAGTGGCAGGAGTTGTTCTTCGAAGAACGTTATAGCGAAACGACGCTCACCGACAACCCTGACTTCCTGATGCTGGCCAGCGCATTCGGCATCCCCGGCCAAAGCATTACACGTAAAGACCAGATTGATTCCGCTTTGAATGCACTGTTAACCAGTGACGGGCCGTACCTGTTGCATGTCTCCATCGATTCGTACGAAAACGTCTGGCCGCTGGTGCCGCCCGGTGCCGGCAATGAAACTATGTTGGAGGAGAGCGAATGAAACGCCATCAGATTTCCATTCAAGCCCGTTTTCGGCCAGAAACGCTGGAGCGTGTGCTACGCGTCGCTCGCCATCGCGGGTTTCAGGTTTCCGCCATGAATATGACGTCGCAGGATGACGGCGCGCAGGTCCATATCGAACTGACCGTTGCGAGTCAGCGGCCGGTCGATTTACTGTCAACGCAATTAAGCAAACTGCTGGACATCTCGCGCGTTGAGATCCAGTCACTGAGAGCATAATAGATACGTGCCTGAGGCACCGAGAAGGAAATTAACGATGACAAAGAAAGCTGACTATATCTGGTTCAACGGCGAA
Organism: Lonsdalea britannica; assembly: GCF_002111595.1. Lineage (GTDB taxonomy): Bacteria > Pseudomonadota > Gammaproteobacteria > Enterobacterales > Enterobacteriaceae > Lonsdalea > Lonsdalea britannica. Next base: position 5,678 of record NZ_LUTN01000023.1, read on the forward strand.
ATGGTTCCTTGGGCAGATGCGAAAGTTCACGTGATGTCTCACGCCTTGCACTACGGGACTTCCGTGTTCGAAGGCGTCCGTTGCTATAACTCTCACCGTGGCCCGGTCGTGTTCCGCCACCGCGAGCATATGCAGCGTTTGCATGACTCCGCCAAGATCTACCGTATGCCGCTGTCTCAGAGCGTCGACGAACTGATGGAAGCGTGCCGCGAAACGCTGCGCAAAAACAACTTATCGAGCGCTTATATCCGTCCGTTGGTGTTCGTCGGCGATGTCGGCATGGGCGTGAATCCGCCTGAGGGTTATAAAACGGATGTGATCATCGCCGCCTTCCCGTGGGGCGCCTATCTGGGCGAAGAAGCGCTGGATCAGGGCATCGATGCGATGGTTTCATCATGGAACCGCGCGGCGGCCAACACGATCCCTACTGCGGCCAAAGCCGGCGGTAACTATCTGTCTTCGCTGCTGGTAGGGAGTGAAGCCCGTCGTCATGGCTATCAGGAAGGTATTGCGCTGGATGTTCACGGTTACGTTTCCGAAGGCGCTGGCGAAAACCTGTTCGAAGTGAAAAACGGCATCATCTTCACGCCGCCGTTCACCTCTTCGGCGCTGCCGGGAATTACCCGTGATGCCATCATCACGCTGGCGAAAAAGAAAGGATACGAAGTTCGCGAACAGGTGCTGTCCCGCGAATCGCTCTATCTGGCTGACGAAGTCTTTATGTCCGGCACCGCGGCGGAAATCACGCCGGTGCGTAGCGTTGACGGCATTCAGGTGGGTATCGGCAAATGTGGTCCTGTCACCAAGCAGCTGCAGCAGGCATTCTTCGGGCTGTTTACGGGTGAAACAGAAGATAAATGGGGCTGGCTGGATCCGGTTAACCGTTAATCACATCACCAACATTCTTTTCTTACCGGCAGCGCGTTTTGCTGCCGGTCATCTGTTTTAAACTGGAGTAATCAGAGTATGCCTAAGTACCGTTCAGCCACCACCACGCATGGTCGTAATATGGCTGGAGCGCGAGCCTTGTGGCGCGCCACAGGGATGACCGACGCCGATTTTGGCAAGCCTATCATTGCCGTTGTTAACTCGTTCACGCAATTCGTTCCCGGCCACGTACATCTGCGCGATCTGGGCAAGCTAGTCGCGGAACAGATCGAAGCTTCAGGCGGCGTAGCCAAAGAGTTCAATACCATTGCGGTCGATGACGGCATCGCGATGGGTCACGGCGGTATGCTCTACTCTCTGCCTTCCCGCGAACTGATCGCGGATTCCGTGGAGTACATGGTGAACGCACACTGCGCGGACGCCATGGTCTGCATTTCCAACTGTGACAAAATCACCCCGGGGATGATGATGGCGGCTCTGCGCCTCAACATCCCGGTCATTTTTGTTTCCGGCGGTCCGATGGAAGCCGGTAAAACCAAACTGTCCGACCAGCTGATCAAGCTGGATCTGGTCGACGCCATGATTCAGGGCGCCAACCCGAAAGTCAGCGATGAAGACAGCCTGCAGATTGAGCGTTCCGCCTGTCCGACCTGCGGCTCCTGCTCCGGTATGTTTACCGCCAACTCGATGAACTGTCTGACGGAAGCGCTGGGTCTGTCACAGCCGGGCAATGGTTCTCTGCTGGCGACGCATGCCGACCGTAAGCAGCTGTTCCTCAATGCCGGTAAGCGCATTGTCGAACTGACCAAACGTTACTACGAGCAGGACGACGATAGCGCGCTGCCGCGTAACATCGCCAACAAACATGCATTCGAAAACGCGATGACGCTGGATATCGCGATGGGCGGTTCCACCAACACCGTTCTCCACCTGCTGGCTTCTGCGCAGGAAGGCGAAGTCGACTTCACGATGGAAGACATCGATCGCCTGTCGCGTAAAGTGCCGCATCTGTGCAAAGTCGCGCCGAGCACGCAGAAATACCACATGGAAGACGTTCACCGTGCGGGCGGCGTGCTGGGTATTTTAGGCGAGCTGGATCGCGCGGGTCTGCTGCATCGCGACGTGACCAACATTTTGGGTATGTCGCTGCAGGAAACGCTGGCGGCCTACGATGTCATGCAGACACAAGATGAAAGCGTGAAGAAAATGTATGCGGCGGGCCCGGCGGGTATTCGCACCACGCAGGCTTTCTCTCAGGATTGTCGTTGGGATTCGCTGGATACCGACCGCAAAGAAGGGTGCATTCGCACCAAGGAATTTGCCTACAGTCAGGACGGTGGTCTGGCCGTGCTGTACGGCAACCTGGCGGAAGATGGCTGTATCGTCAAAACGGCGGGCGTGGATAAAAACAGCCTGGTGTTCCGTGGTCCCGCCAAAGTTTATGAGAGTCAGGATGACGCGGTAGACGCGATCCTGAACAGTAAAGTGGAAGCGGGCGACGTCGTGGTCATCCGTTACGAAGGCCCGAAAGGCGGTCCGGGTATGCAGGAGATGCTGTATCCAACCAGCTTCCTGAAATCGATGGGACTGGGCAAGGCCTGCGCGCTGATCACCGATGGCCGTTTCTCGGGCGGAACGTCCGGTCTGTCCATCGGTCATGCTTCACCGGAAGCCGCCAACGGCGGACTGATTGGGCTGGTGGAAGACGGCGACACCATCGCTATCGACATTCCAAACCGAGGTATTGTACTGGATGTGACCGAAGGTGAGCTGGCTCAGCGCCGGGAAGCGCAGCTGGCTCGTGGAGACGCGGCCTGGACGCCGAAGAAACGTGATCGTCAGGTTTCATTTGCATTACGCGCCTACGCCAGTCTGGCGACCAGCGCTGACAAAGGTGCCGTCCGGGACAAAAGCAAGCTGGGAGGCTAAAGCTGATGGCAGTTTCACAACCCCTTTCCGACGCCCCCTGCGGCGCGGAATACCTGCGGGCGGTTCTCCGCTCGCCGGTGTATGAAGTCGCGCAGGTCACGCCGCTGGAGCGAATGGATAAGCTATCCGCCCGCCTCGGCAACGATATTCTGGTGAAGCGGGAAGATCGCCAGGCCGTACACAGTTTCAAGCTGCGCGGCGCTTACGCCATGATGGCCGGGCTGAGCGACGAACAGAAGTCCCACGGCGTGGTCACGGCGTCGGCTGGCAACCATGCGCAGGGCGTGGCGCTCTCCGCCAATCGTCTGGGCATCAAGGCGCTGATCGTCATGCCGGTCGCGACGGCGGATATCAAAGTCGATGCCGTACGCGGTTTCGGCGGTGAAGTGCTGCTGCACGGCGCTAACTTTGATGAGGCTAAAGCCAAAGCCATTGAACTGTCAGAATGTCAAAAAATGACGTTCGTCCCGCCGTTTGACCATCCGGCCGTTATCGCCGGACAGGGCACGCTGGCGATGGAACTATTGCAGCAGGATGCGCATCTCGACCGGGTGTTTGTCCCGGTCGGCGGCGGTGGTCTGGCTGCGGGTGTCGCGGTGCTGATCAAGCAGCTGATGCCGCAAATCCAAGTCATCGGCGTTGAAGCGGAAGATTCTGCCTGCCTGCGCGCCGCGTTGGATGCGGGTGAGCCGGTGGATTTGGCTCGCGTCGGTCTGTTTGCGGAGGCGTGGCGGTCAAACGTATCGGCAACGAGACTTTCCGCCTGTGCCGGGAGTATCTGGATGACGTCATCACGGTCGACAGCGACTCTATCTGCGCCGCCGTCAAAGACCTGTTTGAAGACGTGCGTGCGGTGGCTGAGCCGTCTGGCGCCTTGGCGCTGGCCGGGATGAAAAAATATATCCAGCAGCACAACATTCAGGGCGAGCGCCTGGCGCACGTGCTGTCCGGGGCTAACGTCAATTTCCACGGGTTGCGCTACGTGTCCGAACGTTGCGAGCTGGGTGAACAGCGGGAAGCGTTGATGGCGGTGACTATCCCCGAGCAGAAAGGCAGCTTCCTGAAGCTGTGCCAACTGCTGGGCGGTCGCGCCATCACCGAATTCAACTATCGCTACTCCAGCGACGACGACGCCTGCATCTTCATGGGGGTACGCCTGACGCGCGGTCACGAAGAACGGCAGGAAATTCTGTCCGATTTACAGGCGGGCGGTTATCAGGTGGTCGATCTGTCTGATGATGAAATGGCGAAGCTGCACGTGCGTTACATGGTGGGTGGTCGACCGTCGAAGCCGCTGGAGGAAAAACTCTATAGCTTTGAGTTCCCTGAATCACCGGGCGCATTGCTGAAATTCCTCGTTACGCTGGGAACGCACTGGAATATCTCTCTGTTCCATTATCGTAGTCACGGAACGGACTACGGTCGCGTATTGGCCGCCTTCGAACTCGCTGAGCGTGATGAAGCGTTTGAGCGCCATCTGCATGATCTGGGTTATGAGTGTCACGAAGAAACCCAAAATCCAGCTTTTCGGTTTTTTATGAAAGGCTAACGCGCCACTAAGTGTTGCGTCTGGAAAGACCCTCTCGCGCCCGCTGGATGTTATTCAGCGGGCGCGTTATCGTTTAGAGGAAAACCGGGCGAGCGTCGCCCGTTGCCCCTCATTTTTCTAGGGTGTTCATGAGCCATGACGACAGGATTCCACGGATTTTCACAACAAGGCCTCACCTTTTTGCAGCAGGTGCGCCAGCACAACAGCAAAGAATGGTTCGAAGAACATCGAGCTGGCTATGAGGCTACCCTGTTGACACCGTTTCGCGCGCTGGTGGAATCGCTTGGCATCACAATGCTGCACATTGATGAACTTTTTGAAACGCGCCCAACGAAAACCCTCTCGCGTATTCATCGGGATACCCGTTTTTCTCGCGATAAATCCCGTTATCGCAGCAGCATGTGGCTGACCTTCAAGCGCAGCCGTAAAAACTGGACTGATGCACCGGCCTATTTCTTCGAAATCAGGCCAGACAGCTGGCACTACGGGTTGGGCTACTACAGCGCCAGTCAACCCACGATGGCGCTGTTTCGGCAGACGTTACTCGAAGATCCGCCGCGTTTTCTCAAGATTGCAGACTGTCTGGGCGATGAATTTGTGCTGGAGGGCGAGAGCTATCGCAGGCCGCTCATCAAAGACCAGTCCGAGGCGTTGGCGCACTGGTATAACCGTAAATCATTTGCGGCAATGGCTATCCGTCAGGATATGTCCGCGCTGTTCAGCGGCGAATTGGTGACGGTGCTGGCCGAAGGCTTCACCCGGCTGGAGCCGTTATACCGCTATCTGATGGATATTGAGACGATGAAACGGGCCGAGCAGGCCAGAGCGTTCGACGCCCTGTCCGATCGGTCGCTGCCGTCGCAGCGTTGATTGCTTCGCTGAAACCGCCGCGCTATTGCGTCTCCTGTAGCGTCTCCCAGAAGGCGGCAATCAGGGGCTCGCTCAGGCGTTTTTTCTGCATACAGATCCCAAGCGGGATGGGCTCCAGAATTTGCTCTTGCAGCACGAACACGCGATTGCGTACGGGCTCAGGGCTGTTTTCCAGCACGACGTCGGGGACCAGCGCCACGCCACACCCTACCGCCACCATAGATACCATGGCTTCATGTCCGGAAACGGTCGCATAGATCAGCGGACTGGCGATTTTCTGATGGCGGAACCAGCGCTCGGTGAGCTTTCTGACCGGCCCGTACTGCGGCAAAATAAAGGGAACCTGGCTCCAGTCAACGTGGGGATCCTGCATTTGGACTTGGACAGGACAAGGCATCGTCGGGATGACCAACGCAATGCGAATGTTGCCGATAGGGATGAACACCATGCTGGGCGGCAGCAATTCCGGATGACCCGCGATGCTGAGGTCGGCGACGTTCGAACGGACTTTGTCGACCGCGTCGGCGGCATCGCCCGTTGTCAGCTTGATCTCGACCAGCGGATGGCGAGCGCGAAAACGATCCAGAATCGTCGGCAAATGACTATAAGCGCCCGTTACCGAGCAAAAGACCCGCAGTTCGCCGCTGAGCGACTGGCCGTGCTGGGACATCGCTAACTGCATCTGCTGATACTGCAACAGCGTTTGTTGGGCGAAGATTTTTAGATGTTCGCCGGCATCGGTCAGTCGCACCGTACGGTTATCCCGTAAAAACAGCGCCTGCCCAATGTCTTCCTCCATGCGCTGTATCTGGCGCGACAGCGTTGACGGGCTGATATGCATAGCCTTGGCAGTGTGACCAAAGTGGTGACTTTCCACCAGGTGCAGGAATAATTTGAGATCGCGTAAATCCATCGAATGCAGACCCTATTTTCACGTTGCATATTATGCAATGACACGTTGTTAATATATCAATTTAAGCAATGCAATTCCTGTCATATGATGTGTCTATTGCGGGGCCGCCGAGGCGGCAACCCAAAGAGACAACGGCAACTAACACATCATTATGGAGCATCTCCACATGGCTAACTACTTCGATACCTTGAACCTGCGTCAGAAGCTGGCGCAATTGGGCAAATGTCGCTTTATGAACCGCGACGAATTTGCTGATGAAGCTAACTACCTCAAGGGCAAGAAAGTCGTGATCGTGGGATGTGGCGCTCAGGGGCTAAACCAGGGTCTGAACATGCGCGATTCCGGTCTGGACATCGCTTATGCCTTGCGTAAAGAAGCCATCGCCGAGAAGCGTGCTTCATGGCGCAAAGCGACCGAAAACGGCTTCACCGTTGGCACTTACGAAGACCTGATCCCGCAGGCGGATCTGGTGGTTAACCTGACGCCGGACAAACAGCATTCCGCCGTGGTACAGGCCGTACAGCCGCTGATGAAACAGGGCGCTGCGCTGGGTTACTCTCACGGTTTCAATATCGTAGAAGTGGGCGAGCAAGTGCGCAAAGACATCACGGTTGTGATGGTCGCACCGAAATGCCCGGGTACGGAAGTACGCGAAGAGTACAAACGTGGTTTCGGCGTGCCGACTTTGATCGCGGTTCACCCGGAAAACGACCCGAAAGGCGAAGGGATGGCGATTGCTAAAGCCTGGGCTGCGGCGACCGGTGGTCACCGTGCAGGCGTTCTGGAGTCCTCCTTCGTGGCCGAAGTCAAATCCGACCTGATGGGCGAACAGACTATCCTGTGCGGCATGCTGCAGGCGGGTTCTCTGCTGAGCTTCGACAAACTGGTTGCTGACGGCGTTGAACCGGCGTATGCAGAAAAACTGATTCAGTACGGATGGGAAACCATCACCGAAGCGCTGAAGCAGGGCGGTATCTCTCTGATGATGGATCGCCTGTCTAACCCGGCGAAACTGCGTGCTTACGCGCTGTCTGAACAGCTGAAGACCCTGATGGCGCCGCTGTTCCAGAAACACATGGATGACATCATCTCCGGCGCATTTTCTCGCGGCATGATGGAAGATTGGGCTAACGGTGACGTGAAACTGCTGACCTGGCGTGAAGAGACCGGCAAAACCGCGTTCGAAAACGCACCGCAGTTCGAAGGTAAAATCGGCGAGCAGGAATACTTCGATAATGGCGTGCTGATGATTGCATGGTGAAAGCCGGGGTTGAGCTGGCGTTCGAAACGATGGTGAGCTCCGGCATCATCGAAGAGTCTGCCTACTACGAATCACTGCACGAACTGCCGTTGATCGCGAACACCATCGCCCGTAAGCGTCTGTACGAAATGAACGTGGTCATTTCCGATACGGCGGAATACGGTAACTACCTGTTCGCCAATGCCGCGGTACCGCTGCTGAAAGAGATGTTCATGAGCAGCCTGCAACCGGGCGATATCGGTAAAGCCGTCGCCGCGACGGCGGTAGACAACGCCCAGCTGCGTGACGTTAACGAAGCCGTTCGCAACCATCCTATCGAAGTGGTCGGTAAGAAACTGCGTGGCTACATGACCGACATGAAACGTATTGCGGTTGCGGGATAATCCTGCACGTCGATAAGACGTTATTCCGGCAATAACAAAGGGCGCAACGAAGGTTGCGCCCTTTTTGATCGCGCTTGTCCGCAATGGAATCAGCGCGAGAATGGCCGGTGGATCACCCGCCAGCCCGGTTCACGAGATCAACGGCGGTATAGCACTTTGATGATGTGATAGCCGAACTGGGTTTTAACCGGTCCGCAGGGCTTGAGCAGCTCGCAGGAGAACACGGCTTTATCAAACGTCGGCACCATATCGCCCTGGCGGAATTCGCCCAGGTCGCCGCCGTTGCGTTTGGACGGACAGTTTGAAAACTTCTTGGCTAACTGCTGGAAGTCTGCGCCTTGTTCCAGCTGGGCCAGGATGTCGTTGGCCTGCTGTTCCGTATCGACCAGAATGTGCAGCGCCGAAGCTGTTTTTGCCATGGAATATACCTTTTTTAATCGGGGGTTGCTGGCAGGCACTGTAACCCGCGTGCAATACCAATAGCAATGCGCGGTGTCTCGTCGGCGACCACTTCCGCCGATCCTCCCCCCGCGACTTTTGCTACAATCGCCTTCCGTTTGAACAAAGAGCAAGATGTCCCATGCGCTTAAACCCCAGCCAACAACACGCCGTCGAGTTTGTTACCGGTCCCTGCCTGGTTCTGGCCGGCGCCGGTTCCGGTAAAACGCGCGTTATCACGCAGAAGATAGCCCATCTGATACGGGAGTGCGGCTATCAGGCGCGCAATATCGCGGCAGTCACCTTTACCAATAAGGCGGCCCGCGAGATGAAGGAGCGTGTGGCGCAGACGCTGGGACGAAAGGAAAGCCGCGGTTTGATGATTGCGACCTTCCATACGCTGGGGCTGGAGATCATCAAGCGCGAATATGCCGCGCTGGAAATGAAGTCCAATTTCTCTCTGTTCGACGATCAGGATCAGCTGGCGTTGCTCAAGGAGCTGACCGAAACCTGGTTGCAGAATGACAAAGAACTGCTGCAACAGTTGATCTCGACGATCTCCAACTGGAAAAACGATCTGATCGAACCGCCTCAGGCCGCCGCGCTGGCGCGATCGGAACGGGATCGTCTGTTCGCGCACTGTTATCAGCTCTACAGCGAACACCTGCGTGCCTGCAACGTATTGGACTTTGACGATCTTATCCTGCTGCCAACGCTATTGTTTCGGCGTAATGAACAGGCCCGCGAACGCTGGCAGCATCGCCTGCGTTATCTGCTGGTGGATGAATATCAGGACACCAATACCAGTCAGTACGAGCTGGTCAAACAGCTGGTGGGCAGTCGCGCGCGCTTTACCGTGGTCGGCGATGACGACCAGTCGATTTACTCCTGGCGCGGCGCGCGTCCCCAGAACCTGGAACTGCTCCAGCACGACTTTCCTGCGTTGCAGGTGATTAAACTGGAGCAGAATTACCGTTCGTCCGGACGCATTCTGAAAGCGGCTAATATCCTGATCGCCAACAACCCGCACGTCTTCGAGAAACGGCTCTATTCGGAGCTGGCGTATGGCAACGAACTGAAGATTATTACCGCCAACAATGAAGATCATGAAGCTGAACGCGTGGTCGGCGAACTGATCGCGCATCACTTCATCAACAAGACCCAGTACCGCGACTACGCCATCCTTTATCGCGGTAATCATCAGTCGCGGCTGTTCGAGAAAGTGCTGATGCAAAACCGCATTCCTTACAAAATTTCCGGCGGTAGCTCGTTCTTCTCTCGCCCGGAAATCAAGGATCTGTTGGCGTACCTGCGCGTGTTGACCAATGCTGACGATGACAGCGCGTTTTTGCGTATCGTGAATACGCCGAAGCGTGAAATCGGTCCGGCTACGTTGAAGAAGCTGGGTGAATGGGCTAACCAGCGTAACCGCAGCCTGTTTCACGCCAGCTTCGATGTAGGGTTGACTCAGGTGCTGACTGGCCGCGGTCTGGAATCGCTCCAGCGTTTTACGCAGTGGCTGGCAGAGATTGCCCGCCAGGCGGAACGGGAGCCGGTGGCGGCGGTACGCGATTTGATCCACGGGTTGGATTACGAAAGTTGGCTGTATGAAACCTCCCCCAGCCAGAAAGCGGCGGAGATGCGTATGAAAAACGTCAACCAGCTGTTTACGTGGATGACGGAAATGCTGGAGGGAAGCGATCTGGACGAGCCGATGACGCTGACGCAGGTCGTCACACGCTTCACGTTGCGAGACATGATGGAACGCAACGAAAGCGAGGAGGATCTTGATCAGGTGCAGCTTATGACGCTGCACGCGTCCAAAGGGCTGGAGTTTCCCAATGTTTATCTGGTGGGGATGGAAGAAGGGTTGTTGCCGCACCAGACCAGTATCGATGAAGACAATGTCGACGAAGAGCGGCGGTTGGCCTATGTCGGCATCACCCGGGCGCAAAAAGAGCTGACCTTCACGATGTGTCGCGAGCGCCGGCAGTATGGCGAATTAATTCGTCCGGAACCCAGTCGGTTTCTGCTGGAGCTGCCGCAGGACGACGTCGAGTGGGAGACGGTGAGAAAAGTGGTCAGCCCACAGGAGCGAATGCAGAAAGGGCAAGGGCATTTGGCGAATATTCGCGCCCAGCTGGCGAAGGCGAGAGGCAAAGAGTAGTTCCGCGCCTATCACCCTACGTTTCGACGCAGGCCAATCGCCCGCTGTCGTCGTCTGGACGCGCGTAAAACGAAAAAGAAATCCCGCCAGACGAGAGGACTCGCTGGCGGGATTTTTCGTTCCGACGTTATTGCGTCAGCGTCTTGCCGTCCAGGGTCACGTTTTTGACCGTCCCGATTTTCCACGGCGCGGTGCCGTTGAGCAGGTTCGTGAATCCCACGCGATTGAACGTACTGTCCTGAACATCGTCGATTGAGGCGGGAGGGACGCCGTCCAGCGTCACATTATTGAAGTTCAGCTGACTGTGCCAAATCCCCTTGGCGCTGTCGCCGACGATCTCAATCGATGGATAGGCGCCGGAAGTGCCCTGCACCGTGACGTTACTGACTGCAAAGTCGTAGAATCGGGCGGGCGTTTTGGCTGCCGGATAATCCACGGTTGCGTTGGAGTCCGAATAGCTTAGCGTGACGACCACCGCCTGTTTAACGATGTTCTTCATCGCATTATTGCGAAATATCACGCTATGCGCGCCGCCGCCGATATCCGGCGCGCTCTTGGCGCGCAGGCCGACGTCGGTTTTCTGCATCACATTGTTTTCCGCCACAATATCTTGTATCCAGGCACCGGTATGGCTGCCGGTCACTATCGCGCCATGCCCCATACGGAAATAGTTGTTGAACAGCCATGCGCCTTTCATGGGTTCTTGCTGGCTGGCGTTTTCGCCCGTACCGGCGGCGAAGTTGATGCAATCATCGCCGGTGTCGAAGACGTTGTTAAAGGCCATCACGTTCTGGCTATTGCCGAACTCCACGCCGTCGGCGTTGTTGGCGTCGTAGGTCTGGTGCGTCAGGCCGTTCACCACCGCATTATGATTTTCCAACAGCATAATGCCGTGGAATGCAGGGTTGCGGACGGTGAAATCGGCAAGGTAGACGTTTTCCACACCGCGTAGCGTCATCAGGCTGGAGCGGCCCTGACCGTAGGCCAGTTTGGCGTCAACGCCGTTATTGACCAGTTTATCCACCTGATTTTTGGCTAAAATTCCATCCTGACTCACCTTGCCGCTGTTGCTCGCTACGTATTGCGGCAGCGTCGTGTTAGTTTCATCCGTCACCGTGGCGTTGGGCGCACGTTTCCAGCCGTTACCATCGATGACGCCTTGACCCACGATGCGGATGTTTTTGAACGTTCCCGGCGTACTGCTGTTTTTGTCGATCGCATTAATCAACGATGCCGGGCGGGTAAAGCTGGAATAGGGATACAGCGTATAGCCGTCGGGATAATCACTGGGGTTGTCGGAACCCAGCAGCGTCGCGCCCTTGACCAGATTCAGCGTCATATCGCTTTTCAGCCACAGGCGCCGGTTTTGAATACGCCCGCAGGGACATCCACGCGGCAGCCCGCGTTACAGGCGTCGATGGCTTTCTGAATAGCGGCCGTGTTCAACGTCACGCCATCGCCTTTTGCGCCGTATTGGGTGACGTTCAACACCTGTGGCACACGGGTGGTTTTGGCGGTAACAGCGTTACTGTCGCTGGATACCGTGCCATCGGCATAAACGACCCGAACGGTGAACTGGTATTGGGTATTTGCCTTCAGGTTATCAATCCGAGCATTGTGTATGACGATCCGATGCTGAAAGTTGGCGCTATCGTTTTTGTAGAACGCGGAGATATACCGGCTGGCGGGGGCGCTGACGGCGTTTTTCTCGCTGGCCAAGCCGATCGGCTTTCCGTCCTGATAAATCTGATAGTCGACGATGTTGGAGGTATCTTCCGGCGCGTCCCACACCAATACGACGCTATGGTCATCGTAGGCGAGCGTGGGTACGCGTAGCTGTTGAGGCAGGTTATCGGCAGCAGACGATGCACAGGTAAATACTAGCAATGCGGCGGCTGCGCTCACGGAATCGCGCGCAGGCAGGGAGAATCCTTTCATCCTTGATCCTTTGATTTTAAACATAGAGGTAAGCCGTCATGACGATTTTCAATGAAAACATCATGTTACGACAGCGATATGTCCTGTATCGATTCAGGGCTGGAAAAACATCGCAGATTTTGAGGAACGAGGAAAGGTAGGGGCAACAAAATGTTACCCTTTACTGGTGGGTCAAGCAGGGCTTTCCTCAATGAGAAGCGGCCAGTGGACATAGCTTTGCCAGCGACTTTCCTGCTCCAGCATTTCGGCCCGCAGCGGATATAGGGACAACCATCCGGCAGGTAAAATGACCCGCAGCGTTTCACCTTCGGCACGGAGTCGGACGGCAGGCAGCGTATCGTCCCGGCGACGACTTGCGAAGATAATCGCCAGTCGCAGCAGGCGACATAAATGCTGCGCCTGACACACCGGCAGCGCATTTTGCTGCGTCAGTGGAACAGGGTCGAGCGTATTGCACTGGTTGTGGAGCAGGGTGGCCAGAAGTTTTTTCTGAGCCGGTGTAAAACCGGGGAGATCGCTGTTGCGGATGAGGTAGGCGGCGTGATGGGAAGCCTGACGGAAGTCGATGCTGAGTCCGATTTCGTGAATCAGACTTGCGCTGCGTAGGAGCTCCCGACATCGATCGTCCAACTGCCAGTCCTGAACCAACTGCTGTGCGAAATTGTCCGCCAATGCGCTGACGCGCCGCGCCTGCTCGCCGTCGAGAAGATAGCGCTGTTGCAGATTATGCAGGGTACGGGAGCGGATGTCCTGTCCGATGGGCAAATGCAGCATGCCGTACACCAGGCCTTCGCGAAGCGCTCCGCCTGCCAACGTCATGGTCTGGATGCCCAACTCGTGGAAGATAGCCAGCAGGATAGACAGGCCGCTTGGGAAAACCAGCGCGCGTTCTAGCGTCAGCCCGTCGATTTCGAGTTCTTCCAGCTTGCCGCACTGAATCGCACGTTGCTTGAGCTGTTGCAGCTTGGCTACCGTGATGTACTCATCCATCCCCTGTGCGACCATGATCTCCTGCAGCGCCTGTACGGTGCCGGAGGCCCCGACGCAGATCTGCCAACCTTGCGCCAGCAGGCTATCTTTTACCGTACGCACCATTTCACGCGCCGCTTCTTCAGCGCGGGCAAAATTTTCCTCGCCCAGATTGCGGTCCGCGAAGTAGCGTTCCAGCCAGGTCACGCAGCCCATCGGCAGGCTGAACAGCTGGTTGGTTTGTGCGCCGGTGCCGGTCGCCAGCTCAGTGCTGCCGCCGCCGATATCGACGACCAGTCTTTGTTCCGGACCGCCGGTCGTATGGGCTACGCCTGATAAATAAGTCGAGCTTCTTCTTCTCCGCTGATGACCTGAACCGGTACGCCCAAAATGCGTTTCGCCTTGTCGAGAAACTCATCGGCATTTGAGGCGAGCCTGAGGGTCGCCGTCGCAACGACGCGTACCTGATCTTGCGGGATGTCCTGCAGATGTTCCGAGAACAGTTTCAGGCATTGCCAGCCGCGCTCCATCGCTTCCTGGGACAGGCAGCTCTGCTTGTCCAATCCCGCAGCTAATCTGACTTTGCGTTTGATGCGGGACATGGTTTGTATGCTGCCGGCAACTTCCCGGACGACCAGCATATGAAAGCTGTTGGAGCCCAAATCAATGGCAGCATAGAGCGAAGAAGAACTTAGCATCGACATGAGAGCATCAACCCTGCCGTCTACGGTTGTTGTTACGAGGACCACTGCTGCGGCGCTGTGAATTCTGGCGGCGCGGGCCGGAAGCAGAACGCGGACGCGTCAGGCGTTTCGGCGGCGGAAAATCACTCAGTAGCGCTTCGCTGTTGTACTTGCTGACCGGAATGCGGTGCCCGGTGTACTCTTCAATCGCAGGCAGATTCAGCGCGTATTCTTCGCAAGCCAGGCTGATGGAACAGCCGCTTTCGCCAGCACGGCCGGTACGACCGATGCGGTGAACGTAATCTTCGCAATCATCCGGCAGGTCGTAGTTAAAGACATGCGTGACCAATGGAATATGCAGGCCGCGTGCGGCGACATCGGTCGCAACCAGAATGTCGATATTACCGTGGGTGAAATCTTCCAGAATGCGCAGGCGTTTTTTCTGCGGCACATCGCCCGTCAGCAGCCCGACGCGGTGACCATCGGCAGCCAGATGACCCCAAACATCTTCACAACGATGCTTAGTGTTGGCGAAGATGATGCAACGGTCCGGCCACTCTTCCTCGATGAGCGTCTGCAGCAGGCGCATTTTCTCTTCGTTAGAGGGATAGAACAGCTCTTCTTTGATGCGATGACCTGTTTTCTGTTCCGGCTCTACTTCCACATATTCCGCATTATTCATCTGCTCGAAAGCGAGTTCGCGAACACGGTAGGACAGCGTGGCGGAAAACAGCATGTTGAGACGCTGATCGGTCGCCGGCATGCGTCGGAACAACCAACGGATGTCTTTAATAAAGCCCAGATCGTACATACGATCCGCTTCATCCAGCACGACAACCTGAATCGCGCCCAGATTAACGTAGTTCTGCTTGGCGTAGTCGATCAGACGACCTGTGGTGCCGATCAGAATATCAACGCCGCTCTCCAGCACCTTCAGCTGTTTGTCGTAGCCGTCGCCGCCATAAGCCAGGCCCAGTTTCAAACCGGTAGCTTTAGCCAGCGCTTCTGCGTCTGCGTGGATCTGCACGGCGAGTTCACGCGTCGGCGCCATAATCAGCGCGCGAGGCTGGTTGGTTTCGCGTTCAGTCGAAGCAGGATGGGAAAGCAAATAATGGAAAGTAGACGCCAGAAACGCCAGCGTCTTGCCGGTACCGGTTTGCGCCTGACCTGCGACATCACGGCCTGACAACGTCAGCGGCAATGTCAGTGCCTGAATCGGCGTACAGTTATGAAACCCTTTACTTTCAAGCGCTTCTATAACCTGCGGGTGCAGTGCGAAGTCGGAAAACTTCTGTTCGGTTAAGTGTGTTTTGCTCATAGTATGGTAGAATATCAGCTAACTATTGCTTTACGAAAGCGTATCCAGTGAAATAAGAAATAAAGCCAACCCCAAGGTTGGTTAATGCTACACCAACTGGTTGGACATAATCCTGCGGAGTAAAACATGAGCGATAAAATTATTCACCTGACCGACGGCACTTTCGATAAAGACGTATTACAGGCCGAGGGCGTAACGCTGGTTGATTTCTGGGCTGAATGGTGTGGTCCTTGTAAAATGATCGCTCCCATTCTGAATGAAATCTCCGAGGAATACGCGGACAGACTAACTGTAGCCAAACTCAACATTGATGAAAACCCGGCTACGGCACCTAAATATGGTATTCGCGGAATCCCGACTCTGCTGCTGTTCAAAAATGGCGAAGTGGCGGCCACGAAAGTCGGTGCATTATCTAAAGGTCAGCTGAAAGAGTTCATCGAAGCTAACCTGTAATTCGCACTGAACAGGGCGGTTCCCTGGGCGTCTTTCGGCAATGAGAATTTCTCTTACTGACCGCTGGACGCCCACAGGGAAGCATGCTAGATTCATCCTCACTGCATATCGTACTTACCTGTAGTTTGAGCTCTTCGGGCTTGAGCCTAAAGTTAGAATCTAAAGCAATATTCTGTGTCAAAATCGGAAAAAGTCATTTAAGTTAACGATGTTCTTCCCCCCGGTTTGGCAATCTGACAGTTATAAATTAATTTGTTTTGAAGGTTTCTTCGATCTTTGCCGTGTGTATGCGCAGAGTCCGCATGATTCAGTCCGGCACAAAGCTGGCATTCGGTGATTGAAGGCCGTTATAAGAGGCACGGATGATCCTGCCATACCATTCACGTTAATAGTTCGAGATTTACCCCGAGTTTAAGAACCCACCATTATGAATCTTACCGAATTAAAGAATACGCCAGTTTCTGAGTTGATCACTCTTGGCGAAAATATGGGGCTGGAAAACCTAGCCCGCATGCGTAAACAGGACATTATTTTCGCCATACTGAAGCAGCATGCAAAGAGTGGCGAAGATATTTTCGGCGATGGTGTGCTGGAAATATTGCAGGATGGGTTTGGCTTTCTACGTTCCGCCGACAGCTCCTACCTCGCCGGTCCTGATGATATCTACGTTTCTCCCAGCCAAATCCGTCGTTTCAACCTCCGTACTGGCGATACCATTTCCGGTAAAATTCGCCCCCCCAAAGAAGGCGAGCGCTACTTCGCTCTGCTGAAAGTCAATGAAGTCAACTACGACAAACCGGAAAATGCCCGCAGTAAGATTCTGTTCGAAAACCTGACGCCACTGCATGCGAATTCGCGTCTGCGTATGGAACGCGGCAACGGTTCGACCGAAGATTTGACGGCACGCGTACTGGATCTGGCTTCCCCGATTGGTCGCGGTCAGCGTGGTCTGATTGTGGCGCCGCCGAAAGCGGGTAAAACCATGCTGCTGCAGAATATCGCGCAGAGCATTGCCTACAATCACCCAGACTGCGTGCTGATGGTGCTGCTGATCGACGAACGTCCGGAAGAAGTGACCGAGATGCAGCGTCTGGTGAAAGGCGAAGTTATCGCGTCTACCTTTGACGAACCGGCGTCTCGCCACGTCCAGGTTGCCGAAATGGTGATTGAAAAAGCGAAACGTCTGGTTGAGCACAAGAAAGACGTCATCATTCTGCTGGACTCCATCACCCGTCTGGCTCGTGCCTACAACACCGTCGTTCCGTCCTCCGGTAAAGTGTTGACCGGTGGTGTAGACGCTAACGCCCTGCATCGTCCGAAGCGTTTCTTCGGTGCGGCACGTAACGTCGAGGAAGGCGGTAGCCTGACAATCATCGCCACGGCGCTGGTCGATACCGGTTCGAAGATGGACGAAGTGATTTACGAAGAGTTTAAAGGTACCGGTAACATGGAACTGCATCTCTCTCGTAAAATCGCAGAAAAACGCGTCTTCCCGGCCATTGATTACAACCGTTCCGGCACGCGTAAAGAAGAGCTGCTTGCCAGCTCCGAAGAGCTGCAGAAAATGTGGATTCTGCGTAAGATCATTCACCCAATGGGTGAGATCGACGCGATGGAATTCCTCATTAACAAACTGGCGATGACGAAGACCAATGATGAGTTCTTCGACATGATGAAGCGTTCGTAAATTACGCTACCGGTTTGAGAAAACGCCACGCTGAGTCGTGGCGTTTTTTATTTTGCTCTATAATGCTCGCGTGGAAGAGTTTTGGCGTAATCACGTGCTGCTTAGTGCATCACCTCATGCCTTGCCCATATACCGTTTTGTCCTGTGCTCTTCATGCTTTTGTCTATGAAAAGTTAGGTAAAAATAAGGCATTCATAAAACAGCCAGTTGTATTATCAAGCGCTGTAAATCGTGAACTTACTCATGATGAGTACTCAATTAGCGTCTACATTTCTGTTTTCTTTTCTTTTTCTGCTGCTGGCTCGCAAAGTGGCAAGAAAAAGTGGGCTGGTTGATCGCCCCAACTTCCGCAAACGTCATCAGGGACTGATACCGTTGGTGGGAGGGATTTCGGTTTATGCCGGAGTCTGCTTCACTTTTCTCATGACCGATGACTACATTCCCCATGCTTGGCTCTATCTGGTCTGCGCGGGGATTCTGGTCGTCGTCGGCGCGCTCGACGATCGCTACGATATCAGCGTGCGGCTACGCGCGACGGTGCAGGCGGCGGTCGCCGCGGCGATGATGGGATTTGCCGGTCTGACGCTCCAGCACCTGGGTTACATCTTCGGTGACTGGAATCTCAGCCTCGGACCTTTCAACTACCTGCTGACGCTATTCGCCGTTTGGGCCGCGATAAACGCGTTCAATATGGTGGACGGCATCGACGGGCTGTTGGGCGGGCTGTCCAGCGTGTCTTTCGGCGCGATTGGCATTCTGCTGTATCACAGCGGGAACCATAGTCTGGCGCTGTGGAGTTTCTCGATGATTGCCGCGACCTTACCCTACATTCTCCTAAACCTTGGCGCTTTCGGCCGGCGATATAAAGTCTTTATGGGCGATGCGGGCAGCACCATGATGGGCTTTACGGCGATCTGGCTCCTGTTGCAAAGTACGCAGGGAGAAGCGCATCCCATCAACCCGGTGACGGCGCTGTGGATTATCGCAATCCCGTTGATGGACATGGTCGCCATCATGTATCGCCGTCTGCGCAAAGGCATGAGTCCGTTTTCCGCGGATCGCCAGCATATCCATCATCTGGTCATGCGGGCAGGCTTCACCTCTCGTCAGGCATTTGTGCTGATTACGTTGTCAGCCGCCGTGCTGGCGGCGATAGGCATAGCAGGGGAGTTCCTGTCCTTCATTCCTGAATGGCTGATGCTAGCCTTATTCCTGCTGATGTTTTCCCTCTATGGCTTCTGCCTGAAACGCGCGTGGCGGGTTGCGCGTTTTGTGAAGCGGGTAAAACGTCAGCTGCGCGAGCGGTCTTACTCTCAACCACGATAATCTGGGGATAGAATGAGTACAGAGAATCACGTTGTCCGGCACAACCAGTGGGATAATGAACTGGATATCCGCGGCTTGTTCCAGGTGCTTTGGCGAGGAAAACGCTGGATCGCTGGTTCGGTCGTACTGTTTGCCGCTCTGGCGATGCTGTATGCCTGGCTAGCGCCTCAGGAGTGGAGCGCCACGGCGATCACGGATAAACCTACCGTCAATATGCTGGGCGGTTTCTACTCGCAGCAGCAGTTCCTGCGCAATCTGGATGCCAAATCTTTTGCGACCCCGCCCGCAGATCAACCGCCCATCACGGCGGAAGCTATGCGGAGTTTGTGATGCAGACCGCGGCGTACGATACGCGACGTGATTTCTGGCTACAGTCTGCCTATTATCGTGCCCGTCAGACAGGGGATGCGCGAGCGGACGCCGCATTGCTGGATGAACTGGTCAATCAGATTCAGTTCACGCCATATGACGAGGCCAAAAAAACCAACGATAGCGTGAAGCTGACGGCGGAAACGTCGGCTGATGCGAATGTCCTGCTTCGACAGTATGTTACGTTCGCCAGCCAGCGTGCGGCGTCGCATCTTAACGAGGCGCTCGACGGCGCCTGGGCGGCTCGCACGGTTTTTATGCGTTCTCAGATCAAGCAGCAGGAATCCGTTGCCAAAGCGGCCTACGATCGTGAGCTGCATGTTGTCGAACTAGCCTTGCAGGCCGCTCGCCAACAGGGCATTCGCCAGAATGCGGCGGAGACGCCTGCCAACGAGCTGCCTCCCTCTGAACTGTTCCTGCTGGGCGTGCCGATGTTACAAGCGCGGTTGGAGCTTTTACAGGCTGGCGGCCCGCAGTATGACAGCGATTACGACCGCAACCGGGCGCTGCTGAATACGCTGCTGGTGGGGCCTGTGGTTGAAAAACAATTTCAGACCTATCGCTATTTGCGCACACCGGAAGAGCCGGTGAAACGCGATAGCCCTCGTCGCCTGCTGCTGCTGGTGATGTGGGGCAGTGTGGGATTGGTGATTGGCGCAGGCGTGGCGTTGGCGCGTCGCCGCTAACCGGCCTTGCCTGTGGCGGAACGCCCTATTTTATCTGACTAAAGAGCATCGAATGTGAAAGTCCTGACTGTTTTCGGCACCCGCCCAGAAGCCATCAAAATGGCACCATTGATTCACGCACTGGCTCAGGATGCGTTTTTCGAGTCAAGAATCTGCGTCACGGCTCAGCACCGGGAAATGCTGGATCAGGTTCTGGAACTGTTTGGTATCAAGCCCGATTTTGACCTCAATATCATGCAGCCGGGGCAGGGACTCAGCGAGATCTCTTGTCGTATTCTTTCGGGGCTCAAACCCGTTTTAGAGGATTTCCGTCCCGATTTGGTGCTGGTGCACGGCGACACCTCTACCACGCTGATGGCCAGTTTGGCCGCCTTCTACCAGCGGATTCCGGTAGGGCATGTCGAAGCGGGACTAAGAACGGGCGATATTTATGCGCCCTGGCCGGAAGAGGCGAATCGCACGCTCACCGGCCATTTGGCACAGTATCACTTTGCGCCTACGGACAGCGCCCGGCTGAACCTGCTAAAAGAAAACGTGCCTGACGCCGCCATCAAAGTGACCGGCAACACGGTGATCGACGCGCTATTCTGGGTTCGCGACCTCATTGCCCGTGACCCCAAACTCAATCAGCCGTTACAGCTCAGTACGCCTTTTTATCCGAACAGCGCAAAATGATTCTGGTCACGGGCCACCGTCGGGAAAGTTTCGGCGGCGGTTTCGAACGGATTTGCAGTGCTCTGGCCGCCATCGCTCAACGTCACCCTGACGTCCAGATTGTGTATCCGGTGCACCTCAACCCTAACGTCAGCGAGCCGGTGAACCGCATTCTCAGCGGTATCGACAATATTTTCCTGATAGCGCCACAAAATTACCTGCCGTTCGTCTACTTGATGAACCGCGCTTACCTGATTCTGACGGATTCGGGTGGCATTCAGGAAGAAGCGCCTTCGCTCGGGAAGCCGGTTCTGGTCATGAGAGACACGACCGAACGACCAGAGGCGCTGGCCTCCGGCGTAGTGCGGCTCGTCGGCACCGATGCGACGAAGATTTTGAATAACGTCTCAGAGCTGCTGACGGATGAGTCAGCCTACCAGGCCATGAGTCAGGCGCAGAATCCTTATGGTGATGGTCATGCCAGCCAGCGAATTCTCGCGGCATTAAAAGAAAATCAGGTAACGTTATGAGTTTTAATACAATTTCAGTCATAGGCTTGGGGTATATCGGTTTGCCCACCGCCGCGGCTTTTGCATCGCGGCAGCATAAAGTGGTGGGGATTGATGTGAATCGCCGTGCTGTGGAGACCATCAATCGCGGCGAAATTCACATTGTCGAGCCGGATCTGGATCAGGTCGTCAGCACGGCCGTGGCCGAAGGCTATCTGCGCGCCTGTGTGCAACCGGTGCCCGCCGATGCCTTTCTTATCGCGGTGCCGACGCCGTTCAAAGGCGACCACGAGCCGGACCTGAGCTACGTTCGCGCGGCCGTCGAGTCCATCGCACCCGTACTGGAACCCGGCAATCTGGTTATTCTGGAGTCGACATCTCCGGTCGGCACGACAGAACAAATGGCCGAGTGGTTGGCGCAGGCGCGCCCCGACCTAAGTTTCCCACAGCAGGCCGGCGACGAGGCGCAAATCAATGTGGCTTACTGCCCGGAGCGCGTTCTGCCTGGGAAAGTGATGGTGGAGCTGATCAAAAATGACCGCGTTGTCGGTGGGATGACGCCGACTTGCTCGGCGCGCGCCTGTGAGCTTTACCGCCTCTTTTTGGAAGGTGAGTGTGTAGTTACTAACTCCCGAACCGCTGAAATGTGCAAGCTGACGGAAAACAGCTTTCGCGATGTGAACATCGCCTTCGCCAACGAGCTTTCGCTGATTTGCGATGAACAGCAGATTGACGTTTGGGAGCTTATCCAATTGGCAAATCGCCACCCGCGCGTCAACATCCTGCAGCCGGGGCCGGGCGTCGGCGGTCACTGCATCGCGGTCGACCCGTGGTTTATCGTGGCGCAAAATCCTGCATTGGCGCGGCTGATTCATACCGCCCGTCTGGTTAATGACGCCAAGCCGCAGTGGGTAGTAGACCGGGTGAAAGCCGCGGTTGCCGAAGCGTTAGTGAATACTGACAAACGTCCGAGCGAGCTCCGCGTCGCCTGTTTCGGGCTGGCGTTTAAACCGGATATCGACGATTTACGCGAAAGTCCGGCGCTGGATGTCGCGACCCGCATTGCCGAGTGGCATACGGGAGAAACGCTGCTCGTCGAACCGAATATTCAGCAACTGCCGGATTCTCTGCGCAAGACGGCAACGCTGGTGGATTGCGCCACTGCCTTACAAAAGGCCGATGTGCTGGTCATGCTGGTCGATCACCGCCCGTTCCGTGCGATCGCGCCTGAACAGGTCAGCCAACGTTGGGTGGTGGATACCAAAGGCGTGTGGCGCTAGCCGCCCGCCGATGACCGCTTATTCTGCGATAACAGGACGTCGTTTATGCCGCTGCATGCCATTGTGGAATCTTTAAGCTGGGAAAGCGCGTTCTTTCATCGCGCCAGCGGCAGGCTGCTGTTTTCAGACGCGGCGCCGGTGCTCAATGCCGCGGCGATGGCGCAGTACGATATCGTTCAGGCGAAAATTCCGGCGAATGCGACCGCACAGGCGGATGCACTGGCCGCGCTGGGTTTCCGCCTGGCGGAAAGTGAGGTCGACCTGAGCGTGTCTTTGCCCGAACGGCCGGATGTCGAGACGTTCGACGGCGTACGTCGGGCCGTCGAAAGTGATATCCCCATACTGTGCGAGGCGGCCCGGACGACGTTTGCGCTGAGCCGTTTCCGCGCGCCGTGGTATGCGGCGGAAGACAGCGGACGGTTTTATGCCCGCTGGATGGAGAATGCGGTGCTTGGGACGTTTGATGATGTCTGTCTCCTGCTGGAAGACGGCCACCATCGGCCGCAAGGGTGGGTCACGTTGCGACAGTTGCCGGAGCAGGAAGCACGTATTGGTTTACTGGCAGTGTGGCCGGGACATACCGGACGCGGCATCGGACGCCGCCTGATGCAGGCGGCGGAAACGTGGTGCCGACAGCAGGACGTTCGACGTTTACGGGTCGCGACCCAACTTGGCAATATGGCGGCGCTGCGGCTTTATCTCAGCAGCGGCGCGCGAATCGACAGCACAGCCCATTGGCTATACAGGTGACGATATGATCCCATTCAATGCTCCGCCCATCGTAGGCTCCGAGCTGGAATACATGCAGGCCGCCATGCGCAGCGGCAAGCTATGCGGCGATGGCGGCTTTACCCGTCGCTGTCAGCAATGGCTGGAGCACTATTCCGGCAGCCCGAAAGTGTTGCTCACGCCTTCCTGCACCGCTTCGCTGGAGATGGCGGCGCTGTTGCTGAACATCCAGCCCGGCGATGAAGTCATCATGCCGAGCTATACCTTCGTCTCGACGGCGAACGCCTTTGTGCTGCGCGGCGCCACGATTGTCTATGTCGATATCCGCCCGGATACGCTGAACATTGATGAAAAGAAAATAGAAGCCGCGATCACTGAGCATACCCGTGTGATCGTGCCGGTGCATTATGCCGGCGTGGCGTGCGAAATGGATGCCATTATGGCATTGGCGCAAAAACACGGGCTGTACGTGGTGGAAGATGCCGCGCAGGGCGTGATGTCCCGCTACAAGGGACGCCCGCTGGGATCAATTGGCCATATCGGCTGCTTCAGCTTTCATGAAACCAAGAACTATACGGCGGGCGGCGAAGGCGGGGCGACGTTGATCAACGATCCGGCGCTGATTGACCGTGCGGAAATCATTCGCGAGAAAGGCACCAACCGCAGCCAGTTCTTCCGCGGTCAGGTTGATAAATATACCTGGCGCGATTTGGGTTCCAGCTACCTGATGGCGGATATTCAGGCGGCCTATCTGTGGGGACAGCTGGAAGCCGCTCAGCGCATCAACGAGCGTCGACTGCGTCTTTGGGATGCCTATTATGCCGCGTTTCATCCGCTGGAAGCGGCGGGCAAGCTGGAACTACCGACGGTCCCGGCTGACTGCGTACACAACGCCCACATGTTTTATCTACGGCTGCGCGATATCGAACAGCGCAACGACTTCATCAGCTATATGAAAGAAGCCGAAATTATGTCCGTATTCCACTACATTCCGCTGCACAGCAGTCCGGCAGGGCAGCAGTTCGGGCGTTTCTCCGGCGAAGATCGCTTCACCACCCGTGAAAGCGAACGACTGGTGCGCCTGCCGCTGTTTTACAACCTGCGCAACGTGAATCAGCGTACCGTTATCAGCACGGTGCAGAGCTTCTTCTCCTGATATGTCACTCGCCAAGGCATCAGTCTGGACGGCAGCCTCGACGCTGATCAAAATCGGGGTGGGGCTGGTCGTCGTTAAGCTGCTGGCCGTCTCTTTCGGGCCTGGCGGCGTAGGACTGGCGGGGAATTACCGCCAGCTGATTACCGTGCTGGGCGTATTGGCGGGCGCGGGTATTTTTAACGGCGTCACCAAATACGTCGCGGAATACCAGCAGCGTCCGGCGGAGCTACGGTCTTTGTTAGGCACAGCGACCACGATGGTCACCGTGTTTTCGCTGGCGTTAGCGCTGGTGCTATGGCTGGCGGCACTGCCGATAGCCGAAGCGTTGTTCGGTGAGACGCGCTTCGCCTCCGTTATTCGCGCGTTGGCGCTGCTTCAGGTTGGGATTGCCTATGCCAACCTGTTTCTGGCGATCCTGAAAGGGTATCGCCATGCGCGGGGCAATGCGCTGGCAATTATCCTGGGAAGCATCGTGGGACTGGCGGCCTATCTGGCTTGTTTCTGGCTGGGCGGTTATGACGGTGCGCTCGTCGGCCTGGCATTGGTGCCTGCGTTGATCGCGGTTCCGGCAGCGTGGTGGCTCCAACGCGCGACACCACTGCGCTGGCCGATGCTGAAGCCGCTGTGGGAACGGATGCTGGCGGGGCGGCTGGCCAAGTTTACTCTGATGGCGCTGATGACGGCCGTCACGCTGCCGGTCGCTTATATCACCATGCGTAATTTGCTCGCGGCGCACTATGGCTGGGAGGCGGTCGGGATCTGGCAGGGCGTCACCACCATTTCCGACGCCTATCTGCAGTTCATCACGGCTGCGTTCAGCGTCTATCTATTGCCGACGCTATCACGGCTGACCGAACGCCGAGATCAGGCGCGGGAAATAGTGACGTCGCTGAAGTTTGTACTGCCCACGGTCGCGGCGGTGAGTTTTGTCGTCTGGCTGCTGCGCGATGTGGCGATCTGGCTGCTGTTCTCACATCAGTTTATTGCGATGCGCGATCTCTTCCCTTGGCAACTGACTGGGGATGTGATGAAAGTGGGCGCTTACGTTTTTGGCTATCTGGTCATCGCGAAAGCCTCTCTGCGCTTCTATTTGCTGACCGAAATCAGCCAGTTTCTCCTGCTGATGGGATTCTCGCATTGGCTGATCCCGTTGCATGGCGCACTGGCGCGGCACAGGCTTATATGGCAAGCTATCTGGTCTATTTCCTGCTGTGTTGCGGCATTTTCATTATTTACTGTAGGCGAGCATGACCCCCTTAATTCACGTGCTGGGTGCGGATATCCCTCATCATAATCAGACGGTACTGCGTTTTTTCAACGACGTACTGGCCCCGACGCTGCCCGCTGAGCAGGCGCGGCGCTTTATGGTGGTGGCCCCGGCGGAGGCCGCATGGCTGCAAAATTTTCCCGCGTTGACCGTTGATCGCTATTCCGATAAACGTGCGCTGGCGAAAGCGGTGGTCGCACAGGCTAAGGCGCACCGCGAGACCCGATTTTTCTTCCACGGCCAGTTCAACCCGTGGCTGTGGCTGGCGTTGCTGACCGGCGGCATCCGTCCCGCCCAAGCTTATTGGCACATCTGGGGCGCTGATCTTTATGAGACGGCAAGCGGTATGGCTGCGCGTCTGTTCTATCTGTTGCGCCGTCGTGCGCAGGGGCGTATCGGCCGGGTATTCGCGACGCGCGGCGATCTGAACTATTTTGGCCAGCGGCAGCCGCAGGTTCCCGCCGAACGGCTTTATTTTCCCACCCGCATGGATCCGACGCTGGTCGCGCCACACGACCTAAAAGGTCAGGCCGGGCCGATGACCATTTTGGTGGGGAATTCCGGCGATAAAACCAACCGTCATATCGAAGCGCTGCGGGCGATTCACGAGCGGTTCGGTGAACGCGCGCGGGTGATTGTGCCTATGGGCTATCCCGCCAATAACGATGACTACATTGCGCAGGTCCAGCAGGTCGGCGATGCGTTGTTTGGCGTGAAACGTTTTCAGCTGCTGCGTCAGCAGATGGCGTTTGACGACTATCTGGCGATGCTTCGCCGCTGCGATCTGGGCTATTTCATCTTCGACCGGCAGCAGGGTATTGGTACGCTGTGCCTGCTGATCCAGTTCGGCGTGCCGTTTGTGCTGAGCCGCCATAATCCGTTCTGGCAGGATTTGCAGGAACAACATCTTCCCGTGCTGTTTTACGGCGATGATCTGGATGAAGCGGGCGTGTTGGAAGCGCAGCAGTCGCTGGCGCAGGTCGACAAGCGGCAGATTGCGTTTTTCAATCCGAACTATATCGACGGTTGGCATCGGGCGCTGGCGCTCGCCGCGGGAGAGCCGGTATGACCGAATGGCAGGTCAGCGGACTGCTGGGCGTTTATCTCGTTTCCGTGCTGTTTATCCTGCTTCTGACCTGGCGGGAGTTTAAACGGGTGCGATTCAACTTTAACATATTGTTTTCGTTACTGTATCTGCTGACATTCTATCTCGGCTTCCCGTTTACCTGTCTGTTAGCGTTTCGTTTCAATGTGGCGGTGGTGCCAGCGCAATACCTCTTAATGGCTCTGCTGTCGGCGACGGTGTTCTACGCCATTTATTACGTGACGTATAAAACCCGGCTGCGCGCCTCGCCTACCGTCGCTTCTCCTCCGATGTTGAGCTTCTCTCGGGTGGAAACGCATCTGGTCTGGGGACTGCTGGCGCTGGTGGCGGTGGTGACCGTCGGCATCTTCTTTCTCCACAACGGTTTTTTGCTATTTAAGCTACGGGCCTACAACCAAATTTTTTCCAGCGATGTGTCCGGCGTCGCGCTGAAACGCTTTTTCTATTTCTTTATTCCCGCGATGCTGGTGATCTACTTCCTGCATCAGACGCCACGCGCCTGGCTGGGCTTTTTGCTGACGACGGTAGCTTCGGCATGCTGACCTACATGATTGTCGGCGGCACGCGCGCCAATGTCCTGATCGCCTTTTCGCTATTCCTGTTTATCGGCATTGTGCGCGGGTGGATCTCGCTGTCGATGCTGGTCGCGGCGGGATTGATGGGCATTGTCGGCATGTTCTGGCTGGCGCTGAAGCGCTATAGCCTAGACGTCAGCGGCGCCGAGGCCGTTTATACGTTTCTGTATCTGACGCGGGATACGTTCTCGCCGTGGGAAAATCTGGCCCGGCTGTGGCAGTTCTACGACGATATCCATTTCCAGGGATTGGCGCCCATTGTTCGCGATTTTTATGTCTTTATTCCCGGCTGGTTGTGGCCCGGACGGCCTTCGCTGATCCTCAACAGCGCCAACTATTTCACCTGGGAAGTGTTGAACAACCATAGCGGACTGGCGATGTCGCCTACGCTGATCGGCTCGCTGCTGGTCATGGGCGGGGCGGCGTTTATTCCGCTGGGCGCCGTGGCCGTCGGGCTGATTATCAAATGGTTTGATTGGCTTTATGAGCGCGGTCGCCAAAGTCCTAACCGCTATAATGCCGCGATTTTGCAGGCTTTCTGCTTTGGCGCGATATTCAACATCATCGTGCTGGTCAGGGAAGGGATGGATGCCTTTGTCTCTCGGGTGGTGTTTTTCTGTCTGGTCTTTGGCGCCTGCCTGCTGCTGGCCAAGCTATTATATTGGCTGTTGCTACAGGGCGGCGTTATCCGGCAGCGCTGGCGCAAGTTACCGCCGTCCGGGCTGGAGCAACGCCTTGCACCCGTGAGCCCGCGACGCGAATAATGAGGAAAACAATGGAACACAATGACGCGATCCCACAGTACCAGATTCGCGGGATCCCTCTGTACGGCTTTGAGAGCATGACGCAGTGTGTGGATTATCTGCTGGCTGGTGAACAGGTTAAAACCGGCACGTTGGTGGCGATTAACGCTGAAAAAGTCCTGGCGACGGAACGGGATTCTGTACTGAAGGCGCTGATTGACGCGGCGGAATACAAATACGCCGATGGCATCAGCATTGTTCACTCTATTCGGCGGAAATATGCCGATGCCCGCGTAGAACGTATCGCCGGGGCCGACCTCTGGGAAGCGCTGATGCAGCGGGCCGGAGAGCGGGGTACGCCGGTCTTCCTCATCGGCGGCAAGCCCGAGGTGCTGGCTCAGACGGAACGGGAGCTCCGTCATCGCTGGCAGGTGAATATTGTCGGATCGCAGGACGGCTATTTCAGCGTGGAGCAGCAGCCGGCGCTGTTTGACCGCGTGCGCGACAGCGGCGCTCAGCTGGTAACGGTGGCGATGGGTTCTCCCAAGCAGGAACGGATTATGCAGCAGTGCCGCCTGGTTTATCCTGACGCTTTATATATGGGCGTCGGCGGTACTTATGACGTATTTACGGGACACGTCAAACGCGCCCCCAAGCGCTGGCAAAACCTGGGGTTAGAGTGGCTGTATCGTCTGCTGTCTCAACCTAGTCGTATTACACGGCAGATAAAGCTATTGCGCTATCTGGCTTATCACATCAGCAGACGCCTGTAGTTCCGCTTCCTCCCTGCGTTTGCCTGAACTCTTCCGATTGAGTTATAAGCAAACGCATACCTTTCTTATTTAGTTATAACCCCTTCCCCGAAGATGTTAATCCCGTCAGCATTGCTGTATCTTTTCCGGCGCCCTGTTTTGGGCGGCGTTTTTTTGCGCGAGAGGTACCGTTGATCGTTGCCGGCGAAATAAAACAATTCATTAACTCGGCAGAAACAAACACAACATGGAATGATAGAGGATTTATGACAAAAAAAGTCAAAGAAGATCAGCTCCACCGGGGTCTGGAGGCAAGGCATATTGAACTGATCGCGCTTGGGGGCACCATCGGCGTCGGTTTGTTCATGGGAGCGGCGAGCGCGTTGAAGTGGGCCGGTCCTTCCGTCTTGCTGGCGTATATCGTGGCGGGCCTTTTTGTGTTCTTCATTATGCGTTCAATGGGCGAAATGCTGTTTCTTGAGCCGGTGGCCGGCTCGTTCGCCGTCTACGCCCACAACTATCTCAATCCCTTTTTCGGCTATCTCACCGCCTGGAGCTACTGGTTCATGTGGATGGCCGTGGGTATATCGGAAATCACGGCAATAGGCGTTTACGTCCAGTTCTGGTTCCCGGAACTTCCCCAGTGGATACCGGCGATTGCCGCCGTCGTGCTGGTGGCAGGCGCCAATCTGGCCGCGGTACGTTTGTACGGTGAAATCGAATTCTGGTTCGCGATGATCAAAATCACCACCATTATCGTGATGATTGTGGTTGGCGCAGGCGTGATTTTCTTCGGATTGGGCAACCACGGCGAAGCGACTGGTTTTGCCAACCTGACTGAGCATGGGGGCTTCCTGGCTGGCGGCTGGAAAGGGCTGCTGTTCGCGTTGTGTCTGGTGGTCGCCTCCTATCAGGGCGTTGAGCTGGTGGGGATTACGGCGGGTGAAGCTAAAAATCCGCAGGTGACGTTGAAGCGCGCTATCAACAATATCCTGTGGCGTATTCTGATCTTCTATGTGGGCGCGATTTTCGTCATCGTCACCATCTTCCCGTGGAATGAAATTGGCACCTCCGGCAGCCCGTTCGTGCTGACCTTCGCCAAAATCGGTATTACGGCGGCGGCGGGCATCATCAACTTCGTCGTGCTGACTGCGGCGTTGTCCGGCTGTAACAGCGGAATGTATAGCTGTGGGCGTATGCTCTTCTCGCTGTCTAAAAACCGTCAGTTGCCAGCGGCGTTAGGCAAAGTCACCGCCAGCGGCGTACCAGCGGCAGGCGTGATGGTTTCTATTCTGTGCCTGATCGCCGGGTCGGCTCTGAACTACATCATCCCTAATCCGGAAAAAGTCTTCGTCTATGTCTATAGCGCGAGCGTGCTGCCGGGTATGGTGCCGTGGTTTGTGGTGCTGGTCAGCCAGCTGCGTTTTCGTCGTAAGCATCAGGCGGCGATTGCCGGACACCCTTTCAAGTCAATCCTGTTCCCGTGGGTTAACTATCTGACGATGGCATTCCTGCTGTGCGTGCTGGTCGGGATGTACATTAATACGGATACCCGCCTGTCGCTGATCGTGGGGGTAATATTCCTGGCCTTCGTCAGCACGATTTATGCGGTTCTCGGTTTGGGTAAAAAGCAGGCTGAAGTGAAATAATTACCCGTAAACAGCGGGTGGGAAAGCGGTAGAGTCGATGATTTGAAGGGAAATGAGCAAAGCGTAAGCAAACGCGCTTTTTCTTCAAAAAAGCACTAGACAGGATTCTATTAAATCCGTAGTATCCCCACCCGCAACGGCGCTACGCGCCCGTAGCTCAGCTGGATAGAGCGCTGCCCTCCGGAGGCAGAGGTCTCAGGTTCGAATCCTGTCGGGCGCACCATTCGAAGCGTTTAATATGATTCGATGTAGTGCGGGAGCTGCGGAGGTACTTAATGACTCCGTGAGAAGTGAGTACCGGAAACGTAGTAAAGAAGTGGTAATATGGTGGCTATAGCTCAGTTGGTAGAGCCCTGGATTGTGATTCCAGTTGTCGTGGGTTCGAGTCCCATTAGCCACCCCAATTTTTAAAGTTTGTGACATGCGAAGGTGGCGGAATTGGTAGACGCGCTAGCTTCAGGTGTTAGTGTCTTAACGGACGTGAGGGTTCAAGTCCCTCTCTTCGCACCACACAAGCTCAGATGTCAGTGACATCATGTAGTAGGTAGTAAAGCATCACCCGTCGGCGAGTAGCGCAGCTTGGTAGCGCAACTGGTTTGGGACCAGTGGGTCGGAGGTTCGAATCCTCTCTCGCCGACCACTATTCTCAAGGTCTTGTTTGTAGTCTTCAAACGGGACCATAAAAAACCGCTGGTTAATTTAACCGGCGGTTTTTTTTCGTCTGTTGTTTTGCGTCGATCATGTCAGTGTTCTGTCGCTGCCTCCTTTCATTGTCTTTCCCTGTTTTCCGGCGTGTTGTCGCCTCGCCTGAACGGTCGTGAGCTCAGTGATCAAACCCGTGCGGGCGTAAACTCTCCTCAGGACATGACGACCTTCACTCCATCCTCTTCCTTTCATGTTGCTGAGATAATGATCTGTAAAATGATTATGGATATGTCATGACATGTGTACTGGGTCGATCTATTCCTCTTTTTCGTCGAAATAACGTCATTTCAGAAACATCTCCTTATTTTATGCCGCGATAGTTCCATGATAATAAATAGTTGTATGAGAGAGGTATTAATGCCGACCTCAGCTTAAACCAGCGACAGTCTTTCATCAGTGAGAGTTTATTCCTCCTTCCTATTCAGAACGGTAATCAATCAACGGAAGGAGTATTTCCTTTATTAAGGAGAATAAGAATGATTTCATGTTTTACGGAAGCGCGCTTTTGCTTCAGCTTTTTATATGAACGAATGCAGCATAGAAATATCGTGTGGGTGGTAAAGGATCAGCGTCAATTGAATAAAGCTATTCTTGATCGCGTCCATTCATTATTGTCACCAAAAGAATTTATTAACGATAGCGATATCGGCTTGCTTGAAAAGGCCTATGGAAAGTTAAGTCCTTCGGAGATTTATTTAGCCGAGCGTTATGGCGTGCCCGCACACCATATGCTCAGTGCGGAGAACCTCGTCCAGGCGCGCCATTTTGATGAGGGGTGTCTGCACAAGGTTCAGACACGTTACGTTCAAGAGGGTCGCAAAGGCGCGGTGGTGTTTCGGGATCTTGTATTGAACACGCGGTGGATGGATTTTTTCGACGGTAAGGTTGTCAACGCGCAGTCAGCCATGTTGGCCTACGCTGCGGGCCAGTACGCTATCGAGCAGGTTGCCGTGATGGGTGATTACCGGAGGCTCGAACAAGCGGCTGGCGCGACGGTGCACTATCTGGATGGGGTTCGCGATGCGTCATCGCTCATCGCCCAAGAGGCGTTGCTTAATCTATGGGATTTGCCGTCGATTTGGGCGGTCAAAGGCGAATCTGACTTGATAGCTACCGGCTTCTCGACAACTACCTCAATACCGGTGCGGCTTTTAGTCGGCGGGACGTGATTAAACAAAACCTTGCCACCGTCTATCGCCCATTCGCTCGCTCAGCGCTTTCGGGTGATGAAAAACACCTCGCTCAGCAAAACTTTCTCCGAATGAAAAAAGATTTCATCTACGAATAACGTCAATCAGTCTTTATGGATGTTCTTTTATTAAGACATAGTGCGCGATGAGTCCGTCATTATTCTTTCCGACGCGTGTGTTGTTTATGACGATATATTTATATGATGATAAAAATAGTCTTTATTTGTGATGATTAACACGGTGGTGTTCGTTTTATAATAAAAAAATCGCGCCATTTTATTTTCTGATGAAAAATCGTTTTTTGTATTCGATGGGCCTGATTTATTAAAAATGACCATCCCCTATGCTGTGTTGATCTAAAAAAGAAAACAGCATGGATGGCGTCAGCCTACGGTATCTATTTTTAATAAACTCGTGCCCGATGGTTGCATTGGAAGCCAGATCTTAATGGCCCCCCGTTGCGATAATGACTTCCACAGACAGTGAGTCGAGTGCGTTAACCCTTCACTATAAATAAGACATACCGCGGGTTGCTGAATGAGTGATGGGCGAACACGGGATGCCATACAGGCATCCCTGCTATCTCAAAACGGAGGCGTCGGCGGCATTAGCGTGGGGTCGATAAGAAAGTAGATTTTGCCATAGGCCGTCTCATCATCAATGACCTGCTGAATTTGGCGCGCGACATCTTCCCGATGGATTAACCCTAAAGCCTCTTCTTGCACCCGGATGGACCGGCCGGTCCCTGCGCCGGGCTTGAGACCACCCGGCCGGAGTATGCACCCGTTCAGTCTGCTGGTCTTCAGCCAGCTTTCCGCCAACGATTTTTCCCGCACGGCGTGGCCGAATACCTCTCGGGCTTTTGGCGACAGCAGATGCCAGCTGTCGCCGCAGCCAATCGATGTGACCAACACCATATGGCGGATACCGCAGCGCTCCGCGGTATCGATAATGAGCCGATTGCCAAGATAGTCGGCCTGCGCGCTGCCGAGTGTAGAAACGATCCGCGCTCGCGGGCCAGCGGTCTCGCAGGCGAGCTGGACGCTGTGCTCATCCAGCGCATCGCCTTCCACCACCGTGACGCCACACTCACGCAGCGTCCGTGCCTGCTCGGTATTGCGGACCAGCGCGGTGATGGCGCGCGACTCCTGCAACCCGAGGGTCACCAGCGCGCGGCCCACGCCGCTTGCGCCACCAAAAATCAACCACGGATGCTTTTCCATATGTCCCGTTCCTGTTCAGCCCTGAGTCTCGATGTCACATCAGCTTCTGTTCGGCATCAATGCTATGCCGCTACCTGAGATAACAGTAATGGTGGAATCAACGTTTGCAAAGCCTGTAACACATTGCTCGCCCAGAAACGCCCGTCAGCGGTGAGATGGAAGCGCGAGCCGTTTAACCGTAGCAAACCGCACTGTTGCCACTGTTGGAGCAACGGCAACAATGGGGCGGGATCGTCCAGCACGCGGCTCAGGTCGTAAAATCCGGCGTCGATGCCGCCCTGTAAATCCAGTCGCCAGCGGTACTGATCGCTAGGCGGCGTCATCATGGCGATAGGCTTGCGGTCCTCGTCGATCGCCTGATAATAGTCGCCCAGTTTACGCGCCATCATATATGACTGACCGGCCAGGCTGCCGCCTGCGCCGCTGCCTAACGCCAGATAGTCCGCCCCTTGTTTGATCAGCAGGTTATACAGGTTGCGTTCACGGGTATGGCGCGACCAGTGGCTGTTGCTGAGCTGACGCCAGTTTTCATCCGCCAAAAATTGCTCGCCCGTCAGATAAAGTTCGCGGTTGAAGCTGACGTCCGGCAAGGTCACGCGCTGGTTTTCAACGGCCTTCGCCAGCAGGGTATTGGGCAGGAGATTCAGCGCGTACAGATCAACGCCATCCAGCGGAAGATCGCGCACGATCGCCAGATCTTCCCGCCAGCTCTCGATTGTTTGATCGGGCAGCCCGAACATCAGATCGCAAATCACGGCTGCGCGATCGCGCTCCGCCAACCGACGGATGAAGGTCAGTGCCTCTTCACGGTTAGCCCGTCGCCCCAGCCGCTGGCGCACACGCGTATCGAACGTTTGTATGCCGATGGAAAAGCGGTTAGCTCCGGCTTCCAGGCAGGCATCGATGCGTTCATCGTCGAAGTTGAATATGCGGCCCTCAACGGTGATTTCACAGTCCGCCGCCAGCGGCAGCTTTTGGCGCAATGCGCTGATGATCTGGTGCAGCTGCCGAGCGGTCAGTGCCGAGGGCGTGCCGCCGCCCAGATAGATAGCGTGGATCGGCGAAGACTGATGTAGCTGACTGCCGGCTTCCAGATCGAGTTCTCGCAGCAGCATCTCGCAGTAATGCGCGATGGCCTGATCGTCCTGCTTGTTTTGATAAAAGCCGCAGAACTTACACTGCGTCGCGCAGAACGGAAAATGCAGGTACAACAATCGTTTGTTGCCGGTTAACGTGCTATTCAGTAACCCTTGCCAGGCCGCGTTAATGTCTTCGGAAGGGAGGGGCCTTTGCTGGCGCCACGGCATGGTGGCCCAACGGCCTTGAAAGGGAAGTCCCTGCTCGGCTGCAAAAAAAGGTGAAAGATCAAGAGACATAGATGGCGTGTTCCTCTGTAAATCTGCCGGTCACTCTTGAATGTAAATGAAAATAGAAATCATTTATCTCCGGAGATGGAGGAAGAGCATAATACAGCCGCCTGTGCAGTAAGTTGACGCATATCAGGAGAAAAGTCGCCAAACTGTCGGTAAATGGTCTTAAAAGGGTCAAAATGCATTAAATTTTGTTAATGTTCGCCGAGCTAAGATTTTAACGACTGTGGGTGACGACTTCAGGCTAAGCTGAGGCGCGTTGCTTTCAACGGACCTGCGGCACTACGAGAAAAACCTCTCTTTTTTGGCGCCAATCGCTGCTTTTTTCGAGGCAGATGAATCAATTGCGTGCTAAGTAAATTCCTTGCCTTTAGATGATAATGATTGCTATTATCCGCTGAGAGATGGGCGCATTTTTTTAACATAACGCGATATCTCCATGAAAATAATAAGGTATTTATTAAGCTTACTGAATCACTTCGTTAAGTGTTCAAAAAAGCGCTAACCCCATATGTACTCCTTTTCAGGGGATCCGCATGCGTATTCTGGTGGTTGACGACGACACAGCGCTCTGTCAGTGGTTGGATGCAAAATTACACGCCTGTGGCCACACATGCCGTGTGCTTCATGACGGCGGTCACGCGTTGACGGCGATACAGCAAGAGGTCTACGACGTCGTTCTGCTCGACAGAATGCTGCCGGTGATGGAGGGTTTCACCTTACTGCGCGAACTCCAGGATCGGCCACATCCCCCCATTATGCTGCTTTCCACCCTGGATCTTGATGTTGATCGCGTCATGGGGTTGGAGCTTGGCGCGGAAGACTATCTGGGAAAACCGTTCAATTTTGACGAGCTGCGCTTACGGCTGGAGATCATGGTCGGGCGGGGGCGTCGACGTACGGAGTCTGGTTCCGTACTGACGTTTTTCGATCTGAAGGTTGATTGTCTGCAGCGTACCGTATGGCGTGGTGAGAAACGTATCGAGCTGACCGACAAAGAAATTAAGCTGTTAATCGTTCTCATGGAAACACCTGGCAAGGTGTTCAGCCGTACGCAGCTGTTAGAGCGCGTGTGGGGTTACCGCTTCAATCCGCAGACCAATCTTATCGACGTGCATATGTCCAAGCTGCGGGCCAAAATCGACAAGGGTTTTACACGGCCGCTGATTAAAACTCAGCGCTCGGTCGGCTACTGCTTGAGTCTTGAGGAAAAAGCGTTACCTCTTTCCGATGACTCGGTGAATTCTCCCTATCATCACGTTTGAACAAGCGGCTGAGATCACCCAATGTCACGACGTGATCGTACGCGGCAGGCACATCGTGACTTCATACGGTTTATCCGCCCCTCTGAGCGTGACATTGCCATAAAACACCGATAATAGCTTCGCCTCACCGTTGCCAGTCATTCTATAGGCCAGTCGTTATCATCAGGTCACGGACTGATTTTTCAGTTACCGGACACCACCTGCCGTGAGATGTCCCCATGTCCCCATCAGGCTGGCCTGATGCTGTTTACTGACGGTCTGGCGATGAAAGGCGGTAGACCGACGAAGTGTCGGCCTGCGTGGCGATAAATCGCTGAAGCTCGTTGATTCGGTATCGCCAAGACAGGTTAAGAGAGCCCGGAGATTACGGGATGGAAAGCTAACCGCGTCAACGGGCATCGGTCGCCATCACCCGTGAGCGGTCCTCCCTTTCTTAGCTTGTTGCGTCACGCCTGTCGGGGAAAGGTCGCTATCTTTTTTTCCAGACTGTGCTGCTGCCGGCAGAGATCGACCGCCTTTAAATCTGCCAGGAACGACTGGCGCCAGTGGCTGATGTCGTTGCGGTGGATGACCGCCATCATATCGCTGTGACGGGCAATCCTCTCCGCCAGCGGCATGGTTAACGCTTGATCCAGCGCGCTGGCGACCTGATCGCGATCGTACGGATTGACGATCAAGGCGGCGGTCAATTCGTTAGCGGCACCCGCGAATTTAGAGAGGATTAATACGCCGGGATCGTTCGGATCCTGTGAGGCGACGTACTCTTTGGCGACCAGATTCATGCCGTCGCGCAGCGGCGTCACCAGCCCGACCTCGGTGTAGCGGAAAATCTTCATCAGCAGTCGGCGTTCAAAGTGCTGATTGAGGTAGTACAGCGGCGTCCAGTTCAGCGTGCCGTAACGGCTGTTGATACGCCCGGCCTCGGTTTCCAACTGATGGCGAATGTCCTGATAGGCCTGTACGTCGCCGCGCGAGGTCGGCGCGATCTGCGTATAACGGACGTGACCGCGATGCTGTGGGTGGTTTTCCAGCAATGATTCGAAGGCCAGAAAGCGCTCGGGCAGCCCCTTGGAGTAGTCCAGGCGTTCTACCGCGATGACGTTTTTCAAATTCACCAGTCCGCGACGGGCCTCTTCCAGCTTGGCGGGCAGCGGGCCTTCCGCCATTTTGCGGATGCTTTCCGGCTCGATGCCGATAGGATATACCTCGGTGCGGAACAGATTGCCGAACGCGCTGTAGGTGTGCTCGCCGACGGTTTTCACCGGCGTCAGCAGAGACAAACTCTCGAGAAACGCCTGCCGATCGTGTTCGGTTTGGAATCCCAGCAGATCGTATTCGCACAGTTTCTCCAGCAATGCCTCGCAGGGCGGCAGCGCGTTGAAGATGTCCGGCGCGGGGAAAGGGATGTGCAGGAAAAAACCCATTCGGTTATTCAGGCCCAATTGACGGCATGCGGCTCCGAACGGCAGCAGGTGGTAGTCGTGAACCCACAGAATATCGTCCTCTTTCACCAGCGGCTGCAGGCGTTCCGCCAGCAGCGTATTGACGCGGCAATAGCCTTCCCATGCGCTGCGGTCGTAAGACACCAAATCGAGACGGTAGTGGAAGGCGGGCCAGAGAACGGTGTTGGAGAACTGACAATAATACTCTTCGTAGTCCGTGTGGCTCAGGTTGAACGAGGCGTAGGTGATGCCGTCGTTTTTCTGTATTTGTAGCGGCAACGGTTCGTCGCTGATGTCACCGTTCCAGCCATACCAAAGCCCGCCGCTGCTTTTGAGCGCATCCAATATGCCGACAGCAAGACCGCCGGCGCTCTGTCTCTTGCTATCGGGGGCGGCAATTCTATTCGAGATGACGACTAATCGACTCATAGCTTTAGCTCCTTACCAATGAAATTTTGTTTTCATACATGGCCTGCTGCTGTGTGAGCCAAAGATGTACCGCTGCGACGTCGGCGAGTCGGTAGCGCGCTTCGCTGGGCCCTGGGCCGACTTTGACGGAAATGCCGCCCAGTGCGTTCACCTGTCGGAATCCGGCTTCGTCGGTGGTATCGTCGCCGATGAAAAGCGGCGTGCGTCCGGCGAAAGGCGGCGATTGCATAAAGGTATTGATGGCCGCGCCTTTGTTCGCCCCGCGGGGCTTTAGCTCGACCACGCATTTGCCGGTTTGTACGGTCAGCTGCGGATAGCGCAGACAGAGCGACTCCGCCAGCGCCGTGACCTCCGGCTTATAATTGGGAGCTTGACGGTAGTGCAATGCGAATGAGGCACCCTTATTTTCCAGGCGACAGCGGGAAGCGAGGTCAGTCCGTGAGTTAACGCGTCCTGCAAAGCGCCGACGATATCGTTCGGGAGGGGCGTTTCATGGCGTTGCCCATCAATTTCGCGCCGTTCTGCGCCGTGGATACCCGCTGCGGGCAACACGAGCGGGGCGATCAGCGCGTCCAGTTCTGCAATCGGGCGTCCAGAGATCAACGCCAGCGCGCCATCGTTACCGGTAAACAGGGTATGCAGCGTGTGACAAACCTCAGGGGGGACGACCACCTGTTCGGGGGTGGGCTGGATCTCGGCCAGCGTGCCGTCGAGATCGAAGAAGAAAGCATAATCATCTAAGCGTAAAGGGGGGTCTGGTGCCTGGTCTGTCATCGTACCGCTCCTCCTTTTGGGAAGTTATTTGGAATCTTTTTGGCGTTGCGTCAATACTGCGCCTGATCGCTCCTTTTGCTGATACATGAAAATAAGGCAGTGCCGGTAATTATAGGCATCGATGAATAATTCGCCAGCTAAACAATGGTTTTTTATCCATGATAGGTGGCGATTTTTCAACCATGAATTTTACATGGGTTTAGGGTTTTTCATTGATTATTAATCCTTTTTGCGCTTTTTTCTCGTCGTTCTATCTTAGTCTCATACGATATATAGCCAGCGAATTCAGCGTGCTATATTTTTAAGCCAATACTCTGTTTTCAGCGGTCTTCCCTCCTTTTTCTGGCCTGACCAAATCCTCATTGAACCGTATGCAAAGAGTAATCTATGGCTTCTCACCCGATTGATTTTCTTCTGATTGGAAACAATTATGGCACCGCCGACGCGCTGGATAGGTGGCCGGACCCGGCGAACGACGTCGGTCACGCCGTGCTGAAAGTCGACGGTGTGATTCGCCATGCGGAGCGCGTCGGCCTCCTCACCAGAGTGAACACGCCATGAGTCTACGATTTCGCCTGGCCACGTTAGCCGATGACGACGCGTTCTTGGCGCTGATGGCCGCTGCCTATGCGCCGATACGGGCGTTGGCCATCCACTTCGACGCCGCGCATGCGGATCTCGACAGCGTGCGTCGGCATATTCAAAACCACGGCGTTTACGTGATGGAGAAAGAGGGGCGTCTGGCTTCCTCCTTTACCGTGCGCTATCCGTGGGGGCTGAACCCCGGTCCATATGGCTACCGCATTTGGGCTGGTTCGCCACCCATCCGGACTTCAAACAACAGGGGCTGGGCCGTCAGATGCTGACGTGGCTGGAGCAGGAAATTCTGGTCGGCCAGCTCAAAACGCCGGCGGTCACGCTTGGCACGGCCCAGCAACACCCCTGGCTGCTGGCGATGTACCAAAACTATGGTTTTGAAATCATTGGACAGGCCGATTTAGGCAAAGGCCATCTGACTATCTACATGAAAAAAGTCTTTAACCCGCAGCACGATCCGCAGTGGACGCAGCACCCTTCGACAAGAGAGGCGTAATGATGAAATTGAAAGCACTGACCCTGTCCGCCGCACTGGCTGCCGCGTTAATCACGGCCGGGTGTGATGCTCAGAATAGCGGCGACGATGCCAAGGTGATACGTATCGGCGCAACGGGTCAGAGTTACCCCAACGCATTTAAACAGGACAACAAACTGGTCGGGTTCGATGTCGAGGTGGCGGAGGACATCGCTAAAGCGCTGAACTACCGGATTGAGTGGGTAACGGCCGACTTCAGCGGCATTATGGGGCAGCTGGAAGCGAAAAAGCTGGATACGGTGGCGAACGTGGTGGCGATCACGCCGGTTCGCCAGCAAAAATATGACTTTTCCCAGACGTATGGCTATTACGGCAGCCAGATCGTCACCCATAAGGACAATGCCGACATCAATACGCTGGACGATCTGAAAGGGAAAACGGTGGCGGGCGTGCTGGGGTCTAACCATGTTAATAATCTGAAGAAAGCCTTCCCCGACGGCAGCATCACCATCCGTACCTATGAAA
Organism: Lonsdalea britannica; assembly: GCF_002111595.1. GTDB lineage: Bacteria > Pseudomonadota > Gammaproteobacteria > Enterobacterales > Enterobacteriaceae > Lonsdalea > Lonsdalea britannica. Next base: position 45,919 of record NZ_LUTN01000023.1, read on the forward strand.
ACCGCGACGGCGCGATGAGCGACGCGTTGGCCAAGCGTGTGCAAGGGTATGTCCAATCGGGACCAATCCTGCTGGCGGAAATCAACAAGCGCAATCTGCCTTTCAAGTTGGTGGGCGGTCCGCTGGTGGTTGAGTCGGTCGGGTTCCCGTTCCATAAGGACGAGAAGGGCGAAGCGCTGCGCAAACAGTTTGACGAGGCGTTGAAGCGGTTACGTGATGATGGTCGCTTGAAGGCGTTGTCCATCAAGTATTTCGGCGACGACATCACGACGCCGCCCGCTTCCTGAGTCGACAGGAAACACACTAGCAAGCCCGCAGGTATGACGTATGAATATTGATTTCGGCTATTTGTTAAACGTGTTTCCCCAGGTGCTGATGTATGTGCCGACCACGCTGCTGCTGGCGGTGGTGTCGATGCTGTTCGCCATTATCCTGGGACTCGCGCTGGCGCTGCTGCGCGAAAGCCGGTTCCTGGTGGTGGTGAAGCTTGTTGAGCTGTATATCTCGCTGTTTCGCGGTATTCCGTCGTTGGTGCAGCTGTTCATTATCTACTTCGGCCTGCCGCAGCTGTTTCCTGAGCTGAATGGCATGTCGGCGATGTCTGCGGCCATTATCGGCTTCAGCCTGAAAAACTCCGCGTATATGGCGGAGATTTTCCGCGCGGCGCTGGCCTCGGTCGATCCGGGACAGACGGAGGCCGGATTGTCGGTTGGGATGAACCGGGCGCAGATTTACGGCCGTATCGTGCTGCCGCAAGCGTTGTTAAACGCGCTGCCCGCCACTGGTAATACCTTTATTTCGTTGATTAAAGACACCTCAGTGGCTTTCGCGCTGGGCGTCTCCGAACTGTTTGCCGAGGGCAAGATGATTGCCGCCGAATCGCTGCGTTTCTTCGAAACGTTTTTGGTGGTCGGGCTGGTGTACTGGCTGCTGATCCTCATTTACGCGCGGTTGCAGGCCCTACTGGAAAAGAAACTCAGCCATTCGCGTCAGCGATAAGGAGCGGACGTGATTAGCATCCAACATCTGACCAAGCGTTTTGGCGAGCGCGCGGTGCTGAACGACATCAGTCTCGAGGTCGCGAAGGGGGAAGTGGTGGCGATCATCGGGCCGTCCGGCTCCGGGAAGTCGACGCTGCTGCGCTGCATGAACTTGCTGGAGTCGCCGGAAGCAGGCACGATTGTCATCGGCGAACGAACGCTGGACTGCCAGCGATATACGCGCAAGGAGGCTCACGCGCTGCGCCAGCAGACGGCGATGGTCTTCCAGAACTACAACCTGTTCAAGAATAAAACCGCGCTGGAGAATGTGACCGAAGCGCTCATCGTCGTGAAGAAAATGCCGAAAGCGCAGGCCCGGGAGAAGGGCATGGCGCTGCTGGCGCGGGTCGGTCTGGAACCGCAGGCCGGGCAGTATCCGGTGACGCTATCCGGCGGTCAGCAGCAGCGGGTCAGCATCGCCCGAGCGCTGGCGGTCGAGCCGCAGGCGATTTTGTTTGATGAGCCGACCTCGGCGCTGGACCCAGAGCGGGTGCATGAAGTGCTGCAAGTGATTAAACAGCTGGCGAAAAACGATACCACGATGGTGATCGTCACTCACGAGATGCAGTTCGCCAAAGAGGTGGCTGACCGGGTGATCTTCATGGCTGACGGCTGCATCGTGGAGCAGGGACCGGCGGAACAGGTCATCAGCTTTTCCGACAACCCGCAGACGCAGCGTTTCCTGCGGCAGTTAACGACGATCCATGAACCGACGGAATATGTTATCTGATCTATTCACACCTTTTGTCACGCCCGGCCTTGTCCGATGGCGTCACCGTTAGGAGTTTCCGACTATGAGAGTGAACCCTCAGCATGAACCTCTGGCGCAATTCGTTCAGGCGTTTCGCCACGATATGCACCAGCATCCCGAACTGTCTAATCAGGAGTTCGAAACCACCCGTAAAATCCGCGCGGAGCTGGAAAAAGAAGGCATTCGCATTCTCGACCTGCCGCTGAAAACCGGACTGGTGGCGGAGATCGGTAGCCTGAAGCGGAGCCGCTGGTGGTGGTGCGCGCGGATATCGATGCTTTGCCGATTGAGGAAGAGTCCGGCGTCGCGTTTAGCTCCCATCATCAGGGCGTGATGCACGCCTGCGGACACGACTTTCATACGTCGGCGGCGCTAGGCGCGGCGATATTGCTGAAACGGGCGGAGTCCGAGCTACAAGGTCGGGTCCGCATTCTGTTTCAGGCGGCGGAAGAGACTGGATTGGGCGCGCCTGACGTTATTGCCACCGGCGCGCTGGACGGAGCGACGGCGATTTTCGGGATCCACAACGATCCGACGCTGCCGGTAGGGGTGATCGGGGGTAAAGATGGCGCGCTCACTGCGGGCGTCGATCGTTTTGAAATCAAGATCGCCGCCAAAGGGTGTCATGCGGCGAAACCGCATGAAGGCAACGATCCGATCATCATTGTGGGACAGCTGATCGGCGCGGTGCAGACGATCGTCAGCCGTAACGTCCCGTCGGACAATAACGCGGTGGTGTCGATTACGCAGGTACACAGCGGCAGTACCTGGAACGTCATTCCCGACACGGCCTATCTGGAGGGCACGGTGCGGACCTTCAGCGCGGAAGCGCGCGATCTGATTGAACAGCGATTTCGGCAAATTGTGGCGGGGATCGCCAGTACCTACGGCGCGGAGATTGAATTGCTGTGGCACGCCGGGCCGCCGTCGGTCGTCAATACGCCTCGCTGGGTGGCGTTCTCTCTGCAGGTCGCCAGCGAGGAAGGATTCGAGGCTCGTCGCGTGGAAGCCAGTCCTATTGGCGAAGATTTCTCGTTTTATCAGCAGAAACTGCCGGGTACGTTCATGATGGTTGGCTCCGGCGGACCGTACGCGCTACATCATCCTAAATTCCGGGTGGACGACCGGGCGCTGTTTCCGACGGCGCATTATCTCTACAGCGTCGCGCGCAAAAGCCTGGAGCACCTGTCGCAAGAGGCGTGATCACAACAATCGCGAGGCTGATAACGGAGAGACTTTCTGGCGTTCCCACTGACCGTCGCAGAGAGTGGCCACGCCGTATCGCCAAGCCCCGTTTCCGCCGTGAGTGGCGGTTTCGGTGCTGTCTTCGTTTAGCGACAGGGATGGTTTCAGACTGTCGTCAAAAGAAGACGCGCAACATATTGATAAATATTAATTATTTTTAACTAGTACCAGACTGTCTCTCATCGGTGACAAACGGGCGTTTTTGCATTCTCGCCCTGCGCTATATTTCGCGGCGACGGCCGTGAAAAAATTCTATTAAATCTTATTGTTTTTCAGTTAATTAATAGGAATTTGGTCTTTCAGATTAATCACTATGGCGAGAGTGGCACGGTTGATGCAAAATCCCCACCGTAGATGCTCATTCCATTTTCTATGTTTGCTTCGGCTTCATAACCCTGGGAATGACGCAGAGCCCTTATCGGTGCCTATCGTCCACCATGACATGAAAACCATTTCATGAAACGTTTCGGACATTACGTTGAGTGAGGCACCACCCCTAGTCTTTATGACCTGATGTTTATTGACGCTTGTCGAAATTCGACAAGCGTTTTTTTTGTGGGTAATTCGGGACGTTTGGCGTTTAGGAGTGGGGCGAGGCAAACATCGGCAAGTTTGTTGTGATTGATGACATCGTGCCCGACAGGCACAAAATTTGATGTGCGTATAATTGCATTGGCAACAATTTAAATTTCTCGTCGCTCAATTAAATGATTAATCGGCCTTACCTTTCCAAATGACCGATGTCGGCGATCGCTAAGTCAAAATTTCAGAATAATTGCCAAATCTGCGCAATTTATTGCGCAGTTTCC
>NZ_LUTN01000024.1 GCF_002111595.1 Lonsdalea britannica
CAATCGCTATAGGCCGTGTCACAAGGCAAAAAAAAAATCCGCCAACGCATCAAGGTGGCGGATTTTCATTTTGTTCGTTGAGCCACTGTTTCGTTCAGGCTGAACGACGGCTTATGGGTCAGTTGTCCAGAGGACATGCGCTACAGCGTTATAACGATTTATTCGCAGTATTGGCGCAACGCATCCTGCTTTTCAGGCAACAGCCGATAGAGATATACCGGACGCCCTGTCGAACCGTACAGGATATTGGTGGCGAGAATGCTGGTATCCGCCAGATAGATCAGGTATTTGCGGCAAGACACACGCGAGATGCCAATGGCATTAGCCAGCATTTCGGTGGAGAACTCTGCGCCCTGATTCCCTTCAATCCACTCGCATACGGTACGCAGCGTCAGGCTGGTTAGCCCTTTAGGCAGCTTTTTACGCTCGGCGACAGGATTTCCGCTGGTGCGTCGAATCAAGTTATCGATGTCCGTTTGCGCCACGAATTCACGGTGTTTGAGCAGGTTTGCTTCTTCGCGGTAAGCGGTCAACGCCTGCTCAAAACGAGCAAACTGGAATGGTTTGATCAGGTAGTCCACCACACCGTAGTGCAGCGCTTTTTTGATGGTGTAGACGTCGCTGGCTGACGAGATAATGATCACGTCAGTATGCTCGCTGAATTCGCGGATAGCTGGCAACAAATCCAGCCCGTTATCCTGCTGCATGTAAATATCCAGCAGCACCAGATCAATTTCACAATCTGGCTGCATCAGCAGATTTCTGGCCTGCTGCAACGTGGAGACAGTAGCGTAACAGTTGAATCCGGAAACCTGATTCAGGTAACACTTATTCAACTCAGCCACCATGGCATCGTCGTCAACGATCAGTACATTAATCATGGTCAATCTGCCTTGCTTTATAAGGAATATTCACGAAAAACTGCGTATACACCTCGGGTTCAGAATCGAGATCGATGGTGCCGCCAATTTTTTCCAGACTTTGTTTAGTCAAATACAAGCCAATGCCGCGTCCACTGCCTTTGGTCGAGAATCCTTCCTGGTAAATCTTTTGCTGAATATCTAACGGTATACCAGGGCCATCATCACTGACCATACAGTGCAGATGGCCTTTTTTATGATGGAACGTCACGCGAATCTCGCGGTTTTCAAGGCCTGTCATCGCGTCTAATGCATTCTCGATCAGGTTCCCCAGAACCGTAATCAGTTCATTTGTCGCTTCCACATCATCGGTATCCGGCAGCAGACTGTCTTCGCTAATCGACAGATTGATACCTAAATCCCGCGCCCGGTTAATCTTGCCGAGCAAAAATCCGGCGATCACGGGGGATTTTATCTTACGGATAATAGCGCCAATTTCCGCCTGATAATGGTTCGCCGTTTTGAGAATGTACTCTTCCAACTGCGGGTAGTATTTCAAATGCAGCATACCCAGAATAACGTGCAGTTTGTTCATGAACTCATGAGACTGCGCGCGCAGGCGTCGGCGTAATACGACATTCCGGTCAAGCGCTGCACCAACTGACTGATCTCGGTTTTATCCCGCAGCGTGGCGATAGCGCCTATCGTTTCGCCATTCACCACAACCGGCACCGTATTGGTCAGTAGCTGATTGCCGTTAAAATTGATCTCTTCGTCTCGCTGTGGCTTGCCGGATTTGACGGCTTTTTCGAGACTCATCAGCGCTGGCCAGCGGCTGATCGTACTGCCGATAGTGAGCTCATTGCTGGCAGAGTGCTGGCTGAACAAACGCTGGGCTTCATCGTTCACGATCGTCACGCGTAAATCAGTATCGACCGCGATGACCCCTTCCTTAATCTGCTTAAGCATGGCGTTACGCTGCTCAAACAAATTCGAAATTTCAAAGGGTTCGAAACCAAGCATGATTCGTTTGAGGGCTTTGACCAGAAAATAGGTGCCCAACAATCCTACCAGCGCTCCAAAAAGAATAGTCCACGGAATAATCCAGCGGTTTTCATTAATCAGCGACTGCACGCTGGTCAACGAGATCCCCACGGCGACAACGCCCAACTGTTTGCCGCCGTGATCGAAGACCGGGACAAAGACTCGCAGAGCGGGTTCCAGCACTCCACGGTTCACCGCCGAGTTCTCAAGACCCATCAGCGCCGGATAGAGGTCGTTACCGATAAAGTGGCGGCCAATCTGATCGGACTCTGGATGCGAATGGCGAATCCCTTTCATGTCGGTCACGATGACAAACAGCAAGTGGTTGCGCCATTTCACTTCTTCCGAAAAGCGCTGTACTTCTTCCGGGTTGCCGAGATTGCTCAACTCGTGGATGACCACGGGAGCATAAGCGACGGTGCGAGCGATGGCGAAGGCCTTCTCTCTGAGGTGGTTTTCCGTCAGCTCACTGATACGGAAAAACAGCAGGGCATACACTACCAGCAGTACGGAACCAATCACCGCCGACACCATAAGGATGATGGACGTACTCAGCTTCAGCGGAGTCTTCTTCTTACTCATGGCGCGCTCCGAAAGAATGTCGTAACCCATTATCTTATACCGTTTAAGCTGATTTCGCGCAGTTCATATAACATACCGCCGCCATAAAGCGGCGGCGGTAGTTTATTTCACTAGCGGATGCTTGTTGCCTGTTACCACAGGCCCAGCACTTTCCACCAGAAGCTACCGACAATCAGCCAAATGGGGATAACGACCAGCCCAGTCAGGAAACCGATTTTCCACCAGGTAGACAGCGACATGTAGCCACAGCCGAACAAGATGGGCGCCGGACCGCCGGAGTAGTGCGTCGTCGACATGAACAGGTTACTGAAGGCGGCAAAAGCCAGAACCGTCAGCATGGGAGGAGCGCCTGCGGCAATAGCGATGGAAACAAAAATCGCATACATGGCGCTGATATGCGCGACTGCGCTCGCCATCAGGTAATGGCTGTAGTAGTAGACCAACAGCAGCAGACCCAACATAGGCAGCCAATGCATACCTTTGACGGAATCGCCCGCCATGTTGCCCAGCCAGCCGATCAGGCCCAATTTATTCAACTGCGTCGCCAGCATGATCAGCACCGCGAACCATACCACGGTGTGCCAGGCTTCTTTCTCGCTGACCACGTCGTCCCACGTTAAAGCGCGAGTCAACAGCAGCACGCTCAAGCCCGCCAGCGCAGTCAGAGTCGCGTCGATATGCAGCGTAGAGCCCAGAACCCAGAAGGTGACCAGCCCCAGGAACACGCCCAGCACGACCCACTCATCACGGCTCATTGACCCCATTTCACGCAGTTTTTCGACTGCCATGGCGCGCATTTCGCTCGTTTTTTTCAGCTCGGGGGGATAGAAACGGTACATCACCAGCGGGATGACAATCAGGGAAACAATCCCCGGCAGCAATGTCGCCATCGCCCACTGCGTCCAGCTAATGTGCACACCGAATTGTCCGGCCAGTTTGCTGATCATCGGGTTACCGGCCATTGACGTCATAAACATCGCGGACGTTACAGAGTTACACTGGAAGATGGTTTGCACCAGAAACGCGCCGATACGTTTTTGCGTTCCCTGAGCCGGCGTCGAGCCGTAAGCCTCAGCGATAGAACGGAACAGCGGGGTGATGATACCGCCGCAGCGCGCTGAGGTGGACGGCATCGCCGGCGCAAACAGCAGGTCGGTGAAGACCAGGCCGTAGGCCAGACCCAAACTGCTGTTGCCTAGCTTGCTGATAAACAGCAAACCGATGCGGCGGCCAAACCCTGTCTTGATAAAACCGCGCGAGATGAAGAAGGCGCAGGCGATCATCCAGATGGTAGGATCGCTGAAACCAGCCAGTACATCCTTGACGCTCAGCAGTCCCATGGCGGCAACCGCCGTGATACTGAATATCGCGATGGCTCCCAACGGATAGGGAGAAAGTATCAAACCCACGACGGTCGCAATGAAGATGGCCATCAAATGCCAGGCTGAGGGGCTAACGCCCTCGGGGACGGGAACAAACCATAATCCGACGGCAATGCCGAGGATGAACAGAAGTTTAACTAACCTGCTATTATTCGCAGACATACATACACCACTCATATTAAAACGAAATCTAGACGTTTTTACCGGGTGTACCCTGTCATGAGTGGGGGGTCGTTATTCTCTTTTATTTCCCCATTAATAAATACAACGGGTACAACGACAGTAAAAAAAGGCAAGAAAATAATAGCGTTTCAGCGATCCTCTTGCCCTATAAATTCGATGAATGTTCAACGGTCCAGATAGTATTATAAATGGCGTAGCCGAACCCCTTACTTTAATTACTAAATGTGTTTAATAATTTAATTATGATTTAATAATTTGGGTATTAACAAATAAAAACAGTCAGTTCACGACCAGCAAAACTCTCACAACAATAGAACATAAAATTAACGTAATAAGTGATATTTATCTATCTGGCAATTAAACACTTCATAGCCTGTAATATTGATTATACGTTAATTTAATATCTCTGCGTTGATACGCAGAAATAATACCCAATAGTAGAGAGTCCGTTAGAGAAAATATGCATTACGACACAGATAAAATCAGACATCTTTGCGCAAAAAACCTCACGGCTTACCATCACCGCCCCATTTTTCTCAATCGTCCCCCTGCAAACCTACACGCAAAAAAAAACCGCCCACGGCGGCGAGCAATGGGCGGTCATCTACGATTCCAGACGCGGAGGTTAAGCGTCAATCACCTCTTCTGAGGGTTTGTTCAGCGGTTCGTTGCGCGACGTGCCGATGGAGATACGCTGCGGCTGCAGCTCTTTAGGAACTTCGCGGACAAGGTCGATATGCAACAACCCGTGTTCGAACTTCGCCTCCGCCACGCGAATATGTTCGGCCAGCGTGAAGCTCAGAGTAAAGGGTTTAAACACCAGCCCCTGATGGACATACTTCACGGATTTGTCCGCCGGGACCGGCGAACCTTTGATCGTCAAACGCGGCCCTTCGATTTCTATATCCAGATCCTGCTGCCGGAAGCCAGCCAGAGCCAACGTGATACGGTAGCGATCATCGTCCTGTTTTTCGATGTTGTAAGGGGGAAACTCAGCCGTTTCCTGACTGCCCATAGAGCTAGCCAATTTATCGAAGCCAATCCACTGACGCAGCAGCGGGGATAAATCATAGTTACGCATAGTCATAACTCCTTCTTTGAAGCGAGAAATTTATCCGGAGTGTCACACATTCCGGGCGCGCCCCCTGTCGGCAGGCGCGGCATGTCAGGGCGAGACGTGGGTTATCTCTCGCCAGTGCTGACATCGGTTCGTCGGGTTTCTTACTTAATTTCGATACGACGCGGTTTCAACGTCTCAGGGATCACTCGTTCCAGATCGATGTACAACAGCCCGTTTTCCAGGTGAGCGCCTTTAATTTGAATGTGCTCAGCCAGCTGGAATTTGCGCTCAAAATTACGTTCGGCGATCCCCTGATAGAGGTAATTGCGAGGCGCCGGTGCAGCCTCTCCGCCGTGTGCGCCTTTAACGATCAGCATGTTGTCATGCGCGGTGATATCCAGTTCGTCTTCAGCGAAACCGGCAACGGCAATAGCGATTCGGTACTGATTTTCGTCGACAAGCTCGACGTTGTAAGGGGGATAACCGCCGTTACCCTGGCTTTGGCCAGCTTCCAGCAGGTTTAACAGACGATCGAAGCCGATAGCGGAACGATACAGGGGAGAAAAATCGGGGTTACGCATTATAGCCTCCTAAGCTTCAGCGAGGTGCTCACGACGGCCTTCCATCAGGACAGGCCCCTTGCCGGAAAGAAATACCCTGTCGGCATACTTCTTTCTGCGGCTCTGTAATCGATATGGCGGCCACTCGCTTTTTTTCAAGAGGGTCGAAAAATTTTTTGCGGGGAAGCGTGGAAATTAACCAAAGTGGATCTCACGCATGACACAGTTATCGCTTACACTGAACAAAGCACATTTTGCCTAAATCATTATTATCATCGGCACACTTCGACAACAGCACAAACGCGACAACGATTTGTGGGTATGCAGGCTCAAGAGAATTTGCGGAGCGGTTTCCCTGTGGATAACGTTATGACCATATTGAAAAGTGTCTTATCTGCTTTTGTTCTGGCCGCTGGCATCATCATCGCATTAAGCGGATGCTCCAGCGTGATGACCCGAACAGGAGGCGACCAAGGCTATTATTCGGGTACCCGAGCGGGTATCAACATGCTGGAAGACGACCACACCAGTTGGGCGATGATGCCCTTGGTCGCGATTGATATCCCCTTCTCTGCCGCGCTAGACACGTTGTTGCTGCCCTACGACTATTATCATTCTAATGATAAACCCGAGAAATCCTTGCACGACAGAGTCAGCGACAGCGATACACACGCGCCTTTCAGCTCGACTCCCGCCACGCCCGCGATAGCCAGCCAATCCCAACACTGAGTCGCCATCGTCGCTGAGAGGCCTCAGCGACAGCTGTTTTGGGCAGCTATGATCACCTTTCTGTGACATCTTCAAGTTGAACGCTAACCCTGAAAATCTGATTTACGCCATCTATCTCCCGCAGATAAGCAATGTCCTTGCCGCTGGGAGAAAAAACAACGGCATCCCCTGACGGCGCCACCGCACTACGCCGCGTCTGGCGGAATAAACGCCCCGTCGAAACATCACACACCATGATGCTGTTATCACAGACAAAAGTGAGGTATTCCCCATTGGGATGCCAGGTAAAGGCGGATTGTATTGAGTCAGGCCCACAGGTGATCTGACGCGGGGCGCCGCCGTTCGGCGATACCGTCCACAGCTGAACGATACCGTTATCGTCCTGCATCAAAAACGCAATTTGGCTGCCATCCGGCGAAATTCTTAACCAATGACGCGGCTGATTCACCACGCCGGGGTAACGTCTGTCGGCGCTGAATGTCAGACGTCGCTGGCGGACGCCCATCGGGGGAGACGGCAGCGTGTCGGCGGTCCCGGCAAGCGGTTCAGAATCGGGTTGCGCATAGGCTTCCAGCGCTTCCGGCAGATCAACGATGAATACTTCCGGTACTCGTTGCCCCGTCGCCGAGACGGTATCGCCGATAAATGCCAATGCCCATCGCTGGCGGCTGCCGTCCGGCCGGAGATATCCTTTCTCGCCGATCCAGCCCTCCTCATAGGCGCGGTTAATCTCATCGCTGCCCGGGCGAGGGTAAGGCGTAGTGCGGCTGACAAGAACACAGTAATGACTGCCGCCATATTCTCTCGGATGACGTTTCGGCACGATCACGGGTCGCAACGGTACGCCCACACCGACGTTGCGCAGATCGAGAGCGGGATCCCGCTCATGCAGTACGTGGTCGTTGTAGGTAAAGCTCAAACGCGTTCCATCAGGGCTGAAAATGTGGACATGCGTCCCGCCGCGCAGCGCGCCGGAGACGTAGGGAGAAGTGATTGATAACGCATCCAGCGTGACCGCCTGACAACGTTCATCATCAGCGACGATAACGCCGCGACGATGATGGAAATCATAGTGCCAGTCGTCATCCGGATGTTCCGGACCGTGGATAAAGACATAGCGTTGAGGCAGCGCGGGACTGCCGGTGATCACGCCAACACATGCGCCTTCTCTGGCCTCATAGACGACGTCAGTCTGCCGGGTATAAATGTTCACCCGCTCTACCCGCCGACCGGTGAATGAAGAGCCCGTGGGTCTGACGTCGTACAGCACCCATTGACCGTCACATGTCCAAATATTGACGTTGGTCAGCTGATGGGAAATGGAGCCCGACGTTAATTGAAATTCTTCATTCATTATAAAAATCCACAAGGTGTATCGATTATTAACCTATAATAAAAATCTATGCGGAAAATAAAAAATTAAATAGATAAAACAACTTGTTATTTACACTACCTGACTTTTTTCTCGTTAAAACAGGAGGAATATAGTCGCAACTGATTACAGTTTATCTGTCGTACCAGCAAGGCGGGCGTTTTTGGTGAAGGAAGGCACGCCATTTCTTTTCGTTATCGATATAGAAGGTATAAGACTATGAAAAACGTTAAAATTATCGTTGCAGCCGCTGTACTTTCCACCCTTTCGTTTGGCTCGTATGCGGCCAAATACATCAGCGTGGAACAGGCACAAAATATGGAAAAAATCGGCGAAGCCTCTGATACCGGCAGAGACTTAAGTACCCTTCAGCACAAATTCTCAGTCAAAGCCGATGAAGCCGGCGCTACGTCTTACACCATCACCAAAACCACCGGTGATCAGGTACTGCACGGCACGGCAAACTTCTACAAATAGTCCTGGCGCTGGCCTTATCCCGGTATATCCGTCTCAGCCGGATATACCGGGGAAGTGAATACGATATGCCGTCTCGTATTATCCCTTTAAGACAAACTTCTCAATGGCATAAGCCACGCCATCTTCCTGATTGGTTTTGGTGACGAACTGGCTGGCCGCTTTCACCTTCTCGATCGCGTTCCCCATTGCCACGCCAAGTCCTGCGTAGTCCAACATCGCCAAATCATTTTCCTGGTCGCCCAGCGCCATGACTTCATCGCGTTCAAGATTCAGGTGTTCCGCCAACATCTTGACGCCCTTGCCCTTGTTCACGCGCTTATCCAGAATTTCCAGATAGAAATCAGCACTTTTCATAATGGTATAGCGTTCGAAAACGTCGGCCGGAATCTTTTTTATGACCTCATCCAACAGCGCCGGTTCGTCTATCATCATCAGTTTGGGGAAACGCAACTTACGATCCATCTCTTCCACGGACCGGTACCGTAACGGCATTTTAGTGAGAAAAGACTCATGCACCGTATAAGCGCTGATGTTCTTATTGGCGGTGTAGACAAAGTTAAAATCTAACGCGTGGAAATGAACGCCCAGATCCCGCGCCAGCTGTTCAAAATAGAGATAGTCATCGAAATTCAGCGTCGTCTCAGCAACGCACTCGGCACTCGCGGCTTTCTGAACCAGCGCACCGTTGTTGGTGATGCAGAAGTGATCGTCCTGATATAAATCCAACTCTTCCAGATAGCGCTTCACGCCAATATAAGGCCTTCCGGTCGCGAGAACGACGTGTACCCCTTTATCCCGCGCGGCGGCAATCGCCTCTTTTACCGCCGGAGATACGACGTTTTGTGGATTAAGCAACGTGCCGTCCATATCGATCGCAATAAGTTTGATTGTCATAATTCGTACCGGTGTCGGAATAATAAATCGTATGCTAACGCGCCTTTATGCAGCGATGCCAGTGAATATAGAACAAGGACAGGGTTTCCTGGGACAGGTGCAAAATCACGCTGAGTTGCCATTTAAAAGTGTGACATTGATCATATTATGCCGCGGCGAGAACGGAAATAACCCCGCTCAGTCGACATAACCGCGAATTAAAATAACGGGACGCTTTCTTCGCTTTTTAATTTTCTGAGTCCGCGTATGCACACGCTTTTATGGTGAAGATATCCCGGGAATAAACTACGAATGTCACGGAATATCTCTCACGAATTTTCTTGGCACCGCTGAAGTCGTTCAAGGGTATTTTTAGCAAATTGAAATAAGACGCGAATTTCATCGGCTATCCGCAAATAAAACCGGGAAAAGCATCCAATCGGTGTCCAAGAGAACCCGTCGCCGTGCTCTGCCAGTCGAGCAATGGTGGGGAAGTGAATGATAAAACGGTGCCCCCAAAGCAGGGAGTCTCACGCAACGTCGGGTCAGACGCCGACAAAAAAGGGAATAGCAGAAAATAAAGCCACCGGAGAGAAAACACCGCCTTTGGCAGGAACCTCCCGCGGCGCGTCACCATAGCCGTTCAACACACCCGCCACTCTAATCCTGAAGCAGCGGGTGATAACACGTTAAACTTCTTCGTCATCCTGCAGCGGGACAATCAGCATATCGACATGAATGGTATTGATCAGCTGACGAGCAGAGGACATCAGCTTGCTCCAGAAGTCCTGATGGTGTCCGCACATCACTAAATCGACATCGTACTTGTGAATAGCATCCAGCAGTACCTGGCCCAGATCGCCGCTCCCGCTTAGGGTCTCCGCAATAGGATATCCCGCGTTCTGCGACAGGTCTTTCAAGGCATTTTGCGTTTCTTCAGAGATGCGCTGCTGCATATCGCCGAGGTTGACGTCGATCAGTCCGGTGTAGAGGTCGGAATAGTTAACATCGACATGAATCAGGGAAACCTTGGCATTATACGGCTTGGCCATTGAGACCGCCTTCTCGACCAGCATTTTGCTTTCCGGCGACAGGTCGACGGCAATAAGAATATGTTTATAAGCCATAATAAGCTCCTTCCATAAAGACTAATGAATGGGTCGGCAGATATTTCTCCTGCCAAACTGATACTTACTGGCGATCTGCATCATAACACTCGCCATCAATCGGGAGATGTTCAGCAGATCACAACGCCGTAGAGTGGCGGTTAGCTGTAGTCACGGAACCCATCACCACGCCTCCCTATCCTGAAGTTAACGTCAGTGTACGCCGATAAGCGGCACCACCGACGAAAAATCACGTGAACGCATAAGTATAGTTAAAGATCGCACGCGATAAGGCTAACAAAACAGGCTGAGATGATGGGGGGATCCTGCCAATTTTTCATCACATTAGCATGTCTAAGAGACATTAACGGCGTTATAGTAAAAAAATGAAACGGTCTTCTACAATGAAAATAATCCCGCGTCGTTAACTCCGCGTGGAGAACAAGAAGACCGCCAGCAGTAGACAATATCCGCAGACCGCGCCTTGATATGCAACGATCGGGCCGCTCGGAAACATCGCATACATGATATTTGGGATGACTATTCACAGGTGTAAACAACGGAGATTCGTGACGTAAAAACACCTGCCGAATAGCTAAGCGGGAGGGGAGCATGGTAATCAGCACGTTTGCGCTTTTCTGGGCTTTATGCATCATCTGCGTCATCAATATGGCGCGTTATTACTCTTCTTTGCGAGTGTTGCTGCTGGTATTGCGAGACTGCGATCCGCTGCTATATCAGTACGTGGATGGACGCGGTTTCTTCACCGCTCACGGCCAGCCCAGCAAGCAGCTGAGGCTTGTTCGTTACATCTACAGCCAACGTTATCTCGACCACCACGACCCCGAATTCATCCGTCGCTGTGAACGCGTTCGCGGGCAGTTCCTGCTCACATCCGCGTTGTGCGGACTGGTCGTCGTGAGCCTTATCGCCCTACTCGTTTGGCACTAGAGATTCGCAAGCGTTTAAGGGGCGTCGCGGACGACATTTTCTTGAATTTTGCCCATATAAAAAGGCGACCTGAGGTCGCCTTTTTATCGTACGTATTGCTGTCGTTCAGCGTTAAATCAGCTTCAGCGTCAACCAGTACAGCACGCCGGACAGTACCAGCGATACCGGCAGCGTAAAGATCCAGGCCAGCAGGATGCTTTTCACCGTCTTACTCTGGACACCGCCACCATCTACGATCATCGTCCCCGCCACGGCGGACGAGAGCACATGCGTAGTGGACACCGGCATTCCAGTATAGCTGGCGACCCCAATCGAGAGCGCGGCCGTGACCTGAGCCGAGACGCCCTGAGCATAGGTCATCCCTTTCTTACCAATCTTCTCACCGATCGTAACGGCAACACGTTTCCACCCCACCATGGTTCCCAGAGACAGAGCCAATGCCACAGCGACGATAATCCACAGCGGCGCATACTCAACGGTATGCAGCAAATCGGTACGCAAATTGGTCAGCAGGCGTTTGTCTTCGGTGTTCGTTTCCGGCAGCTTGATGATGCGGTCCATGGTATCGGAAATACACATCAGCAAACGGCGAACCTGACCACGGTCGTCGCTAGACAACTCGCTGTAGTCTTTCAGGTTGTTCAGCAAACCCAAAGAGTGATCGATCGCCAGCATCACGCGAGAGCTATCACAATGGAAATCTGATTTACCCTCGACAGGAATGGTTTTTTCCGGCGCCGGAATCAACGGTGGAGACAGGTCGATGACATGTTTCAGCGCTTCGCCATGCGCAAGGTAGTATCCCTGCAGATTAACGACCGCATCGCGGGTTCGGCTAATGTCATAACCCGACGCATTCATGTTCAGCACGAAACCTGCGGGCGCGACGCCGATCAGCACCAGCATAATCAGGCCGATACCTTTCTGACCATCGTTGGCGCCGTGGGAGAAACTGACGCCGACGGCGGACAGGATCAAGGCAGTACGCGTCCAGAACGGCGGTTTGCGCTTGCCATCCTGTTTCTCACGTTCGGCTGGCGTGAGGTGAACCCGTTTTCTTTTCTTGGTGTTGCTCCAGTAGCGACGTAGCAGGAACACCATCAGCCCTGCGATAATCATGCCCACAATCGGCGACAGAATCAGCGACAGGAAAATGCTGACCATCTTCGGAATATTGAGCGCATCCACAACCGACGTATTCGTCAGCAGTGCATTGGTCAAACCGATACCGATAATAGAGCCGATCAGGGTATGAGAGCTAGACGCCGGCAACCCGAAGTACCAGGTCCCCAGGTTCCAGATGATCGCAGCCAGCAGCATGGAAAAGACCATAGCCAGGCCGTGAGCAGAGCTGACATTCAGCAACAGATCGGTAGGCAGCAGGTGGACGATGGCGTAAGCAACGCTTAATCCGCCCAAAAGTACCCCAAGGAAGTTAAATATTCCCGCCATCACCACAGCGAGCTGGGCGCGCATGGCACGAGTATAAATAACGGTAGCAACAGCATTGGCAGTATCGTGAAAGCCGTTAATGGCTTCGTAAAACAATACAAACAGCAAAGCCAAAATCAACATCAGACCGGTGTGGAAATCAATTCCGGCAAATAAATGTAGCATAAGCGTTAGGCCATATAGTGGTCATCAACGCGGCGCATTATCGGCGACAAGCAGGGCTTGGGAAAAGGAAAATCTGACATTATTTTGACTTATTTTAACCCAATCATCCTTCAGCTAATAATTTATTCAATAAAAATCAGACAATTGGACCTTATTACGAAATTCTGCAATTTGTAACACTGGTCAGATCACAGGACGAGCACTACAATCTGCCGCCCTGAACGGCAATTCGGCCGCAGGCCGAAACCCGACGAATTGCGGGGAGCAAAACACGTGGAACACTATGATGTAGTCGTAATTGGCGCTGGCGCGGCAGGACTTTTCTGCGCGGCGCAGGCGGGACAGAAAGGCCTGCGGGTGCTGCTTGTGGATAATGGTAAAAAACCGGGACGCAAAATTTTGATGTCCGGGGGCGGACGCTGCAACTTCACCAACCTGTATGCAGAGCCAGGCGCTTACCTGTCTCAAAACCCGCATTTCTGCAAGTCCGCTCTGGCGCGCTACACCCAGTGGGACTTTATCGATCTGGTGAATCGCCACGGCATCGCCTATCACGAGAAAACCCTCGGACAACTGTTTTGCGATGACTCGGCTCAACAAATCACCGACATGCTGCTTAAAGAGTGTGAGCAAGGCCAGGTGACGCTGCGTTTGCGCAGTGAAGTGCTGGAAGTTGAAAAGCGCGATGCATTTACGATCCGCTTGAACAACGGTGCAGTTCAGAGCCCGGAGTTGGTGATCGCGACAGGCGGTCTGTCGATGCCTGGACTCGGCGCCACGCCCTTCGGTTATCAGCTTGCGCAGCAGTTCTCCATCAACGTGCTGCCCACCCGCGCGGCGCTGGTGCCCTTCACGCTGCACAAACCGTTGTTAGAACAATTACAAACGCTGTCCGGCGTCTCAGTTCCGTCTCTCATCGAAGCGGAAAACGGCGTAACCTTCCGTGAGAATATCCTGTTCACCCACCGCGGACTGTCTGGTCCCGCGGTACTTCAGCTTTCCAGCTACTGGCAGCCGGGCGAATTCGTCACCATCAATCTGCTGCCCGATCACGATCTGACCGCACTGCTTGATGCGGAACGCCTCGCACATCCCAATCAGAGTCTAAAAAATACGCTGGCGCAGTGGTTACCCAAACGGCTGGTGGAGTGTCTTCAGGCGCTGGGGCAGTTGCCGGATGTGACGCTCAAGCAGTTGCAAAAACCGCAGCAAACACAGGTAGAAAGCACGCTACAGCAGTGGCGAGTCCAGCCCAATGGTACCGAAGGCTACCGTACGGCAGAAGTGACGCTGGGTGGCGTCGATACCCACGAGCTTTCCTCAAAAACGCTGGAAGCCAGCAAGGTGCCGGGGCTGTACTTCATCGGAGAAGTCGTGGACGTCACCGGTTGGCTCGGCGGTTACAACTTCCAATGGGCCTGGAGCTCTGCCTGGGCCTGCGCTCAGGCTTTAGGGAAGTAACGGCTCATTTGCCTGCGTGAAAGCGCAGGCGCGGCGCCCAACGAACGTAAATCAATTCGGCGATCAGTTCGACCAACGTCTGCGTAACTACCACGACCGGCATCAGCGGTAACGCGCCGGGAACCGCCAGCGCCAATGGCAAAATGACCAGTGAATTGCGCGTCGCGGCGCTGAACACCACGCCCCTTCCCGCCGCCGCCTTCAACGTCAAGAGCCGCCCCACGCCCCAGCCCACCAGCGGCGCAAAAACCGAGAACAAGACATAAACGGGCAACACCGCCAGCGCAGTCGCGCGCGACTGCGTTAGCTGCGGTACGACAAACGCCGTAATCACCGCCAACACTAGCGCCGTCGCCGGTACGGGAAGACATCCAAGCCAGTGCGTCATAACCCGCCCCGCGGAGGACGCCTGACTCCAGCGTTGGAAGATCCATGCCAACAGCAGCGGAATGGCAATCATGGTGATAAAAGCATGCAGGAAAGGCGCGATGCTGATGGTCTGCGCCGTATCGAACAACAGGCCCAAATACAGCGGCAACAGCAACATTTGTAAAAGCAGCAATAGTGGCGTTGCGGCAAGCAACAGACGGGAGTCCGCCTGACCCTGCTGACAAAACGTCACCACGTAATCGATGCAGGGACATAGCAACACCATCGCGACCCCATAGGCCACCACCGGCGGCAAGGGAAATAGCATCAACAACAACGCCACTAGCACAGGGATCGCGACAAAATTGGCGATAAACAGAGCCAGCAGGAAGCGCACATGGCGAAAGGCATAAAGCATCTCTCCCAACGGCAGCGACAAAAAAGTCACGAACAGCATGAATGCCAAGGCCGGGTTGAGTGCCACCACCACGCCCGACGCCGTAGGCCAGCAGGCAGCAATGACCGCCGCCGCGACCATGGTCAAAAAATAAATTCCGGTTTGCCGGTTTTCCAGCGTGTCTTTTATCTGGCTCATAGGAAGTCGGACATACTTAATGAGAAAACGGCTGGCATCATGTCAGAAATAACCGGCATTGCCTATTAGCACCCGGAGTGGGGGCCGGTATTGCATTGGAGTGAATAGCGATGGCAACGTGAAATAGAGAATTGTCTGCGTCAGAAGGAGACAAAAACAAAAAAACCCGCTGTCGTTAGCGGGTTTATTGATGAAGACAACCGGGTCTTGTCTTCTTTAAATTTGGTCGGTGAGAGAGGATTCGAACCTCCGACCCCTTCGTCCCGAACGAAGTGCGCTACCAGGCTGCGCCACTCACCGAATGCGGGGCGCATATTACTGCGCCCCTGATAACGCGTCAATCCCTTTTTAACAAACGGCCATGGAGTTGGCGACAAAGTGTGCGACGCAATTTCCGGGAAAAAGCGGAACCTGCATCTTATTGATTTTAATCAATGAACCGGTTTCGAACACCAGTTGTTGCTCTGATTGATGCCGCCATCTGGAGAGGTATAGCCCAAGCATCCCAATACCGAGTCGAAGATCTCCTCGTGGCGCAGAATTTCACCCGCCTCCTTTCTGGCCTTCAAATTCGCGAAGGCTTGCTGATGTTCTGACTCAGCCAGGAACTTGTCAGATGCCCACATCATTATCGGCGAACGGAACTGCTCCGGTGGCGCGACATGGCGTGGCGTTCCATGCAAGTGTGAGTTCTCATCGATTGATTCGCCATGGTCGGACGAATAGAACACCAACGCTTTCTTATCTCTCATCTGATCGATGACCTGCTCGATAAACGCATCCGTGTAGAGAATGCTGTTGTCGAAAGAGTTGATGAGCTGCTCTCGGGTACAAGAAGCGTCCACACTCATACACTCCGGCTGATAGCGGGCGAAGCTGCGCGGATAGCGCATCGAATACTGGTAGTGTGACCCTTTGGTATGCAGGACGATCAGATGTTTACCTTTGGTATAACGCGCCAATGAGGCCTTCATCTCATCCACCAACAGCATGTCGTCCACTGATTTTCCATCGTTGCGTTTTTCAGAGGCAATCATCTCGCGGATAGAGTAGTTATCAGCCCGAATATTGTTGTAGAACCACACCTCGCTTTGCATGGCGAACAGCTCCGAGGAGAATCCCAATCCTTTCATCACGGAAAAAATATTGTGCTCTTTTAGCGTCCGCTGGGGATTATCTTCGGTCCCACCTTCACGCACAAACATGCAACGCATCGAGAGCTTGGTGGCGGTGTCGCAAGATCTCCCGCGAAACGCCAGTAGGTTTTTTTCTTTATCCAACAGAGGCGTTGTATCGCGCGAATAGCCTAACAGCCCCAGATGATCCCACCGCGTCGTCTCGCCAATGATAAATACGACGTAGGTGTCATCAATATCGCTGGGCGCCTGATAGGTAAAATGAGTACTTGGGTCAAACAGGGAAGATGCGTCCTGATTTTCATCGTAATGGGCATAAGCGAACAGTCCCAAGGCAGACAACCAGTTCGACGGTAGATATGAGTGAGCCACTACGCCGCCATAGCTGGGTAAATCCTGATTGGACGCTTTCTCCGCATCAGCGTTGACCTTGCCCATATAATCCATAGGCAGCCAGACCAGCGCGACGATAACCGCCAAACCCAGCGCCGCTCGCAGACGCTTCCCTGGTGTCTTCAACTGTTCTAGCAACGTTTGGTGTAGGCGACTTGTCCAGATGAGCGCCAGCGGCGGCACGCTGACGAGTATCATCCACAGTACGAAATTGATGCCAATCACCTCTCGAGAGAGATCGATATCTGTCGTCATCACTGAAGCGATGATGCCATATCCGATAACCACATTAAAAAAGGTCATGTAATAGCTGGCAGCCACTGAAATTAATGTCAGTAACGAAGCCAGAATACGAAAGCATTTTTTCCCACCCAGAGAAATAAGCCGCATCAGGAAAAAAGTAAACAGAATGCAAGCCAGCAGCTCCGCTACGGCAGAAAGAAAATGCGTGGCATGTTTAAGGTCGAAAATAGCCAGAGAATCAAAACGGCGGTAATAAACGGATAGATTCAGGAATAAGCTATATAAAAAGCTAATATCCAGGAAACTTTGGGTTGGGGAAATGACATCGACACTTTCATTCTTATAATCTGCTCCAGAGGCTCACGTTTGTAAACAGACACCGTAGCCCCCCTCGGAGTTCATTATCTTTGAGCAAGATACGGTAATTAATGCTATGTAATGCAAGCCCCCCGCCTTCAGGTTGTCGTATCTGACCGTTTAATTGACAGAGGTATTCATAAAATGATTAGGTCAATTAATCTATTCTGTAAGGATAATGGCCTAAGTCACTAGTTTTCATGTGTGAATAAAAGGGTTGGTATCTTAATTTGAATGCCATGATAAATAATTCCCTACGATTTCATCAGCAACATTCACCTTTAATAAAATTATTTATTGGTTATCTCACTTACTTTTTTATGATAACCCTTTAACTCTCGCTGAAAGAATAAAATTCCTCGCTATTTAATACCGTAGGACTCAAGTTGCCGCATCATTGATTGCACCTCTGGATGATGTAAAAACTGACTTATCTTACGCGCACGAAGGCGACCCACACCGGAAAACAGCTGCCACTCATCAAGGCTACGCTGTTGAAGCTGGACAAAAGATTGTCCTTGCAATGCGCCCTGCGCTGATTGCGGCAAAGGTATCCCCAAGGCCAGAAGCCAACGTGAGAGCGGCAGCTGGCGCGTTGACTGAAATTGTTGGTGTAACTCCGCCGCACGCGCTTCACCGACAGAGGTCGCGGCGCTAATCTGGCGGCGGTCCAGAGCAAGCCAGGCAACCAAATCCTTCAACGGCTCACCCTGCATCAACCGTTTCCACATACCTTCGCGTAATCCCCGGATTGCCAATCCCTCATCGCTGCTGAGCCAGACCAGACGGGCCAGAAATTGCGGATGGCAGTCTCTGCTCCACCGGAAGCAGGAAAACGCGTCGAACTGCGCGGCGTCGGGTGTATCCACCGTCGGACGCTCCACGCTACGCCACACAACGCCATCAAGCCGGGGAATACCCCGCCCTGCGAGACTCACTGTCACGCGATCTCCCGGCACAACATCCCATTGCCGCCAGCGAGCTACAGACCCAACGTTCACTCGGCTGACCTGCTTATCATCCAGCGTCACCGTTTTCAGCATCAAAACAGCCCCTGTTTTCCCGGTTCGCCCCACCGGGAATTCAATTCCCGTGACCTCTGCGACGCGATGAATCGGGGGATATTTCCAGGCAATCGCCCACTCAGAGCCTCCTGGCTGCCAATAGCGCCCTTCGGGTTCCTTGTCCTGACGGATCACCACGCCATCGGTAACGAAAGGCAATGGCGACCGATACCAATGCTCACGCCAGCGGCGAGCCTCAGCCAACGAAGTGACAGGCTTGGAATAGCGCTCCGCCAGCGCAAACCCCATTTTCCGCAGCGCCGTCAACCGCTGTGTCATGCTGCGCGGGCCATCGGGCCATGCCCAGATAAAAATCCCCATCTGTCCCAGCCGAGGTGACGGCTGTATACGCCGCATTTCGCCTGCAACCAGCGCCCGGGCATTAAGGCCGCCAAGCTGATTCTGACGATGATTTTCCATCGGAAGAAAAATCTCGCCCTGGAAAACCACACGCTCCGGTATCTCGAGGTGGCGGCCTCGGGTAATTTGCTGAGGGACCGCCGAAATCTGCCGAACCTTCTCCGTCCAATCTTCTCCCTGCCGCCCATTGCCTCGACTGACGGCAGAGATCAGGCGACCTTGCTCATAAACCAGCGTCACCGCCACACCGTCGACCTTGGGTTGGACCCAAAGATGATGCCGGGCCGACATCCATTGCCGTAGCTCGCCCTCGTCGGAAAGTTTTCTTAGGCCGGTGTGCGCCACAGGGTGAAGCGTTTTACCCTGGCGGGATAGGCGCACCTCGAACCCCATGTTCTGCGATGGAAAACAGCGCTGCCAGCTTGCCAACATCGACCGCATCTGGTCGTACGTATCATCGGGAACCGGGCTGTAGCCCTCTTCATGATATGCCTTATCCCACAGCGTCAATTGCTGCCCCAGACGCTGCATTTCCTCCCGCGCCCGCAGGGGCGCCCACTCAGGACAAATGTCGGTAGCCGAAGCCAGCTCCGTCAACAGTACCGCCGCGACACCCAGCCAATATCCATATCGCATACATCCCCCAGCCTCCGTTCAACGCAGCGGCAGTAAAGCACATAGTCCGAACACTAAACGAGGTCAGAGACGTACCTTTGCGAGCCGTTTCGCAGACAATTAGCGCAATGACAGCAAGGAGAGAAAAAACGGCGGAGCGCTTCGCAAGGAAAAACAAAGGGATTTGATGACGGCAAAAAAATAAGCCAATTTGTCAAACAAGGCGGGTTCAATACTTACGCTGCGCGACTGACGGCGGCGCGGCATGTATAATGCGGGGAACTGCGCGTTCCGCTGCATCAATTCTAAATACTGAATCAGATACATTCACTATGGCTCAAGGCACGTTATATATTGTTTCCGCACCGAGCGGTGCCGGAAAATCCAGTTTGATTACTGCGCTGTTGAAAACGCAGCCGCTGTATGACACACAGGTTTCCATTTCTCATACAACCCGCGATAAGCGGCCGGGAGAGAATCACGGCGAGCACTACTATTTTGTGCCGGTTGATGAGTTTAAAAGCATGATTGGAAACGACGAGTTTCTGGAATATGCCGAGGTTTTCGGTAACTATTACGGAACATCTCGTACCGCCATTGAACAAGTGCTGTCTACCGGCGTGGATGTATTCCTGGACATAGACTGGCAGGGCGCCAAGCAGATTCGCGAGCGGATGCCTTCCGCACGCAGTATTTTCATCCTGCCGCCTTCCAAAGAAGAGCTTGAGCGTCGCCTGCGCGGCCGAGGTCAGGACAGCGAAGAAGTGATTAATCGACGCATGGCACAGGCGATCGCCGAAATGAGCCACTATGCTGAATACGATTATCTTCTCGTTAACGATGACTTTGACTTGGCGCTGCAGGACTTGAAAACCATCATACGCGCTGAACGTCTGCGTTTATCCCGCCAGAAAGTGCGGCATGACGGTTTAATCACCAAACTATTGGCAGACTGACGGCACATTCAGTATCATGCCCAGTCTTTTTTTATTTCCCTGTGGAGTACCTCATTATGGCACGCGTAACTGTTCAAGACGCTGTAGAAAAAATTGGTAACCGTTTTGACCTGGTGTTGGTCGCTGCCCGTCGCGCCCGTCAGATCCAGGTTGGGGGCAAAGATGCTCTGGTTCCTGAAGAAAACGACAAATACACGGTTATCGCACTGCGTGAGATCGAAGAAGGTCTGATCACTTCGCAGATTCTGGACGCCCGTGAACGTCAGGAGCAGCAGGAGCAGGAAGCCGCAGAAATTCAGGCGGTCACCGCAATTGCTGAAGGTCGCCGCTAATAACACCACGAGTCGCCCTTGTATCTGTTTGAAAGCCTTAATCTGCTGATTCAGAATTACCTGCCCGAAGACCAGATAAAACGTCTCCGGCAGGCTTACCTTGTCGCACGTGATGCTCACGAGGGACAGACTCGCTCCAGTGGCGAGCCCTACATCACCCATCCAGTAGCCGTAGCCTGCATTTTGGCCGAGATGCGTCTCGACTATGAAACGCTCATGGCGGCGCTACTGCATGACGTGATCGAAGATACGCCCGCCACCTATCAGGATATGGAACAGCTGTTCGGCAAAAGCGTCGCCGAACTGGTGGAAGGTGTTTCCAAGCTGGATAAGCTGAAATTTCGCGACAAGAAAGAAGCGCAAGCAGAAAACTTTCGCAAAATGATCATGGCGATGGTGCAAGACATCCGCGTCGTCCTGATCAAACTTGCCGACCGCACGCACAACATGCGGACGCTGGGGGCACTAAGGCCGGATAAACGCCGCCGCATCGCCCGGGAAACGCTGGAAATCTACAGCCCGCTGGCTCATCGGCTCGGTATTCATCACCTAAAAACCGAACTGGAAGAGCTGGGGTTTGAAGCGCTCTATCCGAACCGTTACCGCGTCATCAAAGAAGTGGTGAAAGCCGCGCGCGGCAACCGTAAGGAAATGATTCAGAAGATCCTCTCGGAAATCGAAGGGCGTTTGCTGGAAGCCGGTATCCCCTGTCGCGTCGGCGGCCGGGAAAAACATCTCTACTCCATCTATTGCAAGATGCACCTGAAAGAACAGCGTTTTCATTCCATTATGGATATTTACGCTTTTCGGGTGATCGTCCGCGATTTGGATACCTGCTACCGCGTGCTGGGCCAAGTTCACGGCCTGTACAAACCGCGCCCCGGTCGCGTTAAAGACTATATCGCCATCCCAAAAGCCAACGGCTATCAATCTCTGCATACCTCTTTGATCGGGCCGCACGGCGTCCCCGTTGAAGTGCAGATCCGTACGGAAGATATGGATCAAATGGCTGAGATGGGTGTCGCCGCGCACTGGGCTTATAAAGAAGGCGAAAGCAGCACAACCGCACAGGTTCGCGCGCGCCGCTGGATGCAAAGCCTGATGGAACTACAGCAAAGCGCAGGTAGTTCATTTGAATTTATCGAAAGCGTGAAGTCGGATTTGTTTCCAGACGAAATGTACGTCTTCACGCCCGAAGGCCGCATTGTCGAACTGCCCTCCGGCGCCACGCCGGTGGACTTCGCCTACGCGGTGCATACCGACATCGGCCACGCCTGCGTGGGCGCACGTGTCGACCGGCAGCCGTATCCGTTGTCTCAGGCACTGAAAAGCGGCCAAACGGTTGAGATCATTACGGCTCCTGGCGCACGGCCTAACGCCGCCTGGCTGAATTTCGTCGTCAGCTCCAAAGCCCGCGCCAGAATTCGTCAGCTACTGAAGAACCTGAAGCGCGACGATTCCGTCAGCTTAGGACGTCGTCTGCTGAATCATGCGCTGGGTCACGGACGCAAGCTGTCTGAAGTTCCCGCGCCTAATATTCAGCGCGAGCTAGACCGGATGAAGCTTTCCTCGCTGGACGATCTGCTGGCGGAAATCGGCCTTGGCAACGCCATGAGCATCGTGGTGGCCAGAAATCTGCTGGAAGAAGATACCGGATTGAGCAGTTCCGGTATCCGCAAACTCCCGATCAAAGGCGCCGACGGCGTGTTGGTGACCTTCGCCAAATGCTGTCGCCCCATTCCGGGCGACCCGATTATTGCGCACGTCAGCCCCGGTAAAGGTCTGGTGATCCACCATGAATCCTGCCGCAATATCCGCGGTTACCAGAAAGAACCTGAAAAATTCATGGCGGTAGAGTGGGACAAGGTCACCGAGCAGGAATTCCTGACCGAAATCAAGGTGGACATGCTCAACCATCAGGCGTACTGGCCAACCTGACTGCAGCTATAAACACCGCCAATGCCAATATCCAGAGCATCAATACGGAAGAAAAAGACGGCAGGGTGTACAGTGCCTTCATACGCCTGACAGCGCGCGACCGTGTTCATCTCGCGAACATCATGCGCAAAATCCGCGTGATGCCGGATGTGATTAAAGTTAACCGTAACCGAAACTAATCTGTTATGACGCCAGAACGCTATGCGCGCATCAGAGAGATGCTGAATCACCGCCAACCCGATCTGACGGTGTGTATGGAACAGGTCCATAAGCCTCATAATGTCTCCGCCGTTATTCGTACGGCGGATGCTGTAGGCGTGCATCAAGTTCACGCCATATGGCCGACCGGCCATATGAGAACGCTGGTTTCCACCGCCGCGGGCAGCAATAGCTGGGTAAAAGTCAAAACGCACGCCACGATTAAAGACGCCGTCGGACATCTGAAGACCCAGGGTATGCAAGTTCTGGCCACCAACCTTTCTGACAAAGCCGTTGATTTTCGCGACATTGATTACACCCGCCCGACCTGCATTCTTCTTGGACAGGAAAAAAACGGCATCTCCGCCGAAGCGCTGGCTTTGGCAGACCAGGACATCATTATTCCGATGACCGGCATGGTTCAATCTCTCAATGTTTCCGTTGCTTCCGCGCTAATTCTGTATGAAGCGCAGCGTCAACGACAGATGGCTGGCATGTATCATCGGGATACCAGCCCGCTGGACGAAGAGGAGCAACAGCGCCTGTTGTTTGAGGGCGGTTACCCCGTTCTCGCCCGCGTGGCGAAACGCAAAGGACTTCCACGACCGCGTATAGACCAGCAGGGTCAGGTGATTGCCGACACCCCGTGGTGGGCCGCCATGCAGTCCACGGAACAATAATGCGCGGACGCCTGCTGAATACCCAACCGCTGAACACGCTTGTCGGCGTCGGGCCCAGTCAGGCAAATAAACTGGCCCGCATCGGCCTGGAGACGGTGGAAGACCTGCTGTTTCATCTACCGCTACGCTATGAAGATCGCACCCAACTTTACCCCATCAACGACCTGCTGCCGGGCATCTATGCCACAGTAGAAGGTGAAATTCTGCGCTGCGACGTTACCTTCGGCAGCCGACGTATGCTGACCTGCCAGATCAGCGACGGCAGCGGCATGCTCACGCTGCGTTTTTTCAACTTCAACGCCGCCATGAAGAACAGCCTGGCTACGGGCCAACGGGTTATCGCTTATGGCGAAATCCGCCGCGGCAAGCTGGGGGCTGAAATTATTCACCCCGAGTATCGGGTACAGGGCGAAGAAAGCGATGTGGCATTACAGGAGACACTGACG
Organism: Lonsdalea britannica; assembly: GCF_002111595.1. Lineage (GTDB taxonomy): Bacteria > Pseudomonadota > Gammaproteobacteria > Enterobacterales > Enterobacteriaceae > Lonsdalea > Lonsdalea britannica. Next base: position 23,940 of record NZ_LUTN01000024.1, read on the forward strand.
CCGGTCTATCCCGCCACCGACGGCATCCGTCAGGCCACACTGCGCAAGCTGACCGATCAGGCGCTGAAACTGCTCGACCGCCACCCGATTGATGAGCTTCTTCCCCAGGAGCTCAATCACACGATGATGAGCCTGACGGAAGCGTTGCATACGCTACATCGGCCGCCGCCCAACATGCAGTTGAGCGAGCTGGAACAGGGTAAGCATCCGGCCCAGCAACGGCTAATCATGGAAGAGCTTCTGGCTCACAACCTGAGCATGCTGGCTGCACGGGCCGGCGCGCAGCGTTACCACGCGCTGGCGTTGCCTCCTCGCGATTCGCTAAAACAGCAGTTGCTGGCCGCCCTGCCGTTTTCGCCGACTCAGGCGCAAGAACGCGTCGTCGCCGAAATCGAACAGGATCTGAATCACCCCTATCCCATGATGCGACTGGTGCAGGGCGACGTCGGCTCCGGCAAAACGCTGGTGGCGGCTTTGGCCGCGTTGCGCGCTATTGCTCACGGTAAACAGGTCGCCCTCATGGCGCCGACCGAGCTGTTAGCAGAACAGCATGCGCACAATTTCCGTCAATGGTTTGCGCCTCTCGGCATCAACGTTGGATGGCTGGCCGGAAAGCAGAAAGGCAAGGCACGGCAGGCTCAGCAGGACGCCATCGCCAACGGCGATGTCGGTATGGTCGTCGGCACGCACGCCATTTTCCAACAGCAGGTTCAGTTTAACGGTCTGGCGCTGGTGATTATCGATGAGCAGCATCGGTTTGGCGTCCATCAGCGGCTTGCCCTGTGGGAAAAAGGCGAGCAGCAAGGATTTCACCCCCATCAGCTGATTATGACGGCGACGCCGATCCCGCGTACGCTGGCGATGACGGCCTACGCTGACCTGGAAACGTCCGTCATCGATGAACTTCCTCCGGGCCGAACCCCCGTCACGACCGTCGCCATCCCCGACACTCGCCGCAGCGATATCATCCAGCGTGTCGACAATGCCTGCCAGCAGGAAGGCCGTCAGGCCTACTGGGTATGTACCCTTATTGAGGAGTCGGACCTTCTGGAAGCGCAGGCGGCGGAAGCGACCTGTCAGGAACTGCGCGAAGCGCTGCCTGAACTCACCATCGGGCTGGTGCATGGGCGGATGAGGGCGCAGGAAAAACAGCAGGTAATGGAAGCGTTCAAGTCAGGCCAAATTCAGCTGCTCGTCGCCACGACCGTGATTGAAGTCGGCGTAGACGTCCCCAACGCCAGCCTGATGATTATCGAAAACCCCGAACGACTCGGTCTGGCGCAGCTGCACCAGCTACGCGGACGTGTAGGCCGCGGCTCGGTCGCCTCCCACTGCGTGCTGTTGTACAAATCTCCGCTCAGCAAAACCGCCCAGAAGCGATTGCAGGTATTACGGGATAGCAACGATGGCTTTGTGATCGCACAACGCGATCTTGAGATTCGTGGACCGGGTGAACTGCTAGGCACCCGTCAAACCGGCAGCGCCGAATTCAAGGTCGCCGATTTGCTGCGGGATCAGGCGTTAATCCCCCAAGTTCAGCGGATTGCACGCCATATTCATGAGCACTACCCCGACCACGCGCAAGCACTGATTGAACGCTGGCTGCCGGAAAGCGCGCGCTACACCAACGCCTGACTGTCGACGGCGATCACTTCCTTCCACATTCTCCTTTGCGTTCGTGCATCAAAATGACACGCGCAACCGTTTGCTTTTATTAGGCAGATCATTAAAATGCGTTTTTTGTCGTTCTGGAGTGCCAACCGCCATGCGTATTCCCTCTGCCGAACCTTTGCGCCCGGAAGAACCCGCCGCTGTTCATCCACGCAGCGAACTCATCTACCGCCTTGAAGACCGCCCTCCGTTGCCGCAAACGCTGTTTGCCGCCGGCCAGCATCTGTTAGCCATGTTCGTCGCCGTTATCACACCGGCGTTACTGATCTGTCAGGCGCTCGGGCTACCCGCGCAAGATACGCAACACATTATCAGCATGTCGCTGTTTGCATCCGGTCTGGCCTCCATACTGCAAATCAAAACCTGGGGGCCTGTGGGTTCCGGGCTGCTGTCGATTCAGGGCACCAGCTTTAACTTTGTGACGCCGCTGATTATGGGCGGATTGGCGTTGAAAAACGGCGGTGCAGATGTTCCCACCATGATGGCCGCGCTGTTCGGCACACTGATGGTCGCCTCTTGTACCGAGATCCTGCTGTCCCGCGTTCTTCATCTGGCCCGGAGAATCATCACCCCGCTGGTTTCCGGCGTGGTCGTCATGATCATTGGCTTGTCGCTGATTCAGGTTGGGCTGACCTCGATTGGTGGTGGATTCGCGGCGATGAACGACCACTCGTTCGGCGCGCCCAAAAATCTGCTGCTGGCAGGCGTGGTCCTACTGGTTATCATCCTGCTGAATCGCCAGCGTAATCCCTATCTGCGGGTCGCCTCACTGGTCATCGCTATGGCCGTCGGGTATCTGGTGGCGTGGCTGATGGGCATGCTGCCGAAAGAAATGTCCAGCACGACACAGTCCGCCATCATGGTGCCGACACCGCTGTATTACGGTCTGGGCTTCGACTGGAGCCTGCTCGTACCGCTGATGCTGGTATTTATGGTGACGTCACTGGAAACCATTGGCGACATCACAGCGACGTCCGACGTCTCTGAACAACCCGTCCGCGGACCGCTGTACATGAAACGCCTGAAGGGCGGCGTGCTGGCCAACGGCCTAAACTCCATGCTTTCCGCGGTATTCAATACCTTTCCCAACTCCTGCTTCGGTCAGAACAATGGCGTAATCCAACTGACCGGCGTCGCCAGCCGCCATGTCGGTTTCGTCGTAGCGTTAATGCTGATTGTGCTGGGCCTATTCCCGGCCGTCAGCGGATTCGTTCAACACATCCCGGAACCAGTGCTCGGAGGCGCGACCATCGTGATGTTCGGCACGATCGCCGCCTCAGGCGTGCGCATCGTGTCTCGCGAACCGTTAAACCGCCGGGCGATTATGATCATCGCCCTCTCGCTGGCCGTGGGTCTGGGTGTTGCGCAGCAGCCGCTGATCCTGCAATTCGCGCCAGACTGGCTGAAAACGCTGCTGTCTTCCGGCATCGCTGCGGGCGGGATCACCGCCATCGTCTTGAATCTGGTGTTCCCGCAAGAGCAAGAAGAAAAAGAATAGGGAGCCTGCTTCCAGATATTTCGTATTTACCGTGCTAATCAGGGTCCCATGATGCAACATCGGACCCTGATTCTTGTCAGGAGTATGATTACCGACTTGAGCCGCTGCAGACATTGCGGCATAACATTTCTATCCTCGACGACAGGCACGGACTGATACGATGAAATTGATCGGGAAACTACTCATCTCACTGCTGTTACTGACCTTTCTGGTTTTGGTGGCGCTTTATCTCGCGCTGCAGACCGAATGGGGAGCCAACTGGATCAGCCGTTGGGTTAGTCAACATACCGAATACAGACTATCGCTGAAAAAGGTGTCTCTGGACTGGACGTCGCCCAGCGTATTCCAGCTCGCAGAGGTTTCATTCGGCCGTGAAAATCAGCCGACGACATTGGTCGCCAAACAGGTCTCCGTCGGGCTTAGCGTCCGCCAAATTACTACGCCGTCTCATTTCGCCAGCCTGCAGTTGGAAGGCGGAACGCTCAATCTGAGTCAAACCGGTTACGCATTGCCTTTTAAGGCTGACGTGTTGCAGTTCAAGGACATGGCGCTACAGGTGCAAGACGGCGACTGGCGGCTCAACGGACAGCAGATCAACGGCGGCATCACACCGTGGGAGCCGCAGTCCGGTCATCTGCTGGGAAACAATGCGCGTTTCCAACTCAGTGCCCGCTCGCTGACGCTGAATGATATGCCCGTCAGTCAGGTGTTTGTTGAAGGCACATTCGACAATCAGCGCCTGACGCTTAGCAACTTCGGCGCCAATGTCGCCCGGGGGGAGCTGACTGGCAGCGCGCAGCGCGCGGACGATGGTAGTTGGAAGATTGATCGCCTCAGGTTGAGTAATGTGAGGCTGCAAACTTCGCGCTCCCTCTCCGATTTCTGGCGACCTGCCGCACCGCTGCCCGCCATCAGCATTGAGCGTTTCGATCTGATAGATGCCCGCATCGAGGGGCCGGGCTGGGCCGCCAGCGATCTTGACGCCACACTGCAACACGTCACTTTTCAACAGGATAACTGGCAGAGTGAGGACGGCTCGCTGTCGTTCAACGCATCCGATCTTATCAACGGCGACATGCATCTGATCGATCCGATTATCAATCTGGACCTGTCCGCCCAGGGGATCGCCATCCGCCAGTTCTCGACCCGTTGGGAAAGAGGACTGCTGCGTGCCAGCGGCAACTGGCAGCGCAGCGACCGCCGGCTGACGCTGGATGAGCTGGTGATCGCGGGAATGGAATACACCCTGCCGGGAGACTGGCGTCAACGCTGGCAACAGACATTGCCGTCGTGGCTGGAAACGGTCTCCGTCAAAAAATTTACCGCCAACCGTAACCTGCTGATCGATATCAATCCAGACTTCCCGTTCCAAGTAACCGCGCTTGACGGCTATGGCAGCGACCTGATGCTGGCCCGCGAGCACCAGTGGGGAATCTGGGCAGGCTCGCTTAACCTGAACGCCAGCGATGCCACGTTCAATAAAGTGGATATTCGACGCCCATCGCTGGCATTGACGGCGGACAACGAACGGATCACGTTTACCGATCTCAGCGCCTTTACGCCGGGGGGACTGTTGGAAGCAAAAGCCGATATCGGTCAGTCCCCTGCGCGTGAATTTACGCTGGATATGAATGCCAAATCCGCGGCATTCGACACATTGCTTCTCTGGGGCTGGCCGACGCCGACTCGCACGCCATCGGGTAATCTCAATTTTCAGTTAAAGCTGAAAGGTCAGATGGAGAATGCCTCGCCGCTGAAGCCCACCCTAAACGGCGTTTTGCAGGGAACAGACAACGATGGGCAACCGGTTTATCAACGGTTGTATCAGGGTATTCTGCAGGAAGGAGCGCCGACGCCCTAAGTCAAGCGAGGCGATGACAAACAGAAGGCCGGATTCGTCATCCGGCCTTCTGTTATTCGTGAAGAGTTATTCCCGAAACCATCGATATCTGCGCCGTAAATCACTCAGTCGCCCGATAAACCCGAAGGCTCCAGAGGATCATCCGGTGTCGGCGGCAAGACCATGTACACGCCTTCAAATAATGCTCCTTTTGACCCTTCACCGAATAATTCAACGTTCAGATGCACCCTTGCCCGACGACCGCGAGCCAGCTTGTCCAGATCGCCGCTGAGCGACCCAAGATTAGCCACCGCGCTGGGACGGCCGGTGATCGGTGAGCTGTAACGAATATGCGCATCCGCCAAAACGATAGTGCCGCCCAACTGACGCTCCCGCAGCAGTAGCCAAATCAGCCCCCAGCCGGTCAAAGTCGCCAGAGAAAACAGGCTGCCAGCGAAGATGGTGTGATGGGGGTTCTGATTGACGACTTCCGGCATCGTGGTAATGAACTTCTTGCCGGTGTACTGACTGATGCGCACACCCATCTTTTCACTCAGCGGTATATGATCGTGCCAGGCTTGTTGTAGCTGTCCGCACCAGTCAGGGCGGTGCAAAATATCATCCAGCGTCGCCACCGGTTTAATCATCAGGAAATGCCGAATTGGCGTTGTCTGCGGCGTCGTGATCTCGCCCTGATCCACAAATCCCAGCTTGGCGAAAAAGGCTTTCGCTTCTTCACGCGCGCTACATACCACACGCTTGGCTCCCTCCTGACGCGCCACTGACTCCAGTGCCATCGCCAGCAAGGTGCCCAACCCTTTACGTCGAACGTCGGGGTGAACCGCCAGAAAACGGATAGAGGCCTCATTGTCAGCGTTGATATAGAGCCGTCCCACGGCGACCAGACGCCCTTGGACGTCAACGACGGTCTGATGATGGGCTAGCGAGTCATAGGCGTCGCGTTCGGAGCCTAACGGCTGCTGCAACGGTTTACGCAGCATCTCCCAGCGAAACTGGTAGTAGGCGTCCAGCTCTTTGGCGCTTTCCGGCACTCTCAAGTGATACATAAACAGCCTCGGTTAACCAAGAGATGCATTGCGATCTATGCCTGTAACCAGAAGGTCACGGGGCCATCGTTGACCAATTCAACCTTCATATCGGCGGCAAAACGACCCGTTTCGGTGGTCATGCCTTGCTCCCGGCATCGGCCGACAAAATAGTGATATAACCGTTCGGCTTCGGCAGGCGCGGCTCCACGCGAAAAACTAGGACGCATCCCCTTCTTCGTATCGGCCGCCAGCGTAAACTGCGATACCACCAGCAGGCTGCCGCCAGCCTGACGCACATTCAGGTTCATCTTATCCTGCTCATCGCCGAAAATTCGGTACCCGATCACCCGTTCGCATAGCCGCTCGGCATTCTTTTCGTCATCACCCTGCTCAACGCCCAGCAATACGACCAATCCCGCATCGATTTTACCGATAACTTCATTATCCACGGTAACGCTGGCTCTGGAGACGCGCTGAATTAACCCAATCATAAAAACGTTGCTGCTCCTGTCTGATACTGAATGGAAACGGCCTGGCGCTATTCACTCACCGTGGCGGAATGAGAAGAAAAGAAGTCTGTCAGAACCTGACGATCGTTGACCTGAATGGCATGGATGCCCAACGCGGAAGCCGCGATGATATTGTCCGCATTGTCATCGAAGAAGATAGTGTCTTGAGCGAGGTATCCTTCCTGCTGCAACACATATTCGTAAATGCCAGCCTCAGGTTTACGCATGCCAAGTTCTTGCGACAAATACATATGGTCGGCCGCCTGCTCTATCTCAGGATAAAGCGAAGACCACTGCTGATGATGCAGGCGGTTGGTGTTCGAAAGTACCACGACCCGCTGCCCGTCGCGCCGTAGCTGCTGCATGATATCCAACACTTCAGGACGTACTCCGATAAAGATCGATTCCCAGCCTGCGGCAAACTGCTCAAAGCTGAGGGCAATCCCCATTTCGTGGCACAGCTCAGAGGCGAATGCCTCATCATCGATCTCGCCGCGCTCATGTTGTTCAAACGCATGCCCCATAACAAAGCGTTCGCTCAGGCTAGCCAGGGGGACACCGCTAAGGTTGCTCCATACTCCCAGCACCCGTTTGAAATCGATATCAATGACGACGTTGCCCAAATCAAAGATATACAACATAGGTCCTCCTGATGAGTGAGTAGGCTTTCACTGTAACGGTAAAAAGGAGAACTGAACAGAGAAGATCTAAGGCCTCACACACCGTTTTCGGGCGTGGTCTTACTCTGCCAAATAAGGATAACCCAATGAAAATAAATAAAAAAAGCCAGTCAGCTTTCGCTGACTGGCTTTTTCTGAAACGAGACCGTCGTTACAGAAAAGACACTTAGTCTTCTTTGCTCGAGCGACCCGCGCGGCGGCGGTCGTTTTCGGTCAGGTGACGTTTACGCAGACGAACAGACGTCGGCGTCACTTCTACCAGTTCGTCGTCATCGATGAATTCCAGAGCCTGCTCCAGAGTCATCTTGACCGGCGGTACCAGCGTCGTGGCTTCATCCGTACCGGAAGCACGCATGTTGGTCAGTTTCTTACCGGTCAGGCAGTTCACGGTCAGGTCGTTAGAACGTGAGTGAATACCGATGATCTGGCTTCATAAACTTCGGCACCGTGACCCAGGAACAATTTACCGCGATCCTGCAGACCGTACAGAGCAAATGCGACCGCTTTACCCTGACCATTAGAGATCAGTACGCCGTTCTGACGCTGACCGATATCGCCCGGACGCACGTCATCGTAATGACTGAACGTGGAGTACAGCAGACCAGTACCCGATGTCATGGTCATGAACTCGGTACGGAAACCGATCAGACCGCGGCTTGGGATAACGTAGTCGAGACGAATACGGCCCTTGCCATCCGGAACCATATCTTTAACGTCGCCTTTACGCTCGCCCATCGCCTGCATGACGGAGCCCTGATGCTGTTCTTCGATATCCAGCGTCACGTTTTCAAACGGCTCTTGATTGCGACCGTCGATCACGCGGTTGATAACTTTCGGACGTGAAACGGCCATTTCGAAGCCTTCACGACGCATGTTTTCAATCAGAACGGACAGGTGAAGCTCACCACGACCGGATACGCGGAAAGCATCCGCATCTTCAGTCTCTTCCACGCGCAGCGCAACGTTGTGGATCAGTTCTTTGTTCAGACGCTCAAGGATCTGACGCGACGTCACGAACTTACCTTCTTTACCGCAGAAAGGAGACGTGTTGACGCAGAAGAACATGGTCACGGTCGGTTCGTCGACGCTCAGCGCAGGCAGCGCTTCAACGGTAGCCGGATCGCAAATAGTATCGGAAATGTTCAGTTCGCCCAGACCGGTGATAGCGATGATATCGCCCGCTTCAGCCAGCGTGGATTCGATACGCTCCAGACCCATGTGGCCCAAGACTTTACCGACTTTACCGTTACGCGTTTTGCCTTCGCTGTCAATGACAGTAACCTGCTGGTTAGGCTTAACCATGCCGCGTTTGATACGGCCGATACCGATAACACCGACGTAGTTGTTGTAGTCCAGCTGGGAGATTTGCATCTGCAGCGGGCCGTCGCGGTCCACTTTCGGCGCTTCAACGTGTTCGATGATCGCTTCAAACAGCGGAGTCATGTCGCTGGCCATGTCGGAGTGATCCAGACCGGCGATACCGTTCAACGCGGAAGCGTAAACGATCGGGAAGTCCAGCTGCTCGTCAGTAGCATCCAGGTTTACGAACAGGTCGAATACCTGATCGACAACCCAGTCAGGGCGTGCGCCCGGACGGTCAACTTTGTTGATGACCACGATCGGCTTCAGACCATTGGCAAATGCTTTTTTGGTCACGAAACGGGTCTGCGGCATCGGGCCATCCATTGCATCAACGACCAGTAGCACCGAGTCAACCATCGACATAACACGTTCTACCTCACCGCCGAAGTCGGCGTGTCCTGGGGTATCAACGATGTTAATGCGGTAGTCTTTCCAATTGATGGCGGTATTTTTAGCGAGGATGGTGATCCCACGCTCTTTCTCCAAATCGTTGGAGTCCATAACACGTTCGGTGGCTTCACTACGTTCATCAAACGTACCGGACTGTTGTAGCAGCTTGTCGACCAGGGTGGTTTTCCCATGGTCAACGTGCGCAATAATAGCGATGTTACGCAAATTTTCGATCACAGCTTTGCCTCAGGCATTTAGAAATAGCGCGCTATTGTACACGGATTAATCGAGGGACTAAACAGGATCACAAACATCTCTTGCAAACAACCTCACATTGAGGAGGTTGTGATCCCTTTCACGGTGCAATTGCGCTACAAACACATTGAAGAGCACCAATATGGTGCTAACAATGCAAAATAAAGCACTATTTTGGTGCAGATTACTATATTGGTGCAGTCGAAGACACTGAGAAAACCAGAGAATGGGCTCTCGGGCACAAATACTAAAGTTGGCACAGATTTAGCTATAGTCTACGTACGGTAACAACAACATGCCACAACGATATTCGTTCCACGACGATAAATGATATAACCCGGGAGAACCAAGTATGTCAGTTGAACACGTTTTGACGCTGCTGAAAGAACATGAGGTGAAATTCGTCGACCTTCGTTTCACCGATACTAAAGGTAAAGAACAGCACGTCACGATCCCTTCCCATCAGGTAGATTCAGATTTCTTCGAAGACGGCAAAATGTTCGATGGTTCTTCTATCGGCGGATGGAAAGGCATCAACGAATCAGACATGGTGTTAATGCCTGACGTCACAACCGCCGTTCTCGACCCGTTCTACGAAGAGTCGACGCTGATCATCCGCTGTGACATCCTCGAGCCAGGCACAATGCAGGGCTACGATCGCGACCCGCGTTCCATCGCTAAACGCGCAGAGGACTTCCTGAGTTCTTCCGGTATCGCGGATACCGTACTGTTCGGGCCAGAACCCGAGTTCTTCCTGTTTGATGACGTTCGCTTCGGCAGCAGCATCTCCGGCTCCCATGTCACTATCGACGATATCGAAGGTGCCTGGAACTCCAGCAAAGAATACGAAGGCGGCAATAAAGGCCATCGTCCGTCCGTGAAAGGCGGTTACTTCCCGGTTCCTCCTGTCGACTCTTCTCAGGACATCCGTTCCACCATGTGTCTGACCATGGAGCAGATGGGTCTGGTGGTTGAAGCCCATCACCACGAAGTCGCGACGGCAGGTCAGAATGAAGTGGCTACTCGCTTCAACACCATGACCAAAAAAGCCGACGAAATTCAGATTTATAAATACGTCGTCCACAACGTTGCACACGCTTTCGGTAAAACCGCAACGTTCATGCCGAAACCGATGTTCGGCGACAATGGTTCTGGTATGCACTGCCACATGTCTCTGTCCAAAGACGGCGTAAACCTGTTTTCCGGCGACAAATACGGCGGCCTGTCCGAAATGGCGCTGTACTACATCGGCGGCGTTATCAAACACGCAAAAGCGATCAACGCACTGACCAACCCGGCGACCAACTCTTACAAACGACTGGTTCCTGGCTACGAAGCACCGGTCATGCTGGCATACTCCGCGCGTAACCGTTCTGCCTCTATCCGTATCCCGGTGGTCGCAAGCCCGAAAGCGCGCCGTATCGAAGTCCGCTTCCCGGATCCGGCAGCCAACCCGTACCTGGCTTTCACCGCACTGCTGATGGCCGGTCTGGACGGTATCATCAACAAGATCCATCCTGCGATGCCATGGATAAGAACTTGTACGATCTGCCACCGGAAGAAGCGAGTGAAATCCCAACCGTAGCAGGCTCACTGGAAGAAGCGTTGAATGCGCTGAACGAAGACCGTGAGTTCCTGACCCGCGGCGGCGTCTTCACCGAAGACTCCATCGATGCTTACATCGAACTGCGTCGTGCGGAAAATGATCGCGTACGCATGACTCCGCATCCGGTAGAGTTCGAACTGTACTACAGCGTGTAAGTGTTCGCGCAATGACGGCAGCCCGAATAATAACGATGTTGAAGCTGCCGTCACCAACAAGATTTCTTGTTTATTTGTTGCCGTGGAAACTTTTCAGCCCATCTTCGGATGGGCTTTTTTCTCCGCGCGGCATCGTACGGTTGCTAAGCAATATTTATCAATCCAGAATGTAACGCACTAAAAAAGTGCAGGAGTCTGCGTTATGGCAACAGGCACGCTGCCCGATGCTGGGCAGATCCTCAATTCTTTAATTAACAGCATCCTACTGCTGGATAAAAATCTGGCGATCCATTATTCGAACCCAGCAGCCCAACAACTACTGGCGCAAAGCTCGCGGAAACTATCGGGAACGCCATTGCCTGAACTGCTTGGCTATTTCTCGCTAAATATCGATTTGATGCTGGAAAGCCTCAACTCCGGGCAGGGCTTTACGGATAACGAAGTCACCATCGTGGTGGACGGCAGAGCCACATCATGTCGCTAACGGCGCAGCGTATTCAGAATGATTATATTTTGATGGAAATGGCGCCGATGGATAACCAGCGCAAACTCAGCCAGGAGCAGCTACAACACGCGCAGCAGCTGGCGGCACGAGATTTGGTTCGTGGTCTTGCTCACGAAATTAAAAACCCGCTGGGAGGCTTGCGCGGCGCGGCGCAGCTACTGTCCAAAGCACTGCCCGACCCGTCTTTGACGGAATATACCAAAGTCATTATCGAACAGGCGGATCGCTTGCGTAATCTGGTCGATCGTCTGTTAGGGCCGCAGCAACCGGGGCTGCACGTCACGCAAAGTATTCATCAGGTCGCGGAGCGCGTCTTCCAGCTGGTTTCACTGGAAAAAGCCGATAACGTCACGCTGGTCAGGGATTACGACCCCAGCCTGCCGGAATTGATGCACGACCCGGATCAGATTGAACAGGTCCTGCTGAATATCACCCGCAACGCATTGCAGGCGTTGGGTGAAGAAGGCGGTTCCATCACCATCCGTACCCGCACGGCCTTCCAGCTCACGCTGCACGGCGTCCGCTATCGTTTAGTGGCCCGTATCGATATTGCAGATGATGGCCCGGGTGTCCCCGCTCATTTACAAGATACCTTGTTTTATCCGATGGTAAGCGGACGCGAAGGGGGCACCGGACTAGGATTGTCGATCGCCCGTAATCTTATCGATCAACACTCCGGTAAAATTGAATTTAACAGTTGGCCAGGTCACACCGAATTTTCGGTCTATCTGCCATCCGCCAGTGAGGTCCATGATGCAACGAGGGATAGTCTGGATTGTCGACGACGATAGCTCCATCCGCTGGGTGCTCGAACGCGCGCTCACAGGAGCCGGCTTAACCTGCGCGACGTTTGATAACGGGAATCAGGTATTAAACGCATTATCCACGCAAACACCGGATGTACTGCTTTCCGATATCCGTATGCCGGGAATGGACGGGCTGGCCCTGCTGCAACAAATTAAACAGCGCCACCCCATGCTGCCGGTCATTATTATGACGGCGCATTCCGATTTAGATGCGGCCGTCAGCGCTTATCAGCAGGGTGCTTTCGACTACCTGCCAAACCGTTCGATATCGATGAAGCGGTTGCGCTAGTCGAACGCGCCATCAGCCACTACATGGAACAGCAGCAACCGGTCCGTAATCAGCCGATCAGCGGGCCGACGACGGATATCATCGGGGAAGCGCCCGCAATGCAGGACGTTTTCCGGATCATAGGACGCCTTTCGCGCTCTTCCATCAGCGTCTTGATCAACGGGGAATCCGGTACGGGTAAAGAGCTGGTCGCGCATGCGTTGCATCGCCACAGCCCTCGCGCTAAAGCCCCTTTCATCGCGCTGAATATGGCCGCCATCCCCAAGGATTTGATCGAATCAGAGCTGTTCGGCCATGAGAAAGGCGCCTTCACCGGCGCGAATCAGATTCGCCAGGGCCGCTTTGAGCAGGCCGATGGCGGTACGCTGTTTCTGGATGAAATCGGCGACATGCCGTTGGATGTGCAGACTCGACTGTTGCGCGTACTGGCCGATGGGCAGTTCTACCGCGTAGGGGGATATGCGGCGGTCAAAGTTGATGTCCGGATTATTGCTGCAACCCACCAGAATCTGGAGCTGCGAGTACAGGAAGGCAAATTTCGCGAAGATTTGTTCCATCGCCTGAACGTCATTCGCGTACATCTGCCGCCGCTGCGGGAGCGTCGGGAAGATATTCCTCGCCTCGCCCGCTACTTCCTGCAGGCGACCGCCAAGGAGCTGGGCGTTGAACCGAAGAACCTGCATCCCGAGACGGAAGCGGCGCTAACGCGTCTGCCGTGGCCTGGCAACGTCCGCCAGCTGGAAAATACCTGCCGTTGGTTGACCGTCATGGCTGCGGGTCAGGAAGTGCTGATTCAGGATTTGCCGCCGGAGCTGTTTGAAACCACCGCGCCTGACGCCACGGTACATGTTCAGCCAGACAGCTGGGCAACCCTGCTGGCGCAATGGGCTGACCGGGCGTTGCGTTCCGGTCATCAAAACCTGTTGGCGGAAGCCAGCCAGAAATGGAGAGAACGCTGCTGACGACCGCGCTCCGTCACACACAGGGGCATAAACAGGAAGCCGCGCGTCTGTTGGGCTGGGGGCGTAATACGCTTACACGCAAACTGAAAGAGTTGGGGATGGAGTAGTCGGATTGCCGCTCTTCTTATCGGCTTTTTAGTCGGTCGGGGGAGCGGGAAAGGGGCATCTCAGCGCAGGTATTATTGTCGTCATTTTATACTTTACATGATCATCACTAGCAGTATGATCACTGCGCTGACAGGAGAATGTAACCATGTTGGAATCACTTTTTTCGGCGTTGTCACACGGCGCTGAAATGGGCAATGCGGTGGGACACTCCCCGCAGACGGCCATCGCAGCCGTGTTGTGTGCCGCCTTGATTAACTTTTTTAGCTGATCCCGCAGGCCATCATCGTGGGTTCACGCTGGCAGGAAAGATAAAAACAGCCGCTTAGCGGCTGTTTTTGTTTCTATCAGGACTTATATCACCCGAGAAAACTGGCGAGTTCGCATCTTACTGCGCAGATAGATGTCGAAACACATGCAAATATTACGGATTAGCAAGCGTCCCTTCGGCGTCACAATCAACTCCCGAGACGTCACCTCGATCAGACCATCCGCCACCATCGGCTCCAGCAAGGTCAGATCCTCTGAGAAATAATCATCAAAATTGATCTGATAATCCATTTCTATCGCGGAGTAGCTCAGCCGGAAGTTGCAGATCAGCGTTTTAATGACGTCCCGACGAATGCAATCGTCACGCGTCAGCTGCACACCGCGCCACAGCGCGTTGCCCTGGGTCTGCACCTGAGTGTAGTAGTCCTTCAAAACCTTCTGATTCTGAGCATAACTATCACCGATCATACTAATCGCGGAAACGCCCATTCCCAGCAAATCGGTCTCGCCCTGCGTCGTATAGCCCTGAAAGTTTCTATGCAGCTTCCCTTCGCGCTGCGCCACAGCTAACTCATCATCGGGACGCGCGAAATGATCCATACCAATGAACTGATAGCCCGAGGCGGTCAGGTCATGAATTGTTTGCTGTAAAATATCCAGCTTCTGCTCGGCGCCAGGCAAATCCGCCTCTTTTATTTTCCGCTGCGCGGCAAATAGCGTCGGGAGGTGGGCGTAGTTGAACACGCTCAACCGGTGCGGACCTAACTCCGCCACGCGTTGCAGTGTATAGGCGAAACTCTCCGGCGTCTGTTTCGGCAGGCCGTAAATCAAATCGATATTGGTGGAGGCGAACCCAAGCGCCTTGGCCCGTTCGATCAGGGCAAAGATAAACGCTTCATCCTGTTCACGATTGACTAATCGCTGAACCTCTTTATTGAAGTCTTGTACCCCCATGCTCAGGCGGTTGAACCCTTCCTGATGCAGGTGATCCACGATATCCAACTCGATTTCACGCGGGTCTATCTCTAGCGACATCTCCGCATGAGCGTCAAACGTAAACTGCTCGCGCAACAGCGCCATTAATCGGGTGATTTGTTTTGCATTCAGAAACGTCGGGGTTCCGCCGCCCCAATGCATCTGAGTGACCGTTCGTCCGGCGAACAGGGGCGCCCGCTGACGAATTTCCAGTTCAAGGACATCCAGATACTCGTCCGCCTTATGCAGCTGACGCGTCACCAGCTTGTTGCACCCGCAGAAATAGCACAGACGATGGCAAAACGGGATGTGGATATACAGGGAAAGTGGTCGCTCGGGGTAACGAGCGGCCGCTTGCAGAAAAGCGGATTCATCGTAGCTTTCGGTGAATTCCAGCGCGGTAGGGTAAGACGTATAGCGGGGTCCGGAATAATTATACTTTTGTATCAGCTCCAGATCCCAATCGATGCTCGTTCCAGACATATTGCTGCTTACTCCTTGCGGTATCGTTTATTGCCTGACCGTCTCTGCGGTATTGGCTGCTGTCGGGAAGACAGGCTGCGTCGCAGCAATCGCGTCTTCCTGTTCGACAGACACCACAGTTTAGCCAACAGACTCAGCAAAAAACACATAACCAGCAAGGTTAAAATCAGAAACAGCCCTTTAAACATCAATATCCGTCTTTAGGGTTATTCCGTTTGAGCAACTGCAGCATATCTTCCTGAGGTTCTTCTTCATCGTCCTCGTCATCGCCCAACTCAATGCCCAGCTGCTCCATCAGTGCATCGATGCGGTCGAGTTTCTCATCAACCCAAGACTGGTCTTTCACTGAAAGCGTTTCCCCTTTCTCGAGCAGATCCAGCAGTTCGTCCAGTCGCGGATCGTTTTCCAGCATTTCCAGCTCGGCTTCAGGAGACAGCACCACTTTTTTCTCCAGTTCCGGCTCAGGAATAGAGGAAACCGGCGCGGCATCAGCCGTGGTCAGTGGGATCTTTTTCTTACTGCCAATACGCGGATCGACAACTTTTCCCAGCCCGGAGGTCGTCTTGTTATCGTTTCCACCCTGGGCGCGACTTCCCGCAGCCAGTCCACGGCGTTTTTTCTGACGCTTGCGTGCACGAGCTTCGGTATCCAATTCTTCACGGGTTTTTCTTTTGATTTTAGGTTTGGCGGCCTTACCGCCCGGCCGTTTGAATGGCTGTTTCATGGCATCGCTCTCAGATTATTAAGAATGTAGGGAATTGCGGCGGAATCTAGCAGAAAGCGTACGAATAAAAAAGCACCCAACTTCACGGAAGAGGCTTTTATTTTTTCACAATATTACGCTGACGTCGTCAAAGTGACGATACAGATAAAGACCACAGCCACGGCAAGTTACAGGTATAATCGCTGAGTAACTATTAATCCAGACAGAGACGAAGATTGTGACCCATCAATACAACTACCAGGTGACCCATTTCGTTACCAGTGCCCCGGACATTCGCCATTTGCCCGCAGATAGCGGTATTGAAGTCGCCTTTGCTGGACGTTCAAACGCCGGAAAGTCCAGTGCTCTTAATACGCTAACCAATCAGAAAAGCCTGGCCAGAACCAGTAAAACCCCAGGGCGCACTCAGCTGATCAACCTGTTTGAGGTGGTCGACGGCGTACGACTGGTGGACTTGCCCGGCTACGGCTACGCGGAAGTGCCGGAAGAAATGAAGCGGAAATGGCAGCGCGCCTTGGGCGAATATCTGCAGAAACGTCAATGCTTGCAGGGATTGGTGGTGCTGATGGATATCCGTCATCCGCTCAAGGATCTCGACCAACAGATGCTGGAGTGGGCGGTTGCCGCTGAACTACCTGTGCTGGTTCTATTGACCAAGGCCGACAAGCTGGCTCAGGGCGCGCGCAAAGCGCAGCTGAACATGGTGCGTGAAGCCATACTGCCGCTGATGGGCGATATTCAGGTGGAAACGTTCTCCTCCCTGAAAAAGAGCGGCGTAGATAAGCTGAGCGAGAAACTGGACAGCTGGTTCAACGGAACCCCGTACGAAGATTTTCCTGATCAGGCGAATAATACCCTGATATCACGGGCATAAAGTCCGCCGGCATGACTCCCCATCGCGGTCAGTATTTCAGCGACCCAATAAAAAACGCCCCGCTCAGAAAACCGAGCGGGGCGGCTAATATTCAGCCAAATCCGATTACGTGAAGTAAAAGGTCTGAAAGATAGAACATCTTACCTCTGTACCCTACGGAAATAACTCTACCCTATTTTTTTACGGCTACAAAGATTTTTTTGTTGTTTACTTTCACGCATTGCGTAAAGCATCGCCATAAAAGCGGACATCGCCGCATGATCTTGTAGCTTAATTACAAAACGGGCCATTTTCTGATGAAATTGACTCAAGTTTGTCCACCACCACACTAGATAACACGATGAATTACGGGCATTAATTAGGCAGGTTTGCCTGCCCCAGGTCGACCCAAGGGCAGGCGGAATCGAACGATTTCAGTCAGGAAAGAGAGATGTATTAGTGTGCCTGATCCCAGTTAATACCGGTTCCCACATCCACCCGTAGCGCACATCCAGCTTCATGCATCCTTCCATCAACGCCTTGATTTTCGCCTTGGATTGCTCCAGCACGGAGTCATGCACTTCGAACACCAATTCATCGTGAACCTGCATGATCATGGTCACCAACGGTTCGTCCTGTTGCTGCAACCAACCGTCGATGGCGATCATTGCTTTCTTAATGATGTCCGCCGCCGTCCCCTGCATCGGTGCGTTGATCGCCGCACGTTCCGCCGCCTTACGGCTCATGGCGTTTCGGGCGTTGATCTCCGGCAGATAGAGGCGTCGACCATCCAGCGTAGAAACATAACCCTGTTCAGCCGCCTGCTCACGCGTGCGCTCCATATACTCCTGAACGCCCGGATAACGCTCGAAGTAGAGATTCATGTATTTCTGAGATTCAGAACGCGGAATATTGAGCTGTCGAGACAGACCAAAGGCGCTCATACCGTATATGAGGCCAAAGTTAATCGCCTTGGCGCTGCGGCGCTGCTCGGACGTCACTTTATCCAACGAAGAACCAAAGACTTCCGCCGCCGTGGCGCGGTGAATATCCAATCCTTCGGAGAAGGCCCGCAGCAGTCCGGTATCCCGTGAGAGATGGGCCATGATACGCAGTTCGATTTGTGAATAGTCCGCCGCGACAATGCTGTAGCCTTCGCGAGCGACAAACGCCTGGCGGATACGTCGTCCTTCCTCGTTACGCACCGGAATGTTTTGCAGGTTGGGATCGCTGGAAGACAATCGACCGGTCGCCGTCACCGCCTGGTGATAGGACGTGTGCACCCTTCCCGTCAGCGGGTTGATCATCACCGGCAGCTTATCCGTATAGGTGGATTTCAGCTTCGACAGGCCGCGGTACTCGAGAATTAGCTTCGGCAACGGATAATCTAACGCCAGTTCCGCCAGCACTTCTTCGTTGGTGGACGGCGCTCCTTTCGGGGTTTTCTTCCTGACGGGCAGCTGCAGTTTTTCATACAGGATATGCTGCAACTGCTTGGTAGAGGAGAGGTTGAAAGGCTCGCCAGCCAGCTCATGAACTTCAACTTCAAGCTCCGCAAGCCGCTTCGTTAACTCTTTGGAGTGCTCGGCAAGAATGCCGGCATCAATCAATACGCCATTGCGTTCCATGCGCGACAAAATCGGCACCAGCGGCATATCAATGTTGTCAAAAACGTTTCGTAGCTCAGGCTCTTTTTCCAGTTTTTCCCACAGCTTCTGGTGCAAGTGCAGCGTGACATCGGCGTCTTCCGCCGCATACACCGCCGCCTGTTCCAGCGGAATTTGATTAAAGGTGAGCTGGTTTTTGCCTTTGCCGGCGATCTCTTCAAACGAGATAGTTTTATGCTGCAGGTAACGTGATGCCATGCTGTCCATATCATGACGGCCGCTCACGCTATCCAATACGTAAGATTCCAGCATCGTGTCGAACGCCATGCCCTGCAACTCAATGTTGTAGCGGGCCAGCACGCCGCGGTCATACTTCAGATTCTGACCAACTTTCAGTACGGCAGGATCTTCCAGCAGCGGCTTAAGCAGTTCCAACGCTCTGTCGCACGTCATCTGTTCCGGAGCATCCAAATAATCGTGACCCAACGGCAGATAGGCGGCCTCGCCCGGCTTATCAGAGAATGAGATACCGACCAGATTGGCGCTCAACGTGTCCAGACTGTCGGTTTCAGTATCGAACGCGAAAACGTCAGCAGACTTCAGACGGTCGATCCACGTCTCGAGCGTCTTCTCATCCAAAATGGTGACATAGCCTTCCTGCGACAGTGAGCGCTCAACCGCCGCCACACTTTTTTCTTCAACCGCTGCAGGTTTGTTTTTCGCTGCGACCGGACTCTTTTTGCCCTGCAACCAGACGCCTGATTCCAGTTCAATCTGCCAACGCCGGAACTCATAATGCTTGAACAGCTCACTCAGCTCGTCCACTTGCGGCTCGGTGACCGCCAGCTGTTCACAGCTCAGCTCCAGCTCGACGTCAGTTTTGATGGTAGCCAACTGGTAAGAGAGATAAGCCACCTCTTTATGCTGTTCCAGTTTAGCCGCCATGGTTTTAGCGCCGCGGAAGGAAAGATCGGCGATTTTATCCAGATTGGCGTACAGCGTATCCAAACCGCCCAGCCCTTGCAGCAGCGCCTGAGCCGTTTTCTCACCCACGCCCGGCACGCCGGGAATGTTATCGGAGGCATCGCCCATCAACGCAAGGAAGTCGATCATCAGTTCCGGCGGAATACCATATTTGTCACACACTTCCTGAGGACCCAGGATAGCGTTGTTCATGGTGTTGATTAGAGTAATGTTGGGCGTCACCAGCTGCGCCATATCTTTATCACCGGTGCTGATCAGCACCGGCGTCGACTTCAACTCAGCCTGCTGAGCCAGAGTGCCGATGACATCGTCCGCTTCCACGCCCGAAACCGCTAACAGCGGCAGGCCCATCGCCCTGACCATTTTATGCAACGGCTCGATCTGAGCCCGCAGGTCATCCGGCATCGGGGGACGGTGAGATTTGTAATGTTCAAACAGCTCATCACGAAAGGTTTTTCCTTTCGCATCAAACACAACCGCAACGTGGCTGGGATGATATTGAAGCAACAGGCTGCGCAGCATGTTCAGCACGCCGTACATCGCCCCGGTAGGTTCGCCTGCACTGTTCGTCAGCGGAGGGAAAGCGTGATAGGCGCGGTATAAGTAAGATGAACCGTCGACAAGAATTAAAGGGTTGTCTGCTATTTGAGCCATAATCTGTTTCAATTGTTATTTCCAGCCATCATATAAGCATGCCATAGGTGACAAGAAGAGACGAATAATAACGCGTCAATACGGCAACGCTTTCGTGACGTATCGCAGAAACTCCTGTGGATAAGTTTGTGCATAGAAATACTTAAATAATTAACAGGAGAATAAATATCGCGAGGGGTAATTAAATTGTTAAGCAAAATCAGTTAACTAAAATAGAAACTTGTATTCACTTGTCGTTAACGGAAAACATATAATTTGTGGATACCTATGAAAATAAAACTCAATTTCACGCGGTTATTTTTGCCAAAAGATTCGCTTTCAGAAAAACCGACGCCATACGGCTCTCACCTTATGGCGTCGACTTAAATTACTTTTTAGAAATCAGGAATTTTACGACATCAGCATATTGCTGGACGTAAACGTCCATTGAGCTGGTGTCCAGACCGTCGTTCTTAACCATATATTTGCCGTTCACAAACAGAGACGGAACCCCGCGCAGCTGTAAATCCGCCGCTGCTTTTTCCTGCTGAACCACCAGAGATTTCACGACGAAGCTATTAAGCGCGCTATCGTAGTCTTCCCCTTTAACCCCAGCAGAGATGAAGACGTTACGAATATCTTCCGGTTTCTGCACCGTCTGGTTTTTCTGTACCGCATCAAACATGAGCGGGCTGATTTTATCCTCAACACCCAAGGCAATAGCGACCGCCCACGCTTCCGTCAGGTTTTTTCCCAAGTCCCCCAGGAAATCCACATGGTACTTAACCATTTTAGTGCCAGCCGGCAACCCTTTCTGTATCGCATCAGGGATGTGATAAATCTGGGAAAACTGATAGCAATGCGGGCAATAGAAAGAGAAAAATTCCAGGACCTGCGGCTCCTGCGTCGCGGTTCTATCCAGCGTGACAAACTGTTTCCCCTCGGTGAAATCCGCAGCGGAAGCACTGAACGCCATGATGACACCAATCAGTGTTAGCCATACTTTCTTCATATCACTCTTTTCTCCGTTAACTTTAGTACATCGGCGTCAGCTGCAAAGGCGGTTCCTGCAACAGCTTAACCTGCTCGACAAAGGTGGAGGCTTGTTTCGACCAGAAATCGGCATCCTGCATCCAGGGAAAGCTCCTTGGAAACGCAGGGTCTTGCCAACGACGGGCAACCCAGGCCAGATAGTGAATCATTCTCATCGCTCGCAACGGCTCGATGAGTGCCAGTTCCTTCTCATCGAAAGAAGAAAACTCGCTGTAAGCGTCCAACAGAATATCCAGCTGTATTCGCTGCTCACGCCGCTCGCCGTGCAAAAGCATCCACAAATCCTGAATGGCGGGTCCGTTGCGGGCATCATCCAAATCAACGAACAAAGGGCCGTCACGCCACAGAATGTTGCCGGGATGGCAATCTCCGTGCAGTCGGGCCGACGTCGAGTCGTCATGCCAGCAGCGTTTCACTTCTTGAATCAGACGATTGGTCGCGTTCAGAAAGGTTTCCCGCAGCGAAGCTGGTATCAAAGCGCATCGGGATAACTCATCAAACGGCTCATACAGATACTCCTGTAGGCCGATAGTCGGCCGCGCGGCGAAATCGCGTTTACGACCAGTTTGATGAATACGTCCCAAATAACGACCAACCCCTTCCAGCTGGTCGTCGTTATCCATTTCATACTGCCTTCCCCCTACGCTGGGAAAGACGGTAAAGAAAAAGCCATCATGCTCATGCAAGGTCTCCCCCTGCAGCGCCAAAGGCGCAACAACCGGCACTTCGTCCTGCGCCAGTTCAGCAGCAAACTGATGTTCTTCGTCGATCTGAGCCTTGCTCCAGCGCTGAGGACGGTAGAATTTGACCACGTAGCGCTTACGATCTTCATCGCTAAGCTGGTATACCCGGTTTTCGTAGCTATTGAGCGCGATTAATCCGGAGTCGACGCGTACGCCTGCAGACCAAAGCGCATCCATGATGACGTCGGGCGACAGGGTATGAAAATTGAATACAGCATCATGCATTGCGTTTAACGCTCCCGTTGCAAAAGGCGTACGCGCGCATCGACGCGAAAAACGAGCTTTTCATTAGTCTTTGATGACTCCACGGGCTCGCAGGATCGCCGTTTTGAAATCCACTTCTACGTCTTTCTGCAACCCTGGGATCGGTTGATCTTGGTTGGAGCCACGCATTTTCAAATGGTAGATAAGGATATCATCAGTCAGATCCCCTAGCGCCCCCTCAAACCCTGCTTCCTTTGCAAGTTTTTGTAAAAATTCCATCAAATTCAAATCAGGTTCCTGCTGCCAGGCCGGGTGCAGCAGTTCAACTAACTCATTCACGCGATGACATTTCATGGTCGGTTCTCCATACTCAACGTTAATAGTCGTGTACTTAGTATGAGGAAAGCGCTTGGCGTTACGCCATTGTTTTCCCTCAGTCAGCATCATTTATTTTCAGGTCAACACATCATGATCACGGGAATCATTCTGGCTGGCGGACAATCCTCGCGGATGGGCGGCCACGATAAAGGTCTGCTCCTGCTGAAGGGCATTCCGCTGTATCAACACGTTTTAACACGGCTGGTCAGCCAGGTGGATAACGTACTCATCAATGCCAACCGGCACCATGAACGTTACCAGCAAAGCGGGTATCCGGTGATCGGTGATATTAACCGCCAATTTGCCGGACCGTTAGCGGGGATGTACTCGGGATTAGCCCTCATGGAAAGCGAATGGGCGCTTTTTGCTCCCTGTGATGTGCCAGCGCTACCGTTAAATCTCGTCTCTCGTTTACAACAGCACATTGGACATCATCCCGCGGCCTATGCGACCGACGGCGAACGCGACCATCCGACGTTACTTCTTATCAATAAAAGCCAGACCCGCGCGCTTGAGGCCTTTCTGTCGAAGGGTGACCGCAAACTGATGCTGTTTCTCAATCACATTGATGTGCAACCCGTGTCATTCGGCGATCAACGTAAGGCATTTCGCAATATTAATACGCCAGAAGAACTTGCTGATTGGCGAGAGGACCTAAAAGATGAGTAGCGCCGTACCGCTTCTGGCGATCGCCGCATACAGCGGTACCGGAAAAACGACATTGTTAACGCAGTTAATTCCCTTACTCAAAGCATCTGGTATTCGCGTCGGCATGATTAAACATACGCACCATGAGATGGATATCGATACACCGGGGAAAGATAGTTATCGCCTCCGCAAAGCGGGGGCTGATCAGACGCTGGTCGCGAGCGCAAAACGCTGGGCATTGATGACGGAAACGCCGGATCAGTCAGAACCTGATCTTGCGTGGCTGGCGAGCAGAATGGATCATACAAAGCTCGATCTGGTGCTGGTCGAAGGCTTTCGCCGCGAGAAGATCCCCAAAATCGTCCTGTATAGGCAGGATACGGGTCATAATGTGGCTGATTTGATCGATAATGACACTCTGGCGATCGCCAGCGATGTGCCCTTAAACGTCCCCGTGCCTCAACTCAATCTGAACCATCCTTCCGCTATCGCCGCCTTTATATGCCAATGGCTCGATGCCCAATAGCCGTGGATATGAGTGAGCCCCCCTCCAGATCTTAGCCCGTGACTTAACGCTACAAGGATTAGAGGGGTCGGTGGGGAAGGCAAGAGTAGCGCTCTGTGATAGCTCCCTTTATGGAGCAACCAAGAAAATCCTTAACGATAAGCACCTCGAGCCAGTATTAAAGCTGGCGCATCTGGATCTTCATGATGGTGGACATCAGCGGGCTTATCCACTGTATGACGGCCCTTTCGCATTTCACGCCAGACTCTTCGCGCGACGCCTCATCGGCGTGGTCAGTACCGAGTCATCACAAAGCAGGGGCAAAAGAGAGTTTAACCTCACTCAGGACTGATACCGGCGGGATAAATAGGTCCAGGTGCAGAATCAAGGGAGCATGGGGTCAGGATGGGTAAAGGGAGCAAGCTGTTGAGCAGGAATAGGTCATCACAACGGTCTTTTGAGCCACGCAGACACTTGCAGAACCCGACTCACGTCCA
>NZ_LUTN01000025.1 GCF_002111595.1 Lonsdalea britannica
AAAAAAGCCGACAGACCGGCTCTGTACCTCCCCCCGTCTCACCGCCACGCGGCAGACCGTGAATCTGGATGGCCACACTCTGGTCTGCTGAGGCAGGATTGATGGTCATGTCGGGTATCGTCACTGTCCCACCGCTTAACATGCCTGCCGTGATGACGTATTCTTGCTCAGCGGCTTGTTCCCCTGAAGCTGCCCCCTTTGCTCAACGTGACCGATGCCCCCCACAATCTGCCTCCCCGTGCTCATCCTGACCGACGTGAAACTCCCTTTGCCCCTCATTCAATGATGACCAGGCCGCGGACCTAAGTCAGGGTTAATATTGGTTACATTATCGCCATAATGTGGGGGTGGCGATCTGCTTATTCGTAAAAAGCATATGTTCATACTCTTTTGAGTGAAACATTTTCAACTGCACCTGTTCGCTATCGACATCAACAGGGAAAATCGCTATCTTCGGCTGTCTGGAAGTCTAAACGTATAAACGTATGCAGTGAGGTTATAAGGTTATGCCAATCCGAGTCCCCGATGAATTGCCCGCAGTGAACTTTTTGCGCAAAGAAAACGTGTTTGTGATGACATCATCTCGTGCGAAAACTCAGGAAATTCGTCCGCTTAAGGTATTGGTACTTAACCTGATGCCCAAAAAAATCGAGACTGAGAATCAGTTTCTACGGTTGCTATCGAACTCCCCCCTGCAGATCGATATTCAGCTGTTGAGAATCGACAGTCGCGAGTCCAAAAATACGCCGACTGAGCATCTCAATAACTTTTACTGCAACTTCGAAGATATAGAAGATGAAAACTTTGATGGGCTGATTGTAACCGGAGCCCCATTGGGATTAGTTGATTTCAGCGATGTGGTATATTGGCCGCAGATTTCACGGGTCGTGAGTTGGGCTAAAGAGCATGTTACTTCAACCTTATTTGTGTGTTGGGCCGTACAAGCCGCATTAAACGTCCTTTATGGCATCCCGAAATTGACGCGTGACGCTAAACTCTCCGGCGTTTACGAGCATCATACTTTTCAGCCACATGCGCTAATGACGCGCGGTTTTGATGAAACATTCCTGGCTCCTCACTCACGCTATGCGGATTTCCCACTGGATGTTATTCGCGAACATACTGACTTGGATATTCTGGCGGGGTCAGACGAAGTCGGCGCTTATCTGTTCGCGAGTAAGGATAAACGTCTGGCATTTGTTACCGGTCATCCGGAATATGATGCGCTGACGCTGGGTAGTGAGTATTTTCGCGATATTGAAGCCGGGTTGGATACCGTTGTCCCAGTGAATTACTTCCCGGATAACAACCCCGAAAAAGCGCCTAAAGCAAGCTGGCGCAGTCATGGCCATCTCTTATTTTCCAACTGGCTGAACTATTATGTCTACCAGATCACGCCGTTCGATTTACGTAATATGAATCCTACTTTGGATTGATATTCTTTATTTAGGCACCTGCGGGTGCCTTTATGTTGCGTTTATTTTTTTCGCTCAATACCCCTCCTTTTTATAGTGCTTTACTCCAGTGTTTATCCCCCATATTGGGTCTTAAATAATGTCTGATGACATGAATGTTGAGGTAAATAGATCTGGATAAATAAGCAATGACGCGGCCTTAGTTGCCAGTCTAACCGTTTTATAAGCCGGGAAAGGTAATAACTGGTGTACCGCAGACTGATAATACGGCTATGTGGTTTTGGTCAGTCGATAGGTTCGATGAGGAATAATGCGGTCAACACTAATTCCGCTGAAATAAAAACAGGGGCACAAGGCCCCTGTAACATAAAACATCGCCTGTCATTAATACAACCCGATGACCTTCCACCATAACAAGCCGGCAGACATAAAGATCGCCTGGTTAATCAGACTAATAATGAACCCTGTTCGCCACCAGACACCGGTGGGTACATATCCTGCGCCGAACAGAATGGGGCCGCGGGCATGTGTGTACTGGGTAAGAGAACAATACAGGCTGCTGGTAAACGCCAGCATCAGCGCCATGGGGACTGCGGGGATATTCAGGTTAATACCCACACCCAGGAATACGGCATAAAGGGCTGCGATTTGCGCATTACCGCTGGCGAAGAAGTAGTGGGTATAGAAGTAGGCGGCATTGAGTAGCAGGAGGACTAATACCCAGCTAGTTCCCAGCATCATATGGCCAATGCTGTTACCGATAAGATCGCCAAACCAGGCCGTGAAGCCCAGATTCTTGAGCTGGTTCGCCATCATTAACAGCGCCGCGAACCAAATCAACGTATCCCAGGCACCTTTCTCGCTTTTAATATCATCCCAGCTCAATACGCCAGTCAGCAGCAAGAAAGAAAGTCCGACAAAGGAGGCGGTTGTCGCATCCACGCCCAGTTTGTCGCCGAAAATCCACAGTACCAGCAGAATCAACACGGTGGCGGCCATCAGCCACTCCCCGCGGCTCATGCTTCCCATCTTTTTCAATTCAGCGACGGCAAGCTTAGGAGCATCGGGCGTATGACGAATTTCTGGTTTCACCAGCCAGTATACGCACAGCGGGATCACCAGCAGAGAGATGAGGCAGGGCACTACCGCGGCGACGAACCAACTGCCCCACGTGATAGTGACGCCAGCGTTGGCTGCCAGTTTTATCGCTAACAAGTTACCGGTGTAAGCCGTCATAAACATTGCAGCGGTGATGTCGTTGACGTTACCGATACAGGTGACCAGAAACGTACCGATCTTACTGCGGGAAGCATCATCCGGTTTGGAGTCGAAGCTGCGTGCCAGCGAGTCGGCGATGGGATAGATAACGCCGCCGCAGCGCGCCGTGTTGCTCGGCATGGCCGGGGACAACACCAGGTCGGCAAAAGCCAGTCCATACGCCAGGCCCAGCGTGCGTTTGCCAAGTAGACGGATCATCTGGAGTGCAATACGCCGCCCCAATCCGGTTTTAATGAATCCCCGGGCAATCATGAAGGCAACGACGATCAGCCAAATCAACGAACTGTTGAGATCGCTCAGCGCCGTCTGAATGGATGCGCTAGGCGTCT
Organism: Lonsdalea britannica; assembly: GCF_002111595.1. Taxonomy (GTDB): domain Bacteria; phylum Pseudomonadota; class Gammaproteobacteria; order Enterobacterales; family Enterobacteriaceae; genus Lonsdalea; species Lonsdalea britannica. The sequence continues at coordinate 3,023 of NZ_LUTN01000025.1, forward strand.
TGTCGCCTGCCGCATAGGTCAGGGCGAACAGCGTAATGCTGATGATGCCAATCGCCCCAATCGGCAATACGTTTGCCACGATACAGATAATCGTTGCGACGAAAATAACGGCTGAATGCCAGGCTGCGGGAGTCAGGCCGGTGGGCGGAGTGAGTTGCCAGAAGAAAGTTGCAATAATGACGATGACTACTAAAGGAAGCCAATTCAGGCCATAAGACGTTTTGGTCTTCATCCGTTTTCCTTACAAAGGTCTGAAGATATTGCGTGTGTGTCGCCCTAATATCGGTTAGGGAGTGAACTAAGAATAACGCTAATGAATAACTGAGAAAGTGAAAATATGCGTCTTATTGACGTAAGGCGTTTTGAAAGTATTTATTTTAGAGGCTTCATTGACGAAACGACAATGAAGAAAAATAGACGATGGCCGGAATGGAATAACCGGCCATCATGTTCGAGGAAGGGATTATTCGAATAGATTGTGGTGCAGAGTTTGTACGACCTGTTCGGCCGCGCTGGACGGCACCAGGAAACACAGATTATGACTACTGGCGCCATAACAGATCAGGCGAATATTAAAGGGTTCCAGTACGCCGAAGACCTCTTTGCCCACGCCGCATGCCTGAGAGAGTTTATTGCCGATCAGCGCGACCAGCGACATATTCTCTTCCACTTCAACCCGACACAACGAAGACAGCTCCGTCAGCATCGCGCTGGATAGCAAGCCGTCGCCGGTAGACGTCGATCCTGTCGTATCGAGCGTAAGCGCTACGTTCACTTCGGACGTGGTAATCAGGTCCACGGAAATATTGTGACGCGCCAATATGCTGAAAACCTCTGCCAAAAAGCCACGCGCATGCAGCATGTTCAGGCTGTGCAGCGTCAGCAGGGTTTGCTTGCGGCGTAGCGCCAGTGCGCGAAACAGCGGGGGATGCTCCGTTTTATTGCAGACCAGCGTTCCCCCTGCGGCCGGGTCTTTGCTGGAGCCGACGAAGACCGGGATGTCGCTGCGTACGGCGGGTAACAGCGTCGCGGGATGCAGGACTTTGGCGCCAAAGGTCGCCATTTCCGCGGCTTCCTCAAACGTGATCTGATCGATGCGTTTAGCGGCGGGCACCACGCGCGGGTCGGTGGTGTAAATGCCGGGAACGTCGGTCCAGATATCAATTCGGCTGACGTTCAGGGCTTCGCCCAGCAGTGCGGCCGTATAGTCGCTGCCGCCGCGTCCTAGTGTGGTGGTCCGTCCTTTAGACTCGCTGCCGATGAAGCCTTGCGTAATGACGAGGCTATCGGACAGACGAGGCAACAACTGCTCTCGGGTCAACACTCCCAGCGCTTCGCAGTCAGGCTCGGCACGGCCGAAACGATCGTTGGTGCGCATAATCTTGCGCACGTCGAACCACTCCGCCACGACGCTGCGTTCCCGTAAAATCTCAACGAACAGCAGCGTGGACATCAGCTCGCCGTGGCTAACCAGCTCGTCGGTCAGTGCCGTAGAAGTGGCTAACGCCGCCGCTTCTGAGAGTCGGGCAATGTTGTCCAGCATCCGGTTAATCTCTTCACGGATGACTTCCGGCTGAGTCAGTCGGTCGACGATGGCATATTGGATCTGGCGGATTTTATTCAGGTGTAATTCGCGTTCTTCTAGTGGTACGCCTTCTGCCAGCGCGACCAGTAGGTTGGTTACGCCAGCTGAAGCCGACAGCACCACGATGCGTACCTGCGGATTGGAAAGTACCACGTCGGCGCTATGATTCATCGCGTCGAAATTGGCGACGCTGGTGCCGCCGAATTTAGCGATAATCAACGCGTTTTGTTGTTGAGCGGACATTTATGAAACCTCGTGTCAGGAGACGGCATCGCTAAGGTGTGGAGCCGTCCATCGTTAAACCTGTGCACAAGGGAAGAGCGATAAACAGGGAGCAGACGTAGAAAAAAGCTACGATACACCCAGAAGCGCTCCACCTTGCTGAACATCCTGCCGCGCAGGATGAGCCGGTGACAACCCAGGGGATTCAGCCCCTGTGGTCGATGAAATCAATGCCGACGTTGATCTCATCTCGGCGACGCTCCCCCTCGGGTATCTTCTTCGGAAAACGGCTCCTCCGATACCTTACCTGGGCGACGCACCTCTTCTGGCTTACGAACCTCGTGGGCGCGTAAGTAGGCCATTACAAATAACGGGTTACGCGGTGGCTGTCAATGGCTCGCGGGCTTCCGCGCCGGGCATTTCGCAAGAAAAGGGATCTCAAGCGGAGCGTTAAGGGATACAATCTCTTGATTACTGACCATTCATTCTTAGACAAAGAGTACCGTTATGAAAAATATCAATCCAACGCAGACGGCCGCCTGGCAAGCTCTGCAGCAGCATTTTGCCGTGATGAAGGACGTTCAAATCAGCGATCTGTTTGCCCAGGATGATGCCCGCTTCAAGCGGTTTTCCGCGACCTTTGACGACCTGATGCTGGTGGACTACTCAAAAAACCGTATCACGGATGAGACGCTGGAAAAATTGCAGGCCCTGGCGCGCGAGACCGATTTGGCTGGCGCTATTTCGTCCATGTTCTCCGGTGAAAAGATTAACCGTACTGAAGATCGCGCGGTCCTGCACGTTGCCCTGCGTAACCGCAGCAATACCCCGATTGTGGTCGATGGCAAAGACGTGATGCCGGAAGTGAATGCCGTCCTGCAGAAAATGAAGCAGTTCAGCGAACGTGTGATCGGCGGTGACTGGAAAGGATATACCGGCAAAACCATTACCGACGTGGTGAACATTGGTATCGGTGGTTCGGACCTGGGTCCGTTCATGGTGACGGAAGCGCTCAAGCCTTACAAAAATCACCTCAACATGCACTTCGTCTCCAACGTTGACGGCACGCACATCGCAGAGACGCTGAAAACGCTGAACCCGGAAACCACGCTGTTCCTCGTCGCGTCTAAAACGTTCACTACCCAGGAAACGATGACCAACGCTCACAGCGCGCGTGACTGGTTCCTGAAAGCCGCGGGCGATGAGAAATTTGTTGCTAAGCACTTTGCCGCGCTGTCCACCAATGGCAAGGCCGTGGGCGAGTTTGGGATTGATACCGACAACATGTTTGAATTCTGGGACTGGGTTGGCGGTCGTTATTCTCTGTGGTCCGCCATCGGTATGTCTATCGTGCTGTCCATCGGCTACGACAACTTCGAACAGCTGTTGAGCGGCGCTCACGCGATGGACAAGCATTTCGCGTCCACGCCTATCGAGAAGAACCTGCCGGTACTGCTGGCGCTAATCGGCATCTGGTACAACAACTTCTTCGGCGCGGAAACAGAAGCGATTCTGCCGTACGACCAGTATATGCACCGTTTCGCCGCCTACTTCCAGCAGGGCAACATGGAGTCCAATGGCAAGTACGTAGACCGCAACGGCACGCCGGTGGATTACCAGACCGGCCCGATCATCTGGGGCGAACCAGGTACTAACGGACAGCACGCGTTTTATCAGCTGATTCATCAGGGAACCAAACTGGTGCCTTGCGATTTCATCGCGCCTGCCGTCAGCCATAATCCGCTGAGCGACCACCACAGCAAATTGCTGTCCAACTTTTTCGCACAGACTGAAGCGCTGGCCTTCGGGAAATCCCGTGAAACGGTTGACGCCGAATTCGCCGCTGCGGGTAACAAACCGCAGGACGTGGAACACGTCGCACCGTTTAAAGTATTTGAAGGCAACCGCCCGACTAACTCTATCCTGTTGCGTGAAATCACGCCATATAGCCTGGGTGCGTTGATTGCGCTGTACGAACACAAGATCTTCACGCAGGGCGCGATTCTGAATATCTTCACGTTCGACCAATGGGGCGTTGAATTGGGTAAACAACTGGCTAACCGCATTCTGCCGGAACTGCTGGATGATTCTGCGGTGAGCAGTCACGACAGCTCCACCAACGGCCTGATCAACAACTTCAAAAAATGGCGTCAGGCATAATCAGCCCGATGTGAGCCATGCTGTTCGCGCGGTCTATTGTATGGGCGGCGCGAGCAGAAAACGCCAGACGGGTTCATCGGGTCTTTCTGACGTTCCTACCGCTCGTGGGGGAGAAGGCCGACATGCCGTTTATCGTCACATCGTGGTATTTGCTACCGACACAATGACCGTCAGACCGCGATCTTAATTATCTCGGAGGGAACATGCGGACTCGTATTCTTATGGCAACAGCCGGCGTTTTGCTGGTGGCCGGATGTAGCTCGACGCATTCGCTTAGCCCAGCAGGGCAAGCAGTGCGTTTTACGGATAGCTTGCCTGGCGCGGAATGTCAGCGACTTGGCGCGGTGACCGGCACTCAATCCAATTGGTTATCCGGTAACAGTGATGCGGGCAGTTCGATGCGGGGCGCGGCTAACGATCTCCGTAATAAGGCTGCTGAGATGGGGGGAAATGTGATCTTTGGCGTGACATCGCCGAGTGAGACGTTCCTGTCCAGTTTCGCTCCGTTGGATAGCAAGATGCAGGGTGACGTGTATAAATGTCGTTAACGCCCGCGATGTAACAAAAGGGGCCGACGAGCGTTTTCGTCGGCCTTTGTTTTATCCTGCGACGGTTTTATCCGGCGACATCGTCCTGACTTTGCCGCATGCCGAGATCCAGCGGCGTCTTACTGGCTTCGCCACCGATTTCCCGCGCCAGCCGGGGCACTAAATAGCCTGACACCATCGTCATCAACGTTCTGATGATGTCTCTCGCCTCATCATCCGGCACCAGAAAATGCGCGGCGCCCTGCACTTTGTCCAGCACATGCAGGTAATACGGCAGGATCCCCGCGTCGAACAGCGCGTTGCTGAGCGCCGCGAGCGTTGTGGCGCTATCGTTGACGCCGCGTAGCAGTACGCTCTGGTTCAGCAGCGTGACGCCCACCCGGCGTAATTTCGCCATATTTTGTGCTACGTCAGTGTCGATTTCATTGGCGTGATTAATATGCGTGACGAGCACCACACGTAGTCTGGATTGCTTCAGGCGTTGGCACAGCGCGTCCGTGATCCTTGCCGGGATCACAACCGGTAGTCGGCTATGGATGCGCAGGCGTTGAAGATGGGGAATGCTTTCCAGTTCGGCGATCAGCCAATCCAGCTCGTGATCTTTCGCCATCAGCGGATCGCCGCCGGAAAAAATGATCTCATCCAGTTCAGGATGTTGACGAATATAGTCCATCGCCTGGCGCCAGTTGGATTTATTCCCCTGATTATCCTGATAGGGGAAGTGGCGACGGAAGCAGTAACGGCAGTTGACGGCGCAACCGCCTTTGACCAGCAGCAGCGCACGATTACGGTATTTGTGCAGGAGGCCGGGAACGACGCTGTCTTGCTCTTCCAACGGATCGTAACTGAATCCGGCGTCTCAATAAATTCCTGCGGCGCGGTGATCACCTGCAATAGCAGCGGATCGAGAGGATCGCCCGGCTGCATCCGCGCGGCGAAAGATCGCGGCACGCGCAGGGGGAAAAGCCTACGGGCATCACGCCCTTCTGTTAGCTGAGGGTGCTCTTTAAGCGCGATAAACTGGAGTAATTCGTCTGGATCGGTAATAACGTCGGCGAGTTGCTGTAACCAATCTTCTCCAGACAGCGTATTTCGGGTTATAATGTGTGCCATTTTTTGGCTAAGTTACCAGTAATAAGAGGACCAACATGGCGTCTTATAGTACCAATGAATTCCGTTCCGGTCTTAAAATCATGCAGGACGGTGAGCCGTGTGCGATCATTGAAAACGAATTTGTTAAGCCGGGCAAAGGCCAGGCATTTAACCGTGTCAGAATCCGTAAGTTGATTTCCGGCAAAGTGCTGGAAAAAACCTTCAAATCCGGTGATTCCGTTGAAGCAGCGGACGTCATGGATATGAACCTGACTTATCTGTACAACGACGGCGAGTTCTGGCATTTCATGAACAATGAAACGTTTGAACAGCTGGCTGCCGATGTGAAAGCCGTTGGCGACAACGCCAAATGGCTGGTTGAACAGGCAGAATGCGTACTGACGTTGTGGGACGGTGCTCCGATCGCCGTGACGCCGCCGAACTTCGTTGAGCTGGAAATTACCGATACCGATCCGGGCCTGAAAGGCGATACGGCTGGAACGGGTGGTAAACCTGCAACGCTGACGACGGGCGCCGTGGTTAAGGTTCCGCTGTTCGTACAGATTGGCGAAGTGATTAAAGTGGATACTCGCTCTGGCGAATACGTGTCCCGCGTAAAATAATCTCTCCGCATAATACCGCTGCATTCTCGCAGCGGTATTACCCACACCGTTTCTCATGCAACGCGTGCCCCGTTATTGTGCCGTCCCCGCAACATCGTTATCCGACTGATTAACCCAAATAAGCTGTTCCGTGTCAAAACCATAGCGTCTGGCCGTCGTCAGCAGCTGTTGTTTCACTGCGTCGTCCAGCGTCGGCGTGCGGGATAAGATCCACAGGTAGTTGCGGTTGGGTCCGCAAATCATGGCGTAGCGATAGGCATCGTCCAGCGCAATCACATTATAGCTGCCGTAGAATGGCCCGAAGAAAGAGACTTTCAGCGATGCCGTCTCTGGATCCCCCATCAAATATCCTTTCCCCGTACTCTCTTTCCAGCGTTGCTGCTGCGTATTAAAGCCGCGATTGGTGACAGTAATGCCGCCGTCGTCGCGCGGATGATAGGTCGCCGTCACTCGGTCCAGGCCGCGTTCGAAGCGGTGGTCGAGACGCGCAATTTCGTACCAGGTGCCAAGATAACGGTGTATATCGAAGTTTTTCACGACCTCGACATTCTCCGGCGGTGTCGTACTGCAGGCGGAGGAGAGCAGTGACGTGATTGCCGCCACCAGCGTTTTCCATCTTTTCATCGGTTTTTATCCTCCAGGGATAGGCCATGGCTGAAGAGTGATGACGTTAAGGGTAGGAAGCGTTTGACGGACTGGCAATGAAAAACGGCCTGTATAAGCAGGCCGTTGTTTTTTGGAGCGGAGTTTTAAAGTGTGACGAGCCCAATGACGGCGACTACCGTCAGAATGGCCGCGAGCCCGTAAAAGACCCATTTCCCTGCCGGCACGTGAATTTTAAGGTCGTGCATGGCGTGGTGGATGCGGTGCAGGCCACACCAGAGCGGCAGCACGATCATCAGCAGCAGGAACAGCCGGCCGATAAGGCTATGGCTAAATGCCGCGATGCGGTCATAGGACAACGCATCCGGGAACAGTCCCATTGGCAGCAGAATACCGACCAGCAGGACGATCACCGGCCCGAAGATGGCGCTCCACATGCCACCGGCGCCGAACAGCCCCCAGAAAGGCGGTTCATCGGAACGTTTTGGCGTTTGATTAATCACGTTATTCCTCCTGATCAGTACAGCAAGGCGATAGCCAGTATCGCCAGCGTGACTACCACGGTCACAATCCACAGCGCTTTCACGATCGGTTCGGGACCCATCTTTTCATCTTTAATGACGATGATGGTGGCTTTGGGCGCCAGATCGAACCAGGTTTTGGTCTGAAGAGCCGCGGCCAGCAGCGCGATGATATTGATGAACAGCACGATAGGGTTTTGCAGGAATCCGACGAAGCCTTCCCAACCTTCCACGCCGTGTTTCAGCGCGAAAACGCCGTACAGCAGCACGATACTGAACCATACTGCCGGAACCGCCGTTCCTTCGCGCAGCATATAGAAGCGGTAATACCCCAGCTTTTGCCACCAGGTCGGCGTCATGCCACGGACATACGCTTTACGTTTGGTTGTCATTGTTTGCCTCCCTCCCTTATTGTGGTTTCAGCATGGCGATCATGAAGTCTTTGGCGCTTTCGACCTTGCCCTGCTGAATGGCGGCGGCGGGATCGACGTGCTTCGGACACACTTCGGAGCAGTAACCGACAAACGTACAGGACCATACGCCGTTATCGCTGTTCAACTGAGGCATACGCGCTTTCTTGCCGTGATCGCGGTTGTCCAGATTGTAGCGGTGCGCCAGCGTAATGGCGGCCGGGCCGATGAACTCCGGGTTCAGACCAAACTGCGGGCAGGCGGCGTAGCACAACCCGCAGTTGATGCAGCCGGAGAACTGGTGGTACTTCGCCATTTGCGCCGGCGTCTGCTTGTTAGGGCCGTCTTCCGGTTTGCGATCATTGCCGATAATGTACGGCTTGATGGCTTCGAGACTCTCAATGAAGTGAGTCATATCGACCACTAAATCGCGTTCGATCGGGAAGTTACCCAGCGCTTCTACCTTCATGCCGCCGGTATAGTCGCGGAGGAAGATTTTGCAGGCCAGTTTCGGGACGTTGTTGACCATCATGCCGCAGGAGCCGCAGATCGCCATACGGCAGGACCAGCGGTAAGACAGGTCCGGCGCCAGGTTGTCTTTGATATAACCCAGCGCATCAAGCAAGGAGGTCTGCTTGTTATACGGCACTTCATAGGTTTCGAAGTGTGGCGCACTGTCCTGCTCCGGGTTGTAGCGCATGACTTCCATTTTCAGGGTTTGCATCTCAGCCATTCGCTTGCTCCTTCTTACTTTTCTCCTGAGCATCGGCTTCACCGCCGTAAACACGTTTCGCCGGCGGCAGCTTGGTGATCTTCACATCGCTATACTCAAGACGTGGAGCACCATCCTGGCTGTGGAACGCCAGCGTATGCTTCAGGTAATTGACGTCGTCGCGTTCGGTGCAGCCTTCGTCAAGACGCTGGTGGGCGCCGCGGGATTCCTTACGGTTGATTGCAGAGTGCGCCATACATTCCGCCACATCCAGTCCGTGGCCGAGTTCGATGGTGTACAGCAGGTCGGTGTTAAATACGCTGGAGTGGTCGCTGATTTTGACGCGTTTGAAACGTTCTTTCAGTTCGGCCAGCTTATCGACGGTTTTTTGCATCAGGTCGGTGGTGCGATAGATACCGCAGCCTTCTTCCATCGTCATCCCCATCTCATCACGGATTTTAGACCAGCTTTCCGTGCCTTCCTGATTCATCAGGTCATGCAGTTTTTTCTCAACGTCGCGGGCCTGCGCATCCAGCGCGCTGGTATTGGCGGGCGTCGCTTCCTGAGAGCGTCGTACGGCGTGTTCACCGGCCAAACGGCCGAAGACCACCAGCTCCGCAAGGGAGTTAGAACCCAGACGGTTGGCGCCGTGCAGGCCGACGGAAGAACATTCACCGGCGGCGAACAGACCTTTGATGCGCGTTTCACACTGCTGATCGGTTTCGATGCCGCCCATGGTGTAGTGCGCGGTAGGACGAATGGGGATCGGTTCCTTGACGGGATCGACGCCGACGTAGGCTTTGGCCAGTTCGCAGATGAACGGCAGGCGCTCTTTCAGCTTCTTCTCGCCCAGGTGACGCAGGTCGAGGTAGACCACATCGCCCAGCGGAGTCGAGATGGTGCGGCCAGCGCGCCACTCATGCCAAAAAGCCTGAGAGACCTTATCGCGCGGCCCTAGCTCCATGTATTTGTTTTTCGGCTCACCCAACGGCGTTTCGGGTCCCATGCCGTAATCCTGCAGATAGCGGTAGCCATCTTTATTGACCATGATGCCGCCTTCGCCGCGGCAGCCTTCGGTCATCAGGATGCCGGAGCCGGGCAGGCCGGTCGGGTGATACTGTACGAATTCCATATCGCGTAGCGGCACGCCGTGGCGGAACGCCATCCCCATGCCGTCGCCGGTGACGATGCCGCCGTTGGTGTTATAACGGTACACACGTCCGGCGCCGCCTGTCGCCATGATGACGGCGTTGGCGCGAATTTGCACCAGCTCGCCTTCCATCATATTGATGGCGACGACGCCACGCGCGTGGCCTTCATCGACCAGAATATCCAGCACGAAGTGTTCGTCGAAACGCTGAATTTGCGGGTATTTCAGCGACGTCTGGAACAAGGTGTGCAGCATGTGGAAACCGGTTTTGTCGGCAGCAAACCAGGTGCGTTCAATCTTCATCCCGCCGAAACGGCGTACGTTGACTGAACCGTCTGGTTTACGACTCCACGGACAACCCCACTGTTCCATCTGGATCATTTCACGTGGGCACTCGTGAACAAACTGGTCGACGACGTCCTGTTCGCAGAGCCAGTCGCCGCCGGCGACGGTGTCTTGGAAATGGAAGTCAAAGCTATCGTGATCCTGAGTGACCGCTGCTGAGCCTCCTTCTGCGGCCACGGTGTGGCTCCGCATTGGGTAGACTTTAGAGATCAGCGCAATCTTCAGTTGGGGATTAGCTTCGGCTGCAGCAATAGCTGCGCGTAAGCCAGCGCCCCCGGCCCCGATAATGGCCAAGTCGGCATTAAAGGTCTGCACTGCATTCCTCCAGTTACATAAGTTAAATAAGATAAAATAAGAAAATAATGCGTAATGCGAATATTGGGTTTATTTCCGCCCAGTTTTTAGTGAGTTGGGAGGGGCAGAAAAAAAATCTGACGGCCGTGGATAACCGTTAAATCACTCTTTTTTGTGTGGAAATGATTATAGCTATTTAAAGGTAGCTGAAATTTGATGTGATCCAGCATTTTGCTGTTTTTTAACCAGCGGAGAGGAATAGTTCTTAAAACGTGATCGAAAATGCAATTAAAGTAAAAACAGCACTTTTATTGCTTTAATAAATACTCATCCCTACCGATTAAAACATCTTCAACTGGATATAATTTGTTTGGTCGGACTGATGCGGGTAGACTGCACCCCCTCTTTGACTTTGGAGTAGACCACCATGAGCGAAACGGCAAGTTGGCAACCCAGCGCCCCAATTGCCAATCTGTTGAAGCGGGCGGAGATCATGAACGAAATTCGGCGCTTCTTCTCCGATCGCGGCGTGCTAGAGGTGGAAACCCCCGCCATGAGTCAGGCAACGGTCACAGACGTTCATCTGGTTCCTTTTGACACTCAGTATGTCGGGCCAGGCGCTGCGGACGGCCTAAAACTCTATTTGATGACCAGCCCGGAATACCACATGAAACGCCTGCTGGCGGCAGGCAGCGGCCCAATTTATCAGCTGGGGCGCAGCTTCCGTAACGAAGAATCCGGCCGTTATCATAATCCTGAATTCACGATGCTTGAGTGGTATCGCCCTCACTACGATATGTACCGCCTGATGAATGAGGTGGACGATCTGCTGCAACAGGTGCTGGAGTGCGAAAGCGCCGAAATGCTCACCTATCAGCAGGCTTTCCAGCGTCATCTGGACGTCGATCCGCTCTCCGCCGACAAAGCTCAGCTGCGCGAAGTCGCCGAAACGCTGGGCGTGGGGGATGTCGCGCATCAGGAAGAGGATCGCGATACGCTGCTGCAACTGCTGTTCGCGGTGGGCGTTGAGGTCAATATCGGGCGCGACAAACCGGCCTTCGTCTATCATTTCCCAGCTACGCAGGCGTCTCTGGCTGAAATCAGTACCGAAGATCACCGTGTCGCTGAGCGGTTTGAGGTCTACTTCAAAGGGATTGAACTGGCGAATGGGTTCCGCGAGCTGACCGACAGCGCCGAGCAGCGTCAGCGTTTCGAGCAGGATAACCGCAAACGCGCCGCGCGCGGCTTGCCGGTTCAGCCGATAGACGAAAACCTGTTGGATGCGTTGACCGCGGGTATCCCGGATTGCGCAGGCGTCGCGCTGGGCGTCGATCGCCTGATCATGCTGGCGCTGAAGGCTGAGTCCATTAGCGAAGTGATTGCCTTCCCAGTCGACCGCTCCTAAAGCGCAAGACCCCAATAAAAATCCGGTGAGGCGAGGAGCCTGCACCGGATTTTTTTATGCGCGTCATTCAGGGCGGAATACCTGAGACGGGACAGGCGACTAGAGCGCGCCGTCCGTACGCGTGGCGGAACCGGCGTTACGGCCGTCAATCTGTACGGAATCCATCCGGACCTGGAACGGCGGGAACGGCATCACCAGATTGTGCTGACGGTAGCTGTCCAAAATTAGCTGGTGCAGCTCATGTCGCAGCGGCATGCGGTGCCCCATCTCCGCGGCGAAGATTCGCAGTTCAAACAGCTGAATCCCCTGACGTAAATCAACGAGGAAGACCTCCGGCGGCGGGTTGTCCAACACCAGCGAGCAGCGTTTGACGGCATCCAGCAGCAGGTTGGTCACCTCTTCCGTATTGGCGTCTGCCGGGGCTGGAATGGTCAGCACCACGCGCGTTACGGAGTCAGACAGCGACCAGTTGATGAACTGTTCCGTGATGAAGGCCTTGTTGGGAACGATAATCTCCTTGCGGTCCCAGTCCGAGATCGTCGTGGCGCGGGTGTTGATACGCATAATGCTCCCGGTCAGATCGCGGATCGTCACCGTATCGCCAATACGTATCGGCTTCTCGAACAGAATAATCAGGCCGGAGATAAAGTTGGCGAAGATCTCCTGCAAGCCGAAGCCCAACCCCACCCCTAGGGCGGCGACGAGCCACTGAAACTTGGACCACTCGATGCCGAGCATAGAGAAGCCGAACATCCCGCCAATCAACAGCAGCACATATTTACTGACGGTGGTGATGGCGTAGCCAGAGCCGGGCGACAGCTCGACGTGTTGCAACAACACCAGCTCAAGCAGCGCAGGCAGATTGCGCATCAGCTGAGTCGTAATAAAGAAGATCAGAATGGCGATCAGCACCGCGCCCAGCGTGATCGGTTGGACCGTCTCGGTGCCATTGAGCGTGCTGGTGGCGTCCCACAGGCTGATGTTCTCCAGGAAGGAGAACGCCGAATGGATTTCCGACCAGAGCGCCAGCACGGAGACCAGCGCAATCAGCGTCAGCACTGAACGTACCAGTTGCAGGGATTTCGCGCTGATGGCGTCCAGATCGACCACCGGCTCTTCAACGACTTCACTGCCGGCTTCATGACTCTGTTGCGTTAACTCTTCTTCCCCCCGCGCCCGGATTGCCAGTATCTCCGCCCGGCGCTGCTTGGCGCGATCGAACGCGATGCGTCGGCGCTGAATCAGCATCCAGCGGCGAATGATGTGGTAAATCACCAGCAGGAAGAACCAAATCGCGACTGACTTTTCCAACCGGGCCAGCAGCGCCTGCGACGTGGCCAGATAGCCAAAGCAGGAAGCCAGCACGGCGATCAACGGCATACAAAGCAGCAGATTCCACATGGCGCGGTTCACGGGGTTTTCTCCAGAACCTTCCTTATCCAGATACAGCGGTATTCCGGCACGTTTCAGGCTGGTGGTGACCAGACTGAGCGCCAGGCACAGCAGGATGAAACAGAGGCGTCCCAGTGTGCTGGAAAATTGGCGATCGTTGAGATTATCGAAGGTAATCAACGCCATAATGAGAGGAACGATAAGCCCGATGGACAGCCGGTAGTAGCGCATCGCCCGTTCTACCCGCTTAGGCGACCAGCCGAAATGCACGATGAACAGCCCCTGACGGTGCGCGAACGAGGCGCTAATCATCACGACCCACATCAACGGCACGGTGGCGGTGACGCTATCGCCTATGGCGACGGCGACCGGATAAGGCCACGCATTTTGCAGGCCGTAGCCCAACGCCGCCCACAGGATCGGCAGCGGAATGGCGACCATCACTGACCAGAATACGGTGCGGAGCGTCAGCATGAAGTGGTCGAGCGTCACTTTACCCACGCGTCCGCTGGCTCGCTCCAGAAACGCATGATAGTGGCGGCGTGAACTGATACTGAGCGCGACCAGCAGCAGTGCGCCAATCAACGGCAGCAGCGTACTCCAGCTGGTGACCATCATCACCATGGCGCTGCTGAGCTGCGTCAGCGTATCCAAAGACAGCAGGCGGGACAGATCCTGCACTAACTGAAGCGGGTAGGAGAGCGTCAACGGGTCGACGTCCGCCACCCAGAACAGATAGCGGTGGGCGGCTTCGCGGATCTCAATCAGGGCATCTTCGAGCTGATTACTGGCGACCTTCAGCTTGGTCAGTTCGAGAATCTGAGTATCACAGCCTGAAATCAACGAGGTCAGCAGCTCGCGTTGCGTACGTAGCTGATCGTTGAATATCTTCTGCTGAGAGGCGGTGAGCGGCGAGCCGTCATCCTGCTGCGCCTGCTCGTTCTTCGGCAGCTTGGAGAACGTGTCTTCGTACTGCAGACGTTGCACCCGCAGCTGGGTCATGTCGCCATCCAGCAGTTGGGGCTTCGGCATTTCCGGCAGTCGGGCGACCTGCGCACGCAGCGTCTCGCCCAGCGCGGTAGACGAGCCGAGCCACTGAGCCTGTTCGCGCAACGTGCTTAGCGCCTGACGCACCTGCAACGTTTGCGAAGCGGCCTGCCGCTGCTGCGATGCGATTAAGTCCATGCGCTGCGCCTGCTGATTCAGCGCCACGGATAAATCACGGTTCACCTGCAACTGGCTGGCGATGGCGGAAGGCAGGTTACCGCTTTGCTCCGCCAGCAGCTCGGTGCGTTCCAGCGCCTGTTCGGCTTCGCGCTGGCGCATACCGTTGAGGGTGCTGCGCAGGGTTTGCAGCTGATCGTCCAGACGGTCCCGCTGCTGTTTGAAGAGTTCCGCCCGCAGGCGGGAAAGTTCCTGACGATTGCTGGCGGACAGCTGTGCCAGCTCCAGTTCATCGACCCGGCTTTTGCTCAGCGCAGCTTCCGCCTGCAATGACGCGAGCTGCGCTCGCGCCAGCCGCGTGTTGGCGTTGCCTTGCGTTTGGATCCGGCGTTCGACGTCGTTGAGCGCGCGACTGGCTTCCGACTGTTGCTGCGGCAGCTGGGCCAACGAGTCGCTGATCTCCCGCAGGCGATCCTGCTCCAGCTGCTGTTGGCGGGATTGCTCCAGCAGTTGGCTACTGGTTTGAACGATCTGTTGTTCGAGTTCGTTAACGGAAAGGTTATGCACGGCGGGCGTGGATTTGGCGTCTTCCGCCGCCAGCTCCTGACGCAGCCCCCGCGTGAGGCGGGGGAAATCTTCAATCACGCGCTGATACTGATCTACCCGTTCGAGAGCTCCTTTACGCTCATCCAACATACGCAGAGCGGATTGCAGCTCTTTAACGATATCCGCCTGATTCGGCTGTGACTTGTTCGCTTCTGCCTGCTGCAAATCCTGACGTAGCTGGACTTCGCTGGGAAGTTGGGCGGTCAGCGCCGGGGCGGATAGCAGGCATCCCAGTAGAAAGATCAGTATCAGACGCACGCTAACTTACCTCTGTAATTTCGCGGTTTAAGGCGTATTTCCCGCTGTCGTAGAGACGACGACGTCCTCGCTCGTGGCTTCCGCGAGGGGTTCACCCATGCGGGTGACGCTTTGGTTGGACAGATTGGTCATCAGCTGCACTTTACCGGCGGCAAACAGGTTGATAACGGTAGAGCCCAGTTTGAACTGGCCCATCTCTTCGCCTTTGTCCAGCGTGATGGCGCCTGTCTCACCCTCGGCGGGGTAGGTCCAGCGCTTGATGATGCCTTCGCGCGGCGGCGTCACGGTGCCCGCCCACACGGTTTCAATACTGCCGACGATGGTCGCTCCCACCAGAATTTGCGCCATAGGACCAAATTCGGTATCGAACAGGCAGATCACGCGTTCGTTACGGGCGAACAGGTTGGGCACGTTGGCGGCGGTCAGCGGATTCACGGAGAACAGGTCGCCCGGTACGTAAATCATCTCGCGCAGCGTACCGTCGCAAGGCATATGCACGCGGTGGTAATCCTTGGGCGACAGGTAGGTGGTGACGAACAGACCATCACGGAAGTGATCCGCCATGTGGTAGTTGCCCGCCAGCAGGGCTTCCAACGAATAGGTGTGTTGCTTTGCCTGCAACAGCGTGTCGTTTTCGATAGCCCCTAACTGAGAGATCGCGCCGTCGGCGGGTTGTACCAGACGGTGATCGTGCGGATCGACCGGGCGAACGCCGGGGCGCAGGGGACGCGTGAAGAATTCGTTGAACGTCGGATAAGCCGCGGTGTCCGGCTGCTGGGCTTCCTGCATGTTGACGCGGTAAACGCGAACGAACAGGTCGATCACCAGCTTGGTGAGCGCGCCTCCGCGTCGTTCGGCTCCCCAGCCGGCGAGCCGGGTCAGCCAGATTTTCGGCAACAGATGTTGTAAAGCGATCTTGATTCTATCCAGCACAGTGAGCCTCTTGGGTTTGGTGATGCGCCAATATTAAAAGCGGCGCATTGTAGCGATGGTGACAATAAATGTCAGTTATCCGAATCGGAAAAGGATTTACGCGTTTTTACCTGAGACATGCTTTCAAGGATGCGGTGGTAGTTTTCAAAACGCTCGGCTGCGATGTCTCCGCGCTCCAGCGCGGCCCGTATGGCGCAGCCTGGGTCGGTGTCATGCTTGCAATCGCGGAATTTACAGCTGCCCAGATAGTCGCGGAATTCGATAAAGCCCTGCGTAACCTGCTCGGGGTCGAGGTGCCACAGTCCGAATTCACGCACGCCGGGGGAGTCAATCACGTCGCCGCCGCGCGGGAAGTGGTACATGCGGGCGGCGGTCGTCGTATGTTGCCCCAGTCCGGAGTTATCGGACACATCGTTGACCAGGATTTTGCCTTCTTCAGGATAGAGCAGGGCGTTGAGCAGGCTGGACTTACCCACGCCGGACTGGCCGGCAAATATGCTGATACGGTTGGTCAGTTCGGTTTCCAGCTCTTTCATGCCGTCGCCGGTTCTGCTGGAGACCATCAGTACTCGGTAGTGCAATGCGCGGTAGATATCCATGACTTCGTCGACGAACTGAAGTGATTCTTCATCCAACAGGTCGATCTTGTTTAATACGATGAGCGGCTCGACTTCCAGCGTTTCGCAGGCCACCAGATAACGGTCAATGATATTGATCGACAGTTCGGGAAGAATGGCGGAGACAATCACGATCTGATTGATGTTGGCGGCGATAGGTTTAACGCCGTCGTAAAAGTCTGGACGCGTCAGGACGGATTCGCGAGGATGTACCGCTTCCACGATGCCGCTGATGCCAGACAGCGTTTCGTTGCCGGGCCGCCACACGACCTTGTCGCCGGTGACCAGCGATTTGATGGTGCGACGAATATTACAGCGACGTTGCGTACCGTCGGTGGCCTCCACGTCAACATGCATGCCGAAGCGGCTGATGATGGTGCCTTCCTGGGCGTCGCCCAGTTGGCTGTCATCCCACTCGATTTTGCTGTCTGCATGCTTAAGGCGGCGCTGATGATTGGCGCTGACCCGACGTTGCTGACCTTTTGACAGTTTCTTTTTGCTCACTCAACCTCTCTAGATTCGTGGTTATCGCTCATGACATGAGATATGCCTATAATACACCCTATTTGACTTTAATTAACCGATGCTGAGCGTGTCTGCGAAGCCACGTCGGCGGCGGGACGAAAAGCCCTACAGGAATATCGATAAAATGGTAAACGAAAATAATCTGATCTGGATCGATCTGGAAATGACGGGACTCGATCCGGAACGCGATCGCATCATCGAAATCGCCACGCTGGTGACCGATGCTCATCTGAATATACTCGCGGAAGGTCCTACGCTGGCGGTACATCAGCCAGACAGCCAGCTTGCCCTGATGGATGACTGGAATGTGCGTACCCACACCGGCAGCGGACTGGTCGACCGCGTGAAGGCGAGCACCTATGACGAGAATGCCGCCGCGCAGGAGACGATTGCGTTTCTGCGCCAGTGGGTGCCTGAAGGCAAGTCGCCGATTTGTGGCAACAGCGTGGGTCAGGACCGCCGTTTTCTGTTTCGCTACATGCCGGAACTGGAATCATACTTCCACTACCGCTATTTGGACGTCAGCACGCTGAAAGAGCTGGCGCGCCGCTGGAAACCTGAAATTCTGACCGGCTTCAAAAAACAGAATACTCATCAGGCGCTGGACGATATCCGAGAGTCCGTGGCTGAGCTGGCCTACTACCGCGAGCATTTTATCCAACTGTAACGTGTTATACGGAAGCGCGCCGCGACGAAAAAACACCCGGCGTGGCGAGATTTTCCTCAATCTGGCGTTTTTCTACTCGGTTAGAAGAAAATTACGTTTCAGGGGTTGCGCCGCCAAACTTTCCTCGTATAATGCGCTCCCCGTACCGGCAAAGAAATTTCGGTACTGACAGCACCACCCAAGCGGGAATAGCTCAGTTGGTAGAGCACGACCTTGCCAAGGTCGGGGTCGCGAGTTCGAGTCTCGTTTCCCGCTCCAAATTTAGAATTACAGAGCGCGTCAAGCTTCTGTAATTTAGAGAAAAAAGGACCTTCGGGTCCTTTTTTCGTTTCTGGCTTTCCTCGCTTGATTCCTTGAATAAAACCGCGACCAGACTCGCGGCATTCTTTTATCTCCCTGTCACCATATTACAGCGTTGGCGACCAACAGCGATTCCGCGAAGCCTTAATTCTGACGGCGACGATCTACTGCTAAAGTCATTCGGTCTACCAAGGATTGCAGTTCATCTTTAAATTGGGTTGAATCGGTACCGTTTTCTAGCTGTGTCAACGTTTGTTGCTGTACTTCATATCCCTCAGGCAATTGCGCTTTTTCAATCGCCGGTAGCGAGTTGCTGTGGTCCCTCACTTCCTGATAGCTCTCTGCGCTGATCTTGCCAGTACGGTGGTATTCGGCTGTCATTTTAGCCACCACTTTTGCACGCCATTGATTTTCTTGGTCATCGGCTTCTCTAAGGGCAGCACGGCGCTCGTTGACCGTGAAGGAACCGCTGTCATCATACGTAATCAGCGCCAGCTGGTCGCGAGACATCCCCTTGAACGGGTTGCTTGCTTTGCCGTTGGTAAAATCGGTGGCCTGTTGGGCCTGAGCCAGTCGTTGCGGATCGTCAGAAGCAGGCACTTCGGCGTCGTGAGCCGCTTTATTGCGCGTGTAGCTTTCGCCGAAGAGCTCGTGAATGGTGGATTCAGCGAAGGCTGCGAGTCCGTGACGGCTCGTGCTGGCATCTCGCTCCGCGGCGCGTGCGGCGGCATCGCTGAGTTGGATCGAAAGTGAGGACACCTGTGTTGTTGTACTGGTGGGGGTATCCAAAGCGCTGTAGGCCTGTGATGGGGTTGACTCACCGCTGTGGTTAATCGTGCTTTGATCGCTGACTTGTGCTTGTTGGGCGGTGGAACCCAGTTGATTAATACTGTTCATCGGGAGTCCTTCACTCTTTGTTTAGTATTTTGATGCGCCAGTACAAGCGACTTTTTGTCGTGCCTCTGAGCCGCACTTGTTATTACTTCATTGTGAACTCAGCAGCCCAATAAAAATTAATGGTGCTCCGATAGGTAATGGCGGCATTGCCTATTTCCCCGTTGTAGCTGATCGCATCTTTATTCCATTGCAGTATTTTCGTTACACGCCGCAATACAGCAGGGGTAAAAGCCTTAATTCTGACGGCGGCGATCTACTGCTAAAGTCATTCGGTCCACCAGGGATTGCAGTTCATTTTTAAATTGGGTTGAATCGGTACCGTTTTCTAGCTGTGTCAACGTTTGTTGCTGTACTTCATATCCCTTGGGCAATTGCGCTTTTTCAATCGCCGGTAGCGAGTTGCTGTGATCCCACACTTCCTGATAGCTCTCTGCGCTAATCTTGCCAGTGCGGTGGTATTCGGCTGTGATTTTAGCCACCACTTTTACACGCCATTGATACTCTTGGTCATCGGCCTCGCTCAGGGCTGCCCGACGCTCGTTGACCGTGAAGGAACCACTGTCATCATACGCAATTAGCGCTAGCTGGTCGCGAGACATCCCCTTGAACGGGTTGCTTGCTTTGCCGTTGGTAAAATCGGTGGCCTGTTGGGCCTGAGCCAGTCGTTGCGGATCGTCAGAAGCAGGCACCTCTGCGTCGTGAGCCGCTTTATTGCGCGTGTAGCTTTCGCCGAAGAGCTCGTGAATGGTGGATTCAGCGAAGGCTGCGAGTCCGTGACGGCTCGTGTTGGCGTCTCGCTCCGCGGCGCGTGCGGCGGCATCGCTGAGTTGGATCGAAAGTGAGGACACCTGTGTTGTTGTACTGATGGGGGTATCTAAAGCGCTGTAGGCCTGTGATTGGGGTGACCCACCGCTGTAGTTAATGGCGCTTTGATCGCTGACTTGAGTTTGTTGGGCGGTGGAACCCAGTTGATTAATACTGTTCATCGGGAGTCCTTCACTCTTTGTTTAGTATTTTAATGCGCCAGTACAAGCGACTTTTTGTCGTGACTCTGAGCTGCACTTGTTATTAATTCATTGTGAACTCAGCAGCCCAATAAAAATTAATGGGCTCCGATAGGTAATGGTGGCATTGCCAATTCCCCCGTTGTAGCTGCTCGCATTTTTATTCCACTGTTGTATTTTCGACGGGTTGTTAATAAACATTAGACTATACTAGAGACGAACAACCAGAGTAGTTTGAAATTAACACGTTTTCTCCTCCTGAGGTGTACTGCACTATCGCAAAATTCTCATTAGGAGAAAGGGTGTTCTGTGCAATGTCAGTGTTACTCGATAGGGGAGGGACCGTCGTTTTGGGTTTAGGTTTTCTTCGTTCTAATTGGCTGATTCTTTGTTATTCGTGATCTTAAAAGTTGCTTCTTGATTCCCTGGATTTTTAAACGTAATGGTCACAGGTGGGCCGGAAAATGTTACACCCTCCTTGCAAAGGGTTATGACCACAATGGCTAGTAACTGCATCGTTTCATGTGATTGTTTTCCTATTGCAGCTAATAATCTTATCAAGTGAGCTATACGTAGATCGAGTTCGTTGTGCGTTTTCCCCATGTATATGGTTTTCGTTTTTTGCGAAAAGTAGATAAGTAATTAAGCGAAAGTATATTCTTAAGTGGTTATTTTTTAATTTCTATAAATAAAAACAAAAATTAATTAATATTTCAATTTTATCACCTTAATAAATTAATTTTTATGTCACCTTAAGTTATTCAATGATACGTGTTCGATTAATATGATCCCTGAAAGGTATATTGATCTTTATGCCAAATAACTTCGCAAAATATTAGCTCACTCGAAGGGCGCTCAGTCCGATTTAAGCGATCTGATCAATCGCCAAACATCACAAATCACCAACTGGACTGAGTTATGCCGATCATCGCATTTATCCCCGATGACGAACGACGCCTGATGAGAGAAGAAGCCGAGCAAACCTGTGTTAAAAATTAGGCCGAACTTGCCGTCAAGCGAAAACCATCACCCTAGTGGTGGATAATTACCTCTTTCATAAAGCCGCAAAGTGGCGCGTTGGCTGGCAGAGAACAATACGTTCCGGTTATTGTTCCTGTGCGGATGTGCTCGCCGTGGCTGAATCCGATAGAACGGTTGGGGTTGTCGTTACACGAAACCCTAACGCGAAATCATCAATGCCGATATATGTGGCAGTGACTGGAACAAGTCAATCAGTTTATGAATGCCGCCTCGCCGTTCCCGGCAATCAACACGGACTGGATACAGTGGAGCGATAATAGGCGAAGTTATTTAGGATAAATAGCCTTTTTCCACCCATTCTCATCAGACATTCCGTTTATTTCTATTCTTTAATTCTGCCTCAGCGCTCTCATCTTTTTCTTATCGTATTTTCCTATTAAGCATATCCCAAATAGGAAGGCTATTTTCATATTGACGCATTGCTTGCTTATTAATTCGTCATCATTCTTTGTGTCGATTATGTATTGGTTGTTAATTTAAACAATAAATAAACATGGATGTTCATATGCAATATTTTATTTGTTTTTGAAACCTGAAAAATTCCGACGATAACCCCAAAATTACATTCTTTGTTCTGTCTGTTGTTGTTTTTTTGGTTTTTTATTCTTGTTTTTGGTGCTTTCGCTGCCGAATGTATGTGTTTTGTCCTGAGTTTAACAAGTTTTTGTTAAATCTCGCGATTTATTATTTTTAGAAAATACTCAAAGGGCAGGGGAAATTCTTCATTTGCAATGATTTCTTAGTCTTGCCGCTTCTGTCTTTATATAAAGTCACGTCTTCGGCGTGCCTTTATATTCATGATGCAGAGGTTCCGGCGGGCGGGAAATACCCCTGTGTTTAAAAATCACACTCTTAGACTATTTACATAGCCTTTATATTGGTAATAAGGAATAGTGACTATGCGTAAAACTCTACTCGGCGCCTTGATCGGCGCGTCTATTCTGTCAGCCGGTTATGCCAGCGCTGCGACGACCGTTGCCGGTGGTACCGTACACTTTACAGGCCAGATCGTGAATGCGGCTTGTGCGGTCAGCTCAACCTCTTCTAACCAGACGGTTAACCTCGGACAGTATCGTACCGCGAACTTTACTGCGGTAGGGGCTTACTCCGGTAAGGTGCCTTTCACGATCAAACTTGAAGATTGCGATCCTACCGTTTCCACGACAGCCGCCGTCGCTTTTAGCGGATCTGCCGATGGTAACGACAGCACCGTATTGTCCACCAGCAACATCAGCGGCGGCAGCTCCGGTTCGGCAGCTGGCGTAGGTATTGAAATTTCCGATAGCAAAGGCACCGTGCTGTCCCCGACCGGCGCCGCTTTCTCTAGCCCGCAGACGCTGATCACCGGTAGCAACACCCTGAACTTCAACGCTCGCTATAAATCGACTCTGGCTACCGTAACCCCTGGCGAAGCGGATGCGGATGCCACCTTTACCATGCAGTACGAATAACTACTCACGCAGGCAGGGAAGCGTTATGGCCGCCAGGGAGGGCGCCATTTTTGACTTTTTGTGGAAACGACGTTGCGACAAACCAACGCCGGTTCCGCGTTTCTGTACCGACATCTGCCGTGTTAGCGGAGGCGGATTTAGCGTCTGACGTAATTCGACCTCGCGCGTAATGCTCAACCCGTAGCTGTCAATCAGTCATTTTCGTACATGGAGTTTAGCGTGCTTAATTCAACTTTTTTCCGCCGCGCTTTGGCCGGTATGGCCCTGTCCGTTTTAACCGTCATTCCGCTGGCGGCGCAGGCCGGGGGCGTGGCGCTGGGCGCGACGAGGGTGATCTATTCTGCCGGTGCGACCCAAACCTCTTTGGGCGTGACCAATACGGATACCAAAAGTCCATTTCTTATTCAGTCTTGGGTGGAAGATACGACGGGCAAGAAAAGCGAGGCCTTTGTGGTCACGCCGCCGCTGTTCGTCGCCAAACCATCGGGCGAAAACATTTTACGCATTATGTACGTCGGCGCGCCTTTGCCGACCGATCGTGAATCGGTGTTCTGGATGAACGTTAAGGCGATTCCGTCCGTCGATCGCAAAGATATTCAGGATAAAAACGTTCTGCAATTGGCGGTTCTCTCCCGCATCAAACTGTTCGTCCGCCCCGTCGGCCTGCCAGAAAGCCCGGCCGAAGCACCCACGCATCTGCGATTTCATCGTCAGGGCGATAGCCTCATCATCACCAACCCAACGCCTTATTTCGTCACGTTAGTGAACTTCAACCTTGGTACCCGAAAACTGCCTAACACCATGCGCCGCCCAAAGGAAATGTCACCGTTGCGTTGCCTACCGATGCAAGTGGCCAGGTGTTCTTCCAGTCAATTAACGACTATGGGGCCAACAGCGCTCGCGTTACCGGCGTCATGCAATAGCGCCGAACAGTGAACGGCAAATCGCGAACCGGGCATGAAAAAGGAGGGTGCATACCCTTCAGGTTGCTTTCCGTCACTTTTTTCAGGAGTTTTTTTTTCAGGAGTTTTTCATATGCGGCCATTATATCGGAAGCCCCATTTCAGACAGTCGCGCGCCACGCCGTTATGGCGGTTGTCGCCGCTGTGCCGGGCGATCGCGTTATGCGTAGCATTACCTTCGGCCGGCGCTTATGCCGAACTATTCTTTAACCCGGCGTTCTTATCCAGCGATCCTTCGGCGGTGGCGGATTTGTCGCGGTTCGAGCAGGGAAAAGGGCAGGTGCCGGGGGTCTATCACGTCGATGTCTATGTGAACGATGAATTCGTCGAAACACGGAATATCCGGTTTGATGCGCGCAAACCGACAGCCGCTGGTGTAACGCCGCTCGAACACGAGTCGGACGATACGGGGCTGGTGCCCTGCATTACCCACTCGCAGGTTGAGTCGCTCAACGTCAACATGTCGGCCTTCCCGGCCGCCGCTGGTAGCGCGGGGCAGGAGTGCGTAGCGCTGACGCGCATCATCCCCGACTCCCATATAACGTTTGATTTCGAACTGCAACGCCTGAATATCAGCCTGCCTCAAGCTTCGCTCAATAACAGCGGCCGCGGCTACATTCCGCCGGAACAGTGGGATGACGGCATCTCCGCCGCGCTGCTGAACTATGACTTCACCGGTAGCAATAGCTCCGGCGACGACGACAGCAACAACTACTTCCTCAATCTGAACAGCGGCCTTAACTGGCGCGGATGGCGCCTGCGGGATTACTCCACCTGGAGCTACTACAGCTTTGAGGGGCGGCATACGCGCGACTGGCAGCATATTAATACGTATTTACAGCACGCGATTATTCCGCTTAAAGGCGAACTTACCCTAGGCGACAGCAATACGCCGGGCGATGTGTTCGATACGTTGGGCTTTCGCGGCGCGCAGCTAGCGTCAGACGATAATATGCTGCCGGACAGCATGCGCGGATTCGCCCCCACCATCCGCGGCGTCGCGAAAAGCAACGCCCGCGTCACGATCCGGCAGAACGGCTTTATCATTTATCAGTCTTACGTTGCGCCGGGCGCATTCGCCATCACCGACCTTTACCCGACCTCCTCCAGCGGGGATATGGTGGTCACGGTGACGGAAAGCGACAACAGCTCCAGCACCTTCAGCGTGCCCTACTCGGCGGTGCCGGTATTACAGCGCGAAGGGCGCGTGAAATACGCGGTGACCGCAGGTAAATACCGCAGCAACTATACCCAGCAGGAAAAGCCCGAGTTCGGGCAAGGTACGGCGATCTGGGGTCTGCCCGGCGGCTTCACGCTGTATGGCGGTACGCAGGTGGCGAAGAAATATCAGGCGGGTGCGATCGGCGCCGGTAAAAACCTCGGGGACTGGGGCGCGCTGTCGGCGGATGTCACTCAAGCATACAGTAAGCTGGCGGATGACAGCCGTCATCAAGGGCAGTCAATGCGCTTCCTGTACGCCAAGTCGTTGAACACCGTCGGCACCAACTTCCAGCTACTGGGCTACCGCTACTCCACGCAGGGCTACTACACGCTCGATGAAACCAGCTATCGCCGCATGGTTGGCACGAACTACGATACCGATGACGGACTGATCGACCCAACGGTGGAGTACAACAATTACTACAACCTTAACTACAACCGTAAAGGGCGTATTCAGGTCAACATCACCCAGCAGCTCGGCGATTACGGATCTGTTTTCCTGAGCGGCAGCCGCCAAACCTACTGGCGTACCAATGACACCAACTCATTGTGGCAGTTGGGGTACAGCGGTCACTTGAAGGGGGTGAGTTACAGCCTGTCCTTCAACTACAACAAAAGTCCCGGACTGGTGGAGCCAGACAAACGCGCCGCCTTCAACGTTTCCATTCCTATTGGACAATGGTTGTCCGGCGGCGGCAAAGAGTCGGATATCACCCGCTCGGGTAACGCGGCCTATGCCACCTATGCGGCGAATACCGACTGGCACGGACAGACAACGCATCAGGCCGGTATTAACGGCACGTTGTTGGAAGATAACAACCTGAACTACAGCGTGCTGCAAGGCTACGGCAATCACGGTGTCGGCGGCAGCGGCTATGCGAACCTGAATTATCAGGGACGCCACGGCAACTCCAACGTTGGCTACAACTACGGCAAGCGATACCGTCAGGTCAACTACGGCCTGAGCGGCGGCATTGTGGCGCATGACAGCGGCCTCACGCTAAGCCAGCCGCTGGGGGCCACCAACGTATTGATTAAAGCGCCGGGCGCCAGCGGCGTTAACGTAGAAAGCGTGACCGGTGTGAGCACCGACTGGCGCGGCTACGCTGTCATTCCCTACGCGATGACCTACCACCGCAACCGTATTGCTCTTGATACCGCCACGCTGAAGGATAACGCCGATCTGGATGACGCCGTTGTGAACGTGGTGCCGACTCAAGGGGCGTTGGTGCGCGCCGAATTCAAAACGCACATCGGTTCACGCGCGCTGCTGACGCTGATCCGGTCTGACGGGCAGCCGATGCCGTTCGGGTCTGCGGTTTCAACTAATGACGGCCGCTCCGACAGCATCGTCGGCGATAATGGCCAGGTCTATTTATCCGGTTTGCCGTCCACGGGCAAACTCAACGTGAAGTGGGGCGATGCGACGACTGAACAGTGCGTTGTTCCTTATTCACTGCCGGATGATAGTGCAACGAAAGCGATTAGTTATGCCAAAGTGAGGTGCCAATAATGCGTCAATTAACAACATCGAAATCGCTTCGGACGGCTAGAAGAGCTGGGTGGCTGAAACGGCTTTCTATCATGTTGCCCTTACTGGCTTTTCCCCTTATCGGTGAATGCGGCAGCGATCTGACGCTGACTTTCAGCGGGGCAATCAGCTATACCGGCCCGGCGGATGACGTGTCCGTCGGTCAGCAGATCGGCCCGGCTTGGTCGGCGAGCAACAAAAACGTCTATATGTGTAACAACTCAAGCAAGGCCACGGCCAAAGCTTATGTCTCCGCCGTACGTCCCAACACGGGATTAACGACGACTATCAACGGCGTGAATTACATTATTTACGACTCGGGCACGCCGGGCATCGGCTTGGTGGTGGGCGTGAAGGATTCGAACGCCACGAACTATTCCGCGCTGACGACGACGCAAAACCAGTGGTATCCGGCCCCGGGGACCAACACCGTGCCGTATAACGGCATCGGCGGCTACGGTAAGGTCACGTTGGTCAAAACCACCGGTCACTTACAGACCGGGACGACAACGTTGGCTGCGCAGAATATTGCGATCGTGCAATGTTATGGCTCCGACGGCTCCGCTACCGACTCCGCATACATCAAAATCGCCCAGACCCAGATTACCGTTGCCGCGACCGGTTGTACCGTGCAGTCCGGCGCGAATCGCGTGATTGACATGGGGAATGTCTCTACCGGCAACCTGCCCTCCGTGGGCAGCCAGTCGGCGGCGAAATCGACGTCTATCGGGTTGTCCTGCGATACGGGCATCCACGTGGCGGCGACGATCTCCGACCAGAGCAATACCGCGAATACCAGCAACATCATCGGGCTTACCAGCGGCTCAACGGCTAAAGGCATCGGCATTCAGGCGTATTATAACGGCAGCTCCACGCCGGTGAGTCTGGGGCCGGACGACTCCAGTAAGGGGAACACCAACCAGTTCACCATCGCCGATATTTCCACTCAGGGCAGTCTGTGACGGTTCCGCTCATGTTCAGATATGTGCGAACCGGCGATATGACCGCGGGAACGGCCAACGGTCTGGTCGGTGTGACGTTCTCCTATCAGTGAGGCCATTATGACAATTTATCGAGTAATTCTGGGGAGCGTGGCGCTCAGTATCATGGCCGGTTCGCCGGTTGCCTCCGCCTATGACTCGTATATCCAGATCAATGGCAATCTGACGTCGAACACCTGTTCGGTCAGTACTGCTTCGCAGGACAAAACGGTCAATCTTGGCTCGGTGGCGACGAAACAGTTCTTTGAAGGAGGCTCCCGAGCGCTGACGCCAGTGCGTTTCACCCTCGATCTGGAGAACTGCGGCGCGTCCGCCAGCGCCGTCTCCACCACCTTCACCGGTACGGCGAATAAAGATGATGCGACGCTGCTGGCGCTGAACAGCAGCAGCACCGCAGCCAACGTCGGGATTGCGATTTTGGATAAAAATCGCAACCGCATCTCGCTTGGCAACGCCAGTGAGCAGTATGCGCTGACCGCCAATGCCAGCAGCGTGCAACTGGTGTTTTACGGCCAGTACGTGGCGACGCAGAGTAGCGTGACTGCGGGTACGGCCAATGGCGACGCGACTTTCACACTGACCTATCAGTAACCGCGTCTGAAAACGCATAGGGAAAAGACCGCGCCCATGATGTACGAACGGCGGGAGCATCGTTGTCTTTAGCCATAACGACATGCGCCGGCGCGGCGACTTCATGCTCAGAGCTCCCATAGGGCTGGGCATTGACGGGACGGGAATCGCCGTCCTGCTTTCTTGCCGGGAACGGCAATCACGTGATGCATCTCCCGCAGACTGAAAGATAACGACGATAAGGACGAATAGTGATGAACCTGACGGTGGCGACACTCATCGAACGCGTAAAAAAACAGCTTGGATGGCTATGTTTGGCGGCGGGCGTTTTTTTTTCCCCGACAACCTTTGCCACGTTGTGTAATACGGCAACTGGCTCGCCAGTGAATTATGACTTTAATTTCAATTTTTCCTCGCAGCAAAACTATGTCGGTTACACCACTGGCTGGAATCAGAAGTCGGACAGCGGCTCCTATGTGATCAGCGGGGGGTGCAATAACAAAGACACCGTTTACTACACCGCTCAGGCCGGTTCGGCGCTGAGTTACTCTTTCTCGGACGGCTCCGCCAACTGGTACGACATCACCGGCAATGATTATTTGCAGGTTGCCTCGCAGATGTATGTCTACAACGCTTCCGGCGGTAGTACTTACCATAATGTTCCGTTTACCGACTTATCAAATAACTGCAATGGTAAGTGCGGCGGGACGGCGACGACGGGCAGTCGTGTACAGGTCAGTTTCCGTATTAAACGCAAGTTTGTCGGCATGACGACGTTGCCGTCTATCCCGATTTTTTACTTATACGGCAATCAGGGCGGAACGGGACAGGGCACCGGCTCTCCGCTCGTGGTCGGATACCTGAGCGGCACGGTGACGGTGCCGCAAAGCTGTGAATTGAATGCTGGACAGGTGGTCTCCATCGACTTCGGCAATATCTCCACCGGCGCGTTCAAAACCGCGGGTGCCAAGCCTGACGGCGTCAGCGCCGTGACCCGCACGATCGCGATTGCCTGCAATGGCATTGAGGCCCAGTCCAATTTGTCGCTGCGCGTGCAGGCCGATACGGTGTCGGGCAAAGCGATTGTCTCGAATAACAGCGACGTCGGTTTTGTCGTGACCAATAGCAGCGACAGTGCGCTGACGCCTAACGATATCTCCAGCGTACTGCCTTTCACGCTGGACGGTAATCAAAGCGCCAACGTCACGGTGAAAGCTTATCCGGTCAGTGTGACCGGCAATACGCCGCAGGCGGGCGTCGTCACCGCGTTGGCCTACCTGCGCGTCGATTTCGATTAAGGGAGGGATAATATTCATGTCGCCGAATAATTTTTGCCGTCTCGCCACCGCCGCTTTCATCGCGCAGGCCGTTGGGCTGTGGGGATGTTTACCGTCCGCTCGCGCGGATCTGGGATCGACCAACCTCCAGTTCAGCGCGACGCTGCTGTCCAACAGCTGTGCGGTCAGCGTGGGGTCGCAAGAGCAAACCGTGAATATGGGCACGCTGGCGACCAAGCAGTTCGCCGTCAATAAGACAGGCGCGGCCCCGGTGCGATTCGTAGTGAACTTGGAAAGCTGCGGTTCGGCGGCGTCTTCGGTCACCGCCACCTTCTCCGGCACGGCGGATACGAACGATTCGACGCTGCTGGCGCTCAACTCGGGGAGCACCGCGACGCACGTGGGGATCGCCATTCTGGATAAGGATCGTCAACGCATCCCGCTTGGCAACGCCAGCGAGCAATATCCGCTCACTGCCGGCGCCAGCAATGCGCAACTGGTGTTCTATGGTCAATATATCGCGACGCAAAGCAGCGTCACCGCAGGCACCGCCAACGGCGATGTAACCTTTACCTTGAATTATCTGTAAGCGCGCGCGACCGACTGCGGCGTCGCCGCCGTCGGTCCGACCGTGACCGCTCTGCGTTCCCGCTTTTCTCTTCCCGCCCGTGTCCTGTCTCCGCCTGCCTGCCGGGGGCGTACGTGACGCCGAAGCGGCTCTGGTCTCCCCGGCGTTAATGGCATAAGGTTTAAGACGTTTGCCGCTCTCAGAACGCGCAAGCGCTCTCATGCTTGTTGTCTTCTGGCCATCTTTCGATGGCGTGCGCCTTCTCACATGAACGAGGCGGCTTGTGACGCATGGCGTGCGATAGCCCCCGGACAACGATGCGTCCCCTCTACTCGATAAGGAATCTGATGATGACCTCTCTGCTGTTCATTCTTCGTATTATTCTGAGGTAATTATCATTTAGTGCGATTGTCGTGATTTTTTGTCAACTTGTTGAAAGTGAAAACGGCTTAGATGCCAGTCAGCGCTTTAGTATCAAAATTAGAGATGTCGAATATGGAAATTTATAACTACATTGCTTTCTTCATTTTTTCTTTCGTCGCCAGTATTACTCCAGGACCGGCTAATATCGCGATATTCAGCCAGTCATCAAAAAGCGATTGGAAGAAAACGATTCCTTTTTCCCTCGGTATTACGACGGGTTTTGGTGTGGTTCTTTACGCCAGTGCATATATTTATTTATCGGGAGCTCAGGAAGATGAAAGAATTATGTATCTTCTGAAAATATTAGGCTCGATTTATTTGTTGTGGATAAGCTATCAGATTATTCGATCCAGTCCTGACTTGCCCTCAGAAGCAAATAAACCGACGCTCTCTTTCGCCAGTGGATTACTTATTCATCCATTGAGCTATAAGGCTTGGTTGTTCGCTATTCTTTCCTATAGTTCTTTTGTCGCAGGCGCATACCGACAACACATCGTCGTTTATGCTGTCCTTTTTTTCATCTCTTCCATCATCTCATTGATACCCTGGATGGCGCTGGGGCATATCGCAGGGCATTATTTAAGTTCTAGAAAAATAGAGTTGATCAATAAGATATCTGGTTGGACGTTAATCATTCTGGTGATCTATGTATGGGTCATCTAGCTGATCCAAAGTGTGTTGGTTTGCGTATTCCTGGGCAATGATGGCTATCATGGCCTCATTGGGAGGTGCGCTATCTGTCCGGTCAGAGGCCCCAAACTATGACCCGCTTGCCGTTATTCGTGATGCTGTGAGGTCGACCCCGGCGATTCAACCCAGACCCGTTGGGTGACTCCGGAGCGCAGACGCTTTTTCATGTCAGCGAGATCGGTAGGATCATAAACTTCGCAGATAACGCCGAATTGAGACAGGACGTTCTGAGCCAATTCTTTGACCGGCGGAGTAGACGATGGTCGAGGCGCGATAAACCGGAACGGAAAAACCCGCGAAACCGTCCACCACGGTGTCGGGATGAGAGACGCACCGCGTCTCATCTGAAGGGATCGTGTTCGACATATTTTTCTCCCTGCGCCGTAAATTGGCGTTGTACGAAATAACGTCTGCATGGAATGAGGCCGCTTTGAAGAACTATCCGCATCAATGAATATTGAATTAACCTAATCAGACCGTTGTTATTCGGCGTGGGCATGCGTTTTACCACTCTTTTATCTAAAGCCATACAACGCCATTGAAAATCCCTGGCATTAATCATTGAGTGGGAGATATTGCGCAAGAGAAATTATTGCCACGGTGAATTAAATTTTCCCATTCTTTTATTTGTCTCATGTTGGCAATAAAAATGATCTGATTTTTTAATTGGTCATTAGAACCTTTAAATATGATGCGGGTCTATTTTTCTATCGCAACGCTGTTGTAGGCCTTATTTTTGCTTGTGAAGCTGCTCACACAATAAAAGATTCGTAGTCGTTTGCTGTGCCGGAAGATGCCATCTTTTAATCATAAATATTTCTTACACAACTAAAACACAATCACTGATAGGGAAGGGAACGATGTCGAATTTACCTATGTGTATGCTGGCCGCAACGGTGTCATCCGTAGTGCTTTCTCAGCCCGTTG
Source organism: Lonsdalea britannica (assembly GCF_002111595.1). Lineage (GTDB taxonomy): Bacteria > Pseudomonadota > Gammaproteobacteria > Enterobacterales > Enterobacteriaceae > Lonsdalea > Lonsdalea britannica. The sequence goes on from NZ_LUTN01000025.1 coordinate 34,718, forward strand.
ATGCCGCCGAAGAGAAGAAAAATCGTGAATGGTGGAAAGAGGTTGTCGTTTATCAAATATATCCCCGTTCATTTAATGACAGCAACGGAGACGGTATTGGCGATCTCAACGGTATTACCGAGAAATTGGATTATTTAAAAAACCTCGGCGTTGATGTGATTTGGCTCAGTCCGCATTTTGATTCCCCGAATGCGGATAATGGTTACGATATTAGAGATTATAAAAAGGTCATGAAAGAGTTCGGTACGATGAACGATTTCGACCACATGCTGAGTGAAATTAAACGCCGCAATATGCGTTTAATTATCGATTTAGTGGTGAACCATACCAGTGATGAACATCAGTGGTTCCAAGAGAGTCGCAAGTCGAAGGATAATCCGTACCGCGACTATTATATTTGGCGAGATGGACGCGATGGTAAAGTGCCGAATAATTATCCCTCTTTCTTCGGTGGTTCGGCCTGGAAAAAAGACGATCAAACGGGCCAATATTATCTGCACTATTTTGCCGAGAAACAGCCTGACCTGAACTGGGAAAATAAAAAGGTTCACCAAGAGGTCTATGACGTTATGCGCTTCTGGCTGGATAAGGGTGTTGCCGGTTTTCGCATGGACGTGATCCCTTTTATTTCCAAGCAGCCAGGTCTGCCTGATTTAAGCCCGCAGCAGCTGGCCCAGCCGCAAAATGTTTTCGCCACCGGACCGCGTGTCCATGAATATCTACATGAGATGAATCGAGAAGTTCTGGCGCCTTATAACGCCATGAGCGTGGGCGAGGCCTACGGGGTCACGTTTGAGGATACGCCTAAGTTCGTCGACACGGATCGCCAGGAATTAAATATGCTGTTCCACTTTGACGTTGTACGCCTCGACCGTGATGGCTGGCGTAAGACGGACTGGACCTTGCCGCAACTCAAAACCGCGTTCGATAAAATTGACCGCTCCGGGGCAGCAGGCTGGAACACCAGCTTCCTAAGTAATCATGACCTTCCGCGCGCGGTGTCCCATTTTGGGGATGACAGCGATGCATGGCGGGAGGTGTCCGCCAAAGCGTTGGCAACGCTCATGATGACCCAACGAGCAACGCCATTCCTATATCAGGGGGAAGAGCTGGGCATGACCAATTATCCTTTCACCCGCGAGACGGATTTCGAAGATGTAGAAATCCGGGGATTGTGGAAGGCGTTGGTGGAAGGCGGAAAAGTGTCGTCGAAAGAGTTTTTGGATAATGTGCGTCAGACCTCACGTGATAACGGCAGAACGCCGATGCAGTGGAGTTCTGCGCCTCAGGGCGGGTTTACGACCGGTAAGCCTTGGCTAGCGGTGAATCCCAACTATACGAAAATTAATGCGGCGACTCAGGTCGACGACAATCATTCGGTCTACGGTTATCATCGCCAACTGATTGCGCTGCGGCGTCACACTCCCGCGCTGGTCCATGGAGAGTATCGTGATCTGGCGCCGGAGCATCCGAACCTGTTCGTTTACACCCGCACTTTAAAAGATGAACAGTATCTCATCGCCATCAACTTCTCGCGGGAGACGCAGAACTGGTCGTTGCCGGCAGGCAAAAAAATTGTTCAACCCGTCATCAGCAACCGTCCGGAAGAGGCCGCCTCGGCGGGCTCCGATCATCTGACATTACAGGCTTGGCAAGCGGCTATCTTCAAACTGTAAGCTATGCACTAAACCGTCACGTCCAGCGTTTTTCGGCGTGACGGTTCCCATCGTATTGCTCCCTTCATCCGTCAGCACCGATTCGTTAACACCTGCGTGTTGGCTAATTTTCAGGTCTTTCCCACGTCAAAAAAGCGCGATGAACTGACGTATCGATGACAAGGATACGCTGGTTTCCCCGGCTTTTATGACATAAGGTCTGAGGTGTTTTTCACCACAAATGCGGGTGTGTATGTTGATGTTCGCACTCCTAGTGGCGTTGTTCGTTCTTATGCGGAGGGGGAGATGCAGGAAGCTATCATCGCGCGCGTTCGACGGTGGGAAATACTTTTGCGACAGGCGATGTTAGATTCGGACGTCGCGGCGTTGGAAACGCTGCTGGATAAGGAACTGCTATTCGTCACTCATGTGGGAAAGATGCTGGGACGAAGCGACGATCTCGGCGCGCATCGGTCAGGGCTTATCGAGCTCCATGATCTGCAGACAACGGATGAGCGAATTCTGATTAAAGACAACGTCGTCATTGTTTCCGTGAAAACCCGTATTTCCGGGCGCTTTAATGGTCAGCCTAGTGACGGCGTATTTCGCTTTACGCGGACATGGTTACTCTCGCCGGACTTGATGAGCGGGCGTGTGATTGCCGCCACCTCTGTGCTATTGCCCTAATGGTAAAGACGTTTCCCTTCTCTTTATAAGGAATCTAACGATGACCTCTATGCTGGTACTGGACTCACGCGCGGATGAAATCAAAGGCGCTCTGCGCGATGCGGCATCGGACATTGAATTGGTGACCTCCGATGGCTCCGTCGCTCAGGCGGCGCAGTACGACATTTGGGTGGGTGAGCCGAAGCAGGTTGTCGGCCTGTTGGCGCAGGGGGTTCATCCGCAGTGGCTGCAATCTACGTGGGCTGGTTTTAAACCTTATCTTGCGGAAGGATTGCCGCGCGACTACCGGCTGAGCCGTGCGGTGGGGGTATTCGGCCAGCCGATTGCCGAATATGTACTGGCATATCTACTTCGTCACGAGCTGCATTTGGAAGAACGACGCGAGCATCAGCGCCAGCGTCGCTGGCAGCCACGTCTACCCGGCTCTTTGGCCGGACGACAGGTACTGATCGTCGGAGCCGGAGACATCGGTAGTGAGGTGGCCGCCTTCCTACAGCCCTTCGGCGTCGAACTGTCCGGCATCGTTAATACGCCGCGGTCATTGCCCCATTTCAACCGTGTGGCAGGGTTGGGTGACCTGGCGCGCGAGGTCGCTTGTGCCGACTACGTAATTAATCTGCTGCCAGATACAGTCCGAACAACGGATATCTATAACGCCGAACTGTTCGCTGCGATGAAATCATCTGCGTTATTTATCAATGTGGGGCGCGGGACGGCGGTGGTGGAAGCGGATCTGCTCTCCGCCTTGCAGGAGGGGCGAATTGCGGGCGCGGTGCTGGATGTATATAGCAAGAGCCATTACCCGAATCGCATCCTTTCTGGCAGGCTCCCCGTCTGACGCTGAGCCCGCATGTGGCGGGTCCAATGGTCGCCGCGCTGTTAGCGCGACTGCTGATAGATAATCTGTCTCGCTTCCACGCGGGACAGTCCCTGCGGGGCGAAGTGGCATTTACTCAGGAGTATTAATGCGGATGGTTTGACGGATACCGTAGATGGCAAAGGCTAGCCTATACAATCGCTTCTCCGCCTAATAAATAAGCGGGTGTCGATTACATAACGATCAGCAGTAGAATCATTGCCAAATCTGCGCAACTTCTTGCGCACTTCCC
>NZ_LUTN01000026.1 GCF_002111595.1 Lonsdalea britannica
GTGCCGTGTCAGTGAGAGCGCATTATAGGGACTTCCTTTCAGCCCGCAACCGGTATTTATCACAAATTTCATCGTTTGCTGCATTCCACAGCAAAAGGCCGCCTTATACCTTTTTTTGCACAGAATTATCCACAGATGTGGCAAACGCTGAAATTTGACAAGCATCACGCAATCGTTTTCGCTACAATTTCCCCCCTGAAAACCGGACCCCGGTTGCGGGGGGCATTAGCTGAATATTCGTCTCAACGCCCTGACTGAAGCTTTTGATCAGCAATATTCACATAACGCTCTCTGAATACGAACCTAGCCAAGGGATCACATCATCATGCAACAAAATCGTCCTCTCCGTCGTGCTTTGCTCAGTGTGTCTGACAAAGCCGGTATTGTTGAATTCGCTCAAGCGCTGTCTGAACGTGGCGTGGAGCTACTCTCTACGGGCGGCACCGCACGGCTACTGGCCGACGCCGGGTTACCCGTGACGGAAGTGTCGGATTACACCGGATTTCCAGAGATGATGGACGGACGAGTCAAAACGCTGCATCCCAAAGTTCACGGTGGGATTCTCGGCCGCCGAGGCCAAGACGACGCCATCATGGCGCAACATGATATCCAGCCGATAGATATGGTCGTTGTGAACCTTTACCCGTTTGCCCAAACGGTCGCAAAAGAGAACTGCACGTTGGCCGACGCTGTTGAGAACATCGATATCGGCGGACCCACGATGGTGCGTTCAGCCGCCAAGAACCACAACGATGTCGCCATCGTGGTAAAAAGCAGCGACTATGCCTCTATTATCAATGAGCTGGATACGCACGAAGGATCGCTGACGTACGAAACCCGTTTCGATCTCGCGATCAAAGCATTTGAACACACCGCCGCCTACGACAGCATGATCGCCAACTACTTCGGCACCCAGGTTCCTGCTTATCATGGGGATACGTCTCGCCCCGCCGGCCACTTCCCTCGCACGCTGAACCTCAACTTCATCAAAAAGCAGGATATGCGCTACGGGGAGAACAGCCATCAGCAGGCCGCCTTCTATATAGAAGAAGAGATAAAGGAAGCGTCAGTCGCCACCGCGACCCAGTTGCAAGGCAAAGCGCTGTCATACAACAACATCGCTGATACCGACGCAGCGCTGGAGTGTGTTAAAGAATTTGCTGAACCTGCCTGCGTCATCCTCAAACATGCCAACCCTTGCGGTGTGGCTATTGGCGACTCGATTCTCGACGCCTATGAACGCGCCTACCAAACCGACCCGACATCAGCATTCGGCGGCATCATCGCATTCAACCGCGAGTTGGACGAGGCCACAGCACAGGCCATCGTCAGTCGTCAGTTCGTCGAAGTGATTATCGCGCCGTCGGTCAGCGACGCTGCGTTGCAGGTGACCGCCGCCAAACAGAACGTCCGGGTACTCACCTGCGGACAATGGCAACAGCATGTACCCAGCCTTGATTTCAAACGCGTCAACGGCGGTTTACTGGTGCAGGATCGCGACCTTGGCATGGTCGACGCCTTACAATTACGGGTGGTGACGGAGCGTCAGCCTACTGAAGCGGAGCTACGCGATGCGCTGTTCTGCTGGAAAGTGGCGAAGTTCGTCAAGTCTAACGCCATTGTCTATGCCCGCGACAACATGACCATCGGTATCGGCGCAGGACAGATGAGCCGGGTTTATTCCGCCAAGATCGCCGGTATCAAAGCTGAGGATGAAGGACTCGTGGTCGAAGGCTCCGTCATGGCGTCCGATGCCTTCTTCCCCTTCCGGGATGGCATTGATGCCGCCGCGGCCGTAGGCATTACCTGCGTTATTCAGCCAGGCGGTTCCATCCGCGACGACGAAGTGATCGCCGCCGCCAATGAGAACGGCATTGCGATGCTATTTACCGACATGCGTCATTTCCGCCATTAATCCGGAGCAAGACTCACCATGAATATTTTAATTATCGGCAACGGCGGGCGCGAACATGCGCTTGGCTGGAAAGCAGCGCAATCTCCCCTGGCGGATAAGGTTTTCGTCGCGCCCGGCAATGCGGGCACCGCATTGGAACCGTCGCTGGAAAACATCGACATCGCCGCAACAGATATTCCGGCGCTGGTCGACTTTGCGAAGCAAAACGACATTGGTCTGACTATCGTTGGGCCGGAAGCGCCGTTGGTCATCGGTATCGTCGATGCTTTCCGTGCAGCGCAACTTCCCATCTTCGGCCCAACACAGGCCGCGGCGCAGCTCGAAGGTTCTAAAGCGTTCACTAAAGACTTCCTGGCGCGTCATCATATTCCCACGGCGGAATACCAGAACTTCACCGACATTGAACCGGCTATCGCTTATATCCGGGAAAAAGGCGCGCCTATCGTCATTAAGGCCGATGGACTGGCCGCCGGTAAAGGCGTCATCGTCGCCATGACGTTGGAAGAAGCCGAAAATGCCGTGACGGATATGTTGGCCGGTAATGCATTTGGCGATGCCGGTCACCGCGTCGTCGTTGAGGAGTTCCTGGATGGCGAAGAAGCCAGCTTTATCGTCATGGTCGATGGCGAGCACGTGCTGCCGATGGCCACCAGCCAGGATCATAAACGCGTGGGTGACGGCGACTCCGGCCCCAATACCGGTGGTATGGGGGCGTACTCTCCGGCTCCGGTCGTCACCGACGAGATTCACCAGCGCGTGATGGACCAGATTATCTGGCCGACCGTACAAGGCATGGCCGCGGAAGGAAACGTCTACACCGGCTTCCTTTATGCAGGACTGATGATCTCCGCCGACGGTCAACCCAAGGTCATCGAATTCAACTGCCGCTTCGGCGATCCGGAAACGCAGCCGATTATGCTGCGTATGCGCTCCGATCTGGTCGCGCTTTGCCTGGCGGCGTGTGATGGCAAGCTGGATGAACAGCGTTCCGAGTGGGATGAGCGTCCTTCTCTGGGTGTCGTTCTCGCCGCTGGGGGTTATCCGGCTGATTATCGCAAAGGCGACACCATTTCCGGTCTGAGAACGTCGGAAACGGCAGACGGCAAAGTCTTCCATGCCGGCACCGCGCTGAAGGGCAATGACGTGGTGACCAACGGTGGACGAGTTCTTTGCGTGACGGCGCTGGGCGCAAGCGTGAAAGACGCTCAGCGTAATGCCTATGCGCTGGCGAAAGGGATTCGTTGGGAAGGGTCTTTCTGTCGTACCGATATCGGTTATCGCGCTATCGACCGGGAACAGTCGCACTCCTGATGTCTTAGCATGATGAATGAGCCTTCTTGCGGGGGCTCGCTTTAACTCGCGCCGTTCTTAGTCACTCTGTAGTGAATCCACCGTGGGCTCCCAACGACAAAAATCTTCATTGGCGACCAGCAGAAGCTGCGTCCCTTCCGGCGACTCCAGCCAGGCAATGCTTAACGGTACGGAAGATCGCTGCTGGCGCTGTGCGATGCGTTGCGAAGCTCTGCGGTCCAGACTCGGACGAATGCGTTGACCGTCGCAAGTCACTGCCACCCCGTCCTGCCACTGTCCCTGCTTCAATTGAACGTTCCCCGTGCGCATGACGTCGCTCATTTCCAGAAGCCTGCCCGCATCAAACTGATACAGCGCGACATCATCATCGGATAAGGGCTCGCGGCGGTCGGGTAGCTGACGCTGCATATAGCTGACGGCGCCTTTGGCATCAAAACGCAAACGCACGTCCTCTTTGTCAGGCGCGCTCTTGCTTTGTATGATTTCCCGCACGGCGTTCTGCTGGAAGTGGTATCGGGTGATTTGGGTGCTGTGACCATTAAACGGGCTGAAGACCGTCATCAGTGCCGTTTGCTGCTGAGCCGGGTCATCTTTGCGCCACACGCGCACAACGCCACGGTCAGAAAGGTATCCCCCGGCATACAACGCAGAGGGGGGCGAGTGGGAGCTGCAGGAAACCACCAGGGCGGCTACGCTCCCAATCGCGGTACGTTTAAGAAAAAGCAAAAGGGGCGAAATCGCCCCTCTGTTCAAACCTTTTCTTAGCATGCGCTTATTTTACAGCGTCTTTCAGTGCTTTACCGGAAACAAATGCAGGCACGTTGGCAGCTGCGATTTTGATTTCTTTACCCGTCTGCGGGTTGCGGCCAGTGCGCTCATTACGATGATTGACTTTGAAAGTACCAAAACCAACTAATTGTACTGCATCACCTTCTTTCAGAGACTCAGTAATTGCCGCCAGAGTAGCTTCCAATGCAGCTTTAGCCTGGGTCTTGGAAAGGTCAGCCTTGTCAGCAATTACATCAATCAGTTGAGTCTTATTCATAAGTTATCCTTACAGTGTGTTTATCGCTTGCTAAGCATCGAGTGCGACGGAAATGCCATTAAAGCACTCTCCTGCATATACGCACCGACAGCCACTTTTTTTACGCCCCCCAAATGTAGACCAGACGGGGTGCGGTGTGAAGCCCTTAGAGCGGCCATTTAAGACCTTAAATCACGTTTTACCGGTTATTGATATAAATTTATCCCAATATTGCTGCTTCCCGCCTCGCGCAAGTCCGCGCGAAGACCTTTGATCAGCTCGATATCACGCTCTTCACAGGCCGCCAACAGGCGGAAGATCTCCCACTGGAGATCCCATTCTTCTTCAATGGCAGGAATGACTTTGAGTTCCTCATCCGTCATTTCTCTGCCAGCCTGAGTCATCTCCAACATGGCTACCGTCCTGATGGAGGTTTCACTAATCACGATAGCATGCGAGAGCGTTTCGCCGCTCAGGCGAGAGTGAACTAACTCCCCTAAAGCGATACAAGCATCAATCGCTGGGTAGACCCCGTAAAGATCATAGTCTTCAGCGGATGGAACCGCATCCTCCAGCTTTTCCAACTGAAGGTCAAAGTTAACCTTAGCATCTTTGACCACCAGTGTTTCCCAAATCAGATCGAGGATGCGACGGTAGACCTGCGCATCGCCAAATTCCGTCTGGCGGCAGAACTCATGGTAGTTGGGATACATGCGTTCACAGAGGCTCGCCATGAAAGTGACATGCTGCCAGCTTTCCAGTTTCTCCAGACGCAAATGAATGGGATTACGTAACATGTTTTATCTCTAACGTGACGGACCGCAGTGTAGCCAAAAACGACCAGCGGCCCTATTCCTGAATTCCTAAAAAACGCTGGCGCGATTATCTACAGTGTTTGCAGATGTTGCCAGCGCTGAAATGCAATTCGGTTTGACGCCGCCGCGTCGGCCCAGCGAGTGGGCTCCGGCAACCGGTAGCCGCGCGTACAGCGTTTCACCCACAATAACGCCGTTTCCAAACCGACCCGATGCCCGGTTGAGACAAACAGCGGGTTGCAGCGTAATTTACTGCGCCACACCCAACCAATCTGTTCGCCCTTGTCCATCAACGGCTGCTGACTGTCGACGTCGGCATCTAACGCAGCATACTGACCACACAGACGACGTTTGGCCACGCCGATGGTGGGGACGTCGACCATCAGCCCAAAATGGCTGGCGACGCCCAGGCGGCGGGGGTGGGAAATACCATGACCGTCCACAAACAGCAGATCCGGCGGGTGACGCAGTGATTCCCACGCCGCCATCAGCGCGGGAGCCTCGCGAAAAGAGAGCAGTCCCGGAATATAAGGCATCGTCGTAGGGATACGCGCGATCTGATACTCCACCAGTTCAAGCGACGGATACGCCAATATGGCTATCGCCGCCCGAGTCACCGTGCCCTCCTGCTCAAATCCGACATCCGCGCCGGCAATCAACGCCGGCTGTTCGAATGGGAGCGCATCATGACGGACGACCTGAGCCGCCTTGATTAACTGTTCAGCCCGTAGAGACGGAGTGTCAATCATGCCTTTTCCTGATGATAAGGCCGGGACAGGCGATGTACTGCGTCCACAAATGCCCCGGCGTGTTCAGGCGGTACATCCTGATGGATACCGTGCCCCAGGTTGAAAACGTGGCCGTTGCCCGGTCCAAAACTATCCAAAATAGTGCTCACTTCCTGTTCGATGCGAGCTGGCGGCGCATAGAGCATGGACGGGTCCATATTGCCCTGCAGCGCAACTTTGTCGCCCACACGACGACGAGCGTCGGCGATATCCGTTGTCCAATCCAGACCCAGCGCGTCGCAGCCCGTTTCCACCATCGCTTCCAGCCACTGTCCACCGCCTTTGGTGAACAGCGTCACCGGTACTCGGCGGCCCTCATGCTCACGCAGCAAACCGTCGACGATCTTGTGCATGTAATGCAGCGAAAATTCGCGATAGTCACGACCGCTGAGCGCGCCGCCCCAGGTATCGAAAATCATGACCGCCTGAGCGCCCGCCTTGATCTGTGCGTTCAGGTAAAGGATGACGCTGTCCGCCAGCTTATCCAACAACAGATGCAGCGTGCGCGGTTCGGCGAACAGCATCTTTTTGATAACGGTAAACGCTTTGCTGCTACCCCCTTCGACCATATAGGTCGCCAGCGTCCACGGACTGCCGGAGAAACCAATCAGCGGGACTTCGCCCGCCAGATGACGACGGATGGTGCGTACGGCATTCATCACGTAGCCCAGTTCCTGTTCCGGGTCGGGGATCGGCAATGCCGCGACCTCGGCATGGCTTCTTAGCGGATGACGAAAACGTGGACCTTCGCCCGCTTCAAAATAGAGTCCCAATCCCATCGCATCGGGGATCGTCAAAATATCGGAGAACAGAATGGCCGCGTCCAGCGCATAGCGTCGCAGCGGCTGCAGAGTCACTTCACAGGCCAGCTCGGCATTCTTGCACAACGACATGAAATCTCCGGCCTGAGCGCGCGTCGCTTTATATTCCGGCAGATAACGCCCCGCCTGACGCATCATCCAAACGGGCGTGACATCAACAGGCTGACGTAATAGAGCGCGTAAATAGCGATCGTTTTTAAGGTCGGTCATGATCTTTTCCTTTTGGTGCCTGAACGTCAGGCGCGTAGGTCGCTGTGATCTGGGTATTTCAGGCGGCAGTGTAGCGGGTTGATTCCCCTCAGGCTACACGCATGACGCAGACGGATTAGCCGTCGGCTTCACGGCACATCACCACCGTATCTTCTATCAGGCGTCGCGCCACGGTTCCCGGCGGCGGCAGGATCGGCAGCTTGTCGTAACGGAACCAAGCGGCATCGCGAAGCTCGGACGGATCGTGACGCAGTTCGCCGTCGGCATACTCCGCAATATAGGCCATCATCAGAGAATGGGGGAACGGCCAGGGCTGAGAACTCACATATTGAAGATTTTTAACGCGAATATTGCTCTCTTCCATGACTTCTCTGGCCACGGCCTGTTCGAGCGTTTCACCCAACTCGACAAACCCGGCCAACGCGGTGTACATGTTGCCCCGGTGGCGGACATGCTGCGCCAGCAAAATGTCCGTGCCACGGCGAATCGCCACGATGACGCAGGGCGCAATCTGCGGATAGTAACGTTCCCGGCAATGGCCGCACAGACAGGCCAGCTCGGTTTTGCTGTGATGCATTTCATGACCGCAATAGCCGCAGAAACGGTGGGCGCGATAAAAATCAGCCAGCTGAATTCCCCGGCCAGCGAGCTGAAACAGCCCGCTCTCCATGTCCAACAGTTGGCGCAGCGATCCCATCTCTTCAGCCATGGTCTGACGCACCAGCCAGACAGGCTCCCCTTGCCATTCGCCAATCTGGCGTGCGGGGCGGGTTTTGAGTCCCCACTGAATGGAAGAACCGTGCGGCAGTCTCCCCTGAGGCAGCCAAATCTGATTGTTCTCGCCGACAACCCACCAGCCGAGTTCTTCACCTGTTAACGTAACTTCCATCTCTTCTATCGCCCTCTGTCACCGAGTCTATGGCTATGATGTGTAGATATAGACAACATTAATGCATATAAATCAGACGCTCTACGCTTATGCACCATACCATGTCATAGAAACTCGTTCCGCCGTTCTGTCTCCTCGCCGCGCTCAACCCGCCATCGTGTATTTCAATGAAATTACCCACAAGAATGACGTTTTATCGCATATTTCGCGGAAAATAAGCCACTGTCAGCAACAGGCATTTTCTATCGTATTAACGCTTGATGTCCTACAGCAGACGTGCGCGTTGCCTTCACCCAACGCCGTACTCCGCTTTTGACAGCGACGCATTGCCAGCATAGAGTGTAGGCGATTGAGCTCGCCCCATTCACCGGGCGTCATCTTGTCGGAGTGCCTAGCATCGCGGTAACGCGTGCGGGCTGAGACCGTTAATTCGGGATCCGCGGAACCTGATCAGGTTAAAACCTGCGAAGGGAACAAGAGTAATTTTTATCCTTTTCCCCAGATAAAGCCGTCATCACCCGGGGAAAAAGAAACGTCTCCATTACTCCATCCGAACTCCAGACAAGCAATGTTTCCTTTTATCCAAACAGGAATTTGCTATGTCTACAGAAAACAAACCCTCAGGACGCCGCGAACAGCGCGCCTCCGCGCAACGTTTTATCGACGAGGTGCAAGGCACCGCCTTTCCACAATCACAGCGCATTTATCTGACCGGCTCTCGGCCCGACATCCGCGTCCCTCTGCGGGAAATCCAACTCAGTCCCACGCGGCTCGGGGGAAAACGGGAAGCGCCTCGCGACGAACCGAATGAGCCGATACCGGTCTACGACACCGCCGGACCTTATGGCGATCCCGACGCCGTCCCCGATGTTCGCCGCGGATTGGCTCGCCTGAGAACCGCCTGGATTGAAGAACGCGGCGACACCGAACGCTTATCCCAGCTCAGTTCCGGCTTTACCCAACAACGTCTAGCCGATGCCGGCCTGGACCACCTGCGCTTCGAACATCTTCCCCATCCGCGCCGCGCGCAGGCCGGTCAACGGGTGACCCAGCTGCACTACGCCCGCCGGGGGATCATCACGCCGGAAATGGAGTTCATCGCCCTGCGGGAAAATATGGGGCGCGAGCGTGTGTCTAGCCCGACCCTGCGCCAGCAACACCCCGGCCAGAGTTTTGGCGCCCATCTGCCGCAGACCATCACACCTGAGTTTGTTCGTCAGGAAGTGGCCGCCGGACGCGCAATCATTCCCGCCAACATCAACCATCCAGAATCCGAACCAATGATTATCGGCCGCAACTTTTTGGTCAAAGTAAACGCCAATATCGGCAATTCGGCGGTCACTTCCTCCATCGAAGAAGAAGTGGAGAAACTGGTGTGGTCCACCCGCTGGGGAGCTGACACGGTGATGGACCTGTCTACCGGCCGTTATATCCATGAGACGCGCGAGTGGATCTTGCGCAATAGCCCGGTCCCTATCGGGACGGTACCCATTTATCAGGCGCTGGAGAAGGTCAACGGCGTCGCGGAGAACCTGACCTGGGAAATGTTCCGCGACACCCTGCTGGAGCAGGCCGAACAGGGCGTTGATTACTTCACCATCCACGCTGGCGTGTTGCTGCGGTATGTGCCGATGACCGCTCAACGCCTGACCGGCATCGTCTCACGCGGCGGGTCCATCATGGCGAAGTGGTGTCTGTCGCATCACAAAGAGAGCTTCCTATACACGCATTTCCGCGAGATATGTGAAATTTGCAGCGCGTACGATATCGCCCTTTCGCTGGGCGACGGCCTACGGCCCGGCTCGATTCAGGACGCCAACGACGAGGCGCAGTTCGCCGAATTGCATACGCTGGGCGAACTGACCCACATCGCGTGGGAGTACGACGTTCAAGTGATGATTGAAGGTCCCGGCCATGTCCCGATGCAGATGATCCGCCGCAATATGACCGAAGAGCTGGAGCACTGCCACGAAGCGCCTTTTTATACTCTCGGCCCGCTCACCACGGATATCGCGCCGGGCTATGACCACTTCACCTCCGGCATCGGCGCCGCCATGATCGGCTGGTTCGGTTGCGCCATGTTGTGCTACGTCACCCCGAAAGAGCATCTGGGGTTACCGAACAAAGAGGATGTAAAGCAGGGGTTGATCACCTACAAGATCGCCGCACACGCCGCAGATCTGGCGAAAGGTCATCCGGGGGCGCAGATCCGCGACAACGCGATGTCGAAAGCCCGCTTTGAATTCCGCTGGGAAGACCAGTTCAACCTGGCTTTGGATCCGGAGACGGCGCGGGCCTACCACGACGAGACGCTGCCGCAGGAATCCGGCAAAGTGGCTCACTTCTGCTCCATGTGCGGCCCGAAGTTTTGCTCCATGAAAATTTCTCAGGAGGTCCGGGACTACGCCGCGCAACAACAGGCGGATGCCCAACCGATTGAAATCGGCATGGCGCAGATGTCGGCCGAATTCCGCGCTCACGGCAGCGAACTGTACGTTCCGCAGGAGGATGCCTGATGAATGCCCCCCTGCTGACGTTCCCCGCCGTGGAATCACGGATGGGACTCTACCCAGTGGTCGACCGCGTTGAGTGGATCGAACGACTGCTCCGTATGGGCGTGAAGACCCTGCAACTGCGGATCAAAGACCAGACTGAATCCCAGATGGAGCCTGCGGTGATCAAGGCGATCACCCTCGCCCGTCGCTATCAGGCACGTCTGTTCATCAACGACAACTGGCGGCTGGCCATCAAGCATCAGGCCTATGGCGTCCATCTTGGTCAGGAGGATCTGGATACCGCCGATCTGAGTGCAATCCGCCGCGCCGGACTGCGGCTCGGTGTCTCAACCCATGATGATAACGAGCTGGCGCGCGCCGTCGCTATCGCCCCGTCCTACATCGCGCTGGGCCATATTTTCCCGACCCAAACCAAAGAGATGGCGTCATCGCCGCAGGGACTGGCCGAACTGGCGCGTCATATCAGTGAACTGGCGGGACGTTTTCCCTCGGTCGCTATCGGCGGCATCAGCATCGAACGGGTCCCTTCAGTACTGGCGACAGGCGTCGGCAGCATCGCCGTCGTGAGCGCCATCACTCAGGCGGCGGACTGGCGACAGGCAACGGCAACCTTGCTGCATCTGATCGAAAAACGGGAGGCGTAACATGCTGAACGACCGAGCATTTATGCGTTATAGCCGCCAGCTGTTACTGGAAGATATCGGCCCCGAGGGTCAGCAGAGGCTGGCTGACGCCACCGTGTTGCTGGTCGGTCTCGGTGGTCTGGGCGCGCCTGTGCGCTCTATCTGGCGGCCGCAGGCGTCGGCAGGCTGCTGCTGGCGGATCATGACTCGCTGCATATCTCCAATCTGCAACGCCAAGTGATCTACCGCACTGAAGATATCGCGCAACCTAAAGCGATGCTGGCTCAGCGCCAGCTGTTGGCGCTGAACCCGGACATCACGATCGAGGCAATACAGACACGACTGGAAGGTAAGGCGTTGGCTAAAGCGGTCAACCGCGTCGATTTGGTGTTGGACTGTAGCGACAACATGGCGACGCGCCATGCTGTCAACGCCGCCTGCGTTCGAGCCGAAAAACCGTTAGTCAGCGCCAGCGCCGTCGGCTTCGGCGGCCAGCTGCTGGTGCTGACGCCCCCCTATCTTTCCGGCTGCTACGCCTGCCTTTATCCGGATGCGACCGAGCCTGTTCGCAACTGCCGCACCGCCGGCGTATTGGGGCCGGTTGTCGGAGTCATGGGGACGTTGCAGGCCCTGGAGGCCATCAAACTGCTATGCGGACTGTCGTCCACGCTGGACGGCAAGCTGAGGCTGTTCGACGCCCGCCAGCAGCACTGGAATACCTTACAACTCTCCCCCGCTTCGGGCTGCCCAGTCTGCGGGAGCGCCGTATGAAAATTCATATCAATGAGGAAGCCGTCATGCTGGCGAAACCGATCAGCGTGGAGCAGCTGTTGCAACAGTTGGATCGTCTGCAGCCGGGCACCGCGCTGGCGATCAATCAGATCGTTATCCCTCGCCCCGACTGGAGCGCCTGTCAGGTGCAGGACGGGGACGACATTTTGCTTTTTCAGGCGATAGCAGGAGGATAAATGCTCACCATCGCAGGAACCACATTCACATCCCGGTTGCTGGCTGGCACCGGTAAGTTCGCCAGCGCAGAGATCATGATCGCGGCGTTACAGGCGGCGGGCTCCCAATTGGTCACACTGGCGATGAAACGCGTTAGCCTTTCCGGCGACAGCGACGCGCTTCTCGCTCCCCTACAACGGCTGGGCGTTCACCTGCTACCGAATACCTCTGGGGCCAAGACGGCGGAGGAAGCGATCTTCGCCGCGCATCTCGCGCGTGAAGCGCTGGGGACACATTGGATTAAGCTCGAAATTCATCCCGACATGAAATACCTGCTGCCCGATCCGGTGGAAACGCTGAAAGCGGCGGCACAGCTGGTGAACGAAGGGTTTATCGTGCTGCCTTACTGCGGCGCTGATCCGGTGCTGTGCAAACGACTGGAGCCGTCGGCTGCGCTGCCGTCATGCCGCTCGGAGCGCCGATTGGTTCTAATCAGGGACTGCAAACGCGCGACTTCCTCAGGATCATCATCGAACAAGCACAGGTACCGGTCGTCATCGACGCGGGGATCGGCGCGCCCAGTCAGGCCGCCGAGGCCATCGAGATGGGCGCGGATGCCGTACTGGTCAATACGGCGATGGCCGTCGCCCGCGACCCGGTCAGCATGGCCCGCGCCTTTCGGCTGGCCGTTGAGGCTGGCGTGCTGGCGGCGGAGTCCGGCTTGGGTGCGAGTCAATCCCACGCCAGCGCCACCAGCCCCCTGACCGGTTTTCTGCAACAGCCTCAAACGGGAGCAGGCTCATGAGCGAAGGATTTTATCGCCGCTGGGAGACGCTCGACTGGGACGACCTCCGTTGTCGCATCAACGGTAAAACGTCTGCCGACGTCATCCGAGCATTGAACGCCGATCGGCCCGATCGCGACGATTTTATGGCGTTGATTTCGCCCGCGGCGGCAGGCTACCTCGAACCGCTGGCACAACGCGCGCAGCGTCTTACTCGCCAGCGCTTCGGCAATACGGTGAGATTCTACGTTCCGCTGTATTTGTCCAATCTGTGCGCCAACGACTGCACCTATTGCGGGTTTTCGATGAGCAATCGGATTAAGCGCAAGATCCTGAATGACGATGAAATACAGCGGGAGTGCCGTGCGATCCGCCAGCTAGGGTTCGACCAGCTGCTACTGGTCGCCGGCGAGCATCAGGGCAAAGTAGGGATGGACTACTTTCGACGCGTGCTGCCGTTGGTCAGGCCCCACTTCAGCTCGCTGATGATGGAGGTGCAGCCGCTGTCGACGGAAGAGTATGCCGAACTAAAGACGCTGGGTCTGGACGGCGTGATGGTCTATCAGGAAACCTATCACGCGCCGACCTACGCGCGGCATCATCTGCGGGGACGCAAACAGGATTTCGCCTGGCGGCTAGCCACGCCCGATCGTCTCGGCATGGCCGGGATCGACAAGATCGGTCTCGGCGCGTTGATCGGCCTGTCAGACAGCTGGCGCGTGGACTGCTATATGGTGGCGGAGCACCTACTCGATCTGCAACCGCGTTACTGGCAGAGCCGCTTCTCGCTCTCGTTTCCACGCCTGCGACCGTGTGCCGGCGGTATTGAACCGGCTTCGCTGATGGACGAAGCGCAGCTGATGCAGACAATTTGCGCATTCCGGCTGCTGGCGCCGGACGTGGAGCTATCGCTGTCCACTCGTGAATCGCCCTTCTTTCGCGATCATATGGTGCCCATCGCCATCAACAGCGTCAGTGCCTTCTCCAAAACGCAGCCGGGCGGCTACGCCGACAACCATCCGGAACTGGAGCAGTTCGCTCCCCATGATGCCCGACGGCCGGAGGCGGTGGCGGACGCGATAACCCGTGTCGGCCTACAGCCCGTATGGAAAGATTGGGACGGCTATCTGGGAAGGTCGCGCACTCCGTCGCATCACGAGTGAATACGCCGCGATGTCTATAACGCCGGACATCGCGGTTCTTCCTCCTCGGGCCTGAGGGGATCAGGCTCTGCATGCGAGCGTCATCTCCCGCTCGATTTCTTCCCCAATCATCTTCAATGCCCTTTCCGTTTTCTCTGTGCAGGGCAACGCATAGTTCAGACGCAGACAGTTGCGATATTTCCCCGATGCAGAGAATAGCGAACCTACGGCGACCTGCGTATCGCGTTCAGCCAGACGACGATTCAAACGGATGCCGTCGAAGGCTTCCGGCAGTTCTATCCACATCAAAAAGCCGCCCTGCGGCCGGCTGACGCAGATCCCCTCGGGAAAATAGTGGCGGACAAAGCTGGTGAAGCGACACTGATTGCGCTGGTACTGCGCCCGCATGCGCCTCAGGTGCGGCAGGTAGTGACCCTGACGAATAAACTCGGCGACCGCTGATTGTGTCTGGATGACGCCGCCGCCGCTGTTCACGTATTTCATATGCAGTACGCGATCGAGATACCGTCCCGGCGCGACCCAGCCCACCCTCAGGCCCGGCGCCATAACCTTCGAAAAGGAGCTACACAACAACACCCGCCCATCGTCATCCAACGACTTCAAGGTCATCGGCCGCGGGTACTCGTAAGCCAGTTCCCCGTAGACGTCATCTTCAATCACGGCGATATCAAAACGCTGCGCCAACGTCATCAATCCCCGTTTACGCGCCTCCGGCATGATAAAACCTAGCGGATTGTTGCAGTTCGGCACCACGAACACTGCCTTGATCGGCCACTGATCCAGCGCTAATTCCAGCGCTTCCAGACTGAGGCCGTTGACCGAATCCGTCGGAATTTCAATAACTTTTACCCCGTAGCTCCTCAGCGTCTGCATCATCCCGTAAAACGCCGGGGATTCAACAGCGATGATGTCTCCCGGCTGACAGACCGCCCGCAGGCACAGAAACAGCGCTTCCTGACACCCCGTCGTGGTGACAATGTCGTCGGTGCTCAGCGTGCATCCGCTGTCGACCGCCAGCCGCGCAATTTGCTCGCGCAACGCCGTCACGCCGAGCAAACCGCCGTATTGCAATAGCGAGATATCCTGCTTCATGCCCTGTCGGCTGATGATTTTCCATAACGGTTTGAGGGTGGTCGACGTGACGTCCGGCATGCCGCTGCCCAGCTGCATGACATCGCTTTCCTTCCGTACGTCCAACAACCCTCGCACCGCATCCCAATGGGTAATTTCAACCGGCCGCTGTGCCGGGCGCGTAATGGCGGGAATGGGCGGCGCGGCATAACGCGCAGAGACAAAGTAGCCCGAGCGAGGCTGCGGGGAGATCAGCATCTGCTCTTCCAGCAGATGGTAAGCCTGTTGAACCGTACTGATACTGACGCCATGCTCCTGCGAGAGGATTCTGACCGACGGCAGACGTTCCCCAGGCTGATAAAGCCCTTGTTGAATGCGCTGCGCCAACAAGGTGGCAAGATGCTGATAGCGAGTCATGAAAGTATCCTACCTTGAAGCGTTATCATTCGATAACCAGTACAGATTGACACAAAAAGTCCCATTCAGGGCCATACAATCCTCTTCTGTATGGTCAATAAACTGTATTTGTGAATCTGTATTGTTTTCCGCCGCTCTTTCATGATGGTGCCACACCATCGGGGGAGGGAATGAAGATGACACAACACCATCCACTTTCGCAGACATCCACGCTGCGCACGCTAGTCAGCAGAATCTACAAGCATTGGCAGGCACGGCGTTTGCGCATCTCGACGCGCACGTTGCTGCGGACGATGAGCGATGAACGCCTCAAAGATATTGGTCTGTCGCGTGCAGACATCGATCAGTGCTACCGGGCCGATGCCTTCGGCAATGAGGGTTGGCTTCAGGCGCGGAATGATGCTCACAAGAAAAATGAAAGGTGAGTCATGTCGCCGATATGTTTGCGCGAGGGTTCCCACGTCAGTACAACGGCGATCGCGGAAGCCATCGGGCGACGCTAGAGTGCGAATGCCGGCACATCCGTCGGCCGCAGGCTGACTGTGAATCCTCAAGCCTGCGCCGCTTATGTCGCCGTCGGTCTGTCCTGACCGACGGCGACCCTTCCTGCGCGGAGCGCTATTTGTCTTCGTTGTATCCCGGCGTTTCCCACAGCGAAGGCCACTCACCCGGCCAACCGCCATTGCATCCCGTCTGGCTGTGGTAAGTCACGAGCCGGAACTGCTGACCATCGTAACGCCACTGGGCGCTTTCACCGCAGTCGGCAAAACCACGTCCCTTCGCCAAATGGAACAGGTCGCCAGTCTGAGGATCATAGTCAGCGTTGGTAAACCAATCCACCTGCTGCGGGCGGCCATTTTCATCCGGCAGCGGCAACGGCAGTACCAATTGATGCGCCGCCGACGGATTATCGCGCGGCGTGATAAATACCAGGCTCGAGGACTGATAGGCCCCCATACCGCAGTTAATCATGACCAGCGCATTGCGTTGGTCCAGCGGCTGAACCTGATTGATCTCTTTGTCCTGCTCGTTGACATCGCAGGTCTCTCTTACCAACAGCGCATGCTGCGCCTTGATGACGGCCTCGACCAACGCTTGCGGATGACTGACCGCAGGCGCGTTTGTCAGTGCTGGCGGCAGTTCGGGTTGACTCAACCTCGCCGGGACGTCGGAAGCCGGTTTACTTCCCCGCTGCAGCAGTGCGCCCTGAGTACCGATCCGTCCCTGCCGTTCATCCACCAGCAGGAGCGCGGCGTTCAATCCCCGCAGGGAGCTTCCCTGCTGCGGATCGTCACCGACGGAAAGGGTCAGCGCATCTTTGGCCTGCTGTAGAAAATGTTGTATCGCGGGCAGATTTTCCGTGGCGACAATGGCGTCGTCATCGTTGATCGCTGGCGTTAAGCTCAACCCTTCCGCGGCGTCTTCGTCCAACCACAAGGTGGGATGGGCTTCCTGAGAAAAGGGGACAATCGTCAATGACGCCACGCCGGTAGCGCCGGACTGCCGCGTCAGCGTAATACGCAGGTTTTCATCAATATTACGCACATCGCAGTCGTTCAGGTTGTTGCACGTCACCTGCCAGTTAGAGAAGATTTTTTGCACCGGCGGCGCAAACGGCACTCCGGCAAAAGCCGGTACGGCGGACAACACCGCCAGACTGGCTGCAACCACGCTTGCTTTCAGCATAATGTTTCTCTCATCGCTCTGTTTTCTGTCTCTTATCACTCACTTTTTATGCATAAAAAACCGCTCCGGGGAGCGGTTTTTTATCATGCAGCGTCGACGTTACTTGTCGTCACTGTTGCCGAAACCGGCGTTCAGCAGCTCAGCCAGGTTAGCCGAAGCTTCATCCGCGCTGACCTGCGGAACAGCAACGGGTTCGCCAGCCTGACGGCGACGCATACGATCCTGATGGTATGCATAACCGGTACCGGCCGGGATCAGACGACCCACGATCACGTTCTCTTTCAGACCGCGCAGTTCATCACGCTTACCAGCCACTGCGGCTTCGGTAAGTACGCGCGTCGTTTCCTGGAACGAGGCCGCAGAGATGAAGGACTCGGTCGCCAGAGACGCCTTGGTGATACCCAGCAAGTCGCGGCTGTAGGTTGCCGGAATCTTGCCGTCGGCTTCCAACTGACGGTTGGCGATCTTGACGCGAGACACTTCAGCCTGTTCGCCTTCCAGGAACTCAGTGCTACCCGCGCTGGCGATGGTGCCTTTACGCAACATCTGACGAACGATAACTTCGATGTGCTTATCGTTAATCTTAACGCCCTGCAGGCGGTAAACTTCCTGCACTTCGTTGGTGATGTAACGGGTCACCGCATGCACGCCACGCAGACGCAGGATGTCGTGCGGAGACTCAGGACCATCGGAGATCACGTCACCACGTTCAACGCGTTCACCTTCGAACACGTTGAGCTGACGCCATTTCGGAATCATCTCTTCGTACGGATCGCTACCGTCAACCGGGGTGATCACCAGACGGCGCTTCCCTTTGGTTTCTTTACCGAAGGAAATGATACCGCTGATTTCAGCCAGAATTGCCGGCTCTTTCGGACGACGGGCTTCGAACAGGTCAGCAACGCGCGGCAGACCACCGGTGATATCCTTGGTACCGCCGGATTCCTGCGGAATACGGGCCAGGGTGTCACCAGAGCCGATTTTCACGCCGTCTTCCAGCTGGACAATCGCTTTACCCGGCAGGAAGTACTGAGCCGGCATATCGGTACCCGGAATCAGAACGTCTTCGCCGTTGTCGTCCACGATTTTCAGCGCCGGACGCAGTTCTTTACCACCACCGGTACGTTCTGCACTATCCAGAACCACGATGGAGGACAAACCGGTCAGCTCATCGGTCTGACGCGTAATGGTCTGGCCGTCAATCATGTCGGTGAAGCGAATGTTACCGCTCACTTCCGTGATAACCGGCATGGTGTGCGGATCCCAGTTTGCTACGGTTTCGCCACCAGCTACGGCTTCGCCGTCGCCTTTCGCCATCACAGCACCGTAAGGCACTTTATAGCTTTCTTTCGTACGACCAAATTCGTCGATCAGCGTCAGTTCGGTGTTACGAGAAGTAATCACCAGCTTGTCTGCGCTGTTCTTAACGTACTTGGCGTTGCTCAGTTTCAGCGTACCCTTGTTTTTCACCTGGATACTAGATTCTGCTGCCGCACGAGATGCCGCACCACCGATGTGGAAGGTACGCATGGTCAGCTGGGTACCCGGTTCACCGATGGACTGTGCCGCGATAACCCCGATGGCTTCACCCTTGTTGATGATGTGACCACGAGCCAGGTCGCGACCGTAACATTTGGCGCACACGCCAAAGTCGGTTTCACAGCTTACGACAGAGCGTACTTTCAGCGAATCGACGGAGTTTTCTTCCAGCAGGTCACACCACTGTTCGTTCAACAGCGTGTTACGCGGAACCAGAATGTCAGCCGTACCCGGTTTGATCACGTCTTCGGCCGTTACACGACCCAGAACACGTTCACGCAGCGGTTCTTTAACGTCGCCACCTTCGATGACCGGAGTCATCATGATGCCTTCGTGCGTTCCGCAATCGTCTTCCGTTACCACCAGATCCTGCGCCACGTCGACCAAACGACGGGTCAGATAACCGGAGTTAGCGGTTTTCAGTGCGGTATCCGCCAGACCTTTACGAGCACCGTGGGTTGAGATGAAGTACTGGAGTACGTTCAGACCTTCACGGAAGTTCGCGGTGATCGGCGTTTCGATGATGGAGCCATCCGGCTTCGCCATCAGACCACGCATACCTGCCAACTGACGAATCTGTGCAGCAGAACCACGCGCACCGGAGTCGGCCATCATAAAGATGCTGTTGAAAGAAACCTGCTGCTCAACAACGCCATCACGGTTAACCACGTCTTCAACAGACAGGTTTTCCATCATCGCCTTGGCAACACGTTCGTTCGCCGCAGCCCAGATATCGATAACTTTGTTGTAGCGTTCGCCCGCGGTAACCAGACCAGACTGGAACTGCTCCTGAATCTCGGCAACTTCGGTTTCCGCTTCTTCGATGATTTCGGCTTTCTTCGCCGGGATAACCATGTCGTCGATACCTACGGACGCACCAGAGCGCGCAGCGTAAGCAAAACCGGTGTACATGATCTGGTCAGCAAAGATAACGGTCGGCTTCAGGCCCAGAATGCGGTAACAGGTGTTCAGCATTTTGGAGATCGCTTTCTTGCCCAGAGGCTGGTTAACGATCGAGTACGGCAGACCTTTCGGCACGATCATCCACAAAATCGCACGACCAATGGTCGTATCGATGATGCTGGTCTGATGCGTGGTTTCGCCTTCAATGTTCTTGATCTCTTGCGTAATACGCACTTTGACGCGCGCATGCAGAGAAGCCAGACCAGCACGATAGACGCGTTCAGCTTCTTTCGGTCCAGTCAGAACCATGCCTTCGCCTTTGGCGTTAACACAGTCACGGGTCATGTAGTACAGACCCAATACAACGTCCTGAGACGGAACGATGATAGGCTCGCCGTTCGCTGGTGACAGGATGTTGTTGGTCGACATCATCAACGCACGCGCTTCCAGCTGGGCTTCCAGCGTCAACGGTACGTGAACAGCCATCTGGTCACCATCGAAGTCGGCGTTATACGCAGCACACACCAGCGGGTGCAGCTGAATCGCTTTACCTTCGATCAGAACCGGTTCAAATGCCTGAATACCCAGACGGTGCAGGGTAGGCGCACGGTTCAGCAGTACCGGGTGTTCGCGGATGACTTCATCCAGGATGTCCCATACGACCGCTTCTTCGCGTTCAACCATTTTCTTGGCTGCTTTGATCGTCGTAGCCAGGCCACGCAGTTCCAGCTTGCCGTAGATGAACGGTTTGAACAGTTCCAGCGCCATTTTCTTCGGCAGACCGCACTGATGCAGACGCAGGTACGGACCTACGGTGATAACGGAACGACCGGAGTAGTCGACACGTTTACCCAGCAGGTTCTGACGGAAACGACCCTGCTTACCTTTGATCATATCGGCCAAAGATTTCAGCGGACGCTTGTTGGAACCGGTGATGGCACGACCGCGACGGCCGTTATCCAGCAGCGCATCCACCGCTTCCTGCAGCATACGTTTTTCGTTGCGCACGATGATGTCCGGCGCAGCCAGATCCAGCAGACGTTTCAGACGGTTGTTACGGTTGATCACGCGACGATACAGATCGTTCAGATCCGACGTAGCGAAACGACCGCCGTCCAGCGGTACCAGCGGACGCAGGTCCGGCGGCAATACAGGCAGCACGGTCAGGATCATCCATTCCGGCTTGTTGCCGGACTGTACGAACGCTTCCAGCAGCTTGATACGCTTGGTCAGCTTTTTACGTTTGGTTTCAGAGTTGGTTTCGTTCAGCTCTTCACGCAGCTGTTCGCACTCCTGCTCCAGATCCATGTTTTTCAACAGGGCCTGAATCGCTTCGGCGCCCATCTTGGCGTCGAATTCGTCACCAAACTCTTCAAGCGCATCCAGATACTGCTCTTCCGTCAGGATCTGGCGCTTTTCAAGGTTGGTCATGCCGCCTTCGATAACCACATAGGATTCGAAGTACAGGACGCGTTCGATATCACGCAGCGGCATATCCAGCAGCAAACCGATGCGGGATGGCAGCGATTTCAGGAACCAGATGTGCGCAGTCGGAGAAGCCAGCTCGATGTGGCCCATACGCTCACGGCGTACTTTGGTCTGGGTCACTTCAACGCCACACTTCTCACAGATAACACCACGGTGCTTCAGGCGTTTGTACTTACCGCACAGGCACTCGTAATCTTTTACCGGCCCGAAGATACGGGCGCAGAACAGACCGTCACGTTCTGGTTTGAACGTACGGTAGTTAATGGTTTCCGGCTTTTTAACTTCACCAAAAGACCACGAACGGATCATGTCTGGCGATGCCAGAGCAATTTTGATCGCATCAAACTCTTCGGTCTTAGTTTGCGCTTTCAGAAACTTTAATAAGTCTTTCACGGATTGGCTCCTGTCGGAGTTAGACCTGTAAGGCACCTGAGTCAAACTCAGGTGCCCCTGTAACGAATGTCAGCAACGCAATCGGGCTGGTATTACTTTTCTTCCAGCTCGATGTTGATACCCAGCGAGCGGATTTCTTTCAACAGTACGTTGAAGGATTCCGGCATGCCTGGTTCCATCCGGTGATCGCCATCCACGATGTTTTTGTACATCTTGGTACGGCCATTCACGTCATCGGATTTCACCGTCAACATTTCCTGCAGGGTATAAGCTGCACCGTAAGCTTCCAGCGCCCATACTTCCATCTCACCGAAACGCTGACCACCGAACTGCGCCTTACCACCCAGCGGCTGCTGAGTAACCAGGCTGTAGGAACCGGTGGAACGTGCATGCATTTTGTCATCAACCAAGTGGTTCAGCTTCAGCATGTACATATAGCCCACGGTGACCGGACGTTCAAACTGCTCGCCGGTACGGCCGTCAAACAGCGTAATCTGACCGGAAGTCGGCAGATCGCCCAGCTGCAGCAGCGCTTTGATTTCGCTCTCTTTGGCACCGTCGAAGACCGGCGTCGCGATGGGCATACCCTTCTTCAGGTTTTCTGCCAGACGCAGCACTTCGTCATCGGAGAACGTGTTCAAATCCACTTTCTGACGAACGTCGTTACCCAGGTCGTATGCTTTCTGGATGAATTCACGCAGTTTGTCCGCTTCTTCGCGCTGCTTCAGCATGGTGTTGATCTTGTCACCAATACCTTTCGCAGCCATACCCAGATGGGTTTCCAGAATCTGACCGATGTTCATACGTGATGGTACGCCCAGCGGGTTCAGTACGATGTCTACCGGCGTACCGTTTTCATCGTAAGGCATATCTTCGATCGGGTTGATCTTGGAGATAACACCCTTGTTACCGTGACGACCCGCCATCTTATCACCAGGCTGGATCTGACGTTTCACGGCCAGGTACACCTTGACGATTTTCAGCACGCCCGGCGCCAGATCATCACCCTGGGTGATTTTGCGGCGTTTGGCTTCGAGTTTCTTCTCAAACTCGTGTTTCAGCTCGTCGTACTGCTCGGCCAGCTGTTCCAACTGATTCTGTTTTTCTTCGTCAGTCAGACCCAGTTCCAACCAGCGCTCACGCGGCAGCTGATCCAGCTTCGCGGCTTCAACGCCACCGCTAACCAGCACGTCGTGAATACGGGCAAACAGACCGGCTTCGAGGATCTGCAGTTCTTCAGTCAGGTCTTTTTTGGCCTGCTTCAGCTGCATCTCTTCAATTTCCAGAGCACGTTTGTCTTTTTCAACGCCGTCACGGGTGAAGACCTGAACATCGATAACCGTACCGGAAACGCTGTTAGGCACGCGCAGAGACGAGTCTTTAACGTCAGACGCTTTCTCACCGAAGATAGCACGCAGCAGTTTCTCTTCCGGCGTCAGCTGGGTTTCGCCTTTCGGCGTCACTTTACCGACCAGAATGTCGCCACCGGTCACTTCCGCACCGATATAAACGATACCGGACTCATCCAGTTTGGACAGCGCGGCTTCACCCACGTTCGGGATATCAGCGGTGATTTCTTCAGGCCCCAGTTTGGTATCACGAGATACGCAAGCCAGTTCCTGGATATGAATTGTCGTGAAGCGATCTTCCTGCACCACGCGTTCGGAGACCAAGATGGAGTCTTCGAAGTTGTAGCCGTTCCACGGCATGAACGCGACGCGCATGTTCTGACCCAGCGCCAGTTCACCCAAATCGGTGGATGGACCATCGGCCAGCACGTCTCCGCGCTCAATCGGTTCACCCAGAGACACACACGGCATCTGGCTGATGCAGGTGTTCTGGTTAGAACGGGTATATTTGGTCAGGTTGTAGATGTCGATGCCCGCTTCACCCGGATACATTTCATCAGGGTTAACGTTGATGACAATACGTGATGCATCCACATACTGAACCGTACCACCGCGTTTCGCTACGGCAGTTACACCGGAGTCGACCGCTACCGCGCGTTCCATACCCGTACCTACCAGCGGCTTATCAGCACGCAGTGTAGGAACGGCCTGACGTTGCATGTTCGCACCCATCAAGGCGCGGTTAGCATCATCGTGTTCCAGGAACGGGATCAGGGATGCACCGACGGAAACCACCTGCTGGGTGGAAACGTCCATGTATTCAACCTGATCGCGGCTGAACAAGCTGGACTCGCCTTTGTTACGGCAGGTCACAAGCTCATCAATGAAGTGGCCTTCTTCGTCCAGATTGGTGTTCGCCTGAGCGATGACGAAGTTACCTTCTTCAATCGCAGACAGGTAATGGATCTCATCAGTCACAACGCCATCACGAACCAGACGATAAGGGGTTTCAAGGAAACCGTACTCGTTGGTCTGTGCATAAACGGACAAGGAGTTGATCAGACCGATGTTCGGACCTTCCGGCGTTTCGATAGGACATACGCGACCGTAGTGAGTCGGGTGTACGTCTCGAACTTCAAAGCCGGCGCGTTCACGGGTCAGACCGCCTGGGCCCAATGCGGAAATACGACGTTTATGCGTGATTTCAGACAGCGGGTTGTTCTGGTCCATAAACTGGGACAGCTGGCTGGAACCAAAGAACTCTTTTACCGCAGCCGAAATCGGCTTAGCGTTGATCATGTCCTGCGGCATCAGCGTATCAAGATCGCCCAGAGACAGACGCTCTTTAACTGCACGTTCGACACGGACCAGACCTACACGGAACTGGTTTTCAGCCATTTCGCCGACAGAACGAATACGACGGTTGCCCAGATGGTCGATATCATCCACTTCACCTTTACCATTACGGATGTCGATGAGTTTCTTCATCACATCAATAATGTCTTCTTTGCTCAGGATACCGGAACCTTCGATTTCCTCACGCAGCAAAGAGCGGTTGAATTTCATTCGACCAACTGCGGACAAATCATAACGATCTTCGGAGAAGAACAGATTTTCAAAAAGGCTTTCAGCCGCTTCGCGTGTCGGCGGCTCGCCCGGACGCATCATGCGGTAGATCTCAACCAACGCGCTCAGGCGATCGTGGGTCGGGTCGACGCGGACGGTCTCGGAGATATAAGGACCGTGGTCCAGATCGTTGGTGAACAGCGTTTCAATTTGCTTGTGACCGGACTGGCTGAGTTTGGCCAGCAGATCCAGCGACAGCTCCATGTTCGCATTCGCGAGCACTTCGCCAGTGCTTTCATCAACATAATCTTTCGCCAGCACTTTGCCGGCAATGTATTCTACCGGGACTTCAATGCTTTCGATGCCGTCTTTTTCCAACTGACGGATGTGACGAGCCGTGATACGACGACCTTTCTCGACGTATACCTTGCCGTTGGCTTCGATATCGAAGGAAGCCGTGTCACCACGCAGACGTTCTGGAACCAGAGCCATCAACAGCTTGTTACCGTTGATTTCATAGACGATTTTGTCAAAGAACAGGCCCAAAATGTCTTCGGTAGAGAAGTTTAATGCGCGTAGGATAATCGTCGCAGGCAATTTACGACGACGGTCGATACGGACAAACAGGTTATCTTTCGGATCGAATTCGAAATCCAGCCAGGAACCACGATAAGGAATGATACGTGCGTTATACAGTACCTTACCTGATGAGTGGGTTTTACCCTTGTCGCTGTCAAAGAATACGCCCGGGCTACGATGCAACTGAGAAACGATAACGCGCTCAGTGCCGTTGATCACGAAGGTACCGTTGTCGGTCATGAGCGGAATTTCGCCCATGTACACTTCTTGTTCTTTAATATCTTTAACGGTGCCTTCTGGCGCTTCACGCTCGTAGATCACCAGACGCAGCTTAACGCGTAACGGCGCAGAGAATGTGACGCCACGGATCTGACATTCTTTAACGTCAAATACCGGCTCGCCAAGGCGATAGCTCACATACTGCAGTTCGGAATTACCGCTGTAGCTTTTGATAGGAAATACAGAACGGAATGCTGCTTCCAGACCGTACTGGCCTTCCGGATCTTGCTCGATGAATTTCTGGAACGAGTCAAGCTGGATAGAAAGGAGATAAGGCACGTCCAGAACTTGCGGACGCTTACCAAAGTCCTTACGAATACGTTTTTTCTCGGTATAGGAGTAAACCATAGGGTTCCTCAGCTCGCTGAAAAGTAGAACCTCTCTGTCCGTCCTAAAAATAAAGGACAGTTCATGCAACACCGTTTATATCGATCGAAAAGTGGAACACTTTTCGCAATACTTGTTTCTATCACTCTTAAACCATTTCGCTGCAGTCGTGTTCAGCGGCCAAAGCGGCTGGAGGCGCAGTATATTAAGTCGTCGATAGAAAAAAATATTGTGGGTTAATCAATGGTCAAACAGTGTGAAACACCATTGATTCCCTACAGCGCAAAAAGGCTGGTGACTAAAAAGCCACCAGCCATCAGCCTGATAAATCAGGCTGCAACCTGTAAGTTAAACTTATTTAACTTCAACAGAAGCACCAGCTTCTTCCAGGGCTTTCTTCAGAGCTTCAGCGTCGTCTTTGCTGATGGCTTCTTTCAGAACTGCCGGAGCAGATTCTACCAGGTCTTTAGCTTCTTTCAGACCCAGGCCAGTCGCGCTACGAACTGCTTTGATAACTGCAACTTTGTTGCCGCCAACAGCAGACAGAACAACGTCGAACTCAGTTTTTTCTTCAGCAGCTTCAGCCGGGCCAGCAGCAGCAACAGCTACAGCGGCAGCAGCAGAAACACCGAATTTTTCTTCCATTGCGGAAACCAGTTCAACAACGTCCATTACAGACATAGCTGCTACTGCTTCCAGAATTTGATCTTTAGTGATAGACATAACAATTGTTCCTAAGAATCAGAAATAGTTTATACGTTAGCAAACACGATGCCAGTAAAAAGGGGCGATTAAGCCGCTTCTTTCTGATCGCGTACAGCAGCCAGTGTGCGAACCAGTTTGCCAGCAGCGGCTTCTTTCATGGTCGACATCAGACGTGCCAGTGCTTCTTCGTAAGTCGGCAGAGTTGCCAGACGGTCAATTTGATCCGCCGGAATCAACTCGCCGTTAAAGGCTGCAGCTTTGACCTCGAATTTTGCATTCGCTTTCGCGAACTCTTTGAACAGACGAGCAGCAGCGCCCGGGTGTTCCATTGAGTATGCAATCAGGGTCGGACCGATAAACGTGTCTTTCAGGCACTCAAACTCAGTACCTTCAACTGAGCGACGCAGCAGCGTGTTACGAACAACACGCATGTATACGCCAGCTTCACGACCTGCTTTACGCAGTTCAGTCATTTTATCTACGGTAACGCCACGAGAATCCGCAACAACCGCAGACTGCGCGCCTTTGGCTACTTCGCTGACTTCAGCAACAATCGCTTGTTTGTCTTGAAGATTTAATGCCATTAGCTTTTGCTCCTGGATTTGGCCGGAGAGATCTCCGGAACTCACTTCACCTGTAGCCAAAACGACCGACAGGCGTTAACACACGGTGAGCAGAATCCAGCAAAGACAAGTCAAACTTTTCTTCAGGCTCTGTCACCGTCTACGCAGGAAAATTAAGCTTCTTTCGAAACACCTGCGGTCTTGGACGGAGGCCTGGATCAGGCCAGGCTCCAACCGAAAATTCTTCTTTCGTCCCACAAGTGGAACAATGCGGCGTAGGATTATAAAGAAATCCAGCGCCGCAGTAAAGAGGAACAAAAGCTATCAGTTAGCTACGGCGTTCAAACCGCTCTGATCGACAGCTAAGCCAGCACCCATGGTGGTGGACAGGCTAACTTTCTTGATGTACACGCCTTTAGCCTGAGACGGTTTAGCTTTTTTCAGCGCAACCAGCAGAGACTCCAGGTTTTCTTTCAGTTTGTCAGCGTCGAAATCAACCTTACCGATAGTGGTATGGATGATGCCGTTTTTGTCGTTACGGTAACGAACCTGACCAGCTTTAGCATTTTTAACAGCTTCAGCAACGTTAGGCGTTACAGTACCCACTTTCGGGTTAGGCATCAGGCCACGCGGCCCCAGGATCTGGCCGAGTTGACCGACTACGCGCATTGCATCCGGAGAAGCAATAACGACGTCGAAGTTCATTTCGCCTTTTTTGATCTGGTCAGCCAGGTCGTCCATACCTACCAGGTCAGCGCCAGCAGCTTTAGCCGCTTCAGCGTTTGCACCCTGAGTAAATACGGCAACACGTACGCTGCGGCCAGTACCGTGCGGCAGCACAGTCGCGCCACGTACGTTCTGGTCAGATTTACGTGCGTCGATGCCCAGGTTTACGGCAACGTCAACGCTTTCTACAAATTTCGCAGTGGCCAGCTCTTTGAGCAGAGCAACGGCTTCGTTGATGTCATACTGTTTAGTTGCATCAACTTTGTCACGGATCACGCGCATGCGCTTGGTCAGCTTAGCCATTTCTTAGTCCTCCACTACCAGGCCCATGGAACGAGCGGTACCTTCAATGGAGCGAGTCATCGCTTCCACATCAGAACCAGTCATGTCCGCAGCTTTGGTTTCTGCGATTTCACGTACCTGAGCACGGGTTACTTTACCTACTTTGTCTTTGTTCGGCTTGCCAGAACCAGACTTGATACCAGCCGCTTTTTTCAGCAGAACTGCTGCCGGCGGAGTTTTGGTAATGAAGGTGAAGGAACGGTCAGAGTAAACGGTAATAACAACCGGAATCGGCAGACCTTTTTCAATGCTGTCAGTCTTAGCATTGAACGCCTTACAGAATTCCATGATGTTAACACCCTGCTGACCCAGAGCCGGACCAACCGGAGGGCTCGGGTTAGCCATACCGGCTGCAACCTGCAGCTTGACGTAGGCTTGTACTTTCTTGGCCATTTAACTTTCCTCGAATGGGTGATAGCGCTTCGTTTAACAAAGCTCCCCGCAGTGATAAAAACGTTTTACACGTCAATCGACGCATAAAATAAAGGCGCGAAATAGTAGTCTATTTTCGCGCCACAAACAAGCAGAAATTCTTAGCGACGAACGCTCAGATTAGCCTTTCTCTACCTGACCGAAATCCAACTCTACTGGAGTCGCTCGGCCAAAGATAGAGACAGAAACTTTCAGGCGGCTCTTCTCGTAATCGACTTCTTCAACAACGCCGTTAAAGTCTGCGAATGGGCCATCATTGACGCGAACCATTTCACCCGGCTCAAACAGAGTTTTCGGACGCGGCTTGTCACCCACCTGCTGCAGGCGGTTCATGATAGCATCGACTTCTTTATCGCTAATCGGCGCGGGACGGTCAGAAGTACCGCCAATGAAGCCCATGACGCGCGGAACGCTGCGAACCAGGTGCCAGCTAGCATCTTCCATTACCATCTGCACAAGCACATAGCCTGGAAAGAATTTGCGCTCGCTTTTGCGACGCTGTCCGCCACGGATCTCCACGACTTCTTCAGTAGGGACCATCACTTCACCAAACAGGTCTTCCATGTTGTGAAGTTTAATGTGTTCACGCAACGACTGAGCGACGCGACCTTCAAAGCCAGAAAACGCCTGAACGACGTACCAACGTTTCTTTGGAGCTTCAGACATCTTAAAACCTCAGGCCAGTAATAAACGATACTAAACGGACCAGGATACCATCCAGTCCCCACAAAATCAGTGACATGACGGCAGTTACCGCAGCAACGATCAGCGTGGTATGTAGCGTTTCCTGACGAGTCGGCCATATGACTTTTCGAACCTCAGTACGAGCTTCACGCGCAAACAGAACGGTCGCTTTACCTTTCGTCGTCAATAACGCTACGCCACCCGCAACAGCAATCAGGATAACAACAGCCAATGCTCGCAGAGGCAGGCTCAATTCACGGTAATAATAATTACCGCCAACCGCCGCAGCCAGCAAAACAGCGACGATCAGCCATTTCAGAGCCTCAAGGCCACGCCCACTACCCTGAGCTTCGGTATTCGCACTCATAAACCAACCTGTCACAATGATTCAGACAAATAATTTTTGCCCAGCATGAAGGGCAAACCAAACCGAATACTACCTATAAAGGGAAAATTCGGGATTACGCCGTTTATACAGAGCCTATCTCACCAATGATTATACTTCACAATCGCTGATGAGATAGGTTCTACCCTGACAGCGTAGAAAAAGGGCATCAAATGATGCCCTTTTATCGCGTGTTGCGTCAAATC
>NZ_LUTN01000027.1 GCF_002111595.1 Lonsdalea britannica
CCCGCAGTGGTGGCATTGCCCGCGCCATCCGTCGTCGTGACTTCGGCGTGGATCTGATTGTTACCTGCCAGTACGTCGCCCGGCACGCTGACGCTCCACACGTTGCCGTTATCGGAGCCAGTGACGGTGGTCTGGTAAGCCTGATCGCCAATCGTGACGGTCACCGTATCACCCACCTGCACGTCGTTACCGACGCGACCGGTGATCGCCTGCGGCTGACCCGCTTCGGCGATATTGATGGTGTTGTCACCGGTCACATTATCGATGGTGATAGACGCTTCCGGTGCTGAGATATCGACGCTGTAGCCCTGATCTGCCGTAGCCGTCGTCGGGTTACCGGCGGCATCGGAAGTGGTCACTTCCGCGTGGATCTGATTGTTACCGGCCAGTACATCGCCCGGCACGTTGACGCTCCACACCTTGCCATTATCGGAGGCGGTCACGGTGGTCTGGTACGCCTGATCGCCAATCGTGACGGTCACCGTATCGCCGACCTGTACGTCGTTGCCGACGCGGCCGGTGATGGCCTGTGGCTGACCCGCTTCGGCGATGTTCAGCGTATTGTCTGCCGTCACATCATCAATCGTGATGCTGGCTTCGGGTGCAATAAGGTCAACGGCATAGCCGCGATCGGCGGTCGCCGTCGTCAGGTTGCCCGCATCGTCGGTAGTAATGACTTCGGCGTGGATCTGTGAATTATCGGCCAGCGTACTGCCCGCGACATCCACGCTCCAGACGTTATTGCCATCGTCATCATCAACCACAGAAGTTCTGTAGGTGTTTCCGCCGATGGTCACCGTGACGGTGTCGCCGATTTTCACCTCACCGCCGACACGGCCGGTGATGGTCTGTGTCTCGCCAGATTCCGCCAGATTAACGCGGTCGTCAGACGTGATCGGGTCGATGGTGATCGTCGCGTCTGGCGCGAGGGTATCAACCGTCACGGAACCTTGAGAGCCCTGACCGGGATTACCGGCGTCATCGGTATAGCTTCCGTCAGGCACGGTGACAGACACCGAGCCGTCATAGTCGTTTTCCGGCGTCAAAATCGCGACCCAGTGTGTAGGATCGTTAGGGTCCTGAGTCAGGCCGGTAATAGTGCCATGATCAACGGTGATATCCGTCAGGTCGAAATCTTTCGGCGTTTCCGAAAATTTGAACTCGACCTTTCCATCTTCCGCGAAGGAAATGGCGAGCGAAGGAGCCGTTGTATCGGCAGAAGCCGCTTCAGAAGAAGAATCAGTTGGCATACCTGAACTGAGACGGCCGCCGGAAGTGTCTTCGGAAGAAACATCTGATGCAGAGGTTAGCGTTCCGGTCTCGTAACCAGAAGTCGGATCCACTACGTTGTTCGTCAGGTCCAGTACGACGTTCTCGCGATGACCGCCGCCCTCGCCGGCTTCACCGATGTCAGTACTGGCTTCATTGCCCGCAGCGGTGGCCTCAAGTGACTGCGTCGGGTCCAGACCCTTCGCGATGGCTTCCTGAACGGAAGCGACATCTTGCGCCTCTGTCGCACGATGCTCTGCGGTCGTCCCCGTATTCTGGGACTCGCTCCACTGGCTATCGCGTCCCAAATCCAGAGTCCGTCCATCCGGCAGTGAAATTGAAACGGCGCCAGCATTGCCTGTGGCCACTTGCTCGCCGCGATAGATATGGTCGCCAGCAGATACCTGACGTTGAGTACCATCCTGCGCTACGACAAATACTTGTCCGATAACAAATTTGATGGTACCGATAACGCTACTCACAATAGCATCTCCTCAATATTTCCGATGGAATCCACCGAATGAAAAAACCGATTAAATTAATATGTAAAGCCTTTTTATAACTCGGGCTTTAAAGGATGATTTCAATCTCTTGTTATTACTTTATTATTGCATCTGAAAGTATTTAGCTGACGTCAATGACTTGACTCAGACCCTAATATAATAAAAAATTTGGAACATTCTTACCAAAATTTTTACTCGATTAGAGCAAAGATTTTGCGGTAATGCGCCAATTTTTTCGATAAGCGGCTAATGGATTGACAGCTATCATTTATTTAATGGGTCGTTGCTTCCTCTAGTCATTATTGAAAAAGAAATAACTCATTATTAATGGCATTCAGGAAAAAGCGTTATATGAAGCGTAAAAATCCATTTATTTCTTTACTTTTATTAATCACGGTTTCCCCTATTTCATTTGCTGACACGTTAAAAGATGCAATTGAAAACACGCTAAATACTCACCCTGAAATAAGCGCGGCTAGTAACAGTCGTCACTCAGCGGAGAGAAATGTGCGTGCTGCCCAGGGGGGCTATCTGCCGAGTATTTCTCTCAACGCCGGTATCGGCAAAGAGAACCTCGACACTCCTTCCACCCGCGCTCAGAACAGTAACAACGACATTCTTACGCGTCGAGAAACATCAATCAACCTTAGTCAGAGGGTCTTTGATGGTTTCGAAACGTCTAATACCGTTGCTCAGCAAAAAGCAACGGTCAATTCCAGAGCCTACAAAACGCTGAACACCAGCGAGGCTCGCGCGCTCGATGCAGTCCAGGCCTACCTCGATGTCTTGCAGCGTCACGAATTTTTGCGTCTGGCTGAGGAGAATCTGAGCACCAACCAGCGCATTTACGATCAAATCAAACTGCGTTCCGAACAGGGCGTCGGTCGTCTTGCCGACCTGGAACAGGCCGAAGCGCGTGTCGCACAGGCGCGCAATAATGTGCTGACCGAACAAACCAACCTGACCGATGCGGAAAGCAACTATTTCAGCGTTGTCGGTAAAGAGCCGGTAGGCCTGCAGCTCCCGAGCAGCGATCTGCTGAACGTCCCCGCCACGCTGGTCGATGCGAAACGCGTCATGGTAGCAAATAGCCCGATTCTGAAGTCTGCCGAGTCGGATATCGAAGCGACCAGAAAGCAGTACGAAGCTCAAAAATCCGGTTTCTATCCCAAATTTAACGTTGAGCTTGCCCGTACGTTAGACGAAAATGTCGACGGTACGCGCGGCAAGTACAACGAATGGCAAGCCATGCTGCGTATGCGCTATAACTTATACGAAGGCGGCAGCACCAAGGCGACGCTGGAATCGAAAGCTTTCCAGGTCAAAGAAGCGGAAGATGTTCGTAATAACACGTTGCGTCAGCTGAATGAAGAGTTGCGTCTGTCCTGGTCCGCGATGAATAATGCGCGCCAACAGCTGCCTATCGCGCAAGAATACGCGGAACGCAGCCGCCGCGTGCGCGACGCCTATCAGAAGCAGTTTAGTCTGGGCGAACGCACCCTGCTGGACGTACTGGATAGTGAAAACGAACGCTTTACCGCACAACGCCGAATGGTTGAGATTCGTTTCCTGTCGCTGTATAGCCAATATCGACTGAAAGCCCGTATGGGTGACCTATTGAACAGCCTGTCTATTCCTGCGCCAACCGCAGGTCAAAGCCTGAGCGCTGTCAATACGCAGGTAGATCTGCCTGACTTACAATAATGTTTCAGTCAGCCTATGCCTTTTCCGTCCGCGGAAAAGGCATTCTTAGTTAAGGAATGTTTGGTTAATGATGCCACAGCATGAACAACCACCCGGCAGCACCGACGCCGCTTCCGTAAACCACGATCCTCGCAATCGTCACGATGACCCTCTGCTTGATAGCCTGTTGATACTTTGCAAACTTCAGGCAAAACCGCCAGCCGTACCACGCTGACCGCCGGATTGCCGCTCGCCGAGCAAAGATTGACGGTTGAGCTATTGCCGCGTGCCGCGGCGCGTGCAGGACTGCAAGCCCGCGTGCTGAAACGACCGCTGAATGCGATCTCCGGCATGTCGCTGCCCGCGATGCTGCTGATGCGAGAAGGCCGTTCCGCCATCCTGTTAGGTTGGAACAGCGACGGCAGCGCTCGTATTATGCCCAGCGAAACTGAGGGCGGCGAAATCGTCGTCGAACACAGTACCTTGCAGCAAAACTATTTGGGACTAGTGATGTTCGCGCAGCCTCGACATTCGTTCGATCTGCAGCAAACCTCGTTGATCCCGCGCACAAAATCCTGGTTCAAGGACACTCTAAAGCTGTCACGCTTCCTATATATGGACGCGATTCTCGCCAGCCTGCTCATCAACATCATCGCGCTCGCCACTCCCTTGTTCGTGATGAACGTTTATGACCGTGTGGTGCCTAATCAGGCGACATCAACGCTATGGGTTCTCGCCCTCGGCGTCAGCGGCGCTTTCTTTTTTGATCTGATATTGCGAACACTCCGCAGTATCTGTCTGGATATCGCGGGTAAAAAAACCGACCTTATCCTTTCCGCCACGCTGTTTGAACGCATCACCGGCATGGCGATGAAAGCACGCCCCGCCCGCGTCGGCAGCTTCGCGCAAAATATTCATGAATTTCAGCTGCTGCGGGACTTTTTGTCCTCGTTGACGCTGACCACGCTGATCGATTTTCCCTTTACTTTGTTGCTGTTGCTGGTCATTGGCATCATCGGCGGCCCGCTGGTGTGGATCCCTATCCTCGCCTTCCCGCTGGCGTTGCTGGTGAGCTGGGCGCTGCAAAAGCCGCTGACCTCAACCATTGAAAAATCGTTGCACCTGGCGAGCGAACGTCAGGCGACGCTGATCGAAACACTGACCGGGCTTGATGCGATTAAGGTCAATAATGCGGAAAGTGAGCGCCAGCATCAGTGGGAGCAAACAATCGGCAGCCTCAGCCGTCTGGAAATGCGCGCGAAAACGCTCTCTTCGCTGGCGGTGAATCTGACACAGTGGTTCCAGCAGCTCGCGGGCGTCATCATGATCGTCGTCGGCGTTTATCTGCTGATCGACGGTAAACTGAGTATGGGGGCGCTGATCGCCTGCTACATGCTTAACGGACGCGCCTTGATTCCGCTAGGACAGCTTTCCGGTCTGGTCACCCGCTATCAGCAAGCCAAACTGACGATGGTGACGACAGAGCAAATGATGGAGCTTCCGCAGGAGCGCCAGGAAGACGAGCGCCCGCTGAAACGAGAAAGCATCATCGGCGGCATCGAGTTTCGCGATGTCACCTTCAATTACCCGGAACAGAAGATGCGTTCTCTGTCGAACATTAACCTGACCATTCAGCCAGGTGAGAAAGTCGGCATCATTGGACGGACCGGGTCTGGCAAAAGCTCGCTGGAAAAATTACTCGTCAATCTCTACCAACCGACCAGCGGTAATCTGCTGATCGATGGGGTCGACGCACGGCAGTTGGACGTCAGCGACCTGCGCCATAACATCGGCTATGTTCCGCAGGATATCCAGCTGTTCAGCGGTTCGCTGCGCGATAACCTGATTTGCGGCGCACGCTACGTGGAAGACGAAGCCATGCTGCGCGCGGCCGACATCGCCGGCGTCAGCGAGTTCGCCCGACTTCATCCCGACGGTTACAATCTGCAGGTCGGTGAGCGCGGTTTACAGCTCTCCGGCGGCCAACGCCAGGCGGTGGCCATTGCGCGAGCCCTGCTGCTGGAGCCGCCGATTCTGGTGATGGATGAACCCACCAGCGCGATGGATAACAGCAACGAAGATCGCCTCAAGCAGGCACTGCAATCCGCATTGATCAACAAGACGCTGCTGCTGGTGACGCACCGCGTATCCATGCTGTCGCTGGTTGACCGCCTGATCATCATGGATAAAGGCCGCATTATTGCCGACGGGCCGAAAGCCATCGTGATGGATGCATTAAAGAAGGGGCAGATCAATGCGTCTCGTTGAAAGCACTAAAAAAATACTGGCCTATTTTCAGGCATCCCGTAAAAACAGCGACGCGCAGACCATGCCCGAAGTCAGCCAGGCCATGGTGGAAGATGCGCCCCGCATCATTCGCGTCACCCTGTGGGTGATTCTGGCATGCATCGGCTTTTTCCTGCTGTGGGCCGCTTTCGCCGAGATCGATGAGGTGACTCACGGCGAAGGGAAAGCCATTCCTTCTATCCGACTGCAGAAAATTCAGAACCTAGAAGGCGGGATCGTCAGCCAGATTTTCGTACATGAAGGGCAAATCGTTAAGGCAGGCGAGCCGTTGTTACGTCTGGACGACACCCGTTTTGCGTCTAACGTCGGTGAAACCGAGGCGGACAGACTGTCACTGCTGGCGCGCATCGCACGCCTGAATGCGGAAATTAACGATACGCCGTTCACCCTCCCCGCCGAAGTGGAAAAGCAGGCGCCCAGTGTCGCCGCCGGTGAGCGAGATCTCTACAACAACCGCAAGCGACAGTTCAGTAACGAGATTTCCGGCCTGAAAGAGCAGTTGGTGCAACGACGCCAGGAACTGCGTGATTATGTCTCACGACAAGAGCAGTACCGCAACAGTCTGAACTTGCTGCAGCAAGAAATCAGAATGTCCGAGCCGTTGATTAAAGAAGGCGCTATCTCGAAGGTCGAAATTCTTCGTCTGCGTCGTTCAGAGGTCGAAACCCGTGGCCAAATGGATTCGGTATCGCTGTCGATCCCGCGTGCCGAAGCGGCATTGAAGGAAATCGATAATAAAATCGAAGAGACTCACGGCCGCTATAAAAGCGAAGCTTTGTCGCAGTTGAATGAAGCGCAGACCAATCTCAACAAGATTGCGGCGACGGGCAAGGCGCTGGAAGACCGAGTCAACCGTACGTTGGTAGTGTCCCCCGTCCGCGGCATCGTGCAACAGATTTTGGTAAATACGATCGGCGGCGTAATTCAGCCGGGTAACGATCTGGTAGAGATCGTACCGTTAGACGACAGCCTGCTGATTGAAGCCCGCATTCGTCCGCAAGACATTGCCTTTTTGCATCCCGGTCAGCAGGCAGTGATCAAGTTTACCGCCTACGACTACACCATTTATGGCGGATTAAAAGGACATCTTGAGCAAATCAGTCCGGATACCGTGACGGATAAAGAGGGGCACAGCTACTACGTGATCCGCCTGCGCACCGAGAAAAATCACTTGGGCAACGAAGACAAACCGCTGCTGGTGATCCCGGGTATGGTCGCGACCGTCGATATCATGACCGGTAAGAAAACCATACTGCGTTATCTGCTCAAACCCATCCTACGCGCCAAAGCTGAAGCGCTGCGGGAGAGGTAGAATCTCTGCCAATCCATCGATAGTAAACTGACGAGACAGCAATGTAAGACGGGCAACCTCTAAAGGGTTGCCCGTTTTTTTTGACGACGCGTCAGCCATTGACCTCTAATGCGGCCCTTTACAGAGAAAATATGGTGATTGAAGTGAGTATGTATTCACATCGTAAGACGCCATGCGTCTTTGAGAGGGGCTAATCAACAAAACGGGCAACCGCTCTGGGATGGCTCGTGATATCACGTCTGCCCTCTTCTTTCCTCGCAGCGCTAATTCCTTTCAGCTAACAAGGCCGTCCGGCCGACATTAGTGAGTATTGACGTCGTTATAGATCTTGGTCTGGCTGCGTCCCAAGGTTTTGGCTTGATACATGGCGGCATCGGCGTTAATGGCCAGCGACAACGCGTCGGCGCCGTGCTCGGGATAAAGGGCAATGCCGATACTGCAGGAGATATCGAGCGTTTTTCCTTCAATATCGAAAGGCTCGTTCAACGCATAGTGGATCTTATCCGCCACGTACAGCGTGTTTTCCTGCTCTTTGATTCCCTGCAGAAGGATGATGAATTCGTCGCCGCTGCGGCGATACACCGTATCGCTATCGCGAACGGCGAGACGCATGCGAGCCGCCGCTTCCTTCAACAGCAGATCGCCGACGGCATGGCCAAAGGTGTCATTAATCTGTTTGAACCTGTCCAAATCCAGGAACATCAACGCGATTTTACGTCCCGTCTGCTTTGAAAGCTGAATGGCCTGTTCCATCTGTTCCGCAAAAGTCAGGCCGTTCGCCAGAGACGTCAGGGAATCGTAGTGCGCCAACTGACGGTAGTGCTCCTCGCTACGACGCAGCATATCGATGGCGCGGTAGCGTTCGATAGCCACCGAAACCAACTGAGCCGACTTCTCGATGGATTCGATTTCGTCTTCAGCCGGAGAATAAACTTTACGATGGTAAACGCTAAGCACAGCTAATATTTCATCGTTTTGGCCGAACACAGGTTCAGACCAGCAGGAGCGTAAGCCGGCGTACAACGCCAGACCTTTATAAAGCGACCAGCTCGGATCGGTGGAGATATCTTCTGCAATGACCCGTTTACCGGTATATGCTGCCGTACCAAACGATGCGGCACCGTCGGCAATCTTCACGTTATGAATGGCATTTTTATAAAAGCCCGGCAGGCTGGGGGCGGAACCGAGGGTTAAACATTTCTTGTCCTTATCAATCAGCAAGACTGAGCAGACAATTCTTCCTGGATTCTTCTCTTCTACGCTAAAGATAATGGCATCAAGAATATCTTTAAGCGGCGCTCCGCTCGACAATAATTCCAACGCCCGGTTGTAGGAATTATCGTGATACTCTTTTGTCTTTCTCTCCGTAATGTCCATTTTAATGCCGACATACTGAATAGCGTTACTCGCCTTATTATATATCTTTACGATGCTGGCTTTTTCCCAATATAACTGACCATTTTTTTTGCGATTAATAAACTCGCCATTCCATATATCGCCTTTATTAAGCGTTTCCCACAGCTCTTCATAAACGCTAGCGTTGGTCATTCCTGAGCTAAGCATGCGGGTGTTTTGGCCAATCACTTCTTCCGCTTCATACCCGGACATGGAGATGAACTGTCTGTTTACATAGACTATTTCACAGTTTTCGTTGGCAATCAGGAGCGCGGCAGGACTATATTCCGCTGCAAACAGAACCATGTTCAAAAAATCCAGCTTTTTATTTTCGTTGGTGGACTTTTCCAGGCGTTTACGGTTTCGGAGCGAAGATACACCCAAGAGAATAATCAATAGAGTTATTATAATTTCATACACAATAATACTCTCCTCAGGGCCGTAAGGTCCTGAACGAACACAGCGCATCACTGAAGACGAAAAATCCCGGTAATAACATCCCCCCATTCAGTTTTTCAGAGTTGGCAGATTTCCGGAGAGTAAAAGGGATAAATGGAAAAAATATCCGGCCAGGCTGAGAGTTCAAAAACATAGAAACGTAAGCATAAAGCCCCCCAGATATCACTGCGTGAAGAAAAAAATAATCAAATAAAAAGATTCAGCTTATTTGTTATATATACCACTAACACTGTTATAAGATTTACTAATATTTTAAAACTCTTCTTTATGCATTTAGCATGCGCTGTATTTTGACTATCAATTGCGCTGAAGCAAATCAATTATACCAATAATTAATACCCTTTTAATCACAAAAACCTATCATGAGGAAATTATTGATCGTTATAAGCAAACACTTGTTTTTTATTGATTATAATCAATGAGTTAAATCCATGTTTTTTGCAGGTGACCGTACGAGAGGCGAAGAACAATTCACATCACGATCATCATTAACATATAGCATCATTAGGCATAAAACTAACACAGATGACCATAGTTAACAAAAACTGAAGAATTAAACTTCATCAGTTTTAATTTTCTTAATCAAATACTTTGTTTTGATTATCACACTCTACACGTCCTGTCGTTCCGAATAGCCCTATATTTGAGGCTATTCGATTCACTTTCTTGCTTTACGTGAAAT
The DNA here is from genome assembly GCF_002111595.1 of Lonsdalea britannica. GTDB lineage: Bacteria > Pseudomonadota > Gammaproteobacteria > Enterobacterales > Enterobacteriaceae > Lonsdalea > Lonsdalea britannica. Next base: position 9,611 of record NZ_LUTN01000027.1, read on the forward strand.
TAAAAGAAAAAGAAACTCTATAAAAAGATAGGAATGACTGCGGGGACGTTAAAATTCGAGTTTTAATGATTCGAAATATTCAAATGGTTGGGGGCGAGAAAGGAAATAACCTTGAGCTGCCGTGGCGTTGGACTCTTTAACCATTCCCCACTCGTTTTCCGTTTCCACACCTTCAACGACGATATAATTACAGTAACGGGTCATGAGAGTGATCAACAGGTGAAAAATTTGGCGTCCTTCTTCCGTTTGCTGAAGCATGACGAACAGCTCTCGGGCAACTTTGATGCAGTCGTGCCGCACCATCAACAGCGAGGAAAAGTTGGCTACGCCGCAGCCGAAATCATCCAGCCATAGCCGGCTAGCTTCGGGCAACGCATTCAGTAGTTCTTTTGGCAAACCTTCCTGACATTCCACCAGCTCAAAACGCAACCAGGGCATACTGGCAATCAGCTTTTTTGCCTGCAGGTTTTTCTGCAATGCCATCAGTACCGGTCCGTCAATGTTGACGGAGGCTAGCAGGTCGTCCCGAACAAAGCGGTCGTGGAGGCGACGCAGGAGCTGCATCTGCTCGATGACGATTTTCAGGCGCATGCCGACATCGATACGAGCAAAGTAGACTTCGGGGGAAAGCGTCTGATGAGGGATGGTCGGATGAGAAATCGCAGTTAACAGCTCAACGCCCAGCAATCGTCCGGATGTTCGATAAATCGGTTGGAAAGTGTATCTTCGGCGGCAACTGAGCAAAAAATCAACGTCATCTTTTGTCTCCGGCCCACTAGCGGGTGGAATAGGCCCAAACTGATTAAGCTGACTGTTTTGCTGCACTCTATTAATTCCGCCGTTAGACATACGCTGAATGACTAAAATAATCCCACCGCTCCTGAAAACAGCCCTGACCGCGATGAAAGTGACTTCGGGGGCAGCTAGCGTAATGTGGGCTACATTACGACGTAAACGTGACGGACACATTGCCGTATTGCGAATTTGACCAGTTTATCAAAGGGCTGTGGAATCGTAATTTTCAGCACTTTATGATAAAGACTAATTCGCACACCGCCTAGAGGCTCAATCCCGAGAGTAAGCGATGATTTTGCGCTGTACTCCACCGGATGCTACAGGCAGTAAAATGCCGCCCCACGAACAAGGCTGATTTTTGATTATTTCCCATACAACCAGTCAGTTAGCATCGACTGTTTGTTTCTGGAGCGCGGTATAGTACAGCACATGATAAACAGAGATATAATAATGATAAAAATAATTTACATATTCATGATTAGCCTGCTTTTGGCGATGCTACCAGCAGGAGCTCAAGCTCAACGGATCATCATCGACCAATTGAACCGCCAGGTCACTCTTCCCGACAACATCCAACGCGTGGTCGTTTTACAACATCAAACGCTTAATTTGCTGGTCGAACTCAATGCGACCGATAAAATCGTCGGAATACAATACGATTGGGAACAACAGTTAGGCCCGCACTATGCGCAGCTTGTTCCGCAGCTCATCGGCAAAGCCAAAGTGGGCGACCTAACGCACGTCGATCTGGAAAGCCTTGCCGCATTAAAGCCACAGGTTGTTTTTGTCACTCACTACGCGCCGCAGGAGATGATCGATCAGATTAGTCAGCTCGGTATCGCCGTCGTCGCTATTTCCCTGCGTCATGATGTTCCCGGTCAGGAAAGAGAGCTGAATCCGAAGATGGCGAATGAAGAGCAGGCCTATGACCAAGGCCTGAAAGAAGGAATTCGACTCATTGGCGATATCGTGGACCGCGTTCCTCAATCCACAATGCTGATTGAAAAGGCCTTCCGTCAGCGGCAACTTGTCAGTGAACGCTTACAACACCTGCCGGAAGCGAAACGCGTACGCGCCTATATGGCGAATCCGGAACTCACGACCTACGGCTCAGGGAAATATACCGGTTTGATGATGAAGCATGCAGGGGCTTTGAACGTCGCCGCAGCCACGGTGAAGGGCTACAAGCAGGTGTCGATGGAGCAGGTCATCACCTGGAACCCACAGGTGATTTTTGTCCAGGATCGCTATCCACAGGTCGTAGAACAGATTCAGACTCAGCCCGAGTGGCAACCGATTGACGCCGTCAAACAGCACCGTGTTTATCTCATGCCCGACTACGCTAAGGCATGGGGCTACCCGATGCCGGAAGCTATCGGTCTTGGCGAACTGTGGATGGCGAAAAAGTTGTACCCGGAGATTTTCAGCGATATCGACATCCACAAGCAGGCGCAGGATTGGTATCGCACTTTTTATCGCACAGATGACACGGGCGCAGAATGAGCCAACGACCATTACAACTCCTGGCGGCGGGTAGCCTTCGCGGAGTCTGGCCAGCACTGATGGCGGCGTTTGAAGCCGAGACGGGACTGAAGACGCAAACCGATTTTGGCCCAGCGGGCTTATTACGCCAGCGGATTGAACGAGGAGAACCTTGCGACCTGTTCGCTTCCGCCAACCGCCATCACACCTCGGCGCTGGTGATGGGTAAACTCGCCCTCTCAGCAACGCCACTGGCCGTCAACCGTCTTTGCCTGACGGCATCGGCCTCCTCCGCGGCCCGCTCTCAAGACTGGCTCACGCTGCTGCTCGATCCTGAGTTGCGACTGGCGACATCAACGCCCGGCAGCGATCCCTCCGGCGACTACGCCTGGCAGTTGTTCGAACGGATGGAGAGACACTACCCGGGCGCGGCCGCTGACTTACAGGCCAGGGCGCTCATGCTGGTCGGAGGCCTACACAGCGCGCCGGTACCGGAAGGACACATGGCCGCCTCTTGGATCATACAAAGCGGTCAGGCGGATCTGTTTGTCGGTTACGCCAGCTATGCCCCGCGCTTGCGTCAGCTCCCCGGCATTCACGTATTCTCCCTTCCCGACGACCAAAACATTCGCGCTGACTACACGTTCGCACTTTGCCGCGCAGCCGCGCAGCCGCTGGCCGCATTTTTGTCTTCAGCAATGGCTCGCCAGATCTTGCAGGATGGCGGCTTCGAAGTACCGGTCCTGAAGGACGAGCCGCTCGATTAACTCGGCAGCGTCTTTCATGTCAGCCACACATCGTCGCCCATAGGGCATCCCGCGCTGTTGGGCTGATATCGCTTTTATGCTAAAGTGCGCGCCGCCGACACTGCCGCTTTCGAGAAAATGCGCAACCGCCTTGTCCTCCACGGAGGAGAAAACTGCGTCGAAAGTGGTGATTAAGGCGAGGATGACTTCATCGGGTGCGATGGTTGCGGACAGGCCGCTCATGGCGGCAAGAAATGGGAAAGACCTCTAAATGGCGCTGTTAATTACCAAACGATGCATCAACTGCGATATGTGCGAGCCAGAGTGCCCGAATCAGGCCATATCGATGGGGATGGAGACGTACGAAATCGATTCTGAGCGCTGTACGGAGTGCGTTGGTCACTACGATACCCCCACCTGCCAGAAAGTGTGCCCGATCGATAACACCATCATTACCGATCCGGCCCATGTGGAAGATCAGGAGCGGTTGTGGGAGAAATTCGTCCAGCTGCACCACGCCGACCAACTCTAAGCTAATTAGCTTTCCACGATAACGGTGGCGCACGCATAGCGCCGCTCGTCTGCCAGCGAGACGTGCACATGCTGCACGCCCAGTTCCTGCGCAAATTCCGCGGCTCGACCGAGAAAACGCAGGCATGGCTTGCCCAAATCGTTATTGAACACCTCGAATTGAGCGAAGGCCAATCCCTGACGGATCCCCGTGCCAAACGCTTTCGACGCCGCTTCCTTTACCGCAAAGCGTTTTGCCAGAAAGCGAATCGGCTGCTGATGTTCCTGATAAATCGCCCACTCGGCGTCGCTCAAAATGCGACGCGCGAGACGATCGCTCGAACGTTCAACGGCCGCTTCGATACGGGCGATTTCGACGATGTCGGTGCCGAGTCCCAGAACCGCCATTAACGACGCGCTTCCCGCATCAAGGATTTCATCTCGGCGACAGCCGCCGGTAACCCGCTCATCACAGCGCGTCCAATGATCGAATGACCAATGTTCAGCTCATGCATTTCCGGCAGCGCGGCGATGGGCTGGACGTTATGGTAAGTCAGGCCGTGACCGGCATTCACACGGATCCCTTTGGCTGCCGCATAAGTCGCGGCGTCACGGATACGTTCGAACTCATGCTGGCGCGCTTCGTCGCCCTCGGCATCCGCGTAAGCGCCGGTATGCAGCTCGATATAAGGCGCTTCGCAAGCGACAGCCGCATCAATTTGGGCACGGTCGGGATCGATAAACAAAGAGACGTTAATTCCAGCAGCGGTCAGCTTCTTCACGGCATCCTGCATTTTGTTCAGCTGTCCGGCGACGTCCAGACCGCCCTCCGTCGTCACCTCCTGCCGTTTTTCCGGCACCAGGCAACAGAAGTGAGGCTGCAATTCGCAGGCGATAGAAACCATTTCGTCCGTGACCGCCATCTCCAGGTTCATCCGCGTCTGGATGGTCTGGCGCAGCAGGCGCACATCGCGATCCGTAATGTGGCGACGATCTTCGCGCAGATGCACGGTAATGCCGTCCGCCCCGGCCTGTTCAGCGATAAACGCGGCCTGAACCGGGTCGGGATACGCCGTTCCCCGGGCGTTACGCAACGTGGCGATATGATCGATATTTACACCTAACAACAGCTCAGCCATGATCCATCCTTAACTTTCTATCTCATCAATAACGCCAGTTTACACCGCCGCCAATCCTGTTTGGTACTCCCGACGTTACTCTTCTTGCGGCGGAGCTGGCTTGGGCGGTTTGATCACGAACTGTCGGAACAGCTCGCGGCTCTTGAGGGGTTTACCGCCGAGGTAGGGTTTGAGCGCCATGCGAGTGAACCGTTTAGCGGCGCGCAAGGTGTCCGCATCGGGGAACTCCCGAGCCGCCAACGAGCGAAGTTCATGTCCGGTAAAACTGAGGCGATCCACCACCAGACTGGCGATAAATCCTTTTTCTTCCCGATAGCGATAAGTCATGTCGTCCGCGACGCTTTCGCCGCTGCCGGCGCAGTGCAGAAAGTCGACGCCGTAGCCCAAATGCCCCAGCAGCGCCAGCTCGAAGCGACGCAGCGCCGGTTCTGGCGAGCCGTCAAGCGCAGCCAACTGTTGCAAACAGTGCAGGTAATCGAAGAAGAGCGCGGAGAAGTTGGTTTCGAACTCGAGAACCCGAGTGAGCAGTTCGTTAACGTACAGGCCGCTGTAGAGCGTACTGCCGCTGATGGGGAGCGCCAGAGACACCGGCTCGGCATTGCGAAGCGTTTTCACATCGCCCCGGCCGCTCCAGCGCACCAGCAGCGGGGTAAACGGCTGCAGGCACCCTTTCAGACTGGAACGACGCGCTCGGGCGCCTTTCGCCAACATCCGGACACGGCCCTGATTCTCCGTGAACAGATCCAGCAACAGGCTGGTTTCACTATAAGGGCGCCCATGCAAGACAAATGCGCGCTGCCAGCCTTCCATAGGCGGGCCCCTTAGAGGTCGTCGATATAACCCAGACTGCGCAACGCACGTTCGTCGTCCGCCCAGCCGGATTTCACTTTAACCCACAGTTCCAGATGCACTTTTGCCTCGAACATCTGTTCCATGTCCTGACGGGCTTCAATGCCGATGGTTTTGATCTTGGAGCCTTTATTGCCGATAACCATTTTCTTCTGGCCTTCACGCTCAACCAGAATCAGACCGTTGATATCGTACCCGCCGCGTTCATTCGCGACAAAACGCTCGATTTCCACGGTGACAGAGTACGGCAGTTCTTCGCCCAGAAAACGCATCAGCTTCTCACGGATGATCTCGGAGGCCATGAAGCGCTGAGAACGGTCGGTGATGTAATCTTCCGGGAAGTGGTGCACCGCCTGCGGCAGATGTTTACGGACGATGCTGGCGATCGTGTCGACATTCATGCCTTTCTCAGCGCTCATCGGCACGACATCCAGAAACTTCATCTTCTGACTGATCATCTGAATGTGCGGCAGCAGTTTACTTTTGTCCGTGACGTTATCGACTTTGTTGATAGCCAGCAGCACGGGATGTTTCTGATCGCGCAGCTTGTTGACCACCATTTCGTCGTCTTCGGTCCAGTGCGTACCTTCGACAACAAAAATGACCAGCTCAACGTCGCCGATAGAGCTGCTGGCGGCGCGGTTCATCAACCGGTTAATCGCACGTTTTTCTTCGATATGCAGCCCAGGGGTGTCCACGTAGATCGCCTGATAAGGCCCTTCCGTATGAATGCCCATGATGCGGTGGCGCGTCGTCTGCGGTTTACGGGAGGTAATAGAAACCTTCTGACCCAGCAGCTGGTTCAGCAATGTGGATTTACCGACATTCGGTCGGCCTACAATCGCGACAAAGCCGCAGTAATTCTGTTCTTCGCTCATTCAAGCTCCAGCTGTATTAACGCCTGTTCTGCCGCAGCCTGCTCGGCTTTACGACGGCTCGACCCCGTGCCGACCACCGGTTCGCTAAACCCGCTGACCAGACAGTGTATGGTGAACTCTTGATCGTGCGCTTCACCACGCACCTGCACTACCAGATAGGTAGGCAGCGGTAAGTGCCGTCCCTGCAGAAACTCCTGCAGCCGGGTTTTGGGATCTTTTTGCTTGTCGCCGGGGCTGATTTCATTCAGGCGACTCTGATACCACTCGAGGATCAGCTTCTCGACCATCTGGATATCGCTATCCAGGAATATGCCGCCGATCAGCGCTTCGACCGTATCCGCCAGAATGGACTCACGACGGAAACCGCCGCTTTTCAACTCTCCCGGCCCCAGACGAAGACATTCGCCCAGTTCGAACTCGCGTGCGATCTCTGCCAGCGTATTGCCGCGCACCAGCGTGGCGCGCATCCGGCTCATGTCCCCTTCATCAACGCGGGGGAAACGGTGATAGAGCGCATTGGCGATCACAAAGCTCAGGATGGAGTCCCCAAGGAATTCCAGCCGTTCATTGTGTTTACTGCTGGCGCTACGATGCGTAAGTGCCTGCAGCAGAAGATCATATTGTCGGAAAGTATAGCCCAGTTTTTTTTGTAAACGATTTATGAGAATGGGGTTCATGTGTTACCAATATCAATCGTGCTTTTTAACCACAGCATACGGAACAGCCCTGCTGAACTCTTATAGTGCCAAAACTGTTTCGTTTGCACTGGCTCCCGTGAGGGAGCCTGCGTTTATTTATGTCGAAAATATTCTACAACGGAAGGCGCAAAGATACCGCGTGTTTATTACGTTGTATTAGTGAATACCGCCAATACGGCTCAGGCGTACGCCAGTAGGCCATTGGCCTTCCTGTTTTTCAAAGCTCATCCAGATTGCCGTGGCTTTACCGACCAGATTTCTCTCCGGCACAAAGCCCCAGTAACGGCTGTCTGCGCTGTTGTCACGGTTATCGCCCATCATGAAGTAGCTGCCGGCCGGCACAACCCATGTGCTTAACGGCTGATGAGGCTGGTGATAGTACAGGCTCAGCTGATCCTGTGCGATCGGAACCGTCAGAATATCGTGCGTGACGTCGCCCAGGGTTTCTTTACGCGTCGTCAGACGAATGCCATTTGCTTGCTCACCCGTCGGGATCTGATAAAAACCGTTGCTGCTTTCCCCGCCCATCCCATTAAAGGTCTGGACAAAGTCGCTCGGCTGCACGTTGCTATAGGTGACGGCCAACGCTTTATCGCAATCAGAAGACTGTGAACACGCAGGCTGGATCGTCACCTGTTTGGCGACAGGATCGTAGCTCACGCGATCGCCCGGCAGGCCCACAACGCGTTTGATGTAGTCCAGACTCGGATTTTCCGGGTATTTAAAGACGGCGATATCGCCACGTTTAGGATGTCCGGTTTCAATCAGCGTCGTCTGGGTAATCGGGTCTTTAATGCCGTAAGCAAATTTTTCCACCAGGATAAAATCACCGATCAACAGCGTCGGCATCATCGAACCCGACGGGATCTGAAACGGTTCATAGATGAATGAACGCACCACCAGCACCACAGCCAAAACGGGGAATACCGAGGCGCAAGTTTCAATCCAACCCGGCTGTTTGATGCTGCTGGAGAGCGTCTGTTCTCCAGCCGTACCGTCCGACTGCTGGCTTGAATGAGCCAGTCTGGCGCGCCGTGCGGGCGCCCATTTGAAACGGTCCAGACACCACACGACGCCGGTAACCAGCGTGGCGAGCGTCAGAATCAAGGCAAACATATTGGCCATGCCAACTCCTATGAAATTATTTACTGTCCTTGCCCACGTGCAGAATGGCCAAAAACGCTTCCTGCGGCAGCTCAACGTTGCCGACCTGTTTCATTCGTTTCTTACCGTCTTTCTGCTTCTGCAACAGCTTTTTCTTACGGCTCACGTCGCCGCCATAGCATTTGGCCAGCACGTTTTTACGCAGCTGCTTGACGGTGGAACGCGCGATAATGTGGTTGCCGATCGCCGCCTGAATCGCAATATCAAACTGCTGACGCGGGATAAGCTCTTTCATTTTTTCCACGAGATCGCGACCGCGATACGGCGCATTGTCGTTGTGCGTAATCAACGCCAACGCATCGACGCGCTCGCCGTTAATCAGGACGTCGACGCGCACCATATTGGAAGCCTGGAACCGCTTGAAATTGTAGTCAAGCGACGCATAACCGCGAGAGGTGGATTTCAGACGGTCGAAGAAGTCCAGCACCACTTCCGCCATCGGAATGTCGTACGTCAGCGCCACCTGGTTGCCGTGGTACACCATGTTGGTTTGCACGCCGCGTTTTTCCACGCACAGCGTGATGACGTTGCCCAGAAACTCCTGCGGCATCAACATGTGACACTCAGCGATAGGCTCACGCAGCTCCGCGATGTTGTTGATCGCCGGCAGCTTGGACGGGCTGTCTACGTAAATCACTTCACCGGCCGTGGTTTCAACTTCGTACACCACCGTCGGCGCCGTGGTGATCAGATCCAGATCGTATTCACGCTCCAGACGCTCCTGAATGATCTCCATGTGCAGCAGACCCAGGAAGCCACAGCGGAAACCGAAGCCCAGCGCCGTTGAGCTTTCCGGCTCATAAAACAGGGAAGCATCGTTCAGGCTGAGTTTGCCCAGCGCATCGCGGAACGACTCGTAGTCATCGGAGCTGACGGGGAACAGACCCGCATAAACCTGAGGTTTCACTTTCTTGAAGCCCGGCAGCGCTTTCTCCGCCGGTTTACGCGCCAGCGTCAGCGTATCGCCGACCGGCGCGCCCAGAATGTCTTTGATCGCGCAGACCAACCAGCCCACTTCGCCACAGTTCAGCGTATCGCGATCGACACGTTTCGGGGTAAATATGCCCAAGCGCTCGGCGTTGTAGACCTGACCGGTGCTCATGACTTTGATCTTGTCGCCCTTGCGCAGGGAGCCATTTTTAATCCGGATCAGAGATACCACGCCCAGATAGTTATCGAACCAGGAGTCGATGATCAACGCCTGCAGCGGCGCTTCCGGGTCGCCTACCGGCGCAGGGATATCTCGCACCAGTCGCTCGAGGATGTCGGGTACGCCGACACCGGTTTTCGCCGAGCAACGCACGGCGTCCGTCGCATCAATCCCGACAATATCTTCGATTTCCTGAGCCACACGATCCGGATCGGCCGCAGGGAGGTCAATCTTGTTCAGGACCGGCACGACTTCCAGATCCATTTCGATCGCCGTATAACAGTTAGCCAGCGTCTGCGCCTCTACGCCCTGTCCCGCATCCACCACCAGCAGCGCGCCTTCACAGGCGGCCAGAGAGCGGGAAACTTCATACGAGAAGTCGACGTGTCCCGGAGTGTCGATGAAGTTCAGCTGATAGGTGTGGCCGTCAGTGGCCTTATAATCCAGCGTAACGCTCTGTGCTTTGATGGTGATCCCGCGTTCGCGCTCGAGGTCCATAGAATCCAGAACCTGCGCAGCCATTTCACGCTCGGTTAAACCACCACAAATTTGAATGATGCGGTCAGAAAGCGTCGACTTACCGTGGTCGATGTGGGCAATGATGGAAAAATTTCGTATATGCTTCATTATTAAAGTTTTTCTACCTTGGTATTTCTGAAGTCTTGCCGATCGGCATGCGCATTAGCCGACAACGCTGACCGTTGTCATAGGCCCGAATCGCAGCATTCTACATGCCATACGGGGGAAAACCTAGTCATGGGCCGTCTATTAAGATGGTTTATCATCACGGAGTCCCCCTATTCGCCTTGCGGAAGAAAGCCGGTTGCTGTGCGGCATGAGCGGCGGGAGATGATGCCTGAAAAAGACGGGGGTTACCTCGTCGCTCACGGGCCATACAGGCCGGGATATAAGGAAGCGAGTCTTGCTACGGGAAATCAAGGTCGGCGCCTCGATAAGACGATTGATCCGACCTGACATCCAGCATAGTTCATACCATGCCAAGGCCCCTGTCCGATAACGGTCAGGGGTTCTTAAAGCTCACGCTGTCGGCAATACGCTTGGCCGTAGCCAACGGCAATTCGCCAATCACGGTGATTTCGTGTTTGTCGCGCACGACGGAGTGGATCATCCGCCGTCCTAGCAACGCGTTTTGGTCCGGGTGGGTGTCGCCAACCGGGCTCACGTTGACAGAAAAGCTGAATAAGCCGTCGCTGTAGAGGCGAGATTCCACCGGCACGCCTCCGCTGGGAAGCGTCGCTGGCTACGCGAGATCTCTTCAACGCCGCTCGGCAGCCACTGCGTCGACCATGCGAAGTCGGCTGATGGTGCCGTGGGAACGCTCAACAGCGGCGGTAGACTCATACGATCCAGATTTTTCATCTCTGACTGCACCGAACCGTCCACCGTCATGGACAAAACGCGGTACTGCTCCAGCAGTTCGCCATTTTGGTCCAGCAAATCGACTCGCAGCGGCAGCCTTGACGTCGCATCCAGACAAATCACATAGCTGAAGCGCGTGCCGTCACGGGAGACAATACGTACGACGTCGCTCTGACGATCGGCAAGACGAATGCGCCCGGTAGGGATAAAGTCGTAATAAGCAGACAGCCGAGAGAAATTCGCGTAGATCAACGCGGGCAGCGCATCGACCATGTGATCGCCGGATAGCGTGAAAGGATCAAGGTTGGTTTCGAAATAGCTGATATTACGAGCACGTTGAACCACTTCACGACGCGGACCGTCGAGATGAAGCAACTGAGCCAACGTTTCCTTCCCCGCTAACGTGTGACGATAGCGAAAAGACTCAATCCCCTGACGGGATACGTTGATGAAATAGATTTCATAGCTCAGGGACTGGCTGGCTCGGCTCATTTGTTGCAACATCGCCCCGGAGTTGTCCTGAGCCGGGGCGATGCCAGAGTAACTCGCGCCGCCGAAAAGCAGCGCGGTGATAAACAAAAAGCGCTTCATTACTGCGGCTGCATTCCTAATGATTGGGTTCCAGGCACCTGAACGGCAGCCTGTTGATCTTCATGTTGGTCGAAACGCAGTTGGTCAGAGTGCACTCGGCGCTGCAGCTCATAGTCCTGCAGCAACGCATTGATGCGCTCATGCTGAGCCTGTTGCTGACGCTGTCCCACCGTGCTGACGCCGGTTTCAGCCGGTACGCTCAGGCTGACCGGCGATGCGGTGCCTAAAGCAGGAAGCGTACTGAATGCCGGGGCTTCGACCGCGCCGTCCGTCGCGACACCGCCTTGCTGGTAGTGCTGCACGCCAACGATGACCGCCAGAGAAACACAGGCCGCGACACCAATTTGCGTCAGATTCGCCGCCAATGGACGGATCTTGTTCCAGAACGACAGGTTTAGCCAGGTCCGAGGATGTGGCTGGGATTCGGGCACCGCCTGCGGGTTGAAGAGAACAGGTTCCTGCTCTAATGCTGCCGCGACACTGGCTGCGACGTCGACGTGCAAGACGTGTTCGCAGACATCATTGCGCAATGTATCGCGTACTACATGGTAACGCTGCCAGCTTTCCTGCAGTGTCTCGTCTTTCGACAAAGCGCTCAGCAGTTCGTTGTCGACAGCCTCGCCATCCATTAAAGCGGAAAGTTTTTCTTTCTGCATACCTTACACCCTTACCTTGTCAAATCGGTCATGATGAACGTTCACAACAAGTTAACGCTGAATAAGCGGTTGTACTTTATTATCAATAGCTTCGCGTGCACGGAAGATACGCGATCGCACGGTGCCGACCGGACAGCCCATGATGTCGGCTATCTCTTCATAGCTCAGTCCATCCAGTTCTCGCAGCGTGATTGCCAGTCGTAAATCCTCCGGCAATGACTCAATCGTGCGGAACACTATCCGACGCAACTCATCAGACAGCATTAAATTCTCAGGGTTCGATATTTCTTTTAACGCGCTGGCATTTTCATAATTCTCAGCGTCGCTGGCGTCCACGTCACTCGACGGAGGTCGCCTCCCTTGGGCAACGAGATAGTTTTTCGCCGTGTTAACCGCAATACGATACAACCACGTATAAAATGCACTATCGCCGCGAAAAGACTCGAGCGCACGATAGGCTTTGATAAATGATTCCTGGACAACGTCCGGTACGTCGCCCGGAGGGACGTAACGAGATACCAGGCTCGCTACTTTATGCTGGTAACGAACAACCAGTAAATTGAACGATTTCCGATCGCCTTTCTGGACCCGCTCAACCAGAACCTGATCTGTTAACTGCTCGCTCATCCGAGGTAATATCTCCTCAAATTTGTCTCCACGCATAGGTTACGTAATGCCAGCCACGTTCTAAATCTTTGAGCAAGCACTCGCTTGGAGTCCATACACATCATTAAGTTCCGTTTCAAAAAAGTCTTTTCTGCTTTGTGTGATCGCCGATGTGATTTCAGTACCAGACCGACCTGTACTCTTGCGGCTAGTTGTACCACACTTCGGCCAACCACGTGCGCCAAATCCCGCTATTCCGGGGGCTACGCATATGTAACACCGTCTTTCCATGCCTTACATAGACAGATAAAAATCGCGTGTCAGCGCCTGGTAGGCGTCGGAATAGTGACCCTCCTCATCTCGAATCACCAGCGAAGACCGCTCGGTCGCCCCCGGCTGCAACGAGAGCGCCAGTAGCGTTCGATGTGCGGGGCGCGACGCAGACTCACGGACATCCGTCCGTAATGACAAGCGCCATCCTTCTTTTTCAGCCTGCGGCACAAACATCTCCGCGACATCGTAGGGCAACACGACGCAAAAAAGCCCATCGGCCGTCAATTTCGCCTTCGCGCAACGCAATAATTCTTGATGGGTCAAAGAGGTAGTATAGCGGGCCTGAGCGCGCGACTCTGAACGGCAGCTCACTCCCGGAACGAAATAAGGCGGATTGCTAACAATCAGCGCGTACTGTTCTTCGGTTCGTTCCGTGAAGTCAGCGATATCCGCCGTGTAAATGGTCATCTGCTCGCGCCAGGGCGAAGCCACCGCGTTCTCTTTTGCCTGCTGCCCTGCCGCGGCATCCAGCTCTACGCCATCTATCGACAGCCGCCCTTTCGTACGTTGCGCTAGCATAAGCGCAATTAACCCGGAACCGCAGCCGATATCCAGCAGTCGACCTGCTTTCGGCACCGGCGCCCACGCGCCGAGGAGAATGCCGTCCGTCCCGACTTTCATCGCGCAGCGATCGTGCGCCACGAAAAATTGCTTAAAGGTGAATCCGCCGGAACGTACCGCCGGCGTCGATAAAGGCTGAGTCATTTTGCGTCTTTTCCTGTTAAACCGCGCTAGCATAGGAGAAACTCTGACGCAGTAAAAGTCGTCTGCATCGCTTAAAGAGATGAACAACCGGGCCAATGAGTCTATAATCGGCGCCCCAAATAGAGGTAGATAATGACAGCGACCAATTTTTCCGAGTTTGATCTTGATGAAAGCCTGCTAAACGCCCTGCAGGATATGGGGTTCTCCCGCCCAACGGCAATTCAGGCTGCCGCCATTCCCCCAGCAATGGACGGACGGGACGTTCTAGGCTCTGCACCAACAGGAACCGGGAAAACTGCCGCCTATCTGCTACCGGCATTGCAGCATCTGCTCGACTTCCCACGTAAAAAATCCGGACCGCCGCGCATACTGATTCTGACGCCTACGCGAGAATTGGCGATGCAGGTGGCTGAGCAGGCCAAGATTCTGGCCGCGCAGACACATCTGGATATCGCCACCATCACCGGCGGCGTCGCTTATATGAACCACGCCGAAGTCTTCAGCGAGAACCAGGATATCGTCGTCGCGACGACCGGCCGCTTGCTGCAATATATCAAAGAAGAAAACTTCGACTGCCGCGCGGTGGAAACGCTGATCCTGGATGAAGCCGACCGCATGCTCGACATGGGATTCGCACAGGATATTGAACACATCGCCGGTGAAACGCGCTGGCGTAAACAGACGTTGCTGTTTTCTGCGACGCTGGAAGGCGATGCCATCAAGGACTTCGCCGAACGCCTGTTGAAAGAACCGGTTGAAGTTGAAGCCGATCCGTCACGTCGCGAACGTAAAAAGATCCAGCAATGGTACTACCGAGCAGACGATCTCCAGCACAAAACCGCGCTGCTGTGTCATCTGCTGAAACAGCCGGACGTCACTCGCTCCATCGTCTTTGTGCGCAAGCGTGAGCGCGTGCATGAAATGGTTGCATGGCTGCGTGAAGCGGGCATCGAAACCTGCTATCTGGAAGGTGAAATGGTGCAGGCCAAGCGCAATGAGGCCATCAAACGCCTGAGCGACGGCCGAGTCAACGTGCTGGTGGCAACCGACATCGCCGCGCGCGGACTCGACATCAATGATGTCAGTCACGTATTCAACTTTGACCTGCCTCGCACGGCAGATACCTATCTGCACCGCATCGGCCGTACCGGCCGCGCCGGTCGTAAAGGTTGCGCCATCTCGCTGGTGGAAGCGCACGACCATCTACTGCTGGGGAAAATCAGCCGCTACCTGAACGAGCAGATGAAAGCCAGAGTGGTTGATGAGCTGCGTCCTTCGACGCGTGCGCCGAGTGCGAAAATCACCGGTAAGCCGTCGAAGAAAGTCCTGGCGAAGCGCGAAGAGAAAAAGCAGAAAGAGAAGCCGAAGACCAAGACGAAAGTGCGTCATCGCGATAGCAAAAATATTGGTAAACGTCGTCAGCCTAGCAATAGCGCGGACAAACCGGCCGATAAAAAATAATCTCCCAGCCGCCTGTCAATGAAGCGGTCTAAGACATCGGTACATGTTGCGATCCGCTGTCTTACAACGCCCAATGAACTTCATTGGGCGTTTTGCCTTTAGGACCGGTCACAGACAACAAGAAAGGGAGCCAAGGCTCCCTTTTCTATACGTTCTATACGGTTAATCCGTTTTAAATGACGTCGATCTCGATTACAGACTTTCTGTAAAAGTACGAGCAATAACGTCGCGCTGCTGTTCTGGCGTCAGCGAGTTGAAGCGGACCGCATAGCCGGATACACGAATGGTCAGCTGCGGGTATTTTTCCGGATTCTTGACCGCATCTTCCAGCGTTTCACGGCGCAGTACGTTGACATTCAGGTGCTGGCCCCCTTCAACGCGAACTTCTGGTTTCAGCTCCAGAGGAATTTCACGATATTCGAACTGACCCAGATCGCTGACTGGCACAATTTGATCTTCGCTGTAATCCGCTTTTGAACAAACGCAACGCGCCTCTGATTTCTCATCATCCAGTAACCAGAAAGAATTAACCAATGCGGTGTTGTTTGCCTTGGTGATTTGAATACCTGTAATCATGATTGCCTCCGTAGCACGGCGTGTAAGTCTGAATGTGAATCTCGTATCCAGTAACAAATCTGCCAGTTGTTTAACATCAGGGTAAACCCGACTGAATCTGCTAACCTATATACCAGCCAAACACCCCACAATCATTGATTCAAATCAATTTCTTCCGTTTGAAAATTCAACCACCGATGGCAATCTTTTGTTTTATATCAATTTTACCCACCTTGCGCGCTTTGCAAAAAATCCTATATTTTTTCAATTTTTTTGTTAAAACAACGCTGACGCTGCGAATAGTCCGGTTATGGTTTTACCTCTTCGGGATTGGACGGTAAGCTAGCCGGATTGATTGAATGGACAAGGGCGCATTGATGGCAACTTCCCTGACCTGGCACGACGTACTGTCCCAGGAGAAACAACAACCCTACTTCACTGATACGCTGAAATTCGTTCACCAGGAACGAGAAGCGGGAAAAGTGATCTACCCTCCTCAGCAAGACGTGTTCAACGCTTTTCGCTATACCGAATTCCACGATGTCAAAGTCGTTATTCTCGGTCAGGATCCTTATCACGGTCCGAATCAGGCGCATGGCCTCTCTTTTTCCGTCCGCCCCGGCATCCCGGCGCCGCCGTCACTCGCCAACATCTATAAAGAACTGGCCAGCGATATCCCCGGCTTTGAGATTCCACGGCACGGCTTTCTACAGAGCTGGGCTCAGCAAGGCGTTTTACTGCTTAACACCGTTCTCACGGTGGAAGGCGGAAAAGCGCACTCGCATGCCAATCTGGGATGGGAAACGTTTACAGACAAAGTGATCGCAGCGCTTAATTCACATGGTGAGGGGATTGTTTTTCTGCTGTGGGGATCGCATGCGCAGAAAAAAGGCAACATCATCGATCAGCAGCGTCACCACGTGCTGAAAGCGCCACACCCTTCACCGCTCTCAGCGCATCGCGGCTTTATGGGATGCAGGCATTTTTCACAGGCTAATCATCTGCTGGAGCAGCAAGGACTCTCGCCTATCGACTGGATGCCGCAGCTCCCTGACGAAAAATGATGTCGCCGACGGTCTTCGTTCATTCGAACGGGGGCAATTCATTGAAAAATTGGCAGAAATTTAGAAAACAAAGCTAAAGATAGATGAGTTTGAGATAAAAGAAGAATTAGAGGAAAAGCGGGAAGGAATATTGGTGGAGCTAAGCGGGATCGAACCGCTGACCTCTTGCATGCCATGCAAGCGCTCTCCCAGCTGAGCTATAGCCCCACACGATAGATCTGTTTCAGTGATACCCAAACATGGAGTTTGGTGGAGCTAAGCGGGATCGAACCGCTGACCTCTTGCATGCCATGCAAGCGCTCTCCCAGCTGAGCTATAGCCCCGTCCTGACACAACATCTGTGTGAACGGGCCGAATGATATGCAACGCCATCGGTAGTGTCAACGGCTAAATCCATTTACTCGGTCGACCGCTGAAAAAGCCGTCAAGCTGAGCAAAACGCGGTCATCAGGTTCTCTTTCATCGCGCTATTTCATACGGTGCGCGACACGTTCAGGACGGGGATCGAAACAGCCTCGGAGCCGCATCATTACTGATATTCAAATCCCGCCGCAATCTTTCAGCTACCCCATAAAAAACCCCGCGTAGCCTACGCTCGCGGGGTTTTACTGAGGCTATTTTTCTGCCGGTGATTATTGCTGTGCTTCGCGCTCAGCAATGAATGACAGCGCACGATCGATACGGGCCAATGCACGTTTTTGACCTACACCGTGAACGGTGACATCAACACCCGGTGACTGGCCGGCACCCGTGACCGCAACACGCAACGGCATACCCACTTTGCCATCCCCTGCTGCAGCTCGTCGGCCGTACTTTGGATAGCATGATGAATATTTTCCGGCGTCCACTCAGTAATCGCCGCCAGTTTAGCGCGAACCAGCTCCAACGGCTGACGAGCGACCGGACGCAAATGCTTCTTCGCGGCATCGGCATCGAATGCGTCGAACTCTTCATAGAAGTAACGACAGGATGCCGCCATCTCTTTCAACGTTTTGCAACGTTCGCCCAATAGTTTGACCAGTTCACTCAGCTGCGGACCATTACTGGTATCAATGCCAGCTTGTTCAATGTGCCAGGACAGCTGCGTCGCAACGTACTCCGCCGGTAAATGATTAATGTAGTGGTGATTCAGCCACAGCAGCTTTTCAGTATTGAACGCGCTAGCTGATTTGCTGACGGCATCCAGAGTGAATAGCTGTTTCATTTCTTCTATAGAGAAGACTTCCTGATCGCCATGCGCCCAGCCCAGACGTACCAGATAGTTCAGCAAAGCTTCCGGCAGGAAACCATCGTCACGGTATTGCATCACGCCCACAGCGCCATGACGTTTAGACAGTTTTTTACCATCGTCGCCCAGAATCATCGAAACATGTGCATATTCCGGTACCGGCGCGCCCAGCGCTTTCAGGATGTTGATCTGACGAGGCGTGTTATTAATGTGATCTTCCCCGCGGATGACATGGGTAATTTCCATATCCCAATCGTCGATCACCACGCAGAAGTTATACGTTGGCGAACCGTCGGTGCGGCGAATAATCAGATCATCCAGTTCCTGGTTACTGAATTCGATAGGGCCGCGAATGTTGTCATCAAAGATGACGGAGCCTTCCTGCGGGTTACGAAAACGCACGACGTGCGGCTCATTGTCAGCATGATGTTCGTGGGAATCGCGGCAGCAGCCGTCATAACGGGGCTTTTCGCCATTCGCCATTTGCTGCTCACGCAGCGCCTCAAGACGCTCCTTGGAGCAGTAACATTTATAAGCAGTCCCGTTTTCCAGCATTTCATCAACGACCGCATTGTAGCGATCGAAACGTTTAGTCTGGTAATACGGACCTTCATCCCAGTCCAGACCCAGCCAGTTCATACCATCCATGATGGCATCGATAGCCTGTTGGGTTGAACGCTCCAGATCGGTATCTTCTATACGTAATACGAATTCGCCATCCTGATGACGCGCGAACAGCCATGAATAGAGTGCGGTACGGGCGCCGCCGACGTGAAGATAACCAGTAGGACTGGGAGCGAAACGGGTTTTGATTTTCATGGGGATTACGGCCTTATTACTCAACGGCTGTCAGTGAATACCGACGCAAGCTCATATTAAAAGTGGGCAATATTCTATCACTCTACTTCGATTCCTCAACGCAATAACATCGTATGCCCACGCCCTCTCCCGCCAAAATGCTTACGATTTCAACACTAATGCACACAAATAAAGCTCTCTGACTAATTTTACGACGAACAGCCATTTAAGTTTTAAAAAGCGTTGACTCACTATGAACTATCCCTATAATGCCACTCCACACAGCGCGGGTGATTAGCTCAGCTGGGAGAGCACCTCCCTTACAAGGAGGGGGTCGGCGGTTCGATCCCGTCATCACCCACCACTCTTTACTTAGTAAAGAGCTCCGCTGTGAAGAGATTAAGTGTGATAAGTGGGTGATTAGCTCAGCTGGGAGAGCACCTCCCTTACAAGGAGGGGGTCGGCGGTTCGATCCCGTCATCACCCACCACTTATCAGCCAGCGCCTTGGTCTCTAAAATGTGTTACAGAAGTGGGTGATTAGCTCAGCTGGGAGAGCACCTCCCTTACAAGGAGGGGGTCGGCGGTTCGATCCCGTCATCACCCACCACTTCTGCGGGTCGTTAGCTCAGTTGGTAGAGCAGTTGACTTTTAATCAATTGGTCGCAGGTTCGAATCCTGCACGACCCACCATCTTCGGTTTTTCTGCAGTAACTCATCCAGAATCCTGACTCATATTTCTCTCGCGACTGCGAGGATGAAGCTGGGTTTTCGTTCGTTCTCAAAAAAATCATAACGCTGAGAGCACGTGCTATATC
>NZ_LUTN01000028.1 GCF_002111595.1 Lonsdalea britannica
TTTAAAGCGTATAAAAAGGCACTTCGGTGCCTTTTTTTATGGCTGAAGAAAACATGAGAATTGAAATCAAAATCATTCACAATTAGAATTTCGGCATCTGGTTAAAAATGAGCCACCAAAAATGTATGTTTGTTTGTGTAACGCCATCACTGATAAAGCGATCCGCCGTGTAGTTCATCAGCATCACCCCCAATCACTTCAGCATCTAAAACAATTAATTCCTATTGGAACTGAATGTGGAAAATGTTTACGGCACGCTCGTGAAATTCTCCAGGAAGAGAAAGAACGACTTCCTGAATTATATAAAGTGGCATAATTCGTATGGATATTTTTTGACTCTGTAACGGCTGGCTCTACACTTTTAGGAACTGGAGCGGAGGAGTCATGTCATGAAAGGTGATAAAAAAGTCATTACGCATCTAAACAAGCTGCTAGGCAATGAGCTCGTTGCAATCAACCAGTATTTCTTACACGCCCGTATGTTCAAAAATTGGGGTTTCACCCGGCTTAATGATCACGAATATCATGAGTCGATAGATGAAATGAAACACGCCGACCGCTATATCGAACGTATTCTTTTTCTCGAAGGCATACCTAATCTGCAAGACTTGGGTAAGCTCAACATCGGGGAAAATGTGGAGGAGATATTGCGCTCAGACCTAAACCTTGAGCTGGATGGTGCGCGCGATCTGCGAGAGGCGATCAGTTATGCCGACTCGGTACGGGACTATGTTAGCCGAGATTTGATGATAACGATTCTATCTGATGAAGAAGAACATATAGATTGGTTAGAGACGGAGCTGGATTTAATTGGTCGGTTAGGGATCCAAAACTATCTACAGACCCAACTCAAAGAAGCTTGATGCCGACTTCGTTGCCTACCTACAAATAGCCTCGAGATCTACGTTGTACAATTGCCGGTCAATAAAAAATCATTTTCCCTCCCGGGTTGCTTCCTGGACAGATTTACGTATAATGCGCGGGCTTACCTGAAATGGTAAGCCCGATTCTTTGCGAATTCGGAGACAGGTGTCAAAGCCCGTCAAACAATACTCCCAATAGGGGAGTTATGTACTGAACGATTACACTCCCCCATCAATCGAAATGGGTGTGAGGAGTAATTATTTACGTTTATAAATAATTGGAGCTCTGGTCTCATGCAGAACCAAAGAATCCGTATCCGCCTGAAAGCGTTTGATCATCGTCTGATCGATCAATCAACTGCGGAAATCGTCGAGACTGCTAAGCGCACTGGCGCTCAAGTCCGTGGTCCGATCCCGCTGCCGACCCGCAAAGAGCGCTTTACCGTTCTGATCTCCCCGCACGTCAATAAAGATGCGCGCGATCAGTATGAAATTCGCACTCACAAGCGTCTGGTTGACATCGTTGAGCCAACCGAGAAAACCGTTGATGCTCTGATGCGTCTGGATCTGGCTGCCGGTGTAGACGTGCAGATCAGCCTGGGTTAATCAGGTCATTGAGCGATTGAGAGGTTGAAACAATGATTGGTTTAGTCGGTAAAAAAGTGGGTATGACCCGCATCTTCACTGAAGAAGGCGTTTCTATCCCTGTAACCGTAATTGAAATTGAAGCAAACCGTGTAACTCAGGTCAAAAGCCTGGAGAACGACGGTTATTCTGCTGTCCAGGTGACTACCGGTGCTAAAAAAGCAAGCCGTGTCACTAAACCTGAAGCAGGTCACTTCGCTAAAGCGGGCGTTGAAGCAGGTCGTACACTGCGCGAATTCCGCCTGGCTGAAGGTGAAGAATTCACCATCGGTCAGAACATCAGCGTTGAAATTTTCGCTGACGTGAAAAAAGTTGACGTGACTGGTACATCCAAAGGTAAAGGTTTTGCCGGTACTGTTAAGCGCTGGAACTTCCGTACTCAGGATGCCACCCACGGTAACTCCTTGTCTCACCGCGTTCCGGGTTCTATCGGTCAGAACCAGACTCCGGGCAAAGTGTTTAAAGGCAAGAAAATGGCTGGTCAGATGGGTAATGAACGCGTAACTGTTCAGAGCTTGGACGTGGTACGTGTTGACGCTGAGCGCAACCTGCTGCTGGTTAAAGGTGCAGTTCCCGGTGCTACCGGTAGCGACCTGATCGTTAAACCAGCTGTGAAGGCGTAAGGGGATAGCAATGGAATTAGTATTGAAAGACGCGCAAAGCGCGCTGACTGTTTCCGAAACTACCTTCGGTCGTGATTTCAACGAAGCGCTGGTACACCAGGTTGTTGTTGCTTATGCAGCAGGTGCCCGTCAAGGTACTCGTGCTCAGAAGACCCGTGCTGAAGTAACTGGTTCCGGTAAAAAACCGTGGCGCCAGAAAGGTACCGGCCGTGCGCGTTCAGGTTCTGTAAAGAGCCCGATCTGGCGTTCAGGTGGCGTGACCTTTGCTGCCAAGCCTCAGGACCACAGTCAGAAAGTTAACAAAAAGATGTACCGCGGCGCGCTGAAAAGCATCCTGTCCGAACTGGTACGTCAAGATCGTCTGATCGTTGTCGAGAAGTTCTCTGTTGAAGCACCGAAAACCAAGCTGTTGGCTCAGAAACTGAAAGAGCTGGCTCTGGAAGACGTGCTGATCATCACCGGTGAACTGGATGAGAATCTGTTCCTGGCCGCACGTAACCTGTACAAGGTTGACGTACGCGATGTAGCAGGTATCGACCCAGTTAGCCTGATCGCCTTCGACAAAGTGGTCATGACTGCTGACGCTGTTAAGCAAGTTGAGGAGATGCTGGCATGATTCGTGAAGAACGTCTGCTGAAAGTACTGCGCGCGCCGCACGTTTCTGAAAAAGCGTCTACTGCGATGGAAAAAACCAACACCATCGTTCTCAAAGTTGCAAAAGACGCGACTAAAGCAGAAATCAAAGCAGCAGTGCAGAAACTGTTTGAAGTCGAAGTCAATGTCGTTCGCACCCTGGTTGTTAAAGGGAAAGTGAAACGTCATGGACAGCGTATCGGTCGTCGTAGCGACTGGAAAAAAGCTTACGTCACCCTGAAAGAAGGCCAGAATCTGGACTTCATCGGCGGCGCAGAGTAAGTCGGAGGAGTAAAGAACAATGGCAATTGTTAAATGTAAACCGACATCTCCGGGTCGTCGCCACGTTGTTAAAGTGGTTAACCCTGAGCTGCACAAGGGCAAGCCGTATGCCCCGTTGCTGGAAAAAAACAGCAAAAGCGGTGGCCGTAACAACAATGGCCGCATCACTACCCGTCACATCGGTGGTGGTCACAAACAGCAGTACCGTATTGTTGACTTTAAACGCAACAAAGACGGTATCCCTGCTGTAGTTGAGCGTCTGGAGTACGATCCGAACCGTTCCGCGAACATCGCGCTGGTTCTGTACAAAGATGGCGAACGCCGTTACATCCTGGCACCTAAAGGCCTGAAAGCCGGTGATCAGATTCAGTCTGGTGTTGATGCTGCAATCAAGCCGGGTAACACCCTGCCTATGCGTAACATCCCGGTGGGTTCAACGGTTCATAACGTAGAAATGAAACCAGGTAAAGGCGGCCAGCTGGCTCGCTCAGCCGGTGCCTACGTTCAGATCGTTGCCCGCGACGGTTCTTACGTCACCCTGCGTCTGCGCTCTGGTGAAATGCGTAAAGTTGAAGCTGACTGCCGCGCAACACTGGGTGAAGTCGGTAACGCTGAGCACATGCTGCGCGTTCTGGGTAAAGCTGGTGCTGCTCGCTGGCGTGGTGTTCGTCCTACCGTTCGCGGTACGGCAATGAACCCGGTCGACCACCCGCACGGTGGTGGTGAAGGTCGTAACTTTGGTAAGCACCCGGTATCCCCGTGGGGCATCCAGACCAAAGGTAAGAAGACCCGCAGCAACAAGCGTACTGATAAATTTATCGTACGTCGCCGTAGCAAATAATTTTAGAGGATAAACCATGCCACGTTCTCTCAAGAAAGGTCCATTTATAGACCTGCACTTGCTGAAGAAGGTAGAGAAAGCGGTGGAAAGCGGAGACAAGAAGCCTTTGCGCACTTGGTCCCGTCGTTCAACGATCTTTCCAAACATGATCGGTTTGACCATCGCTGTCCATAATGGTCGTCAGCACGTTCCGGTATTCATCTCTGATGAGATGGTCGGTCACAAGCTGGGTGAGTTCGCACCGACCCGTACTTATCGCGGCCACGCGGCCGATAAAAAGGCTAAAAAGCGCTAAGGTAGGAGGAAGAGATGGAAACTATCGCTAAACATCGCCACGCTCGTTCTTCTGCTCAAAAGGTACGCCTGGTGGCGGACCTGATTCGCGGTAAGAAAGTGTCGCAAGCTCTGGAAATTCTGACCTACACCAACAAGAAAGCTGCTGGTCTGGTTAAAAAAGTACTGGAGTCTGCTATTGCTAACGCAGAACACAACGATGGCGCTGACATTGATGATCTGAAAGTTGCGAAAATCTTCGTTGACGAAGGCCCGAGCATGAAGCGCATTATGCCGCGTGCCAAAGGTCGTGCGGATCGCATCCTGAAGCGTACCAGCCACATCACTGTGGTTGTGTCCGATCGCTGAGACTCTGGAGACTAGCAATGGGTCAGAAAGTACATCCTAATGGTATTCGACTGGGTATTGTCAAACCTTGGAACTCTACCTGGTACGCAAATACCAAAGAATTCGCTGACAACCTGGACAGCGATTTTAAAGTTCGCAAATACCTGACTAAGGAACTGGAGAAAGCCTCCGTTTCCCGTATCGTTATCGAACGTCCGGCTAAGAGCATTCGTGTGACTATTCACACCGCTCGTCCGGGTATCGTTATCGGTAAGAAAGGTGAAGACGTAGAAAAACTGCGTAAAGTCGTCGCGGAAATCGCTGGCGTTCCTGCGCAGATCAACATCGCTGAAGTTCGTAAGCCTGAACTGGACGCAAAACTGGTTGCTGACAGCATCACTTCTCAGCTGGAACGTCGTGTTATGTTCCGTCGTGCTATGAAGCGTGCCGTACAGAATGCCATGCGTCTGGGCGCTAAAGGGATCAAAGTTGAAGTAAGCGGCCGTCTTGGCGGCGCCGAAATCGCACGTACCGAATGGTACCGCGAAGGTCGAGTTCCGTTGCACACACTGCGTGCGGATATCGATTACAACACCTCCGAAGCGCACACCACTTACGGTGTCATCGGTGTGAAAGTGTGGATCTTCAAAGGTGAGATCCTGGGTGGTATGGCTGCCGTTGAGCAAGCAGAAAAACCGTCTGCTCAACCTAAAAAGCAGCAGCGTAAAGGCCGCAAGTAAGGAGAGTCGCTGATGTTACAACCAAAGCGTACAAAATTCCGTAAGGTGCACAAGGGCCGCAACCGTGGTCTGGCTGCCGGTACGGATGTGAGCTTCGGCACTTTCGGTCTGAAAGCTGTTGGCCGTGGTCGCCTGACCGCTCGTCAAATCGAAGCCGCGCGTCGTGCCATGACTCGTGCTGTAAAGCGTCAAGGTAAGATCTGGATCCGTGTATTCCCGGACAAACCGATCACCGAGAAACCGCTGGAAGTGCGTATGGGTAAAGGTAAAGGTAACGTTGAGTATTGGGTTGCCTTGATTCAGCCAGGTAAAGTCCTGTACGAAATGGACGGTGTGCCGGAAGAGTTAGCCCGTGAGGCATTCCAACTGGCAGCAGCGAAACTGCCGATCAAAACCACCTTTGTAACTAAGACGGTGATGTAATGAAAGCAAAAGAGCTGCGTGAAAAGAGCGTTGAAGAGCTGAATACTGAACTGCTTGAACTGCTGCGCGAACAATTCAATCTGCGTATGCAGGCGGCCAGTGGTCAGCTGCAACAAACTCACCTGTTAAAGCAAGTGCGTCGTAATGTCGCACGCGTTAAGACTTTACTGACTGAAAAGGCGGGTGCGTAAAATGACCGATAAAATCCGTACTCTGCAGGGTCGTGTTGTTAGTGACAAAATGCAGAAATCTGCTGTTGTTGCTATCGAACGTTTCGTGAAGCACCCGATTTACGGGAAATTCATTAAACGTACGACTAAGCTGCACGTACATGACGAGAACAACGAATGTGGAATCGGCGACGTGGTGGAAATCCGCGAATGCCGTCCGCTGTCCAAAACTAAATCTTGGACGTTGGTTCGCGTTGTAGAGAAAGCGATTCTGTAATACAGTGAGCGTTCTCTAAAACGATAAACGGCTCAATTCTTTGAGCCGTTTATTTTTTCTACCCATAGTCAGGAAGCAGTGTTATAATGCTGCGCCCTCATTTATGGGGCTTTTTTAACGGCCTATTCTGGGTCCTATAAAGTAGTAGTTGACATTAGCGGAGCACTAACATGATCCAAGAACAGACTATGCTGAACGTGGCCGACAACTCCGGCGCGCGTCGCGTAATGTGTATCAAGGTTCTAGGTGGCTCGCACCGTCGCTACGCAGGCGTCGGCGACATCATCAAGATCACCATCAAGGAAGCAATTCCTCGTGGTAAGGTGAAGAAAGGCGATGTGCTGAAGGCGGTAGTGGTGCGCACCAAGAAGGGTGTTCGTCGCCCTGACGGTTCTGTCGTTCGCTTTGATGGAAATGCTTGCGTTATTTTGAACAATAACAGCGAACAGCCCATCGGTACGCGTATTTTTGGGCCGGTGACTCGTGAACTGCGTTCTGAAAAGTTCATGAAAATTATCTCTCTGGCACCAGAAGTACTGTAAGGAGCGAAACCATGGCAGCGAAAATCCGTCGCGATGACGAAGTTATCGTGCTAACCGGCAAAGATAAAGGTAAGCGCGGTAAAGTAAAAAATGTTCTGTCTTCCAGCAAGATTGTTGTTGAAGGTATCAACCTGGTTAAGAAACATCAGAAGCCGGTTCCGGCCCTGAACCAACCGGGTGGCATCGTTGAAAAAGAAGCTGCAATTCAGGTTTCCAACGTTGCGATCTTCAATGCGGCAACTGGTAAGGCTGACCGTGTAGGCTTTAGATTCGAAGACGGAAAAAAAGTCCGTTTCTTTAAATCTAACAGCGAAACTATCAAGTAATTTGGAGTAGTACGATGGCGAAACTGCATGATTACTACAAAGACGAAGTAGTTAAAAAACTCATGACTGAGTTTAACTACAATTCTGTCATGCAAGTCCCTCGGGTCGAGAAGATCACCCTGAACATGGGTGTTGGTGAAGCGATCGCTGACAAGAAACTGCTGGATAATGCAGCAGCAGATCTGACAGCAATCTCCGGTCAAAAACCGCTGATCACCAAAGCACGCAAATCAGTTGCAGGCTTCAAAATCCGTCAGGGCTATCCGATCGGCTGTAAAGTAACTCTGCGTGGCGAACGCATGTGGGAGTTTCTTGAGCGTCTGATCACCATTGCTGTACCGCGTATCCGTGACTTCCGTGGCCTGTCCGCCAAGTCATTCGATGGTCGTGGTAACTACAGC
This sequence comes from Lonsdalea britannica, assembly GCF_002111595.1. Classification (GTDB taxonomy): domain Bacteria; phylum Pseudomonadota; class Gammaproteobacteria; order Enterobacterales; family Enterobacteriaceae; genus Lonsdalea; species Lonsdalea britannica. The sequence continues at coordinate 7,388 of NZ_LUTN01000028.1, forward strand.
ATGGGTGTGCGTGAGCAGATCATCTTCCCGGAAATCGACTATGACAAAGTCGATCGCGTTCGTGGTTTGGATATTACCATTACCACTACTGCGAAAACCGATGATGAAGGCCGTGCTCTGCTGGCTGCCTTTAACTTCCCGTTCCGCAAGTAAGGTAGGGTTACTAATGGCTAAGCAATCCATGAAAGCACGCGAAGTCAAACGCGTGAAACTAGCTGACAAATTCTTCGCAAAACGTGTTGAACTGAAAGCTATCATCTCTGACGTGAATGCTTCCGACGAAGACCGTTGGAATGCTGTTCTGAAGCTGCAGACTCTGCCGCGTGATTCCAGCCCGTCTCGTCAGCGTAACCGCTGCCGCCAGACTGGTCGTCCGCACGCTTTCCTGCGGAAGTTCGGGTTGAGCCGTATCAAGGTCCGTGAAGCCGCCATGCGCGGTGAAATTCCGGGTCTGAAAAAGGCTAGCTGGTAATTGTCACCAATTGAATCACGGGAGTAAAGACAGATGAGCATGCAAGATCCGATCGCGGATATGCTGACCCGTATCCGTAACGGTCAAGCCGCGAACAAAGTTGCGGTCACCATGCCTTCCTCCAAGCTGAAAGTGGCGATTGCCAACGTGCTGAAGGAAGAAGGTTATATCGAAGATTTCAAAATCGAAGGCGACACCAAGCCTGCTCTTGAACTGGAACTGAAATATTTCCAGGGCAAGGCAGTGGTAGAGAGCATTCAGCGTGTTAGCCGTCCAGGTCTGCGCATCTATAAACGTAAAGATGAGCTGCCAAAAGTGATGGCTGGTTTAGGTATCGCAGTTGTTTCTACCTCTAAAGGTGTTATGACTGATCGTGCAGCTCGCCAGGCTGGTCTTGGTGGCGAGATTATCTGCTACGTAGCTTAATCGGGAGGAAAGAATGTCTCGTGTTGCAAAAGCACCCGTCGTCATTCCTGCCGGCGTAGAGGTTAAACTCAACGGTCAGGATATTTCGATTAAGGGTAAAAACGGCGAGCTGAGTCGTAAGATCCATGATGCCGTAGAAGTTAAACAGGCTGACAATGCACTGACTTTCGCTCCGCGCGAAGGTGTTGCAAACGGCTGGGCCCAGGCTGGGACCACTCGTGCACTGTTGAACAACATGGTTATCGGTGTTACCGAAGGCTTCTCTAAGAAGCTGCAGCTGGTAGGTGTAGGTTATCGTGCCGCCGTAAAAGGCAACGTGGTGAATTTGGCTTTAGGCTTTTCTCACCCTGTTGATCACGAACTGCCTGCAGGCATTAATGCCGAATGTCCGACTCAGACTGAAATCGTGCTGAAAGGCGCTGATAAACAGCTGATTGGTCAGGTTGCTGCAGAACTGCGCGCTTACCGTCGTCCTGAGCCTTATAAAGGCAAGGGTGTCCGTTACGCCGACGAAGTCGTGCGTACCAAAGAGGCTAAGAAGAAGTAAGGTAACACTATGGATAAGAAATCAGCTCGTATCCGTCGTGCGACCCGCGCACGTCGCAAGCTCCAGGAACTGGGTGCGACACGTCTGGTGGTACATCGTACCCCGCGTCATATTTATGCGCAGGTCATCGCACCGAACGGTTCTGAAGTCTTGGTAGCCGCTTCTACTGTAGAAAAAGCTATCGCTGAACAACTGAAGTCCACTGGTAACAAAGATGCTGCGGCTGCTGTGGGTAAAACCATCGCTGAACGCGCTCTTGAAAAGGGCATCAAAGATGTCTCTTTTGACCGTTCCGGGTTCCAATATCATGGTCGTGTCCAGGCACTGGCAGATGCTGCCCGTGAAGCTGGCCTTCAGTTCTAAGGTAGAGGTGTAAGATGGCTCACATCGAGAAACAAGCTGGCGAACTGCAGGAAAAGCTGATCGCGGTAAATCGCGTATCCAAAACTGTTAAAGGCGGTCGTATTTTCTCCTTCACAGCTCTGACTGTAGTTGGTGATGGTAACGGTCGCGTAGGTTTTGGTTACGGTAAAGCGCGTGAAGTTCCGGCAGCAATCCAGAAAGCGATGGAAAAAGCCCGTCGCAATATGATGAATGTCGCGCTGAACAACGGCACTCTGCAGCACCCTGTTAAAGGTGCGCATACAGGGTCTCGCGTGTTCATGCAGCCAGCTTCCGAAGGTACCGGTATTATTGCCGGTGGTGCAATGCGCGCCGTGCTGGAAGTCGCAGGGGTTCATAACGTACTGGCTAAAGCCTATGGTTCCACTAACCCGATTAACGTGGTTCGTGCAACTATCGACGGCTTGGCCAATATGAAGTCCCCGGATATGGTCGCTGCCAAGCGTGGTAAATCCGTTGAAGAAATTCTGGGGTAATTAACCATGGCAAAGACTATTAAGATTACTCAAACCCGTAGTGCAATCGGTCGTCTGCCGAAACATAAGGCAACACTGCTTGGCCTGGGTCTGCGTCGTATTGGTCACACCGTTGAGCGTGAAGACACGCCTGCTGTACGCGGTATGGTCAACGCGGTTTCCTACATGGTTAAAGTGGAGGAGTAAGAGATGCGTTTAAATACTCTGTCTCCGGCCGAAGGTGCTAAACACGCACCGAAGCGTTTAGGTCGTGGTATCGGTTCTGGCCTGGGCAAAACCGGCGGCCGTGGTCACAAAGGTCAGAAGTCTCGTTCTGGCGGTGGCGTACGTCGTGGTTTTGAAGGTGGTCAGATGCCTCTGTACCGTCGTCTGCCGAAGTTCGGCTTCACTTCTCGCAAAGCAATGGTAACAGCTGAGATTCGTCTCTCTGACCTAGCTCGTGTTGAAGGCGATGTTGTCGATCTGAATACGCTGAAAGCCGCAAATGTCATTGGCATCCAGATCGAGTTTGCGAAAGTGATTCTGTCTGGTGAAGTTGCACGCCCAGTAACGATTCGTGGTCTGCGTGTCACTAAAGGTGCTCGTGCTGCTATCGAAGCTGCTGGCGGTAAAATTGAGGAATAAGTAGCAGATGGCTAAGCAACCAGGATTAGATTTTCAAAGTGCTAAAGGCGGGGTTGGCGAGCTGAAACGCAGACTGTTGTTTGTAATCGGTGCGTTGATTGTTTTCCGTATTGGCTCTTTTATTCCCATTCCTGGTATTGATGCCACTGTGCTTGCCAAATTGCTCGAGCAACAGCGTGGCACCATCATTGAAATGTTTAACATGTTCTCTGGTGGTGCCTCAGTCGTGCTTCTATCTTTGCTCTGGGTATTATGCCGTACATTTCGGCATCAATTATTATCCAGTTGTTGACGGTGGTTCATCCAGCGTTAGCGGAAATAAAGAAAGAAGGGGAGGCTGGGCGACGTAAAATCAGTCAGTATACCCGCTACGGTACACTGGTCTTAGGTATTTTTCAGTCTATCGGTATTGCTACCGGTTTACCGAATATGCCTGGAATGCAAGGGCTGGTCATTAATCCAGGCTTTGCTTTCTATTTTACGGCTGTTGTCAGCCTGGTTACCGGGACGATGTTCCTGATGTGGCTTGGTGAACAGATTACTGAACGAGGTATTGGTAACGGTATCTCAATCATAATCTTCGCTGGTATCGTTGCAGGACTTCCTCCTGCTATCGCGCATACCATCGAGCAAGCTCGGCAAGGCGACCTGCACTTCCTCCTGTTGCTGTTGGTTGCAGTTTTAGTGTTTGCAGTGACGTTCTTTGTTGTGTTTGTAGAGCGTGGTCAACGTCGTATCGTCGTTAACTATGCGAAGCGTCAGCAGGGTCGTCGTGTTTATGCAGCACAGAGTACGCATTTGCCTCTGAAGGTGAATATGGCCGGGGTTATCCCAGCAATTTTCGCTTCCAGTATTATTCTGTTCCCTGCTACGATTGCATCTTGGTTTGGGGGCGGTACCGGTTGGAACTGGCTAACGACGATTTCGATGTTTCTGCAGCCTGGAAAACCGCTTTATGTGCTACTCTATGCGTCTGCAATCATCTTCTTCTGTTTCTTTTATACCGCGTTGGTTTTCAACCCGCGTGAAACAGCAGATAACCTGAAGAAGTCCGGTGCATTCGTGCCAGGAATTCGGCCGGGAGAGCAAACGGCGAAATATATTGATAAAGTGATGACCCGCCTGACTTTGGTCGGTGCGATGTACATTACTTTTATCTGCCTTATCCCGGAGTTCATGCGTGATGCAATGAAAGTGCCGTTCTACTTCGGTGGTACGTCTCTGTTGATTGTTGTTGTCGTGATCATGGACTTTATGGCTCAAGTGCAAACTTTGTTGATGTCTGGTCAATATGAGTCTGCATTGAAGAAAGCAAACCTGAAAGGCTATAACCGCTAATCAAGGCAAGCTTGAGAAGTTACGGAGAGTAAAAATGAAAGTTCGTGCTTCCGTCAAGAAATTATGTCGTAACTGCAAGATCGTTAAACGTAACGGTGTCGTTCGTGTGATTTGCAGCGCCGAGCCGAAGCATAAACAGCGTCAAGGCTGATTTATCTCACATATTTTTCTTGCAAAGTTGGGTTGAGCTGGCTAGATTAGCCAGCCAATCTTTTGTATGTAACTGCAACATTATTTGAGTATCCTGAAAACGGGCTTTTCAGAATGGTGTTGCCGTATAAAATTGTAGGAGTGCATAGTGGCCCGTATAGCAGGCATTAACATTCCTGATCATAAACATACCGTTATCGCATTAACGGCGATCTACGGTGTCGGTAAAACCCGCTCGCAGGCTATCTGCGCAGCTACGGGTATTGCTGAAAATGTTAAGATCAGTGAGCTGTCTGAAGAGCAAATCGAAAAGCTACGTGACGAAGTTGCCAAGTTTGTTGTTGAAGGTGACCTGCGTCGTGAAGTTACCCTGAGCATCAAGCGTCTTATGGACCTTGGAACTTATCGTGGTTTGCGTCATCGTCGTGGTCTGCCGGTTCGCGGTCAGCGTACCAAGACCAACGCCCGTACCCGTAAGGGTCCGCGCAAACCGATCAAGAAATAATCGGGGTGATTGAATAATGGCAAAGGCACCTATTCGTGCACGTAAGCGTGTAAGAAAGCAAGTCTCTGACGGTGTGGCTCATGTCCATGCTTCTTTCAACAACACCATCGTAACTATTACCGATCGTCAGGGTAATGCGCTGGGTTGGGCAACTGCCGGTGGTTCCGGTTTCCGTGGTTCTCGTAAATCTACGCCATTCGCCGCTCAGGTGGCAGCAGAGCGCTGCGCTGAAGCTGTGAAAGAGTACGGTATCAAGAATCTGGAAGTTATGGTTAAAGGACCTGGTCCGGGCCGTGAGTCTACTATCCGCGCATTGAACGCGGCTGGTTTCCGCATCACTAATATTACTGATGTGACTCCGATCCCTCATAACGGTTGTCGTCCGCCGAAAAAGCGCCGCGTATAACGCCGCTTTTAGGATTGTTGGAGAAAGAAAATGGCAAGATATTTGGGTCCTAAGCTCAAGCTGAGCCGTCGTGAAGGCACCGACCTGTTCCTTAAGTCTGGTGTTCGTGCGATCGATTCCAAGTGTAAAATTGAACAAGCTCCTGGTCAGCACGGTGCTCGTAAACCGCGCCTGTCTGACTATGGTGTACAGTTACGTGAAAAACAAAAAGTTCGCCGTACTTACGGTGTTCTGGAACGTCAGTTCCGTAACTATTACAAAGAAGCAGCACGTCTGAAAGGCAATACCGGTGCAAACCTGTTGCAGTTGCTGGAAGGTCGTCTGGACAACGTTGTTTACCGTATGGGCTTCGGCGCTACGCGTGCAGAATCACGCCAGCTGGTTAGCCATAAAGCTATCATGGTAAACGGTCGCGTTGTTAACATCGCTTCTTATCAGGTATCTCCGAATGACGTAGTCAGCATCCGCGAGAAAGCTAAAAAGCAGTCTCGTGTTAAGGCCGCTCTGGAGCTGGCTGAACAGCGTGAAAAGCCAACTTGGCTGGAAGTTGATGCTGCCAAGATGGAAGGTGTGTTCAAACGTAATCCTGAACGTACCGATCTGTCTGCGGACATTAATGAACACCTGATCGTCGAGCTTTACTCCAAGTAAGGCTTAGTACCAAAGAGAGGACACAATGCAGGGTTCTGTGACAGAGTTTCTAAAACCGCGCCTGGTTGATATCGAGCAAGTCAGTTCGACGCACGCCAAGGTGACCCTTGAGCCGTTAGAGCGAGGCTTCGGCCACACTCTCGGTAACGCACTGCGCCGTATTCTGCTTTCATCCATGCCAGGTTGCGCGGTGACCGAGGTTGAGATTGATGGTGTACTGCATGAGTACAGCACCAAAGAAGGCGTACAGGAAGATATCCTGGAAATCCTGCTCAACCTGAAAGGGCTGGCGGTGAGAGTTCAAGGCAAAGATGAAGTTATTCTTACCCTGAATAAATCTGGCATTGGCCCTGTGACTGCAGCCGACATCACCCACGACGGTGATGTCGAAATCGTCAAGCCACAGCACGTAATCTGCCATCTGACCGATGAAAGCGCCTCTATTAATATGCGCATCAAAGTTCAGCGTGGACGTGGTTATGTGCCGGCATCTGCCCGTATTCATACGGAAGAAGATGAGCGCCCGATTGGTCGCCTGTTAGTCGATGCTTGCTACAGCCCGGTAGAGCGTATTGCCTACAATGTTGAAGCAGCTCGTGTTGAACAGCGTACCGACTTGGACAAGCTGGTCATCGAAATGGAAACCAATGGCACGATTGATCCTGAAGAGGCAATCCGCCGTGCGGCTACCATTCTGGCTGAACAACTGGAAGCTTTCGTTGACTTACGTGATGTACGTCAGCCGGAAGTCAAAGAAGAGAAACCAGAATTCGATCCGATCCTGCTGCGCCCTGTTGACGATCTGGAATTGACTGTCCGCTCTGCTAACTGCCTTAAGGCAGAAGCTATCCACTACATCGGTGATCTGGTACAGCGTACTGAAGTTGAGCTACTTAAAACGCCTAACTTGGGTAAAAAATCTCTTACTGAGATTAAAGACGTGCTGGCTTCACGTGGTCTGTCTCTGGGCATGCGCCTGGAAAACTGGCCACCGGCAAGCATTGCTGATGAGTAACCGGATCACAGGTTAAGGTTTTACTGAGAAGGATAAGGTCATGCGCCATCGTAAGAGTGGTCGTCAACTGAACCGTAACAGCAGCCATCGTCAGGCTATGTTCCGTAACATGGCTGGTTCTTTGGTTCGTCATGAGATCATCAAGACGACCCTGCCAAAAGCGAAAGAGCTGCGTCGCGTTGTTGAACCGCTGATTACTCTTGCCAAGACCGACAGCGTTGCTAATCGTCGTCTGGCATTCGCCCGTACTCGTGATAACGAGATCGTGGCAAAACTGTTTAATGAACTGGGCCCGCGTTTCGCGAGCCGTGCTGGTGGTTACACTCGTATTCTGAAGTGTGGCTTCCGTGCAGGTGACAATGCGCCGATGGCTTACATCGAGCTCGTTGATCGCTCAGCTTCTACAGAAGAAGTTGCTACTGCAGAGTAATCTGTCAGGGCATGAAAAACCGGGGAAACCCGGTTTTTTTTCGTCTGTATCTTTTGTCGTCTCCTCTCCGCAATTTGTTTTATGTCATATTCTGTTTATGGTGGGATCCTGATAACCAATTTTCGGAGGCGGTATGTTCATTATCGACGAATGGGCTGAACGTCATATCAGAGAAGCTCAAAAAAAGGGCACATTTGATAATTTGCCCGGTAGCGGGGAACCTCTTCATCTGGACGACACCACGTTTGTGCCCGAAGAGCTGCGAACTGTTTACCATCTGCTCAAAAACGCAGGTTATCTCCCTCCTGAGCTTATGGATCGTAAAGAGGCCATTACCCTGTCTGCCATGATGCAAGAGATCGCACTCGATCATCCTGATTATGAATCGATTTCTAAACGTCTAGTATTACTTGAATTGCGTTTGCAACAAGCAGGTGTAAATACTGAGTTTTTGAGAGGAAGTTATCGTACAGCGATGAGTAACAGAATCGGTCGGATCGAGGGTGATAAATAATCGTTTGAAAGCACTACACGAGACCGAGGTTCGGTATTAGAATCGCGGCGCAGTTATCAGTGACAATGAAATTAACCACTAGGTCAGGAGAGAATGATGTCTAACTATAGGCATACCAAAGGCCAGATAAACGACAATGCAATTGAAGCACTGCTTCATGACCCGTTATTCAGGCAGCGCATAGAGAAAAAAGTGAAGGGGAAGGGAAGCTATCAGAGAAAATGTAAACATAAAAATGCAGGGAAGGGTAACTGGGAGGCCAGTGGTAAAAATAAACGCTTTTTACCACTGGCTTTCTGGTTTTAAAAGGCGATAGCCCTTCCTCTCAAAACTTGGGCTGACTATTCCGACCAGCGAACATCTGGATTATTTGTTCTGCAGTTTAAGCAGATCACGAATTTCGGTTAATAGCGTTTCTTCTGCAGAAGGCTTAGGTGGCGCTGCGGGTTTCTCTTCCTCTTTGCGACGCATCTTGTTCATTAAATTGATGGCAACAAAAATTGCGAGAGCGACGATGATGAAATCAAAAATGTTCTGGATGAATACGCCGTAGTTCATGACTACTGCGGGAATATTGTCATGGGCCTCGCGTAACACCAGATGGAATTGTTTGAAATCTATTCCACCAATTAATAAACCCAGCGGCGGCATGATGATATCGGAAACCAGAGAAGAGACGATCTTGCCAAATGCTGCGCCAATGATGACACCGACGGCTAAATCCACCACGTTCCCGCGCATCGCGAACTCGCGAAACCCTTTAAAGAAACTCATTGTAATTCTCCTAATAAAATAGTCACTTCAATCATTCTAACAAGAGCTGAAGGATTTTCCATTTACGGCCACCTGCAGATTATCCCTGCGAATGTTTACAGGAAGAAGGGGCTCGGTTGGAACAGACGTTCAACGTCAGAAACGTACTTCTTATCTGTTAAGAACATGATGACATGATCGCCTTGCTCTACCTGGCTTTTACCTGTCGCGATAATCACGTTGTCGCCTCGCACTATGGCACCAATCGTCGTACCCGGTGGGAGCTTGATGTTTTCTACTGTGCGGCCAACCACTTTTGAAGTCCCTTCGTCGCCGTGCGCAATCGCCTCGATAGCTTCCGCGGCGCCTCGACGTAAGGAAGAAACGCTGACAATATCAGCTTTGCGAACATGTCCAAGCAATGCGGAAATAGTTGCCTGTTGAGGGGAGATAGCGACATCAATCGCACTGCCCTGTACCAGATCGACATATGCCCGACGCTGGATCAGCACCATTGCTTTTTTGGCCCCCAGCCGTTTGGCGAGCATTGATGACATGATGTTCGCTTCGTCATCATTGGTGATGGCGATGAACACATCCATCTGTTCTACATGCTCTTGCGCCAACAGTTCCTGGTCGGAAGCATCGCCGTGGAAGACAATGGTATTTTGCAGAAGCTCAGCCAGCTCTGCGGCCCTTTGCTCATTCTTTTCAATAAGTTTGACGCTGTAGTCTTTTTCCAACTTGAGCGCCAAACCCGCACCGACATTACCTCCCCCTACGATCATGATGCGTTTGTAGGGTTTTTCCAGCCGCTGCAATTCGCTCATTACCGCGCGAATGTGCTGTGAAGCGGCGACAAAAAAGACTTCGTCACCTGCTTCGATAACCGTGGAGGCTTGTGGCTGATAGGTCTGTCATGGCGGAAAATGGCTGCGACCTGCGTATCGATATGAGGAATATGTTCGCGCATTGATGAGATGGCGCTTCCCACTAAAGGCCCGCCGTAGTAGGCGTTGACAGCCGCGATGCTGACTTTCCCTTCGGCAAAGTTCACGACCTGAAGCGCACCGGGGTATTCGATAAGCTTGTAAATATTGTCAATCACGAGCTGTTCGGGAGAGATCAGATGATCGATAGGTACGGCGTCGGACTGAAAAAGCTGCTCTGATTCTCGGATATAGTCGGCAGAGCGAATACGGGCAATACGATTGGGCGTATGAAATAGCGAATAGGCTACCTGACATGCCACCATATTGGTTTCATCAGAGCTGGTCACGGCTACCAGCATATCGGCATCTTCCGCGCCCGCTTCACGCAAAATTCGGGGATGAGAAGCGTATCCAGTCACTACGCGCAGGTCGAATTTATCCTGCAGCTGACGCAGACGCGTCATATCGGTGTCGACAACCGTAATATCGTTGTTCTCACCCGACAAGTTTTCCGCCAGCGTTCCGCCTACTTGTCCTGCACCAAGAATAATAATTTTCATCGCTTTTTTGCCGTGTAATGTGTTGACCCGGATTGAGACAATGATAAGAAATCGCGTCAGTCTTTGGTCAGCTTCGCATAGAAGAAACCATCGCCACCTTCAGGGGTGGGGATACATTGAATACCTGGTCGTTCGAGATCGCCGGTACCCGTTAGCGTGGCATCGGTATGACGCGTCAGGAATGCCGTTATTTGCTGTTGGTTCTCTTCAGGTAATATTGAACACGTCGCATAGACTAGCGTCCCGCCAGATTTCAGGTGTGGCCAGATAGCATCGAGTATCTCTGATTGCAGCGTGGACAGCTCTTGAATATCGCTATCGCGGCGCAGCCATTTTATATCCTGATGACGACGAATAACCCCAGTTGCTGAACAGGGCGCATCGAGAAGAATGCGATCAAACGTTTGGCCCTCACACCAGTCGGCAGGCTGGCGTCCATCTCCCTGACGTACTGTTGCTTTGAGACGCAGTCGTTCAAGGTTCTCTGTCACACGTTCAAGTCGTTTTGTGTCGACATCGACCGCCATCACCTGAGCCGCTGGCGCAGCTTCAAGTATATGTGTAGTTTTACCACCTGGCGCGGCGCACAAGTCCAGAATGGATTCGCCGTTTTTTGGCGAAAGCCAGCGGACACAACCTTGTGCCGATGCATCCTGAACGGTCACCCAGCCATCGGAAAATCCCGGCAGCGCCGTAACTGCGCTGGGTGCCAACAGACGAACTGCATCCGGATTTTCATCATGGGCAACAGCGTTCAACCCTGCTTCAGACAGCAGCTGAAGGTATTCATCCCGAGTATGATGCAGTCGGTTGACTCGTAGCCACATCGGTGGCTTTTGGTTATTGGCGTCGAGGATGTCTTGCCATTGTGTGGGATAGGCATCCCGAATGCGCTTTAACAACCAGCTGGGGTGTAAATGAGCACTTTCCAAACCCGATGCCTGTTCTACCAGTGAATCCTGCTGACGTTGGAACTGACGTAGGACGCCATTAATCAGCCCCTTCATCTGAGGACGTTTCAGCGCAACAGCGCCGTTCACCGTTTCCGCCAGTGCGGCATGTGCCGGAATGCGGGTAAAAAGCATCTGGTATATCCCGACCATCAACAGATAATGTAACGTCCGCTGCTTGCCCACCATGGGTTTGGCCATCAGTTGCTGGATGTACCACTCTAACTGCGGAAGAACGCGCAAGGTGCCGAAGCACAACTCTTGCAACAGCGCGCGATCTTTGTCGGAGACATTCTTTTGCAGAGCGGGCAAGACCGCGCTGAGAGACTGACCCTGATCCAACACCTGGCCGATGGCTTTGGCTGCAATGCTGCGTAGGTTGTAATTGTTTTTCATAGGCTAAAGCGGATATCGATCGGTGTTATAGGAATAAATCGCCCGGTGATTAGCCACCAGGCGATGGGGATGATTTACAGCTGATTTCCTGGGGTAAACCATTCACGGCGAGAATTTAACAGGTCTTGCGCCGACATAGGTTTTTTGCCCGCCGGTTGTAGCTGCGTGAGATTGATAATCCCGTTCGCGGTGGCCACTTGAATGCCGTGCTTATCGGCCTGCACGATCGTGCCTGGTGCCGCCTCGCTGTCAGTGGCGATGACATTGGCCTGCCACACTTTTACCGGTAGATCGTCGATGGTGAAATAACTGATCGGCCAAGGGTTGAATGCTCGAATACAGCGCTCCAACTGTTCGGCTGAGAGTGACCAGTCGAGCCGGGCTTCCTCTTTACTCAGCTTTTCTGCATAGGTTGCCAGGCTTTCATCCTGAACTTCGGCATGGAACTCAGATGTGGACAGTTTGTCCAACGTAGAAAGCAGCCCCTGTGGCCCTAACTCAGCCAACTTTGCATAGAGTGTGGCGCTGGTATCCTCTGGCAGAATCTGACATTCCACCTTTTTCAGCATCGCTCCGGTATCGAGTCCGGCATCCATTTGCATAATGGTGACGCCCGTGTGGCTGTCGCCTGCCCACAGCGCGCGCTGAATAGGCGCGGCTCCACGCCAGCGCGGCAATAAAGAACCATGGACGTTTATGCAGCCCAACCGCGGCATATCCAGCACTGCTTGCGGCAGGATTAAACCATAAGCCACAACCACCATCACGTCGGCTTCAAATTCGGCCACAAGCTGCTGATGCTCTGCCGGACGCAGCGATTTAGGCTGTCTCACCGGAATGGCATGCTGTTCCGCCAAAACTTTTACCGGGCTCGGAGTGAGTTTGTTTCCTCGCCCTGCAGGACGGTCTGGCTGAGTAAATACGCCGATGACCTCATGTTGAGAGGAAAGCAGCGCCTCGAGGTGCTGCGCTGCGAAATCAGGGGTTCCTGCAAAAATAATCCTTAAAGACACGTGGTTTCCGCCTGATTGATGGTTATGCGCGACTGCTTTGTCTGGCCAGTTTTTCCAGCTTCTGCCGGATGCGTTGACGTTTTAATGTGGACAGATAATCAATGAACAGCTTGCCAACAAGATGGTCCATCTCATGTTGAATACAAATGGCCAGCAGTCCATCGGTTTCGAGCTCGAATGACTCTCCGTCACGGTTTAGAGCACGAATTTTGATACGTTCCGCCCGTGAAACCAGTGCGCGGGTTTCAGGAATGGACAGGCAGCCTTCTTCAATGCCCGTATCTCCGCTTTTTTCAAGCAGTTCCGGGTTGATCAGCACCAGACGTTCGTTACGTTCTTCTGAAACGTCGATCACGATGATGCGCTGGTGGATATCAACCTGTGTCGCGGCCAAGCCAATGCCTTCTTCTTCGTACATCGTGTCGAACATATCGTCCACGATACGTTGAATTTCTGCATCAACTTCTTTGACGGGCTTTGCGATTGTGCGAAGCCGCTCGTCCGGGAAATGTAATACCTGCAAGACTGACATATATTTTTAGATCTGTATCCGAGTGATGAGAGAGTTCTGGTCTCTATTCTAGACATTTCCTGTTCTGATTGACAGTATCCGACATTATTAGCACTGCGGGATGCGGAGCGGAAAATGACGGAGACGGAAGTATGGTTGCGCCTGGCGTCGGTAAGTCGATTGGGGGCAAGGAAAATCGCGCTGCTGGTCAGTCAACTAATGCAGGCCGATGGCATTTCATCCGCATTTCTACAGCATTTAGGGTTGTCGGAATCACAGGTGCAGCAGTTCTATGATTACGAGCCTGCGAAGGTGGCAGCTGTCTTGGGCTGGTTGGAACATCCTTCTCACTCGCTCGTGTTCTTTGGCACGAGCGAATATCCCTTTCTGCTTGGTAATATCAGCTCACCGCCGCCCATGCTGTACGTCATCGGTGATATCAAGCTGTTGGGTTCACCTCAAATAGCGATGGTTGGTAGTCGGAACCATAGTACGTATGGGGAACAGTGGGGGAGGTTCTTCGCTCAGGAGTTTAGTCTGAGTCAGTTGACCATCACCAGCGGACTCGCGATTGGCATTGACGGCATCGCTCATCAGGCGGCGTTGGATACGCGGGGAAAAACGATTGCCGTTCTGGGAAGCGGGTTGAATCACCGGTATCCACGCCGTCATCTGCCTCTCGCAGAGCGCATTATCGAGCAGGGCGGAGCGCTAGTTTCTGAGTTCGAGCTGGATACCAGGCCGCTGCCTATTAATTTTCCGCGCAGAAACCGAATTATCAGCGGGTTGAGCCAAGGCGTGCTGGTGGTCGAAGCATCTCGTCGTAGCGGGTCTCTGGTTACGGCGCGTTATGCCCTTGAACAGAATAGGGAGGTCTTTGCTCTGCCGGGGCCAATTGGTAATGCGATGACGGAAGGGACGCACTGGTTGATTCAGCAAGGGGCGTACCTGGTAACCCATCCGAAAGACATCATTGAGCAGCTTGGGAGCGATCTTCATTGGCTTACAGGGTCGACAGACGGAGATAAGGCAATTATTTGTTCTCAGGAGCGCGAAGTTGAATTGCCATTTGCTGATGTGTTGGCTAACGTAGGAGATGAGGTTACACCTGTTGACGTTGTCGCTGAACGTGCCGGCCAACCTGTGCCAGAGGTAGTCAGTAAATTACTGGACCTGGAGTTAGCAGGATGGATCGCAGCTGTACCCGGCGGCTATGTCCGATTAAGGAGGGCAAGCCATGTTCGACGTACTCATGTACTTGTTTGAAACTTATATTCACAATGAAACTGAAATGCGTGTCGATCAAGATACGTTGACTGATGACCTCACTCGCGCTGGTTTTGATCGCAATGATATTTATAGCGCGTTGGATTGGTTAGAAAAATTAGCGGATATCCAAGAGGGGCAAACGCCTCCATTGGCATTGGCAAGCGATCCTCTGGCATTACGTATTTATACGCCGGAAGAAGATCAGCGATTGGACGTCGACTGTCGCGGTTTTCTTCTGTTTCTCGAACAAATTCAGGTGTTGAGCCTGGAAACCCGTGAGATGGTAATTGATCGGGTGATGGCGCTTGAAACCCAAGAGTTCGATTTGGATGACCTCAAATGGGTTATTCTGATGGTGCTATTTAATGTGCCCGGCTGTGAAAATGCCTATCAGCAAATGGAAGATTTACTTTTTGAAGCCAACGAAGGTTATGTGCAGTAAGCCCCACTCACGGGGAAACAATGGTTAAGCCGACACTTTTCGCTGAGAAAAAACAGCAGTGTCCGGAATGCGGTGCTGATTTGGTTATCCGTTCCGGGCGACATGGCCCTTTTCTGGGCTGTTCCCACTATCCCGAATGTGAATACATCCGCCCGCTCAAGGCGCAAGCGGATGGCCACGTTGTTAAAGAACTCACGGGTCAGCTTTGCCCTGAATGCCAGTCAACGCTGGTATTGCGGCAAGGACGCTATGGCATGTTTATCGGGTGCTCTCACTACCCCGAATGCGGTCATACAGAAACGATCGACAGACCTGATGAAACTGCGCTGACCTGTCCCCAGTGTCAGCAGGGAAAGTTACTGCAACGTAAGTCACGTTATGGAAAAACGTTCCATTCATGTGACCGCTATCCCGAATGCCGTTTTGCCATCAATTATCAGCCGGTAGCAGGTGAATGTGAACTTTGTCACTATCCCCTGTTAATCGAAAAGAAAACGGCGCGCGGCGCAAAGCGGTTTTGCGCCAGCAAGTCATGTGGCAAACCAGTATCCACCGAGACATCTGATAGCGATGAATAACAATATCTCCCTCGAGCAGTGGCCTCCTCTGTTGAAAAAACTAGAGAATCAGCAAGTGATCGCGTATCCGACCGAAGCTGTCTTCGGTCTGGGGTGCGATCCGGATAGCGAGATCGCCGTTCAGCGGCTGCTCGATCTTAAGCGTCGCCCATGGCAGAAGGGGTTGATCCTGATTGCTGCAGACTTTCAACAGTTGGAACCTTATGTAGATGTTTCCGCTCTCTCTGAGGTGCAGCTAAACACGGTCTTTTCCTCTTGGCCGGGACCCGTGACTTGGGTTATGCCGACGAAACCTGGCACGCCTCAATGGCTGACCGGAGAATTTACAACGCTGGCGGTGCGAGTCAGCGATCACCCTCTAGTTATTGAGCTTTGCCGTCGGTTTGGTAAACCAGTGGTTTCCACTAGCGCAAATCTGAGTGGCAAGCCGCCATGCCGTACAGCAAACGAAGTGTTTGAGCAGTTTGGGAAAGACTTTCCTGTGTTGGAAGGTGTGATTGGTGGGCGTCAAAATCCATCAGAGATTCGCGATGCCCTAACGGGCTCCATGGTCCGTCCGGGCTAAAAGGAAATGAGTCATGTCATCTGAAGTCAAAACCTTCGCAGTGTTTGGTAACCCTATCGCGCACAGCAAATCTCCGCAGATCCACACCCTGTTTGCTGACCAGACTGAGATTGTACTGTCGTATGACCGGGTTTTGGCTCCAGTTGAACAGTTTGAGCAGACGCTTCAAGCCTTTTTCCAGAACGGCGCTGGCGCCAATGTGACGACGCCGTTCAAAGAGCGGGCCTGTGTCGTTATGGATGCTCTGAGTGAGCGTGCGAAAGCGGCGGGCGCTGTGAATACCATCAAGAAAATGAATGATGGCACGTTGTATGGCGATAACACTGACGGCATTGGCCTGTTGAGTGATTTAAAGCAGAACAACTTAATCCAGCCAGGTTTCCGTGTGTTGTTGATTGGCGCAGGCGGGGCGGCCAGAGGCGTTATTCAGCCTCTCTTGACCTACGGCTGCGAGGTCACAGTAACGAACCGCACGCAGAGTCGAGCTGAAGCGCTGGTGGAACACTTTCGATATATGGGAAGTATCCGGGCGGTCGTCTTGAATGGATTGAGCGATGAGAGGTTCGACCTTATCGTCAACGCTACATCGTCAGGCATCACCGGCGATATACCTGCATTGCCTGAGTCGCTCGTGAGCCGCGAGGTTCGTTGCTACGACATGTTTTATGCATCTGGCCTGACTCCTTTCCTTGAATGGTGTACCGGATTGGGCGTGGAAAAGTTTGCAGACGGCTTGGGCATGTTAGTGTGGCAGGCGGCGCATGCTTATGAATTGTGGCATGGGGTCCTGCCAGACGCCGCTGCTGTGATTCAACAAATGCAGCGAGAACTTGAGCAGTGAATCAGTCTATTCAATTTCCCGATCGTGAAGAGTGGGACGAGGACATTCAGGCCATCCGCTTCCCCGTACAGATCAATGGATTTCTGCGTGAATGTGTTCTGCGTGCGGAATCCATCCAGCAACGGTTTGGCGGAGCGGATGGTGAACAGTGGCTATCGTTGTTCATCTCGAATCGCTGGGATTTAGAAGAAGAGTTTGAGTGTCTGATCGTGGATGACGTTGAAGATGCCGACGGCCGATTTGTTATTTAGCCGTTAAGGTATTCATCTTTCCAGCGCACATAGTTGCTGGCGGAATGAAGTAGCCCAGCAATTTCCTCAGTAGTTAGCGGTCGTACCTTTCTGGCCGGACTCCCTAAATAAAGATAACCGCTTTCCAGCCGTTTGCCCGGCGCCACTAAACTACCCGCGCCGATCATTACGTCATCCTCGATCACCGCACGATCCAAAATAATGGATCCCATTCCCACCAGAACTCGATGTCCGATCGTACAACCATGCAGCATGACTTTGTGGCCGACGGTGACGTCCTCCCCTATCAATAGGGGATTGCCGCTTTTGTTGTGGGCGGACCGATGGGTGACGTGCAAAACACTGCCGTCCTGAATATTGGTTCGAGCGCCAATAAGGATCGTGTTGACGTCCCCACGAATGACGACCAAAGGCCATACGCTGACATCGTTCGCTAGAGAAACAGCACCGATCACGACGCTGGAGGGATCGATCATGACTCTTTCGCCTACCGTGGGGGTGAGGTTTTTAAAGGGGCGAAGGATCTTCGACATGGTTGATTACCTCATAAATGACGCGCGGATCTTTCAATAAGCCGAATTTGAGTCAGAAAATAGCCGCGGATGCGTAAGATCTCAACGGAAAGATGAAAAAAACAGCTAACGATAAAAAAGATCTAATTAGGGGG
>NZ_LUTN01000029.1 GCF_002111595.1 Lonsdalea britannica
GTCGTATTAGGCTCGAAAGAACACGCCTGTTGTTCGTTAAACGCGGGAACCTTGGACATCAACGCCAGCCGCGACTTTTCCAACACCGTCCAAAACGCCTACGCTCGCGCCAAGGTCAACGCCCCGGCGCAAAAAGCGGGCTGGGGGTTTGCGCCTCGCCCGGCCACGCCGCGAACCGAACCCGCGCCGACGCTTAAAGTCACCGAAGTGACCGATACCACCAGTGCGACGCGTATCCATCTCCCCGTTCTGGTATATGAATCAAGACGGAAACCCGGCTTTAATGCCGATGGTAGCCCGGCTGCGGATATGACCTATGGCGATATGACCGAGGAAGAAATCAGAGCCATACCAAACTTTGGCCATTTACCTCTCTTCGCGAAGGATGGTTATTTATTTGGTTTCGATTCTGCCTCCCTTAATTTTCTTAAATTTAGGTTAATGGCTAAGCTTTTTTTCTCAGCTGGTGAATTAGAGATGGTTATCCTAGCGATGATTGCCAAATTTGAAAAAAAGGAGGGTGGAGAATTTAGGCATCCTGCTCTAACGCGCGCCGTTCGTGCGCATCCAAACACACAAGCGTTTATAAAAACATTGCTGCAGGGCATTGATGACACAATCAAACAGCAACATGGCGAAATTAACCCTGTTGCTTTAAATGATTGGATGATGAGCTATCAGAATATAATTAAAAAATCACTTCGCCCCCCGGCTTTCAATACATTCGAAGATAAATACTTAGCCTGGTTAAATGGTGGATTGACGTTCGCCATCAATGACGTTTGGGCGGCTAAGGCAGAAATTGTTGACTTTGACCGTTGTGGTCGGTTTTATAAAGGTAAAGTTCGGGTGACCTTTTATGATCATTTTGGACTGGATATCCCTGATATTGGCCCAGATCCAGATACTGCGGAGATAAAGGTTTACAGCGTGCTTGGAGGCTTTCGTTCTTGGTTCATACTTCAACATTTAGATAAATTCGGTTATAAGCCGTTCATCACCGTAGTCGAAATGGATTACCCCATTAAAGGGAATATATGAAAAAGACATTTATATTTCTCGTTATAAATTATCTATTGGTTATGTTGGAACGTTTATATTCCTTCAATAACGAGACGCTGTTTTGGGATCACTATTCAATAATAGTCCCATTGTCATGGTTCATTACTCCCATATGTACCCTTGTTTTCTTATTCAGCAAGAAGTGGCGTTATGCTATATGTACCGTTCTCCTTCATGTAGCCATGCTGCTATGGATCAACCACATCGGCCCGTTTTCAACGCATTTCTTTTTCGGGACACCTTTAATTGAAAAACGACAAGGGTACGAGTTTTATATAGATGTATCTGGCGAGCGAGGTTACGACTATATCGTCACGTCTCCGCCTAAAAGTCAGCGCGCTTTTACTGCTCTCATCGCAGATTATTTCAGTAAGCATCCGTTAGGAAACAAGGATTATAGTGGGGTGTTGTACATAAAGAGTATCGACACGATGAGTAACGGCAAAATTGCTAAAGCTCATTGGTGGGATCAACCTATGCGTGGCAGAGCACTGATTGATGCTGATATTTCAGAGTACGAAATTGCCACCGTCGCTAATCTTGAAGATGGATCGCTGAAAATCTGGTTTATCGGCGGTTACGGAGTGACGTGCGAGAATAATCAGTCAGGCAACGTGATCATCAAACCCGATGGTACTCACACCCCCACCTGCGATTAACCCCACTAGGCAAAAAACAGCGCGACGCTGAGCACCTCGTTCAGTGCCGCGTTGAGACTCGGCAGCGGATCGGTATGCAGGGGAATAGCCTGCTCCGCCTGCCGATGTACCGCCATCCAGCCGTCATTGTTAAATACTGCATAGCTATCCACCGGGCAGTCGACCAGACTGTCCTCGGTATCCAGCACATAAATCGTCACGCCCAACATATCCACTTTACGCATCCTTGCCTCTCCTATTGTGTCATTCCTGATACAGCCCCGAAGGGGTGCGCGGTGTTGCCGTGTCTTTCACCATATCAGAACTCATTTAGCGGAGATCTGATCTATGGCGCAAGATTACCATCACGGCGTGCGCGTGGTTGAAATCAACGAAGGCACCCGCCCCATCCAAACCGTTTCGACGGCCATTGTCGGTATGGTGTGTACCGCCGACGATGCCGACGCGGCGACGTTTCCCCTCAATAAACCCGTCTTGCTGACCGACGTCGTGACGGCCAGCGGCAAGGCGGGCGAGTCCGGCACGCTGGCCCGCGCACTGGATGCTATTGGCGATCAGGCCAAACCGGTGACGGTGGTCGTGCGTGTCGCTCAGGGCGACAGCGAGGCGGAGACCACCTCCAACATCATCGGCGGCGTCACCGCCGACGGCAAAAAGACCGGCATGAAAGCCTGCTGGCCGCCCAGGGACAGCTCGGCGTCAAACCCCGCATTCTCGGCGTACCCGGCCACGACAATCAGGCGGTAGCCGCCGAACTGGCGAGCGTAGCCCAAAGCCTGCGCGCCTTTGCCTACATCAGCGCCTACGGCTGCAACACGGTGGAAGCGGCGATCGCTTACCGCGCCAATTTCAGTCAGCGCGAACTGATGCTGATTTGGCCGGACTTCATCGCCTGGGATACGGTCGCCAATGCCGATGCGTCCGCCTGGGCGACCGCACGCGCACTGGGCCTGCGGGCCAAAATCGACGAGCAAACCGGCTGGCATAAAACCCTGTCTAACGTCGGCGTCAACGGGGTGACCGGTATTTCCGCCGATGTGTTCTGGGACCTGCAAGATCCGGCGACCGATGCGGGCCTGCTGAACCAGAACGACGTCACCACGTTGATCCGTAAAGACGGTTTTCGCTTTTGGGGGTCTCGCACCTGTAGCGACGATCCGCTGTTCGCCTTTGAGTCCTACACCCGCACCGCTCAGGTGCTGGCCGACACCATGGCCGAGGCGCACATGTGGGCCAGCGACAAACCGCTGACGCCTTCGCTGGCACGCGACATCATCGAGGGGGTCCGCGCCAAGCTGCGCGAAATGACCACCAATGGCTATCTGCTGGGCGGCGACTGCTGGATTGATGAGGCGGCCAATACCAAGGACACGCTGAAAGCCGGCACGCTGACCCTCGACTACGACTACACGCCGGTGCCGCCGCTGGAAAACCTGATGCTGCGCCAGCGCATCACGGACAGCTATCTCATCGACTTCACCAGCCAGGTCAACAGCTAAGGGGCGCACATGGCATTACCACGGATATTAAAACAACTGAATCTGTTCAACGACGGCAACAGCTATATGGGCGTGGTTGAATCCTTCACCCAGCCCAAGCTGACGCGCAAGTTTGAAAAGTGGCGCGGCGGCGGAATGCCGGGCGCGGTCGATATCGACATGGGTCTGGACGACAGCGCGCTGGAAGTCGAATGGCAGATTGCGGGCATTGAACCGCTGATTTACAAACAGCTCGGCAATACCAAGGCGGATGGCGTGCCGCTGCGCTTTACCTGTTCGGTACAGCGTGACGACACCGCCGAGGTGCAGGCGGTCGAGGTGGTGCTGCGCGGCCGGCACAAAGAAATCGACGGCGGCGAAGCCAAACTCGGCGAACTGACCAAAACCAAAGTATCGACGACCTGCACCTACTACAAACTGACCGTCAACGGCGAGGTGCTGATTGAGATTGACCTGCTGAACATGATCGAAATTGTCGGCGGCGTGGACCTGATGGAAGCCCACCGTTCCGCCATCGGCCTGTAACGCGCCTCTTTAATTGCGCAGGTTCACCCCTGCGCCCCAACCCAACAGAGACACATCATGCAAAAAGACGATAACACCCTGACCACTGAAAAAGTCATTACGCTGGATACCCCGCTGAAACGGGGCGACGTCACTCTTACGGCAATCACGCTCCGCAAACCCACTTCCGGCAGCCTGCGCGGCACCCGCCTGCAGGCGCTGATGGAAATGGACGTCAACGCCTGATGGTGGTGCTGCCGCGCGTTACTACCCCGGCGCTGACGCAGGCGGACGTGCTGGAACTGGACCCGGCCGATCTGGTCAGTCTGTCGGTGGAGTTAGTCACTTTTTTGTTGCCGAACTCGGCGCGGTCAGCTTTGCCCCCAGCCTGACGGTCGAGGATTTAGTGGCGGATATCGCCACCGTGTTTCACTGGCCGCCGGCGGTCACCGCGGAGATGTCATTAACCGAGGTACTGAACTGGCGCCACAAAGCCATTATTCGCAGCGGATCTGACGATGAGTGATAACAACCTGCGTTTACAGGTGGTGATGAATGCGATTGACCGGATCACGCGTCCGCTCCGCACGGCGCGGGACAGCACCCGGTCGTTGGCTTCGGATATCAAACAGACGCAGAGCCAGCTCAAGCAGCTGAACGAGGCCGGCAATAAGCTGACCACCTTCAATACGCTAAAACAGCGTGTTAGCCAAACCGGTGACGCGCTGGCGCAGGCTCGGCTCCGCGCCCAAATGATGACGCAGGAAATGAGTAGCCTTGCTTCACCGACCCGCGCGCAAACCAAAGCGCTGGAAGATCAGTGGCGCGCCGTCAGCCGTCTGGAGAATAAGCACCAGGCCGAGCAAAACCAGCTGGGGCGCCTGCGCGGCGACCTGTACCGACTCGGTATTTCGACGCAGGACAGCGCCCGCGCCACGGCGCGCATCGCCGAGGAAACCGCACGCTACAACCGCCAATTATCGGAACAGACCCGGCGCCTGCGACAGGCCGGCGAACAGCAGCACAGGCTCAATGCGATCCGCGCGCGCCATGCCAGGACGATGGAGACCCGCAATCAGTTAGCCGGCAACGGCGGCGGTCTGATTGCCACCAGTGTCACCACGGCAGCCCCGCTGATGGCACCGGTCAAAGCGTATGCTGAGGCAGAAGAGGCCGGCTCACAGTTAGCCGGCGCCATGATGGGACCAGGGGCGAAAGTCTCCCCAGAATTTGAAAAAATCAATCAGCTGGCCATCGCGCTGGGTGACAAGCTGCCTGGCACCACGGCGGATTTTCAGAACATGATGACCATGCTGCGCCGCCAGGGCATCGCTGCGCAAACCATCCTGGGCGGCATGGGGGAAGCGACCGCTTACCTGGGCGTACAGCTGAAAATGCCCTCAGAGGAAGCGGCAGAGTTTGCAGCCAAAATGCAGGACGCCACCGGCACCGTGGAAAAAGACATGATGGGCCTGATGGATGTGATTCAGAAAGGCTTCTATGCCGGCGTCGACCCCACCAACATGCTGCAGGGCTTCACCAAAATCAGCAGCGCGATGGATATCCTGCATACCAAAGGGCTGGACGGCGCGAAAATGCTGGCGCCGTTCCTGGTCATGGCCGACCAGAAAGGCATGGCGGGCGAATCGGCTGGCAACGCCTACCGCAAAGTGTTTCAGATGGTGATGGACACCAAAAAGGTCGGCAATGTTAACAAGGACCTGAAAGGCAGCGGCATCAAGTTTGATTTCACCAACGGCAAAGGCGAGTTCGGCGGGGTCGACCAGCTGTATCGACAACTCGACCAGTTGAACTCGCTAAATACCGCTAAAAGAACGCAGGTGATCAAAGGGCTGTTCGGCGATGATGCGGAAACGCTACAGGTGATTAATATTCTGCGTCAGGGCATGGGCGCCTATCAGGATGCGCAGGCCAAATTAGCGGAGCAAGCCTCATTGCGGGAGCGCGTCGACGCCCAGCTGAAAACACTGGGGAACAAATGGGACGCGGCGGGCGGTTCTTTCACTAACGCGATGGCCACCATCGGCGCCACGGTGGCACCGGACCTAAAACAGCTGGTCGACGGACTGGCCGAGCTGTCCGTAAAGCTGAATGAGTTTGCAAAAGAACATCCAGTACTGACCGCTGGCCTGTTTAAAGCGGCGGCGGGATTTGCCATTGTCACCGGGGCTATCGGGGCTGTGATGCTCACCATCGCCGCCATTCTCGGCCCCATGGCGATGATGCGATTGAGCCTGTCGATGCTCGGCATCAGGGGCGTCAGCGCGGTGGGGCTGATCGGCAGTGCGCTGAAAAACATGGGCGGCGCGGTGATGTGGCTAGGACGGCTGATGATGGCGAACCCGATACTGGCCGTGATTGGATTGATTGCGATGGGCGCGATCTACCTCTGGCAGAACTGGGACACGCTCGGCCCCAAATTCAAGGCGCTGTGGGACAATGTCAGCAGCACGGTATCGACCGCCTGGGAAGGGATCAAACAGAAATTGAGTGACAAATGGGACAGCCTGGTTAAAAGCGTCTCAGCATTGCCAGCCCGCTTTAAAGAAGCTGGACGGGAGTTAATCGACGGCCTGATGAACGGCATCAGTGAAAAATGGGAAGCGCTCAAGGCTAAATTGTCCTCCATGACCGACTACCTGCCGAACTGGATGAAACCCAACTCGGACACGCCGATGCCTTTACCTCCGCCCAATTCCCCCCCGCCGGTGTACAGCGACATTCCGATGTATGACACCGGCGGCCAGATTGCGTCGGGACAGCTCGGTATTGTCGGCGAGAACGGCCCGGAAATCGTCGCCGGTCCGGCATCCGTGACCAGCCGACGGCGCACGGCCGCCTTAGCCGCGGCGGCGCTGACGTTAGGCTCCACCGCCTCCCCGGCAACGGCTTATCCGCTGCATCCATTCAGCCTGTTGCCCGCAGCCCCTGCAGCAACCACATCGCGCCAGCCCGCGCCGGTGGTCACGCCGGTGACCGTCCATGCGCCGATCACCATCGTGCCGCAACCGGGCCAGAGCGCGACCGATATCGCCCGTGAAGTGGCGCGCCAGCTCGATGAACGCGAGCGACGCGCCCAGGCAAAAGCCCGTAGCAGTTACCGCGATCAGGGAGGACTCGAATCATGATGATGGTATTAGGCCTGTTTGTGTTCACGTTAAAGACCGTGCCTTATCAGGAACTGCAACGCCAGCGCGCCTGGCGCCATGTGACCAATAGCCGGATTGGCTATCGCCCGGTGACGCAGTATGTCGGCCCGGACAATGACACCATCACGTTACAGGGCGTGCTACTGCCACAGGTGACCGGCGGTGCGCTGTCTTTGTGGGCGCTGGAGCAGATGGCCGAGACCGGTAAAGCTTGGGCGTTACTGGAAGGCAGCGGCACCATTTATGGCATGTATGTCATTGAGAGCTTGAATGAAACCCGCAGCCAGTTTTTTCAGGACGGCAAAGCCCGGCGTATCGAGTTCACCCTGACATTAAAACGTGTGGATGAATCGCTGTCCGCGATGCTGGGCGACTTATCCACGTCATTAGGCGGCTTGAAAGACAGCGCGACGCAGGCGATCGGCGGGCTGACGTCTGCCGTCAGCGGGGTGTTGTCATGACTAATTGGCTGACAGGCGTCGAGTCTACGCCGGATTACCGGCTGCGCCTGGGGAAAACCGACATTACGCCGGTACTGGAAAAGCGGCTTATCTCATTGACGCTTACCGACAACCGCGGCTTTGAGGCGGACCAGCTCGATCTGGAACTGGACGATGCGGACGGCCAGCTGGCGCTGCCCCGGCGCGGCGCTGAAATCACGCTATTTTTGGGCTGGAAAGGCGAAGCGTTAATCGGTAAAGGCACCTACGTGGTGGATGAAATCGAACACAGCGGCGCGCCTGACCGGCTGACCCTGCGCGCCCGTAGCGCTGATTTTCGCCAGACCCTGAACATCAAACGGGAACGCTCCTGGCATCAGACCACGGTCGGGGCGATCGTCACGGATATCGCCAACCGGCACAAGCTGACGGCGGCACTGGATGCGGATACGGCTGTACAGCCGGTTGACCACATCGACCAGACCAAAGAGTCGGATTGTTCCTTCCTGATGCGGCTGGCGAAAGAGCACGGCGCTATCGCCGCAGTCAAAGACGGCCGACTGCTGTTTCTGCGTCAGGGACAGGGGAAAACGGCCAGCGGCAAAGTACTGCCAGCCGTCACCATCACCCGCGCCGCTGGCGACAGCCATCGTTTTTCCCTGGCCGACCGGGATGCTTACACCGGCGTGGTCGCCAGCTGGCTGCACACGCAGGAGCCGAAGAAAAGTCAGGAAACGCAGGTGAAACGTCGGCGCCGTCACACCCATCAGAAAAAAACGCCGGAGGCCAAACAGGGCGAATACCTGATCGGCACCGATGAAAACGTGCTGGTCCTGAGTCGCACCTACGCCAACCAGGCCAACGCCGAACGCGCGGCCAAAATGCACTGGGAACGGCTGCAGCGCGGCGTCGCCTCCTTCTCCATCACGTTAGCAAGAGGACGGGCCGAGCTGTACCCGGAACTGCCAGCAAAGGTCAGTGGCTTTAAGCAGGAAATCGACGCGGCGGAGTGGACGATCGCGACAGTCACGCATTCGTTGAGCGGACAGGGATTTACGACCGCGTTAGAGCTGGAAGTGAAGATTGACAACCTATCGATTGAATGATCAAATATTCGAAAATGCGAAATAATCTTGATAATTTGAATTGAAAGAGGGAAAGCCGATGATGAAATGCCCGCTGTGTGGATGCGCAGCCCACACCCGTTCCAGTCAGGAAATTACGCCGCAGACGAAAGAGCGCTACAACCAATGCACGAATATCAATTGCGGCCATACGTTTATTACGATGGAGACCTTTATCCGCTCCATTGCGATCCCTGCAAACGTTAATACCGTGCCACTCCATACCAAGGGGGGAAATCAGGCCACCTTGAACTTATAATTACCGTCACTGAATAAAAACGTTACCTCCTATCTTGTCTTTCCCATCCAGCTAACCACAGCCACATTGAGACCAGCCCGCGAAGCGGGTTTTTTTATGTCTGCTGCCTACAACTCATGCGCTGCTGCCATTTTGCTGCCACCATAAATAAAAAAAGGGCTGACCAATGGTCAACCCCTTGTTTTATATCGACTTTCGGATGTCGCGAAAGCGCGTTCTTAGTTAAGACGCTCTTTGATACGAGCAGACTTACCAGCACGCTCACGCAGGTAGTACAGTTTCGCTTTACGTACGGCACCACGGCGTTTCACAGTAATGCTGTCCACTACTGGAGAATGCGTCTGGAATACACGTTCCACGCCTTCGCCGTTAGAAATCTTGCGAACAGTGAATGCAGAATGCAGACCGCGGTTACGAATAGCGATAACCACGCCCTCGAATGCCTGCAGACGTTTTTTAGAACCTTCAACGACCCATACCTTAACTTCCACGGAATCACCCGGACGGAATGAAGGTACGTCTTGCTTCATCTGCTCTTGTTCGATCTGTTTAATGATGTTGCTCATAATATGTCTCTTACCCTAGGTAAACTGATATATGGGTTCGCCCGGCGCTGTGCCAGCGGCCCCCTAGTACTCTTGTTGAGACTGATGTTCCCGTTGGAATTCAGCCAGCAACGTTGTTTGCTCGTCAGTCAGAGCTAGGCTTTTCAGAAGTTCAGGTCTTCTAAGCCAGGTTCGGCCCAGCGACTGCTTCAAACGCCAGCGACGTATTTCAGCATGGTTGCCTGACAGTAAAACTGCCGGAACTTCCATCCCCGTCAACACTTCAGGCCGGGTGAAATGGGGGCAATCCAGCAATCCATCCGCAAAAGAGTCTTCTTCTGCAGAAGCTTCATGACCCAGTACGCCCGGAATGAACCGGGAAACAGAGTCAATCAGCGTCATTGCCGGCAGTTCGCCGCCGCTGAGCACATAATCCCCGATAGACCACTCTTCGTCGACTTCGGTTTTGATTACGCGCTCGTCAATTCCCTCGTACCGTCCACAGACCAGAATCATCTTCTGATTTGTAGCAAGTTGACGTACGCCTTGCTGATCCAATTTGCGGCCCTGTGGTGACAGGTAAATCACCCGAGCGCCTTCGCCTGCCGCTGCTTTAGCTGCATGAATCGCATCCCGTAAAGGTTGCACCATCATCAGCATCCCGGGACCGCCGCCATAAGGGCGATCGTCCACGGTGCGATGCCGGTCGTAGGTGAAGTCTCGCGGACTCCAATATTCTACGCTCAGCAGGCCATTTTTTACTGCCCGGCCAGTGACTCCATAATCAGTAATGGCGCGGAACATTTCTGGAAACAGGCTGATTACCCCAATCCACATAGCATCGTTCCACTCGTTACTGGTCGTTGTACGGAAATCAAAAACCAGGATCCCAATCTACTTCAATACGATGAGTAGAAAGGTCAACATGCTTGATCACCTGCTCTGTCAGGAACGGAATTAACCGCTCCTTGACCCCGTAAGCATCTTTCAGGTTAGCTCTTACCACCATCACATCGTTCGAGCCGGTTTCCATCATATCGATGACTTTGCCCAGCCCGTAACCGGCGACGGTTACGACTTCACAGCCAATAAGATCTTTCCAGTAATAATCACCCTCATCCAGTTCAGGAAGCTGAGATACGTCGACAACAATCTCGCAATTGGTCAACAGATTCGCCGCATCCCGATCTTCAACATCTTTGATCTTGATGATCAGGTCCTGATTATGGTGCCTCCAGCTCTCGATTTCGATGAGCTGCAAACCGCCTTTATTCCGGAGATACAAGGGCTGATAGTCAAAAATACTTTCGGCATCTTCGGTGGAGGAAAACACTCTGAGCCAACCTCTGATGCCATACGTCGACCCCATTTTCCCCAGTACTACCGGGTTTGTAGGGGCTTGAGGGCTAAGCTGCTTGCTCATTGTCACCACCGCAACAGGTTATGCTGCTTTTTTAGCGTCTTTGATCAGCGCAGAAACGCGATCAGAAACGGTAGCGCCCTGGCCAACCCAGTGCTCGATACGATCCAGGTCCAGACGCAGTGCTTCTGCCTGACCGGTTGCGATCGGGTTGAAGAAACCTACACGCTCAATAAAACGACCGTCGCGCGCATTGCGGCTATCGGTCACGACGACTTGGTAGAACGGGCGTTTTTTAGCGCCGCCACGTGCCAAACGAATAGTTACCATAACATCCTCTTTAGTGAATAAAACAACCGGGCCCCATCGAGGAACGGGGCCCAGTGTCATATAAAAAGCCCGAAAATTTTACTCATTTTGGCGTAAAAAGCAATCTAAAGCGTGCTTCATCCCCGAATACTTTCTACGCCGAGGTAAAACATCAGACGTTAGCGCCCCGGAAAGCCCGGTGGCATCATACCTTTCATTCCGCGCATCATTTTCGCCATACCGCCATTTTTCATCTTCTTCATCATGCGCTGCATGTCGTCAAACTGCTTCAGCAGCCGATTGACGTCTTGCACCTGCATACCTGAACCCGTGGCGATACGGCGCTTGCGCGAACCCTTGATAATTTCGGGTTTAGCGCGCTCTTTCTGCGTCATGGAATTAATGATGGCTTCCATACGCACCAGAACCTTGTCGTCCATCTGGGACTTCACATTGTCCGGCAGTTGGCCCATTCCCGGCAGCTTGCTCATCATGCTAGCCATGCCGCCCATATTGCGCATTTGCTTTAACTGGTCAAGGAAGTCGGTCAGGTCAAATCCGTCGCCCTTTTTCAGCTTTTTCGCCAACTTCTCGGCCTGGGTGCGGTCGACTTTGGTTTCCAGCTCTTCGATCAGGGACAGAACATCTCCCATTCCCAGGATGCGAGATGCAATGCGATCCGGGTGGAACGGCTCAAGAGCTTCCGTCTTTTCACCGACGCCGAGGAATTTGATCGGCTTGCCAGTGATATGGCGAATAGACAATGCCGCACCGCCGCGGGCGTCACCGTCGATTTTAGTCAGGATGACACCGGTTAACGGTAGTGCTTCGTTAAATGCTTTTGCCGTGTTAGCTGCATCCTGACCGGTCATCGCATCGACCACAAACAGGGTTTCCACCGGATTCAATGCCGCATGGACCTGTTTGATCTCATCCATCATCGCGTCGTCAACGTGCAAACGACCCGCGGTATCGACCAGCAGGACATCATAAAATTGCAGTTGGGCATGTTTTAACGCGTGATTGACGATATCGACCGGCTTTTGGCCCGCATCGGAGGGGAAGAAATCGACCCCGACCGTCTGCGCCAACGTTTCCAGCTGTTTAATCGCCGCAGGGCGATACACGTCTGCTGAAACCACCAGCACTTTTTTCTTCTGCTTTTCGCGCAGGAACTTCCCCAGCTTACCGACGCTGGTGGTTTTACCTGCCCCTTGCAGACCCGCCATCAGGACAACGGCAGGAGGCTGTGCCGCCAGATTAAGCTCGGCATTCACCTCGCCCATAGAGGCAACCAGTTCGTTCTGAACAATCTTGACGAACTCCTGCCCCGGCGTCAGGCTTTTATTCACCTCGAGGCCAACGGCCCGCTCCTTGACGCGATTGATGAAATCACGCACCACGGGCAACGCCACATCGGCTTCGAGTAACGCCATGCGAACTTCGCGCAGCGTCTCTTTAATATTCTCTTCTGTCAGTCGGCCACGGCCGCTGATGTTGCGCAAAGTGCGCGATAGTCGATCGGTTAGATTTTCAAACATAGCTCTGCTCAACGTAAACTGGCCGCTATCGCGACGTGAACGGTGGGGATTATAACACGAAAGCCACGGCAATCTCCGCGAGTGTTTACGGATAACAGGTTGGTGGGCCGTAATGACTAAGGCTATACTGGCCGTCCTTATTACTCTGTTGATACCCAATAATCTAACGCTATGTCTGTTTTCGCCATCGTGGCTTTAGCGGCCTATTCGCTCAGTCTGGGGCTGATTGTTCCCAGTCTGTTGAAAAAGAACAGCGCCTATCGCCGGTTGGCGGTAGCCTCCGCGGTGCTCGCACTTGCCTGTCATGCCGTGGCGCTCTATCAACGCATCTTTGATGTCTACGCCGGGCAAAATTTGAGCTTGCTTAACATAGGCTCGCTGGTCAGTCTGATGATCTGCTCGGTCATGACCTTCGTCGCCACGCGCAATCGAGGATGGTTTCTGCTGCCCGTCGTCTATACCTTCGCGCTTATCAACCTGGCATTCGCGGCTTTTATGCCGGGCGAGTTCATCACTCATCTTGAAAATGAACCCGGTCTGATGGTGCATATCGGTCTGGCGCTGTTTGCCTACGCCACGCTAATGATTGCCGCACTGTACGCACTGCAAATGGCGTCGCTGGATTACATGTTGAAGAATAAAATGCTGGGCTTTACGTCGGATATGCCGCCCCTGCTCAGCATTGAACGTAAGATGTTCCACATTACTCAGGTCGGCGTCATTCTGTTAACGCTGACATTGTGTACCGGGCTGTTTTACATGAGCGACTTGCTCAACAATAAAGAGAATCTCCATAAAGCGCTGTTCTCTTTGCTGGCCTGGTTCGTCTATATCCTACTGCTATGGGGACACTACCATGAAGGTTGGAGAGGTCGCCGCGTAGTTTACTTCAACCTGATAGGTGCATTGCTGTTAACGCTGTCCTATTTCGGTAGCCGTGTAATTAACCCTTTCCTCGTTCATTAATCTCACACTCCAGGCATAAAAAAAGAGAGCGTAATGCTCTCTTTTTTGTCTCTGAAGTCCGCCGTCAGATATGCAGCTCAGCCAGCTTGTCTTTAGGCAAGGCCAGTTCATCATTCTTATTGACCCGAACATCATGCTCAAGGATATGGCGAGCAATATCCTGTGCTTCGGTCAAGGAATGCATATCATAAGTGCCGCACTGGAATTCATTCAGTTCAGGGATCTTACGCTGTTCTTTTACCTTCAGAACATCTTCCATAGAGGCTTTCCAGGCCTTAGCCACGCGAACTTCATCCGGCGTACCAATCAGGCTCATGTAAAAACCCGTACGGCATCCCATCGGAGAAATATCGATGATCTCGACCCCTTCACCATTCAGATGGTCGCGCATGAATCCAGCGAACAGATGCTCCAGCGTATGAATACCGCGCTCAGGCATGATTTCATGGTTAGGACGGCAGAAGCGCAGATCGAAAACCGTGATGGTATCACCATGGGGCGTTTTCATGGTTTTTGCGACCCGTACCGCAGGGGCTGCCATACGCGTGTGATCGACAGTAAAGCTATCTAGTAATGGCATGTTGCCACCTCCTCATCGAAAAAATGTTTTTTTCTCGTTTCCAGGAAACTTTTTTTCTTGGCGCAAGTCATAACATATGAAAGACGCGCATTTATCATCATCATCCCTATTAACAGAGATGTTTATTTGGCCACACTTCGGTGTGGCCGTTTCTTTTTTACCCGCGGTTACTGCGCGGCAAGAAACTCTTCAAAACTTTGTTTATCTTCAGATTCCAGCTGTCGCTGTCGCTGCCATGAGCGCTCGGACTCGGCGGTAAACTGGCTTTCCGTCAACATTTCCAACGGTTCATTCCGCAAGGCTTCACGATATTGAGCCGCCAGCGCCAAACCAACGCCTCCAGACCCTTCTTCAAGCATCATTTTTAACAGTCTGCCTGAGAAAGTGCGCTCTGGATCATCAAACTGGGCAACAAGGTTATCACAGACCTGCTGGTAACAAGGTTCATCTTGCTCCTTATCCAACAATTCCGCCACCCGACGTAAATCCGCAAACAGCTCGCGACCGACCTCAGCCAGCGGCTGCTGGCGTGAATCACAGCCCATTCCGATGGTTTGTCCGGGTTTACGCCCTTCAAGAATAACGCGATTCCAGTTTTTACGAGTACATTGCAGCTCTTCGCTGCTCATATCCGGCGCATCGGCCAACGCACACCAAATCAGGAATAGATCGAGGAAGCGGACCTGCTCTTCGCTGACGCCCGTGGCGGAAAAAGGATTGATGTCGAGCGATCGGACCTCAATGTATTCGACGCCGCCACGCAGCAATGCATCTGACGGCTTTTCTCCCGAGCGCGTGACGCGTTTGGGACGGATAGGTGCATACAGCTCGTTTTCAATCTGCAGAACGTTGGTGTTGAGCTGCAGATAGCGTCCATCCCGTTTGATGCCCAAACGAGCATAGTCTTCGGAGGGCGTAACAATAGCTTGCTTGAGCGCCGCGACGTACGTATCGAGATCGTTGAAGGTAATGCCCAAATTGCTTTGTGACTTGTTGGTGTACCCCAAATCGCTAAGACGCAGCGATGTGGCGTAAGGCAAATAGCAGAGGCCGTTTTCCGTGCGTTCAAAAGGAATGGACGTTTCTTTTCCATTCAGGAAGGAAGAGCAGACGGCCGGCGAGGCGCCAAAGAGATAAGGGATCACCCAGCCGAAGCGATAATAATTACGGATTAGCTGAAAGTAGCCAGACGAGATCGCTGCTTTACCGCTGATTTCATCGGTAACGCCCGATTTTTCCTGCCAAAAAGACAACGGCAGCGAAAAATTGTAATGCACGCCGGAAATAGTTTGCATCAGCGCGCCATAGCGATTTTTAAGCCCTTCACGATAAAGCGTTTTCATCCTTCCGATGTTGGATGAACCGTACTGGGCCAGTTCGATGTCGTCTTCCGCGGCAACGTAGCACGGCATGCTGAGCGGCCACATTCTCTCTTCACCCAGATGCCGGGCTACATAGCGGTGAATGTCGCGCAGGAATGTCAGCAGGTGATGAATATCTTTATCAACTGGGGTAATAAACTCTAACAGAGACTCGGCAAAATCCGTGGTGATCCACGAGTGCGTCAATGCGGCCCCTAGCGCTTCCGGATGACCGGTCTGCGCCAGATGTCCATTAGCCATAACACGCAATGTTTCGCGCTCTATTCCTCGCTGAATTCCCTTGATGGCCTGAGGGTGTTGTTCCAGCCAGGACAGAGATTTTGATACGTCCGGGATCAAAGCGACCTCCC
This sequence comes from Lonsdalea britannica, assembly GCF_002111595.1. Taxonomy (GTDB): domain Bacteria; phylum Pseudomonadota; class Gammaproteobacteria; order Enterobacterales; family Enterobacteriaceae; genus Lonsdalea; species Lonsdalea britannica. Next base: position 15,751 of record NZ_LUTN01000029.1, read on the forward strand.
GTTAGTTAGTATGTAATAGTTGTTAGCATAACTGATGCCAGATGCCATCCACCAGACGCGGTTAAAACTGGTTAGGACCACCATGCAACCCCTTGTAACGTCATCCAGCACAGCACGAGATAACGTAGCGCTTTCCCAATGAAAATACAGAGCGTAGCCCGACCCCATGGCAAGCGTAACCAGCCCGCCAAGACGCAAAGCATATCTCCAATGATAGGCACCCAGCTAAATAATAGCGCAGCAACACCATAACGCTCTAACCAGCGCTGAGCCTTCGCCCGCCCTCTTCCGCTGTGACGCTTAGGTAGGAATCGGCCGACGATCATATTAGTGAACCCACCTAACGTGTTACCGACCGTAGCAATCATCACCAGAAGCCACGGGCTGGAGGTTTCGGTTAATAATAGCGATACCAGAACGACCTCCGAGCTGCCGGGCAATAACGTGGCGCTCAGGAAACTGCTCCAGAAGAGCGAAATGAAAGACCAGACTTCACTCACAGCGTTCTGACATCGACAACGTCCATATTTGCCCGCGTGGCAGCTTCAATACCAAAGTCGGCATCTTCGAAAACCACACAGTCTTCAGGAGCCACATGGATAAGCTCAGCGCAACGCAGGAAGGTGTCGGGGTACGGCTTATGCTGTTTTACATCATCGGCACCCACTATCGCGTCGAAATAATGTCTGACGCCGAGATGGCTGAGCAGCTTTTCCGCCATCGCGTGCCGACTACCGGTACCTACAGCCATTGGTCGTCGGCCATGATAACGCTTCACCACGTCCATCAACGGCAACGGTGTAACGGTATCCAGCAACATTTCCATCGCTAACGACGTTTTTTCTTCTGCGAGCTGATGAGGGTTGAGGTCGAGCTGATGTCTGGCAATGATAAATTCGGCTATACGCCAGGTCGGCGCGCCATTCAGCGCCACTAGAGGTGCTGGATCATACTGCATTCCCTTCTCGGCAAGCACCTGCTTCCAAGCCAGGCGGTGGGTTTGCTCAGTATCCAGAATAGTGCCATCCATATCGAATATGAGGCCCAGATAGCGATCGTACATCTTGCCTCCATGGCACTTTAAAAAATGGATATCTACTTTAGCGCAAAGTAAAAAACTTGTCGCTTATTCAATAACCATATAAAAAACATGCCATTAGGATGATGACAAACAACTGGAGGAAAACATCTAATGAGGAACGAATAAAAGAATTTGAGGAAATAAATAGCAAGAACTAGAGAAAAAGGGATAAAAGCAAAGGAGAAATAATTAAAGGAAGAAGATGGTGCATCCGGGAGGATTCGAACCTCCGACCGCTCGGTTCGTAGCCGAGTACTCTATCCAGCTGAGCTACGGATGCATATCAGGATTGATGTGCTAATACTTTTGAAAACAGAGGATGATACAGTAGTGATGGTGCATCCGGGAGGATTCGAACCTCCGACCGCTCGGTTCGTAGCCGAGTACTCTATCCAGCTGAGCTACGGATGCATTGGGACTCACTGCAAACTTCTCTTTTCTCTGATGAACTACAAGGAGCCACCAGAACAACAAACTGCTTGATGGTGCATCCGGGAGGATTCGAACCTCCGACCGCTCGGTTCGTAGCCGAGTACTCTATCCAGCTGAGCTACGGATGCATAATCAATTAAATGGCGGTGAGGGAGGGATTCGAACCCTCGATGCAGCTTTTGACCGCATACTCCCTTAGCAGGGGAGCGCCTTCAGCCTCTCGGCCACCTCACCTAACATGACCTGTGATACTCAACTCATCTTTCGTTTCGTGCTCACCGGTACTGCGTGGCGCACATATTACTTTCCACGACTTATAAGTCAAACAATTTTTCCCTCATCATGTTTGTTTGCACACTTCGCGGCCAATACGTACAGATTGGCAACACAAAGTATATTTTATCAACAGAAAAACAATTGCTTATCATGCTCGCGAGCAGGAAGAAATAAATGCGGAACCTAGATGGGGAAAACGGGAAATACGACTAAAACGAGCGATAGAAGCAATCGCGCCTCGTTTTACGAGACGCATTGCCAATTAATACGATGTTGGCTGAGACTTCTCTGCCTGAATGCGCTGATAAATCTCTTCGCGGTGAACGGAGACCTCTTTGGGGGCGTTGACACCAATGCGTACCTGATTGCCCTTTACTCCCAGTACAGTAACCGTAACCTCATCGCCGATCATGAGGGTTTCGCCAACTCGACGAGTTAAAATAAGCATTCTTTGCTCCTTGAAAAGATTATAAAGAGTCAGGCCCCTTCATTTTCTCACCATTATCCGTCATGGGCCAAGAAAACGTAAACCCAGATGATGATTGTTCATCATCCCACTCATAGTTGTTACTAATGTTCAGTCTAGTCGATATAAGACAGCTTGCGATTTTTGTTATCACAGCCAGACGGTAGGTCTTCCTGCCCCCGGTTTTCCAGGGGCTCATAAACTCCATCTGGCTTGCGCTCATCCGTTTTCGCAAGCCCAAGGCGCCAAAACTGTTTAAGGTTGCGACGTTTGTCTAGATAACATTGGTCATTTAGTTATAGCTTATCAACCACCCAGGCTTCAACGCTCTCCAGAGCCGCTGGCAGAGCGTTAACGTCACTGCCGCCCGCCTGGGCCATATCAGGACGACCACCGCCTTTACCGCCAACCTGACTGGCGACAAAGCCAATGAGCTCGCCTGCTTTCACCTTACTGGTCAACTCTTTTGTCACTCCGGAGATAAGGCTGACCTTACCTTCGGTTGCCGTAGCCAGAACGATAATCGCAGACCCCAGCTGGTTTTTCAGGTCATCGACCATCGTGCGCAGCATTTTGGGTTCAACGTTATCCAGCTGAACGACCAGCAGTTTCACACCTTTCACCTCTTTCGCTTTACCCGCCAAGGAGGAGCTTTCTTGTGCCGCTTGCTGCGCTTTCAACTGCTGCAGCTCTTTTTCCAGCGTACGCGTACGATCGATAACAGAACGCACTTTTTCCGCCAGATTATGAGTATCGCCTTTAACGAGCGCGGTCACTTCCTGCAATACATCACTCTGACGATGCAGTGCGTTGATCGCATTTTCACCCGTCACCGCTTCGATGCGACGAACACCTGCGGCAGTGCCCGACTCCGACACAATCTGGAACAGACCGATATCCCCCGTGCGGCTGGCATGAATGCCCCCACACAGCTCAATCGAGAAGTCGCCCATCGTCAGCACACGAACATGGTCATCGTATTTTTCGCCAAAGAGCGCCATAGCGCCTTTTGACTTAGCCTCTGAGATCGCCATCACTTCGGTTTCGATCGGCAAATTGCGACGAACCTGAGTATTAACAATATCTTCAACTTGACGAATCTGTTCTGGTTTCATGGCTTCAGTATGCGAGAAGTCGAAACGCAGGTGGCGATCATTCACCAAGGAACCTTTCTGAGCAACATGCTCACCGAGTACCTGACGCAGTGCTGAATGCAGCAAATGCGTCGCGGAGTGATTCAGACGAATACGATCACGACGCGCCTGATCGACCACCGCATTCACAGTACCATTAATTCGCAGCGTACCATGGCTGAGTTTACCGATATGACCAATAGCCTGACCATATTTCTGGGTATCTTCCACCACGAAACTCGCATCTGTCGTTTGGAGCTCACCCCGGTCACCGACCTGACCACCGGACTCACCGTAGAATGGCGTGTTGTCCAAAATGACCACAGCATCTTCACCGGCATGAATTTCATCGACAGACTGACCTTCACGATAAAGTGCAATCACGCTGGCATTGCCTGCCGTGTTTTCGTATCCGCAGAAGTCGGTGGCCGTATCGACACGAATCTGGCTGTTATAATCCACGCCAAAGCCGCTGGCTTCGCGAGCGCGTTGACGCTGCGCTTCCATCGCTCGTTCAAAGCCGTCTTCATCGACCTTGATATTGCGCTCACGGCACACGTCCGCGGTTAAATCCAGCGGGAAACCATAAGTGTCGTACAGACGGAAAGCGGCTTCGCCATTTAGCGTATCGCCCTGCAGACCATTAATCTCTTCGTCCAGCAGCGCCAATCCACGTTCCAGAGTCCGAGCAAACTGCTCTTCTTCATTTTTCAAAGCCTGTTCGACCAACGCTTGCTGACGTTTCAGGTCTTCTGCAGCCGAGCCCATCACACTGATCAGCGGCGCAACCAACTTATAGAAGAAGGTATCTTTGGCGCCCAGCATATTGCCATGACGTACGGCGCGACGAATGATACGGCGCAGAACATAGCCCCGGTTTTCATTGGATGGCATAACGCCATCTGCGATCAGAAAAGCACAGGAACGAATATGGTCGGCAATAACTCGCAGCGACTTATTATCCAGATCGTCCGTACCAATCACTTTCGCTACGTCAGCGATCAGCGTTTTGAACAGATCGATTTCGTAGTTGGAATTCACATGCTGCAGAACGGCTGAAATGCGTTCCAGACCCATGCCGGTGTCCACCGAAGGCTTGGGCAACGGCAACATCGTGCCATCGGCCTGACGATTGAACTGCATGAAGACCAGGTTCCAGATCTCGATATAGCGGTCGCCGTCTTCTTCCGGAGAGCCCGGAGGTCCGCCCCAGATGTGGTCGCCGTGATCGTAAAAAATCTCGGAACATGGGCCGCAAGGTCCGGTGTCGCCCATCTGCCAGAAGTTATCTGAAGCATACGGCGCGCCTTTATTGTCACCAATACGGATGATGCGTTCGCGTGGAACGCCAATTTCGTCGGCCCAGATATTGAAAGCTTCATCATCCGTAGCATAGACGGTCACCCATAGCTTTTCTTTCGGCAGATTGAACCACTGCTCGCCGGTCAGTAATTCCCAGGCATTGCGGATGGCCTCATGCTTGAAATAGTCGCCAAAGCTAAAGTTGCCCAGCATTTCAAAGAAAGTGTGATGACGTGCGGTATAACCTACGTTTTCGAGATCGTTATGCTTCCCACCGGCACGCACGCAACGCTGAGACGTAGTAGCGCGCGAATAGCTACGCTTGTCCAGACCAAGGAAAACATCCTTAAACTGGTTCATCCCCGCGTTCGTGAATAACAGAGTTGGATCGTTATTTGGTACTAGGGAGCTACTGGGGACGATCTGGTGTCCCTTACTGTGGAAAAAATCGAGAAACGCTTGACGGATCTCAGCGGTGCTCTTGCTCATAATTGTCCTGAAATCAAGCTAAAAGAATGGTCGCGGGTCCGACCCGGACGACATATCGACGAAATCGGACCAAACACGAACTAAAAAAGTGGGAATAAGATAAATTTTCTCAGGAGGGAAGTAAAATCCCGTATACATTCAATCTGAAAAATTCGTGTACAGAGACTGAATTTCATCATGCGAAAAACCGCGATACAAGAGGTAACGCTGAACTTTCGCTTTTTCTTTCCATTCGCTGGGGAGCGGATGACCAAACTTTCGTTCAGCGACCTGTTGAACTAATTGATACCAATCAACGTCACTGACGCGCAATGCTTCGCTTTGCGTCGATTTGTCCACGCCTTTCTGACTTAACTCGCTGCGTATTCGCTGCACGCCGTACCCTTTCCGACTACGACTTGAGATGTAACGTTGAGCAAATCGTTTATCGTCAAGCCAACCGTACTCGGCACAATAGGCGATGGCCTGCTCAATTTCCTGATCGACAGCAATGGAGTCATCGCCGTTTTCTTCTGATGGGGAATACAAGAACGCCGCAATTTTGCGGCGTAACTCGGTTTCACTGTGGTCGCGGACCGCCAACACATTCATGGCATAACGCAATATTTTAGACATGCGTGACCTTGATCGATGTATGGCTGCTGCTAGCTAACATAATGAACTAATTAAAAATCTTCTTTGGACTCGCCAGCTGTACCTTCATCAAGACCCGCTTCGCTACTGGCAGCCATTGCCGCTGGCTCATTGCCTTTATTTAGCAACATATCGCGTAGTTTTTTATCCAGCTCATTGGCAATCGAGCTATTCTCGCGAATGAAGTTACATGCATTGGCCTTACCTTGACCAATTTTTTCACCGTTGTAGCTATACCACGCCCCCGCCTTTTCAATCAGCTTGTGCTTAACTCCAAGGTCGACCAACTCGCCAAAGGTGTTAATACCTTCACCGTACATAATCTGGAATTCAGCCTGTTTGAACGGTGCGGCGACTTTGTTTTTCACGACTTTCACGCGGGTTTCACTCCCGACCACTTCGTCACCATCTTTGATAGCGCCGATGCGGCGGATATCCAGTCGTACTGAGGCGTAGAATTTCAGCGCGTTACCGCCGGTCGTCGTTTCAGGGTTACCAAACATCACGCCGATCTTCATTCGGATCTGGTTGATGAAAATCAGCAGCGTACTGGACTGTTTCAAGTTGCCTGCCAGCTTACGCATCGCCTGACTCATCATTCGCGCGGCCAACCCCATGTGAGAGTCGCCGATTTCACCTTCGATTTCAGCCTTCGGCGTCAATGCAGCTACAGAGTCAACGATAATGACATCCACGGCCCCAGAACGTGCCAGCGCGTCACAGATTTCCAGTGCCTGCTCACCCGTATCCGGCTGGGAACACAACAGGTTGTCGATATCGACACCCAGTTTCTTCGCGTAGATAGGATCCAGCGCATGCTCCGCATCAATAAAGGCACAGGTTTTTCCTTTACGCTGAGCCGCGGCAATCACCTGCAACGTCAGCGTGGTTTTACCTGAGGATTCCGGCCCGTAGATTTCCACGATACGGCCCATAGGCAAACCGCCGACGCCCAGCGCGATATCCAGGGACAGGGAACCTGTAGAGATAGTTTCAACATCCATTGAGCGATCTTCGCCCAAACGCATGATAGAACCTTTACCGAATTGCTTTTCGATTTGACCCAGTGCTGCTGCCAGTGCCTTTTGTTTGTTCTCATCAATAGCCATTTCTACTCCTGTCTCGCAGCAAGAAGCTGCATCTGCGCTGTTGCTTGTT
>NZ_LUTN01000030.1 GCF_002111595.1 Lonsdalea britannica
CTCTTTAGGATTCGAAGAGTGGAAAGCTGAAAGGAAATTGAGGGGGTTTAGAGGATGGAGACCAAGCGAGCGACGTCGGTTAGCTACGCTATTCCTGGATTGATGCCGCCCTTGGCGCTGGCGGCATCGGCGTCACGAAAACGTTATTTAGACTGCTGACGCTGCTTAAGCCAGTAACCGCATCCCAGTACCGCTAACCAGATAGGGATCAGGATGACGGAAATACGAATCCCCGGCGTCAGGGCCATAATTACCAGAATTCCTGCCATGAACAGTAGGCACAGGTAGTTGCCGTAAGGATACAGCAACGCCCTAAACTTGGTTTTGACGCCTTCACGATCTTTATGCTGGCGGAATTTCATGTGCGCCAGGCTAATCATGGCCCAGTTGATGACCAGAGCTGAGACGACCAGCGCCATCAGCAGTTCCAGCGCTTTCCCGGGAATGAGATAGTTGATTAGGACGCAAAAAGCGGTTGCCAGCGCAGAAATCGCGATAGCAACGACAGGTACGCCACGCGCATCCACCGTGCTCAGCGCTTTGGGGCCATTACCTTGCTTAGACAGGCCATACAGCATGCGGCTGTTGCAATACACGCAGCTGTTGTAGACAGAAAGCGCCGCCGTCAGTACGACAATGTTCAGGATAGTGGCGACGACATCGCTGTTCAGCTCATGGAAAATCATCACGAAAGGCTGCCGCCTTCTACAACTTTGCCCCACGGATACAGTGACAGCAGAATCGTCAGGGAGCCGATGTAGAAAATCAGGATGCGGTAGATTACCTGATTGGTGGCGCGAGGAATGCTTTTTTCAGGATCGTCCGCTTCTGCGGCGGTGATGCCGACAAGCTCCAGGCCGCCAAAAGAGAACATGATAACCGCCATCGCCATGACCAGACCCATGATCCCGTTCGGGAAGAAGCCGCCCTGATTCCAGAGATTGGTTACCGTGGCTTCGGGGCCGCCATGTCCGCTGAACAACAGCCAGCCGCCGAAAGCGATCATGCCGATAATGGCGCTCACCTTAATCAAGGCGAACCAGAACTCCATTTCCCCGTAAATCTTCACATTGGCGAGGTTGATGGCGTTGATGACCATGAAGAAGACGGCGGCGGAAACCCACGTCGGGATAGTTGGCCACCAATACTGAACGTAAATGCCGACGGCGCTGAGCTCAGCCATCGCCACGAGAACGTACAGCACCCAATAGTTCCAACCTGAGGCGAACCCGGCAAAGTTACCCCAATATTTGTAAGCGAAGTGACTGAAGGAGCCTGCTACAGGTTCCTCGACCGACATCTCTCCCAGCTGACGCATGATGAAAAACGCGATAATACCGCCGATAGCGTAGCCCAGCAGAACTGAAGGTCCTGCCATTTTGATTGTCTGCGCGATACCGAGAAACAGTCCCGTTCCCACTGCACCGCCGAGAGCAATCAACTGTATATGACGGTTTTTTAATCCACGCTTTAGCGTTCCGTCTTGTTGATTTTGCATGGCTTTACCTTCTGCCTATCTAAATGAAAGTCTTGAGAGCACCGCCAAAAATGTTGGCAGCTTTACATTGGTGTTGTTTTAAGTTTACGACTGCGGAGAGAGGAAAATAACCTTCCTACTACCGTTGGTCAGAGAATAGTGATAAGCGTCGATAATTGCACTGATTTATTCGTTGTGTGGCCTAAAGCCAAACCTAAAACTCCCCGTTACCTTTTCGATACCTACCGCGGGTTCCATCCTGTAATTGTCATGTAATGCTTAACATTTAATTTGAATGCGAATAGTTCAACGTTGCTGTCATTGTGAATTATTATGCAATAAATGCGGTTTTTATTCCATTGCAGAGGATTTAATCGTTTCAGCTGCTAGAGTTTTGTTCATGAAAAGTTGCAACAACGGCGTGAGAAATATTGGTAATACCAATTACCTATTAGCGTAATTACTCATTGGTTTGGACTTGTTGTTAAAAACTATAGCGATAGGGCAATTGTCATAGTAATCATATAGACAGAAGGTGAATACTTTGTTACTTTGACGCCACGTTTTTTAAATTGGTATTACCAATTAACTCCGCGCTTTTCGCCGAGACAATTTCGCCATGGCATACAGCAAGATCCGTCAGCCCAAACTATCAGATGTGATTGAACAGCAACTGGAGTTTCTGATCCTCGAAGGGACTTTGCGGCCCGGTGAAAAACTTCCTCCGGAACGTGAGCTCGCCAAACAGTTTGAGGTATCACGTCCTTCTCTCAGAGAGGCCATTCAACGGCTCGAAGGGAAAGGGCTGTTGCTACGTCGTCAGGGCGGCGGCACGTTTGTCCAGACCAATTTGTGGCAGAGCGTCAGCGACCCGCTGGCTGAGCTGCTCAGCAATCATCCTGAATCACAGTTTGATCTTCTTGAAACCCGTCATGCATTGGAAGGCATCGCAGCGTATTACGCGGCGCTACGCGGCACTGAATCCGATTTGCAACGCATTCGGGAATGCCATCTTTTGATCGAACAGGCGCGCGATTCCGGCGATTTAGACGCGGAAGCGGAAGCCGTTATGCACTATCAGGTCGCGGTAACGGAAGCGACGCATAACGTGGTCCTGCTGCACCTCTTGCGATGCATGGGGCCTATGCTGGAACAGAACGTAAGACAGAATTTCGAATTGCTCTACCTGAGTCGCGAAGTGTTGGCCAAGGTGAGTAGTCATCGCGCCAGAATTTTTGAGGCGATAGTCGCTCGTGAGCCGGAGCAGGCGCGCGAAGCTTCACACCGTCATCTGGCGTTTATAGAGGAAATATTGCTGGAACTGAACCGGGAACACAGCCGGCGAGAACGCTCATTGCGTCGGCTCCAGCAACGCAAGGACTAGGTGCTTTCACCGAGGCGCCGTTTGCGAAATACGAGACGATGAGCCTGTCTTCCTGCGCTTTTAACCCTATGGGCGCAGAGTGTATGAAGACAGGCTCCAGACAAATCAACTGAATTAGAAACAGATAAGGAATAGACCATGTCAGAACGTTTGAACAATGACGTGGATCCGATCGAAACGCGTGACTGGCTGCAGGCGATCGAATCGGTTATCCGTGAAGAAGGTGTTGAGCGCGCGCAGTTCCTGATTGATCAGGTTCTGAGCGAAGCACGTAAAGGCGGCGTGAAAACCGCTGCCGGCAGCGCAAGCAGCAGTTACATCAACAGCATCGCCGTTGAAGACGAACCTGCCTATCCGGGCAACCTTGATCTGGAGCGCCGTATTCGTTCAACGATCCGTTGGAATGCGGTCATGACCGTACTGCGCGCTTCTAAGAAAGATTTGGAACTGGGCGGCCACATGGCGTCCTATCAGTCCTCCGCCACCTTCTACGAAGTGTGTTTCAACCACTTCTTCCGCGCACGCAACGCGCAGGACGGCGGCGATCTGGTTTACTTCCAGGGACACATCTCCCCGGGCGTTTACGCTCGCGCATTTGTCGAAGGTCGTCTGACCGAAGAGCAGATGAACAATTTCCGTCAGGAAGTACACGGCCATGGCCTGTCTTCCTACCCGCACCCGAAACTGATGCCTGAATTCTGGCAGTTCCCGACCGTTTCTATGGGTCTGGGTCCTATCGGTGCGATTTATCAGGCCAAGTTCCTGAAGTACCTGGAACACCGTGGTCTGAAAGATACCTCTAAACAGACCGTCTACGCCTTCCTGGGCGACGGCGAGATGGATGAGCCGGAATCCAAAGGCGCCATCACCATCGCCACCCGTGAAAAACTGGACAACCTGGTCTTCGTCATCAACTGCAACCTGCAGCGTCTGGACGGTCCGGTTACCGGTAACGGCAAGATCATCAACGAGCTGGAAGGCGTGTTCGGCGGCGCTGGCTGGGAAGTGATCAAGGTCATCTGGGGCGGTCGTTGGGATGAACTGCTGCGTAAAGACACCAGCGGTAAGCTGATTCAGCTGATGAATGAAACCGTGGATGGCGACTACCAGACCTTCAAATCGAAAAACGGCGCCTACGTGCGTGAGCACTTCTTCGGTAAGTATCCGGAAACCGCAGCGCTGGTCAAAGACTGGACTGACGATGAAATCTGGCACTGAACCGCGGCGGCCACGATCCGAAGAAAGTCTATGCAGCGCTGAAAAAAGCGCAGGACACCAAGGGTAAACCGATCGTTATTCTGGCGCATACCATCAAGGGTTACGGTATGGGTGATGCGGCCGAAGGCAAGAACATCGCTCACCAGGTCAAGAAGATCAACATGGAAGGCGTTCGCTACTTCCGCGACCGTTTCAATGTGCCGGTCAAAGACGAAGAGCTGGAAAAACTGCCTCTGCTGACCTTCGATAAAGATTCCGAAGAGCATAAATATCTGCACGAACGTCGTCAGGCGCTGGAAGGCTACGTGCCGTCCCGTCAGCCTAATTTCAGCGGTTCTCTGGATCTGCCGACGCTGGAAGACTTCGGTCCCCTGCTGGAAGAGCAGAACAAAGAGATCTCCACCACCATCGCTTTCGTTCGTGCCCTGAACGTGATGCTGAAGAACAAGTCGATCAAAGATCGTCTGGTGCCGATCATCGCGGATGAAGCACGTACCTTCGGTATGGAAGGTCTGTTCCGTCAGATTGGTATCTACAGCCCGAACGGCCAGCAGTACACCCCGCAGGACCGTGAGCAGGTGGCGTACTACAAAGAAGACGAGAAAGGTCAGATTCTGCAGGAAGGGATCAACGAACTGGGCGCTGGCGCATCCTGGCTGGCGGCGGCAACGTCATACAGCACTAACGACCTGCCGATGATTCCGTTCTATATCTACTACTCCATGTTCGGGTTCCAGCGTATCGGCGACCTGTGCTGGGCTGCCGGCGACCAGCAGGCGCGCGGCTTCCTGATCGGCGGTACCTCTGGTCGTACGACGCTGAACGGCGAAGGTTTGCAGCACGAAGATGGCCACAGCCACATTCAGTCTCTGACTATCCCGAACTGTATCTCCTACGATCCGGCGTTCGCCTACGAAGTCGCTGTCATCATGCATGACGGTCTGCATCGTATGTACGGCGAAGCGCAAGAGAACGTTTATTATTACATCACGACGCTGAACGAAAACTATCACATGCCAGCTATGCCGCAGGGCGCCGAAGACGGCATCCGCAAAGGTATCTACAAGCTGGAAACGGTAGAAGGCAGCAAAGGCAAGGTACAGCTGCTGGGCTCCGGCTCCATCCTGCGCCATGTCCGCGAAGCCGCTGTGATCCTGTCCAAGGACTACGGCATCGGTTCCGACGTCTACAGCGTGACTTCCTTCACCGAACTGGCTCGCGACGGCCAGGACTGCGAACGTTGGAACATGCTGCACCCGGCCGAAACGCCGCGCGTACCGTACATCGCTCAGGTGATGAGCGAAGCGCCAGCCGTGGCTTCGACCGACTACATGAAGCTGTTCGCCGAGCAGGTACGTACTTACATCCCGGCTAGCGACTACCGCGTTCTGGGTACGGACGGCTTCGGTCGCTCCGACAGCCGTGAGAACCTGCGTCACCACTTCGAAGTGGATGCGTCTTACGTGGTTGTAGCCGCATTGGGCGAGCTGGCTAAACGCGGCGAAGTTGAAGCTTCTGTAGTGGCTGAAGCCATCAAGAAATTCAACATCGACCCTGAGAAAGTTAACCCGCGTCTGGCATAAGAGGGCAAGATTACATGGCTATCGAAATCAATGTTCCGGATATCGGTTCGGACGAAGTTGAAATCACCGAAGTAATGGTGAAAGTCGGCGACACTGTTGAAGCAGAACAGTCGCTGATTACGGTGGAAGGCGATAAGGCCTCCATGGAAGTGCCTTCCCCTCAGGCGGGCGTGGTGAAAGAAATCAAGATTGCCGTCGGCGACAAAGTCTCCACCGGTTCTCTGATCATGGTCTTTGATTCGGCAGACAGCGCGGCAGAAGCGCCGGCCCCGGCAGCAGCACAGCCGGAAGCGGCTCCGGCCGCCGCCAGCGCAGTGAAAGACGTTGAAGTGCCGGACATCGGCGGCGATGAAGTCGAAGTCACCGAAGTGATGGTAAACGTCGGCGACAGCGTGGAAGCCGAACAGTCTCTGATCACCGTAGAAGGCGACAAAGCCTCTATGGAAGTCCCGGCGCCGTTCGCGGGTGTGGTCAAAGAAATCAAGATCGCCACGGGCGACAAGGTGAAAACCGGCTCTCTGATCATGGTGTTTGAAGTGGCAGGCGCTGCGCCAGCCGCTCAGGCAAGCCAGCCGGCCGCAGCTCCGGCTGCCGCCGCCAGCACCGGTTCTGCCGCGAAAGACGTCAACGTCCCGGATATCGGCGGCGACGAAGTTGAAGTCACCGAAGTGATGGTCAGCGTCGGCGACAAAGTCACGGCAGAACAGTCGGTGATCACCGTGGAAGGCGACAAGGCTTCCATGGAAGTTCCGGCGCCGTTCGCGGGTACGGTCAAAGAGATCAAGATCGCTGTTGGCGACAAGGTGAAAACCGGCTCTCTGATCATGGTATTTGAAGTCGAAGGCGCCGCCCCGGCTGCTGCACCTGCTCCGGCTGCGAAATCCGAAACGACGGCTGCCGCACCGGCCAAAGCCGCGCCAGCCGCTGCTCCGGCCGCCAGTGCGAAAAGCGAGTTCGCTGAGAACGATGCCTACGTGCATGCGACGCCGGTCATCCGTCGTCTGGCGCGCGAGTTCGGCGTCAATCTGGCGAAGGTGAAGGGAACAGGTCGTAAAGGCCGTATCCTGCGCGAAGACGTACAGGCTTATGTGAAAGATGCGGTGAAACGCGCTGAATCCGCTCCGGCGGCGGGTGCTGCGGGCGGCTCTCTGCCGGGTCTGCTGCCTTGGCCGAAAGTCGACTTCAGCAAATTCGGCGAAGTCGAAGAAGTGGAACTGGGTCGTATTCAGAAGATCTCCGGCGCCAACCTGCATCGCAACTGGGTGATGATCCCGCACGTGACGCAGTTCGACGAAGCGGATATCACCGAAGTCGAAGCGTTCCGTAAACAGCAGAACGTGGAAGCTGAGAAGAAGAAACTGGACGTGAAGATCACGCCTGTCGTGTTCATCATGAAAGCCGTCGCGAAAGCGCTGGAAGAGTTCCCGCGTTTCAACAGCTCCCTGTCCGAAGACGGTCAGCGTCTGACGCTGAAAAAATACGTCAACGTCGGTGTCGCGGTGGATACGCCGAACGGTCTGGTTGTGCCGGTGTTCCGTGATGTGAACAAGAAAGGCATCGTGGAACTGTCTCGCGAGCTGATGGAAATCTCCAAAAAAGCTCGCGCAGGCAAACTGACGGCTTCCGACATGCAGGGCGGATGCTTCACCATTTCCAGCCTGGGCGGTCTTGGCACCACGGCGTTCACGCCGATCGTCAACGCACCGGAAGTGGCTATCCTTGGCGTCTCCAAATCGGCGACCAAGCCGGTCTGGAACGGCAAAGAGTTCGCGCCGCGCCTGATGTTGCCATTGTCTCTGTCATTCGACCACCGTGTTATCGACGGTGCGGACGGCGCGCGTTTCATCAGCTTCATCAACAACGTGATGTCTGATATTCGTCGTCTGGTGATGTAACTGCTGGGACCGGCCTGCGGGCCGGTCTTTTGGCTAACGTCGATGCCGTGGCGGCAACTGCTCACCGCGGCATGTTTGAGACGCAGATCCCCCTGGCTCGCCTTGCAGAGCGTTAACAACTCTGTAAACTCAATGTCAGTGTGGGGCGTCCCGGTGGATGACGGGCGTACTGATCCATAACAACCACGTCTGACCGCCGGACAAACAAAACAAGAGGTCATGATGAGTACTGAAATTAAAGCCCAGGTGGTGGTGCTTGGCGCGGGCCCTGCAGGTTATTCTGCGGCGTTCCGTTGCGCGGACTTAGGTCTGGACACCGTACTGGTAGAACGCTATTCCACGTTGGGCGGGGTTTGCCTCAACGTCGGATGTATCCCTTCCAAAGCTTTACTGCACGTTGCGAAAGTCATCGAAGAAGCTAAGGCGCTTGCTACGCACGGTATCGTGTTCGGCGAACCTCAGACCGACATCGACAAAATTCGCTCCTGGAAAGAAAAAGTCATCAACCAGCTGACCGGCGGTTTGGCGGGTATGGCGAAAGGCCGTAAAGTCAAAGTGGTGAACGGTCTGGGCAAATTCACCGGCGCGAACACGCTGGTTGTTGAAGGCGAAGGTGGCAACACCACCATCAACTTCGACAATGCGATCATCGCTGCGGGCTCCCGTCCGATCCAGCTGCCGTTTATTCCGCATGAAGATCCGCGCGTATGGGACTCCACCGATGCGCTGGAGCTGAAAACCGTACCGGAACGCATGCTGATCATGGGCGGCGGTATCATCGGTCTGGAAATGGGGACCGTCTACCACGCGTTAGGTTCCAAGATCGACGTCGTTGAAATGTTCGATCAGGTGATCCCGGCCGCCGATAAAGATGTCGTAAAAACCTTCACCAAGCGCATCAGCAAGAAGTTCGGCATGATGCTGGAAACCAAAGTGACCGCGGTAGAAGCCAAAGAAGACGGCATCTACGTCACGATGGAAGGTAAAAACGCACCGGCAGAACCTCAGCGCTATGATGCGGTGCTGGTCGCTATCGGTCGTCTGCCGAACGGCAAACTGCTGGATGCGGGTCAGGCTGGGGTTGAAGTTGACGATCGCGGCTTTATCCACGTCGACAAACAGATGCGCACCAACGTGCCGCACATCTACGCCATCGGCGATATCGTCGGTCAGCCGATGCTGGCGCACAAAGGCGTACATGAAGGTCACGTCGCCGCAGAAGTCATCGCCGGTAAGAAGCATTACTTCGATCCGAAAGTGATCCCGTCCATCGCCTATACCGAACCGGAAGTGGCGTGGGTGGGTCTGACAGAGAAAGAAGCGAAAGAGAAGGGTATCAGCTACGAAACCGCGATCTTCCCTTGGGCGGCATCAGGCCGTGCCATCGCTTCCGACTGTGCGGACGGCATGACCAAGCTGATCTTCGAAAAAGAAAGCCATCGCATCATCGGTGGGGCGATCGTCGGGACTAACGGCGGCGAACTGCTGGGTGAAATCGGTCTGGCTATCGAAATGGGCTGCGACGCGGAAGATATCGCGTTGACGATCCATGCTCACCCGACGCTGCACGAATCTATTGGGCTGGCGGCGGAAGTGTACGAAGCAGCATCACCGACTTGCCGAACCCGAAAGCGAAGAAAAAATAAGCTGACGACGAGGATGCACAGGCAAAAATAAGCGCCTGCGTACCACGACAAGACAAAAAATCCGGGGCATTTGTGCCGCCGGATTTTTTTTGTCTCACGATTGCCGAGCGGCAGGAAAAGGCCGCGCTCGGGCATTATTAATTTAGCAGCAGCGGTAATAGCGCATGCAGGTCGCCTGAGCGTTGCAGTCGGCAGTGTTCGAGCACGAGCTCACTGTCTCGCTGGGGCAGCGTCGCGAGATTTTGCCGGAGTTTTTCGCCAAGGTCCGCCGGATACGCAAGGGTGTCCTGCCGGGTGACTCGGGCTGTCAGTTGCTCCCCGTCGCGCAAATAAAGCGTGACCTCGTGAAAACGCGCCTCAGGATTCAGCTCGTCCGGCGGCGCGTTGGGGTCCGCACGGCGCGTCACCCGGTCCGCCAGCGCGGAAATAACGGGATCAACCGGTTCGGGGCCGAAGCGCGTTAGCGACTGCGAGCCGTCCACCAGCGCGGTCGCAATTACATATTCGAGGCTGAAGCGTGCTTCTACGCCGGTTGCTGCATGCCGGATGAACGGAGCGGTATCGCCTCCGGGAGGAAAGCGGACGGTGATATGGTCGATATCCTCAATCAGCGAACGGTTGCTGTCCGAATAGCGCGCAATCCACTGCGCTCTGAGTATCAGCGCAGCGTCTGCCGCGCTGTGGGTTCCGCTACAGGTGGCAAAGCGTTTGAACTCCAGACCGGGGGAGAGGATTCGCCACTGTTGCCCCCAGTCAGCGGTCCAGCGTTCCGGCTGCTGCTGGCCTTCGCCGTGGGTGGCGAGAAAGGCTTCCAGAACCTGTCGTGGACGGCCTGCGAATCCAGCTAATGCCAGCTTCACGGCGGTAAGACCAGCGCGGGCCGCCAGTCCGGCATGCAGCGGTTTGGCGTCGCTCCCGAATTGCGCTCGCAGCCCGGCGGCCTGCGTCGCGGCGAGGCCCAGACTATTTTGGGTTTGCGCCACGCTGGCGTTCGCCAGTCGCGAGGCGGCAGCTGCGGCGGCCAGTGTTCCCAGCGTCGCTGTGTTATGAAATCCCTGTGCATAGTGACGGGGGCCCGAGGCCAGACCGCCGCGGCCCGCCACTTCGACGCCGATGACATACGCGCTGAGGAAATCCATCTCCGTTACGGTGGGGATTTCCGCCGCCAGTGCGAAAAGCGCAGGCAGGATCACCGTGCTGGGATGGCCGCGAAACGCCGGGTGGAAGTCATCGAAGTCCAATGCATGTCCGGCGTAGCCGAGCCTCAGACTGCGCGATAGGCTGTCGTCACCGCTGAACACCTGTTTCAGGGCGATGAGTCCCGCGTCGGCGACCGCCCCTTGTGTGACGGGCAACGCCGAAGCGACGAAATCGAGCACCCCGCGACGCGCCGCATGGAGGGCGTCGTCGGGCGGCGTACTGGTGACGACGAGTTCAGCTAATGCTGACGTGATATCCGAAGATGGAAGGGTCATAAAACAGCAAGCCATCGAGATGAAAACAGGGGGTTAATTTACCGTGGCGACGGGCTGTCGTCGTATAACCAAGCGCCATAAGCTAGGTAGCTTTGCTATATGCTGACGGCGCTTTTTTCTCAAAATCGCTCTTTGATTTGCCCCGGCGTCACGCCGAAAGTGCGGCGCAAGGCGGTGGTGAAGTTGGCCGAGCTGTTGTAGCCAGCGAGGCTGGCCGCCTGTGAGATAGGAATGCCGTCGCGTTGCAATGCCAGCATGGCGCGCCGTAGTCGGCAGGTGCGCAGGTATTCGAAAACGGTGACGTGGAAGGTGTGGCGGAAATGACGCTGGAGCGTGCTGGCGCTCATGTTGACGCGCTTGGCGATGTCATCCATCGAGAGCTGATCCGCCTCGCCGCTTTCCAGCATGTCGCGGACTTGCTGAATGCGGTGGTGGTTGCGCAGGTCAATGCCGTCTCGGTGCCTGGTCTGACTTTGGGCGGTCAGAGAGCTGAGGGCTTCGATAATTAGCAACATGCACTGACTTTCCAGATACAGCCGCTGCAACGGGGTGCTACAGCCTGGCGAATTAAGGATCTGCCAGGCGATGGTCTGCGCTTGCCGGGACGGTATCCACAGGTGGGTGGCGAGGTGGGTTTGCGAGAAGTCGTAAATGGCCTGCCAATCGCTGACGCTGTCCATCAAATTACCGTACAACCACTCCTGACTGAAGGTCAGCGATACCGTTCGCTCATGTTCATTACGTTTGCCGTGGCGGCTGAATCGCGTGGGCTCGGTGAGTGCGATGAGCGATGCGGGCTGGACGTTGCAAGATGCAACTGCTGCTCGCCATAGGTCACATGCGCGATGCCGTTGACGACAATCGCCAGCTTGAGCGCGCCGTTCAGAAGCGTCTGCGTTTTCATATTGGTCAGGTTCACCACATCTGCGGTGTGCAGGATCAAATCGCGGTTGAGCTGAGTGACGTTGAATTCGCCAAATAACAGCGGCGTATCGTCTATACCGCCCGGCGTCAGAAAGCGATAATCCCTGGTAATTAATTTCGTACTCTGAACAATATGATTTTTAAATATATTCTTGGATGCTGGTACTTTATTGTCCATGTTTTCCCTTCATTTTGTCTGGCTATCCTTTGCCATTTCGATGTTTACGCAAAACATTTTGCCGTTTTCGCAAACCTTGCATCAGAGAACAAATGTAACAATGATCGCGCCAAAAGGGTAACGCAAACGATTATCAATGATGCTTTCTTGCTGACGGTCCATCTTTCGCGCCGGTCATTTTGTTTCGCGCAGAACGTTGCTTTCTATTGCATAAGGGAAGATCGAAGGAAATGCCCCGGTCTATCAGCAGCCGTTTTTCCAAATAATAAAGAGATAGGGCGATTCAAATGACCAAATACCCACCCCGCCATTGTTTGGCGACGTTGATAGGGTTGGCCTGCTCCACCTTGTCCGGTCTGACATGGGCTGAGACAGCCGAAACGACGAACACAACCACCGCCGCAGGGGCGGCTGCGATCAACACCAGGGAACCGATCGCGACGACGAAAGCCCCGACATCCACCGAGACTTCAGCCGCCAATACCAGGGATCAGGGCCAAAGCGCGGAGAATGCGGATACGATGATTGTGACTGCCGCAGAGCAGACTCGTCAGGCGCCAGGTGTTTCCACCATTACGGCGGAAGACATCAGGAAACGGCCGCCGGCGAATGATTTGTCGGCGCTGATCCGTACCATGCCAGGGGTGAATCTGTCAGGAAACTCGACCAGCGGTCAACGCGGCAACAACCGTCAGATTGATATTCGCGGCATGGGGCCGGAAAACACCTTGATTCTGGTGGACGGCAAGCCCGTGTCCAGCCGGAACGCCGTGCGCTACGGCTGGCGTGGCGAGCGCGATACCCGCGGCGACACCGGCTGGGTGCCTGCGGACATGGTCGAACGCATCGACGTGCTGCGCGGTCCGGCGGCGGCCCGCTATGGCAATGGCGCGGCGGGCGGCGTGGTAAATATCATCACCAAACCGCCGACGAAAGAGTGGCATGGCAGCTGGAACGCTTACATGAATATGCCGGTGCATAAGGCGGAAGGGACGACCAAGCGTACCGACTTCAGCCTGATGGGCGGCCTGACCGATAACCTCAGTCTGCGTCTCTACGGTAATTTCAATAAAACGCAGGCTGATGCCTGGGGCATCAATCAGGGTCACCAGTCGGAGAGAACCGGCGCCTATGCCAGTTCGTTGCCCGCGGGGCGTGAAGGGATGAGTAACAAGGACATCAACGGCGTGCTGCACTGGGATATCACCGCACAGCAGTCGCTGGAGTTTGAAGTGGGCTCAAGCCGCCAGGGCAATCTTTACTCTGGCGATACGCAAAATACCAACAGCAACAGTTATGTGGTCGGTAATTACGGCAAAGAGACCAACCGGATGTACCGCCAGAACTACGCGATGACCCATCGTGGTTACTGGGATAGCGGCATCAGCACGACATCGTATGTGCAGTATGAACGGACCCAAAACACCCGCATCACGGAAGGGCTGGCGGGCGGCACGGAGGGCATTTTCTCCAGCGCCAACGACTACGGTACGACCAAGCTGGATACCGTGACCGCGCACAACGAGGTCAATATTCCGTTTGAAGCACTGTTCAGCCAGACGGCGACGGTGGGCGTCGAGTGGTCGGAGCAAAAAATGAAAGATCCGACGTCGACCTCGCAGGCGCTGTCCGGCGGCACGATCGACGGTTATGCCAACGGGACGCGCAGCGGCAAGATGTCGGCGCGTATCGCTTCGGTATTTGCAGAAGACAATATCGAGCTGACGCCCAGCACCATGTTAACGCCGGCGCTGCGGTTTGATCACCACAGCATCGCGGGCGGCAACTGGAGTCCCGGCCTTAATCTCTCGCAGGAGCTGGGCGACGACTTCACGCTGAAATTGGGCATCGCTCGCGCCTACAAAGCACCTAACCTCTACCAGCTCAACCCGAACTATCTGTTGTATAGCCGCGGACAAGGCTGTTACGTCAGTGGAACCAACGGCTGTTATCTGTTGGGGAACGATGAGTTAAAGGCAGAAACCAGCATCAACAAAGAAATCGGGCTGGAGTTTCACCGTGACGGCTATCAGGCGGGGCTGACGTATTTCCGCAATGATTATCGCAACAAGATTGAAGCCGGTATGTCCCCGATTGGGAGGAGCACCAATGGCAGCACCTACGTCTTCCAGTGGGAAAACGTGCCCAAGTCGGTGGTGGAAGGGTTAGAAGGCTCGCTGAATATTCCGGTGTCGGACACCGTCAGCTGGAACAACAACCTGACGTGGATGCTGCGTTCGGAAAACAAAACCACCGGGGATTACCTCTCCATCACGCCGCAGTTTACGCTAAATTCATCCGTGAGCTGGCAGGCGACCGACAAGCTGTCGTTACTGGCCGATTTGACCTGGTATGGGCGTCAAAAGCCGAAGAAATATAACTATAAAGGCGAGGCGGTCAGCGGCTCCGAGCTGACCCAGGTCAGTCCGTATTCGGTTGTCGGTCTGAGCGGAACGTACCAATTCAATAAGAATGTCAGTCTGACCGCCGGTGTGGATAACCTGTTCGACAAGCGCCAGTTCCGTGCGGGTAACGCGCAGTCGGTAAGGAACCTGACTACCAATGTCGTCACCATTGCCGGTGCGGGCGCGGCCACGTTCAATGAGCCGGGCAGAACCTTCTTTATGGGGATTAACACCAGTTTCTAAGGCGTTGCGAGCGGGAACAACTTACCCGATCCGCTCTGCAACAAGGTCGCAGACTGTCGGGAAGGAACCCGTTCGGGCGCGACGTCGGTTATACAGGAGGCAGGGTGTATCAATTGCTCAATACCAGGGACGATATCGTTGAGTCTGCGGCGCGCGGCCATTACCGCGTGATGACGTGGAGCCCCGACGGCGGGGCGGGTCCCCCGGATGAAGGGTGGCCGGTGATTTACCTGCTGGACGGCGCCAAGTATTTCTCTATGGCGGCTTCCGTCATGGCATCGCTTAGCCGACCTCGCTGCGGTATTACACCGGGGATTGTGGTGGGGATTGATTATGTCGGCACCTCCCGGCGCGATAAGGATTACCGTCCGGCGGTCGCGCACCGCGTGTTGGAGCCCAATCCACAGGGCGGCTACTATCCAGCCGGAATGGCAGGCGACGCCGCGGGATTTCGCCGCTTTCTTATCGCTGAATTGAAACCGATGATCGCGACCCGCTATCCCATCGACCTGCAACGCGAAGCGCTGTTCGGGCACTCCTACGGCGGATTGTTCTCCGTAGATACGCTGTTCTGGGCGCGGGAGAGCTTCCAGCATTATTACGCCTGCAGCCCCTCGGTGTGGTGGAACGACGAGTATATTTTGCATCAGGCGGCTTCGCTCAACCTGCAAAACCCGACCCTTTCGCCGGTGAGTCTGATGTTGAGCGTCGGTGAATATGAGCAGTCACTGGAGCCGTGGGAGAGGGGATTGCCCAGCGGGCAACGGGAGATCTTGCGAAAGCATCGTCGGCAGCGCAGGATGGTCGATGGCGTACGTGAGTTGGCGATGATTATGGAAAATCGGGCGCCGGAAGTGGATGTCTCCCTGCAAATTTACCCCGGACAGTCGCACCAGTCCGTTCCTTTCCTGGCGTTGCACACCGCCTTACGCCACCATTTCCATCCGACCTGACCCGTTGCTATGCGCCCTGTGCCCTCACGCCCTAACAATCCAAGAGCGCAGCGGCAAGGACGTTATATAACCCATTGATATAAATCACATCTTCGTTAGCCTTTTCGTGAACGCATGGTGCGTTTCTGCGCGCCCATGCTATTCTGCTGACGTGAGTGAGTGAGCGATTAAGCAACGATAATTCCACCGCGATCGCGGTTAAATACGCCAAATGTTGCTATTATGTGAACGAAATAACGAGCGATCTCACCCAGATAGGCTGACGACGCTGAGCCGGGCACGCGAAATCTTGCTTCCACAGGCCGATCTCCAGGCATGAGGATGACCATGGGCACAACGTGCGCGGGCATAACGAAGAAGATAATGAGAGCGAGGAGAATGTCGTGCTAGAAGAATATCGTAAGCACGTAGCCGAGCGGGCTGCGCAAGGGATCGTCCCCAAGCCGTTAGAGGCTTCCCAAATGGCGGGCTTGGTGGACTTGTTGAAGCAACCGCCTGCCGGAGAAGAGGAATTTCTGGTCGACCTGCTGGTTAACCGCGTGCCGCCGGGGGTGGATGAAGCCGCCTACGTCAAGGCCGGTTTCCTCGCCGCCATCGCTACAGGCGAAGCCACGTCCCCACTGATTTCCCCCGAAAAAGCCGTTGAGCTGCTGGGCACCATGCAGGGCGGTTACAACATTCATCCCCTGATCAATGCGTTGGATAACGCCGCGCTGGCTCCTATCGCCGCCAAAGCCCTATCGCACACGCTGCTGATGTTCGACAACTTCTACGACGTGGAAGAGAAAGCCAAAGCGGGTAATACGCATGCGCAGCAGGTGCTACAGTCCTGGGCGGATGCGGACTGGTTCCTCTCCCGCCCGGCGCTGGCGGAAAAAATCACCGTCACCGTATTCAAAGTGACCGGCGAAACCAATACCGACGATCTGTCGCCTGCGCCGGATGCCTGGTCGCGTCCGGATATTCCGCTGCATGCGCTGGCGATGCTCAAAAACGCCCGGGAAGGGATCGAACCGGATCAGCCGGGCGCAGTCGGCCCGATTAAACAGATCGACGCCCTGAACGAAAAAGGATTTCCGTTAGCCTATGTCGGCGACGTCGTGGGGACCGGATCCTCGCGCAAATCCGCCACCAACTCGGTGCTGTGGTTCATGGGCGACGACATTCCCTACGTGCCGAACAAACGCGGCGGCGGTGTGGTGCTGGGCGGTAAAATCGCGCCGATCTTCTTTAACACGATGGAAGATGCGGGCGCGCTGCCGGTCGAAGTCGATGTCTCCAACCTGAACATGGGCGACGTCATCGATATCTACCCGTACAAAGGTGAGGTGCGTCGGCATGACGACAACGAACTGCTGGCGACCTTTGAGCTGAAAACCGACGTGTTGTTGGATGAAGTGCGCGCGGGTGGCGTATCCCGCTGATCATCGGTCGCGGGCTGACCACCAAAGCCCGCGAAGCGCTGAGCCTGCCGCACAGCGAGGTGTTCCGTATCGCCAAAGAAGTTGCCGACAGCGACAAGGGATTCTCGCTTGCTCAGAAGATGGTCGGCCGCGCCTGCGGCGTAGCGGGTATTCGTCCCGGACAGTACTGCGAGCCGAAGATGACCTCTGTTGGATCGCAAGATACGACAGGGCCGATG
>NZ_LUTN01000031.1 GCF_002111595.1 Lonsdalea britannica
ATCGCGCGCCAAAGAGCGTATCTATTCGTTCCGCGACCGCTTCCATCGCTGGGATCCGAAAAACCAGCGCCCTGAGCTATGGCGTAACTACAACGGCCAGATCAATAAGGGCGAAAGCATCCGCGTGTTCCCCTTGTCCAACTGGACGGAGCTGGATATCTGGCAGTATATCTTCCTGGAAAACATCGACATCGTTCCGCTGTATCTGGCCGCAGAGCGCCCGGTGGTCGAGCGTGACGGTATGCTGATGATGGTCGATGACGACCGCTTCGAACCGCAGCCGGGTGAAACCATTACCCAGCGCATGGTGCGTTTCCGCACGCTGGGATGCTGGCCGCTGACGGGCGCGGTCGAGTCGCAGGCGCAGACTCTGCCGGAGATCATCGAGGAAATGTTGGTCTCCACCACGAGCGAGCGTCAGGGACGGATGATCGACCGCGATCAGGCCGGGTCGATGGAGCTGAAAAAGCGTCAGGGATATTTCTGAGGAGTTGCTGCATGAATCATGATATTGCCAAACAGATCGCCGATCAGGCGGAGTCGAAGCCTATTTGCTCGCACAACAGGACAAAAGCCTGCTGCGCTTCCTGACCTGCGGCAGCGTCGACGACGGTAAAAGCACCCTGATTGGCCGCCTGTTGCACGATACCCGTCAGATCTACGAAGATCAGCTGTCTACGTTGCACAACGACAGCAAACGGTTGGGGACACAGGGTGAAAAGTTGGATTTAGCGCTGCTGGTCGACGGCCTGCAGGCTGAGCGCGAGCAGGGGATCACCATCGACGTCGCCTACCGCTATTTCTCTACCGAAAAGCGTAAATTCATCATTGCCGACACCCCTGGGCATGAGCAGTACACGCGTAACATGGCGACGGGCGCATCCACCTGTGAACTGGCGATTCTGCTGATCGATGCCCGCAAAGGCGTGTTGGATCAGACTCGTCGTCATAGCTTCATCGCGACACTGCTGGGCATCCGTCATCTGGTGGTGGCGGTCAACAAAATGGATCTGGTCGACTATCAGCAGTCGGTCTTCGAACAGTTCAAGCAGGACTATCTGGACTTTGCACAGCAGCTGCCGGCGGATCTCAACGTGACCTTCGTCCCGCTCTCCGCGCTGGAAGGGGATAACGTGGCGACGGCCAGCACGCAGATGAGCTGGTATAGCGGCCCTACGCTGCTGGAAGTGCTTGAGACGGTGGATGTCGCACCGCACAGCTTGTCGCAGCCTCTGCGTTTCCCGGTGCAGTATGTCAACCGGCCTAACCTGGATTTCCGTGGCTACGCGGGGACGGTGGCGTCCGGCGTGGTTCACGTCGGCCAGCGCGTGAAGGTGCTGCCCTCCGGCGTGGAATCCGCCATCGCTCGTATCGTGACGTTTGATGGCGATCTGCCGCAGGCGCAGGTCGGCGAAGCGGTGACGCTGGTGCTGGAAAAGGAAATTGATATCAGCCGTGGCGATCTGATCGTGGACCATGCAGAAACGCTGGAAGCGGTGCAGAGCGCGCAGGTGGATGTGGTGTGGATGGCGGAACAGCCATTGGTCGCCGGGCAGAGCTACGACATCAAGATCGCGGGCAAAAAAACGCGGGCGCGAGTCGAAAATATTCAGTATCAGGTTGAAATCAACACGCTGACCCAGCGAGTCACCGAGTCGTTACCGTTGAACGGTATTGGACTGGTGGAGCTGACTTTCGACGAGCCGTTGGTGCTGGATCGCTATCCGCACAACCACGTCACTGGCGGGATGATCTTTATTGACCGCCTGAGCAATGTGACGGTGGGCGCGGGTCTGGTACGCGAAGGTATTGAACAGACCTATGAAGAGCCCGGCGCTTACAGCGCATTTGAACTGGAGCTGAACGCCTGGTGCGTCGCCACTTCCCGCATTGGGGTGCGCGCGATCTGCTGGGAGGGAAATAAGGTGTCCGAATCTCATTCCCTGCCGCCTGCGAATGAAAACGTGGTGTGGCATCCTCACGCGGTGACGCGAGCGGACCGTGAGCGTCGCCACGGTCATCGCGGCGCGGTCATCTGGTTTACCGGGCTGTCCGGCTCAGGGAAATCAACGTTGGCGGGGGCGCTGGAGCAGGCGCTCTACGCCGCGGGTGTCAGCACCTATTTGCTGGACGGCGACAACGTCCGGCATGCTTTGTGTCGCGATCTGGGATTTACGGATGACGACCGGCGCGAGAATATTCGCCGCGTTGGGGAAGTCGCCAAGTTGATGGTGGACGCCGGTCTGGTGGTGCTCACCGCGTTTATCTCGCCGCATCGCGCCGAACGGCAGATGGTGCGCGATCTGCTTGAGGATCGGCAGTTTATTGAGGTGTTTGTGGACACGCCGCTGGCGGTGTGCGAAGCGCGCGATCCGAAAGGGTTATACAAGAAAGCCCGCGCAGGCGAGCTGCGCAACTTCACCGGGATCGACTCGATCTACGAAGCGCCCGAGCATCCGGAAGCCCATCTGGATGGCGAACAATTAGTAACAGATTTGATCGTTCAACTGTTAGCCATGCTGCGCCGTCTGGCTATCATAGACGCTTAACATTCTTGTTGAGCGTTGCCAAAACGCGTTGTGCCGGGAACACGAGTCGTATGGGAAAAACAGTACAGCGTGTCACGCTATTGCCGCATCGTCAGATCCATCCACCTTCGCAGGAAACGCCGGTGTCTTACCCCAGCCTCGGGGCGATAGCCGGTTTCTGTTTTTATTGGCTGGCGTTTGCGCTTTCCTTCTGGCTGTACGGCTTGATGCCACACGGCTGCTCATGCTGTATACCTGGCCGCTATTTCTGGCGTTATTGCTCCTCTGCGTACTGGTGGGCATGCTGTTTGGCCTGCTGTGGCAGCGTCGGGTTGTGCTGATGCTGCTGTGCTGCGGCGGTTCCGTTCTGTTTAGCTTCTGGCTGGTCTTTTCGGTAATTTCAGGCTGGTAGGCTATTATTCATAGCCGGACGGCCTCTGCGCCGGACTCATGGCACCGGAACCTTCCTCCCTTCTGACGCGTTGTGTCCGGTGTTCTGGAGTGCCTGTGCCGGATTGTATTCAGCATTTGCATCCGCACAGTGGAGTCCTGATAAAAGTTATGGGATGATTAGGCGGCTTTTCAGGGGGCGGGATGGGAAAACTGACGCTGTTATTATTGGTACTTCTGGGCTGGCTGCAATATTCGCTCTGGCTGGGAAAAAACGGTATTCACGATTTGGTGCGGGTGAAGGACGGCGTTGCCGTTCAGCAGGCCAGCAATGCCAAGTTGAAATCCCGTAATGAACTGCTGTTCGCCGAAATCGACGATCTTAATGGCGGGCAGGAAGCCATTGAAGAGCGCGCGCGTAACGAACTGAGTATGATTAAACCCGGCGAATCCTTCTATCGTCTGGTGCCAAACCAGTCGGGCCATCAGGCCAACTCGACCTCTACGTCCCCTCAATCTTCCCCTTATTCGACTCCACGCTAGGTATGTTGACTCCGAAGGACGACCTGTCTGAAGTGATCGCCGTATTGCCTGCCGCCGGAAACGGCAGCAGAATGCAGGTCGATCGCCCGAAACAATATTTGAACATCGGTAACAAAACGATTCTGGAACATACGCTGGACGCGCTGTTTCAGCATCCCCGTATTTGTAAGGCAATTATCGCGATCAGCCTGATGACGACTATTTCCAAACGTTGCCGCTGGCGTCCGATCCTCGCATTCAGGTCGTGCAAGGCGGACGGCAAAGAGCCGACTCTGTGCTGGCCGGTTTGCAGCAGGTCCAGGGTGTAGAGTGGGTACTGGTGCACGATGCCGCTCGGCCGTGCCTGCATCCAGACGATTTGTCTCGTTTGCTTGAGCTGACTTCGCAAAGCGACGTCGGGGGCATTCTGGCCGCGCCGGTGCGTGATACCATGAAGCGCGGCAATGCGCAGGGCGATATTGAGCATACGGTAGAGCGGAACGCGCTCTGGCATGCTCTGACCCCACAGCTGTTCCCGCTGATGCTGCTGAAAGACAGTCTGGAACGCGCGCTGTCCGAAGGGGCGGAGATTACCGATGAAGCGTCGGCATTAGAGTTTTGCGGTTACCATCCTCAGATCGTCAGCGGACGGGCGGATAATATCAAAGTCACCCGACCGGAAGATCTGGCGCTGGCGGAGTTTTATCTGACTCGTAACCTTGAAAATCAAACTATTGTATAAATAAAGGAGCGTGTGCGATGCGTATCGGTCACGGTTTTGATGTCCATAAATTCGGTGGCGAAGGCCCGCTGGTGCTCGGTGGCGTAAGAGTTCCTTACACGCAAGGTTTGCTGGCGCACTCCGACGGCGATGTCGTGTTGCATGCCGTCACCGACGCGCTGTTGGGCGCCGCCGCGCTGGGCGATATTGGTAAACTGTTTCCGGATACCGATCCCGCCTTCAAGGGCGCGGACAGTCGCCAACTGTTGCGGGAAGCCTGGCGCCGTATCGCTGAGAAAGGTTATCGCCTGGGAAATGTGGATGTAACCATTATCGCTCAGGCGCCAAAAATGGCGCCGCACATTCCGCAAATGAGAGTCAATCTGGCGGAAGATCTTCAGTGCCATATGGATAACGTCAACGTGAAAGCGACGACCACCGAACAGCTAGGATTTACCGGACGCGGCGAAGGCATTGCCTGTGAGGCGGTGGCCCTGTTGGTGAAAAGCGATGCGTCGGGAGTGGTGGCATGGTGATGGAAACCTCTAACGAGCTCTACTGGATGCACGGTAAGCCTGTCGCAAGCGGCGTACTGAAAGCGTCGGCAGAAGACTTTGAGGTGATTGAAGATCTCGGATTCGAGCCAGATGGCGATGGCGAGCATGTGCTGGTCCGAGTACGTAAACGGGGCTGTAATACGTCCTTTGTCGCCGAAGCGTTGGCTAAGTTTGCCCGTCTGCCGGCTCGCGCAGTCAGCTATGCGGGTCTGAAAGACCGCCACGCCGTGACCGAACAATGGTTCGGTCTGCATATGCCGGGTAAAGCCGATCCAGACTGGCGGAGCTTCGAGCTGGAAGGCTGCGAAATTCTGGAAACGGCGCGTCACCGCCGTAAACTACGCATCGGCGCCCTGCAGGGGAACGCTTTCACACTGGTGCTTCGCCAAATCAGCGACAAAGCGGAAATCGAGACGCGGTTACAACGTATAGCCGAACAGGGCGTCCCTAACTATTTCGGCAGCCAGCGTTTTGGTCGTAACGGCAATAACCTGGAACAGGCTCGGCGCTGGGCGAACAATGAGATTCGCGTGAAAGAACGCGGTAAACGCAGTTTTTATCTTTCGGCCAGTCGTAGCGAGCTGTTTAACCGTGTCGCCAGCGCCCGTTTGACGCAAAAGCTGGAAAAAACCGTCTTGAACGGAGACGCGCTGCAGTTGACCGGTCGTGGTAGCTGGTTCGTTGCACAGCCAGACGAGCTGGAGACATTGCAACGGCGTGTTGATGAACACGAACTGCAGGTGACGGCGCCGCTGCCAGGCGACGGGGAGCCGGGCACACAGGCCGATGCGCTGGCATTTGAAGCGTCCACTCTGGAAGATAACGAATTATTGCTGTCGCTGCTGCGTCGGGAGCGTCTGGAGCCAGCGCGTAGGGCTATCTTATTGTATCCGCAGCACATGGCGTGGTCGTGGCAGAATGATGACGTCGTCACCGTACGTTTCTGGTTGCCGTCAGGCTGTTATGCCACCAGCGTGGTGCGCGAGCTGATGCAGGTTGAAGAGCAGGCGTTCGACAGCGGTATGTAGCGGTGTTTGATCGCGACGGAGATCACTACGCTGTGACAGGGGCGAAGTCCCTGTCCGAACAGCACAGACAACATTGATGAGGTTAGCCAAAGCTGGGGTTTGCGGGGAATGGTGAACAAACGCGTGCAGACATTACTGGAACAGTTGAGTCAGCAGGGAATTAAGGATGAACGCCTGTTACAGGCGATGGCCGCCGTACCGCGGGAACGCTTTGTCGATGAAGCTTTTGAACACAAAGCCTACGAAAATACGGCGTTGCCCATAGGTTCTGGCCAGACGATATCCCAACCTTACATGGTCGCCAGAATGACCGAATTGCTGCGTCTGACGCCCGTATCCCGGGTTTTGGAGATAGGTACGGGGTCGGGGTATCAAACTGCCGTGCTGGCGCATATGGTGCGTCACGTGTGCTCTGTGGAGCGTATCAAGGGACTCCAGTGGCAGGCTAAACGTCGTCTCAAGCAGCTCGATCTGCATAATGTGTCCACGCGGCATGGTGATGGCTGGTTGGGATGGGCGTCCAAAGGGCCTTTCGACGCGATTATCGTTACGGCTGCGCCGCCGGAAATTCCTGTTGCTCTGATGGAACAGCTGGATGAAGGCGGCATCATGGTATTGCCGGTTGGCGAAGAGCAGCAAACGCTTAAAGTAGTTCAGCGCATCAACGGCGAGTTGATGATTCAAACCGTTGAGGGGGTTCGCTTTGTGCCTCTGGTCAAAGGCGAATTGGCCTGATTCTTCGTGCTGAGCGCGTGCCCGCCTTAAAATTTCAATACAACTATCTTATGGTACTAATTTGTTGATATTGCTAGCATCAACGAATGGTGCTGTCTCGGGTGGCCCGTCGGTGTCCGTTTCGATAACGATCACGGCGGCGCGTTGCTGAGTTTGCGACGGAACAACGGGTTCCTGAGCTTAGCGATATCGCCAATTTTTGAGACAGCTAGCGACATTTAACGAGTCAATTTTGGGTCATAGGGGGATTCGGCGCATGGGGAGCCAAATGATGAACTGGCGTCAGCTCGCGGTATGTACGGCAATTGCTCTGGGGTTGGCGGGCTGCGCTGACGGTAACGATCAGCCTGCCTCGATCAGCAGCGTGGGCGATGGTGGCAATGCCTCTGGCCGTAGCGGCGCGATCGCGTCACCACCACGCCTCTCTTCATCGGCGAACTCACGACCTGTCGCTGCTGTCAGCACGCCGGTCACTTCCACTCCGGTTGCCTCGCAAGGCGGTAAAATCGTCTATAACCGTAG
Organism: Lonsdalea britannica; assembly: GCF_002111595.1. Taxonomy (GTDB): domain Bacteria; phylum Pseudomonadota; class Gammaproteobacteria; order Enterobacterales; family Enterobacteriaceae; genus Lonsdalea; species Lonsdalea britannica. The sequence continues at coordinate 7,004 of NZ_LUTN01000031.1, forward strand.
CTATGACGCGATTCCCAAGGGAAGCTATACCGGGAACACCTATACCGTAAAACGCGGCGATACGCTGTTCTACATCGCGTGGATCACGGGTAATGATTACCGTGAGCTGGCGCAGCGCAATAATATCCCAGAACCTTACAGTTTGAATGTCGGTCAGAGTTTGGCGTTGGGCAACAATATGAACACCAGCGCAGGGCAGGGTATGGCGGTTGCCAGCGTGCCGCCAGCCCCCGTTATGACCACTTCCAGTTCACGCAGTGGGCATATGCTTCCAGCGAATGCGGCGGCAGGAGGCGTTTCTCTGCCGTCGAACAGTACGCAAATACAAACTTCACAGGTTGATTCCACCTCAACTAATGCGTATTCTGCAAATTCGGGTAAACAGAATGTGGGTAAGATGTTACCTGCTACAGGGGCTGCAGTTTCCGCTCCTGCTACCGAACCAACGCCGGTACCTAGCAGCAGTAATGCCGCTATTACTGGTTGGCGTTGGCCTACAGATGGGAAAGTCATAGATAATTTCTCAGCCTCTGAGGGGGGAAATAAAGGGATTGATATCGCTGGCTCACGTGGGCAAACCGTGGTTGCTACCGCCGGAGGGCGTGTGGTGTACGCGGGCAACGCTTTGCGCGGTTACGGGAATCTGATAATCATCAAGCATAATGATGACTACCTGAGCGCCTATGCCCATAACGAAACCATGCTGGTCCGGGAACAACAAGAGGTTAAGGCGGGACAACAAATAGCTACCATGGGTAGCACCGGAACCAGTTCAGTACGCTTGCATTTTGAAATTCGTTACAAGGGGAAATCCGTAAACCCGCTGCGTTTTATTCCGCAGCGTTAAATCGGGCAGAGTGCTTCGGTATTCTGCCAAGGGATCACGGGTAGGAGCCGCTTATGAGCCAAAGTACGCTGAAAGTTAACGAGTTACATGAAGATACTGATTTCGACGAGAATGGGCTTGACGTATTTGACGATAAAGCGCTGGCTGAGGAAGAAACCAGTGACAATGACTCTTTAGATGATGAGTTATTGTCACAAGTTAGCACCCAGCGTGTTTTAGATGCTACTCAACTCTATCTGGGAGAAATTGGCTATTCGCCTCTTTTAACCGCCGAAGAAGAGGTTTATTTTGCCCGGCGAGCGTTGCGTGGTGACGTATCATCACGCAAACGTATGATCGAGAGTAACCTGCGGTTGGTGGTGAAAATCGCCCGTCGTTATAACAATCGGGGGCTAGCCTTGCTGGACCTGATTGAAGAAGGGAATCTTGGTCTGATCCGAGCCGTTGAAAAGTTTGACCCCGAAAGAGGGTTCCGTTTTTCAACGTATGCAACCTGGTGGATCAGGCAGACCATAGAGCGGGCGATCATGAATCAAACCCGCACCATCCGTTTACCGATTCACATTGTCAAAGAACTTAACGTTTACCTGCGCACAGCACGCGAGTTATCCCATAAGCTAGATCATGAGCCCAGTGCGGAAGAAATTGCCGAACAGCTCGATAAACCAGTTGATGACGTGAACCGTATGTTGCGTCTGAACGAACGTATTACTTCCGTTGACACGCCTCTGGGCGGGGATTCTGAAAAGGCGTTGCTGGATATTCTGGCCGATGAGAAAGACAACGGTCCTGAGGACACTACGCAGGATAACGATATGAAGCAAAATATCGTTAAATGGTTGTTCGAACTAAATGCAAAACAGCGAGAAGTTCTTGCTCGTCGCTTCGGCCTTCTGGGTTATGAAGCGGCCACGTTGGAAGATGTAGGTCGTGAAATTGGTCTGACTCGCGAACGCGTGCGTCAGATTCAGGTTGAAGGACTACGCCGTCTGCGTGAAATCCTGCAAACGCAGGGGCTCGATATTGAAGAGCTGTTCCGTGCATAATCACCACTTATCACGGTGACGAGAATAAAAAAATGGTGGGGCAACCCACCATTTTTTATGACTGAAACCGGCGTGTAATTGTGATTAACGCACGACCTGCGAGAGCAGGAAGTCCACCACCTCATCGGTCTTAATCATCTGTTTCTCACCCTGACGACGGTTTTTGTACTCGATATCATCGTTGTCCAGGTTACGATCGCCAATCACGATAGTGTGCGGAATACCGATCAGCTCCATGTCCGCGAACATCACGCCAGGCCTTTCTTTACGGTCGTCCATCAAGACTTCCACGCCGTTATCGCGCAATTGCTGGTAAATACGTTCTGCGACTTCTTTCACGCGGAAGGATTTATGCATGTTCATCGGCAGAATAGCGACCTGGAACGGTGCAAGCACGTCCGGCCAGATAATTCCGCGATCGTCATGGTTCTGTTCAATCGCAGCGGCGATCACGCGGGAGATACCGATACCATAGCAGCCCATCGTCAGCGTCTGGTTGCGGCCGTCTTCGCCCTGAACCGTCGCCTTCATCGCTTCTGAGTATTTGGTGCCAAGCTGGAAGATATGACCGACTTCGATACCGCGTTTGATCTGCAGCGTGCCTTTGCCGTCCGGGCTCTGGTCGCCTTCAACCACTTTGCGGAGATCGGCAACCTGCGGCAGCGCGACGTCACGCTCCCAGTTGATGCCGAAATAGTGTTTGCCGTCGATGTTGGCGCCCGCGCTGAAATCGCTCATTACGGCAACGGTTCTGTCGATAACGACCGGCAAGGACAGATTGACTGGACCCAGCGATCCCGGACCTGCATTCACTAACGCGCGAATTTCTTCTTCCGTGGCGAAAGTCAGTGGGCTGGCGACCAGCTCCAGTTTCTCGGCTTTTACTTCGTTCAGTTCGTGATCGCCGCGAACCAGCAGGGCAACCAGCGGATGAGCGCTTTCTTCTGTCGCTTTCACGAGCAGCGTTTTAACCGTTTTTTCTACCGGAACATTGAACTGTTCGACCAGCTCGGCGATGGTTTTGGCGTTGGGCGTTTCTACCAGCGTCATGTCCTGCGTCGGCGCGGCGCGTTCAACGTTCGGCGAGACCGCTTCGGCTAATTCGATATTCGCGGCGAAGTCCGATTCGGTGGAAAAGACGATATCGTCTTCACCACAGGCGGCCAGGACCTGGAATTCGTGAGAGGCGCTGCCGCCGATAGAACCGGTATCTGCTTGTACGGCCCGGAAGTTCAGATCCATCCGGTTGAAGATTTTGGTGTACGCCGAATAGAGAGCGTCATACGTCGCTTGCAGGGATTCCTGAGACGTATGGAAAGAGTAGGCGTCTTTCATCAGGAACTCGCGTGCGCGCATAATACCGAAACGCGGACGGACTTCGTCACGGAACTTAGTCTGGATTTGGTAGAACGTCAGCGGCAGCTGTTTGTAGGAGCTGATTTCATTACGCACCAGATCGGTGATGACTTCTTCATGCGTCGGGCCCAACACAAACGGACGCTCGCCGCGATCGGCGAAGCGCAGCAGCTCGGGACCATACTGCTCCCAACGACCGCTCTCCTGCCACAGGTCTGCAGGCTGAACAACGGGCATCGAAATTTCGATGGCGCCGGCGCTGTTCATTTCTTCACGCACGATATTTTCGACTTTTTTCAAAACGCGCAAACCCGTCGGTAACCAGGTATAGAGACCTGAGGCGAGTTTACGAATCATTCCTGCGCGCAGCATCAGCTGATGACTGATAACCTCGGCGTCGGCGGGCGTCTCCTTTTGAGTGGAGAGCAAATATTGACTTGTACGCATGGTGTTGTAGTTCCGTAAGAACGATAAATGGCGTGGGCCGATGGGGCCTGAGCATAAATAAAAAGTGGCTTAGTTTACCAGCGAGGAACGTTCCCCAAAAGAGATGCAGACGTTTTTTAACGGCTATCCAGGCATATTACTTCTGTTTGTCCGCCGGTCACCTTCCAGCGCACGTTGAATTCCAGTAATAGCGCGGCATATTCCTTCTCATCGTGGCTCATTTTGCGATAGGCCGGACGCGGATCTTGCGCTAATACCTGCGTGATAAAACGGCGTAAATGAGGATAGCGATTGTGCCATGCAATCAGCTGTTGTTCCGCCTGTGGGGAAAATGTTACCGGCATATCTGCGTCCGGCGCACAGGGCGCAAAACCGGCTTGTGCCTGTGGCTGGCTTTCAGCGAAGGGAAGGTAAGGCTTGATATCAATGACTGGCGTGCCATCCACCAGATCCAGGCTACCGAGTTCCAGCACCAGTTCGTGCTTGTCGGCGCGCACGCCTTTCAGTTCCACCAGAGACATCCCGACAGGATTGGGACGAAACGTCGAACGGGTAGCGAAGACGCCCATGCGCGCATTACCTCCCAGACGAGGAGGTCGTACCGTGGGACGCCAGCCAGCAGACGCCGTTTGATGAAACACAAATAGCACCCATAGATGGCTGAAGTCGGAAAGCCCGCGCACGGCTTCCGGCTGGTTATAAGGCGGCAGCAGGTGCAGTTCGCCTCCTCCATCTTCAATCAGGCCCGGCTGTCGGGGGACGGCAAACTTCTCTTTATACGGGGAACGGATAACACCGATCTGATCGAAGCTGAACTCGCTCATTGAGAGGAGACTTTCAGCGCTGTGCCTTCACAGATGGCCTGGCGATAGCAGCTGTCGACATCGCTCACAATCTGGCACTCATGCAGCAGGACCGCATTGGCTTTCAGGCTGGTCGCCCGGCTTTGTAATCTTTTTCTTGCGGTGGCGATGCTGGGCTGGGGATCCTGAGCCGTTACCTGGCATGAGGAACCGGAGACTTCGCCCATATCGTGGAAAGGTTTTCCAACCAGCTCTTCAGCGCTTTTATACAGAACGGCGGGCGTAGCAGGGGGAGCCGGTTTGGGTTTAGGTGTTGTTTCAACGGATGACGGTGTCTGGGGCTGTGATGTGGAGGGTGTAATCGATTTGTGTAGCAGAGAACATCCTGTCAGCGACAGCGATAACATGACAATGGGCAAGGCACGCATAGCTTTTCCTCTGGCTTTCATAAGTGCGCTTATTGAAGCAAGCTACGCGAAAAATAACAAGACGGGCCGAGGCCCGTCAGTAGGATATTTTATCGTTTCATGCAATGAGAAACTTACCAGCCTTTGACGGCACCGCCATTAAACGTTTTTAATGCGGCCTGATTCACTTCATCAGACTGATAAGCGCTGACAAACTTCTTCACGTTTTCCGCATCTTTATTGTCTTCGCGGGCCACCAGCAGGTTGACGTAAGGAGAGTCTTTATCTTCTACAAACAATCCGTCTTTAGTCGGTGTCAGATTGATCTGGCTGGCGTAGGTGGTATTGATAACGGCCAGAGCGATCTGGTCATCGTCCAGCGAGCGCGGTAATTGCGGCGCTTCCAGTTCTACCAGCTTCACATGTTTCGGGTTTTCGACGATATCCAGTGAGGTCGGCATCAGTCCAACATTGTCTTTCAGTTTGATCAGACCGACTTTCTGAAGCAGCAGCAGGGAACGGCCCAGGTTGGTCGGGTCGTTAGGAATAGCGACCTGTGCGCCGTCCTGCAGCTCGTTCAGCGATTTGATTTTCTTTGAGTAGCCCGCGATGGGGTAAACGAAGGTGTTACCGACGGAAACCAGTTTATAGCCGCGATCTTTGATCTGCTGATCCAGATACGGTTTGTGCTGGAAAGCGTTCAGATCGATATCGCCTTTGCTCAGCGCTTCGTTGGGAAGGACATAATCGTTAAAGGTCACCAGCTCGACATCCAGACCGTATTTTTCCTTGGCCACTTTTTGAGCCACTTCCGCGACCTGCTGTTCGGCACCGACAATGACGCCAACCTTGATATGGTTAGGGTCTTTTTCTTCTTGTCCGCATCCTGCCAGCGCCAGAGCACCGACCAATGCGCCTACTGCGGCGATAGATTTCAATTTAATAGCCATATTCCTTACCTCTGCTTAACAGTCTTGTTATCACGCACTTTCAAGGTGCATGGCAATGGAACAATTACTTGCGAGTGACAGCCTGTACTGCGCGATCGCCGCAGAATTGAATGATAAAAACCAACACAACCAACAGCACTAATACGGTATTCATCACCGTGGAGTTATAACCGACATAACCATACTGATAACCGATTTGTCCCAAGCCGCCTGCGCCCACGGCGCCTCCCATTGCAGAATAGCCCACCAGGGTAATCAATGTGATAGTCGCAGCGTTAATCAGGCCCGGTAAAGCTTCAGGCAGTAAGATCTTTTTAATGATTTGCATCGGTGTGGCACCCATTGCCCGCGCGGCTTCGATCAATCCTCCGGGGATTTCCAACAGCGCATTTTCCACCATACGGGCGATAAACGGCGCGGCGCCCACGGTGAGCGGCACGATTGCAGCCTGGAGACCAATCGAGGTGCCGACAATCATTCGGGTAAACGGAATCATCCATACCAGCAATATAATGAAGGGGATGGAACGGAAGATGTTCACGATGGCTGAAAGCGCCCGATAAAGTTTGGGATTGGCAATAATTTGTCCCGGACGCGTTATATAAAGAAGAACGCCAACAGGCAGCCCTAGTACGAAGCCGAAAAAGCCTGACACTAGGGTCATCACTATTGTTTCCCACACGCCGCGGGCCATTAACCACATCATGGCTTCAGACATAACCGAGTACCTCTATATTTGCATGGTTATCTTGCAGGAATTTGATTGCTGCGGTGGTCTCTGCTTCCGTGCCGGCCATTTCCGCCAGCATGACGCCGAACTTAACCCCGCCTGCGTAATCCATCTGCGCACTGATAATATTGTTGTTTACGTTGAAGCGCCGTGCGATTTCAGACAGTAAGGGAGCATCCACAGACTGGCCGGTAAACTCCATGCGCAGTAAAGGAATGCTGCCTTCACGGGGTGCCGGCGTCATGCGGGCGACATAGTCGTCTGGAATATCCAGATGTAACGTGGAGTGGATGAACTTCTGAGCCAGCGGTGTTTTGGGATGAGAGAACATCTGCCCAACGGTGTCCTGCTCAATCAGACGTCCTTCACTAATTACGGCGACCTGATCGCAGATACGCTTCACGACATCCATTTCATGGGTGATCAGCAGAATGGTCAATCCCAGACGGCGATTGATATCTTTCAGCAATTCCAAAATAGCGCGAGTGGTGGCCGGGTCCAGTGCACTGGTGGCTTCATCGCACAACAGAACCTTGGGGTTGCTGGCCAATGCGCGGGCGATAGCCACGCGCTGTTTCTGTCCGCCAGAGAGGTTGGCGGGATACACATCGTGTTTATCCGACAGTCCAACCAGCTCCAGCAGCTCATTGACGCGCTGTTTGATCTTGGCGGACGGCAGGTTATCCAACTCCAGCGGCAATGCGACATTACCAAATACGGTACGAGACGAGAGCAGATTGAAATGCTGGAAAATCATCCCGATTTGGCGGCGAGCTTGAGTCAGCTCGCTGCTTGATAATGTCATCAAATTCTGTTCAGCGACCAGAACTGTGCCTGATGTCGGGCGCTCCAGTAAGTTAATGCAGCGGATTAAGGTACTTTTACCCGCGCCAGAAGAGCCGATGACGCCATAGATTTGGCCCGCCGGTACATGTAGCGTAACGTCGTCGAGCGCCGTGATGGCTCGACCGTTTTGCTGGAACGTCTTTGTAATACGAGAAAGTTTTATCATGAGTTCTATCAATAGGGGCCGCGGGCCGATGAATAACACTTACTTATACTGACTATTTGTTGTCGGGATGCTAAGGCGTCTAGACGTCCAAGTCAATCGAGATTGTAACTCTGCTATCATTCTCTCCAGCAGTGAAAACTGCGATACTACGGCGCAATTTTCTGTATCGGGAGCAAAGTAAAGTGGCAACCAGCGTTCCAGCAATTTTTCTCGACCGTGACGGTACGATTAACGTCGATCACGGCTATGTACACGAAATCGATCAGTTTCAGTTTATCGATGGCGTGATTGAAGCAATGCGTGAGCTCAAATCCATGGGGTTCGCCTTGGTGCTGATCACCAATCAGTCGGGTATCGCGCGCGGTAAATTCACCGAAGACCAGTTTATGCAGCTGACGGAATGGATGGATTGGTCGTTGGCCGATCGCGGGGTAGATCTGGATGGTATCTATTTCTGTCCGCATCATCCTGAAGGTTCGGAAGAGGAGTATCGTCAAACGTGTGACTGCCGTAAACCGCAGCCGGGCATGTTCAAGTCTGCGCAGGAACATCTGCACATCGACATGGCTTCTTCTTATATGGTGGGTGACAAAGTAGAAGATATGCAGGCAGCCGCAGCCGCAGGGGTAGGCACTAAAGTTCTCGTACGTACCGGTAAACCGGTCACGGAAGAGGGCGAAAACCTGGCTGATTGCGTAATAGAGAGCCTGGCAGACCTGCCAAAAGCCATAAAAAGCATAAAAAACAGGCATTGAGACGTAAAAGTAGGCGGATAGTAAAAAAGATTAAAAAAGGGG
>NZ_LUTN01000032.1 GCF_002111595.1 Lonsdalea britannica
CTAAATACAAAAAACCGGCCGACCGCTCACATTTAAACCAAAACGTCAATTTAAGCCGGTTTAAAGCCCCAAAACGCGCATTTAATCGACAAAAAAGCCCGAATTCAAAAAATCCGGGCTTTTCGCTGAGGGAATCAGCCTGACGCTACTGATGCGCGACGATAGACTCACCATCAAGATCCAACGTAATCGGCTTACCCGGAAGCAGCTTGCCAGACAATATTTGCTGCGCCAGCGGGTTTTCGATCAGTTGCTGTATAGCACGCTTCAACGGGCGGGCTCCGTACACCGGGTCAAACCCGATTTTACCCAGCATCTCCAATGCCGGCTCAGAGATCGTCACGCTATAGCCCCGTTCTTCCAGTCGCTGATACAAACGCTGCAGCTGAATCTGGGCAATTGACGTAATGTGCTCCCGGCCTAACGGATGGAAAACCACGACTTCATCAATACGGTTGATGAACTCAGGGCGGAAGTGATGGTTAACGACGTTCATAACCATATCGCGCATCTGGCCATAGCTCATCTCGCCAAACCGTTCCTGAATCAGGTCCGATCCCAAGTTGGATGTCATGATGACCACTGTGTTGCGGAAGTCCACCGTACGCCCCTGTCCGTCGGTCAGGCGACCATCATCCAGCACCTGCAACAGGATGTTGAAGACATCAGGATGCGCCTTCTCCACTTCATCCAGCAGAATCACGGAATAAGGACGACGTCGCACCGCTTCCGTAAGGTAACCCCCTTCTTCATAACCGACATACCCTGGGGGCGCGCCCACCAAACGGGATACCGAATGTTTTTCCATGAATTCGGACATATCGATACGCACCATCGCGTCGTCGCTATCGAAGAGGAATTTCGCCAGCGTTTTACACAGCTCGGTTTTACCGACTCCTGTCGGCCCCAAGAAAAGGAATGAACCGATAGGACGATTGGGATCGGCCAGACCCGCGCGGCTGCGTCGGATAGAGTTAGCCACCGCTTCGACCGCTTCGTTCTGTCCAATCACGCGCTGGTGCAGCTCATCTTCCATTCGCAGCAGTTTTTCGCGTTCGCCTTCCAGCATTCTCGATACCGGAATGCCCGTAGCGCGCGCCAATACTTCGGCGATTTCAGTGTCCGTTACCTTATTACGCAACAGACGCATCGTTTTACCTTCGGACTGCGTAGCCGTTGCCAACTGTTTTTCCAGCTCAGGAATCTTGCCGTACTGCAACTCGGACATTTGCCCCAAATCGCCCTGACGACGCGCCTGTTCCAATTCGATTTTGGCCTGTTCCAGCGCGGCCTTGATATTCTGAGTGCCGGTTAATGACGCCTTTTCCGCTTTCCACTCTTCTTCCAGCTTCGAGTAATCCCGCTCTTTCTCTTCCAGCTCGGTATTCAAAATTTCGAGCCGTTTCAGACTGGCGTCATCCGACTCTTTCTTCAATGCCTGCTGTTCGAGCTTCAATTGGATGATTCGACGGTCCAACCGGTCTAGCGCCTCGGGCTTGGAGTCGATTTGCATACGAATGCTGGATGCGGCCTCATCGATCAGGTCAATCGCCTTATCCGGGAGTTTACGGTCTGCGATGTAGCGATGGGACAACGTCGCCGCCGCCACAATGGCCGGGTCTGTGATTTGAACGTGATGATGCAGTTCATAACGCTCTTTCAGCCCGCGCAAGATCGCGATGGTGTCTTCCACCGTCGGTTCAGCCACAAACACTTTCTGGAAACGACGCTCCAGCGCGGCATCCTTCTCAATATACTGACGATATTCGTCCAGCGTGGTCGCCCCAACGCAGTGCAGCTCACCACGCGCCAAGGCAGGCTTCAGCATATTGCCCGCATCCATAGCGCCATCGGCTTTACCCGCGCCGACCATCGTATGCAGTTCATCAATAAACAGGATGACGCTGCCTTCCTGTTTCGAAAGATCATTCAATACGCCTTTTAAGCGTTCTTCGAACTCGCCGCGGAATTTGGCGCCAGCCACCAGCGATCCCATATCCAGAGCCAGTACGCGTTTGTTCTTCAAGCCTTCCGGCACTTCCCCATTGACGATGCGCTGCGCCAACCCTTCGACAATGGCCGTTTTACCGACCCCAGGCTCACCAATGAGTACCGGGTTATTTTTGGTTCTGCGTTGCAGCACCTGAATGGTGCGGCGAATTTCTTCATCACGACCGATAACGGGATCCAACTTGCCCTGTTCGGCACGTTCGGTTAAATCGATCGTGAATTTTTTCAAAGCCTGGCGCTGATCTTCAGCCCCTTGTTCGTTCACGTTTTCTCCTCCACGGATTTGGTCAATCGCTTTCGTCACGCTATCCATGTTGGCGCCGGCATTCTTTAACAGATCCGTCAACGTGCTCCGCGCTTCCAGCGCCGCCAGAACAAACAGTTCCGACGATATAAAGGTGTCACCCCTTTTCTGAGCCAGCTTGTCGCAAAGATTTAATGTCCGTACCAATTCATTGGATGGCTGTACATCGCCTCCGGTCCCTTCAACCTGCGGGAGACGGCTTAACGCCTGCTCAATCTCTGGCTTCAGATGAGCGACATTAACGCCAGCTGCGGTTAACAGCGGGCTGACCGTGCTTCCTTCCTGATTTAAAAGGGCACTCATTAAATGCAGTGGTTCGATAAATTGATTGTCTCGACCGAGAGCGAGAGATTGGGCATCAGCGAGGGCAAGCTGGAACTTATTAGTAAGACGATCCAGACGCATAACTCCTCCGATTCATACTGATCAAATGTGCTACTGGAGATTAGATGAGGTCTAGCCCCAAATTTTCAAGATGATTTGTCAGTAATAATAGTAGGAATCACGTTCTACGCGCTGGACCGTCCTAATTCAAAAGGTTATATCAGCCAGATTAAACTCGCCATACGACCGGTCACGCCGTCGCGGCGGTAGGAAAAGAATTGCTGTGGATGGCTTACCGTACAATATTCGCCGCCGTAAATCCGGCTAACGCCCGCGGCGCGAAGTCGCAGTCGGGCTAGCTGAAAGATATCAGCCATGTACTTATCGTCATGAGCGACAAACGCCTGCGCCGCGGCGGGATCGGACGCCATGAACGCCTCCCGCACTTCAGCACCGACTTCAAACTGCTGCGGCCCGATAGCCGGACCGAGCCACGCCATCATTTCCGACGGCGCCGCCCGGAAAGCCTTCAACGTCTGTTCCAGCACGCCGGCCTGCAAGCCGCGCCAGCCCGCGTGCGCCGCCGCCGCTTCATCGCCCTTCACCGAGCAGAACAGCACCGGCAGGCAATCGGCCGTCATCACCGCACACACCTTGCCTGGACGGGAGGTATAGACAGCATCCCCCGTCGTCGCGGGCGTCGCCTCGTCGAGATTGACGACCTGAGTGCCGTGTACCTGCTGTAACCAATGCGGCTGCGCAGGCAATGCGCCGCCTGCCACCAACCGACGTCGATTTTCCGCCACGCACGCGATGTCATCGCCTACGTGGTTGCCGAGATTGAGAGACGCATAAGGCTCGCGGCTACATCCACCGTGACGGGTGGTGGAGCAGGCGCGGATGGTCGCTGGCGCGGGCCAGTCGGGCTGAATCAGCATGTTGTCACCAGTCCAATTGATCCTTGAACTCTTCGGTATCTGCTTTAAGAGCAGCGATTAAATCCACCATGTCCTGAGGCAACGCCGCATGCCATTCCATCTGAATGCCCGTGACGGGATGGTAGAGTCTCAACATGGTGGCGTGGAGCGCCTGACGGTCGAAGCCACGCAGCACGCTGATGAATTCGTCCGAAGCGCCTTTCGGCGGACGGGGACGGCCGCCATACAGCGGATCGCCGACCAATGGATGCGCGATGTGCGACATATGAACGCGAATCTGGTGGGTTCTTCCCGTTTCCAGACGCAGTCTCAACCGGGTGTGGGCACGAAAATGCTCCATAATCCGGTAATGGGTGACCGCCGGTTTGCCCATCGGGTGCACCGCCATGTGCGTGCGTTTTGTGGGATGGCGCGCAATCGGCTCTTCCACCATACCGCCCGCCGTCATGTTACCGATAGCCACGGCTTCATATTCACGCGTGATTTCACGGGCTTGCAGCGATTCCACCAGCCGGGTCTGCGCCGGTACGGTTTTGGCGACGACCATCAGCCCGGTCGTGTCTTTATCCAGTCGGTGCACGATGCCAGCACGCGGCACATCGACAATCTCGGGATAATAATGCAGCAGCGCATTCAGCACGGTGCCGTCAGGGTTGCCCGCGCCGGGATGAACCACCAGGCCTCTCGGCTTGTTGATGACCAGAATATCCTGATCCTCATAGACGATATCCAGCGGGATCGCCTGAGGTTCCCAACGGGCTTCCTCTTCGATCAGCGCGTCGACGGCTATCGTTTCCCCCCCCAGCACCTTCTCTTTGGGTTTATCAATCACGGTGCCGTTCACCTGCACGCGCTGGTCCAAAATCCACTCTTTTAAGCGAGAACGTGAATAATCAGGGAACAATTCGGCCAAAGCCTGATCTAAACGTTGTCCGAGTTGCGATTCGGCCACCGTTGCGGTGAGTTGTACTTGTTGTGCCATAGTATGCCGCTTCTTTTACGTTGGGTTTTAACGGCGATGCCGTATAAAATCATGTACCATTGTAGCTGGTCTTCATCGGGAGCTTAACGGACAGTTTCCCGTAAAAAACACTCTGAGGATAATCAAAACGTCATGACGCGTATGAAATATCTGGTGGCTGCTGCCACGTTGAGCCTGGTACTGGCGGGTTGTTCCAGCACCAAGGATGCGGTTCCAGACCGTCCACCTGCCGAGCTTTACGCCACCGCGCAGGAGAAATTGCAGGAGGGCAACTTTAAGGCAGCCATTACGCAGTTGGAAGCGTTGGATAACCGTTATCCATTCGGCCCTTATTCCCAGCAGGTTCAGCTTGACCTGATCTACGCCTACTACAAATCCGCCGAGTTACCGTTAGCTCAGGCATCCATCGACCGTTTCCTGCGTCTGAACCCCACGAGTCCCAATGTGGATTACGTGTTGTACATGCGCGGATTAACCAATATGGCGTTAGATGACAGTGCGTTGCAGGGGTTCTTCGGTGTGGATCGTTCAGACCGCGATCCGCAGTACGCCCGCGCCGCCTTCAAGGCATTCAGCCAGTTGGCGGAGGGCTATCCTCGTAGCCTGTATGTGACCGATGCCGGCAAACGTCTGGCGTTTCTGAAAGAGCGTTTGGCGAAGTATGAACTTTCGGTCGCGCAATACTACACGAAACGCGGCGCGTATGTCGCGGTGGTTAATCGTGTTGAGCAGATGCTGAAAGACTACCCGGATACGCAGGCCACACGTACGGCTCTGCCGCTGATGGAAAATGCTTATCGCCAGATGCAGCTGACCGGAGAGGCCGACAAAGTGGCGAAGCTGATCACGGCCAATCAAGCCTGATCGAACGCATTAGAAAGGATTTTACAACGGCAGCTTAGGCTGCCTTTTTTTATGCCCGGCGTCGATGACTCAACGCGGTTCCACGCAGCAAATCCTGAAAATTTTGGCATAGCTCCCTATCACTGACAAGCTTGTCGCCGTAATCCCAAAACTCGCTCACAAATCATACGACCAGTCTGATATATGACAAAAAAAAGACTTAAAACCCTGCCATTTTAACCATCTCGGGGTATGCTGAAACTATCCAAGACGGACAAGGCAGAGAGGTAAACGTTTATGACTATCAACATTACCAGTAAGCAAATGGATATCACCCCGGCAATACGCAAACATGTCGAAGACCGTCTCACCAAGCTGGATAAGTGGCAAACTAGCCTGATTAATCCACACATCATCCTGTCGAAAGAACCTAAGGGCTTTGTGGCCGACGCCACCATTGGCACACCGAACGGACCGCTGGTCGCAAGCGCAAAACACGAAGATATGTATGCTGCGGTTAACGATCTTATTGCCAAGCTCGAACGACAGTTGAACAAGGTTCAGCATAAAGGTGAAGCGCGCCGCGCCGACACCTGCCTCAAAGACATCACGCCGCAGCCAGCCCCGGAAGAGTAATCACCCTCCTTTCCTATCGTGATGTTGTTAACGCGCCGAAAGGCGCGTTTTTTATTGACAGGATGAAAAGGCAGTCGTTAACCTAGCGCCATCAACCGTCAGGATTTAATTAATGACACGCCATTCATTGTTCTTCGTATTCTTCTTTTTCTTCCCCCACCGGGGGGGCGATTGGTCGTGTGAGTAAGAATACGAAGACGAACAAAAAGCCTCCTGAAATCAGGGGGCTTTTTTGTTCTGGCCTTCAAACAGGGTAAAGCAAAATGACCGACAATCCGTTATTGGCACTGCGCGAACGCATCAGCACACTGGATTTACAGCTGCTGGAGCTTCTGGCTCAACGGCGTGAGCTGGCTTTGGACGTTGCCCGAGCGAAGCAAACCACGCACCGACCTATCAGAGATAAAGAGCGTGAACGCGATCTGCTCACCCACTTGGTGGAAGCGGGCAGGCAACACCAGCTCGATGGTCACTACATCACCCGACTGTTCCAGCTGATTATCGAAGACTCCGTGCTCACCCAGCAGGCTCTGCTCCAGCAACACCTGAACCAAACCGGCGCGCATTCAGCTCGGGTCGCGTTCCTCGGTCCCAAAGGCTCCTATTCCCATCTGGCCGCACGCCAATATACGGCTCGTCATTTCGATCAGATCATCGAATGCGGCTGTCAGAAGTTCCAGGATATTTTTACCACGGTTGAGAACGGTCATGCCGATTACGGCGTTCTGCCGATTGAAAATACCAGCTCAGGATCGATCAACGACGTCTATGACCTGCTGCAACATACGGGATTGTCGATTGTGGGCGAACTATCTAACCCTATCGACCACTGCGTGTTGGTTTCTACAGACACCCAGCTTGACCAGATCCAGACCGTTTATAGCCATCCTCAGCCTTTCCAACAGTGCAGCCATTTTATTAACCGTTTCCCACACTGGAAAATCGAGTACTGCGAAAGCAGCGCCGCCGCGATGGCGAAAGTGGCTGAACTGAATTCACCTCACGCCGCCGCGCTGGGAAGTGAAGCCGGGGGGACGCTCTACAATCTGCAGGTGTTGGAACACAACCTGGCGAACCAGACGCAAAACTACACCCGCTTCATCGTACTGGCCCGCAAGCAAATCGACGTCGCAGAACAGGTTCCGGCTAAAACCACGTTAATTATGGCGACCGGCCAGCAGTCCGGCGCACTGGTCGAAGCGCTGCAAGTCCTACGGGATCAGGGCATTATCATGACCAAGCTGGAGTCCCGACCTATCCACGGCAATCCGTGGGAAGAGATGTTCTATATTGATGTACAGGCCAATCTGCGCAGCAAGCCAATGCAGAAAGCCATCAATGAACTGACGGCGATCACTCGTTCGTTAAAAGTGCTCGGCTGTTACCCTAGCGAGAACGTTGTCCCTGTCGATTTGGGCGGTTAAATGCAAACGCCGCCATTTCCTGAGGAGATGGCGGCGCAGTGATTCGCTTAGGGAAAAAGGTCAGCGGATGTCGTTGGCCTGTTGTAGCAGAGTCCGGCTTTCGCTCATAAAGCGGTGGGAATAGTCGCCAAACCACTGTTCTACTTTTTTGAAACTGTCGATAAACGCCGTTTTATCGCCATTATCCAGTAGTGCAATCGCTTCTCCGAAACGCTGGTAATAGCGCTTGATTAAAGCCAGGTTATTGCCAGATGACATGATGATGTCTGCATAAAGCTGCGGATCCTGAGCAAACAACCGCCCCACCATCGCCAGCTCCAGCCGGTAAATAGGCGATGACAGCGCCAGCAATTGTTCGATCTGCACATTTTCTTCCGTCAGATGTAATCCGTAAACGAACGTCGTGAAATGGCGCAACGCCTGAATGAAGGTCATGTTCTGATCGTGTTCTACCGCGCTGATGCGATGCAGACGCGCTCCCCAGACTCGAATCTGTTCCAGCAGCCACTGATAGGATTCGGGTTGACGCCCATCACAGTACACCACAACCTGCTTGGCGAGACTGCCGGTGTCCGGCCCGAACATCGGGTGAAGCCCCAAGACCGGGCCCTGGTGCACCGCCAGCATCGCTTGTAGCGGACCATTTTTGACCGAGGCCAAATCCACCAGCAGGCAGTCCTCCGGCAGCGGCGGCAGTTGGGCGATAACCTGTTCGGTAAGATGAATGGGAACGCTGACAATCACCATTCCCGCATCGGCCAACAGTTCGCCCGCCCGAGGCCAGTCTTCCTGCTCGAGAACTTTGACCTGATAACCGGATAGGGTCAGCATTTTATCGAACATACGGCCCATTTGACCGCGACCACCAATGATGACGACCGATCGCAGGGAAGGATTCAACGTTTTGAACCCTTTGTCATTTTCGCTGGAATAGGATTCACGCATGACGCGGCGCAGCACATCCTCAATCAACGAGGGAGGAACGCCTAAGGCTTCAGCATCCTTTCGACGAGAAGCCAGCATTTCCGCTTCCCGGTCCGGCGCGTAAATCGGTAATCCATAGTGACTTTTGACTTCGCCCACTTCTGCGACGAGTTTTAACCGCCGAGACAACAATGCCAACAGTGCCTTATCTACCTCGTCAATCTGATCACGTAACGCGGTCAGTTCAGCGGTCATTATTCTTCTCCTTACTGATTGGTGCTCATCGCGCCAAGCTCCTGGTGCACCGACCGCAATAATGATTCTGTGTTTTCCCAACTAATACAGGCGTCCGTGACAGATACACCGTAATCCATCTGGGAACGCGGCTGTTCGGAAGACTGACTGCCTTCATTCAGATGGCTTTCCAACATCAGACCGATAATAGAGCGATTGCCGGCTTTGAGCTGCTCCACGGCAGACTCCACTACCAACGGCTGGCGACGATAATCTTTATTCGAATTTCCGTGGCTACAATCTATCATCAGCGCTGGTTTCAGTCCCGCATCACGCATCTGTTTTTCACATTCCGCCACGTCTTCCGCACTGTAGTTTGGCTTTTTACCGCCGCGTAAAATCACATGACCGTCGGTATTTCCCTGCGTATGCAGCAGGCAGACCTGACCACTTTGGTTGATTCCCATAAAACGATGCGCCATCGAGGCGGCTTTCATGGCGTTAATGGCTGTGCCAAGGCTGCCGTCCGTGCCGTTTTTAAATCCGACCGGCATGGAAAGCCCGGACGCCATCTCACGGTGTGTCTGGGACTCAGTGGTTCTCGCGCCAATCGCCGACCAGCTGAAAAGGTCGCCCAGGTACTGCGGACTATTGGGGTCCAGCGCTTCCGTCGCCAGCGGCAGGCCAATGTTCACCAGCTTCAGCAGCAAATCACGCGCAATGTGTAAACCGGCTTCCATATCGCATGAACCATCCATATGCGGATCGTTGATCAATCCTTTCCACCCCACCGTGGTGCGGGGTTTTTCGAAGTAAACGCGCATGACGATATACAGCTTGTCGCTCAGCTCTGCCGCCAAAACCTGCAACCGGCGGGCATACTCCAACGCAGCATCGGTGTCGTGAATGGAACAAGGACCGCACACAATCAGCAACCGGTCGTCACGACCGTGAATAATATCCGCCACGGCCTGGCGAGAGCGAGAGATCGCCTGCTGAGCCTCGTCACTCAGAGGAAACTTCGCTTTCAATTCATCCGGAGTAATCAATATCTGCTCTTCAAGGATATTGACGTTATTAAGCGCGTCTTTCTGCAAGTTCATGGTCCTGTCCCTTATGCTGTACCTGTGCGGTGATGATGCTGAATACTTAATTCGGGTCACAGTATCACAAGGTGTAAATGTTTAAAACCACGACATGTAAAGTTATAATTACCCTTATAAGCCGCGTGAAGTACGGGGTGGAATGAGTATTTTCGCTTCAGAAAGTATGACCCATATTACCATCTCGTCACGAAGTCACGCTCAATGTGAGAGACCGACAGACTGAGGTTTTTGGCTTTCTCCAATTCCCTGAAATGACAAAAAGCACAATGAATTCATACAAAAACAAGAAAACCCACGAATAAAGCGCTGCATTCACCACCTTAAGTTCAAAACTGCGCTTAACATTTCTCTCGTTAGATGAGCTAAGCCAAAGCGACAATCTCAAAGGGTAACTGGCAATCTAAACCCCTCCCAACTGTAAACTTAAAATTACACCCAATTATGAGTTTGTCATCGATCAATACGCATCCAGTCAGCTAAGGCCGCGTAAATTTAGCGAAAAACCGATGTCATAACGGATCGATTTGATTTAAGCGATTGCAAGGAGACCACTGTCTTCACGCTACACGGATTCTGTCACGTCAGATCCTGCTGTGACTGTTTCATGCCAACGTTGCCGCAAAGGTTCTTTGCCAGATAAACAGTCACATGAGAATTAATTTTTTTTCCAGTGGGTGGACACCGGGTTGATTACGGGGTTTCTCCCCTGGGTATAAGTGCCGTTCTGTTGGGCAATGGCTTCGCCAGTATCTACAATCGCGTTCTGAATAAACACGTTTTGTTTTTCTCCACGAACGAACGTTAACTGATGAAAGGCCGTTTTATTGCCCCAGTCGCTGGAAGGTAGCGAAATGAAACGCACAGTGAAGGTTTCATCATCGAACTTGCCCTGCATGGAGTAAACACCATAGTGGTTTTCACCCTGGGAGATTATTTTATAGACACTGTTGTCGTAATAGTAAATCTCGGCATCGGGGAACGGTTTTTTGTCGTACATTTTACGATAATGCAGCACCTGCTTGATGGTGGGCTGACCGAAGCTGACGGTTAATTCTTTACCCTCCGCTGCGGTTGTCAGCCCGTCGGCATGAGCACTGCTCATAAGCATCAGCAGACCTGCGGTTGCCGTTTTGATGACTTTCATTTTAACTCTCTTAGTCTGATTCTATGAATAATGTGCATCAACGTGCTGAAACTACTCCATAAATTGGCACGACGCTAATTTATGCGGTAGACAGAAGGTATTGATGCATAGATAGGGTAGGCCCTAGTTACTTTTGGGACATCGCTATTCAGGCAGATTGAAGTCCACTAACAGCAGGCGATATAGCTCTTCCATACGGATGGCCACGTTCATCTGCCACGTAGCCCATTCCGTGCATCTAAGCAGGAGGCATGCGCGTTTTGTCACATCTCATCACTTTTTCCACCTGCGCTTAGCGTTCTGTCATTAACTGTACGCCGGACACCCGGCGACGATGACCTCACAACCTTCACAGACATGGGCTTTCTGGCACGCCAGAGCATCGTAGTTTTTATTTAAGCTCTGAGGTAGGTGCAGTTAAACGGAACGTTTATACGAGGTATTCGTTGTTTTTCATCTCACGCTGAAAATATCTCTCGTTATAAAACTCGCTGTCTATATTACTTTTTACTGTTAAGAGATGTGAATGTTATAGACTCACCATTCATCATATGGCATAAATCACCTGCGCTGTGGGGGTAATAAACTTATTAGCGCCATTCAAAGGACAAGCAGTATTGAAAAGGATTTAAAAATATGCCAATTAATAGCAAGTTAATTATCGCCTTTTTCTCTTTCTTCATGGTAGGTAACGTTCAAGCGACCGTATTTTCGTGCCCTGCAATAAATAAGATAAAACAAAATAAAGCTGACTCAGGCTATAGCTATAAAGCTAACGCCGGAGATAGCATGAAATGGACAGGGGAAAACCCTTATGCCGAAAAGAATGATCTGCAAAAGATTTCATTCAAAGAGGCTTATATTCTCAACGTTAAAAACTTGATTGCTTGTGATTATGTGGGCCATGACAATGTTTCCGGTATGAGAATGTCCCTCACATTAAAACTGCCCGTAAAACCATTGGGTAAATATTGGCAAGATGAGAAGCAATCTGATGGCAGTGTGTTTGTTCACTGCACTTCTTCATATCCAGAAGATTGCATTTTTAGCCAATAAAATTTCATTAATAGCGAGTTGCTGAGATCCGTAACTCGCTATTATGGTCAAAGAAAGTTGTACAACCCAAACCTGATAGTTTCGTCTCCCAACTATTCATTCAACGCCTCAAACCGTCTCTGCAACGGCATCCCCTCATTCCTCATAAAGACCCTGCTCGCCTTCTCCACATCCTCAAGTACGCCAGCGTGGTGACGCTAGCCGTCGCCAACTGCGCGAAGACCTACAAGCCGCAGTTGCAGGAGGGCAGCGGCCGCACCCAGACCGTGCGCATGAGCATTGTCGTCAACAGCGCCGACAACGCGACGCTGAAAATCGACCCGTCAGTGGTGTTGACCATTCGTCAGTATATCGCCGAATGCCGATTGAGATGAAGGCCTATGCGGATAGCCTGCTGACCGCACTTTTAGCTGCCAAGCTACCCCACCTTGAAACCGTCGATATCGATCGCTACCTTCCTGTCAGCGTTCCGCAACCGTGGCCGCAGGCAACCTGATGGACGGACGTGCCTGCCTGATACCGAAGCCAGTGAAAAACGGCGTCTTTAACGATTGATCGCTGATACCGATCGAAATGGAAAAATTGATCTGTATAAACGTTTATAAAACAAACAGCTCTGATGTCATTATGCGTCTGCATACTAAAAATACATGCCGACACCTGGGAAAATTAAACCGCCGATTTGGCGGTTTTTTCGTGGCATATCGTTCATTTACATAACTATAAGTTGCGCATAGACTATCCGCGCTTCACAGGGATAGATCTGTTTACAGGGAATGAAAAATGCTAATCACCAAGCGTCTGGATGAACTTACCCCAGATGAATTTACGCGTATCTTATCGCCTGAAAAAGGCAGCGCGCTGGATGCCAAAACC
>NZ_LUTN01000033.1 GCF_002111595.1 Lonsdalea britannica
TCTGGCGATATTTCAAATGCTGCTCTCACCAGTCACCAGTCACCAGTCACCAGTCACCAGTCACCAGTCACCAGTCACCAGTCACCAGTCACCAGTCACCAGTCACCAGTCACCAGTCACCCACACCCACACCCACACCCATTACGCGCCTGTCCGACCCGTTTTTCGGGCATTAAAGAGTAAGGATGTTGCGACGGACCACAACGCAGTGAAAAATCGCAACTTATTGATGTGAAATGTGTTTTTAAATAGGGTTAAAAGCCCAGCCCCCATTTTCCCGCGATACTGACCTCAGTTTACGAAAACAGGACGGTGTCATGCAGTCGATTCAATTTGTTCAGTTCACAACGCGTACCGCGCGGCGCGGCGACGTGCTTCCGGTCTGTGAGCGCTGCGGCGCTCAGACGGCGAACGGCCTATGCCGCGGCGCCATGCGGGGGAACGCGTAATGGACGTCTCACCGATGATTGATGCCGTGGTTGCCCGGATTGCCGAGGCCTTTCCCGGCTTGCAGGTGGAATCTTTCCCCGGAAAACCGGCTGAGTACGTCCTCAGCCATCCTGACGGCGCGATTCTGGTGCGCTACGCCGGCTCTGCGTTCCGCAAGCCGGAAGAGTGCGGGATCGTGCTGCAAACGCAGCTTGTCAAGCTGCGCGCCACCGTCGTGTGCCGCGAATCCAGCGGACAAAACGGGGCCGTGACCGTACTGGATGCGCTGCGGCGCTTGCTGTGCGGACTCCGGCTCCCGAATTGCAGCCGCAAAATCCGGCTGAAGAAAGAGACGGTCGTCGGCAAGGGCAGCAGCGATGGACTGTGGCGTTACACGCTCCGGTTCACCGCGGAAACCCTACAGACCGAAGACGCGTCGCTGCCCGACGGGCCATTACTCACACAAGCCACATACAAGGAAAGCGAAACATGAAATACCGCTACACCGGCCCGACCAGCGGCGTCACGCTGGCTGACGGCACCGAAGTGCTGCTGTTTCCCCAGCGTGCTGTGGAACTGCCTGCCGAGCATGATTACGTGAAAACGTTGGTCGCTCTGGGCCTTCTGCAACCGTTGGAAAACGGCGCTTCTATCACTACTAACGATGAGGTAAACCATGGCAGCTAACTATCTGCATGGGGTCGAAACCGTTGAGGTCGAAACCGGCGCTCGCCCGATCAAGACCGTCAAATCCGCGGTCATCGGCCTGATCGGCACCGCGCCCATGGGGCCGGTCAACGACGTCACGCTGTGCGTGTCTGAAACCAACGCGGCCCAGTTCGGCTCGCAGGTCAGCGGGTTCACCATCCCGCAGGCGCTGGACGCCATTTACGACCACGGCGCCGGTACGGTGCTGGTGATCAACGTGCTCGACCCGGTCAAACACAAGACCTCCGTCGGCAACGCCTCCGTCACGTTCGACAGCACGGGCGCAGCCCAGCTGATCAACCCGGTGGTCTCCAACCTGGTGCTGCGTAAAAACGACGCCGCCCAGCCGTACGTGGAAGGTCAGGACTACACGCTGGATGCGCAGACCGGGAAAATCACCCGCGTCGGCACCAACATCGACAGCGGCAGCACCGTGATCGCCAGCTACGACTTCGCCGATCCGACGAAAGTCACGGCCGCCGACATCATCGGCAGCGTGAACGAAGCGGGCAACCGCACCGGCATGAAACTGCTGAACGACACCTACAACGCCTTCGGCTTCTTCGCGAAGATCCTGATTGCGCCGGTGTACTGCACGCAGAACAGCATCGTGACCGAACTGGTTTCTCTGGCCGACAAACTGGGCGCCGTCGCCTATGTCGATGCGCCGATTGGCACCACGTTCCAGCAGGCCATCAGCGGCCGCGGACCGACTGGCACCATCAACTTCAACACCAGCTCTGACCGCGTGAAGCTGTGCTACCCGCACGTCAAAGTCTACGACGCGAACACCAACAGCGAACGTCTGGAGCCGCTGTCTCAGCGCGCCGCCGGCCTGCGCGCCAAGGTGGATAACGAGAAAGGCTACTGGTGGAGCAGCTCCAACCAGGAAATCTCCGGCATCACCGGCGTAGAACGCCAGCTGTCGGCCATGATTGACGACCCTAACTGCGAAGTGAACCTGCTGAACGAACAGGGCATCACCACGGTGTTCAACAGCTACGGCAGCGGCCTGCGTCTGTGGGGCAACCGTCAGGCGGCCTGGCCGTCCGTGACCCACATGCGCAACTTCGAAAACGTGCGTCGTACCGCTGATGTGATCAACGAATCCATCCGCTACTTCAGCACCCAGTTCATCGACCAGCCGATTAGCCAGGCGCTGATCGACGCGCTGACCGAATCCGTCAACGCCTATGGCCGTACGCTGATCGGCAACGGCGCGCTGTTGGGCTTCAAGTGCTGGTACGACGCCGCGCGCAATGAAGAAACCGAGCTGGCCGCAGGCCATGTGCTGCTGAGCTACAAGTTCACGCCGCCGCCGCCGCTGGAACGTCTGTCTTACGAATCCGAGATCACCTCCGAATACCTGGTGACGCTGAAGGGGAATAGCTAATGGCTAAAATCGAAGTCAATCGCATCACCAATGCGAATATTTATCTGAACGGGGCGAATCTGCTGGGCCGCGCGGAAGAAATCAAACTGCCGGACATCAGCATGATCATGCAGGAGCACAAAGCGCTCGGCATGGTGGGCAAAATCGAACTGCCTTCCGGGTTCGACAAGCTGGAAGGGGAGATCAAATGGAACTCCTTCTACCGCGAAGCGATGCTGGCCACGGCCAACCCGTACAGCGCGTTGTCCTTGCAGTGCCGTTCCAGCGTGGAACGCTACACCGCACAGGGCCGCGTCGACGAAGTGCCGATGATCACCTACCTGACCGTGATGTTTAAGAAGAACCCGCTGGGTACCTTTAAACCGCACGAGAACGCGGAGTTCAGCTCCAGCTTCAACTGCACCTACGTCAAACAGGTGATGGATGGCGAAGACATCCTTGAGCTGGATTATCTGGCCAACATCTTCATGGTCAACGGCGTCGATCAACTGAGCGACTACCGCACCAATATCGGCGGCTAAGGCCGCGTCGCCTGGGGACGACAGCGAATTTTAGACTGTCTTCATCAGGCGACACCCCCGGTCGCGGCTGGCCCTCACGGCAGCCCGACCGATCTGAGAATACCCGCGCCGTGCGGCTTTGCCGGGCGAGCGCACCGGTTCTTACGAGAGCCGACCCGTTTGGGCGAGCGGTACGATTTCGCCGACCGGTGTTTTGATGGTTACCGGTTTTTTCTTTGCCGGGCGGCCATCTCCGACCGACGAAAACGCGGCAGAACGCGCATTCGGTTCGGAGGCGGCACGCCAGCGGGCGAAGGCAGGCGAAGCGTACAGACGACCTGAAAGGGAAAATAAACACGAACGTCGGTGAAACGCCGACCTTTTATCACGAATACCGGCTATCTGCCTCGGCGGCTAGCCCTACATCACACTCTGGAGCACACGATGTCCGATAGCGAAAAGTACCTGTTGCAGTTTCCTTACACCACGCCGGCTGGCGAGCGTCTGACTGAACTGACGCTGACGCGCCTGAAGGCCAAAGACCTGAAAGCGGTCATGAAACTGACCGACAACGCGTCCGACTGGGACAGCCTGCTGCTGGCTCGCGCCAGCAACATGGTGCCGGAAGATCTGGATGAAATGGATCTGGCCGACTTCATGGAGCTGTCCAAACGATTTCAAAAACTGTCTAGCGTGGCTAAGTCCGAAGGGACTGATGGAAGCACAGGCGCTGCTGGCGAGGTGGTTTCGGTTTCAGCCGAGTGAGCTGAATAACTTAACGATCGACGAGTTGGAAGACTGGCTGGAGATGGCCAGGGACCAGATTAAACGTGAGCACGGCGACTGAAGGAGGGAATACCGAGACACGCTCCGCGCGGCGTCGGACGAGAGGAATAGAGTGACAGGCAGACTCTGCCGACCTCCGTCCGAGCCCCGCCTCAGTCGCCGCCGCGCGGGCCGTTCGCAGCCCGTGGCCAACGTCGGTCGTTTTCCCTTCCTGCCCGACCGGGCACCGCCGTATCCCTCTCGCGATCCCTTTTTTTTCATTGGCTTAAGGATAGAACGATCATGGCCAACTTCGATGCATCCTCCAGCGGGGCCGCCGCGTTTCGGCAGTCGCTGCTAGAATATCGCCGTTCGATGGAGTCATTCGACCAGGCGTATCAACGCATGATGACGTCGCAGGTGCGGGTGATGGAGTCGATGGCGCAGGCCGCGAGTCAGGGCGCCCGCCATTTTCAGCGGCTCAACGACGGCATGAAAGATGTCAGCCGCACGCAGGACACCCTGATTTCGCAGCAGACCCGGCTGCAAACGCTCGGCGAGAAATACGAGGCGCTGTCTCAACGGCGGGAAGCGCTGCGCGCGGGCTGGTCTGAGTCCGTCGCCAACGTCAAAGAGACGGCGGCCCCTGTGGTCGACGGGGTCAAGGGCTATGCGGACCAGCAGGCCAGCCTCAGAAATATCACCGTCAGCAACGGGCTGTCCGGCTCGCAGGAGCAACAGATCGCCGCCGCGCTGCGGGAATTCTCCTTGCAAACCCATCAGCGCCAGTCCGTTCTGACGAGCGGGCTGGAGACGCTGATCGACGGCGGCGTCGACCCGATGAAGGGGAAAGATCTGCTGGGCGTCGTCGGCACGGCCGCGGCGGCTACGCAGGCGGATATCCAGCAGATGGCGCGCGTGGGCGCGGCTTTCAACACGCTGAAATTCGATGGCAAACAGGCCGTCACCGGCGCGTTCGACCACATGCTCTCCGGTGCGAAAACGGGCAACCTCGACGTGGCCTCGCTGTCGTCGTCGCTGCCGGGTCTGGCGCGCGGCTTCGAACAGAACGGTATGACCGGCGACGCGGCGCTGAGCCAGATTGTCTCCAGTCTGGCGGTCGGTAAAGCGGCGTCGGGCAGCGACGACACCGCTGTCGCCAATCTCAAAGGGTGGCTGGACACCATCAACAGCAACGACATCGGCGAGCGCTATGCGTCGGCGGGCGTGAACTATCAGGCCTCGATGGCGGACTACATCAAACAAGGATTCTCCACCTACGAAGCCTCGCTGATGATCGGCCAACGTCTGATTGACGACAAAGGCGAGAAATTCAAGCAGGAGTGGCAGGCCGCCGTGGCGAAGGGCGACATGTCCACGCAGGAACGGCTGATGGCGAAGTCCGGCCTGTCCAAGGTCTTCGACAACAACCAGGCGGTGTCGCACCTGCTCAATATGCGTCAGAACTGGAGCGGCTATCAGCAGAGCAAGCAGGCGATGCTCAGCCCGGCGGCGGAAGGGACGACCACGCGCGATGCGTCGGCGCAGAACAATACGCTGAAGGGGCAGTGGCAGCACATGCAGGTGGCGGGCGACAACATGAGCCTCAGCGTGGGCGAAGCGCTTGCGCCAGCGCTGATGGCGGTCGGCAACGCCGTGATGCCGGTGCTGGACGGTTTCTCGCGCTGGATCCAGCTGCATCCCGGCCTGATTCAGGCTGTCGTCGTGGCCCGACAGGCGTTTTCCGTCTTCAAAGCCGCGATCAGCGGGGTGCGCTATGTGCTGAACCTGTTGCAATCGGGCCTGACGCTCGCGCAGTCCGCCTCCACTCGTTTCGGGGGCGCGCTGGGGCGCGGAATGTCGGCGGTCGGCCGGTCAGTGATGAGCGGAATGCGCTCGGTGTCGGGGTGGGTGCGATCCGGCCTGACCGTGGCGCAGTCCGGCATCATGCGCTTTGGCGGCGCGCTGGGGCGCGGCCTGTCAATCGCCGGACGGGCGGTGATGGTGTTCGGCCGTGCGCTGTTAATGAACCCCATCGGCCTGCTGATTACCGGTATCGCGATCGGGGCTTACCTGATTTACCGCTACTGGGAGCCGATCAGCAACTGGTTCAGCGCGCGTTGGGAAGACATTAAAAACGCCTTCCGGGGCGGCATCGGCGGCGTGGGAAAACTGCTGCTCAACTGGTCGCCGCTCGGCATCATTTACAAACTGTTCGCGGGCGTTCTGCGCTATTTCAACATCAACCTGCCGAGCAACCTGAGCGAAGCGGGCGGCAAACTGATCGGCGCGTTGTCGTCGGCCATCAGCAGAAAATGGGAGAGCGTCAAAGCCGTGTTCAGCGGTTTCGGCGGCTCGCTGAGCCAGTGGGCCTCCGAGCTGTGGGAAGGGCTAAAAACCAATTTCAGCGGCGGCATCGGCCGTCTGACCCAAATCCTCGTGGACTGGTCGCCGCTCGGCATTTTCTACAAGCTGTTCTCCGGCGTTCTGAGCTATTTCGGTGTGGATTTACCGGCCAGCTTCAGTGAGTTCGGCAGCCAACTGATCGGCTCGTTGATCTCAGGCATCACGGATAAATGGGAGAAGTTGAAAAGCTTTGTCTCGAATCTGGGCAGCACCATCAGCAGCTGGTTTAACGATGAGGGGAAGGACGACGACAATAGCGCGGATAAAACGATCACCCAGCGTGAACACCCCGTGGTGACGCCGCCGCCGGCCCGCAAGACCGTAGACGATGTGCCGCAGATGCCCGCGAATGGCGCTAACGCCAGCGCGAAAGCGGGGACGGGCGAGGGGCTGAAGCTGACGTTCTCGCCGACCATCCATGTCAACGGCCAGCCCGCGACGGCGACGCCGGACATTAAAAACGCGCTCAATCTGAGCCTGCATGAACTGGAAAAAATGATGCAGAAGGTGATGGAACAGCAGCAACGCCGGGGGTACGCATAATGTTTGCCGTATTGGGAGATATCGAATTCGAGCTGATCGCCTACTGGGACGGCTTTGAGGCGCAGTTCGGCGCGGATTACGCCGAACACGCCCGCATTGAGGGCAAGCCGGGCTTGCAGTTCATCGGCGAAAAGCTGGATGAAATCAGCATCAGCCTGGTGTTCAACCAGATGTTTTGTACGCCGGACGTCGAGCTGGCGCGGCTGCGCAACCTGCTGCGCTCGCATCAGGCGCAGGCGTTGGTCTTCGGCAACGGCGACTATCGCGGCTGGTTCGTGCTGACTCAGGTGCGCGCCACCAGTCAGCAGACCGACAAGTCCGGCAACGTGCTGGCGCTGACGGCGGAAGTGACGCTGCGCGAGTACGTCGGCGACCCGAAAAATCCGTTGGCGATGCCCGCCGTCAACACCGGCGTGCCGAATAGCCAAACGGTAGCGACGGCGACGGCCGCCGCGTCCGGCATCGCCAGCGCGATCCGCACGGCGGTGGGCTACGTCCGCACCGCGCAATCGGTGGTGAAAAACGTCTCTGCGGTGGTGCAGACGGTGCAGAAGATGAAGAACAATCCATCGCAGGCGCTGGGACAGGTGCCGACGCTGCTCACACAGATCGGCACCGCCGTTGAACCGTTGCAGAAAGCCATGCCCGCGCTGGCGACGGTCACGGCGACCTTCCCGGAAGTCAGCCGGGTGGCGAAGGCGGCGGATCAGGCCATCACCTTTGTGAAGAGCGCCCACAAGGCGTTGTCGGGCATTAACGTCAGTACCATTGACGACCTGTCACCTGCGCTGGACGTGGTCGCCACGCAGCTCAGCGCCGCCAGCGACACGCTGGAGAAAGTCGCGCCGGTCGTGAGTTCGCTGACCGCCGCTATCACGACGAGGAGGATTTGATGTTTATCGAGCACATCACCACGCAGGGCGAGCGCTGGGACGCGCTGGCCTACCGGTACTACGGCGATCCGCTGGGCTATGACCGCATTATCGCCGCCAATCCGCACGTGGCCGTCACGCCCGTGCTGGCTTCCGGCATCATGCTGTCGATCCCGGTGATTGAACAGGCTGACGTCGTGCTGACGGAGGACACGCCGCCGTGGCTACGTTAATCGCTCAACCGGCCGCGTCGACGGCCAATCGTGAAGTGCCGCAGCCGATTTTCACGCTGTGGTATCTGCAAAAAGATATCACCAACGATATCGCGCCCTACGTCACGCGGCTGACCTACACAGACGGCATCAAAAACGAGTCGGACACGCTGGAAGTGGAGCTGGACGACACCGACGGTCGTTGGATCGACGCCTGGTATCCGGGAAAAGGCGACACCCTGTCGCTCAAACTGGGCTATCGCGGCGACACCTTGCGGGACTGCGGCGCATTCAGTATCGATGAAATCGAGGTGCGATCGCCGCCCTCGACCGTCTCGATGCGCGGGGTGGCGACGTCCGTCAAAACCGCGCTGCGCACCAAGTCCAGCCGGGGATTCGAAGGCACTACGCTGGCGGCCATCGCCAACCGTATCGCCAAAAAACACAAGCTGGCGCTGGTCGGCAGCATCGCGCCGATCACGTTTGACCGCATCACGCAGTACGCGGAAACCGATGTCGCTTTTTTGCGACGGTTGGCCAGCGAGTACGGCTATGCGGTGAAGGTGACCAGCACCCAACTGATCTTCTCGCATCTGGGCGCGCTGCGCAGCCAGACGCCGGTGAAGACGTTCACCCGCAACGACGTCGCCAGCTTCTCGATGCGCGACACCATCAGTCACGTGTACGAAGGGGCGAAGATCAAGCATCAGGACCCCGCGAAGAAGCAGTTGGTGACCTACAAGGCTGACGGAACGCAGTCCGGCGACGACAGCGCGACCAGCGCGGATACGCTCAACGTCAACAGCCGGACGACCGGCAAAGACACGGCGGAGCTGAAGGCCAACGCGGCGCTGGATCAGCACAACGAACAGCAGGAGAGCGGGCAGCTGACGCTGATGGGCGCCACCTCGCTGATCGCGGGCAACAAAATTTCGCTGAGCGGTTTCGGCCGCTTTTCCGGCGACTGGTTGCTGAATCAGGTGCGGCATTCGCTCACGCGCGACGGCGGTTACGTCAGCGAGCTGGAGATTGTCCGCGGTCCGGTGACCAAGGGCGCTCGCAAGGCGACGACCGGGCAATCCAATACGCTGTCCGTCTATCACCCCGACGGCAGCACGACGCAAACCACGAAAAAAGAGGGCGCATCATGATGAATGCGAGCCACGAGTCCGTCCGCGGTCTGTTGACCCAGAGCGCCTGCGCAGCGATAGCTCGCAGATTGACGATGCCCCATCACCGCGAGGGCGGTTTTCATCTAACGATGGGGAGAGAGGAGCACGTATGACATCGTTACGCGTTGGCACCGTGAGTGCCGTTGATGCCGCGGGCGTGCGCGCCCGTGTGCGGCTGCCGGAGTGCGACAACCTGCGCACCGCCTGGCTGGAGGTGTTGCAGCGCAACACGCAGAATAACAAGGACTATTGGCTGCCGGACGTCGGCGAACAGGTGCGTATTTTGCTGGACGACAATGGCGAAGACGGCGTGATCCTCGGCGCGATTTATTCGAGCGTCGATACGCCGCCGGTCAATAACGCGCAGGCGCGCGGCTGCACCTACTCGGACGGCGCGGCGTTCTATTACGATCGCGCGACGCACACGTTGACGGTCAATGGCGGTATTCAGCACATCGTCATCGAAACGCAGGCGGATGTGGTGGTGAAAACACCGCGCGCTACCGTCGACTCGCCCGACACAACCTTCACCGGCAATGTGCTGGTGCAGGGGAAGCTCACCTATCAGGGCGACATGGTCGGTACGGCGGCGACTATCCAGGGCAACGTCACCGTCAACGGCAACGTCAGCGCCACCGGCTCCGTCATGGACGCGGGCGGCAACTCCAATCACCACTCACACTGACCGTCACGCGGGGGAGGGCGGGGATATCAGCCCCGTCTTTCCGCCATCGGGCGTATCAGCGCCGCTGGCTCCGTCATGGATGCGGGCGGCCATGCTCATCGCCGGTCGCACGCGTGTTTCAGCATGATCTGTAATCACACACCAAATTGAGTGTGTCTTGATGCTCGATGAGGGTTGCCCTCCGCGAAGCGCGGTCATACGCTGCGACACCCGACACCCGACACCCGACACCCGACACCCGACACCCGACACCCCGACAC
>NZ_LUTN01000034.1 GCF_002111595.1 Lonsdalea britannica
AAAATATCTGTCTCGCTTTTTTAACGGTCCCGGTTTTCTGCTGTTACCGGTCATACTCTCTATCCTGCTTATCGCTGCGGGTAAAGTTTGTCATCTGATCTTTGGCGATGCTTTTTTCAATATGCTCTTAACACCAGTTGGGATTATTGCGCTGATTGTTGTGCCCGCTCTGCTATTTTATGGCATTTCGGCACTGCTGAATGTCACTAAGGATGATGACCTGGGTAAGCCTGAATCTCCACAGGGAAAGGTCGCCCCCAGCAGAGTTGCTACCCGCAGTCCAACAATAGAGATTACTACCCTTACGACAAAACGTACGCCGTTGTGGAAAATCGTGCTGAATAGTCTGACACTTATCGCGCTAATACTGATTCCTTTTTTCGGCGTATTAGCCATTATGGCGTTTATCGGTATCGTGATTTTCCGCGTTGCGCAACCATCAGCGCAGAGCCGTTTTATGCGTTTTCAGGAAACGTTACCCAGCAGTAACGTGCGTTCAATGACGACCGGCATGGTTCAATTGGAAGGCAAACTAGTGGCAAAACTGCAGATGTTGGCACCGCTGAGCAAAGAGCGCTGTATTGGTTACTACCACTGCGTTAGTGAAGAAAAGCGCGACCGTGAGGGGAGAACGTATTACCGAATAATTCATGAGGAGCAGTGTTGCCATCCATTTCTGCTGCGTGACAGTACAGGTAGTGTGCTGGTTGATGGTATCGACCTGGACTTCCATCTGTTATCGGCGAATACACAGCAACGTAGTGGGCGCGAAATTGAGCGAGAATATATTATTAGACAAGGCTCTAAATACCTGCTGATTGGTAATGCGGTACGTCGTGATGATGAATGGGTGATCACACGCGACAAACTGCATCGTGTATTTGGCATTGCGCCTGTTGGCAATATCCAGCGCCGCAAAAAGTTAGATGTTGTGTTTAGCCGCGCTCGTTATTTTTAGCCGGCACCGCTCTGGCGATAGCGCTGATACTCGCGGTTCCTATTGAAGTAAAACAACATCAGGTTGTTATACACTTCGAGCAGTTGTTTCCGTTCTCTTTTTCCTTTCCCTCACTGTAAACGAGTATGAAATGAGTTATCGCGTTGTTTTCCGCTGCCTTTAATCGTGGCATCAATGCGCTTCCTGCCTGATGTTGTCGAAGATGATGTGTGGTCATTTCCATCCGCTATTACAATTATCTCTGAAGAGACATGTCATGCTGACCTTACCTATTAGTTTCTATTTCTGATGCAAGAGCCGGGCTACGCACTGTTAATCACTATCCTAAGCCCGTTGGCAACAATTACTATTGTTGGACCTTTCTTACACTCCCCGACATTTAAGTGCTGAGTGGGGTATTGGTAGGAACTGCCGCAATCGTGTTTTTTCCAGGATTCGCGCTGTCTATTATTCTGTTTTTCATCGGGGTCAGTGGAGTAAAAATTTTGTTCTGCTGGCTGGCGCTACTTTTAGGCGTTCTGAGTTTTGTGCTGCTTAATCACCGCCAGCTCAGTGTCGTGGTCAGCGAATATAACCGTAAGTCTGGCCCTGACATAGGTTGACACTTTTTCGATATTAAAATGCCCGATTCGGTGCATCAAGCGTTTGGTATTTTAGGGAGAGATGAAATCGCTCACGGTTATAGATTCGCACTGACTCATCAACCATCTCAGTAGATTACTGGTAGCCTTATGACACAGATAATATTTCAATCTTGTCAGGTATTTAGGGTGCGCCAGTATTTTGAGCCATTGGGATGAACTAGCAAAAACATGCCGTCGCCATCAACCAGCGAATACGCTTTTTCTTCGGGTTTAGCAGAACGTACCTTGGTATCTGTCAGGGCCATGATGGTTATCCTTCCATAATCCTGCTGTGAATACACAAGCAATATCGAACCAGCACATATACTCGGTTCTATACTCACAAGCAGATTGATGTGGGTGGACTCAGATTGACTTCCGTTGACAGAAAATTCGGGTGAAGGCTTGTGTGGCGCGGATTTCAGACATAAAAAAAGACCTCAGTTGAGGTCTATTTACATACTGTTGGTGCGAAGGCCGAACTCGAACATCGCAACTATCCTTATGATCTTAATGGATTAAAGTAATAGAAATTAGGGACGATACCATCATTGATACCATCAATCCCGATTGGTGATTATCGAACATATAGTATGAAAGGTGGAATTAACCTTGATTGAGGGTAAAAAATTTACTCAAAAAAGGCAATGCTAAACTAACGAGCATGAAAATCACAAACTGTGTAAAACTTATAATAATTGTTATAAATCAACGAAGTAAATCATTATTTTTAGTGAATAAAATTCAAAATTCTGATGAGGAAATAGCAATATTATTCGAATAAATGATAAAATACCTAAGCGTTGAGACCACCGTTTCATAATGAGATGATTAAATATGGATGCGTTATTTAAAATATTCGATAAATTTAGTTCCAGACCAATCTTCTTTATTTTTTGCGGATTAACATTATGTGATTTCTTCCAAGATAAATCTGCATTACAAAATCCCACTGCAGAAAATATTACAACTTTACTGGCAGCAATGCTAATAGTAGTTTTCATAACTTGGGGATTTGAATGGCTAATCTTTAGGTTCAATGTAAATCTTGAACCACATGATCAAGGTGACATTGGACCAACAATCGGAACGGCTGCATTAGCTGTATACTTAGTTTATGTTTTCCATTTTCTCAGTGAAAATCCTGAAGCATTAAATTTAAAATTATTAACGAGTTCTGGTTTTATATACAGCACAACTTTATTGTTATTTTCGCTTGAATCGATGAAGCTAAGAAGGCTAAAGCAAAAATAAAAAACCTATCAGACGGATAGCAGTATCAAAACATCACACAAAAGATTATGAATTTTAGATAGTTCAAAGCATAGAAGACATTCGAAATGTCTTCTATGCTTATTTTTTTTAAAGCTTAACTACACAGGGTGCAGGATACATACTTTTGCTTCTTAACTGCACAGAGTGCAGGATACATGCTTTTACTTCTTAACTGCACAGAGTGCAGGATACATGCTTTTACTTCTTAACTGCACAGAGTGCAGGATACATACTTTTATTTCTTAACTGCACAGAGTGCAGGATACTTTCGTTACAAATTATCACTCGATGATATTAATTATATTTAAACATACATACTTAGTGATAACTAATGTTTAATATAATAATTTAAATATGTCAAATATTTCTATATTTTTTATTATGCTTGGCAATTACGATAAACATCACTGACCTTGACTTGTGATGAAATTAAAAACGGTAATAATTGCCGATAGGATTAATTCAAAGAATGATTATTGCGAGGATATTTAATATTAAATTTGAAAAATAAAACACCAAAGGTTACGCTTGACGTAACAGTGATAATGTAATATATTAATGTAAAATTTCACAGGCAACCAAAATGAAAATTGAGCATCCTGGAAAATCGTTATTATTTAAGCTTGAACAATGTGGTTTAAGTGCTTCTGAGTTAGCCAGAAAGATAGGTGTCCCCAAGAATAGAATAACTACAATTATTAATGGAAAAAGATCAATTACGGGTGATACAGCATTACGATTAGCTCACTTTTTCCAGTCACCACCAGAATATTGGTTAAAATTGCAATTATATTTTGATTTAAATGAGGCCAAAGTTAAATCAGAAGAAGAAATCCAGATCTTGCCAAAGTTTCACATGGCTGAATCAAACCGAATGTCAAAAGATACCAATAATGATTAATAATTCAGAGTTAGATTACCAAAACCCCGAATGTGCTACAGCAGAAAATGCTAAAGAGGTTAAAACACATTGGGAAGGATTTACTTCAGCGGGGGCGAAATGGGATATATTCAACGGAGATTCAGCGCGAGTAATCAAAGAGCTATCTAAAGATAGTATTGATTGTGCAATCACCTCTCCTCCTTATTTTTGGCTTAGAGACTACGGTGTCGATG
The DNA here is from genome assembly GCF_002111595.1 of Lonsdalea britannica. Lineage (GTDB taxonomy): Bacteria > Pseudomonadota > Gammaproteobacteria > Enterobacterales > Enterobacteriaceae > Lonsdalea > Lonsdalea britannica. Next base: position 3,973 of record NZ_LUTN01000034.1, read on the forward strand.
GTCAAATTGGACTGGAAGATTCAGTGCAAGAATATGTAAATGCCATCGCTGATGTTATGGATAGCGTGAAAGAAGCCCTTCATCCAGAGGGGACTTTATTCATGAACATTGGCGATACATACTATTCAGGAAAAGGCCAGTCGCAAGGTAAAGATAGAAAAAGTAACAAACGACGATTTGGTCTTAGAGCTGTAGATAAAAGCGGTGGAATGGGGATAGGATTACAAAGAAAATCTATGATTGGAATACCTTGGAGGGTAGCAATTGAAATGGCAAGCCGTGGCTGGGTCATTCGTAGTTCAATCATTTGGCACCGAGAAAAGTGTCTTCCTGAATCTGTAAAAGATAGACCGAGCCGAAGCTATGAATATGTGTTTATGTTTGTTAAAAGTAGAAAATACTATTTTAACAAGCAAGAGCTTGTTGAACAAAAAGTCGAAGAGGACATGTGGACAATACCTGCAAGACCTAAGAGTGGAAGTGGTCTTGATACGGCACCATATCCAGATGCTTTGGTCGAAAGATGCTTAAAAATAGGTTGTAAGCCTGCAGGCATCGTGCTGGACCCGTTTTTAGGCAGTGGGACAACTTGCCGTGTAGCAGCACAAATGGGATATTCATCGATTGGTATAGATCTTAATCATGAATTTTGCGAATATTCTGCATTAAACATGGAGAACATTTGATTATGTTTTTTAGTCAAAATGCAGTTTTGAATGCAATCATGGACCTTAAAAAGGTCCATCCTTTTTTCGGTATAACTTTTCTTGTCTGTAAAAAGCAGAAACTCCCTGTAGGTAAAAGTATACAATTCGCTTTAGACGCGAAGAATAAAGACTTTCTTGAGCAAGTTCATAAAATTGATCCTGATTCAGAATATTTTTATCAACCTTTCACATATCGAACATCTCATGAATGGCTCAATAACAATTATGCTTCATCTGGGCTTCAGGCTATAAACACACAAACATTTTCTGATGCTTTTATTCATCCCAAAGGGACTCAGCAATGGGCATGGACTGATGACTACTTATCAGTATTAAAAAATCATCCGTCTATAAAGAAAAATAAAATCCCACTATTGTCATTATGTATTTGGATATACAAATTTAACGATTTCGCTCCAGGCACCTCTTATGAAAAGATAATTTCCACTTTTATCAAAGAGTTCAATGTTTTACAAGAGGAACAGGATACATTATTTTCAAACCCAAATGGTAATTCGGATAATCTATTTGATCATGAATGCCTCTCGTGGGAAAAGATTAAAGGAAAGCTATCACTACCACCCGATTCAAAACCAGAAAATGGCGGAACTTTATCACTTTTGTCAATTGAAAATATTGGACCAGCTAAAAAGCTTTCTATTGAACCAAAGACGCGACTTAATATTATCACCGGTGATAATGGACTTGGAAAATCTTTCATTTTGGAGTCTGCTTGGTGGGCATTAACTAATACATGGACAGAACGTGTAGCTTATCCTGATCCAAGATTAAGAGGTAAAAAAATAAACTTAACTTACTCAATTAAAGGCAATGGCGAATTCAAGTCCGATAATTGTGTAAACTTTGACTGGGATAGTTTTAGTTGGCCAACTCAAACTGACAGACCAACAATTCCTGGACTTATTGTCTATGCAAAAGTAGATGGCTCTTTTGCTGTATGGGACCCGGCCAGGAAATACTCATCCCAATCAGCTTTTAATGAAAAAGAAAAATTTGTTTTTAAAAATAAAGAAGTATGGGACGGACAAGATGGCATAGGAGTTCTTGAAGGATTAATCAGAGATTGGATAACGTGGAAAAATGACAATAAAAGTCAGCATTTTAAACATTTTGAAAAAGTTTTAGAAAAACTATCACCTCCGGACTTAGGTATTTTGAAACCAGGAGAACCAGTTAGAATTCCTGATGATCCACGAGTTATTCCCACCTTAATTCATCCCTACGGAGAGATCCCTATAACCAGCGCGTCAGCAGGTGTTAGGAGAATAGTTGCTTTAGCATATATGATCGTTTGGGCATGGAATGAGCATCTTGTTATCTCGGAGATGATGAATATACCATCTCAAAATAATATGGTAGTTCTTGTTGATGAATTGGAGGCTCATTTGCATCCTAAATGGCAAAGAGCCTTTTTACCATCGCTAATTGCTCTTGATAAGGTATTTTCAAACGAGTTGAAGATTCAATTTATGATTGCTACTCACTCACCATTAGTGATGGCATCTTCAGAAGAAGTATTTAACGACGAAACAGATAGCCTTTTTCATTTACAACTTGACGAGCAGGGAATTGTAACATTAGAAGAATTAGATTTCATAAAATATGGAGATATTTCCTCATGGTTAATGTCACCAATTTTTGAACTTCGTCAAGCTCGTTCTCAGGAAGGTGAATCGGCAATAGAGGATGCGAAAAAATTGCAAGAATCTACGTCTCCAAGTATTGAGTCAATAGAAGAAGTCACCTTAAGATTACGTAAGTATCTTTCTGCATCTGATAGATTTTGGCCAAGATGGATGATGTTTGCTGAAAAGAAAGGAATCGACATATGATACCTCTGCAATTAATACCTGAACCAGATGATTTTGATAAAAACGTAAGGGAAAAAGGTGCTGCTTTTCTTAAAGGCACACCTAATCCTTCATCTAAGGACTTCTCAGGCAAGGACTTTTGGAAAAAAGCAGCCCATAGTTTACATTCATCTTATAAAGCAATTTGTGCATATAGCTGTATTTCATTGCCAACTGCACCAGGCGCAGTAGATCATTTTTTACCTAAAAGTAAATACCCTAAGCTCGCTTATGAATGGAGTAACTACAGACTATGCTTAGATAAAATTAATCAGTATAAGGGTAGTGCAGACAATATCTGCGATCCCTTTACCATTCAGCCGGGATGGTTTGTTTTAGATTTTCCGAGCTGTCTCGTTAAAGCCGGTGAGAACCTTGCCCCAGAAACTAAAGAAAAAATTGAAAATACAATCAAAGTCCTAAAACTTAATGCGGACGAAGGATTGGTAGATAATAGATTAGGTATAATTATGGATTTAATAGATGGACATGTAGATATGCATTTTGTTGAAAAACGGTATCCCTTTATTGCCTTAGAAATAAGAAGACATGATATCGAAGCGGATATAAAAAATATTTTTAAAAAACTTTAACTATATATTATAGCGAGAATAAGATGAATGTATTCAGCCTTATAAAAAACAAAGGATATGCCTATCCATTAACACAAGCCAAGTATGATAAGGAGACAAATAAAGACTATCCATATTTGCAGGATATTAATAACAAGACACAGGCATTTGCCTTATGTCCCGCTTGTCATAATCCAGTAATATTAGTAAACAGGATAGTCTCGCAGACGAAAAGCAATACCCTTTATGCGAAACATTGCAAATACAGCGTTACTGACTTAGCTGACTATGATCAATCATCGTATGATGATTGTTCTTTAGCGAATCCTTCCAATTTTGATGAAAAAATCAAACGTCCATTAAATCATGCCACAAACAATATAATAAAAGACGCAATAAGAAACCATTTTGATTTGTTAATTAATCATCTGGAAACAGCAATAGGTATAACTTTTAATGAACAATTATTGAAGAAAACCCTTGAAGATTTTAACTCATGTGAAGGTTACTTGTATCACTCAATCCATCTATACAATCTTCCTATTGCTTTTTTATATGTTATAAAATCCCAAGATTTATCATCGTGTAAAATTGGCAGTGATGTATATGACAAAATAAAAACTGAATCACAATTATTTAACTTCGGAAATAATTCAAGATTTAATAAAAAGAGCTTTTATATCTCTCAAAAAAACAATTCTATTAAAGCAAAAATCTCATTCTACTTATACAATCATTCATTATCTTCAGAATACACAGAAGAATCAGTCACCTTATGCATTGTTGAAAAAAATATGGCTGATGGTTATGAAAAAACATTATTTGAGAAAGTAATTAATTTTGATGGAACCTTTTATGTTAATACTTTGAATAAACGCAATAAATACAACTCCCTTGCAAAATCAATCATTGTCTGAACTTAATCCGAAATGTATGAACTTACTCATCGGCTGGCTAAATACCAGCCTTATTCTCTCAATTGTAACAGGAGGAATGTCATCGGAGTTAAGATGTAAACTTGAATTTGGTAAACTTGAAACAACTTGAGGATTCATTGATAAAGAGGTTATAATTTCACAAAATGCTTCCTCATTAATACCCTCTTCCATCATACCCAACTCGACCAACCGATCATACTCAAACAAAGCTTTTAATATCGCATTATCCCAAAAATCAAACTCTTCGCAATAAACGCCATTATTATTAACTGATGATTTAAATTTCATATAATCTCCTGTTTTTGTTTTTCTTTTATTTATTTATATAGTGTTACTATCTTTAGTCAATAGGTTAAAGCAAGAGCTAACTTATAGAAGCGGTTGCACCGTTTCTATAAGGCCCTTGCTTTTATTGCTTTCTTTCAGTCATGCAAAAAAAGAAAACCAAATCATTTAAGCTAGCAGATTGACAAATTAATAATCCATTATATAACTTATATAAAGGCATAAGGATTATGCCTACCAATCAGTAACTTATGAAATGGAGTTTATATGAATGAAATAAAAAATATATCAGAAATAGATCTGTCGCGATCTTCATGCAGGGGAATGTTTAACACCAACAAAATGCCTATCGAAGCGTTAAGAAGCTATTGCGTTAGTGTAAGACTTAATATTGAAGAACTGCAAATACTGGAAGTAAAAAGAGGCTCTTATAAAAAAGGTGAATGGCTTCGCATGGCATCACTTCAAAAAATACCGCCTATTATACCTGCTATTAATTTAAATTCCTGGAAAGCTCTATCGGAAATATCACAAAAGCTAAATCGTATTGCGACTCATATTGATGGTAAGAGCAAAGAAAGCCAGCTTACCCATACTGAATTGTTCGCTGTTAAGCGACAATTGGAAGAGCTTCGCTGCAACTTATTAAGAGCAGATTTCTGGAGTTTCCCTCGTGAAGGGTATGCAGAAGATCAAGAGAGGTAAGAACTTCTCTGGTGTGGTCCAGTATGCATTGAAGCCAGGAGCACATCATAAAAGTGATCCAATCCTCATTGGCGGAAACATGTTAAGTGATTCAGCCCTCGAACTGATCGCTGAATATGATGGCACCAAACAGCTTCGGCCAGATGTCCAGAAACCGGTATGGCACAACTCACTTCGCTTACCCGATAGTGAATCATTATCGAATGACCAATGGGTAAACATAGCTGACGACTACATGAAGAAGATGGGGTTCAGTAATACTCATCTTCGCTGCTATGTGCTTCATGACGATCCGGCTGGTCAGCACATACACATTATCGCAAGTCGCATAAACCTCAATAGAGGGAAGCTCTACTTGGGTAGGAACGAAAACCTCATCAGCACCCGGATTATTAGTGAACTTGAGATTACTCATGGCCTTACTATTACCAAAGCCGCATCTTCAACCAAACCGGCACAACCGAAGCGGAAGAGAGTGTCCCGTAATGAGAAAATGCTATCTGAACGGACTGGGGAGCCCTCACCAAAAGAAGCTCTTCAACAGATCATTGATAAAAGTATGGCTGATACGCCTGAACTTCTAACTTTTATCAAGT
>NZ_LUTN01000035.1 GCF_002111595.1 Lonsdalea britannica
CTCAAACTCCGGGGCATTGATGCCGGGGAGCGCATTTACCCTGACGGAGCACCCGAACCTGATGCTGAACATTGCCTGGCAGGTGGTAAACGTGACCCACATCGGCACCCAGCCGCAGGCGCTGGAAGAGGAAGGCGGCGGCGAGCCGACCACGCTGACCAACACCTTCGGCGTGGTGAAAGCCAGCACCACGTGGCGGCCCGCGATGCCGCATCGCCCGATGGTGGACGGTCCACAGATTGCCACGGTGGTTGGCCCATCAGGCGAGGAGATTTACTGCGACGAATACGGTCGGGTGAAGCTGCAGTTCCCGTGGGACCGCTACGGCGCGAGCGACGACCAGAGCTCGTGCTGGGTGCGGGTGAGTCAGGGCTGGGCGGGCGGTCAGTACGGCATGGTGGCCATCCCGCGCATCGGTCACGAGGTGGTGGTGAGTTTTCTGGAGGGCGACCCGGATCAGCCGATCATCACCGGGCGCACCTATCATGCCACCAATCCTGCGCCCTATGAGCTCCCGGCGCACAAGACCCGCATGAGCATCAAGAGTTCGACCCACAAGGGGGTCGGCTTCAACGAACTGCGCTTTGAAGATCAGGCCGGGCAGGAAGAGCTCTTCCTGCATGCCCAGAAAGACATGAACACCGTGGTGCTGAATAACCGCAGCACCTCGGTCAACGTCGATCACAGCGAGAACGTCGGGCGCGACCAGACGCAGGTGGTGCAGCGCAATCAGACGGTGTCGGTACAGGGCGATCAGGTGACGGAAATTCAGGGACAGCAGACGATAGCCGTGACGAAAAACCGCAGCACGGTGGTGAACGAGGCCGAGGCGCTGAACGTCAAGGGCAACATCACCATCCAGTCGCTGGAGGGCAACATCCAGATTGGCACCAGCAGCGGTTATATCCTCATCACCCAGAGTGGTGACATCAATATTGTGGGCAAGAACATTGTACTCAACGGCACCCGCATCGATTTGAACTAAAGGACGGCAACGCAATGTATCAGATGAATGAAGGCACACTGGCGATCCCAGCAGACTGGCGCGACGAATCCCTCCATGTGTTTGTGTTGCCGGGCGACACGGCCAATTTGGTGGTCAATCGCACGCCGATTGAGTTCGGCCTGACGCCGGAGACGGTCTATCAACAAACGCTGGAGCAGTTTTCCGCGCACCTGAAAAACTATGAAGAGCGCGCTGCCTGGGAACTCACGCTGGATGGCGAACCGGCGCGCGGACTCGAGTACACCTGGCGTTCGACGGAGGGGCCGATGCATCAGGTTGTGGTGATGCAGGTGCGCGGTCAGCGGCTGCTGACGTTTACCGTCACGGCGGCGGGCGAACTGCGGGAAGAGCAGAAAACGGCGATGTTAGCGGTGGTGGAGAGCTTTAAAAGCGCGTCCTGAAGGGAGTCGACATGCTGAATGACATACTGAGCCGAGTGGCCCGCGTAGGGGCCATGCATGCGGGTAGTCAGCCCGCGCCGCCAGCGGAACGACCACAGCCGTGTCACGGCAAACCGCCGACGTCGCCGGGCAAGACCATCAAACATGCCAGCTTTCTGGGCGCGCTGCTGGGTGCGGTGGCCGGCGCACTGGTCGCAGCGGCGGCTTTTGCGGTCGCGGCTGCTGCGGTAGCGGCGGTGGTTGTAGGACTCGGATTGACCGGAGGGCTGGGACTGGCGCTGGTGGTGGGGGCCGTCAAGCTGGCGGCCGGGTTTGGGCTCACCTATTTGCTCAAAGATCAGATTGCCGCGATCTCCGGCGGCGTCGCCGCGATGGTGGACAGCGTGACGCCGCCGTTTGGCCCAGTGGTCACTGGGTCCGGCAATGTCTTCGTCGAAAAACTACCGGCGTCTCGTGCCGAGGTCGATACGGTCGCCTGCACCAAACACAATTCGCCGCAGCTGATTGCTCAGGGCAGCGACACGGTGTATGTCAATCAGCATGCGGCGGCGCGCATTGATGATAAAACGGTGTGCGGCGGTACCCTGAAAGAGGGGGCCTCCACCGTCTATTTCGGCGCGGGACAGCAAACCTTACTAGCGATACAGGACGAATTTAGCTGGTGGGAAAAAGCCATCCTGATTGCGGTGGAGTTTTTGGTGCCGCCGAGTAAAGGCTTATTTAAAGGCTTGGGGAAATTATTTACCCATCCCCGGGCCGTGCTCAGGGGAATGTACGCCGGTGCGTTAATGACCGCTCGCGAGTTAAAACGCATCGCGGGGTGCGCCAGTCGCGCTTTTCGCGAGAGTAAAGGACTGGCACGCGTCAAGGAATCGATAAAAGCGTTCCTGAAAGACCCGGTGTATATCGCCAGCGGCGAAGTGATTGAGTCGCGGCAGGATATCGCGCTGGGACAGACGCTACCGCTGATGTTCGAGCGAACCTACCGCTCGGCCTCGTCGCACACCGGGCTGCTGGGGCACGGCTGGCACGACAGCTGGAGCGAGGTCGCCCGAGTCAGTCAGGAAGGCTTGAATACCCATGTCGTCATCACGCTGGCGCAGGGCTTTGACATCGATTTCACCTTTCATCAGGACATCCAGGCGGTGTTCTGCCCGCTCTACCCCGAGTTTACCCTCTACCGCCGCGGTGCGGGTTTCAGCCTGTGGCACCGTGACAGCCAGACCTGGCGCGAGTTCCGCGTGGCGCACGGTGATACGCGGTTGCTGAGTGAAATCCGCGACACGCATGATAACCACATCGCCCTGCTGCGTGACGGTCAGGGTCGTCTGCAACAGGTGCGGCACAGCGACGGCATCGAGATACGGCTGGTGTGGCAAGGCGAGTTCGTGCATCAGCTTATCCGCACCGACGGCGCCCAGCACACCGAGCTGGCGTTGTACCGTCAGGATGAACTTGGCCGCCTAATGGAGGCGGACGCCACCCAGCTGTACCACCTCTACTACGAATACGACGCGGCCAATCGGCTGACGCGCTGGCACGACCACGACCAGACCTGGGCGCGTTACGAGTACGACGAACAGGGACGCTGCGTCTTCACCACCTGCGCCGACGGCTTCCTGACCGGACGGTTCGAGTATTACCCCAACCGCGTCATCATGACCGACGGTCAGGGGCATCGCAGCGAGTACGGGTTTAACGATCTGTCGCTGATGAGCTACCAGCGCTCGCCACTGGGCCATAAAACTCGCTACGAGTATGACGAACACGGCAACCTGCTGCGGGAGATTTCGCCGCAGGGGCGCGTCACCGCCTTCAGCTATCTGGAGCAGAGCGGACTGGTCAGCACCTTCACCGACGGCAGCGGTCAGGTGTGGGCCTATGACTACGACGATCAGGAACGGCTGTGCGGCGTGACGGACCCGCTGGATCGCACCTGGTCGTGGGAATACGACGCGGCGGGCGACCCGGTGCAGCTGACCGGGCCCGACGCCAGCGAAGTTCACTTCACGTGGAACCGCTTCGGACTGCTGACTCAGGTCAGCGACCGGGCGGGCGAGGTGCAGGCTCGATTGCAGTATGACCATCGTCAGCGCCTGCTGAGCGCCACGGACGCGGAAGGCCGCATGCAGCACCTGCGATACGACCCGCAGGACCGGGTCGTGCAGTGGCTGCGCCCGGACGGCGCGGCGTATAAATTTGGCTATCGGCGTGCCAGCTGGCGTCTGCCGGAGCAGCTGTTGCGCCCGGATGAACGCGAGGAGCAGCGGCAGTACGACCGCCACAAAAACCTGCTGAGCTATGTGGACGGCAACGGGGCGATGTGGCGTCAGAGTTACGGCGCGTTCGACCTGCTGCGCTCGCGCACGGACGCACAGGGCCGGACCTGGCGCTACGACTACGACCCGGAGACGCAGCAACTGACGTCGGTCACTGCCCCGGACGGCAGCCGCTGGCAGTGGTGGCTGGATGCGGACGGCCGGGTGATCCGCGAACAGGATATGGCCGGCACGGTCACCCACTACGGTTATGACGAAGACGGGCACTGCATCGAGGTGCGCAACGGCGAAGGCGAACGGCGCACCTTCCTGTACGACGGCCGCGGCTTGCTGATACAGGAAACTTCGCCGGAAGAGACGATGCACTATCGCTACGATGCGGTGGGGCGGCTGACCGAGGTGACGTCGTCCGTCAGTCACGTGCAGCTGGAGTACGACCTGCGCGACCGAGTGGTGCGCGAGTGGCAGAACGGCACGGAAGTGCGCAGAGTCTACGACGAGCACAGCGTCACGCGCACCCTGCTGTGGCCGGAAGAAGAAAAGGAAGAAGAAGGACTGACCAGCACCTTCCGCTACAGCCGTACCGGTGAGCTGAAACAGGTGGTGCTGCCGGACGGCGCGGAGCTGACGATAAACCACGATGCCGCCGGGCGCGAGAGCGAACGCCGGGGCGGACGCTTCCTGCAAACGCGCGAGTACGACGCGATGGGCTGGCTGACGCGCGAGATGACCGGTCAGGCGCACGACGGACGGATACAGGCGCAGCAGACGCGAGAGTACCGCTACGACGGCGCGGGGAACATGACCGGCGTGCGCACCAACCGCGACAGCGAAGGCTATCGGCTGGACAAAACCGGGCGGGTGCTGTCGGTGTTGCGTGGCGGCGCAGGCCGAACGCCAACCGCGGAGACCAATTACCACTACACCCGCAGCGGCCTGCCGCAGGAGCAGGGACGGCTGACCGAGTGGGAAGCGGGCCGACTGGTGCAGCGCGACGATATGTATTACACCTACGACCGGGCGGGCCGTCTGGCGCGCCGACAGGAGGTCAAGCCGGGGTTCCGGGCGCAGGTGTGGCACTACCGCTGGGACAGCCGCAATCAGCTGCGGGCGGTGGACACCCCGAGCGGCGAGACCTGGTTTTACCGCTACGACCCGTTCGGGCGTCGGGTCAGCAAACGTTGCGCCGAGCGCGGCGAAGAGGTTCGCTACCTGTGGGACGGCGACCAGATAGCGGAAGTGCGGCACTATCGTCAGGGACAACAGACGTCGCGGCGACACTGGGTCTACAACGGCTGGGAGCTGGTGGTGCAGCAGCGGCACACCGTCGCGGGCGGCTGGGATACGGATTTTGTGAGCAGCGCGCAAAACGGCGAGCCGCAGGCGCTGTACGATAGCAAAGGTGAACTGCGCTGGCAGGTGCCGAAAGCCACACTGTGGGGCCAGCGTGCGGTCGCGAAAACGGAGAGCGCAGACCCGGGACTGGCCTTCGCCGGACAGCTCCGTGACAGCGAAAGCGGCCTGTGCTATAACCGATTTCGGTACTACGACCCCACCGGCGGCGGATATATCTCGCCGGACCCGATAGGGGTGTTGGGGGGAGAAAGCAATTATGCTTATGTGCATAATCCATCAAGTTGGGTTGATCCGTTTGGGTTAGCGGGATGTAGCATTAAGCCGGGGAAAAACTTTAAAGATCATTTCATTCGGCACAAAGATATTCTTGAAAAATATTTGGGTAAAAAATATCCGAAATGGAAAACCAGTGAAGGTGCTGAATTTTTAAAAGATATAGAAACATTACGTGACAGCGGCAAGCTAATTCATGTCGGTCAAGGTACTATTAAAAAGGGACAACCTCTTATGGAAATATATAGAGGTGAAGGGATGACTTATATATCCAAAAAATTACCTGATGGAGCCGAAGAGTTTGTAACGCTCATTGAGTCAGGAAAAGGTATGGATCTCGGAATAATATTATCTCCATAGAGGGCAGTACATGGAAAATTTTATTAATGCTCTTACTAATGAGCCAATTATTGACGTTATTGTCTCTGGTTATATTGACTCTGAAAGCCCTTCAGTGTTTCACCCCATGTACGATCGCGTGTATTTTATTTTCAATAACATGAAGTTCGAGGTATGCATTGATAATTTTGGGTTTATTAATGCTAATAAAGTGGCAGAAATAGAAATATGGTTTGAACTCGATGAAGATGATAAATTTTCTTTGATGTCTATTTATTCTCAATTATTTAAAACAGAGCAGGAAATAACGGTCACGTCAGTGAATAATCAATCTGAACCGTTCGGAATTCTAACGTTGAGCTATCGAGAAGGACTTATTGATAGACAGTTATGTTTAGATCCACATAATTTTTTCGGGTTCACTTTTTTATAACGCTCTTATGACAAAACCGGAAGAGATCCCCACGATTCTTCCGGCTTTATTTTACCTGCTGTTTATCATGAGCGATGTCAGAGATTAATCTCCGTCTCAATCACTATCCTTCCCCGCTCAACCGTCACGGTGATGGGCATCTCGGTCATGAAGCCAGACTCTTCCAGCCAGCGGCTTTTTAGGTTAACCGCTGACGCCGGATTAGGCTTGCCGTTTTGCGGGGCGTATCCCACCGCGTAGTAACGTTCTGTTTGGTAGCTTTATTAACGGTGACGCCTGACTTAGAATGTGCCTTAGCCATAGTCAACTCCTTCCAGTTGGTTGTGGTGAGTGGGGTGGTTGTGTTCGCGCACGTCAGCCCCGCGCTATCTTTATGATAACTCTGTCTTATCTTGCCAGCGCCTGTAACTGCTTCTTGGTTAAAAAGGCATCCAGCAACTTATTAATCACTTCCTTATCCTCTTCGGGCAAGTGCTCGACTTCCTGAAACTGTCGCACTAACTCGCGGACTTCAAATCTTGCCTTCGCCGCGTCATCGGTGCAGATAATCTTACGACCTGCGCGACCGGGTGGTGCGTGAGTGGCAGAACGGTACGGAAGTGCGCACCAACCGCGACAGTGAAGGGTATCGGCTGGACAAGACCGGCCGGGTGCTATCGGTTCTGACCGGCGGCGCGGGCAGAGCGCCGACTGCCGAGACCGACTACCACTATACCCGCACCGGCCTGCCGCAGGAGCAGGGACGGCTGACCGAGTGGGAAGCCGGCCGTCTGGTGCAGCGCGACGACATGTATTACACCTACGACCGGGCGGGACGTCTGGTGCGCCGACAGCAGGTCAAA
>NZ_LUTN01000036.1 GCF_002111595.1 Lonsdalea britannica
GACTTTCGCCAATACGGTAGTGATAGCAGCGGTCAGCGTTGTTTTACCATGGTCAACGTGGCCGATAGTACCGACGTTAACGTGCGGTTTAGTACGTTCAAATTTTTCTTTAGACATCGATTGTCCCTCTAAGACACGGATAAATCGGTGATATCACCACATCAACCAAGCAATTACTTGCTGAGCTTAACAAAAGGAAATCAGGAGGAATATAAAAGGAGTGGTGCTGATAGGCAGATTCGAACTGCCGACCTCACCCTTACCAAGGGTGCGCTCTACCAACTGAGCTATATCAGCACATCTAATATGGAGCGGGCAGTGGGAATCGAACCCACATCATCAGCTTGGAAGGCTGAGGTAATAGCATTATACGATGCCCGCATCCTGGAACTCGGCTACCTGATTTCTTTGTAGAGTTAAAAACCCCGGCACATATTACATTCGCGCCAAGATTTTTCCGATCCGATTTAGACACATCAGACCGTCTTAATCCTGTTTCAGGATTGAATTGATGGTGGAAGTAGGAAGATTCGCCACGCAACTTCTCACCTTCATCAACATGAAATATGAAGCTCTATCACGTTGATTCAGCCATTGTTTATGGCTTGAATTGGTGGTGGGGGAAGGATTCGAACCTTCGAAGTCTGTGACGGCAGATTTACAGTCTGCTCCCTTTGGCCGCTCGGGAACCCCACCTGGTTGTGTACTTGATGGTGCCGGCTGCCGGAGTCGAACTGGCGACCTACTGATTACAAGTCAGTTGCTCTACCAACTGAGCTAAGCCGGCATCAAGTGCTGCGCATTCTAGGTAGACTGGCCGGTCTATGCAACAAAAAAATCGCTTAAAATGCACTACCGCTTAGATTTTGCACATTTTTGGACATTCTTTTCCATAAGCGTTAGCAATTCGTGCAAATATGCATCACACCATCGACCTCAGCAGCATTTTCCTCAAGGTTAAAACAACACTCCACCTCACTATTTCTTCTTCATATAGACCAGCAAGCCTCGGTCAGCCAAGACACTTTCGTATATCACTGACCTAAAAACCAAAGGATGATGACGGCAGTGGTATGTTTTTTGCTCATTACGGGTAATTGGCCCTCCCTCGCCGTTTGCTTTCGCAGGAGATACTTCATGAAAACCGTTTTACTCTCCACCTCTACCCTTCCTTTGTATCGACATGCATTGGCGGGATTACTCATTAATGCCGTCGAGCACGGCAGTTCCGTCGGATATCGAACCCCTTTGTCCTATGAAGATGCTGAAGGTTACTTCCACGAACTGAGGCATGCCATTGCGAACGGAGAACGTCTTCTTTGGATCACGCTTGATGAAAATGGAGTTGTAGGAACCGTGCAATTGGAGCTTTGCCAGAAATCGAATGGGCAAAATCGAGCTGAAATTCAGAAAATGCTTGTTCATCAACAGCATCACCGCAAAGGGATAGGACATCATCTTTTGCAAACACTCGAAGAGTCAGCGTTGAGCCTGCAACGCGGTCTGCTTTATCTTGATACGGAAGCCGGTTCGGCTGCAGAATTATTTTACCAGTCGCAAGGCTACTCTTATTTGGGCGAGATTCCTGATTACGCTTGCACACCTGAAGGGACTTATCATCCTACGGCCATTTATTACAAACGCCTTTTTATAATGAAATGAGGCGAGTCGTTAATCACTGACTAAAATAACGCTGAGGCCTTTATTAAGGCATCAGCGTGCATTGGATTTCTTCTTCTTTTCTTTACCCGCATGGTGGTAATCTGCCCGTCATCATTTCCCCCCAATAAAAGGTGGGTGGTCTTTTTATCCGACGGTTTTAAGACCGGTATGACACCTTTTAACGCTGTACTGGCATGTAGAAACGTATTTATGAGAGATAGAGAGCAATCCTTGGCCACACCATATCTGCAATTTGATCGTCAGCAGTGGGCGACGTTGCGGGATTCGGTCCCGTTAACGCTGACAGAGAATGAAATATTAAAACTCAAAGGTATCAATGAGGATCTATCCCTGGACGAAGTTGCAGAAATTTATCTGCCACTCTCGCGTTTATTGAACTTTTATATCAGCTCCAATTTGCGTCGCCAGGCAGTGCTGGAACAGTTTTTAGGCACCAAAGGACAAAAGATCCCCTACATTATTGGGGTGGCGGGCAGTGTGGCTGTTGGTAAAAGCACCACTGCGCGCGTCTTACAGGCTCTGCTCAGACGCTGGCCTGAACACCGTACGGTTGAACTGATTACCACTGACGGGTTCTTACATCCCAACAAAGTGTTAAAAGAAAGAAACCTGATGAAGAAGAAAGGATTTCCCCAGTCTTATGATATGCACAGTCTGGTGAAATTCGTTTCTGAGGTGAAGTCAGGGGCTCCCAGAGTCGTTGCGCCAACCTACTCCCATTTGACCTACGACATCGTCCCGGACCGTCATCAAGTCATTGAGCAGCCCGATATTCTTATATTGGAAGGCTTAAACGTTTTGCAGAGTGGTATGGACTATCCTCATGATCCACATCGGGTCTTCGTATCCGACTTCGTGGACTTCTCAATCTATGTAGATGCGCCGGAAGAGTTGCTGAAAAGCTGGTACATCAACCGATTCCTGAAGTTCAGACAGGGTGCGTTTGCCAATCCGGACTCCTACTTCCACAACTATGCGAAAATTACGGAAGAAGAAGCCATGGAGTTTGCATCTCAGGTATGGAGCGAAATCAACGGGTTAAATCTGAAGAAAAATATTCTTCCTACCCGAGAAAGGGCCAGTTTGATTATGACGAAAAGCGCCAATCATGCTGTCGAGCGCGTAACGCTGCGTAAATAATATGCTCAGGGGATACCCATCCCCTTATTCTTTTGATACGCCTCGCAACGAAATCTCCCCCCCGATATAGGGTATCAATACGCCGTTTTGCTCCAGCAGCAATGCTCCTTGGTTATCGATGCCTTTATCAACTCCGACAATCTCTCTATCACCCATCAGGAGTTTTACCGGCCGATTATAAAAATTATCCAGTGACTTCCAGCGGGGAATGAAAGGCGCCAAGCCGTGCTGTTCGAAAGAAACCAGTGCCGCGCGTAATTCAGTAATCAAGCGGGCCGCCAGTGTGTTGCGATCGACCGCTACCCCGGCTTCCTGAAGATTGATCCAGCCTTGATTGATCATTTCCGCTCCCGGCTCGCGCATGCTCAGATTGATACCGGCGCCAATGACGAGGTGAGCCGCATCGCCGGTTCTACCGTTTAGCTCAACCAGAATTCCAGCCAGCTTGCGGTCATTCAAGTAAAGATCGTTGGGCCACTTAACCCGAACGCCATCCGCTCCCAGACTGTGCAGCACTTCCGCCATGATGATGCCAATGACCAGGCTAACGCCAATCGCGGCCGCGGGTCCTTGCTCTAAACGCCAGTAGAGCGATAAGTAAAGGTTCGCGCCAAAGGGAGAGAACCATCGCCGCCCTCTCCGGCCACGTCCTGCCTGCTGATATTCGGAGATGCAAACGTCCCCCGATGAAACTATATCGAGGCGATCCAGCAAATATTGATTGGTAGAGTCAATGACGGGCAGCACATCGATATTTCCACCGTTGGTTAACGCCCGGATTTTTTCGGCATCCAGCAGCTCTATTGGTGCAGGTAACGCATAGCCTTTACCTGTTACGGTATAAACATCGAGGCCCCATTCACGGATGGTGTGAATGTGTTTGTTGATTGCTGAACGACTCATACCCAAGCGTTCACCCAGCACTTCACCCGAATAAAATTCGCCATCGGCTAAAATGGAGATCAACTTCAGTGGAACGGTATTATCTCTCATGCCAGCACCTCGACCGCGTTAACTTCACCCTGACCAGCGATAAATCGCACTTCAGGTTCCAACCCAATGCCAAATTTTTCAGCTACCTGATGACGAACGTAACGCGCCAAGGTCACGACATCTTTGCTGGTTGCATTCCCTGCATTGATAAGAACCAAGGCCTGATTGGCATGTACCGCAGCATCACCGATGCGATAGCCTTTAAGCTCACACTGGTCGATAAGCCATCCGGCGGCAAATTTAACGTCGCCGTTAACCTGAGGATAATGCGGCGCCAGAGGAAATTGCCGTAATAGCTCGTTTGCATGGACGGCCGGAAGCACCGGATTCTTGAAAAAGCTGCCTGCATTTCCATTCACGGCAGGATCGGGCAGCTTGCTCTTGCGCATAGCGCACACCGAATCGAAGACGACCCGTGGGGTCACAGTTTGAAGATCGAGTCGCGACAGATCGCCGTAGTTGAGCACAGGCCGCCAGAGTTTGGGTAAGGTGAGTCCGACTGCTGTAATCGCATAGCCGTCGCGGTATTGATGCTTAAAAATGCTTTCACGGTAGCCAAACTGGCAACTCTCGTGCGCCAACCGCATTTGTTCACCGGTATTGAGGTCCAAGACATCGACATAGGCACACACGTCTTGCAGCTCAACGCCATATGCCCCTATATTTTGAATCGGAGACGAACCGACACAGCCCGGGATCAAGGCCAGGTTCTCTAATCCGGGAATACCCTGATTAAGGGTGAATTCGACCAGGTCATGCCAGACTTCGCCTGCGCCCACGTGTAGATGCCAACACGCATCCGTATCGTCAATCTCAATCCCTTTCAGACGATTTAATACGACACACCCCTCGAAATCCTCAAGGAAAAGGACATTACTTCCACCGCCTAGAATGAGTACTGACTGGTCTGAAATGGTTGCGTTTTTCCAGGCATTAAGAAGCTCCTCGGTTGAATTCGCTGTCACCACTTCTTTCGCTGAAACAGGCAGGGAGAATGAGTTATAGGGCTGTAATGATGCGGCGGCACTCGTCATAGTCGTCTTCAAGCTCGATATATTTAATCGCTCTAGTTTACTCGATCCAAAAACATTATTGAGCAGTGTTTTCTAAAGGCGCTCGAGTCGTATAGCCGTATGGCTCGATGAACAAAAGCTGAGCGCCCATTTATCTACCACTAACGTTAATACCTGACATCGTTCATTGAACGGGGACTAACCTCCTATTCGCTAGCAAGAAAGCCGCTTAAGCTATCTCATCGATTGCTAATTGAATGAATACTCTCAGGGCAGAACTAAAGATGAAGTTTTGGATAGACCAACAGATCCTTCAGACCACCGCGTAACGCAGGTGCTGTTACCTCGGCAGTCGTTAAGGTTGTTGGGTACCTAGTTGCTTAGACACTCATGCAACAAATATGAAAACCGCGGGATCATCGTTGGTGACACTAGTGAAAAAGTATGCCCCAAGTGGGTCATCGTGATGAATAGCGAAAACTGCACGCTGATGTGGTGCCAGTGAGTTAATGGCAGATAGTGCATGTACCAACCAAAACAGCCGACGCACCGTGCCTCAGTTATCGAGTGACCGGCCACTGCCGATCTGTGGTGGCACCAGAGATCGGCGGGAAGAACTTGACCTTGTGTGTGAACGATGAAGTCAGGGCTCACAGAGGTCACGGGAGACGTAACGTACAGGAATGAAGACAGCGTAATTAGCGATCGGTGGTTTGCTCCCGTTATCTCATCACCCCGGCAAGCATCAACGGTAGATACCTTACAGGCCAGCATT
>NZ_LUTN01000037.1 GCF_002111595.1 Lonsdalea britannica
GCCACCCTGTCATGTGCCGTTTTGTCCGGTCTGACATTCATTCTTCGCAGAAAAATCACAGCGTTGGGCGCTATTGCATTTTTAGTTGCACTAATTCAAGTCATTATGTGTATTGTTATGGTTATAGGGCTTTCTTCTCTTCTGTTCAGGTAAACGGGGTGGGAAAGACCCATGTCTGCCCATCACATTTCTCGGAGCGAAAATGTGATGGGCGGGGCAGTCGTTATTAATATGCACTGCGGCTCTGCCAAGAGCGGTGAAGAAGCTCGTATTCTCGATGGAAATATTATCTCAAGACATGCTTGCACCAGCACCAGCAGAGAGGCCTCGACGTTAGGTCAGAATATGTCAAGGCAGTTCTGGTATCACCGGTTTGCTATGAGAGAGGAGAGGAGGTAAGATCCTCTTGTTAAGCTTGGTGGTAATAATGGCTTTCGGGATATTTATCGAAGCATGCCAATTTAGATATTAGAATTCTTATATCCTCACGTGATCGATAAAGGCTCTGAGTTTTGGGGCCAGATTTTTCCTGTTGGAAAAATAAAGATAAAAACCAGGGAAAGTCGGTAGCCACGCGTCCAGTACTGTCACCAGTTCGCCACGCGTAATATAGGGTTCAAAAGTCTCCTCCATACCAAAGCTAATCCCACCGCCGGCGCATACAGTACGGATCATCACCCCCATATCGTTAGTGGTAAGCTGAGGTTTGACGTTTAAGTCAAAGTCGCGCCCCTGCTCGGCAAACTCCCAGCGATAAGGCGAAATATCAGGCCTTTTCGCCAGCCGATACAACGGTGATGGACCAGTTCATTTGGGTGTTGTGGGACGCCATGTTGCGCAATATAGGTAGGAGATGCTACGGCGACCTGCCGCTGCATGGTTGAAACTGGTACTGCAATCATGTCCTGTGCAATGATCTCCCCAAGCCGTACGCCGGCATCATAACCTTGCTCCACGATGTCGAACTCTTCATCGGTGATGGTAATGTCTAATTCGACATCCGGGTAAGCGGAAATAAAATCTGCCAGTAATTTCCCACGAATAATCCTTTCGGCAATCGAGGAAATAGCCAGCCGTAACTGACCACACGGCTCTGCTGCTTGATCAGTGATATCTATTGCTGCCGTATTTAATTTTTCTATCGCAGGAGCGACATCCGCATAAAGGCGTTTTCCTGCTTCTGTCAGATTAATACTGCGTGTTGTTCGTTGCATCAGGGAAATATTCAGTCGATCTTCAAGCCGTCTTAACGTTTGGCTGATTGCCGAACGCGTTACCCCCAACTGCTCCGCCGCTATACGGAAATTACGCGTTTGCGCCACAAGAACAAACACCTCAAGAGCATTTTTATCAACCGTCATTGTTTAGTCACCGTTACCAGCCCGTTAAGTGATAGGCGGATTATCTTTATAGACTCGCCGGGATAATATCTCCAGCACTACGAGAACAGGAGAGAATATATGACTCGTAAAGTGATTTTAATTACCGGAGCATCCAGCGGCATTGGCGAAGGAATTGCGCGAGAATTAGCAAAAACTGATGCTGTATTAATGTTGGGTGCCCGGTGCGAAGAGCGTTTATCCACACTGGCAGAGGAGTTGCGTTCTAAAGGAACAGAAGTTGAGATCATGAAACTGGACGTGACCTGCCGCAGCTCTGTGGAAAAATTTGCCACCTTCGCGCTGGAGAAGTGGGGCAGGATAGATGTGATAATCAATAACGCTGGCATCATGCCACTGTCGCTGATGGCCTCGCTGAAAGTGGATGAATGGGATCAAATGATCGATGTAAATATCAAAGGCGTGCTGTATGGCATTGCAGCGGTACTTCCATCCATGTTGGAGCGCTCATCGGGGCATATTATCAATATTGCTTCAGTCGGTGCCCTGTCGGTGTCACCAACCGCTGCAGTCTATTGCGCTACTAAGTTTGCGGTGAGAGCTATTTCCGAAGGTTTGCGTCAGGAAAATAATCAGCTTCGGGTGACCTGCATAAATCCAGGGGTGGTCAGAAGTGAACTGGCAGATAGCATCACCGACCCAACCGCTGCAGAAGCGATGAGAAACTACCGAGCAATTTCACTGCAACCAGACGATATTGGCCGTGCAATAAGATACGTTATTGAACAGCCGGATAATGTGGATGTAAACGAAATAGTGGTCAGGCCGACGCAGACCATGTATTAATTACCTAAAAGGACGAACGTCAATTTTGCTGTGATACCGCTATTGCACTTACCAAAAATGAATATGGACACTAGAGCTTTTGTCACAAGGCTTTGCAAGCCACTTTGAATCGCCACGGATAATCTAGACACTTCCGAGTCGTTGATAATACTGGTTTTCATATTCAGTTGGTGGCATCTGATCGCTCGAACCATGCCGTCGTTTACTGTTATAAAACATTTCGATGTAATCAAAAATATCGCTGTGGGCTTCTTTCCGCGTTCCGTAGAGCTTTTTCATTATCCGCTCACGTTTCAGCAGCTGGAAAAAGCTTTCTGCAACCGCATTATCGTGACAGTTACCGCGACGACTCATGCTACCCTCCAGACCGTGTGATTTCAGGAACGACTGCCACTCATGGCTGGTGTACTGACTGCCCTGATCGGAATGAACCAGCACCTGTTTTTGAGGATTGCGTCGCCACACGGCCATCAGAAGTGCATTTAGGACAATATCTTTTGTCATCCGGGGCTGCATTGACCAGCCGATCACCTTACGCGAGAACAGGTCAACAACCACAGCCAGATACAGCCAGCCTTCGTGGGTCCGGATGTAGGTTATGTCCGTCACCCAACGTTCATCCGGTGCCTCCGGGTTGAACTGCCGCTGGAGCCTGTTGGGCGTCACGATACTGGCTTCTTCCTTGCGTGCCCTTGGGCTACGGTACCCAACCTGAGCCCTTATCCCGGCACGTTTCATCAGTCGCCAGACACGGTTAACTCCGCACTGTTGTCCGGTATCACGCAGGTCGTGGTGGATCTTTCGATAACCATAAACACAACCCGACTCCAGCCAAAACTGCTTTATCTGCCCCGTCAGCTTCAGATCAGCATGATGCCGCCGTGAATCCGGCTGCTGAAGCCAGGCGTAAAATCCACTCGGATGCACATCCAGCACCCGACAGAGCAGGCGAACAGGCCAGAAATGGTTGTTTACCTCATTCGGACAGCTTTGCGAAGTACGCCGCGGCTTTTTTTAATATGTCCCGTTCGTCGGTAACCCGCTTCAGCTCTTTCTGGAGACGGCGGATCTCGGCCTGAGCATCTGACTGTTCTTTATTAGTGGAAGAATCGGGACCGTACTTCTTTATCCAGGCGTAAAGGCTGTGGGTGGTGATGTCGAGACGTGTTGCCACGCTGGAAACAGAATGACCACGATCAACAACCTGTTTCACTGCTTCAATTTTAAACTCTTCGGGATAACGCTTAGCGCTCATAGGTACCTCTCTTTAAGCCATCTTAAATGACTCTGAGGTGTCTGTTAAACCTGTGGCGATTCAACTTCAGTAAATCAAACTGCTCTACCACCTGAAGACCTTGAAGTGATTGACGCCATTATTAAGCGAGGTCATCCGAAAGAGTTCAGTTCCCTCCCTGGCTTTAATGAGATCAGCGCCAGGCAAGGTTCGACATTAGCAACTTTGATCAAAGCTGGAGGGTATGTGTGGAATCGAACGGATGGCACACAAAGCATTTGTACCGACTCCGTGCAACTTAAGCAATTTCAAGATGGTTTAGTAAGGGTACTTACACCGTCAAGAGCTCGATTGAACAGTTTAATTAAATCTTGGCAACGAGACTTAAGGCGCTATGGTTTTACGGGGCCTGTAGGCACAAACCAAGCTATTGACGATGCTTTTGAGCTTAACTTTGAGCACAGCAATAAAGTGAAGGCAAAAGGAGAAATCCTCATATCTGCCGGGTGCAATAAAAGCCTTGAGGAGATATATAAACCGGATGACTCACCGACCAATGCTAGTTCTATTGCAACTATTATCGAACTAGATGGAATTCGATTATTAATGCTTGCAGATGCATTGGCAGAAGATATTTTGATGGAGGTCCGGAGACTGAAGTCTCAAGGAGAGGTCATGATGTTTGATGCAATCAAAATATCTCACCATGGAAGTAACTACAACACTAGCCCTGAACTACTCAGTGTTATAGATGCCCCAA
>NZ_LUTN01000038.1 GCF_002111595.1 Lonsdalea britannica
CGGCAAAACGCGGGGTGGGAACCGGTCAAAATCAGATCCCGGATATGTCGTCTTTTGCGGGTTTGAATGACTTCAACGGATGGCGACTTTTGCCTGGTGGACTGATTATTCAATGGGGGCAAAGCGTAACTGGGGCCGCCTCGCCGGTAACGGTCAATTTTAATATCCCATTCCCTAGCTATGCGTTTTGCGTGATGGGCTGCATTTACGATGATGTCAATCCGTCAAACACAACTCTGCGACGTAAATCGTCGCCAGTACCGCACGCAAGCGCACAGTTTTTTTTAAATAACGGCACAGCAGCCACCGCGATCAACTGGTGGGCTGTTGGAATGTGAGGACGTATGTATAAATTTTCTAACGGTATGTTTTATCCCTATATTTTGGAACAAGCTTATAGCGCTGCAGGCACTTGGCCAGACGATGGGGTTGATGTGGATGAATCGACGCTACGTCTATTTTCTGTCGCTCAGGCGGGAAAAACGCTGGGTACCGATGAACACGGATACCCCTGCTGGGTTGAAATGACGGTGTATAGCGATGCGGAATATCGTCCGGAAGAGACAACAACGAACAATAATCACGGAGATATCTAATGGCAGAGTTAACAGAAAAAGCCGAGTGGACCGACGGTATATACCAGTTGGAAACCTCGGACCCGGTGGTGGGCGGCCCCGGCGGGATATCCAACCGTCAGGCGCAGGAGCTGGCCTATCGCACCCGCTACCTTAAAGATAATTTGGACGCGACCAGCGCCGGTCTTTCGCAGCACGAATCCGCAGCCGACCCGCACACGCAGTACGCGCCAAAGCTGAACCCGACCTTCAGCGGCACGCCGAAAGCACCCACGCCCGCGAGCGACAGCAACAGCGATCAACTGGCGACGACGGCATTTGTGAAAAGTATTGTGGCCGCGCTGGTCGATGGATCCCCGGCGGCGCTGGATACGCTGAAAGAACTGTCCATCGCGTTGGGTAATGATGCTAATTTTGCGTCGACGGTCGCTAATTCACTGGCGAAAAAAGCGCCATCCAATAGCCCAGCGCTGAGCGGTATTCCTACCGCACCGACCGCCGAACCGGCGGTAAGCACCACGCAAATCGCGACCACGGCATTCGTAAAATCGGCCATTGATGCTAACTATGCCGAGTCGGTAGGCAAGACGCTCGCCGGCAAAATGGCCATTGACCAAAACGGTGCAGACATCGCTGATAAGGCACAGTTCCGTGAGAATCTGGGATTTAGAGAGAACGTCCAGAAGGAGATTGCCCGGACACGTGGATTGCAGAAATTTTTGACCAGCGGACAGTTCGTCGTGCCGGAGGGGGTATCCACCGTTTATCTGTCTGGGTGTGGCGGCGGCGGCGGCGGCGGCGGCGGCGGGTGTCGAACGCTGACTTACGAATGGGGTGGTGGCGGTGGTGGTGGTGGCGCTGGCCAACCCATCATTAAAGAGGCTGTGAACGTCACGCCAGGCGAAGTCATTGCTGTCACTATCGGTGCTGCAGGCTCTGCGGGCTCAACTCAAGTTGCTAACGACGGCACTCCTGGATCCACCGGGGGCGCAACAACATTCGGCCACTATTTGACGCTGGCAGGCGGCGGCGGCGGTGACCGAGGCGGCGGTGGCAGTAATAACCAATTTGGTGGTGGAGGCGGCGGCGGATATCCCAACGGCAGCTTTGGTAATGATGGTGTGGGTGGAACCTCAATTATTGAATCCGGCGCTTCTATTATTGCTTCAGGTGCAGGTGGCGCTGGTGCCTCCGGCCCATTTGGCGGCGGTGGTGGAATGGTCCGCTCAAGCGCTAGAGGAAGTGCCGAAGGCGTGAGAGCTTTTAAAGGTTATGGTTATGGCGTGGGGGGCGGTGGTGGCTCTACGGGCATCGATGGTGTAGGGGCCGAAGGCCAACCCGGCATGTTGATTGTGGAGTGGTAAAAATGACAAAAAGAGTCGCGTTGCTTCCTGAAAGTAGTCGCCGTGTGGAAAATGTGATTTTGGCTGATGATCAGTTTGCGTTGCCGGGCTACCGTGTGGTGCCGATTGAAGAAGGCGTCTTCTGCGAGGCTGGTATGTTCCTGAATGAAGCCGACGGTTTGTTTTATCGGGATACCGATTCTACCACGATTTATCCCGTACACGATATCGACGCCGTGGGTTGATAATGATGTGCCAAGCCGTCTGTTCGGCTTCGCTGACGAAAAAGCGGGAGGTTTTCCTTCCCGCTTTTTTATTGGTCCTACGAGACCCTCAATGAAGTTGATCGTGCCACGTCAGGAGTTTGCGTTTCCCTGCCCGTGTCATGAAAATCAACGAACATGCTCTTTCCTAATATTCCCTTAGGGAAACCTCAATCTCCAAATAAGTAAAAGGTCAGTCTGTCTCCAGACTGACCGATCTCAGTGGTAAAACACAAATTCGGAGATTACACCGCCGGTTGCGCAGGCCAGCTCACGTCAGGGGCCGTTGACACATCGACAGCGTTGACCGCGGCCTTGTAGGCCATCCACGCCGACAGTTTGGTTTTATTATCATCGCTGATATCTCCGAGCATCAGCTCGACCCGCCAGTCCGACGTCACGTTATCTGCCTCGGTCAGCAGCGTTTGTCGGCGTTGTTCAGCTTCCGCGATCTCGCCAGTCTGCTTCGCTGCCACGTCCAACACCCAGTTTGTCCCGTCCCAAATATCGTATTCCGTGGCGGGCGCCAGCGGCGTTGTATTTTCCGGATACGCCCCCAGCGTCGTCAGCGTCACGGGTTGCCGGGTTTGCGTGTTGTAAACCGTATCGCCGCGATGGTCGCTGAGATATTCCCATGCCGAACCGTCGACCGTCCGGCGGATCGCAAAGCCGTCTTTGGGAGCCGGAGGGGCATCGAAACAGGAATGCGCGGGCAAGCCGACGCCCACCGGCAGATATTGCGTGGTCGGGAAATGATATTCACCGGTTAATTCATCAAAGTGGTAGACGGTAATGTCTCCGGCCACCACGGCAATCAGGTCATCATTCAATTCAGCTTTAGACATTATGCGGCCCTCACGATGTAGTTAAATGCGATGTTGCGGGGTCTTGTTTCATTTCCTCCGGTACTTGCCAACCAGACGTAAGTCCACGCTCGACTCCCTTCTCTGAGTCCGCCATCTACGCCTTCATTGTTTTGATCAGTGAAAGCAATGAACTGTGCTGTGGCTGTTCCATATTCATTAATGAAACCATGGTTGTGCGATTTGAGTTCATCGCCTTGTGCTGCGAGTAATGCCCGCCCGCCATCAACCCCACGCCCACTGTCCCAACCACGAATAAATTCGCCGCGCAGATCCGGTAATTTAAGTCCCGGATAGGCCTGCGCCAGCTTGGGATATTGGGCGGCTGTAAACGTCGCGCCGTTGCACTGGAGCCATCCCGCAGGCACCGTCGCCGACGGCCAGGGGATCGGCGTCCCCACCGGTAACGCGGAG
>NZ_LUTN01000039.1 GCF_002111595.1 Lonsdalea britannica
TGTGTCGCGCGAACGCTGAATCCCTGTGGCGTCCGCGAGCGGACCGAGCGCCGCCGGGAGAGCGTGACGTCAGGCCGCGCGCCCTCTCGATCATCCCTGCGCCGACTTTCGGGCATACCCGACGGACGCGCGCAGGGCGATGTCGACATCAGGGACAAGATCGCGTCCGCCGGTAGGAAAACAGAAAAGGGCGAAGACGTCGCTGGCGGATTTTTATTCGAGCGTCTACGCTTGGCCGTTGTGTAAAAACTGGCCGGACTCGTTGTGATATTGCAAGTGTCGCCTTTCCGATACGGGCAGAGTGCGTCGGTGTCGCGATTGTCGCTTTTTTCATGCGGGCAGGTGGCGTCGGTGTCGCGATTGTCGCTTTTTTTATGCGGGCAGGTGGCGTCGGTGTCGCGATTGTCGCTTTTTTTATGCGGGCAGAGTGCGCCGGTGTCGTGAGTGTCGTCTTTTGAAGACGGGCAAATAGCGCCGGCGGTGGTCTATCGTGATTGCCCGATGTTGAGCGCTTTGGACGTTGTGCGGTTTTCACTTCCAGAGCCTGTTTTTCGCATCCCTCGATTTGAATTTCTGATGATTTTCCTTCCGCTCTGAACAACGCCAACCCTTGAGCCACGCGGCCTGCAAGGGTATGGACGCTATAATCTCGTTTACAATCTCCCCCCGATCGTCTCCGTAATGCTGTGTGTATTTCACTTCTCAAGGAGACTGTTATGCAAAGTAAAAAACGCCGCATCATGCGGCTTGAACGCCTGTTGGGCTGGCAACTGACGGCGCTGCTGCTGCTAGGCTGATCGCGCTGGTGTCGCCGCAGCAGCTGTCGGTGGTGATCTACAAGATCTCGCTGATTACGCTGGCGGCGGTGCTGGGCTACTGGCTGGATCGTTCGTTATTCCCGAAGGCCTCGTTGGGGCAGTATCTGGAGCACGATCCGGAGCAGATGGCGCGGGGGCATTATCCGGTGCGGGCCGGTGCCGAGCAGGTATTCGCCGCCGTGTTGCTGCGTCGCGCGATTATCGTCGCGGCCGTGTGTCTGTCTGTGGCGACGGGGTTGTAATCATGTTGTCGCCACAAACCGTGGGCCTGCTGTTGTCCGCGCTGCTGTTGGCGTCGTGGGCGGGCGCTCCGCGCTCCGCTCGCGCTGACGATCAGGCGCCTGCCGCCGCGCAGCGCTATCGCAGCGAGCTGATCCGCAGCGCTCGACTGGAGTGGGGGCTGTCTGCGCCCGTGGCCGACTTCGCCGCCCAACTGCATCAGGAGAGCGGCTGGAATCCGCAGGCGGTGTCGCCCGTCGGCGCGCAGGGGCTGGCGCAGTTTATGCCCGCCACCGCCGACTGGGTCAGCGGCATCATGCCCGAACTCAAGACTAATCAACCCTTTAATCCAAGCTGGGCCATCCGGGCGCTGACGCACTACGACCGTTGGTTATGGGAACGTCTGCGCGGCGACGACGCCTGCGAACGCATGGCGATGACGCTATCGGCCTACAACGGCGGACTCGGCTGGGTGCAGCGCGACCGGCGTCTGGCGGAGAAGCGCGGGCTGAACGGCCAGCGCTGGTTCTCCCACATCGCCGGCGTCAACGCGGGTCGCAGCGCGGCCAACTTCCGGGAAAATCGCCACTATCCGCAGCGCATCCTGATGGAACTGGCGCCGCGCTACCTGACCTGGGGAGGGGCCAGCTGTGTTCACTAATCTGATCCCCTGGCGCTGGCTCGGCGCTTTCGCACTCGTGCTGCTGCTGGCCTTTGGCCTGTACTACAACGGCTATACGCGCGGACACGCTCAGGCCGCCCGCGACGGCGAACTGGCGCTGAGCGAGTTGAAAAACCGTCACGAGCAGGCGCTGTTGGCGCAGGCCGAAGAGGATAACGAGGCCCTGACGGCCTGGCAGCAGCGCTATCAAGAGCAGGTTGTTTCAGCGGCGGAGGCGGAAAAGCGCTATCTCGCCACCGTCTCCGACCTGCGTCGCACCCATCAACAGCTACAGAGGAAAATTGATGATGTTACCCATCGTTGGCAAGATGAACGCGGCCAGAGTCACGCTATCGAGTGCGTGTTTACTGCTGGCTTCGTGCAGCAGTACAACGCCGCCTACGGCCTGTCTTCCCTCACCGCCGATGCGGGAAACCCCGCCGCCGCTGCCCGCCGCGCTGGCAGCGCGTCCGGAGCCGTTGCCGCCGTTGATCCCCGGCTACGCGATTCCGGCGTCGCCCAACGCGATCTCCTCGCTCACGCCACTGAAACCGGCGCCGCCTATCGACGGCTCGCCGCCCAGGTGAATGCGCTGCTGGACTATATCGCGGGGCTGGAGAGATGAAGGTCGAGATTGAATTCTGGACGCTGGTCGGCCTGCTTCTCTCCTTCATGGGCTTCGTTTTCGCCGTCGCGAAGATGTTTTTTGCCCAAATGGAGAAGCGTCAGGCCGAGCAGTTCCTGGCGCTGGACACCAGTTTCAGGACCAGCATGGGCGACCTCAACAGTCTGGAGCGCGAGTTTATGGCGTTCAAGGCCGATCTGCCGCTGAACTACGTCCGCCGTGAGGACTACATTCGCGGACAGACGGTGATTGAAGCCAAGCTCGACGCGCTCTACAACAAGTTGGAGCTGGTGCAACAGCATGGGAGATCCTAGCGGTGGAAATGTCTCGATTGCGTCAGGAGTCCATGCGTTGGCATGTCCTGGTGACGCTAAGCCGTGCGCGGCCGTATCCCGTCAGCCTGTTTTTTCTGCTGGAGGTGATTCGCGGGATATATCCCGATGTGACAGCGCCCGAATTGCGTAGGGCGCTGGACTATCTGACCGAAAGCCATACGGTCTCGGTCAAACCAGAGCCATATGGCAGCGGGACTGTGAGCCTGACCCGCCTTGGCGCGGATCTGGTCGACTATACGGTCGACAGCCTGCCCGGCATCGCTCACCCCACCAAATATTGGCACGACTAAACCTCAAGCGTCTCCGCGCGTCGTCTTCGTCGTGGAGACGCTTTTTTCATTCGGCGACGTCATTCCACACTTTCCACTGTCGCTATTCTCCGACAACGTCATGCTGATGTGTTCGTCTATTTTGGCCTGTGTCGTTTAAACCCGACGGCTGAAAGCGGTTGTCTCCCTTTTCTCCGGGCTTTTGTCGCCAGCGCCCGACGGCTGGATATCGATGTCTCTGTTTGCTTAGGGTTTTGTCGCCAGCACCCGACGGCTGATAGTCGGTATCTCTATTTGTTCAGGTTGTTGTCGCCTGAACCCGACGGATGGGCGTGGGATTGATACCTGCTCAATCGCTGTTATTTTCTGGCGACATTTCAAATGCTGCTCTCACCAGTCACCAGTCACCAGTCACCAGTCACCAGTCACCAGTCACCAGTCACCAGTCACCAGTCACCAGTCACCAGTCCACC
>NZ_LUTN01000040.1 GCF_002111595.1 Lonsdalea britannica
TGCCTGGCAGTTCCCTACTCTCACATGGGGAGACCCCACACTACCATCGGCGCTACGGCGTTTCACTGCTGAGTTCGGCATGGGGTCAGGTGGGACCACCGCGCTATCGCCGCCAGGCAAATTCTGTTTCATCCCAACCGTTACGTCCTACTTCCACGCAACCATCAGAACCAATCTTCGAACAAGCTGAATACGTCTCTCTAAAAACACCTTCGGTGTTGTAAGGTTAAGCCTCTCGGGTCATTAGTACTGGTTAGCTCAACGTATCGCTACGCTTACACATCCAGCCTATCTACGTCGTCGTCTTCAACGGCCCTTCAGGGGACTCAAGGTCCCAGGGAAGACTCATCTCGGGGCAAGTTTCCCGCTTAGATGCTTTCAGCGGTTATCTCTTCCGCACTTAGCTACCGGGCAATGCCATTGGCATGACAACCCGAACACCAGTGGTGCGTTCACTCCGGTCCTCTCGTACTAGGAGCAACCCCCCTCAATCTTCCAACGCCCACGGCAGATAGGGACCGAACTGTCTCACGACGTTCTAAACCCAGCTCGCGTACCACTTTAAACGGCGAACAGCCGTACCCTTGGGACCTACTTCAGCCCCAGGATGTGATGAGCCGACATCGAGGTGCCAAACACCGCCGTCGATATGAACTCTTGGGCGGTATCAGCCTGTTATCCCCGGAGTACCTTTTATCCGTTGAGCGATGGCCCTTCCATTCAGAACCACCGGATCACTAAGACCTGCTTTCGCACCTGCTCGAGCCGTCACTCTCGCAGTCAAGCTAGCTTATGCCTTTGCACTAACCTCCTGATGTCCGACCAGGATTAGCTAACCTTCGTGCTCCTCCGTTACTCTTTGGGAGGAGACCGCCCCAGTCAAACTACCCACCAGACACTGTCCGCAACCCCGATTAGGGGCCCACGTTAGAACATCAAACATTAAAGGGTGGTATTTCAAGGTTGGCTCCATGCAGACTGGCGTCCACACTTCAAAGCCTCCCACCTATCCTACACATCAAGGCTCAAGGTTCAGTGTCAAGCTATAGTAAAGGTTCACGGGGTCTTTCCGTCTTGCCGCGGGTACACTGCATCTTCACAGCGAGTTCAATTTCACTGAGTCTCGGGTGGAGACAGCCTGGCCATCATTACGCCATTCGTGCAGGTCGGAACTTACCCGACAAGGAATTTCGCTACCTTAGGACCGTTATAGTTACGGCCGCCGTTTACCGGGGCTTCGATCAAGAGCTTCGCCTTGCGGCTGACCCCATCAATTAACCTTCCGGCACCGGGCAGGCGTCACACCGTATACGTCCACTTTCGTGTTTGCACAGTGCTGTGTTTTTATTAAACAGTTGCAGCCAGCTGGTATCTGCGACTGGTATCAGCTCCGGGAGCAAGTCCCTTCACCAACACCAGCGTGCCTTCTCCCGAAGTTACGGCACCATTTTGCCTAGTTCCTTCACCCGAGTTCTCTCAAGCGCCTTGGTATTCTCTACCTGACCACCTGTGTCGGTTTGGGGTACGATTTCGTGTTACCTGGAGCTTAGAGGCTTTTCCTGGAAGCTTGGCATCGGCTACTTCATCACCGTAGTGACTCGTCATCACGCCTCAGTGTTAATGATGTTCCGGATTTACCAAAAACATCCACCTACACGCTTAAACCGGGACAACCGTCGCCCGGATAACCTAGCCTTCTCCGTCCCCCCTTCGCAGTAACACCAAGTACAGGAATATTAACCTGTTTCCCATCGACTACGCCTTTCGGCCTCGCCTTAGGGGTCGACTCACCCTGCCCCGATTAACGTTGGACAGGAACCCTTGGTCTTCCGGCGTGCGGGTTTTTCACCCGCATTATCGTTACTTATGTCAGCATTCGCACTTCTGATACCTCCAGCAACCCTCACAGGCCACCTTCGCAGGCTTACAGAACGCTCCCCTACCCAACAACACCTAAGTGTCGCTGCCGCAGCTTCGGTGCATGGTTTAGCCCCGTTACATCTTCCGCGCAGGCCGACTCGACCAGTGAGCTATTACGCTTTCTTTAAATGATGGCTGCTTCTAAGCCAACATCCTGGCTGTCTGGGCCTTCCCACATCGTTTCCCACTTAACCATGACTTTGGGACCTTAGCTGGCGGTCTGGGTTGTTTCCCTCTTCACGACGGACGTTAGCACCCGCCGTGTGTCTCCCGTGATAACATTCTTCGGTATTCGTAGTTTGCATCGAGTTGGTAAGCCGGGATGGCCCCCTAGTCGAAACAGTGCTCTACCCCCGAAGATGAGTTCACGAGGCGCTACCTAAATAGCTTTCGGGGAGAACCAGCTATCTCCCGGTTTGATTGGCCTTTCACCCCCAGCCACAAGTCATCCGCTAATTTTTCAACATTAGTCGGTTCGGTCCTCCAGTTAGTGTTACCCAACCTTCAACCTGCCCATGGCTAGATCACCGGGTTTCGGGTCTATACCCTGCAACTTAACGCCCAGTTAAGACTCGGTTTCCCTGCGGCTCCCCTATTCGGTTAACCTTGCTACAGAATATAAGTCGCTGACCCATTATACAAAAGGTACGCAGTCACCCTGATAAATCAAGGCTCCCACTGCTTGTACGTACACGGTTTCAGGTTCTATTTCACTCCCCTCGCCGGGGTTCTTTTCGCCTTTCCCTCACGGTACTGGTTCACTATCGGTCAGTCAGGAGTATTTAGCCTTGGAGGATGGTCCCCCCATATTCAGACAGGATAACACGTGTCCCGCCCTACTCATCGAACTCACAACTCATGCCTCT
This sequence comes from Lonsdalea britannica, assembly GCF_002111595.1. Classification (GTDB taxonomy): domain Bacteria; phylum Pseudomonadota; class Gammaproteobacteria; order Enterobacterales; family Enterobacteriaceae; genus Lonsdalea; species Lonsdalea britannica. Next base: position 2,787 of record NZ_LUTN01000040.1, read on the forward strand.
TCGTGTACGGGACTATCACCCTCTGTCGTGCGACTTTCCAGACGCTTCCACTAAGACACAAACTGATTCAGGTTCTGGGCTCCTCCCCGTTCGCTCGCCGCTACTAGGGGAATCTCGGTTGATTTCTTTTCCTCGGGGTACTGAGATGTTTCAGTTCCCCCGGTTCGCCTCATGTCACTATGTATTCATGACATGATAGTGCAACGGATTGCACTGGGTTTCCCCATTCGGGTATCGTCGGGTATAACGGTTCATATCACCTTACCGACGCTTATCGCAGATTAGCACGCCCTTCATCGCCTCTGACTGCCTAGGCATCCACCGTGTACGCTTAGTCACTTAACCTCACAACCCGAAGGTGTTTCGTAAAACACTTCGCGCTGCGATTATTTGAGAGACTCTGATACAACCAAATCACATCTCAGTACTGCACGGAGAGATATGTTCAGCTGCATCGTTTCAAATTTCAGCTTGTTCCAGATTGTTAAAGAGC
>NZ_LUTN01000041.1 GCF_002111595.1 Lonsdalea britannica
GTTGCGATGCTGACTCATCGAGGGCCGTCGGAACGAACCAACGAAACGGCGACCCGCTTTGTTGAATGGCGTAAAACGAGCGGCCTTTCCCCAGTCGGCAGTAGTCAGACTTATGGCGTCGCTCCTGACGATCCGATAAGTACGCCCACAGCCGATTTTCGCTTTAATATCTGTGGTTCAGTGGTCGCGCCTGTCGATGAGGATAATCCGTTTGGCGTCGTGAATGCGCTCATCCCCGCAGGACGTTGCGCCGTGGTGCGGCATTGTGGTTCGCATGATGCTTTGTCTGATGGCGCTCGCGAGCTCTACGGCAAGTGGCTGCCCCAAAGCGGCGAGGAATTACGTGATTATCCGCTGTTTTTTCACTACCTTAATTTTGCCCATGAGGTGGCGGAGCACGAATTAATAACGGATATCTATCTGCCGTTAAAATGACCACGATAGCCCGGGAGCACGCGTAACCGGGTTATCGTTTCTTTTCACGGATCATCCGTCATCCATCAACCTGCGCATAATTTGTGCGTTCGGTAACGGCTAACGTCACGTCTGAACGGTAAAAACCTCGCTCCGCAAACCCCTCAACGAGTTTCTTTCATCGGCACGGTGAACATGAGATGGCGCAAACCGATGAAAATGGTCGGTGTCTGCTGCATGGGTGAGCTGACAAAATAGCGTCACCACATCTCGTAGTGTGCAAAAAAAATACACATCCTTCTCTCGGCAGCTTTTGTTTCGTTTCTTAAATTCGATACCTTTTAAGTGCAAATGTATAACCTTTTGAACATCCTAATGCTAATTAAAGGCATCGATAATGAAGAATAGAGCGCATCAATAACGTCGAATGTAATTACCATGCATTTTTTATTTTCAAAACCTTATTTCTAAATTGGTTTCCTAAATTAAATGAGTTTGAATAATACAAAACTCTTATTTATGTTAGTGAATGTTGAGGAGCATGTATTTGATGCATTTTCAATTCGGCGTGAGACTAATTTTTATTTTTATGGGTTTCGTTTAGGGATTGTTAATAATGGAGTGAGTAAAAAGAAATTTTTTAAAAGGGGTTGTTTTTATTAATTGCATGCTTTCTAATAGCGAAGGCTGATTTTTGTTATTTTAAGACATGCCAAAAATATGCCCTTTCATCTTTGTTTTTAATTTATCTCATTAATTTATATATTTTTATTTTATTCATGTCAGGGCGATAGTTATTGAGTTCGCTTATAGCGATGTTACTACGGCGTGAACCAATGTGGGGTTATTGGTTTTATTCTTATTCGATTGTTTCAGTGCGTGAAATTTGAGATTTTTCTGTTATCGATGACTCTATATTTAATCCTGTGGCTGCTTTGTGATGAAATGTCCTAAGGCATTTGTCATTACCCTTTTCCTAGGATTTATTTTATTTTTTCAGCCGGTAGTTCTGTATTTCCACCATAACAGTTTTCCCCATGTCCCATTATTGAGACGGCTTTGTTATTCATAAATTTTTATCTCTCAGCGTTAATCAATGACGAGATAATGATTGCCATGAAAACGAATATAGCCGGACTGATGGGGAGTAAGCGGGTTTATAACGAGTTTTGGTCAGTGACCTCATTGAACGATGTAAGAAAGGAGTCCTATGTCAATTTTTGATATGCAGCCCGGTTTGACACGGGAAGCACAGTCCACTTACCCCCTCAGTCGTGCTCAGCAAGGCATCTGGTTTGCTCAGCACCTCAATCCTGGGGCGGAGGCCAACGTCTTTAACGTTGCCGAATATGTTGAAATATCGGCCGTACTGAACCCACCGCGTTTTGAAATGGCGGTAAGAACCGCCGTTCAGGAAACAGAATCCCTGCGAGTGCGTTTAGAGGTTTCGTCCCTTGACGTCACTCAGTCCACGGATCTGGCGTCGTCCTGGCGTTTTCCCATATTCGACTTTAGTCGGGAAAGCCATCCGCTGGAGAAGGCGAAGCAGTGGATGGACGCGGCGTGCAACACGCCTTTTGACCTAGAGCAGGGGCCTCTCTTTTCGTTCGCGCTGATTCAGATAGCGCCGGAACATTTTCTCTTTTTCCAATGTCACCACCATATCGTCATGGATGGTTATAGCGCATCGCTGTTTATTCAGCGGGTCGCGGAGCGCTATGCCGCGTTCTCGGCTGGGGCATTAGTGCCGGACGGCGACTTTGTCGGGCTTGCACAGGCACAGAAGATTGAGCGCGACTATGAGGTTTCACCCCGCGCGAGTCACGACCGGGAATACTGGCTGAAGCAGCTGGCGAATCGGCCGGATCCGGTGAGCGTATCCGGGCGGCAGGCTCGGTGCGTGAAGATATTACGTCGTCAGCAATATCTTCCTGAGCCGACTCATCAGTTGCTTCGTCGTGTGGCGGAGCAGCGGAAAGCGGCGTTGCCGGAAGTCTTAATCTCGCTGGTCGCGCTGTACTTACATCGGATCACCGGGCAGGAAGAACTGCTGCTGGGAATGCCCATGACGGCCCGTATAGGCAAAGTGCTGCGACGTTACCCCGGTATGGTCAGCAATGTGCTGCCGTTGCGGTTGAATGTGGGTCCGACCACCACCTTGTCCGCTGGAATCCAACAGGCAAAACGCGCCGTATTCGAAGTCTCTCGTCACCAGCGTTACCGCTATGAAACGTTAAAGACCGATCTGGGGATGGGGGCTGGGGGTGAAACGCCGTTTTCTACGCTAATCAATATCCTTCCTTGCCATAACGATTCTCTGTGTTTTGAGGGGGCCAGAGCCAGAGTCCACAATCTGTTACTGGGACCGGTAGACGATCTCTCCATCACGCTGTTTGACCGAGGGGAAAACGAGGGGATCGAGCTATGCCTGAACGCCAACGCCGCGCTTTATCATGAGCGAGAGTTGGGATGGCATCTGCGTCGTCTGATTCACTTTTTCACTGTCGCCGCGACTGCACCTGACCGTCCCATCGGAGAGCTGGCACTGCGAGATCCTGAAGAACGGGCCTTGATGCAACGATGGCATTCGACACCCGCGCCCGCGCCGTCCTCTCCATTCTGTCTCCATGAGCTGTTCGAACAGCAGGCCGACACCCGGCCGCAGGCCGTGGCGGTGAGCGCAGAGGGGCGCTCGCTGAGCTACGGCGAACTGAACCGCCGCGCCAACCAGCTGGCTCGCGCGTTGATGGCGCAGGGCGTACAGCCCGACAGCCGGGTGGCGATTGCCTT
>NZ_LUTN01000042.1 GCF_002111595.1 Lonsdalea britannica
CCCGACACCCGACACCCGACACCCGGCACCCGACACCCGACACCCGACACCCGACACCGCCCATTTCCCGTTCGCCTTCTGCGATATCCGCGTTTTCCGTTGACGGTTCTATCCATTCTCAATTCTTCCGCGTCACCAGAGCGCCGAGTCTGTTGACGGTGATGGAGACTCATTTTTGCTTTTTTGGTTTTTTTCCAGACTCGTTATCGCCCATTTTCGACCCGTTTTGCTCGCTAGTTTCACGCACGTCGGGCGGTTTTTTTACTGTTTCCCGGCCGCGCAATCTGTCTTGGGCGAGGGCGTGAAAATCGCGTTTTTTCGTCATGCCTCATCATGCACCTTTAACTGTGTTTACAAGCCCTGGCGCGGGCTGGCGGGGATACTGACCGTATGAAAACGAACTCAATCTTCTGGCAACCGGCACTGCAACACCCCGGCGATTTAGTCGAGGGCACCGCCGATATTGCTCAATCCATTTTCATTATTCTGCGCACCCCGCGCGGCAGCGACCCGCATCGTCCGGAGTTCGGCAGCGATTTGCATCGCTACCTCGACTACCCCATCGACCGGGCTATTCCGCACGTGGTGCGGGAGTCGGTTGAGGCCATCAAACGTTGGGAGCCGCGCTGCAAACTGCTGGGCGTGAAACCCACGGTGGACGGCGAACATCTGACGCTTCGGGTGCAGTGGCGCACGGTCGCAGGCGTGGAACAACAAACGGAGCTGGTATGGCGTTAACAACAGAGCCTGTGTTTATCGAACGTGATGCAGAGGCGATCACGGCTGAAATGATTGCCCGCTACGAGGCGGACAGCGGCAAAACCCTTTACCCGGCGCAGGCGGAGCGCCTGCTGATCGACCTGATCGCCTATCGCGAAATGCTATTGCGCAGCGCCATTCAGGATGCGGCCAAGCAGAACCTGGTGCGCTACGCGCGTGCGCCGATGCTGGATTATCTCGGCGAGCTGGTGGGCGTTTATCGCCTGGCCGCGCAGTCCGCGCAGGCGATGCTGGCATTTAGCGTCGACTCCGCGCCGCTGACCGACGTGCTGATCCCGGCGGGGCTGCGGGTCAGCGCTTCCGATAGCGTCATTTTTGCGACCGATACTGACGCCGTGCTGAAAGCCGGCACGACGAGCATCACCACCACCGCGACCTGCGCTGACGCGGGGACCGTCGGCAACGGCTGGCAGCCCGCGCAGATCAGTACCCTGCTGGACGATGTGAGCGATCTCCTCGACCTGGCGGTCAGCAATTTGACGGCCACCAGCGGCGGTTCCGAACAGGAAGACGACGAGAAGCTGCGCGAACGCATCATGCTCGCGCCCGAAGCGTTCAGCACCGCGGGTTCCCGGCTGGCGTACCGCTATCACGCGCTGAGCGCGCACCCGGACATCGTCGATGTCGCGGTGGTGTCGCCGACGCGGGGACGGTCGAGCTGTACCCGTTGATGTCCGGCGGGCTGCCGGATGCTTCGGTGCTTACCGACGTCGAGAGTCTGTGCTCGGCGGAGAAGGTGCGTCCGCTGACCGACACGGTCACCGTCAGCGCGCCGGAGCGGGTGGATTATGCCATCCATGCGCAACTGGTCATCAAGCGCGGCGAGTCCTCCGAGTCCGTGAAAGCCGCGGCGGAAACCGCAGCCGCCGCCTGGGTTCAGGCGCGGGCGGCGACGCTCGGCAAAGACATCGTGCTCAGCCAGATCATGGCCGCACTGTCGGTGAACGGCGTCTACGACGTGTCGCTGACTTCGCCCACGCAGTCGCTGACGGTCGAAGAGCATCAGTGGGCGCACTGCACCGGTATCGAGATCGTGGCGACGGGGGTGTCGGATGAGTGATCTGCCTCTTCCTCCGCCGCTGGCGGGGGACGCCAGCCTGACCGCGCTGGCGAATCTGGCCGAGCGCTGGGATGAGCTGGATCTGTCGGCGCTGATGGTTTACCTCGTCGATATCGTCGACAGCAGCGCGCTGGACGCGTTGGCCGAACAGTTTTCGCTGAAGGAAGACGGCTGGGTGCTGGCGGAGTCGGAAGACGCGCGCCGGGCGATGATCAAAACCGCTATCGAAATGCATCGCTACAAGGGTACGCCCTGGGCGATCCGTGCGGTGATCCGCAGTCTGGGCTTCGGCGAGGTCGAACTGATCGAGCATATCGGACGCCTCAATTACGACGGCGAACGCCGTTACAACAACCTGTTCGTGTACGGCGACGCCAGCAAATGGGCGGTTTACCGCGTGCTGTTGCAGCAGCCGATCACCAACGATCAGGCGCAGATGCTGCGCCGCACGCTAGAGGCCATCGCCCCCGCGCGTTGCCATCTGGCCAGCATCGAATATACCGCCGTGCCGATTCGCTACAACCGCACGGCAATCTATGACAATAGTTACAACTACGGGAGTGCCTAATGGCAGAGTTAACAGAAAAAGCCGAGTGGACCGACGGTATATACCAGTTGGAAACCTCGGACCCGGTGGTGGGCGGCCCCGGCGGGATATCCAACCGTCAGGCGCAGGAGCTGGCCTATCGCACCCGCTACCTTAAAGACAATTTGGACGCGACCAGCGCCGGTCTTTCGCAGCACGAATCCGCGGCCGACCCGCACACGCAGTACGCGCCGAAGCTGAATCCGACCTTCAGCGGCATGCCGAAAGCGCCGACGCCCGCGAGCGACAGCAACAGCGATCAGCTGGCGACGACGGCGTTTGTGAAAAGCGTGGTGGCCGCGCTGGTCGATGGCTCTCCGGCGGCGCTGGATACGCTGAAAGAGCTGTCCGTCGCGCTGGGTAATGACCCGCACTTTGCGACGACGATAACCAACAGCATTGCGCAAAAGGCCCCGCTAAACAGCCCAGCGCTGAGCGGTACTCCCACCGCGCCGACCGCCGAGGCGAGCGTGAATACCACGCAGATTGCGACAACGGCCTTCGTGAAGTCGGCCATCAATGCGCTGGTGGACGGTTCGCCGGAAGCGCTGGACACGCTGAAAGAGCTGTCAGCGGCGCTCGGCAACGATGCCAACTTCGCCGCCACGGTGACGAACTCGCTGTCCGGCAAAATGGAAAAAGGTCAAAACGGCGCGGATATCCCGGATAAAGCGCGTTTT
>NZ_LUTN01000043.1 GCF_002111595.1 Lonsdalea britannica
CAGGCGGAAACGCAGCTGGTGAACATGTACGGCATCACCGAAACGACGGTGCATGTGACGCACTGTCCGCTGTCGGCAGAGATGCCTGCGGGGGAAAGCCCGATAGGCAAGCCGCTGCCGGACCTGCGGTTATACCTGCTGGATAGTCATGGCGAGCCAGTGCCGCTGGGCGTGACGGGCGAACTGTATGTCGGCGGCGCCGGGGTGACGCGGGGCTATCTGAATCAGCCTGCGCTGACGGAAGCGCGATTCCCGCTCGACCCGTTCTGTGGGGAGGCTGGCGCGCGTATGTACCGCACCGGCGATCTGGGCCGCTGGCGGGAAGACGGCACGGTAGCGTACCTCGGGCGTAACGATTTTCAGGTCAAGATCCGTGGGTTTCGTATCGAACTCGGGGAGATCGAGCGTCGATTGGCGATGCATCCGCAGCTGGATAACGCCGTGGTGGTGGCGCGAGAAGACAGTGACCGAGGCACGCAGCTGGTCGCTTATTACATCCCGAACACCTCGGCGGGCGTGGATGAACCCCGCGTACAAACGCTACGCGACTTTTTACGCCAGACGCTGCCGGAATACATGCTGCCGGCCGCCTATGTCCGTCTGGCGAGCTTGCCCCTGACTATTAACGGCAAGCTGGATCGCCGTGCGCTGCCGTCGCCGGATACAGATGCGCGCGCCATGCGCACTTATACTGCGCCGCAAGGACCGGTAGAAAGCGCGTTGGCGCGGATTTGGGAAGACGTGCTGGATCTGCAACAGGTCGGCCGTCATGACCACTTTTTTGAGCTGGGCGGCCACTCTATGCTGGCGGTCAGGCTTATGCGCCAGATGCGAGCGATCGGTCTGAATGCGGACGTCCGGGTGCTGTTTGAACAGCCGACGCTGGCGGCGTTGGCGGCGGCAGTCGGCGGCACGCATGACGTCGCCGTGCCTGACTGCGCGATCCCGGACGGATGTACGCGGATCACCCCGGCGATGTTGCCGCTGACGACACTCTCACAAATCGAGATTGATCGGATCGTATCGACGGTGCCGGGCGGGGCGGCGGCCGTGCAGGATATCTATCCCCTGACGCCCTTGCAGGAAGGGCTTCTGTATCACTCTCTGACGTCTGAACATCAGGATCCTTATCTGCTGCATATTCTGATGGCGTTTGACAGCCGGGCGCGGCTGGATAAGTTCATTCGGGCGCTCAATCTTGTCATGGCTCGTCATGACGTACTGCGTACCGCGATGTGTTGGGAAGGCGTGCGTGAACCGATGCAGGTTGTGTGGCGTACGGCGACGCTGCCGGTGAGCCACGTTGAACTCCGTCCTCACGGGGGATGCTCCGTCAATCAGCTGTTGAGTGTACGGCCAGCCCGGCTTGAGATGGATCGCGCGCCGCTGCTGGCAGCGCAGATCGCGGAAGATCGGCCTAATGAACGGTGGCTGATGACCTTGTTGTACCACCACGTGGTGGATGACGCGACGTCGTTGCAACTGCTGGTCAACGAAGCGCTGGCCTTGCTGCAAGACGAGGATGCCGAGCTGCCGACGCCATTCCAGTTCCGTGGTCATGTGGCGCAGGTGCGTCAGGGGCGTAACATCACGATGGAGGAAGCGTTTTTCCGACAACTATTGGGAACCGTGACGGAGTCGACGCTGCCGTACGGTTTGACGGATAATCAGCAGGATGGTCGCGAAACCCGCGAAGCGATTGCCCCATTGCCTGCCGAGCTTGTCGCCGCGTTGCGTGAGCAGGGCAAAGTCCACGGCGTCGGCGTCGCCAGTCTGGTGCATCTGGCTTGGGGGCGCGTGGTGAGCGTACTCTCCGGACGTGACGACGTGGTCTTCGGCACGGTGCTGATTGGGCGACTGCGGGACGGGGCGGAACAGGCGCTAGGTATGTTCATCAATACGCTGCCGCTACGGTTGACGCTGGCGGACTGTTCGGTGGCAGAGGCGCTCAGCCAAACGCAAACGCGATTGGCCGGGCTATTAAGGCATGAACACGCATCTCTTTCTTTGGCGCAGCGATGCAGCGGCGTTCCCGCCCCGGCCCCGTTATTCAGCGCGCTGCTGAACTATCGTCATACCGATCTCAATCCTCATCACAAGGTCATGACGATGGCCGAGGGAATCGAGGTGCTGAGTGCGGACGAACGCACTAACTATCCTCTGTTGCTGAATGTCGACGATCAGGCCTCTGGTTTGACTCTGACAGTACAGTCCTGCTCGACGGTGGATGCCGCGCGGGTGGCCGACCATATGCAAACGGCGCTGGAGAATCTGGCCCGGGCGCTGCGAGATGATGCAACCCGGCCGGTGTGTGCGCTGGGCATTTTATCGGCCGCAGAACGGATGAAGGTCATCGCGGAAGGCGGCGGCGACTTCTGTTCGACTCCGCCTCCATTCTGTCTCCATGAGCTGTTCGAACAGCAGGCCGACACCCGGCCGCAGGCCGTGGCGGTGAGCGCAGAGGGGCGTTCGCTGAGCTACGGCGAGCTGAACCGCCGCGCCAACCAGCTGGCTCGCGCGTTGATGGCGCAGGGCGTGCGGCCCGACAGCCGGGTGGCGATTGCGCT
>NZ_LUTN01000044.1 GCF_002111595.1 Lonsdalea britannica
TCCCACCGGCGGCGGGTATATCTCGCCGGATCCGATAGGGGTGTTGGGGGGGGAAAGCAATTATGCTTATGTGCACAATCCCAATACTTGGGTTGATCCGCTGGGGTTGGCGAAGTGTCAATTAGCTAAATCTGGGGAAGACTTATACGTAGGAACATATAGCCAAGTCAGGGGGGCTAACATTAAATCTGGATTGAATCCTACGCATACCCCTCACCATGCTATTCAAAATGCGGCAAGCCCAACAACTCATGGGCGAGGAATAACAATTAATATGCGAAAAGACCTTCACGAATTGACTTGGACTTACAAAAAACCGATGGTTCGTGGTTTAAGTAATCGGGAGTATTTGGCTAGAGATATTGTTGACTTGCGTAAAATATTGGGCAATGCGGGTTATAGCCGAGATGTTATAAATCGCCAATTGGGTGAGTTAATTAGGCAGAACAAAGAACTTTGGAAAACATTGGGGCAATAAACATGAATACAGAAGAAGCTCTGGATTTTCTTTCTCAAAATCAGCCGATGCCTTCCGATGCGCTCTTGTCTCAAGATAAAATTGATAGATATGATGAAGTTAGACGCTATTTTGTTGATAAGCCTGATGCCAGAGCCATCAGTCTATTTTTAAGATCTTATGGTGAAGGTGATGGTTGGGGCGTTTATCAGTTAGTTGAAGATTTTTTCTATCAATGCAATCCCGATGATGTAAAAAAAGAAATAAAAATCATTCTCGAAGATAAGAATACACCTGATAGCGTTAGATACTGGGTAACTCAGGTATCAGCAGCTTTCAGTGATGAAATGTTCAGGGCTGGGCTTGAGATATCGTTAGGATCTGACAATCCTGATATAAAAGAGGCCGCAGAAATAACAATATCGATACTGGACGAATAATTTAATAATAAGCCGAAAGCGATCCCAACGATCCTTCCGGCTATTTTTTACCTACTGCTTATCGTATGTGCCGTCATAGATTAATCTCGGTCTCAATCACCAGTCTCCCCCGCTCAACCGTCACGGTGATCGGCATCCCGGTCATAAAGCCACATTCTTCGAGCCAGCGACCTTTAAGGTTGATGGCGGAAGGCGGGTTAGGCCTGCCGTTTTGCGGGGCGTATCCCACGGTGTAGTAACGCGCTGTTTTGGTTGCTTTATTAACGGTGACGCCTGACTTAGAATGTGCCTTAGCCATAGTCAACTCCTTCCAGTTGGTTGTGGTGAGCGGGCTGACGTGTTGCAAGCGCGTCAGTTCCGCGTTAGCTCCGTTACTTTGCCAGCACCTGTAACTGCTTCTTGGTTAAAAAGGCATCCAGCAACTTCTTAATCACTTCCTTATCCTCATCGGGCAACTGCTCGACTTCCTGAAACTGCCGCAGTAACTCGCGGTCTTCAAATCTTGCTTTAGCCGCTTCATCCGTCGCCCCTTCCAGCCGGTAATCTTACGACCTGCGCGACCGGGTAGTGCGCGAGTGGCAGAACGGCACGGAAGTGCGCAGAGCCTACGATGAGCACAGCGTCACGCGCACCCTGCTGTGGTCGAAAGAAGAAAAGGAAGAGGAAGAGGAAGAGGAAGAGGAAGAGGAAGGACTGACCAGCACCTTCCGCTACAGCCGGACCGGTGAGCTCAAGCAGGTGGTGCTGCCGGACGGTGCGGCGCTGACAATAAATCACGATGCCGCCGGGCGCGAGAGCGAACGCCGGGGCGGGCGCTTCCTGCAAACGCGCGAGTACGACGCGATGGGCTGGCTGACGCGCGAGATGAGCGGTCAGGCGCACGACGGACGGCTACAGGCGCAGCAGACGCGGGAGTACCGCTACGACGGCGCGGGCAACCTGACGGGCGTGCGCACCAATCGCGACAGTGAAGGCTACCGGTTGGACAAGACCGGCCGGGTGCTGTCGGTTCTGACCGGCGGCGCGGGCAGAACACCGACTGCCGAGACCGACTACCACTATACCCGCACCGGTCTGCCGCAGGAGCAAGGACGGCTGACCGAGTGGGAAGCCGGCCGTCTGGTGCAGCGCGACGACATGTATTACACCTACGACCGGGCCGGACGTCTGGTGCGCCGACAGCAGGTCAAG
>NZ_LUTN01000045.1 GCF_002111595.1 Lonsdalea britannica
TGCCTACCGCGACGCGATTTGCCACAATCCCCCGTCATCACAGCCGTGAATCGGGAGGGGAAATGGCAAAAATCGGCTATATGAGGGTGTCAACAAGTGACCAATCGAACTATTTACAGCGCGATGCATTAATTAGCGCAGGTTGTGACCAGATTTTTGAAGATCGAATGAGCGGTAAGGTTGAGAACCGGCCGGGGCTAAAGCGGGCGTTGAAGTGCTTAGAAAAGGGCGATTCGCTCATCGTGTGGAAGCTGGACCGACTGGGGCGCAGCGTGAAAAACCTCATCGCGCTGATTTCCGAATTGCACGAGCGCGGGATACATTTCCGCTCCCTGACCGACAGTATCGATACCGGCACGGCGATGGGCCGCTTTTTCTTTCATGTCATGAGCGCGTTGGCGGAGATGGAGCGGGAGCTGATCGTCGAACGCACTCTGGCGGGCATGGCCGCCGCTCGCGCACAGGGGCGGATAGGGGGAAGGCCGAAGGCGTTGTCTCCGACGGACCGCGAGATGATCGCCCGACTCCTGGCCAACGGTTATGACCGACAACAGATTTCGCTCACCTACGGCATCGGACGCTCCACGCTTTATCGCTATTTTCCGGCTGGGAAAAAAATCGATGGCGCCTGATCGCCGGGCCATCGGTTTCTGCGGCTAATGGCGTTTTTTCTATCGATAAATCAATATCCTGTCGAATAAAATTGAACGCGGCAGGCTGTCTTCGAGCCTGCCTTCAGGAGGGGGGAGAGGCACATCAGCGATAGCTAAATCGCTGTCAGCATAGAAATGCTGCAAGCGGCCCAGAAGATTATGTCGCGAAGTCACGGCGCCGTCGCTCTGCTGGGCGAAGGTGGCCACCACGGTACCTTGGACATTGAATGATTCGCCGCACCTTACTTTTACGTCGCTTCGATTAACGAATCGATAAAAGCGTTTATGTTGCAATGAAAGGTAGGGGGAAAAGATGGGGAATAGTCTGTGTGAAGACACAACGCCCGAAAACGGCGGAAATTTTTGGGGGAGATATTTTCCGCACGTCACTCATTCGTCGACTAAAAAAACACCGAAAATCTATTTCAATCACGGAAAAACCTGTGACCAACAGTTATCACTCTCCCACTGTGATAATTATTGTGGCTGGGGTCAGGATGGATATGAACGGATTGCCCTTAAAGCTTACTGATCGTAAGCCGTGAGCAAACATAATGTGTATGACGGCGCTGTAGGTATGAATGTTTTTGTTTGGTGCTGACGGCTGAGATGTTGAACGCGGGTACGTTAAGACTCTGCATATGAATCAGGGCATTAAGGATGAATCGATGAATTGCATTGGTGAGGTTAGGGGGAGATA
>NZ_LUTN01000046.1 GCF_002111595.1 Lonsdalea britannica
TGGATTTGACCCTATATATCCAGACGTTTTTGCTCTCTTACGGTTGCGATAACTTCCTGCGTATATATTCCCGTGGTGAGCGATATCCCAGTGCACTATGCGGATGATGTTCGTTGTAATGACTGAACGCCACCGCCAGATTCATCACCGCTGCCTGGCTGTCCGGTTTCGGCATGATGCTGATGTAGTCCCGTTTTATCGTCTTCACGAAGCTTTCTGCCATGCCGTTGCTTTCCGGGCTTCGCACTGCTGTCGTGCAAGGCTCCAGTCCCAGCAACCGGGCGAACGCCCACGTTTCATGAGCCCTGTAGGCTGAACCGTTATCCGTCAGCCACTCCAGCGACTCTGTTGGCAACTGCCTTCCGAAGCGTTTTTCCACCGCACCCAGCATGACATCCTGCACCGTTTCTTTGTCATAGCCTCCGGTGCTCGCTGCCCAGTCAATGATCTCCCTGTCGCAGCAGTCCTGCGCGAAGGTCACCCGCAGCTTTTCGCCATTATCACAGCGGAACTCAAAGCCATCTGAGCACCAGCGCCGGTTACTTTCCGCTACTGCTACGCGCCCCTTATGGGCCCGCTTACGGCAAGGAGCAGCGGGTTTACGTTCAAGAAGCAGATTATGCGTTCTCATAATGCGATACACCCGCTTCGCATTAACCACAGGCAGGCCGTCCCGCTCCGACTCCCGTCGCAGCAGCGCCCATACACGGCGATAACCATACGTCGGCAGGTCAGCCACCGCCATGTTTATCCGGGACAATACGGTGGTATCGTCAGAACGGGGCTGCCGTCTGCGATCCTGCCAGTCAGAAGGCCGGTGAACCCTGATGCTCAGTTGCGCACGCGACACACCAATACTCCGGCAGACGTCGGTTAGTCGTCGTCCCCGGGCAACAAGGGCGCATGCGCAATCCATTTTTTTGCCCGACCGAACTCCACGGCCTCTTTAAGGATCTCGGCTTCCATCGTCTTTTTGCCCAGAAGGCGCTGGAGCTCGCGGATTTGCTTATTGGCGGCAGCGAGCTCGGAGGCCGGCACTACTTCCTCGCCCGATGCAACAGCCGTCAGCGAGCCGTCTTCATATTGCTTGCGCCATTTGAATATCTGGTTTGCATTGATGCCATGCAGGCGCGCGACATGAGACACGGTCATACCGGGTTCCATAGTCTGCTGAATAATGGCAATTTTTTCCTGCGGAGTACGGCGGCGACGCCGTTCAGGCCCTGATAACACGTCAACCATCTTATCGTTCTGACTGGTATTAAACATAGTTCCAAGACTACCTCTTATTTTAAGAGAGTCGAAGTGTCTGGTGATCTATGGGGCCAGTCTAA
>NZ_LUTN01000047.1 GCF_002111595.1 Lonsdalea britannica
GTAGTGGTCAACGAAAACTGGCCACCGCGTTAGAGTTTTTCCAGTATCGGTTTTCCGATTCGTTTGGTGGTAACCCACCATTATATTCGTGCGGTCTTAGTGCACTGTAATATCCAACGATATAGTTCGTTATGGCGTGAGCTGCATCGCTGAAGCTTACGTAACCCGTCACCGGCACCCATTCGTTCTTCAGACTCCTGAAGAAGCGCTCCATTGGGCTGTTATCCCAGCAGTTTCCGCGCCGGCTCATACTCTGTCTGATTCTGTATCGCCACAGTAACTGCCGGAACTGCCTGCTTGTATAGTGACTGCCCTGGTCGCTGTGGAACATCACCCCAGCGGGCTTACCGCGAGTTTCCCATGCCATTTCCAACGCCTTCATGGTGAGTCTGCTGTCCGGCGAGAACGACATTGCCCAACCCACTGGTTTTCTTGCGAACAGGTCGAGAACAACGGCGAGGTACGCCCAGCGTTTACCTGACCAGATATAGGTCACATCACCGCACCACACCTGGTTGGGCTCCGTTACGGCGAACTGTCGCTCAAGATGGTTCGGGATAGCAACGTGCTCATGACCGCCACGTTTATACCGGTGAGTCGGCTGCTGGCAACTGACCAGTCCCAGCTCTTTCATGAGCCTGCCGGCAAGCCAGCGCCCCATCTGGTAGCCTCTCTGGGTTGCCATTGTGGCGATGCTTCTTGCTCCGGCCGAACCGTGGCTGATGCCATGCAGCTCAAGTACCTGACTGCGTAATATAGCCCGTCTGCCGTCTGGCTTTTCAGGACGGTTTTTCCAGTATTTGTAGCTGCTGCGATGAACCCCGAACACATGGCAGAGTGTGGCCACAGGATAACGCGCCTGAGTTTCCCGATTATCGAGAACTGTTCAGGGAGTCTGACATCAAGAGCGCGGTAGCCTTTTTTAATATTTCGTTTTCCATTTCAATACGTTGCATCTTCTTCCTGAGCTCACGTATTTCGATTTGTTCCGGCGTTATCGGGGAGGCTTTTGGTGTTTTGCCCTGACGCTCATCACGCAGTTGTTTGACCCATTTCGTCATCGTGGAAAGACCTACATCCATAGCCTTGGCGGCATCAGAGACGGTGTAGTTTTGATCGACAACCAGCTGAGCAGATTCGCGTTTGAATTCAGGACTAAAATTTCTTCTTTTCATTGGAGCACCTGTGTTGTTCTGAGGTGAGCATATCACCTCTGTTCAGGTGGCCAAATTCAGTAAACCACTTCA
>NZ_LUTN01000049.1 GCF_002111595.1 Lonsdalea britannica
TACGGCGGTGCTGCTCGCGCATTCGACCAGATCGATAACGCGCCGGAAGAAAAAGCACGTGGTATCACCATCAACACTTCTCACGTTGAGTACGATACCCCGACTCGCCACTACGCGCACGTTGACTGCCCAGGGCATGCCGACTACGTGAAAAACATGATCACCGGTGCTGCCCAGATGGACGGCGCGATCCTGGTAGTTGCAGCGACTGACGGCCCGATGCCGCAGACTCGTGAGCACATCCTGCTGGGTCGTCAGGTAGGCGTTCCGTTCATCATCGTGTTCCTGAACAAATGTGACATGGTTGATGACGAAGAGCTGCTGGAACTGGTTGAAATGGAAGTTCGTGAGCTGCTGTCTCAGTACGACTTCCCGGGCGACGACACTCCGGTAATCCGTGGTTCTGCGCTGAAAGCGCTGGAAGGCGAAGCTGAGTGGGAAGCGAAGATTGTAGAACTGGCAGAAGCGCTGGACAGCTACATCCCGGAACCAGAGCGTGCTATCGACAAGCCGTTCCTGCTGCCGATCGAAGACGTATTCTCTATCTCTGGCCGTGGTACTGTTGTTACCGGTCGTGTAGAGCGCGGCATCATCAAAGTCGGTGAAGAAGTTGAAATCGTGGGTATCAAAGACACGACCAAAACGACTTGTACCGGTGTTGAAATGTTCCGCAAACTGCTGGACGAAGGTCGTGCGGGTGAGAACGTTGGTGTTCTGCTGCGTGGTACTAAACGTGACGAAGTTGAACGTGGTCAGGTACTGGCTAAACCAGGTTCAATCAAACCGCATACGCAGTTCGAATCTGAAGTTTATATTTGAGCAAAGATGAAGGCGGCCGTCATACTCCGTTCTTCAAAGGCTACCGTCCGCAGTTCTACTTCCGTACAACTGACGTAACGGGCACCATCGAACTGCCGGAAGGCGTTGAAATGGTTATGCCAGGCGACAACATCAAAATGGTTGTTAACCTGATTGCTCCGATCGCGATGGACGACGGTCTGCGTTTCGCAATCCGTGAAGGTGGCCGTACAGTAGGCGCCGGCGTGGTTGCTAAAGTTATCGCTTAATTGCTGATAA
>NZ_LUTN01000050.1 GCF_002111595.1 Lonsdalea britannica
CCCGTGCTTCATTCAGCGTTCTGAACAGGTAAAAATCCAGGATTTCTGTCCGGTATGTCCGGTTAAAACGTTCGATAAAGGCATTCTGTGTCGGTTTCCCCGGACTAATAAACTCCAGCATCACACCATGCTCTTCAGCCCAGTGTGCCAGCGTCAGTGAGACCAGCTCAGGCCCATTATCCATCCGCATCTTCAGCGGATATCCGCGACTGGCCACGATCCTGTCCAGCACTCTGACGACACGCTGTGCCGGAATATTCAGGTCGATTTCTATCGCCAGCGCTTCGCGATTAAAATCATCCACCACATTGAAGGTTCTGAAACGTCTGCCGCAGACCAGTGCATCATGCATAAAATCAATAGACCAGCTCTGGTTCAGCGCCTCCGGCGTTGCCAGCGGTGCCGGGTTGCGTACCGGCAGACGTTGTTTTCCCTTGCGGCGAAAATTCAGTTTTAATAGACAGTAAATTCGATGAACTCGCTTATGGTTCCAGGCGTTGCCCTGCCTGCGCAGCACCAGGAACAGTTTCTTAAAGCCATACCGTGGATAACGCTCAGCCATTTCTGTTAGCGCCTGGATCACGGGCTCATCCCGGCGGGTATCGGGCTGGTAAAAATACACCGTCCTGCTCAACGATAATGTCCTGCACGCCTGGCGTAAGCTCATCGAAAATTGCGTCGTCAGATAGCTGACAAGCTCACGCTTTATCGCTGGTTTTAAAGCTTTTTTTCAATAATGTCTTTCAGTGCCCGACATTCCAGACTCAGGTCGGCGAACATCTGTTTGAGACGACGATTCTCGTCCTCAAGATCTTTGATTTTTTTGATATCAGCAGCTTCCATACCGCCATATTTCGCCTTCCAATTGTAATAGCTGGCTTCAGAAATCGTGGCCTCGCGGCAGACGTCTTTGACGGTCCGCCCGGCTTCGACGGACTTCAGGACGGCGATGATCTGGTGCTCAGTAAATCGGGCTTTACGCATGGCGATCTCCTTAAGGGGACATAATCAGTATGTCGGAAGATCTCTAAAAGTGAATGGTTTGGTTTACCGGGATGCTTAC
>NZ_LUTN01000051.1 GCF_002111595.1 Lonsdalea britannica
GCCGCGCGGCAGCGAGCTTATCGTCGCCATTCTGGCGGTCCTCAAGGCCGGAGCGGGCTATGTGCCGCTGGACCCCGACTACCCGCAGGCGCGTCTGCACTACATGCTGAAAGACAGCGCCCCCGAGGTGCTGCTGACCTGTCTCGGCAGTCTGCCGTCATTGGGCGACCTGCCGCCGACGCTGCCGCAGGTGGTGCTGGACGGCGACGCGCGACCCTGGACGCATTATTCGGATGAGAACATCCCCGCCGCTTCGCTGGGCCTGATGCCGCATCACCTGGCCTACCTCATCTACACCTCCGGCTCGACCGGCCAGCCCAAAGGCGTGATGGTTGAACACCGTAATGTCACCCGCCTGCTGAGTGCAACGCAGGCCCTGTTCGATTTCGACCACCACGACATCTGGACGCTGTTCCACTCGTACGCATTCGACTTTTCGGTGTGGGAAATCTGGGGCGCACTGTTGCACGGCGGACGCCTGGTGGTGGTGCCGCAGTCGGTGACGCGCTCGCCGCAGGCGCTGTACCAACTGGTGTGCCGGGAAGGCGTAACGGTGCTAAACCAGACGCCGGGGGTCTTCCGCCAACTGACGGCGGCGCAGGCTGACAGCCATGAGACGCACGCGCTGCGCTACGTGATTTTCGGCGGAGAGGCGCTGGACCCGGCGGCGCTGACGCCGTGGTATCAGCAGAACCCG
>NZ_LUTN01000052.1 GCF_002111595.1 Lonsdalea britannica
CTGGTGCAGGAATTCAACCACGTTGTGACCGTACCGACCGACCCGCAGTCCGGTCAGCCGTCCGGCCAGCGTGTGCACAAGCCGTTCAAATTCACCGTGGCGCTGAACAAAGCCGTCCCGCTGATGTACAACGCCCTGGCGTCCGGCGAAATGCTGCCGACCGTGACCCTAAATGGTACCGCACCTCGGTAGAAGGTAAGCAGGAGCACTTCTTCTCCACCACGCTGACCGACGCGACCATCGTGGACATCGACTGCCAGATGCCGCACTGCCAGGACCCGTCCAAACTGGACTACACCCAGCTGATCCAGGTGTCTCTGTCCTACCGTAAAATCGACTGGGAACACACTGTCGCCGGGACCTCTGGTTCTGATGACTGGCGTGCGCCGGTCGAAGCGTAATGCCGACCACCCGGGCCTTTGGCCCGGGTTTTCCACTTCTGGCGGTCACCACCGCCATCATCGACGGATGTTGCGGCGTGGGCAGACCCAGGCCACAGCAAAAGCACAAAGATAAAAAGCACACAAAAGTACCGTCCACCATCACGGCGGTATCGCGGGCGCACGGAGATACACTCCGGGGCGTGCGGTAGCCGTGGCGTCAGGGAAAAAGGAGAGGGATAACGTGGCAAGCATGACCGGGCTTCAGTTTACCGTAACGATAGGCGCG
>NZ_LUTN01000053.1 GCF_002111595.1 Lonsdalea britannica
ATCGCCCGGCACGTTGACGCTCCACACATTGCCGTTATCGGACGCCGTGACGGTGGTCTGGTAAGCCTGATCGCCAATCGTGACGGTGACCGTATCACCCACCTGCACGTCGTTGCCGACACGGCCGGTGATGGCCTGCGGCTGTCCGGCTTCGTCGATGTTCAGCGTATTGTCTGCCGTTACATCATCAATGGTGATGCTGGCTTCCGGCGCGGCTGTGTCGACCGCGTAGCTGTGATCGGCCCCGGCGGTGGTGGCGTTGCCTGCACCGTCGGTGGTGGTCACTTCGGCGTGGATCTGGCTGTTACCGGCCAAGATATCGCCCGGCACGTTGACGCTCCACACGTTGCCGTTATCCGACGCGGTGACGGTAGTCTGGTAAGACTGGTCACCGATGGTGACGGTCACCGTATCGCCGACCTGTACGTCGTTGCCGACGCGACCGGTGATCGCCTGCGGCTGACCCGCTTCGGCGATATTGACGGTGTTGTCGCCGGTCACATTATCGATGGTGATCGACGCTTCCGGCGCAGTGGTATCTACCACATAGCCCTGATCTGCCGTGGCCGTCGTCGGGTTACCGGCCGCATCGGAAGTGATGACTTCGGCATGGATCTGGTTATTACCGGCCAGCACCTCGCCCGGC
>NZ_LUTN01000054.1 GCF_002111595.1 Lonsdalea britannica
TTGGTGCAGGAATTCAACCACGTTGTGACCGTACCGACTGACCCGCAGTCCGGTCAGCCGTCCGGCCAGCGTGTGCACAAGCCGTTCAAATTCACCGTGGCGCTGAACAAAGCCGTCCCGCTGATGTACAACTCCCTGGCGTCCGGCGAAATGCTGCCGACCGTGACCCTGAAATGGTACCGCACGTCGGTAGAAGGTAAGCAGGAGCACTTCTTCTCCACCACGCTGACCGACGCGACCATCGTGGACATCGACTGCCAGATGCCGCACTGCCAGGACCCGTCCAAACTGGACTACACCCAGCTTATCCAGGTGTCCATGTCCTACCGCAAAATCGACTGGGAACACACCGTCGCCGGGACTTCAGGTTCTGATGACTGGCGTGCGCCGGTCGAAGCGTAATGCCGACCACCCGGGCCTCTGGCCCGGGTTTTCCGTTGTGTGACGGGTGTTGCGGTGTGCGCGGACGCAGACCACAGCATCCATTCAGGTAATTGAACTGTCGTATTATCACAGCGCTGAATTCCGCCATCTCAATAGGCGGTCGCCGTGGCGTCAGGGAAAAAGGAGAGGGATAACGTGGCAAGCATGACCGGGCTTCAGTTTACCGTAACGATAGGCGCA
>NZ_LUTN01000055.1 GCF_002111595.1 Lonsdalea britannica
AGCCAGATCCATGCCGAAGTCACCACCACGGATGGCGCGGGCAATGCCACCACGGCGGGTGCCGATCACAACTACGCAGTCGATACCGCCGCGCCGGAAGCGTCGATCACCATCGATAACGTCACCGGTGATAACACCATCAATATCACGGAAGCTGGTCAGCCGCAGGCGATCACCGGTCGCGTCGGCAACGACGTGCAGGTGGGCGATACGGTGACCGTCACGATTGGCGAACAGGCGTACCAGACCACCGTCACGGCATCCGATAACGGCAACGTGTGGAGTGTGACGGTACCGGGCGAGGTACTGGCCGGTAATAACCAGATCCACGCCGAAGTCACCACCACCGACGGTGCAGGCAACGCCACCACCGCCGGGGCCGATCACAACTACGCGGTCGATACCGCCGCGCCGGAAGCGTCGATCACCATCGATAACGTCACCGGTGATAACACCATCAATATCACGGAAGCGGGTCAGCCGCAGGCCATCACCGGCCGCGTCGGCAACGACGTACAGGTCGGCGATACCGTCACTGTGACGATTGGCGATCAGGCTTACCAGACCACCGTCACGGCGTCGGATAACGGCAACGTGTGGAGCGTCAACGT
>NZ_LUTN01000056.1 GCF_002111595.1 Lonsdalea britannica
TACTCTTGACATCCAGAGAATTTAGCAGAGATGCTTTAGTGCCTTCGGGAACTCTGAGACAGGTGCTGCATGGCTGTCGTCAGCTCGTGTTGTGAAATGTTGGGTTAAGTCCCGCAACGAGCGCAACCCTTATCCTTTGTTGCCAGCACATAATGGTGGGAACTCAAAGGAGACTGCCGGTGATAAACCGGAGGAAGGTGGGGATGACGTCAAGTCATCATGGCCCTTACGAGTAGGGCTACACACGTGCTACAATGGCGCATACAAAGAGAAGCGAACTTGCGAGAGTAAGCGGACCTCATAAAGTGCGTCGTAGTCCGGATTGGAGTCTGCAACTCGACTCCATGAAGTCGGAATCGCTAGTAATCGTAGATCAGAATGCTACGGTGAATACGTTCCCGGGCCTTGTACACACCGCCCGTCACACCATGGGAGTGGGTTGCAAAAGAAGTAGGTAGCTTAACCTTCGGGAGGGCGCTTACCACTTTGTGATTCATGACTGGGGTGAAGTCGTAACAAGGTAACCGTAGGGGAACCTGCGGTTGGATCACCTCCTTACCAAAGTGAAGTGCTAGTGAAGTGCTCACACAGATTGTCTGATGAAA
>NZ_LUTN01000057.1 GCF_002111595.1 Lonsdalea britannica
AAAACGTAGCGCAGACCTGACCGGGCGCGGCGTAGCCGCGTCTGGGCCTGAGGTTGGGTTGGGTTGGGTTGGGTTGGGTTGGGTCTAAATGGTGGCGGACATCATCAGGCTTATCCACCGCATGGCAGCCCTTTCGCATTTCACGCCAGACTCTTCGCGCGACGCCTCATCGGCATGGTCAGTACCGAGTCATCACAAAGCAGGGGCAAAAGAGAGTTTAACCTCACTCAGGACTGATACCAGCGGGATAAATAAGTCTAGGTGCAGAATCAAGGAAGCATGGGGTCAGGATGGGTAAAGGGAGCAAGCTGTTGAGCAGGAATAGGTCATCACAACGGTCTTATGAGCCACGGAGACACTTGCAGAACCCGACTCATGGCCATCAATCGTGTCCCCGTGTCCATCACCGAAGGGCGGGACTACAAGGGCTGTGTGCTGGCGCGGTGCAGATACAGTGCGGCTCTGTCCGCGTCGCCCCAACGCAAAAACCCCCAGCTTGCGCTGAGGGTTTCTACTTAAATTAATGCCTGGCAGTTCCCTACTCTCACATGGGGAGACCCCACACTACCATCGGCGCTACGGCGTTTCAC